>NZ_FOZK01000002.1 GCF_900114435.1 Halomicrobium zhouii | reverse complement strand
GGTCTCGGTGGTGGACTTGAGTCCCGATCATTTTCGGCGCCTCGAACCTCGGCCGGTAAGCTGTTACGCTTTTCTTAGAGGGTAGCTGCTTCTAAGCTCACCTCCCGGCTGTCTAGGGCTCGAGACCACCTTCGATCACACTTAGTCCACACTTGGGGACCTTAACCTAGCTCTGGGTTGTCTCCCTTACGGTACACAGGCTTACCCCGCGCACCGGACTGCCCGCGTCGACAGCGTTCGTAAGTTCGGAGTTCGACAGGGAAGTTCACTCCTCTCGGAGTGAAGCATCCCAATCGGTCGCTCTACCTCACGAACTACCTCGGCGGACGTCATGCTTCGACATGTTTCGGTTGGAACCAGCTGTTGCCGGACTCGATGGGCCTTTCACCCCTACACGAAGGTCACGGGAGGGTATTGTAAGACACCAGCCCTAACAGGCTTCCACGTGCCTTTCGGCACGCTTCACCTTGCCCACGTGTAGATCGTCCGGTTTCGGGTCGTGTCAGCGGGACTCCCCGCCCTTGAAGACGGCGGCCCTGGCGCAAAGCGCTGCGGCCATGTTGGTTTCCCTGTGCCTTCCCCGATAATCGGGTTAGACTCGCCTCGCAAACACACTCCCTGGCTCGTTTTTCAAAACGCACGACACGACATCGGCTTCCTGTACGTCCTACTGCAGACTCGCATCTGGGTCGTTTTGTACAGGACCTTGTATGCCCCGTCGTTCTATACCCACTCGATTTCAGGCACTGTTTCACCTCCCTTCTGAGGATACTTTTCAGCGTTCGTTCGCACTACTGTTCGCTATCGGTCTCGAGTTGTACTTAGCCTTAGCAGGTTGATGCCTGCCGTATTCACGAGGGAATTCCAACCCCCGATACTCTGGGACTGACGCACACGTTACCGGTCGTCGATACGGGACTGTCACCCTGTATCGTCCTCCCTTCCAGGAGAGTTCTCGACGGCTGTCGCGTGATGAGAGTCAGCCCGAACACCACATCGCCCGTGAGGGCTTCAGTTTGGGCTGTGTCGCGTTCACTCGCGGTTACTAACGACGTCGCAGTTGCTTTCTCTTCCTGCCGGTACTGAGATGTTTCAATTCCCGGCGTTCCCCATTGCGCAAGGCAATTGCGGAGAGGATTCCTATTCGGACATCCCGAGTTCTTCGCTTCCATGCAGCTCCCTCGGGCTTATCGCAGCTTGGCACGTCCTTCGTCGGCACTCGAGCCGAGCCATTCACCGAGTGGCGTAGTAGCCACTTTGCACGGTGGTCGGGTGAACGAACACCGTGACTAACAATACGTCGGATACACGTTCCACGATGAAACGGATCCAGTTGACGTCTGGATTGCACGTACACACGGTCGTCATCGTAACACTCCCGTGGTGAACGGGAGCGACGGTCTTACCCTTCCCAACCGCGCTTTCGCGGGATGGTGCATCGGTTTCGCGTGACGACGCGATGTCGTCCGCGGTAGTGATCGACCCGGAATCGAACCGGGGCCGCCTCCGAACGGAGGTGCTCTTCCACTGAGCTATCGATCGCCCCTCGAAGAGGGGTGAACTGCAGGCATACCGAGTGACGTAAGCCGTCAGCAACGCCGCCGGGAACACCGGCGGATTGCTTCAGTGGCTTACGTCACTCGCCATGAGCCCTGACAGTTCGGTGCCCGGCCGGTACGGCCGTGGTGTCACCATCGCCTGCCCAGAAGGCTGGCGAAGTAAAGGTGGGCCAGGCGCGTCGGCCTGGTCCCGGTCATTAGGAGGTGATCCAGCCGCAGATTCCCCTACGGCTACCTTGTTACGACTTAAGCCCCCTTGCGAAGCCCAGATTCGACCTGGGAATCCAGGCCTCATCCGGACCTCACTCGGGTGCTTTGACGGGCGGTGTGTGCAAGGAGCAGGGACGGATTCACCGCGCGCTTCTGACACGCGATTACTACCGAATCCAGCTTCATGTGGGCGAGTTTCAGCCCACAATCCGAACTACGACCGGGTTTAAGGGATTAGCTCCGCCTCTCGGCGTCGCGACCCGTTGTCCCGGCCATTGTAGCCCGCGTGTTGCCCAGCACATTCGGGGCATGCTGACCTACCGTTGCCCGCTCCTTCCTCCACGTTAGCCGTGGCAGTCTCCGTAAAGTACCCAACTACCACAAGGGTATTGCTGGCAATTACGGATACGGGTCTCGCTCGTTGCCTGACTTAACAGGATGCCTCACGGTACGAGCTGACGGCGGCCATGCACCTCCTCTCAACAGCGTCGCGGGTAAGCTCGTTAAGCTGACCGTCATCACTGTTGTCGGTGCTGGTGAGATGTCCGGCGTTGAGTCCAATTAAACCGCAGGCTCCTCCGGTTGTAGTGCTCCCCCGCCAATTCCTTTAAGTTTCATCCTTGCGGACGTACTTCCCAGGCGGCCCGCTTACGTCTTCACTTCGGCACAGCGCAGGCTCGTAGCCTGCGCCAAACCTAGCGGGCATCGTTAACGGCTAGGACTACCCGGGTATCTAATCCGGTTCGAGACCCTAGCTTTCGTCCCTCACTGTCGGATCCGTGCTTCCAAGGTGCTTTCGCCATCGGTGGTCCGTCCAGGATTACAGGATTTCACTCCTACCCCGGACGTACCCCTTGGATCTTCCGGTCCCAAGCCGAACAGTTTCCACCGGACGTCCAGTAGTTGAGCTACTGGATTTCCCGACAGACTTGCTCGGCCAGCTACGGACGCTTTAGGCCCAATAATATCGACCATCACTCGGACTGCCGGTATTACCGCGGCGGCTGGCACCGGTCTTGCCCAGTCCTTATTCGTCGACCACCTTACGGTCGACAAAAGCGAGGACTATATGCCCTCGCACTCGGAGTCCCCTTATCGCACTGTCGTGCAGTGTAAAGGTTTCGCGCCTGCTGCGCCCCGTAGGGCCCGGAATCTTGTCTCAGATTCCGTCTCCAGGCTCTGGCTCTCACCACCTGTACCGATTATCGGCACGGTGGGCCGTTACCCCACCGTCTACCTAATCGGCCGCAGCCACATCCTACAGCGCCGTAGCGTTTCCAGCTCACGATATTCAAATCTGTGAGCTGTATTCGTTATTAGCCTCAGTTTCCCGAGGTTATCACGATCTGTAGGGTAGTTTGGCCACGTGTTACTGAGCTATCTGCTACGGGTCTGAACCCGTGCAACTAGCATGGCTAAATCGGACTCCGATAGCAATGGCCTCCGGCAGGATCAACCGGAATGGGTTTCCTGACTCAAGGTCAGGATCTGGCGGAGACACGCTATCATACGTTGTCTCGTCGTCAGTCGGCGACACCGCGTCGGTCGTACCGAACCAGGTATCACCGAACTGTCAGGGCTTGCATCATATCTCATCTGTACGGCGGACCGCAGGGGTGAGATACTCATAGCTTTCGAATCCCATCATCGACGAGAAGCTCTCGTCTAAGGTGGATGGCGTCGCGGGCAGATTCCCGCTGGGCGCCATCCTTCGAACGGATATGATTGTAGAGGACTACCCAACATAAAGCCACCGATTGTGGCTCGTCTGTGATAGTAGAAATCACACGACGGAACCGGCCCGATGACTCAGGCACTGAGTGGCTTTATGTTGAAGTCCGCTACTCCGTTCGAGTTCGATTGCCGCCCTGACGGACGGCGTCACCGAACTGTCAGGGCTCACATCAGATCCCGCCTGTACGGCGGACCGCAGGGATGGGATCCTCATCTTTCGCGGGAGCAGGTGCTTGCACTGAGGCGAGCACGCTGAACTCTCGCTTCGCGGCAGGAAGTCACGGCGACTTCTCCGCACCGTGCCGGGGCGTCCCGGCGCGGCGTTCACATAACATTCCGATGGGAGGGTAACGGATAAACCCTCCGTCTCGAACCTGCCGTGAGACGGCGACACAGGCCACGTGACGGGTGATACGCAATCACAAGTTGTGTCGTGCTGACTGGAATCGTCGGCGGGTCCGTTTCGAGCTTCCCCGGATCAGGTCCACTCGTCGAGGCCGGTCTGGACGAGCGAGTCCTCGATTCGTTCGAACCCCCGTTCCACCTCGTCTGCGTCGACCTCCCACTCCCCGGTGACGTACTCCCTCGCCGCCTCGACGTCGGGGTTCATCGTCAGGTCCAGATCGTAATCGTCCGTCACCGCCGGGGTGAGGAACATGTCACGGATCCGGTCGGCGTTGTCGACGTGGGCCTCTCTGGCCTCCAGCGCTCCCCAGAGGTCCCCGTGTTCTTTCACGAGTTTGACGGCGGTCTTGGGACCGACGCCGTCGATGCCCGCGTTGAAGTCCGTCCCCATGAGGATGGCGGCGTCGACGAGCTGTTCCCAGGTGATAGCGTGGGCGTCCAGGGTCGCCTCGAAGTCCATCAGTTCGGGGTCCCCGCTGCTGGTGAGCTGGCGGAGCGTGAGCGGCGCACCGAGCAGGAGCGCGTCGTAGTCCTCCGTCCCGACGTAGTCGACGTCGCCCTGGCGAGCCATGTGTGCCGCCTGTGCCTCTCCCTCGGCCGGGGCCTCGATGACGGGAACGTCCAGCAGTTCGAGCGCCCGCCGCGTCGTCCGGAGGATCGCGTCCGTAAGCCGCTGGGTCTGTGAGTCCAGCCTGGCTACCTCGGTCACGTCCCCCGCTTCGCGTGCGTCCGCGAGTTTCTCTTCCCGCTGCTCCCGCTGCTCCCGCCGTTCCTGGATCTCGTCGTCCTTCATGTCCGTCACGGCGCCGTCGAAGACGAACACCGGCGTCAGGTCGTGTTCGAAGAACTTCGGGAGGCCCTGGACGACGCCGATCAGGTTCGCGACTTCGGTCCCATCCGTGGTCGTGTACGCGCCGTCGCGGGTGAACCGCACCGTCGTCGTCAGGTAGCGATAGAGCCAGTTGTGCGCGTCGACGGCCACGACGCTCCCCGAGACGTCCTCGAAGGAGACGTCTTCGATCGCGGCGAGCGCCCGGAGGTCTGAATTACCCATTGGCCGGCCGTAGGACAGTGCAGGGCTTGATACTGTCGGCTGCCGGGCAGCCGCCAGATGGGGTCGACCGTCAGGCCGACCCGGGTCCCGGGAATCGTCGGAACGAGAAGGTTCTTTGGCGTTTGATCCGACGACACACGTATGGGATCCGGGGACGGTCGCATCGCTCGATTCAGACACGGCCAGTACACCGGCGAGAACCGCTGTCTCCCGTGTACCGTCGTGAACGTCTGCATCGCGTTCGGTCTCGCGCTCACCGTCCAGGCTGCAACGTTCCGACTGGACGTGCCCGTACTCGCCGTGCCAGCCAGCGCCGCCGTCCTCGTCGTCGGACTCGGAACCATCTACCTGCGCGGCTACCTCGTACCCGGCACGCCGACGCTGACCGAGCGGTACGTCCCGGACTGGCTGCTGGCCGCGTTCGGGAAGGAACACGACACTACCGGCCTCGTGGGAACCGGCGACTCTGACCAGTCCGTCCAACACGAACAGGAAGCGGCAGTCGACGTCGAATCGACGCTCCTCGAGGGGGGAGTACTGACCGAGTCCGAGGACGGCACCGAACTCCAATTGACGACCGAAGCCGATCGGTCCGTCGACGAAGCGGTGGCAGTCCTCCGGACGGAGGACGTGACCCGGGCACGTCTGCTGGACGTCCTCGCCGTCTCACGGGGAGACGTGGTGTTCGAGGAACACGGCGCCGCGTTCCGGGCGTACTGTGACGGGACCCCTGTCGGGACGTGGGAGTCCCGGTCGGCCTTCCTCGCCGACGTGGCCGGCGCCGCCGTCCTCGCGGACCGGCTCCCAGAGTGGGACGACCTGCGGGTCGACCAGCGGGGTGAGTTACTCAACGGTCTCAGGCTGTACCTGACGACGTGTCCCGCCTGCAGCGGGCCGCTCTCGTTCGGCACCGACACGGTCGAGTCCTGCTGTTCCACTCGTGAAGTCGCGGCCGTCACCTGCGACGACTGTGGCGCGCGCGTGTACGAGTCAGACCCGGTCGAGTCAGACCCGGCCGAGTGAGTCGGTGGCGAACCGGGAGTGGACCGTCCCGCCCGTTACTCGGCGTTCGACCGTTACTTGGCGTTCGACCGTTACTCGGCGTTCGAGGCGCCGTTCGGTGACGGCCGTTCCGTGCGCTTGGCGAGAAACGCTTCCTCTTCGTCAGACAGGTCGCGCTCTCGGAACCTGTCCAGCCCCTCCCGATAGCTGTCGGAATCGCCGTCGGGGTCGTTCCCCGGCGTCCACGCGAGCACGAGTTCCGCGATGCCGGTTGTCTCGCCGGTGAACGCGAAGCCGGCGCGATAGCAGGCCTCGTAGGCGAACGGGTTGTTGACGGCAATCTTTACTCTCCCGTACGCGCGCTCGCTCGCGCGACCCATTCCGTAATCGAGCAACTTCGGACCGATTCCCTCGCCCCGGCGGTCCTCCCGAACGGTGACGTAGCGAAACCAGAGCGTGTCCGGGTCGGTCCGGTCCTCGTTGAACGCGAGCGCCGCGACGACGGTGCCGCCGTCCCTGGCGACGACTTTCCCCGTCGAGGACATGACGAACTTCCCGGCGTAACTGAATCGTCGCCAGTCGAGTTCGAGCGTAGGGCCGTCCGACGGCCAGCCGAGGAGTTCGAACTCCATACCACTTGTTCGATGCGGACCGAAAAGTAGGTGGCGCAGTGTTGTCCTGGGGCGAGGACCGCAAACGTCCCCGTAGCTCACGTTCGCGAAGGCCTCGAGTCGGGAGAGCCAAGTCGGTCGCGTTCGATGTGAAGCTATGAACCAGGCGTGGTCGCTCAGACGGCGCGTCGAACCGACGTCGCTGACGGCACTGGTTGCCATCGGTGACCTCCTCGCGATCGCAACGTTCGTCGTCGCTGGCGAGCTCTCCCACGGGTACGGCCTCTTGGAATACGCGGGGCGCATCGCCGCGACACTGGTCACGTTTCTGGTCGGATGGGCAGTCGTTTCGGTCCCCGGCCGCCTGTACAGTCACAGTACAGTCGGTGACCTCGAAACGGAGGTCCTCCGAACGCTAGGGGCGTGGGTTCTCGCAGTCGGCATCGCCCAGGTGCTCCGATCGACGGCTGTCTTCCCCGGTGACTTCGCACCGACGTTCGCCCTGGTATCCTTTGCCGTCGGTGGCGCCCTGCTCGTCGGGTGGCGAGCGCTCGTCTCGGTCGTCAGGTGACGGCACACGTCGTCGGAAAGTGAGTACTCTGTCGAATAGAGAGGAAAAGGGCGGTCACCGGATCGAAGCGGGTGACGGTCTGTCAGAACGGCCGAATTCACGTACTGCCGGCCATCTCGAATTTCTATGAGTACCGTACCACGCCGTCGAGGCTCATCGCATCGAACCGACGTCGATGGCCACTGTCGACTGAATCCACGACTGGTGATTCTGCCGGTCGTAGATGACGAACTCGTCGTCGCCGATGTTCAGTTCGGCGAATCGCGTCTGCTCGCCGTCCGTGGCCTCGTTCGTATCGTCCGTGGCGTTCGTGCTCATAGATTTCGAGGAACGGGGGTCGGGTGTCCCTCTACTACGTGATATCCAAGTTCCCCCCAATAAGCGCTCTCCCTCGATTATCAACCAGCATAATCGGCCTTAGATGGACAGTAAGTAGCACTCCACTCGTTATCAATCGACATATTTCGGAAATGTATCGTCCGCGTGTTCTGTGAGTAGTTCGCGAGTGCCCATAGTTCGATCAGTTCGGGAGCGCTGAAGCGATCTGAGCGATAGCGCACGCTGGCGCCGTCGTCAGAGCGCGCGCGAGATATATTCCGGATAAATACGCCGCTCATAACTTATGGGTTCATTTCTAATCACCCACGCCGTGAGTACACAGGACCAATGTCCAACCATACGAGAGATTTACGGGAAACACTTATATGGGTATTTATCGTAATTACGAGTATATTCATGACGGGCTACTACGACATCGTCCTTGGACTCATTCCGCTCGCACTCGCAGGTATCACCGGTGTCCTGGTCCTCGCCGGATTCGCGCTGACCACCGCCATCCCACTGGCTTCCGTCGTCGCCGTCGGCCTCATCGGACACGCGATGTTCGTCCGAACTCCCGTCGACTCGCCGCCCGCTCGCCGCGAACCGGGCAAGACAGCCGACTGAGCCACGTCCAGTCCGTCACCGCGTAGTGCTATTTTGGCGTCCGCTCCCTTCGTCGACCGGTGCTCCCAGGAGTACGCCTAAGGGACGGCGAATCGAACGTCCGGTATGAGCGACGCCGATTCGACGGCACTGTTTCTGACGAGTGAGAACGTGACCGGACTCGCGACGCCGGCGGAGTACGTCGACGCGGTTCGCGAGGGATACCGGGAACGTGGGCGAGGTGCGCCGGCCGCTCCCCGGACCGCCCTCTTCAACGACGTCCCGGCGGGTATGTTGACCAGTTACACGGCCATCCTTCCGGAGACCGGCGCGATGGGCGGCTACGTCTACGCCGCCGGCTTCGACGAGCGCGACGCCTACTTCTCCCTGCCGCTGTTCGACGCCGACAGCGGGGAACCACTGGCCGTGTTCGACGGGGCATCACTCAACCCCTTCAAGACCGGCGCGGTCGGCGCCGTCGGCGTCGACGCGCTCGCCCGGCGGAACGCCTCAGACCTCGCGCTGTTCGGGAGCGGCCCGCAAGCCCGCGGACAGCTCCGGGCGACGGCGACGGTCAGGGACCTGGAGCGCGTCGAGGTGTACTCGCCCACCAAGGACCACCGGGAGTCTTTCGCTGCAGAGATGAACGACGAACTCGACGCAAGCGTCGCCGCCGTCGCGACGCCTGACGCCGCTATCGAGGGCGCCGACGTCGTCGTCACGGCGACGAACGCAGACGATCCGGTGTTCGACGGGGATCTCCTCGAGCAGGGGACCCACGTCACCGCGATGGGCCAGTACAATCCCGAGAAGCGCGAACTCGACGCCGCGACGATACGTCGGTCGACGTACGTCCCGGACCTGCGCGAGCGCGTCGCCCAGGACGCCGGGTCCTTCATCGGAGCCCTCGAGGAGGGAGCTATCGACGAGGACCACGTGCACGCCGAACTCGGCGATGTCGTCGCTGGCGAGGCAGACGGGCGCACGGACGAGGACGAGATCACCGTCTTCGACAGCGGTGGGACGGCCATAGAAACAGTCGCGGCGGCCTACATGCTGTACGAGCGGGCGAGAGACCAGGGGCTGGGGACGGAAATCGAGTTCTCGCCAGCAAGTCAGGCGCTCACGGGCAGGTGAACTGACAGGGTTCTACAGGTACGCGTCGAGTCCGAGCGCCTGGACGAGCGTCAGGCCGCTCACGAGCGCTCCCAGGACGTAACCCGCTATCGTCCCACCGTTGAGCAACGGGAGCCCCGCGTGGGCGCGTCCCTTCATCACCATCCACAGCAGGACGGCTAGTCCGGCGAAGGTGCCGACCATCGCCGTGAGCGCGGGCAGGGCGACGCCGGCCAGCGTCGGCACGCTCGCTGGCGCGAAGAAGGCGGCGCTGGCGACCAGCACCGTCGGGATGACGGCGTCCCCCAGGCCGATGAACATCGCTTCCCGTTCGAGCGGGTCTGCGGCCTCCGTCTCGTCGACCTGGCCCTCACTGCCGCCGCGCGTGAAGTCGGTGGTCGGTTCGGCGTCCGCGCCGGACTCCGCGTCGACCGACGACTCGGAAATCGCCGACTGCTCGTCCGAGTCCGCGTCGTCCGCCATCGGGTCCGGCATGTCGGCGTCGAGGAACGAGTAGTCCGCCGTCATCGGGATGACGAGTACGACCGGTACTTTGAGGTCCATCACACCGGACGCCAGGGTCAGCATGTGCTCGGTGCCGTACACGCTGATGGCGTCGTAGACGGCCAGGACGGTCAGCAGTATCAGCGCCGGGAGGACGCCGAAGCCGATGCCGAACAGGCCAGCGGCGGCGGCGCCCATGAAGGCCCCCGCGATGTCGATGACGTACCACTCCGGATGGACGTACAGCGCGACGCCCAGCGCGATGGCGAACGGGATGGCGACGACGTCGGCGAGGGGAGCCGGCGCGACGAACCGCATCAGTACGCGGAAGACGTACAGCGAGAGCCACGCCCCGGAGGCGACGATGATCAGCCGGATCAGCGCGTCGACGTTCAGCTTGAACGCGGCGAGCATGAACGCCGTCGCGACGAGGATAGCACCGACGTAGACCAGGCTGTTCGCCGGGTCCTCGGGGTTCTCGACGGGCTGGTACCCCGCCGCCTCGAACGGCTCCACGAGCGCTATCGCGGACAACTGGATGAACAGGAAGATGGCGACGATGATGCCGACGCCGAACGCGACGCGCCTTCGCTCTGTCATTGTCCGGTGGTCCCGTGGGAAGGGTTTGAGCGTTACGGGAGGCGGGCGGCGATCCGGTGACGAGAACCGCAGAAAACTGAAGCGTCGAGGTCAGCCGAGCGAGTCAACGAGCGTACAGCGGTTTCCCGACGAGCGTCGCGAGTCGGACGTCGTCGTCGGGCGTCACGGCGACGTAGGGTCGCTCGACGGGGCCGAACACGTCGACGACGCGACCGGCGTCTTCCAGGTCGTCCGTGAGGACTGCGCGGCCGATATCGGGGTGGTCGCGGTCCGGGCAGCGGGCGACGGCCAGGCCCTGGGCCACGCGGACGACGTCGCCGACGCGTTTCATGCCCGGAGAGCCTGGAGGTACGCCGCGACGGCGCCAAGGAGGTCCGACTTCGTCGCGTCGTCGGCGTTCTTCACGAGCACGCGCCCGCGCTGTTCGTACTCGCGGGGGTACGTCTTGTCGCGTTCGATGACCGCGTCGTAGCCCACCTGCTGGACCGCCGTGGCTATCTCGTCGACCGTGGGGTCGGGGATGGCCTGGTCCAGTGAGACCCGGCGTCCCTCGTTGCGCGAGCGCTCGGCGTCCAGAAACGCCGGCCAGATGACGTTCTCGACCATACCGTGAGTGGCCGCCCCTGGCTTATACGCCTTTATGATGGCGAGGGGGACGTGCCCTATCCGCCGCTCCGCGGGCACGGCCTCCCTACCCCTCGCCCAGACCTGTCGCCGAGCGACCGTATACAATAAGTATTGGGCTAGAGTAAGCGTAGTTGATACAGTGGACTCACCGCCACGCGCGCCCGTACTGCTGGGCCTGGGGGCAGCGCTCGTCGCGACGGTACTGGCGAGTGCGACGGTCGGTCCGGTGAGCATCGACCTGCTCACGGTGTCGAAGGCGGCGCTGAACGCCGTCGGCGTCCCGGCCGGCCTCTCAGTCGGCGTCGGGACGACGCGGCTCCTCGGGGCCTCGGTGCCTCTCCCCGGCGTCTCGCTCCGGTACGCCTACCCGTTCTCCTTCGCCGTCGCCGATTCGAGTGAGACTATCGTCCGCCAGATTCGGCTTCCCCGCATCGTCCTCGGCGCCATCGTCGGCTTCGCGCTCGCGGCGGCGGGGACCGTCATGCAGGGGTTCTTCCGGAACCCGCTGGCGGACCCGTCGATCATCGGCGTCTCGTCGGGCGCCGCGGTCGGCGCGGTGGCGGCCATCGTCTTCGCCGTCGGCCTCCCGCTCCAGGCGATGGCCTTCGCCGGCGCGATACTGGCGGCCTTCGCCGTCTACCTCATCGCGACCCGCGACGGGGAGACGCCCGTCGCCACGTTGTTGCTGGCCGGCGTGGCCATCCAGACGTTCCTCGGCGCAGTCATCTCCTACATGCTCGTCCACGCCGGCGAGAGCCTCGAACAGGCCATCTACTGGCTGATGGGGCACCTCCAGAACAGCACCTGGGGTGAGGTGGAGGTGACCCTCCCCGCCGCGTTTCTCGCATTCGCCGTCCTGCACGTCTACGCCCACGACCTGAACGTCCTCCTGATGGGCGAGGAGGACGCCCACGCGCTCGGCATCGAGGTCGAGCGGACGAAGCGAATCCTGCTCGCCGTCGCGAGCGTCATCACCGCCGCGGCCGTCGCCGTCGCCGGCGTCATCGGCTTCGTCGGCCTGGTCGTCCCCCACGTCCTCCGCCTGATCGTCGGCCCGGACCACCGGATCCTCCTCCCCGCCAGCGCGCTCGCGGGGGCGACCTTCCTGGTCGCCGCAGACACGCTCGCTCGCTCCGGACCCGCGGAGGTGCCGGTCGGCATCGTCACCGCGGCGGTGGGCGCGCCCTTCTTCCTCTACCTGCTGCGGCGCAAGGAGGTGCACACGGTGTGATCCGCGTCGACGACGTCCACGTCGCGTTCGGCGACGTCGAGGTGCTCGACGGCGTCGACCTGACGGTCGAGGCAGGTGAGTTCGTGGGCCTCGTCGGCCCCAACGGCGCCGGCAAGACGACGCTACTGCGCACGGTCAACGGCGCGCTGACCCCCGGTTCGGGCGAGGTGTTCGTGGGCGAGGAGCGGATCCACGACCTGTCCTCCCGCGCGGCGAGTCGCCGCGTCGCGACCGTTCCCCAGGACACGAGCGTCCGGTTCGCCTTCGACGTCGCTGACGTCGTCGCGATGGGCCGGACGCCCCACCGTTCACGTTTTTCGAGTCATCCAGACCGGGGGGCGCACGTCGACGCGGCGCTCGAACGGACGGAGACCACGCACCTGCGCGACCGGCGGGTCGACACGCTGAGCGGCGGCGAGCGCCAGCGCGTGTTCGTCGCCCGCGCACTCGCACAGGACGCCCCCACGCTCGTGCTCGACGAACCGACGGCGAGTCTCGACGTGAACCACGCGACACAGACCCTCGCCCTCGTCCGCGAACTCGCCGACGAGAGCCGGGCGGTGCTCGCGGCCATCCACGACCTCGAATCGGCCGCCCGCTTCTGTGACCGGCTCGCGCTCGTCCACGACGGGCGAATCGTCGACCAGGGGGAGCCGGCGGACGTGTTGACCACCGAGGCCCTGGAGACGGCCTTCGACGCGCGCGGCGTGGTGACGACGAATCCGGTGACGGACTCGCCTGCGGTGACCACGCTCCCGTCGACGACCGGCGGGGGGAGTCGAGTCCACGTCCTCGGCGGCGGCGAGACCGGTGCCAGCGTCGTCGGGTCGTGCTGGGCGGCGGGCCACCAGGTGAGCGCGGGCCCCTTCTCCCACGACGACGCCGCCCGGTCCGTCGCGCGGACGCTCGAGGTCCCGGTCGAGACGACGCCGCCGTTCGCGGCTATCGGTCGAGCCACGGTCGAGGCGGTCAGCGAGCAAATCGCGGCCGCCGACGTGACGGTGCTCGCGGATCCGGTCATCGACCCGGCGGCGACCGTCTGCGAGCTCGCCGACGACGCCGAACGGCTGGTCCTCGTCGAATCGCGACCCCTCGCCGAGCGCAACTACGCGGGTGAGCGAGGGCGCGAGCGCTACGAAGCGCTGCGGCGGCGAGCGAGTGTCGTCGACGCCGACCGAGTCCCGGCCGTTCTCGACGAAAAACCGGACGCTGGCAAGGTTTTGGCGGACGACTGACATGCGGAAGGTTCAACTGATTCGATCGCAACCGTGGGATCAAGATGGTAAACAAGACCGCGATCGGGATACTGGGGGTCGTCGTCATGGCGTCCCTCGGCGTCGGCGTCCTGATCGGAATGCAACTGGGTGGTGGAACGAACGCGCCGGTCACGACGAGTCCGGCAGCCGACGGCGAAACGGCGACGCCGACGAGCGACCAGACGAGCGACGGCGACGACGGGGGATCGACCCCTTCGGAGTCGACGAGTGAGCGCCAGACGACGATTCCGGCCCGGCAGTTCGACGAAGCCGAGATCGCGAATCACATCGCCAGGTTCGTCAACCAGGAGCGCGAGGCGCAGAATCGAACGCGACTGTCCACCGGCGGCGCCACGGCGACGAGCGTCTCGCGAATGGCGAGCAACCACAGCGTGGCGATGGCGAACCACGGCAGCGCCGCCCACAAGGTGGACGGCGTCTCGACCACCAATCGGTACCGGAATCACGACCTCTACGAGCGCTGCAAGTTCAAATCCCACGAGGGGAGCTACATCGACACGCCCGACGAGAAGTTCGAACTCGTCGGCACGACCTACGCCGGAACGCACTACCAGGCCGACGGGCAGGAACGGTTCAACGGCGACGAACGAGCGGTCGCCCGCGCCATCGTCGACAGCTGGAACGAGAGTTCCACCTACAGCGAGCGACTCCTCGTCGGCGGGCCGACCCGGATGGGCGTCGGCGTCGAAGTGACCAGCACCGGGAAGGCGTACGCGACGGTCGACGTCTGCGCCTGAGCGACAGTTCTCGCGGCCCCTTCCTTTCTTCCCCTTGCGGTTCGGTGCCGCCGTTCGGAGGGGTTACTCGCGCTCCCAGAGGACGAGACCGACCATGGTCAACACGACCCCCTCAGCGTTCGACGTCTCGATGGCGCAGTGGACGAGCCCGCGGTCCTCGTCCCACACCTCCTTGTCGACGACCTCCGTCTCGACGCGCAACGCGTCACCGGGTCTGACCGGACTGGGGAACCGCAGGTCGTCGATGCCGACTGCGCCGAGCGCACGGGAGTCTGCGAGGAAGTTGTCCACGAGTAGTCGCATGGTCATCGAGGCGGTGTGCCAGCCGCTGGCGACGAGGCCACCGAACATCGACTCCCGCGCGGCGTCCTCGTCGACGTGGAACGGCTGGGGGTCGAACTGCTCACCGAAGGAGACGACGTCCTCCTCGGTGACCTCGTACGTGCCGAAGGCGTCGGTCTCGCCGATCTCGATCTCCTCGAAGTAGTCGGACATGTCGCTCCCTGCGACGGGCGAGTGCAAAAAGGACGGGGCGAGGTCAGTGAGCGTGGCGTTCGGTCACTCGGACTGCTGTTCGTCGAGCCAGCTCTCGTACTCGTCCTCGGGGACGACCTCTATCTGGCCGAGCATGTCGGAGTGGCCAGTGCCACAGTACTCCGCACAGTAGAGCTGGTAGGTTCCCGTCTCGGTTATCTCGGTCTTGATGACGTTGTGGTTCCCCGGGATGGCGTCGGCCTTCAGTCCGAGTCCGGGTGCGTGGAACGCGTGGATCCAGTCCGTGGAGGTGATGTGTAACACGACGGGCCGGTCGGCCGGGAGCACGAGCGTGTTACTGGAACTGACGCGGTCGTCTCCCTGGCCGGTGTTGTTGTAGTTGAACGTCCAGCTGTAGCGCTGACCGACGACCTCGACCTCGGCGGGCTCCTGGTCGGACTCGATCTGCTGGTCCGCGGTGGCCGTGACGTACGGTTCGGCCATCACCTGGTAGGAGGCGATACCGACCACGAGGAGGATGATCGCCGTCGCGATGGTCCAGGTTATCTCGAGACGCCGGTTCTCCATCGTCGGCAGAGGATCCTCGTTGTTACGGAACTTCCAGACGGTGTAGATGAGGATGCCCTCCACGAGCACCGTGATGGGGACGGCGATGTACAGCAGGTTCATGTTGAGGTCCCAGATCAGTTCCGCCGTCTCCGACGTCGACACCTGGGCTGCTGCCGGCTCGACGGCGAGCGCGAGAAGAGCTCCAGTGAAGACCGTGAGGAGCCCGACGCGTTTCCCATTCATGCGTGTTCGGGGGTTCGGAAGTCGGGAATAAATAGCTGCTGTCTTGCCCTCAGGGGCGTGCGACGGCGTGGGACGTTTACCCGACCATGTTCGGCGGCAGATTCAGGGAGTGGTCGAACACGGCCAGGAGCAACTCCGTCCGAATCGCGAGGAGCCGAGCCGTCCGAAGCGCGGGGTCTAAGTGCGATGGAACGAAGGGTCTAGGAAAGAGGCCTCCCGGGATGAACTCACGTCGCCCACGGTTCACGACGCTGCTCGCCGCGAGCGCTGTCGGTGTGTACCTGCTGGTCGTCCTCGGTGCGACGGCCGACGTCGCTCACGCCGTCAACTCCTGTTCCACCTGGCCGGTCTGCCAGGGGCCAGTACTCGAAGACACCGGTCTCCTCGTCGCGTGGAGCCACCGTCTCACCGCCGCCGTCGTCGGACTGTTCGTCCTCGCGACGGCGGTCGTCGGCGTCCGGTCCGCCGCCAGGCGCCGCGTCACTGCGCTGGCGATCACGGCACTGCTCCTCTACCCCGTCCAGATCGGGCTCGGCGCGCTCGTCGCGACGTCGGGCGGCGCGGGGCCGTTCCCGGGCGCTCACCTCGCAACGGGCATGGCCATCTTCACGACACTCGTCCTCGCACTCGCCTGGCAACTGGAGTCAGAGACGCGGACGCCGGACGACGCGCCCGTCGTCGATCCCGTCGACCTGGACGCCGGCGATTCGGCGGCCGAGGGGCCGGCACCGGGCGTCGCGTCGCTGTCGACGCGCGAGCGGATCACCGCGACCGCTGGCGCCTACTTCCGGCTCACGAAGCCCCGCCTGATGTGGCTGCTCTGTCTCGTCGCCGCGGCCGGGATGGCTCTCGCCGCCGGCCCCGACCTCACGACGCCGACAGTCCTCTTCACACTGACTGGCGGCGTGCTCGCCATCGGGGCCTCGGGGACGTTCAACCACGTCATCGAACGCGACGTCGACCAGCGTATGGAGCGGACGTCTGACCGACCCGTCGCGACCCACCAGATACCAGTCAAGAACGCGCTCGCGTTCGGCGGGTTCCTCTCGGTCACGTCGGTGTGGCTGTTCTGGCAGGTCAACGCCCTCGCCGCGGCGCTGGGCTTCGCAGCCATCCTGTTCTACAGCGTCGTCTACACGGTCGTCCTGAAGCCGAACACGGTCCAGAACACGGTCATCGGTGGCTTCGCTGGTTCGCTGCCTGCCCTCATCGGCTGGGCGGCCGTCACTGGCGAGATCGGGCTGCCCGGACTCGCGCTGGCCGGCGTCATCTTCCTCTGGACGCCCGCGCACTTCTACAACCTCGCGCTGGCGTACAAGGAGGACTACGCCCGCGGCGGCTTCCCGATGATGCCCGTCGTCCACGGCGAGACGGTGACCCGCAAACACATCGTCTTCTACCTCGGCGCGACGCTCGTCGCGGCCGGCGGGATGGCCGCCCTGACGCCGCTGGGGCCGCTGTACGCCGCGACAACCGCGGTCCTGGGCGCGGTGTTCCTCTGGGCCGTGGTTCGACTCCACCGCGAACGGACCGAGCAGGCGGCCTTCCGGGCGTTCCACGCCTCGAACGCCTACCTCGGGGCGCTCCTGGTCGCCATCGTCGTCGACTCCATCGCGCTATGAGCACGACATACAAGATCGACCGATTCGAACTGCACCGCGACACGCTCCTGCTGAGCGCGCTGCTCGTCAACACCCAGCTCCTCCTGTTCCTGGCGTACCACCTCCTCAGCCCCAACGACATCACCGGGGTGACACCCGTCGCCGTCCCGCTCGTGTGGATAACCGTCGGTGCCTGGGCGCTGGTCAGGACGGAGCGACCGACCGCGTCACAGCGCCAGCGGACCGTCGGCGTGGCGGTCGCGGCGGCGTACTTCGGCATCCTGGGCTACTTCGGCGGCGTCTGGGGACCCGGTGCCGACATGCTCCCGGCCGGAATCGACCTCGCGGTTGCGTCGGCGCCGCCGGGCTGGGCGCCCCGGGTGTTCGTCAACCTGCCTGCGAACGGGTTCGCACTCGGCTCGCTCCAGTTCCCGTTCCAGGGCGTCCGGATCAACCTGATCCCGTGGCAGGTCGTCGGGTACGTCGCGCTGGCGTACCTCGTCTACGCCGCCGTCGTCGACGCCGCGGGGTCGGCCATCTCCGGCATCGTCGGCCTGCTGTCCTGCGTCTCGTGTACCTGGCCGGTCATCGCGACGATCGCGACGAGCGTGTTCGGGGGGAGCGCGGCCGTCGCCGGCGCCGTCTACGACCAGTCGTACCTCCTCTCGACCGTCGTCTTCGTCGCGACGGTGGCGCTGCTGTACTGGCGTCCCGGCTGGCGCTAAGTAATTCCTGGCAGCTCGTCGAAACTCGTCGTCGCTACGTCAGCGGCCGCGGCGTGATCAGCACTCGCGTGTACCAGCCCTGGACTCTCGCGAGCAGGTTCAGGAGGTGGAGCGAGACGACGAACAGTAACACGCCGACGACCGCGACGCCGACCGCCTCGGAGAGCGTCGTTACCTGCCAGGACGTTATCGTGAGGGGGTAAGAGACCACCTCGACGCCGCCCCACTGCTGGACGGCGTAGGAGAGGGTGAGGTGGATGGGCTCCGGGATGGAGACCTGAATCGTCGCCTGCCGGTAGTACAGCGGTGCGAGGACGAACGACCCGGCGAGCGTACCGAGGAGCGTCATCAGGAGGAAGGTGAACAGGCCGACGACGAACTTCGAGGCCAGATAGACCAGGCCAACCCACGTCCCCAGATCTGCCAGGGGCGACCGCAGGTAGTCCCACACCTCGTCGTGTTCGGTCTCCCGGTCCAGCGGAACGTCGACGCCGAGGAGTCGGGCCGCGAGCCACCGCTCGAAGACGAGGATGCGGTCCGAGAGGAGGAGCACGCCCACGAGGATCGGGAGGCCGACGAGGAAGACCAGGAGACTGAACCCCACGGACAGCCCCGTCGTCAGCAGGACGAAGTAGCCGAGTCCGAGCGGGAAGGTCAGCGCCAGGTAGACCAGGTTCCGGTACGTCTGTCGCCGCGAGAGGACGCCGACGAACCACCGAACCGGTCCGGGGACCCGAGCCGCCGGATGCGCACGAACGCTCATGTGTCTATACGCTAACAGCACCGTCAAAAACGTATCGGGACGCGCCTTTTTGTTCGTGGCCGGTGACCGTCCACGTATGTCCGACGTAACGATCGAATACTGCGTTCCCTGCGGCTTTCGCGAACGAGCGTTCGAAGTCCAGCAAGTCGTCCTCGGCGCCGTCGAGGGCGAACTCGATTCACTCGAACTCGTGATGGGCGACCACGGCGTGTTCACCGTCAGCGTGGACGGCCAGACCGTCTACGACAAGGAGGAAGACGCCTACGACCCCGACGAGATCGCGCGGAACGTTCGAAACGAACTGTAGCCCGCGTGGCACGGGTATCGACCGATCGGAGCGATTTTCGGTCGCGGTGACCGACCACCAGCCATGGAAGAGGTACTCGTCGCCGAGAACGTCCGTCGTGCGTACGGCGACACCGTCGCCCTCGACGACGTCTCACTGACGCTCGGGGAGGGAGAGGTCGTGGCACTCGTCGGGCCGAACGGGGCCGGCAAGACCACGCTCGTCCGCGCGCTCACGGGCACGACCGACGCCGAGGGCCGCGTCGAACTGTTCGGGACGTCGCCCCGCGACGTCGACCGGGACCGGATCGGACTGTTGCCCCAGGACTTCTCGCCACACGACCGGCTCACCGCCCGGGAACTGCTGGCGTACTACGCCGGTCTCTACGACGAGTCGCGGGACGTGGACCGCGTCCTCGCGGACGTGGGCCTCGCCGACGACGCCGGGACGTGGTACGAGAACCTCTCGGGCGGCCAGCAGCGCCGGACCTGCGTCGGCGCGACGCTCGTCAACGATCCGGACCTCCTGTTACTCGACGAGCCCACGACCGGCATCGACCCCGCCGGCCGTCACGACCTGTGGGAACTGCTCGAAGGACTCGCCGACGCGGGCGTCACGATTCTCGTGACCACCCACGACATGGAAGAGGCGCACCGACTCGCCGACCGCGTGGGTCTCCTGGCCGACGGTCAACTCGTCGCGATGGACGCTCCAGACGCGCTGATCGCGAACTACGGCGGCGAGAGCCGACTCACCGTCTCCGGCGACGTCGACGAGTCCGTCGCGGCGGCGCTACGGTATCAGACGGTCGTCGACGGAGACGGGATGACCGTGTCCGGGGTCGCCCCGGAGGACATCGGCGCGGTCGTGCGGGAACTCGAGGAGGCCGGCGTCGACTACGACGGCCTCAGCTGGAGCGAACCGGACCTGGAGGCGGTGTACATGGAACTGACGGGAAACCGCGTCGGGCGAGGAGACCGAGCGAGTGAGCGGGAACCGACGGCCGCCCCGGCCGGAGGCGAGCGATGAGCGCGATTCGTCGCGTCGGCGCGGAGTTCAGGGCAGCCCGGAAGGCGTTCCTCCGCCGTCGCACCGCCGTGTTCTTCACGTTCTTCTTCCCGCTGATCATCGTCATCATCTTCGGCGCGCTGGTCCAGACCAGACCGGGCGGCGGCGGGCTGTTCACCGAGCCGCCCCGCTACTACGTCGCGGGCTACCTGGCCGTCGTCGTGCTGTTCACGCCGCTGTCGCGGGTCGGGAGCGAAGTGGCCCGCCACCGCGAGGGCAACCGGTTCGAGAAGCTGGCGACGACGCCGCTGACCAGGCTGGAGTGGCTCGCCGCCCAGACGCTCGTCAACGTCGTCGTCATCGGGCTCGCTGGGCTCCTGCTGCTCGGACTCGTCGTCGCCCTCACCGGGGCGGACGTGGTCCTGACAGTGCCTTCGGTCGCCGCGCTGGTCGCCTTCGTCGTCGTCGGCGTCGCGCTGTTCTGCGGCGTCGGTGCACTGATCGGCAGTTTCGCCGACTCACAGGACGGCGTCATCGCCGCGTCGAACTCTATCGCGCTCCCGCTGCTCTTCCTCTCGGAGACGTTCGTCCCGCCGGCGCTCCTGCCGGCGTGGCTTCCAACCTGGCTGTCACCGCTGACGTTCTTCTCGCGGGGCGTGCGGACCGTCACGACGTCGGGGCAGGCGGGCGACGCGGTCACTCCCCTCGCGATTCTCACAGTCGCCGGGCTGGTCGCGTTCGTCGCCGGAGCGGTGGCGCTGCCCCGGACGGACTAGCGCGAGGGCCCTCGTCGCGGAGCGCGGTGGACCCCGGCGCGTCAGCGTCACTCCGTCGCGACGGCGCAGTTGTTCGGGCCGAGTTCCAGTTCGAACGCCTCCTCCGCGGACACCGCCTCGCGGCCGAGGTTCACCGCGACGATGCGTTCGAAGTTCGCGGGCCGGTCGCCCATGGAACCCAGGACGCGATCGACGAACGTCTCTCGCGACTCGGAGAACGCGGCCAGTCGGTCGCGGAGTTCGCCCAGCGTCGCCGTGTACGAGCCGTCCGTGGCGGGCGAGCGGCCCGGGACGTAGTGGCCGGGCGCGACGAGAGCGTCGTCGGGAAGCGGCGCCAACCGCTCGGTGAGCGTCTCGTGGAGCGTGCCGGCGAGTTCCCGGGCTCCGTCCTCCCCGCGTTCGAGGTCGGGCCGCGGAGCGCCGTCGAGGAACAGCGCGTCGCCGGTGAACGCGACGTCGTCGAGGACCAGCGAGATCGACCCCGTCGTGTGGCCGGGGGTCGCGAGCACGTCGAGTTCGTGGTCGCCGACGCGCAGAGCGTCGCCGTCGTCGACCGTCCGCACGCCGCCGGCGACGCCGCGGTCCGCGGCACCGGTCGACACCACCGGCGTCGCACCGGTGGCCCCAGCCACTGCCCGGAGGCCGCTGAAGTGGTCCGCGTGGACGTGCGTGTCGAGGACCGTCTCGACGGCGGCGTCCAGCTCCGCGACCTCGTCGCGGTACCGGTCGGCGAACGCCAGCAGCGGGTCGACGACGAGGGCCGCACCGTCGGAGACGACGACGTACGCGAGACAGCCGGTGGCGGGGCGACGGTACTGGTAGACGGTCGCGTCCGTGGCGGCGCGTGCGATCTGCGTCCGCCGGTAGACGCGCGCCCACCCCGCCATCCCGCCCGCGAGGTTCACCGCCTCGGCGCCTTCCCCGGTGAGCGCGGCCGCGACCTCCGCGCTCTCGGCCCCGCGGGGACAGACGGCGACGTAGGACTCGTCGGGGTCGACCAGGTCCGCCGGGTTCCCGGTCGCCCTCGCGCTCACGAACCGCATGTAGGGGACGTGCGTCAATTCGACCCCGGGTCCGTCGATTCGCCAGGCGTCGACCTCGTCGCGGTTACGGACGTCCAGGAGCGCGACCCGTTCACCGTTCTCGATCCGACTGGCGAGCGCCTCCGGATCGATCTCGCGCACCGCGGATCCGTCGCCCGCCGGGGCGTCTTCGGCCATGTCCTCCCGTAGGCCCGGCAGCGGTAAAACGGCCCCGTCGAGTCGGGCGGGAAACAGTATATGTGGCCGTCGTGCGAAGAAGTGGCATGGACGTATCGGAGTTCGTCGAGCACGTGCGATCGGCCAACGAACGGAACCTGGCCCGCCTCGGGTCGGAGAAGGCGCTCGTCGCGACGACGGCGGGCAGTCTCGACAGGGAGTCGGTCCTCGAAACCGCCGCCGCGGCGGAGACCCGGGCAGTGGAGACCTTCGACCGGTGGGTCGACGACGAGACGGACGACGACGCCCGCAGCGCGTTCGAGGCGGAACGGGCGCGCGAACAGGAGCACCGCGAGCGCGTCCTCGAACTCGCGGACCGGTCGTCCGTCGAGGCCGAGCCCGACCCGCTTCACGAGCACCTCCGCGACCTCGACGAGACCGTCGACAGGGTCGCCGCGGGCCTCGTCGCCCGCCCGCTGGTCGCCTCCCGGAGCCTCCTCCAGGTGATCAACTTCTTCGTCAACGAGGGCGACGAGCGCGGGGCCGCCCTGTTTCGCGAACTGCGCGCCGAGACCGACGAACAGGTCGAGCGCGGCGGCGAGGTTGTCGCGACCGTCTGCGAGAGCGACGGCGACCGTGACCGGGCGGTGGCCGCCGCGGGCGCGGTCGTCGACCTGGCTTACGACGAGTACGCCGCTTCACTGGAGGAGATGGGGATCGACCCGAAACCGGTCTGTTGACGCGTGCTCTCCGGCGGCCGAGCGTCACCACTCGAGGGGAGAGCGCGCGGCGGCGAACAGAACCAGGGCAGCGCCCCGGGGCTCCCACATGTACACGTGGTTGAGCATGACGTAGGTCACGAGGCCAAGGAAGAGGCTGAGCGTCCAGGCGACGACGGCGATACGGCCGACACGGGCGTGCGAGGTGTCCCTGAGTTCCGACGGGGTGTGCGTGAGCCCCAGCACGACGGCGTGGATGACGACGGGGACAGAGATGGCCGACAGCAGGATGTGAATAGCCAGCATGACGAGGTAGGCCCACCGAACCGGTCCCTCGACGAGGATGGCCTTCTCGAACCCGCCGCCGACCTTGAGCAGGTACATGACGAGGAAGAGGAGGATGAGCCCGAACGCCGTCAGCATCGCGGTGCGGTGCTTGCGGACCGCGTCCCGGCGGATGTAGCGGACGCCGGCGAGGATGGTAATCAGCGCCGTGGCGTTGACCACCGCGATGGCGTCGCTCAGGACGATCACCGTCTCGTTGGACAGCTCCGGGAAGGGGAAGATCCGGGCGAACGTCCCGACGACGAGCGCGTAGCCGATCAGCGAGAGGACTGTCGTGACGAGAAGGGGTTTCGCCTTCGCGCGCGAGTGTATCCGGTCTACGGCGGCCATTCTTGGCCGAGGTTCGGCGTGCCACGTGTTTCGCCTTTCGGATCAGCTCCGAGAAGCGGGCCCGTCCCGGATAGTCGTTAATCATTATTCATCAACTCCGTTAGAGTCAAACGGAGGGGCGTGGTACACCGGTACATGAGCGCGGACCAGGAGCAGGCCGAGCGAACGATCCGGTGTCTCGTGGCGAAGGTGGGCCTCGACGGTCACGACCGCGGGGCACACGTCATCGCCAGAGCGTTCCGCGACGCCGGGTTCGAGGTCGTCTACTCCGGCCTCCACCGGGCGCCGGAGGAAGTCGTCCAGGCAGCGGTCCAGGAGGACGTCGACGTGCTGGGAATCTCGATCCTCTCGGGCGCACACAACACCCTCGTCCCGAAGATCCTGGAGGGACTGAAGGAGTACGGCGCCTTCGAGGACACCCTCGTCCTCGTCGGCGGCATCGTCCCCGACGACGACAAGGAGGAGTTGCGCTCGCTCGGGGTCGCGGAGATATTCGGCCCCGGCGCGTCGATGGACGAGATGATCGACTACGTCCACGAGCACGCGCCGGAGCGAAACTGACGTGATCCGGACGAACGCGAGGGCGATGGATGAGTGAACTCGTCGCCGACTTGCTGGCGGGCGAGCACCGCGCGCTGGCCCGCGTCATCTCGATGATAGAGGACCGCTCGCCGGGGTACAGGGATATCGTCTCGGAGTTGCACCGCCACACCGGTACCGCCGACGTGATAGGGGTGACTGGTTCGCCGGGCGCGGGCAAGTCCACGCTGGTCGACAAGGTGGCGGCGACCTACCGGGACCGGGGAGAGACCGTCGGCGTCATCGCCATCGACCCGTCCTCGCCCTTTACTGGCGGCGCGGTGCTGGGCGATCGGATCCGCATGGCCTCCAACGCCGGCGACATGGACGTGTTCTTCCGGTCGATGTCGACGCGCGGGTCGCTGGGCGGCCTCTCGACGGCGACCACGGACGCCGTCACCGCCCTGGACGCCTTCGGCAAGGACAAGATAATCGTGGAGACGGTCGGCGCCGGCCAGAACGAGATCGACGTCGTCCGGACGGCCGACACCGTCGCCGTCCTCGTCCCGCCGGACTCGGGCGACGACGTCCAGATGCTCAAGGCCGGCATCCTCGAGATCGCCGACCTCTTCGTCGTGAACAAGGCCGACCTCGACGGGGCCGACAGGACGGTGGGCCAGCTCAAGGAAATGATACACCACCGGACGGACGCGAGCGGGCCCGACGGCCACGGCACCGACGACGACGGCTGGACGCCGCCAATCGTCGAGACGGTGGCCAACGCCGGCGAGGGCGTCGACGATTTCGTCGGCGCCGTCCAGGACCACCTAGACTACCTCGACGAATCGGGTCGGCGGGAGGAGAAAGTACGGTCGCGGTACGCCGCCGAGGTACGGACCCTGCTCCGCGAAGACGCCAACGCGCTCCTGGCCGAGGAACTCGAAGCAAGGGGCGGCGTCGACCGGGCCGTCGACCGCATCCTCGCACACGAGACGGACCCCTACACCGTCGTGGCGGACCTGATCGAGCCGCTCGAATCGTGCCTGGGAGAGCGACGGCAGGGGTAACGGGCGGACGCGGCGCATCCGACCCGACCCGGAGACCGCTGTCCCACCACGTATAAGTCCTTCAGGGCCCGACAGAAAGGTATGAAGCTCCGGAACCTCCTCGGCGTCGCCGCCGGAACGGTCGGGTTGACCGCGCTGGCCAACCGCCTGTTGCGGCGCCAGAGCGACCCCTTCGAACCGTTCCTCGCCGGTGACGAGCGCTCGTATCGGTGGCGAGGGTTCGACGTCAGTTACGTCGAGGCGGGCGACCCCGAGGACCCGGACCTGGTTCTCCTCCACGGCGTCAACGCCGCGGCGTCGAACCACGAGTTCCACGCGGTGTTTAGCCGACTCGCCGAGGACTACCACGTCGTCGCGCCGGACCTGCCCGGCTTCGGCCACTCGGACCGGCCGCCGCTGCTGTACTCGGCGTCGCTGCTCACGAACTTCGTGCGGGACTTCCTCGCCGACGAGAGCGAGGACCCGACCGTCGTCGCGTCGTCGCTGACCGGGTCCTACGCCGCCCTCGCCGCGCGGGACGTCCCGGTCGAACGGCTCGTCCTCGTCGCGCCGACGGATAGCACGATGGGGAGTCGCCGGGGGTGGCGACGCACGCTGTTGCGGACGCCACTGCTCGGCCAGGGCATCTACAACGCCATCGTCAGCAAGTACTCGCTGAAGCACTTCCACCGCGACCACGGCTACTACGACCTGGACAACCTGACGCCAGCGGTGCTCGATTACGAGTGGACCACCGGCCACCAGCCGGGCGCCCGATTCGCCCCCGCGTCGTTCGTCACCGGTTTCCTCGACCCAGAAGAAGACCTCGGCGTCGTGCTGGGCGAGCTCGACGTCCCGATAACGCTGGTCTGGGGACGCGACGCGGACATCTCGCCGCTGGAGAACGGACGAGAACTCGCGGACGAGGCCGACGCGCGCCTCGTCGTCTTCGACGAGTCGCTGTTGCTCCCGCACGTCGAACACCCCGACCAGTTCGTCGACGTCGTCCGCGAGGCGTACGACATCCCCTCCGCGACAGAGTCCCGGTAACCGGGAGCGACCCCGTCTATTCAAACCGGTTGCGAGAGAACCTCGACATCCGAGTCAGACGGAGCATTTCAGTCCATGGAACCAGAACACTCGAACCCCGACCGGTCCCCAGCCAGTCGCTCTCACCACCGGCACACCCGGTGTCCCAGCGAAACGTCCTCACCGCACCGGCTGTCGAAGCGAGCCCTGCTCGGTGTGGTGGGGGGAGCCGTCCTCGCACCGCTCGCCGGTTGTGCCTCGCAAGAGGCGGACGTCCCCGAGCCGGTGACCATGACACAGTCCGACAGCTGTGACGTCTGCGGGATGGTCATCCCCAACCACCCGGGACCGACGACGGAGATATTCTACGCGGACCAGCGCCCCTCGGGGCACGACAACCCCGCCCGGTTCGACAGCACCTGGGAGGCGTTCCAGTACGACTTCGAGCGACAGGACCGGGGCTGGACCCGGCAGGTGATGTACGTCACGGACTACTCCGCGGTAGACTACGAACTGACGGACGACGGTGGCGACGTCCTGATATCGACCCACCCGGAAGCCGACGCGTTCGTCGACGCCGAATCGGTCACCTTCGTGGTGGGCTCCGAGGTGAAGGGCGCGATGGGGGCGGACCTCGTCGCGTTCTCGGAAGAGTCGGACGCGACGTCGTTCAGCGACGAACACGGCGGGTCGCTGGCGACGCTCGACGAGGTGACGCCCGAGACGATCGAGAGCCTCCGCCAGGCCTGAGATGGACGTCCGATACGTACTCGGGGCCGTCGTCCTCGCGTTCGGCCTCTGTGCCCTCGCCTTCACCGTCCAGCCCGCCGGGGGCGCGGCCGTCAGCCCGGTGTCGTTCGACGAGACGCTCTCGATGGGGATGACCGGCGTCGACGTGCGGGACGCGGAGGCGGCGGGATACGAGATTCCCCGCGGCCAGGCGTTCTACGCCCAGTACCAGTACGTCATCGGCTACTACGGCGTCGAGGCGATGGTCGAGCAACTGGAGAGCGGCCACGCAGTCCGGCAGTTCGGGGAGCCAGTCGCTCTGTTCGTCACCGAGTTCAGCGGCGCACAGCCGTCCCTGACCGAAGAGGGGTACCTGGACCTGGACAACGACCCCGGCGTCGACTGGATACGCGCCGAGCGCGCGGTATACGCGGTGGACAGCGACGCGCAGACGACGGCCGGACCCACAGCGGTCCCGTTCGAGCGACGCGCAGACGCGGAGCGATTCACGGACGAGTACGGCGGGCGCGTGGTCGACTGGGCCGCCGTCCGCGAGCGATACGGCGAGCGACCGGCGGTCGCGCGGGACCGCCAGGCGGACCTGGTCGAGAACCGGACCGCGTGGGCGGACCGCCGCGTCGCCGCGAGCGCGTCGCTCCTCGACCGACCCCGGTCGGTGGTCGTCGGTCGCGACGCCCCGACGGTGCAGGCCGCGGTCGAACGGGCGCCACCGAACACCACCGTCTACGTCCCGCCGGGAACCTACGAGGAGAACGTGACGATCACGAAGCCCCTCACGCTCCGCGGCGCGGGCGAGCGGACCGTCGTCGACGGCGGCGGCAACGGGACGGTGATCCGGGCGAACGCCTCCGGCGTGGCGCTCGCCGACCTCGCCGTCCGGGGCGTCGGTCCCCGCGACCTCGGGACCGGCGAGGGCAACGCCAGCGGCTGGGACGCCAAGATCCAGCTCGTCTACGGTCGGGGCGACGCGGCGATCCTCCTGTCCCGGGCGAACCGGTCGCTGGTCAGTGACGTCACGGTCGACACGGACGCGAACGGCGTGATCGCCCGCTACAGCGACGGGACCGTGGTCGACGGCCTCGTGGTGAACGGCACCGACCAGTGGCAGGACGGGTCGATGGGCGTGCTGACGATGTACTCCCGCGCGGTGATCCAGGAGTCGACCTTCGAGGGAGGTCGTGACGGCGTCTACACCCACCGGTCTGACGACCTGGTCGTCCGGGCCAACGAGATGCGGGGGATGCGCTACGGCGTCCACGAGATGTACACCTCCGGCGCGCTCGTCAGCGACAACGCGGTCAGGGACACCGACGCCGGCGTGATGGTGATGACCCGGCCGCGCGAGAACGTCGTCATCGGTAACGACGTCCGCGACAGCGACGTCGGCGTGTCGCTGGCCGGCGACGCGTCCTACGTCACCGGCAACGTCCTCGTCGGCGGCGGGACGGGCATGACCATCGCGGGGACCCGTTCGATGTACGCGAACAACACCGTCGTCGACAACGACGTCGGCCTGCGGTCGGACACCATCCTCCCCTCGAACAGGGTCGTCGAGAACGACGTCGCGGGCAACGACGCGCCGGCGACGGCCAGTAGCGGCCCGGTCGCCGTCTGGACCAGCGGCGGGCGGGGCAACTACTGGGCCGGCGCGCCCGGCCTCGACCGCGACGGCGACGGCGTTCTCGACCGACCGTACAGACCGGCAGACGAGGTCGACCGGTCGCTCGCCGAGTCGCCTGCCGGCCCGACCGTCGCACGCTCGCCAGCGCTGGGTATCCTGCGTCGGGCGCAGGCCGTCGCACCGGGGCTCCGCAGAAGTGACGTGATCGACACGGGCCCGCTCGTCGAGCCCTCGCGGCCCGACGTCCTGGAAGAGGTGAACGCGACGTGACGGACGCCGAGGAGCCTGTACTGACGGTCGACGGCGTCCGCCACGCGTTTGGCGACCTGACCGTCCTGGAAGACGTCTCCTTCAGCGCAGACCGTGGGTCCGTCGTGAGTCTCGTCGGCCCGAACGGCTCGGGGAAGTCGACGCTGCTCCGCATCGTCGCCGGCCTGATCGAACAGACGGCGGGCGAGGTGACGGTCGCGGCGTCGGCGAACCGCCCGGTCGGCTACCTCCCGCAGACGCCCGCCTTCCGGCCCCAGTTCTCGCTCGCGGAGACGCTCTCGTTCTACGGTGACCTGGCCGAAGTCGACGTCGACGTGGACGATCGACTGCGGCGCGTCGGTCTCCAGAACGTCCCCGACAGGCGCGTCGACGCGCTCTCGGGCGGCATGACGCGACTGCTCGGCATCGCGCAGGCGACGATCGGCGACCCGCCGCTGCTCGTCCTCGACGAGCCATCGAGCGGCCTCGACCCGGTGATGGTCGAACACGTCTCCGCTGTCGTGGACGACCTCGCGGGCGAGGGGACGACCGTGCTGCTGGCCACGCACAACATCGACGCCGTCGAACAGATGGCCGACACGGTGCTGGTGCTCGACGGCGGCACCATCGTCGCTGCCGAGGCTCCGGCGGCGCTCCGGGAACGGACTGGCGCCGACACGCTCACCGGCGCGCTGGCAGACGTCATCGAACGCGACGAGACCGCTTCCGTCAGCGTTGGTAAGCGAGGTGAGGGAGAGTGAGCGACGGCCGCCTGCGGCAAGTCCGCGCACTCGCCCAGCGGGAACTCGACGCCGTTGTCAGGACGCGGACGTACCTCGTCCTCGTCGCGCTGTTCGGCCTCACCGTCGCGGCCGTGCCGGCCCTCGGCGGCGCGGGCGGCTACCTCCCACTCGTCCTGAACCTGGTGACGCCGGTCGAGGTACTGGTCCCCGTCCTCGCGTTCGCCTTCGGGTACCAGGCGATTCGGGCCGACGCGGAACGCGGCGAACTCGACGTGATACGGACGTATCCCGTCCGCCGGGCCACCTACGTTCTGGGCGTGTTCCTCGGTCGCGCGACGGCGGTACTCGCGGCGGTACTGGTCCCGCTCGCGCTGGCAGCGGTGTTCGTCCCGCTCACCAGCCAGCCCGCACCCTCGTTCCTCGCCTCCGCGGCCACCGTCGACGACCCGATATACTACGTCCGGTTCGTCGCCATCGCAGGCACGTACGCCCTCGTCGCGCTCGGCATCGCGGTCGCCGTGTCCACGGTCGCCCGCACCAGGCGGGAAGGACTCGCACTGGCCGTCAGCACGCTCCTGGTCGTGGTGGTCGGCCTCGACCTGGCCGTCGTCGGCGGACTGACCACCGGCGTGGTCGGTCCGGGCGACCTGAGTGCAACCCTGGCTCTGAGCCCGGCGAGTGCGTTCAGGGGACTCGTCCTGGCGTTCGCGGCGACGCCCGTCGCGGGCGCCTCGGCCCCGGCCCCCGCGGCACTCCCCGGCGTCGTCGGGCTGCTCGGCTGGCTCCTCGGGACGCTCGCGCTCGCGACGGTGACGGTGTGGCGAGCCTGATGGGGCTGGTCTCCACTCGCCGAGACTCCGAAACCACACGACGGCGGACGATCCCGAGTATACAACTAAGTGAGTGCGTCACTGACTAGTAATTGTGATGACACGAGAGCGGGCGCGACTGTCCATCGACCGACGAACAGTACTGAGAGCGACTGGAGCGGTCGGCCTGGGGGGCCTGGTCGGAATGGCGGGCTGCGCCGAGGGCGGCGACGGCGGCGACGGCGGCGACGGGGACGGAGGTGGCGGTTCGGGCGGGACCGAGACTATCGCCGGGAGCGACTATCCGGCGGTCGACGAGTGGCTCACCGAGACCGACGTCGGCGGCGCCGACGACACGTACGACGGGTCCATCGTCGACTGGCGCGAGGAGAGCGAACCCACCGTCGACGTGGGGGCAGAAGGGAACGACGGCTACTACGCCTTCGGTCCGTCGGCGATAGCCGTGTCCGCCGGGACGGAAGTCCGATGGGAGTGGACCGGCGAAGGGGAGACACACAACGTCGAGGCGGAACCCGAGGAACAGATCGGCGAGTCGGACTACGAGTTCAGTTCCGGCGACCCGGTGGCCGAGGCCGGCACCGAGTACACGTACACGTTCGACGAAGCGGGCGTCGCGCTGTATCACTGCGAACCGCACCTCGCGCTCGGGATGAAAGGCGCCGTCGTCGTCGAGTGAGCGGCCGACGGCCGGCGTCGAGAACCCGAAAGCGGCGTCGAGAACCTGGAGGCGGCATCGAGAACCCGGAAGCGCCGTCGAGAACCGACTGGGGTCGCGGAATCGATCTCCTGTTAACGCACCGGAAGGTTCGAAGCGCGCGCCACCGTAGTAGACAGTATGAGCTCTGACTGGAAGCGCGAACTGCGGGAGCAGCGCGACGCGAAAGACGAGTTCTTCGCGTCACACCCCCACTCGCCCGTCCCATCGGCGGAACGGAACGACTTCGACGGCCTCGCGTACTACCCGCCCGAGGAGGCCTACCGGTTCGAGCTGCCGCTCCACGAACACGACGAAACCGAGACCGTCACCGTCGGCACGAGCACGGGTGGCGAGTCCGAATACCTCCGCTGGGGCGAGTTCCGGTTCGACGTCGCGGGAGAGCGCGTCACGTTACAGGCGTACAAGAGCGACCCGGCCGACGACCGCCTGTGGGTTCCGTTCCGCGACGAGACCAGTGGCGAGGCGACCTACGGTGCCGGTCGCTACCTGGATCTAGAGGCCGATAGCCACCGAACGGACGAGGACGAGTGGATCCTCGACTTCAACGAGGCCTACAATCCGACCTGTGCGTACTCCGACGAGTACGAGTGCCCGCTCCCACCGACGGAGAACTGGCTGGACGTCCCCGTCGAAGCCGGCGAGAAGGTGTTCGAGACCTGAGTGCGTTATCGCGGCCGGAAGACGACGGCCCGGTCGCCGGTGGTCTCCCGTTCGCCGACGTCGATACCGACGACGTCGCCCATCTCGACCGCTTCGGGGTCGACGTCCCGGACCATCCCAGTGATGGAGACAGGACCGAAGTGGGCGACGGCGGTGACGTACGGGGCGTCCTCCTCGAAGGCGGGCGTCGCGACGTAGACGGTGGTGTGGGTCGCTATCTCGCCCGCGTCTGGCAGCGGTTCCTCGACCAGGTCGCGCGACCCGCAGTCGGGACAGACCCGCCGCGGGGGAAGCCAGCCGTGGCCGTTCGCGCAGACGAGGTAGTATCCCTCAGACTCGGCGACGGCGTCGAGCCAGTCGTCGTAGCCGCCGTCTCGCGCGCTCATGATTTTACCTCCAGAACGTGAACGGTCGCGCTCGCTGCCGTCCCCCCGGCGTTGTGCGCGACGGCGACGTCGGCCTCGGGGACGTCGCCGGCACGTTGATGCGACCCGTCGAGGAGCCAGGTGAGCGTGGCTATCTGGGCGACGCCCGTCGCGCCGACCGGGTGCCCCTTGGCCTTCAGGCCGCCCGAGAGGTTGACGGGCATCGCCCCGTGGCGCGTCGTGACCCCCTCGCGCGCGGCGGTGATTCCCTCGCCGCGTTCGAACAGGCCCAGCGATTCGACGGCGAGCACCTCGGCGATGGTGAAGCAGTCGTGGACCTCGGCGACGTCGACGTCGTCCGGGCCGACGCCGGCGTCGGCGTAGGCCTCGTCGGTCGCCTCGTCCGCGGCGGGCGTCTGGTCGAAGTGGGGCCTGTCCTGGAGCGCGAGGTTGTCCCCGCCCTGGCCGGTACCAGTGATACTGACCGGCGCGTCGAGGCCGTGATCTTCGGCGTACTCCTCGCTCACGAGGACGGCAGCGGCCGCGCCGTCTGTGATCGGACAGGCGTCGTAGAGGCCCAGCGGGTCGGCGACCATCGGCGCCTCCAGCGCGTCCTCGACGGTGATCTCCTTGCGCAACTGGGCGTGCTCGTTGACGAGCGCGTGTTCGTGGTTCTTGACCGCGACGTGGGCGAGGTCCTCCCTGTTCCCGCCGTACTCGGCGAAGTACGAGCGGGCCATCAGGCCGTACGCGCCGGGGAACGTCATCCCCGCACGGACCTCGTAGAGGTCGTCGGCGGCGATGGCGAGCGCGTCCGTCGCGGCGGCGGTCCCGATGTTGGTCATCCGCTCGGCGCCGCCGACGAGAATCACGTCGTCCTCGCCGCTCCGGAGGTTCTTCACCGCCTGGCGGACGCCCGCGCCGGCGGAGGCGCAGGCCGCCTCGAAGCGAGTGGCGGGCGCGTTGACGCCGACGGCCTCGGCCATCAGCGGCCCCTGGTGGCCCTGGTGCTCGGCCAGTTCACCCATGAAGTTGCCGAAGTACAGCGCCTCGACGTCGTCGGCGGGGACGCCGGCGTCGTCGAGCGCGGCCAGGCCGGCCTCGGCGAACAGGTCGCGGCCGGTCCGCTCCGGATGCTCCCCGAAGTCCGTCACTCCGGCACCGGCGACGCGTGGATCTGACATTACCTCACACTGGGCACTCGGTACTTAAATGCTTGCCGCCGATGGCGGGTATTCCATCCGATCCTTCCCGGAATACCGCATCACTGCGCCCGTCTCCGTCCGAAACAGAGATACCAGGCTGCTTGCGGCCAATTACACACGAGGGAACCATACCGTGCCGATTCAGTCGACGATCTCGGCGATCCGCTGGGGCTCCCCGGAGAGCGTCGGGTCCGGTTCGACGAGGCGCAACACCTCGTGGTCGGTGACGTCGGGGTAAGACTTCTCGGTGGCGTCCTCGATGAGCGCCTTCTCGAGACGGAACTCCGTCCCCTCGTAGATGACGTCGACGCCCTGCTCGTCGAAGGAAAGCACGGTCATGTCCGGAGATTGGACGAGAACGGGTAAATATCTGAAGATCGGGGACGGCCGGCGGTCACCGGTCCTTCAGCGGGTCGAATCGCTCCTCGCCGTCCGAACCCGAACCAGTCCGTCCGAGCCGGCGCCTGATCCACGTCCGCGGCCCGCCGATCTTCCTGACGAGATAGGTCGGGGCGAACATCGCGACCAGTCCGAGCGCGAAGAAGGCGAGTCCGCCGGGGGCATTGCCGTTCATCACCATCTGGAAACCGAGGACGTACATCGGCCCGGCCATCGACATCCCGGCGACGATCTGTAGCATCGAGAACAGCCCCGGCCCTTTCATCGGCACGTCGTATCACCTGCGGAGAGTTGAATCCACTGGCCAGCCCGTCGTCGACGACGGCGTTCGTCTGACGTGCGTCAGACGGGCGTCATCGGCGGCGTTGGGGTTTAAGGCGACGGAACCGAGTAACGACGGTGTGCCTATCGGTTCAGATCCCCTCGACCGTCTCGCGATCCCGGACGGGACCACAGTCGAGGAGCACGACCTCGTGACGGAGGGCAACGTCATCGTCGGCGGCCAGACCACCGTCGAGTTCGGCGTGCGCGGCCACTCGGTCATCGCCGACGAGCGGGTGCGCTTCGACGGCCACATCGAGGCCGAGGGCGACTGCCGCCTCGACATGTGGTGTACCGTCGGCGACAACGTCCTCGTCGGCGAGGACGCCTACCTGGGCGAGCGGGTCCACATCGACGGCGAGTTGAAGGTCGCGGGCGACCTCGACATCGGCGACGACGTCGACATCGAGGACGGCTTCGAGGCCAACGGCTGGATCGTCATCCGCAACCCCATGCCGACCATCGTCTTCCTCTTCGTCTACCTCTCGCACCTCCTCCGCATCGGCGAGGAGGAGGCCGCCGAGGACGTGCTCTCCTCCGTCACCGGTGACGACGTCGACAGTGACCCCGTCCTGATCCCCCGCGGCTCCCACGTCAGCGACGACGTCTGGCGCGTCTCCGCACCGGCCGCCATCGGCGACGACTGCCGCCTCCACGGCAACGTCCGCGCCGAGGACATCGAGATGGGCCGGGACAACACCCTCTTCGGCAGCCTCCGCGCCAAGGACGACATCGCAATCGGCCGCGGCAGCGACGTCAAGGGCGACGTGACGACCCGCAACGGCGTTGTCCGCATCGGCCCCGGCGTGAAGATATGGGGCGACGTCGTCGCCGAAGACGTCGAACTCCACGAGAACGCCACCGTCGACGGGACCATCCGCGCCCGCGGCGAGATGGTGATGCACACCGACGAGGTCATCGAACGCCCCGACGAAACGGCCGAGGCGATGGCCGAAGCGGCGGAAGAACTGGAAGCGGACGACGACGCAGACGTGGACGGTGACGCGGACGACGACGTCGAGGCGGCTGTCGACGAAGACGACGAAGCCGCCGAAAACACCGAAGCCGACGAATCCCACGAGGTGGCCGGAGACGCGGGCGACGAAGTCGGATCCGACGCCGACGCGCCGGAACCGTCGGGCTGAGTTTTCAGCTCGGTTTTTCGCTGTTCAGTAGTACAGTACGTCCCAGGCCCACTCCAGCGGTGACCGCGACCCGATCGCTTCGGGCCGCTCGACGTCGACTGTTTCGCCCGCGCCGTAGCGCATCTCGTACTCGTAGGCGTTCCCCGAGTCCAGTGAGTGGGCCCGGATCCGGACCGTGTCGACGACTCCTCGCTCGCGGTCGACGACGACCCTGAGATAGCTATCGTTTGCAAGTTCACCGTTCATTCCGGCGTACGACGTGGAGAAGGCCGTCCGGATGTCGTCCGCGGTCGTCGACTGGTACACGAGCACCGACGCATTGCTGTGGGCCACCGACCAAGCAGCGCCCCGCTTCGGTACGGGCGCGACGTCTGTCGGGTCCGATACGGCATAGCCGGGCATGGCAATCACGGTCCAGTCGTTTCGCTCGCGCGTGACCGGGCCGAAGGTTCCCCGCCACGACCCGCCGCCGCTCGGCATCGCGATTGTCCCCTCGCCGTGGTAGCTCCCGACGCGGACATCCGGGTCCTCGCCGTAGAAGAAGATCGACGCCCGTCGGTCGTCGTAGTCGATAGCCGACTCCGACGTCTTCCGCCACTCGCTGTCCGGTTCGGTAGCGTTCCTGGCCAGGACCGTCCGACGGTGGTTCGCCTCGCGGGTGTTGGTCGCCGCGACGGCGTATGCCGCTTCGTGGTCGTCTGGAAGTTCCTGCAACTCGGCCTGACCGGCACCGGCATCGACCGCGCGGACGTAGCCAGCACCCGCGACGGCGGCCAGCAGGACGACGGCGACTGCCGCGAGGCGGGTCCACCGGGTGGTGACGCGGGGGACAGCCTGGACCGCCGGCGCGACGGTTCGCTCGAAGTACGTCACGTGGAGCGCGGACGCCAGCGTGAACCCGACGGTGCCGACGGCCAGGATGGCACCGATTCCGGCAGCTAGCGAAGCGACATCGTCGACCTGTGCGAAGGCGTACTGGAGCGTCTGGGCCGTGCCGAGGAGGACGACCGTGGCGAGCGCGTAGCCGAGAAAAGAGAGGGGCTTGCGACGGGCGAACACGGCGCTCGGTCGCCACGCCGCGCGCGGACCCTCGCCCTCGTACGTGGCGAAGACGTCCGCGAAGCGCGTCACGGGCAGACCGGCGGCGAGGAACACCGCGAACAGGATTGGGAACCCCCAGACGGTGAGGACGGCGACGGGTTGTCCGGGATCGCCCGTCGCGTACTGAGCGTAGCGCAAAGCTGTGCCGAGGACGAACGCGAGCGCCGTCCCGGCGAGGGCGACGCCGGCCGCGACGGCGAGGGCGGTCAGGTTCGCCGCCAGGACGGTCCAGTAGCGGCGCCGTATCGCCCGGACCGCCGCGCGGAGCGTCTCGCGCGCCCCGTCGGTTCCCTCGCGGATCGGTTCGTAGAGGCCGACCGCAAGCGGGAGGGTGAGGACGGCGACGACAAGTGGGCCACCGAGCGCGAAGAGGGGACTGTACACCGGTGAGAGGGGCGCCTCGACTGCGGCGAGCGCGAACGAGAGCGCGCTCTGGAGGGCGACCACGGCGAAGCCGACCAGGAACAGGGCGGGATGGGTCGCACGAAGGGAGGGGGCGACGCTTCGACGGAGAGACATGGACCCAGATGGCAGGCATTCGATAATAAAGACTCTGCCGTCGGACTCACCGTCGGCTCAGCGGGTGAGTGAACCGAAACCCCCTTTTCGGCGTCACCGGTACGTAGTGACATGCTCTCTATCGCGCTGGCGGGGAAACCCAACGCCGGCAAGTCTACCTTCTACAGGGCGGCCACGGAGTCCGACGTCGACGTCGGGAACTACCCGTTCACGACCATCGACCCGAACCGCGGCGTGAGCTACGTCCGCACCGACTGCCCCTGCCTGGACCGTGAGGAGCGCTGCGGCGGGGAGAATTGCCGGGACGGCAAGCGCTACGTCCCGGTCGAACTGCTCGACGTCGCCGGCCTTGTCCCGGGCGCCCACGAGGGTCGTGGGCTGGGCAACCAGTTCCTCGACGAACTCACCAACGCCGACGTCATCCTCAACGTCGTCGACGCCTCCGGCGGGACGAACGAGGAGGGCGAGCCCGTCGAAATCGGGAGCCACGACCCCGTCGAAGACGTCGACTTCGTCGAGGAGGAGATGGACCTCTGGCTCGCGAGCATCGTCGAGCGCAACTGGGAGGGCGTCGAACGGGCCTCGCGCTCGCCGGACTTCGACCTCGACGAGGAACTGACGGACATGCTCACCGGTGTCGGGGCGACGGAGGCCGACGTGGCGCGCACCCTGCGCGACATCGACTACCCCGCCGACCCGATCGCCTGGGAGGACGAGCACCGCGAGGCGCTGGCCCGGGAGATCCGCCAGCGGACGAAACCCATCGTCGTCGTGGCCAACAAGGCCGATATCGCGCCGGAGGGGACCGTGGAGCGACTACAGGAGGCCGCGGAGTACGCGATTCCGGCCACCGCCGACGGCGAACTGGGGCTCCGGCGGGCGGCCGACGCCGGCATCGTCGAGTACGACCCCGGCGACCCGGACTTCGAGATAACGGGTGACGTCAGCGACGACCAGCGCGAGGGCCTCGAACGCATCCGCGACGTCATGGAGGAGTGGGGCGGTACAGGCGTCCAGCAGGCCCTCGACGAGGCCGTCTACGGGCTGCTCGACCACTTCACCGCGTTCCCCGTCCAGAACGAGAGCAAGTGGACCGACGGCACCGGCACCGTCCTCCCCGACGCGTTCCTGCTGCCCGAGGGCTCGACGCCGAAGGACCTGGCCTACGCCGTCCACTCCGACATCGGCGAGGGGTATCTCCACGCCGTCGACGCCCGCGAGAAGCGCCGCATCTCCGACGATACCGAACTCGGAGAGGGCGACGTGATCAAGATCGTCAGCACGAACTGACCTGGCGTCGCTCCTCGTCCTTCCCGTCGCTCCTCGTCCTTCCCGTCGCTCCTCGCCCCCCGGTGGTCCCCGTCCTCCACCCTCACTCCCGACCGTGTTTCAGTGACGACAACGAGGCACACGCTTTTGGTACAGGCCACGAAAGGTGGCCGTATGTACGAGATCCTCGTTCCGGTGGATCGTGACGAACCGCGCGCGCTCTCACAGGCCGAGACCGTGAGCGAACTACCACATTCGGCCGAAGAGGTCCACGTGACCCTGCTCCACGTGTTCACGAACAACGAGGAGGGTGCCTCCGTCAACCAGGTCGGCTCCGTCCGCGAGGCACAGGAACGCATGGCGGAAGCTGGCATCGAGGTGGATCTGGCAGAACAGAGCGGCGACCCGGCCGCGGAGATTCTCGACTACGCCGACGAGGCCGACGTGGACCTCATCTGTCTGGCGGGACGGAAACGGACGCCGGCGGGCAAGGTGCTGTTCGGCAGCGTCACCCAGAGCGTCATCCTGGGGACGGAGAAGGCGGTGCTGGTCAGCGGGCGAGAGCAGACGCCGTCCGAGTAGGTATCGGAGACGAAGTGTCCGTAATTTATTGGTAGCTACCCTTTCACCGTGACCACATGGTCTCCAGACGCGCCTTCCTCCGTTCCCTCGGACTGGCGGCGTCCGCGACGCTTGCGGGGTGTAGCCGGATTTCGTTGCCCGGCGAAGGATCGACGCCAGACGACGGGTCACGGACGCCGACCACGACGCCGAACACCACCCTCGCACCGGCAACGACGTCGCAACCGACCGAGTCGGCGACCCAGACGTCGACGCCCGCATCCACCGAAGAACCGCCGTCGACCGTGACGGCGGTTGGCGAGCGATCGGCGTTGACCCCGACGGGTGGCGAAGACGAGATGTTCTTCGGGACCTCTGTCGTCCTGTCCGATGACGTCGCGCTCGTGGACGTCGACGGCGAACGGATCCACGTGTTCGAGACCGGCGACGACGGCTGGCACCAGACGGCGGTCCTGGCGCCCAGCGAGGAGGATCGGTTCGCCTACTACCCGACGTCGATGGCGCTGTCGGGGACGACGGCCTACGTGGGCGCACCGGCGACCGGCGACGCCGGTGCCGTCTACGTCTTCGAACGCGACGGTAACGGATGGCACCGCCGCACACGGATCTCTCCGACCGACGACGAGTCTTACGAGTTCGGCGCAGCGGTCGCCTGCGACGGCGAGACGCTCGTCGTGGGCGCCGTCAGGCAGCCGTCGACGATGCTGGGGTTCAGCGGAACGGTGACCGTGTTCGAGGTTTCCGGAACGGACTGGACGCGCCAGACCACCTTCGAGAGCGATCCTGACGACATATCGGACCTGTACGGGCGACGCGTCGCTCTGTCCGGGAATACCGTCCTCGTCGGCGCACCAGAGACGTCGGTGAACGATGAGTCGTCGGCTGGTGCCACGTACGTGTACGAGAGTTCGTCCGGTGCGTGGGTCGAGGCGGCGGTGCTGACTGCACCTGACGTCCGATACGACGGCGGGTTCGGCCAGACGCTCGCGCTCGACGGTGATACGGCCGTGGTGGGTGCACCGGGGGGCGACGACGATGAGGCCGGCGTCGCGTACGTCTTCGAACGCGCCAGCGACGAGTGGCGGTACCTGACTCGTGTCTCCAGCCTCGGTCAGTTCGACTACGACGACGGCCCCTCCGGCGTCGCGCTCCGCGGCGACACGATGCTCGTCGGCGACCCCGGCGACTCCGGTTCCGGACGCGTCAACCGTTTCGACCGGACCGAGGAGGGGTGGCAGCGGACCGCCGCCCTCGTTCCCGACGACCCGGGCCAGAAGAACGACTTTGGCTACTCCATCGCGCTCGCGGAGTCGGAAGCACTCGTCGGTGCACCGACCGGTGACGAGGACCGACGAGGGCGAGGATATCTCTTCTCGCTGTAATTCAATTGCTCACCTCGCCGCCGCCACTTCTTCGAGCGACTCCGGATTCTCGATGCTGCTCAGGTCGCCCGGATCCTCGCCTTCGTAGGTGGCGGCGATGGCCCGGCGGACGATCTTCCCGCTCTGCGTCTTGGGAAATTCGTCGACGAACAGCACCTCGCGGGGGCGGAACGGCTTGCCGAGTTCCTCGCCAACGAGACCCCGAATCTCCTCGCGGAGGTCGTCGGACTCGGCCGTGCCGTCCACCAGAACCGCGTAGAGGACGACCGCAGTCCCCGTCGTCTCGTCCGGCACACCGACGGCCGACGCCTGGGTCACGGCAGGGTGTTCGATGGCCGCCCCCTCGACCTCGGCGGGGCCGACCTTCCGTCCGGCGACGTTGAGCGCGTCGTCGGCGCGGCCGTGGAGAAACCACAGCCCGTCCTCGTCGACCTGTGCCCAGTCGCCGTGGTCCCAGAGGTCCTCCCAGGTCGACCAGTACTCATCGAGGTAGCGCTCGTCGCCGGACCACAGCGACTTCGTCATCGATGGACAGGAGTCGCGGGCGACGAGGTAGCCCCGTTCGTGGTCGTCGGTGACGGAGTTTCCCTCCTCGTCCACGACGTCGACTGCCATCCCGAGCCCCGGACCACCGAGCGTGCAGGGCTTGAGCGACTGAACCGGCATCGGCATGAGGAAACAGCCGCAGATCTCGGTCCCACCGGAGATGTTGACTATCGGCGCGTCGCCGCCGCCGACCTCGTCGAGGAACCACTGCCAGGACTCGGGGTCCCAGGGCTCGCCGGTAGACCCGAGCAGGCGAAGCGACGAGAGGTCGTGGCCCTCCAGCCACTGATCCCCTTCTTTCCGGAGCGCACGCACGGCCGTCGGGGAGACGCCGAACACGGTCAGCTTGTGCCGGTCTATCATCTCCCAGAACCGGTCGGGCTGCGGGTAGTCTGGCGCGCCCTCGTACACGAAGATAGTTCCGCCGAATGTGTGATTGCCGATCAGCGTCCACGGGCCCATCATCCAGCCGACGTCGGAGACCCAGAAGAAGCGGTCGTGGGGCTTGTGGTCGAAGCCGAAGTAGATCTCTTTCGCACACTGTAGCTGGACGCCCGCGTGCGTCTGGACGATGCCCTTCGGCTCCCCCGTCGTCCCCGAGGAGTACAGCAGCATCGCCTCCTGATCAGAGGGGAGGTGCTTCGTCTCGTACTCGTCGGACTGGAGCGAGACCGCTTCGCTCCACCACTGGTCGCGGTCGTCGTGCCAGTCGAGGTCCGCTTCCTCCACATCGAGGCGACTGTAGACGATAGTGTGGTCGACGTGGCCGGCCTCCGCGATGGCTGCGTCGGCGGTGTCCTTCAGCGTGACCTCGTTGCCCCGTCGGTAGAAGCCGTCCGCGGTGAACAGCACCGAGCACTCCGAATCCGCGATGCGGGTCGCGGTGGCGTCGACGCCGAACCCGGAGAAGATGGGGACGGCGATGGCCCCGACTTTGAAGCAGCCGTAGAGAATCGACGCGACTTCAGGGACCATCGGCATGTAGAGGCCGACGGTGTCCCCCGTTCCGACGTTCCGCTGTTCGAGCGCGTTGGCGACCTGGTTCGCCTGCCGGTGGAGTTCGTGGAACGTGACGTCGCGCGTGTCGCCGGGCTCGCCCTCCCAGACGATGGCACTCTTGTTCCGCGTCGCGCTGTCGACGGCGGCGTGCCGGTCGAGGACGTTGTGGGCGACGTTGATCTCGCCGCCGGGGTACCAGTCGCTGAACTGCGGTCCGTCGCTGTCGTCTCGTACGGTCTCGGAGTCCGCGTAGAACTCGATACCCAGGTACTCGGGGAGTAAGTTCCAGAACCAGTCGACGCCGGAGGCGGGCTCGCCCTCCACGTCGCCCGTGGTCCGCTCGATCAGTTCGTCGTAGTCCGCCATGCCGTACTCCTGCATGAACTCCCAGACGTTGGTCGACTCGACGAACTCCCGGCTGGGCTCGTAGGCGAACCGGTCGAGCCCGTCGAGCGATTCGGATCCCATACCAGGACATTCGGTGACAGGGGACAAAGGGATTGTGCGCCGAGGGAACTCGCGGCTGGTCGGTGTCACTCCACCCGAGACGGGGCTCTGCGGTTCGTTACGGGATCTGATAGGTCGAAAACCCTTTTGTCGACAGCTTACCAAGGATCCGATATGTACGTCCGGGACGCGAAAAACCGCGAGGAGGTCTGGCTGCTCGACCACATCGAGGAGATGGGGCTCGACGAGACGGCGTTCCGGTCGCGGGACTACGTGGTGGCCATCGACGAGGAGAGCCACGAGAAGGCCGGCTTCGGCCGGATCCGCATCCACAAGCCCGACGACGGCGCAGAGGTGTGCGAGCTAACGAGCATCGGCGTGCTCGACGCGTGGCGCGGCCAGGGCGTCGGCGCCCACGTCGTCGAACGCCTCGTCGAGTACGCCAGCGACGAGGGGTTCGACACCGTCTACTCGCTGACCGGCTACCCCGACTACCTCCAGCAGTTCGGCTTCGAGCGCATCGACGAGGCACAGCTGCCCGAGAAACTACGGGAACGCCTCGAATCGAAACGCGAGACCCTCGAACCCGACGCCGTCCCGACCCGAATCGACACGGAGGACTTCCGGATGCCCGACGAGTTCCGCGAGCGATTCAAGGGTGCGACTGCGGAGGAAGCGGGCGAGGGCGAACCCGTCGAGGGCCCCGAAGACTTCGGTATCGACCCCGAAGAAGCGACCTACAAGTACGACACCGGGCGGTAAGGCACGAGGGACCGGGTTCAGTCTCCCCCATCAGGTTTCGAACAGTCACAGGGAGTGTTCGAGATCGCGAGAACAGTTGCCAGTGGGTCTCACCCCTGGGACACGCTTTTCCCGGGTTCGCCCGGATTCCGTCGTATGGCCGACGAGTTCACGGTCCCACCGGCTGCCTCACCCGGCGACCGCGTCGCAGTTATCGCGCCGTCGAGCGGCGCCGCCGCGGCCGCCAGAAACGTCCTCACGCTCGGGCTGGACAGGCTGCGTGACGTCTTCGACCTCGAACCAGTGGTCTACCCGACGGCCCGCCAGTCTGATCGCTACCTCCGGGACCACCCCGAGGCCAGGGCCGCCGACGTCCACGCGGCGTTCCGTGATCCCGAGATATCGTCGGTCTTCGCCACCATCGGCGGCGACGACCAGCTCCGGGTCCTGAAACACCTCGATCCCGACGTCCTCCGGGAGAACCCGACGCGATGCTTCGGAATGAGCGACAACACCAACCTCGCGCTCTTCCTCTGGAACCAGGGGATCGTCTCGTTCTACGGCGGTCAGATCCTCAACCAGGTCGCGACGCCCGGATTCCTGCCCGAGTACACGGAGCGCTACCTCCGCGAGGCGCTGTTCGAAGAGTCCATCGGCGAGATAGAACCCGCCGAGCAGTGGACCGACGACGTCGTCGACTGGGGCGCCGAGGACTACGTCGAACAGGAGCCTGAGTACGAGGACACCGACGGCTGGCACTGGCACGGCGACCGACCCGTCGCAGGGCGGCTCTGGGGCGGCTGTCTCGCCATCCTTCGCTGGCAACTCGCCGCGGACAGGTACCTCCCCGACCCCGCTGCCCTCGACGGCGAGATTCTCGCCCTCGAAACCTCGGAGGTGCTCCCCAGCGCCGACCGCGTTCGCTGGACGCTCCAGGCGATGGGCGAACGCGGCCTCCTCGAACGGTTCGACGGCGTCCTCGTCGGCCGGCCGCAGACCCGCCACCGGTTCGGCGACCGGAGTGACGACGAGCGACTGGCGTATCGGCGTGACCAGCGCGACGCGATCCGCTCCATGCTCGACCGGTACAACCCCGAGGCGACGGCCGTCTTCGACCTCGAGTTCGGACACACGAATCCGACCGTTCCGATCCCCATCGGCGGCCGCGTCGAGATCGATCCGGAGACAGAGACGATCCGATTCCCCTGAGTCGTCGCAGTCGGTCTCTCAGAAATTTTTGCGATAATGAATCATCTCGTCGCCAGTTGCCGGGTGGGCGGTCCGTGCTCGTTCTTCGTACCCCCGGCCCTCGTAGAGGGCCTGTGCTGCAACCAGGGCTTCGTGGGTCCACAGAGCAAGCGCCGCGAATCCCTCATCCATCGCACGCCCTTCAATGGCATCCATCAGGGTCGTCGCGTGCCCGCACCGCTGGTGGTCAGGATGGACGCGGAGGTGGCCGACCTCGGCGACTTCATCCACCCGGGGCCGATACCCTCCCGTTGCGACGATCTCGCCGTCGACGACACCGACGAGAAACGTCCCACCGCTATCGAGGTAGGACTCGGTGACGTCCCGCAGTTCCTCGTCAACGGCGGCCTCCGGGACGAACTCGATTCCCGATGCCCGAAACGCGGCTTCGTGGACGGACAGGATCCGCTCGGCGTCGGATTTCTGATACTCGCGTACGTGCAAGTCGCTCGCCATCGCTCTCGCGAACACTGACGTTACGACCCACGATAATAATTGTCGAGGTGGAAATTACTGCAAGTAGTTGGAACGCTCCCCAGTCACCCGATCAGTGACTTCCGGTAGACGGCCAGGTCGAACGTCTCGCCGAATCCGTGGAATCGCTCCTCGCCGATGAAGCGGAACCCCAGCGACTCGTAGAACGATCGCGCGGCGGCGTTCCCGGCGCCCGTGTCGAGGACGATCTGGTGGTAGCCGTCGCCGCGAGCGCGGTACTCCAGCTCCTGATACAGCGCCCGTCCGAATCCCCGTCGCTGGTGGTCGGGGTCGACGCGCACCCTCGTGAGTTCGGCGGTCCGGCGGTCGAAGTCGAATCGCTCGGCGAGTGACCACTCGTCGACGTGGTGGTAGGCACCGGTCGCGACGAGCTCGTCGCCGTGGCGACCGACCAGGAACTCCCCGTTCCGGTCGAGGTAGTGGCCAGGGACGTCGTCGAGGTCCGGTTCGGGCACGTCATCGATGTAGTCGCCCGCGCTCCGGAGCGCCGCCTCGTTGAGTTCCCGCACGCGTGGGCCGTCGCCGTCGCGGAACCGGCGGACGTCGAGCGTGGTCACGGGTCGACGACCCGCGCGCCGTCTTCGTACAGCGGGAACTCGCGGCAGAGGTCGGTCACCACGTCGCGGGCGTTCTCCCGGACGCCGGCGTCGTCGGGCGCGTCGAGGAGGTCCGCGACTACCTCGGCCAGTCGACGTGTGGCGTCTTCGCCGAAGCCCCTCGTCGTGACGGCGGGCGTCCCGATGCGGAGGCCGCTACCGACCGTCGGTGAGCGGGGTTCGCCGGGGACGGTCTGCTTGTTACAGACCAGGCCGACGTCGGCGAGGACGTCTTCGGCCGTCGCTCCCGTCAGGTCGGGGTGACTCTCGCGGAAGTCGACGAGCGCGAAGTGGACGTCGGTGCCGCCCGAGACGAGGTCGAACCCGCGTTTCCGGAGGTGGTCGGCCAGGACGGCCGCGTTGTCCAGCACCCGTCGAGCGTACTCGTCGAACCCGGGCTGGAGCGCCTCGTAGAATCCCGCCGCCTTGCCGGCGACGCTGTGCATCAGCGGGCCGCCCTGGCACCCCGGCATCACGGCCCTGTCGATGGCGTCGGCGTACTCCTCGTCGCACATGACCATCCCGCCGCGACCGGACCGGATCGACTTGTGCGTCGAGCAGGTGACGACGTCGGCGACGCCGACGGGCGAGGGGTGGACGCCCGCGGCGACGAGTCCCGTGAGGTGGCCGATGTCGGCGACGTGGTACGCGCCGACCGAGTCGGCGATAGCCTGCATCTGCTCCCAGTCGACCTGCCGGGGATACGCCGAGTAGCCAGAGACGAGCAGGTCCGGCTCGACGTCGCGGGCCTGCGCCTCGATGGCGTCGTAGTCGAGACGGCCCGTCTCCGGGTCGACGCCGTAGTGGTCGACGTCGTAGTGGCGGCCCACGAGGGAGTGTTCGAAGCCGTGGCTGAGGTGCCCGCCGCTCGTGAGGTCTAGCGAGAGGACGGAATCGCCGGCGTCGAGCAGGGCCAGGAACGCCGCCAGATTCGCTTGCGTCCCCGAGTGAGGCTGGACGTTGACGTGGTCCGCACCGAACAGGTCCCGGGCGCGGTCGGCCGCCAGTTCTTCCACCTCGTCGGCGTGTTCGCAGCCGGCGTAGTAGCGTGCGCCGGGCGTCCCTTCGGCGTACTTGTTCGTCAGGACCGACCCCTGGGCCGCCAGCACGGCCTCGCTGGCGTAGTTCTCGCTCGCGACGAGCGAGAGCGTCTCGCGCTGGCGCTCGCGTTCGTCCGTCAGCGCTCGCGCCAGTTCGTCGTCGACCGGTGAGAGGTCAGTCGGCATGTGAGCAACGCCGTCTGGGGGCCTCAAAGCTACTCTCTCAACACAGACGACACAGTCGACGCAGTCAACACAGGGCGATCACTCTCCGTACTCGGCCAGTGGGTCCCCGTCGGTCTCGAAGTCGTCCCAGAACGCCGCCGCGCGATAGGCGTTCTCCGGGTACAGTCGCGCCGGCGGTCTCTCGAACCACGCCGCGCCGTTGAGTTCGCCCGGCTGAATCTCGACGTGTCCGCCGCTGTACTCGGCGTCGAAGAACACCGAGAGCGTGTGCAGTCGTTCCCCGTGGTCGCCGTCGGAGGTGGCGACGCGGTGGCGGATCAGGAACAGATCCGTCAGGTCACAGTCGACGCCGGTCTCCTCGTGGACCTCACGGACCGCCGCCTCCTCGTACGTCTCACAGTCCTCGCGTCCGCCACCAGCGAGCCCCCACCGTTCGCCGCCGCGACCGAGGATCATCAGGACGGCGGCGCCCTCGTTCACCTCGTCGGGCATCGATTCGGTCAGGGCTGCGGCCTGTTCGGGCCGCCTGACGACCCAGGCGTACGCCCCGCCAGTATAGCCATCACGTGAGAGCGCGCGGAGCTGGGGGAACTTCTCGGCGTCGACGATCTCGCGCTCCTCGGTGATGCGGACCTCACCGTACTCGTCGAGAAGCCGGTCCCGCCTGCGCTCGACCGTCTCGCGGTTGACCTCCTCGGGCATCGGATCCACACGGAGTCGCGTCCGTTCGAAGAAGCTGTCGGTCCATCGTCACGCGCCGGTGATCGGTCGCGGGCACTGTGTCGACCGTGTCGACACAACAGTTTTGAGGTCGGCCCGGGAGCATCCCGCCATGGACGTCACCGAGCGCGTGCACCTGATGCCGGTGGGCTACGAGAACGACCGCATCGTCCTCGCCGCCGAGCGGTTCCGGGCCGACCGCGTCGTGTTGCTCGAGTACGACGACGAGACGGACCACCCCTCCTACGCGGAGACTGTTCGCGAGCGTCTGGACCAGCGCGGCGTCGACCACGAGTCGGTGGCCTGCGACGTCTTCGACTTCTACGATTCGATCGGGACAGTGGCGGAACTAGCTACGCGCTTTTCCGACCACGACGTCTACGTCAACCTCGCGTCGGGCAGCAAGGTCACTGCCATCGGCGGGATGATAGCCTGCATGGCCACTGGCGCGACGCCGTACTACGTCCGCGCCGAACGGTACGCCGCCGAGAGCGAGAGCGACACGGCGGAGGGCATCCGGGCGGTCACCGAGCTTCCCACCTATCCGATGGAGAGTCCCGACCCACAGCACGTCGCCGTGATGGACTACGTCGCCCGGGAGGACGGCGCGCGCAAGCGGGACCTGATCACGTACGGCAAGGAGGCCGGGCTGTCGTTCGTCGCGGACCACGACGCCGCCAACCGGAAGAGCGAGTACCGGCTGCTCGACAGCCACGTCCTCGACCCGCTCCGGGAGAACGGCTACGTCACCGTCCGGGAGCGCGGCCGGTCGAAGCTCGTCGAGTTGACCGACGCGGGCGAGAATACGCTCCGGGCGTTCAGGTACCTGCTGGACGACCCGGCCGGCGACCGACGAGCAAAACGCTAGTGAATAATCGTCAAGTTTCGGTAACGGTTAAAGGACTGCGTACGCACCTCACGGTATGTTCGACCCGGAGGAGCTGGACGAGATTCGCTCTGCCAGGGAGGAGTGGGAGGCCGAGCAGGTCCAGCCGACGGTAGACCGGTTCGGGGAGCGCCGCGAGACGTTCGAGACGGACACGAGAGGCCGGGAGGTCGATCGGCTGTATACGCCCAAAGACGTTGCAAACGTGGACTACGAGGACGACCTGGGCTTCCCCGGCGAGGAACCGTACACGCGTGGCGTCTACCCGACGGGGTACCGCGGGCGCCTCTGGACGATGCGCCAGTACGCCGGGATGGGGACCGCCGGGGAGACCAACGAGCGATTCAACTACCTGCTCGACGAGGGCCAGACCGGGCTCTCGATGGCGTTCGACCTGCCGACGCAGATGGGACACGACTCCGACGACGCGCTGGCGGTCGGCGAGGTGGGGAAAACGGGGGTCGCCATCGACTCGCTGCGGGACATGGAGACCGTGTTCGAGGGCATCCCGCTCGACGACGTCTCGACGTCGATGACGATCAACGCGCCGGCGAGCGTCCTGCTGGCGATGTACGTCGCCATCGGCGACCAGCAGGGCGTCCCCCGCGAGGAACTCCGGGGCACCATCCAGAACGACGTGCTCAAGGAGTACATCGCCCGGAACACGTACATCTACCCGCCGGAGCCGTCGATGCGGATCATCACGGACATCTTCGAGTTCTGCGCCGCGGAGGTGCCGAACTTCAACACTATCTCCATCTCGGGCTACCACATCCGCGAGGCCGGGTCGACGGCAGCCCAGGAGATAGCGTTCACCCTCGCCGACGGCATCGAGTACGTCGAGGCGGCCATCGACGCGGGCCTCGACGTCGACGAGTTCGCGCCACAGCTCTCCTTCTTCTTCGCGTCGTACAACAACATCCTGGAGGAAGTGGCGAAGTTCCGGGCCGCCCGCCGCCTGTGGGCCGACCTGATGGACGAGCGCTTCGACGCCGAGGACCCCAAGAGCAAGCAACTCAAGTTTCACACACAGACCGCCGGGTCGACGCTGACCGCCCAGCAGGTCGAGAACAACGTCGTTCGCGTGGCTTACCAGGCGCTGGCGGCGGTCCTCGGGGGGACCCAGAGCCTCCACACCAACGGGAAGGACGAGGCCGTGGGGCTCCCCACCGAGCAGAGTGTCCGGACGGCCCTCCGCACCCAGCAGATCCTCGCCCACGAGTCCGGCGTCGCCGACACCGTCGACCCGCTCGGCGGGAGCTACTACGTCGAGTCGCTCACCGACGACGTGGAGGCCGAGGCCAGAGAGATAATGGCCGAGGTGGACGAGCGCGGCGGGATGACCCAGGCCATCCAGGACCAGTGGGTCCAGCGCCAGATCCAGGACGTCGCCTTCGAGCGCCAGCGCGAACAGGAGGAGGGCGAGCGCATCATCGTCGGCGTCAACGAGTACACCGTCGACGAGGAGGAAGCCGTCGACATCGACGAGGTCGACCAGAGCCAGGAGGAACGCCAGCGCGAGCGGCTCGCGTCGATACGCGAGGAACGGGACGACGAGGCCGTGGAGGCGAAACTCGACGCGCTCCGGGAAGCGGCAGAGAGCGACGAGAACCTCATGCCGTACCTCGTCGATGCCGTCAAGGTGTACGCGACGACGGGCGAGTGCTGTGACGTCCTCCGCGACGTGTTCGGCGAGTACCAGCCGGGGTCGGCCCTATGAGATTCGACCACGCGGGCATCGCGACGGACGACGCGGCCGCCCTCGTCGACCTGTACGGCGGCCTGTTCGACGCGCCGGTCGCCCACGAGGAGACGTTCGGCGAGCTATCGGTGACATTCCTCGACCTCGGGAACGGCTACTTCGAGTTGCTGGAACCAGTCGCGGACGCCGACGGCCCAGTCTCAGCGTACCTCGAACGGAGCGGCCCCGGCATCCACCACGTGGCCCTGGAGACGGACGATATCGAGGCGGCACTGGACGTCGCTCGCGAGGCCGGCGTCGACCGCATCGACGATGAACCGCGCCAGGGCGCCTGGGGCCACGACGTCGCCTTCCTCCACCCCTCTTCGACCGGCGGCGTCCTCGTCGAGTACGTCGAGCACTGACGCCGTCCGCGCCGTCCCCGTCGGGACCATCCGGGACAGCGTGACCGACTACGCAGGTTTTTCGGACCCGAACGCGGAGTACGCCCCATGGTACGTACTGCTGTCGTCGCCGGCGTCGGTCCGGGACTCGGTGAGTCGGTCGCGCGAACGTTCGCGGCGGAGGGGTGCGAGGTCGGGCTGTTCGCCCGCTCATCGGAGTACATCGAGGGTCTCGCGGACGAACTCGGTGAGACTGCGGGGGACGGCCTCGCGGTCCCGACCGACCTCGCCGACCCGAACCAGATCGCCGCGGGCTTCGACCGCGTCAGGGACGCGTTCGGCGCCGTCGACGTGCTCGTTTACAACGCCAGCGCCGCGCCCTGGAAGGGGCTCCGGGCGGTCGGCGACGCGGAGTTCGAGACGGCGCTCGACGTCGGGCCACGCGGCGCTCTCCACTGCTCCCAGGAAGCCGTCGAGGACATGCTCGCGGCGGAGGGCGGGACGATTATCTTCACCGGCGCCACGTCGTCGGTTCGCGGAAAGGACGGCGCCATCGGCTTCTCCGCGGCGAAGTTCGCCGTCCGCGGGATGGCCGAGTCCATGGCTCGCGAACTGGGCCCCGACGGGATTCACGTCGCACACGTCGTCGTCGACGGCCAGATTCTGACGCCCGGCGCGGCGGAACGGGCGGGCGACCGGCCCGAGGAGGCCTTCCTCGACCCGGACGCGATCGCCGAGGAGTACTGGCACCTCGTCGAGCAGGACCGCTCGGCGTGGACGCTGGAACTGGACCTGCGGCCACACGTCGAGGAGTTTTAGCCACCGAAATTCCGCTCGCAATCTGGACTGACCGCCCGCGAGCACCGGAAAGCCGCACCTGCAACGGAAAAGGACTTACATCCGACGCTAGTCGGTGTAGATATGGAAGCTGTCGTCCTCGCCGGGGGGTACGCGACGCGGCTGTGGCCCGTCACGAAGAACCGACCGAAGATGTTGCTTCCGGTCGGCGAATCGACGGTCATCGACCGGATCCTCGGGGAGCTGGAAGCGGACGAGCGTATCGACGAGGTGTACCTGAGCACGAACGAGCGCTTCGCCGAGGACTTCGAGACCCACCTCGCCGAGTCGGCGTTCGAGAAACCGACCATCAGCGTCGAGGACACGACCGAGGAAGACGAGAAGTTCGGCGTCGTCGGCGCGCTCGCCCAGCTCGTCGAGCGCGAGGGCATCGAGGACGAGGACCTCCTCGTCATCGCCGGCGACAACCTCATCAGCTTCGACGTCACGGACTTTCTGGACTTCTTCGAGGAGAAGGGCGCGACCACGCTGGCCGCCTACGACGTCGGATCGCGCGAGAAAGCCAAGTCCTACGGACTGGTCGAACTCGACGGCGACGAGGTGGTCGACTTCCAGGAGAAGCCCGACGAGCCCAACAGCACGCTGGTCTCCATCGCCTGCTACGCCTTCCCCGCCGAGGAAGTCCGGTTCGACGAGTACCTCCAGGGGGGCAACAACCCGGACGAACCCGGCTGGTTCATCCAGTGGCTCGTCGACGACGGCGAGGTCGACGCCTTCACCTTCGACGAGGCCTGGTTCGACATCGGCACACCGGACAGCTACCTCGAGGCCGTCTCGTGGCAGCTCCAGGGCGACAACTTCGTCGCCGACTCGGCGACCATCGAGGATACCACGCTCGGCGACAACGTCCACGTCCTGGACGGCGCCGAAGTCGTCAACTCGAACCTCGACCGGGCAGTCATCTTCCCCGAGACGACCATCCGCGACTGCGACATCCGCGAGTCCATCATCGACCGCGAGACGCGCGTCGAGAGTCTCGACCTCTCGGGCGCGCTCATCGGGGCACACACGCAGATCACGAACGGAGCGTAGCCCCCGGTCTTCTCTCGTCGACTAGTTGGACTCGAACAGTTCTCTCGAAAGCTCGCGAGCGATAGCGACGCCCGTCTCCACCGGGACGCTCGTCGTGGCGGCATCGACGCCGTCCGCCCACCGCTCGTACTCCTCGACCGACGCGAACGCGTGGATGTACGGGCACGTCTCCGTGTATATATCCTCCTGGCGCGATGCCCCCTCTCCACTGGCGTCGCGTGAGACGCCGATCGAGAGGACGGCGGCCGCCGTATCGACGGTCACGCCGTCGTTCTCGACGTCGATGGTGATCGATTCGCCGTCTTCGGGCGTCTTCGACCGGATGGTCCCCGGCTCCCCACGAAGGAACGGGACGGCGAGCGGGTCGAGGACGCAGACGAACGATTCGGTCTCGTCCGCAATCTCGACGCTGTGGTCGCCGTCGTCGACGTAGCAGAGGTCGTCTTCCGTGGGCGGTTCGCCGCGCGTCCGCTCGCTCGCGGCCCGGATGGCCTCGACCCACTCGGCACCGGTGTCGATACGGCCGTCGGCGTCGTGGAGCGCGGCGAGGCGGTCGCCGACGTGAGCCGGGATGGTCAGGGTCGCCAGATCCAGTCGCGGTCCGATGCTATCGCCGTCGAAGCGTTCTGTCGACATGCGCCTTTACTTTGAAATGCGAAGTTATTAAGCTGTGAACTCCGAAGTACCGAAGGAACTCCACGGAGACGAACTCATGAGCCAGATCTGCTGTGACGCCGACGAACCGCCCTGCCACTGCCTCGCGACTGACCTGATCGACGTCCTCGGGCGGAAGTACGCTCTGGACCTCGTCTGCGTCGTCGCGCACCACGAACCGGTCCGGTTCGGACTGCTGGAAGAGCATCTCCCGGACGCCAGCACCTCGACGCTGTCGACCAGGCTCGACGAACTCGAGACGGAGGGACTGCTGACTCGCGAACGGTACGACGAGATTCCGCCACGCGTCGAGTACGAACTCACCGACGACGGGCGCGAACTGGGCGAGCGACTCCGGCCGGTGCTCGACTGGATAGCCGAACGGGAGAGTAATCGGTAGGCTGTTGCGTCAGTCCAGCCAGGCGTCCTCGATTCGGATAGATCCTCGAGTGCCGTCCCACTCCGTCTCGTACTCCAGCCGGATCGGTCGGTCCATGTGCGGCCCGTCGGTCACGAGCGTCTCGAACTCGCCGCCTTCGCCCAGAATGTGGACCCCGTAGTCGTCGTTGAGGGTCTCCAGTTCGTCCAGCGCGTCGGCGTCGAGCGTACGGCCGAGCCAGGACTCGTCCAGTCCGTGGGCCGCGACCTGGATTATCTTGATCTCGAAGCCGGCGTCGAGCATCTCGTCGGCGAGTTCGCGCGGGTCGCGCTGCCAGAGCGGGGCGAACAGTTCGGCGTCGAGGCGGTCGGCCATCCCCTCGATGCGGGAGGTCTGGTACTCGCTCTCGACGGCGCCGGCGGTGAGGCCGGCGACGCCGCCGTCCAGTTCGTCGTCGAGGGCTTCGAGCGCCGCCTCTAGGGGTTCGAGTTCGCTGTCGCCCTGCACGCCGGAGTCGGGGACGTCGTCGGCGCCGAAGTCGTCCGGTTCGACCTCGAGGAGCGGGATTCCGATGCTCTCCGCGGCGAGCGTCGCCAGGTCCGTGGCGGGGACGTGATACATGTACGAGTCGCCCTCTGGATGGACGGTGACGAGTCGCTCGACGGGGAGGTCACGTTCGAGAGCGCGGTAGAGCGCCCACGAGGAGTCCTTGCCGCCGGAGAACAGGCTCACCCACGCGCCGGTCATGAGGAGTGCTTCCGCTTCGACGGATAAATCGATGTGGATTCGGAGTTCAATCTACCAGTTCTTCCTCGATGGTCGTCTGGTTGAAGTACGTCGAGAAGCGGACGCCGACGAGGCTGATGAGGATGCTCGCTAGGATGAACAGCGCGAGGCGGGTCCCCGGTTCCAGCGCGAAGGGCTCGATCTCCACCATCGCGTAGTCGATGCGGCCGACGCGGAACCGCTCGAAGACGCCGCCGCGTTCGAGGAAGTACGCCGAGAAGCCACGGGCCAGCAGGCCGACAGCGACCGCACCGAAGGGGAGGTTGACGTAGGCCGACCGGACACCCTCGCGCTGGATGAGTTCGTCGAGCAGTCGACCGGTCGAGGCGGCCAGCGCGGCCGCGGTGAGCCACGGGACGGCGCTGAACACGAAGTGGTTGACGAGCAGGAACGTGTTCGCGTGGTCGACGTCCGAGACGGCGAGGAAGCCGACGAAGGCGCCGACGAGGGTGAGCCCCACCGCGACGACGTAGGTGACCAGCGACACCTGGCCGGAGTACAGCGCCTCCTGGATTTCGCCGGGGAGCCGCGAGAGGTACTCGTCGATACCGAGCCCCTTGTAGATGAGGAAGCCGCCGACGGCGGCCGTGATGGCGCCGATGGCGAAAGCGGGGTTGTCACCGATGAGCAACAGGATGGGGAACGCGATGAGGGCGACGCCGAGGGGGACCAGCACCGTCTTTCGGAGCTCCTCGTCGGCGAGGAACTGCTTGAGCAGGTAGTACGTCGATTCGAGGTCCCGGGCCTGGCGGACGACGACGCGGTCGACGGCGTCGACGCGGAGGCGGCTCTCGATGATAGGGACGAGTCGCTCGTCCTCGGCGCTGTCGACGACGACGACGGCCGAATCCGGCTCGTACTGCTCGATGAGCTCGTCGGCCTGGCGAGCGACGCTCCGGTCGGCGCTGACGCCGTCGCCGCGGTCGCCGAGCACCGCGACCACCGGGTCGTCGCCGTCGGCTTCGAGGTCGCGGGCCACACGAAGCCCCTCGAGCATCGTGTTGACGCGACTGTCTTCCGGGTCGTCGACGCCGACCTCGGTGACGAGGGATTCGACGGCATCCCGACCGTCGATCGGCAGGGAGGCGTCGGCGGGAAACTCCCCGCCCCGGTCGATACAGACCACCAGCGTTGTCACGGTGAGTGAGAGTGTATCAGAGAATAAAAATCCCCACTACCGTGGTCCGGGTTCGCACCCACTGGAGGGGCGCTGTGGAGTGGCCGACGGCGACTACCGGCGGAAGGTCAGTCCGTCGACGTCGCCGCTGAAGACGCTCGCGACGCCGGCACCCAGGGCGAACGCCACCGACTGGGCGCCGCCGCGGAGCCGTCGCATGATGCCGCGGCTCGGTTCGAACTCCTCGACGGCCACTGGCTCGTCGATCAGTTCCTCGACGTGGGCCTCGACGTCCTCGCGCGTCCCGAGCTCGTCCACGAGGCCGAGTTCGGCCGCCTGGTCGCCGAGGTAGACCCTTGCTTCGGTATCGCGGACGGTCTCTTCGTCGAGTTCGCGACCATCGGCGACGGTCTCGACGAACTGGTCGTAGTAGTCGTCGATGAGCCCCTGGAGGTAGGCCCGCTCGTCGGGTTCGAACTCCTTCAGCGGCGTCCCCGCGTCCTTGTACTCGCCGGCGGCCAGGCGCTCGTAGGAGAGGCCGAGGCGGTCGGCCAGGTCGGCGGCGTTGACTCGCGAACCGATGACGCCGATGGAGCCGACGATGCTCCCCTCGCGGGCCCAGAGTTCGTCACAGCCGGCGGCGATGTCGTAGCCGCCGCTGGCGCAGACGTCCGTAGCGTACGCGATAGTGGGGCCGTCGAATCGCTCGGCGGCGATGCGGATGTCCTCGCTCGGGACGATCTCGCCGCCGGGCGTGTTGAGCTTCACCAGGAGCGCCTGGACGCCGTCGTCCTCGTCGGCGCGTTCGATCTGGTCGACGACCTCGTCGGCCTCAGCTCCGACCGGCGGGCTGGTCAGGCTTCCGCCGCCGTCGCGGGTGATCGGCCCCTCGACGGCGACCTCGGCCGCGTTGTGCGAGGGGAAGATGGAATTCGCGATGTTGCCACCCACGCGGACCGCGACCACGACGAGCCCGATCAGGAGGAGGACGCCGAGCAGTTGCGCCAGGTTCTGGGGGACGACGACGAACACGATCCAGCCGACGATGGCGGCGAGCAGGGCGGCCAGCGCGACGATCACGAGCTGTGCCGCCCGCCGCTGGGCGTCGCTCATTGGTACATCCCGAGCGGTTCGGCGCTCGTGCTCTCGTCGCTGGCCTGCTGCATCTGCTGGGCGAGTTGTGACTTGGCCTCGCTGATCTCCTCGGCCTGTTCGACCAGGCTGTCGGTCTCGACCTCGACGCCGGTCAGCGGTTCGACGCCGTTCAGGAGGATGATCCGCGCCGCCTCGGGGTCGGGGAACTGCCTGTTCGACTCGACGACCAGGCCCACCGAGTCGAGGTCGCGTCGTTCCGCCTCGTAGATGAGCGCGCCGGTCGGTCCCGTCACCGCGCCGTCCTGGCCGGGCGCCTCGATCCCCGCCTCGGCCAGCAAGTCCGCTGCACCGCCCGTCGCGATCCCGGCGAGGTCGGGAACGTCACCCTTCTCCGCGGGGAGACCGCTCAGGTAGATGGGCGTCACGTCGTGGTCCTGGAACCACTCCGTAACGCAGTCGACGAAGTGTTCCGCACTCTTCGGAGAGACGGGGACGTCGCTGCTGAGGACGAGCAGGTCCCGGTCCTCGTCGGCGTAGATCCGGACCGGTGACCGGACGCCGGTCTCCCCTTTCTGGTACACGGCGACGCGGGGCAACCCGTCGCAGTGCACCGACGCGTAGTGCGTCATCTCGAAAGCCGATACCAGGTGGTCCGCGGCTATCTTGCCGACGAGGCCGATGCCCGGCAGCCCCTCGACCAGCATCGGCTCCTCGAGCGCGACGTCGTCTCGGTGGACCGTTACGTGTGCCATGGCGGTGGTTTTGACGCCTGGCGGGGTTAATCTTCGGGGACCACTCGGTAGCACGCGCACGCACGCACGTCGCGGAAACCAACCAGCGGGAAGTTCGAAACCCACAAGCGAGTCCCGGAGAGAGTGAACGCCAATGGAAGTCCTGGACCGCTACGAGTCCATCGTGGACGACTTCGAGGCGTTCACCGCGGCGTGTGAGCGCCCGCTCCCCGCCGCCGTCCGCGTCAACACGATCAAGACGACTGTCGAACGGGCCCGCGCCGCGCTCGACGCCGAGGGCATCGCGTACGACCCCGTCGACTGGTATCCCGGACTGCTGAAACTTCCCGACGACCAGCCCGGGACCAACTGGCCGTACTTCCACGGCTGGATCTACGGCCAGGAGGAGGTCTCCGCCGTCCCGGCAGAGGTGCTGGATCCGGAGCCAGGCGAGCGCGTCTGGGACGCCTGCGCCGCGCCGGGGTCCAAGACTTCGCAACTCGCCGCGCTGATGGACGACGAGGGGGTCGTCGTGGCGACGGACTCGAACCTCGGCCGGCTCTCCGCGCTCCGGTCCAACGCCGAGCGCCTCGGCGTCACGAACGTCGCCGTCACGCACGAAGACGCGCGCAACCACTCGCTCAAGCCCTTCGGCTTCGACGAGTACGACCGCGCACTCGTCGACGTCCCCTGTTCCTGCGAGGGGACGATCAGGAAGAACCCCGACGCGCTGGACGACTGGGAGTACGACCACGTGAAGGGCATCTCGGGCGTCCAGAAGGGCGTCCTCCGGCGGGCCATGCAGGCCACCCGCGCGGGCGGCACCGTCGTCTACTCGACGTGTACGTTCGCGCCCGAGGAGAACGAGGCCGTCCTCGACTACGTACTCGAGGAGGAGCCCTGCCGTCTCATCGACTTCGAGATACCGCTCGACTCCGTGCCGGGGATCACGGAGTGGCCCGGCGGCGAGGACGGGGCTGGCGATGCGGACGTGGCTGGGTCAGACGACTCCGACGACCGCTCCCGCGAGTTCGACCCCAGCGTCGAGAAGGCAAAGCGCATCTACCCCCACCACAACGACACTGGCGGGTTCTTCTGTGCGAAACTGGAGGTAGAGGGATGAGCCGCGAGAGCACCAGATTCGATCGAGTACCGGCCACAGAGGCCGAGCGCGACGACGACGACCCGGAGCAGGTCACGCGCGAGGAGATACTCGACTTCTGGGAGGACCGCTACGGCGTCTCGCCCACCGTCTTCGACGACCACACCTTCTGGGAGCGCGGCGCCGGCAAGATCTGGATCTTCCGCGGGGACGCGCCGTCGCCGGTCGACGTCGAAGGGCTGGGGATGACGTTCCTCCGGACGCGCCAGGAACACTGGAAGCCCACCACGGAGGCGGTCCAGCGGTTCGGCGACCACGCCGACCAGTGCGTCGTCCACCTCGACGAAGACCAGGCGGCGACGTTCGTCGACGGCGAGGACCAGGAGATAGCCGACTGGGACGGCGACTGGGGGTACCTCATCGTCACCCACGACCTGGTCGGCGAGTCCGAGCCGATGGGCGTCGGTCTCTACCTCTACGGCGAACTCCGCTCACAGGTTCCCAAGGGTCGTCAGCGAGCGTTCTGAGGCGACCCGATCGTCTGACGCCGCGGCGTTTCGGTCCCCCGTTCCCGGATACTCCCCACGTTATCGTCACCGTACTGAACAGTTTTGCGACTCGGTGACGAACGGACACCGGGACGCACTCGCCGCCCCAGAGCACCATGACACTCAGATCTATCGCCCGGCCGCTCGACCAGGTCGTCACCGCGTCGCGAGACACCCCGGTACGAGAGATCGCGCGCTACATGGAGGAACAGGCAGTCGGGTCCGTGGTCGTCGTCGACGAGGACGAACCGGTCGGTATCGTGACCGACCGGGACCTGACGCTCTCGGCCATCAACCGCGATATGCCCTTGGACACGCCCGTCAGGAAGGTGATGGAACACGACGTCGTCACCGCCGACGCCGACGCGGGCGTCGCCGAGGCCTGCCGGAAGATGAAGCGCCACAGGGTGCGGCGCCTTCCCGTCGTCGACGACGACGCGCTCGTCGGGTTCGTCTCCGCGGACGACCTGTTGCTGTTGCTGGTGGAGGAACTCGACTGCCTGGCGACGATCGTGCGGTACGAATCACCGCCGCACTGATCTGCGCATCGGTCCGGCGCTCGCGCGCGGCCAGGCCGCCCGCCGCGGGCACCCCCGCAACTGCGTGGTGGCTGCCTAAGTACCTGTCAGTGGTACATCAACTATGGGAACGACGTTCGTCGTCGTCGGCGGCGACGCCGCTGGGCTCAGCGCTGCGGGAAAGGCGAAACGGGACGCGCCGGACACCGACGTCGTCGTGTTCGAGCGGGGAGACTGGGTGTCCTACGGCGCCTGTGGCCTCCCCTACTACGTCGAGGGGCGGATCGCGGCCCTGTCTGACCTGCAGGTACTCGAACCGCGCCGGATAATCGAGGACCGGGGGATCGACCTCCGCCGTCACCACGAGGTGACCGCCGTCGACCCGGACGCCCGGACCGTCACCGTCGACGGCGACGACGGCGAGTACGAGGAGTCCTACGACGTGCTACTGCTCGCGACCGGTGGGACCGCGACGGTCCCGGACGTCCCCGGCGCAGACCTGGCCGGCGTGTTCTCGATCCGCAGCCTCGAGGCCGGTCGCGCGCTCAAACACTACCTCGCACCGCACGACGCGCCGCCGCCGCGGCAGACGCCGACCGACGAAGCAACGGCCTTGCTCGAGCACTTCGAGGACCGTGACCCCCGAACTGTCGGCGTCGTCGGCGCGAACAAGATCGGTATCGAACTCGCGGAGGCGTTCCTCGGCCGCGGCCTGCAGGTCCACCTCTTCGACGAGTCCGCACGCGTCCTCCCCTCGTTCGGGGCCGACGTCGCGGGCACGGTCGAAGAGCGCCTCCGGGAAGGGGGTCTCGAACTCCATCTCGAAACCGCCGTCCAGGGGTTCCCGGGCGAGGACGGGCGCGTCGCCGGCGTGGAGACGGCCGACGGCGTGGTTCCGGTCGACGCGGTGGTCGCCGACGTCGGCGTCGAACCGGCCGTCGAACTCGCCACCGACGCGGGGATCGACCTGGGCCCGACCGGGGCGATCGCGACCGACGAGTACGGACGGACGCAGGATTCCAGGGTGTACGCCGCGGGCGACTGCGCGGAGAAGCGCCACCTGCTCACCGGCGACCCCGTCCACTGGCCCTTCGCGCTCGCGGCCAACCGCGCCGGCCGTGCCGTCGGCCGCACCATCGCCGGTCGACCGACGCCCGTCGGCGGCGTCGTCGGTACGCTCGTGATGAAAGCGATGGGCCTCCAGGTGGCCCGGACCGGCATCGTCGACCACGAAGAGGCCCGTGGCGCAGGATACGACCCCGTCTCGGCCCTCGTTACGACGATCACGCGCGCTCACTACTACCCGGGATGGTCGCGCATGGTCGTCCACGCGACCGCCGACGCCGAGTCCGGCCGGCTGCTCGGGGCCAACATGGTCGGCGAGGAAGGGGCCGCCCACCGCATCAACTCCGTGGCCGCCGCCGTCACGGCCGGTATGACCGTCACCGACGCGGGGATGCTCGACTTCGGGTACGCGCCACCGTTCGGGCCGGTCTGGGACCCGGTGCTGGGCGTCGCGAAGGTGCTCGACGAGAAACTGTCGACCGGTGCGGAGTCCGGCTGAACGAGAGTTCGAGCGAGAGTACCGCCTTCCTCGACTGGGCGACCCCGTTCAGGCCAGGCGGAACGTCTCCAGGTTCTTTGGCGCGACGGTGCGCATGTTGAACTTCTGGTAGAGGGCGGAGGAGAGCTGGTCGGTCGAGGACTCGTCGCCGTGGACACAGAGGATGCGCTCGGGACGGGGGTTCATCGTCTCGACGAAGCTCTCCAGGCCCGCGCGGTCGGCGTGGCCGGAGAAGCCGTCGACCGTCTCGACGCCCATGTTCAGGGCGACGCGCTCGGCACCGTTGCCGGCAGTGTCGTTCATCGAGATTTCGTCGCGGCCCTGCTGGATCTGACGACCGAGCGTCCCCTCGGCCTGATAACCGACGAACGTCAGCGTGCTGTTCGGGTCGCCACCGAGGAGGCGGAGCCAGGACATGATGGGGCCGCCGGTGATCATCCCCGACGTCGTCAGGATGATGGCGGGCTCGCCGTCGACGACGTCGCGGCGCATTTCGTCGCCGCCGTCGACCTGCTGGAACTGGTCGGCGAGGAACGGGTTGTCGTCCTCGTAGAGGATCCGGTCGCGCAGGCGCTCTCGGAGGTGTTCCGGGTACGCCGCGTGGATGGCGGTCGCCTCGCGGATCATCCCGTCGAGGTACACCGGCATCGTCGGGATGCGGCCCTCGCGCATCGCCTCTTCGAGCACGAGCATGAGTTCCTGGGAGCGACCGACGGCGAAGGCGGGAATGAGGACCTTGCCGTCCTGCTCGTGGACCTCGTTGATGACCGCCTCCAGGTTCCGCTCGGAGTCCGCCTGGTCGGTCTGGTAGTCGTTGCGGCCGCCGTAGGTGGATTCGAGGACGAGCGTCTCGACGCGCGGGAAGTCGTTGACCGCACCGTCGAGGAGGCGGGTGTCCTCGTAGTGGATGTCGCCGGAGAAGGCGACGTTGTAGTGGCCCTCGCCGACGTGGAAGTGACAGACGGCGGAGCCGAGGATGTGGCCGGCGTTGTGCATCGTCAGCTTCACGTCCGGGGCGATGTCGGTGACGTTGCCGTACTCCACCGGGATGGTGTGTTTGAGCGTCTCGCGGACCATCTGGCTCTCGTAGGGCGGAGTGCGGCCCTCCTTCGAGGCGACGTCGAGGTAGTCGAGCTGGAGCAGGCCCATCAGGTCCCGGGTCGGTTCGGTCGTGTAGATGGGACCGTCGTAGCCGTACTTGAACAGGATGGGCAGCAGCGCGGAGTGGTCGAGGTGGGCGTGGGTGAGCACGACCGCGTCGATGGACTGCGGGCCGGCGGCGAGCGCCTCGGGCGCCTGGAGGTACGGCACCTCGCCCTCGGCGCCGGGCTTGTCGCCGCAGTCGATGAGGATGCGCGTCTCGGGCGTCGAGAGGATGAAGGCAGCACGACCGACCTCGCGGCAGCACCCGAGCGTCGTGATTCGGACCCAGTCCTCCTCGCTCGTGGTGGGACGATGGATCTGGCGGCCGACCCGCTCCAGGATCTCCCGTCGATCCTGGCGCTCCTGCTTGAGGAAGTTACGGACGTTCGAGACGGTGGAGGACTCGATGGGCGGCGTCCGGACGACCTCGGGGGTCCAGCCGACCGCCGTCCGGATCTCGTCGAGCGTGTTTCCCCGGCGGCCGATGACCAGTCCTGGCTTCTCGGCCTCGATGAGCACTTCCCCGGTGTCGGAGTCGAAGTCGATGGACTGGACGCCGGCGTCGTCGGGAATTATCTCCCGGATCTCCGGTGTCGCTTTATCCTGGGGCACCAGTGCGTCCGGCGTCGGGCGGACGGTGATCCGCTTCTGGAACGTCTGGGCGAGGTTGGGGACCAGTCGGTCCCGTGCCGCGAAGGCCTTGACGTCCGGCGTGTAGATCACCAGTTCCGCCCCCTCGAACTGGACGCGCGAGATGGTGATGTCGTCCGGCGTCTCCGCCTCTACCTGTTCGTGGATGTCGTCGAGTGCTTCGTCTGCTGTCGTCATCGGTCGTGTATTGGCATGGTCGGTCGATCTCGCGAGAACCGTCGAAAAACCCGATAGCTCTCGGGCACGTTACATAGACTCAGCGTGAGGGCAGTTATGAACCTTTCCTCTCGAACGCGGCGGAGGCCGATTTCAGTGGCGATCGGGATTCCGCGATAGGACCGTCTTCGGACGACAAACCGGCTCCTCGAGTGGTCGGACAGGCTCGTCGAGTGGCCAGACCAGCTCATAGTGCTGGTTGTAAGCCCTTGCTGACGTTCGACGTGGTCGGTGCCGGCGAACGCCGGTACAAAGTTACAACCACTACCGCCACCACTATCAGACCGAACTCGGGTTGAAGCCGCCGTCGACGGTGACGACTTCGCCGGTCGTGAACGAGGCGGCGTCGCTGGCGAGGTAGACCGCGAGCCCGCTGACCTCGTCCGGCGTGGCGACGCGCTCCATCGGCGTCCGCTCGTCGACGTGCGCGCGGAACTCGGCGTCGTCGTCGAGTTTCGGGCCGGCCATCTCCGTCTTGATGAACCCCGGCGCGATGGCGTTGACGCGGATGTCCGGGGCCAGGTCGGCGGCCGTCGCGCGAGTGATGCCGTTGACGCCGCTCTTGGCGGCGCAGTAGGCGACGCGCTCCTCGCGGGCCTGGTCGGCCGACATCGAGGAGATGTTGATGATACTCCCGTCGGACATCTCCCGGGCGAAGATCTGGGTCGCCCGAAACACGCCGGAGAGGCAGACGTCGATGTCCGTCTCCCACTGCTCGTCGGTCATCTCGGTGATGGAGGCCTGGGCGACGACGCCGGCGGAGTTCACGAGGATATCGATCTCGCCGAGCGCGTCCTCGGCCTCCCGCTGGAGGGTCTCGATGGACTCGCGGTCCCGGACGTCACAGGTGACTGCCGTCGTCTCCGCACCCAGGTCGCGCAGCTCCGCGGCGGCTTCGGCGACGGCGTCTTCCGATCGGCTCGTCGAGACGACGTCGGCGCCGTCACGCGCGAACGCGAGCGCGATAGCGCGACCGATGCCGCGCGTCCCGCCGATGACTACCGCGTTCTTCCCCTCGACCGTCACTTCACAGTCGTTCGTGGCTGTCATGGAAATCGTTCGCTCGGACTCTCGAAGCACGTCGTAATGCCTCTGGCGATGTGTCGAGGTCGGGGGGTACCGTCCCGGGACCTCGCGCGAACGAACGTCACGATCCACGGAGTGTTCGTTCCACGGGGTATTTACGTCAGCGCGTCCGACTCTTCGCTAACCGAAACACGTGCTGTCCCCGGGCAGGGGTGGATCGGCGACGCGCCGACGCGAACGCCGGCGTCTCGCTCGATTCACTTCGTCCCTGCTCTCCGGCTTCCGGCGGATTCCTCACCGAGTTCTGGGATCGCCCTGATCGGACCTAGCTATGGAAATCGAAATCGCAACTATCGGCGGCTACGAGGAAGTCGGTCGCCAGATGACCGCAGTCCGTGCCGGAGACGACGTCGTCGTCTTCGACATGGGGCTCAATCTCTCGAAGGTACTGATTCACGACAACCTCCGCGTCGAGGGGATGCACTCGCTCGACCTCATCGACATGGGGGCGATCCCGGACGACCGCGTCATGTCCGAACTCGACGGCACGGTGAAGGCGATCGTGCCGACACACGGCCACCTGGACCACATCGGCGCCATCTCGAAACTGGCCCACCGCTACGACGCGCCCATCGTCGCGACGCCGTTCACGCTCGCGCTCGTCGAGGAAGAGATAGACGACGAGAACAAGTTCCACGTCCAGAACGACCTCGTCGAGATGGAAGCCGGCGAGACGATGTCGATCGGCGAACGCTGCGAACTGGAGTTCGTCAACGTCACGCACTCGATCATCGACGCGATCAACCCGGTGCTCCACACGCCCGAAGGCGCCGTCGTCTACGGCCTGGACAAGCGTATGGACCACACGCCGGTCATCGGCGACCCCATCGACATGAAGCGCTTCCGCGAAATCGGTCGCGAGGGCGAGGGCGTCCTCTGTTACATCGAGGACTGTACCAACGCGAACAGGAAAGGTCGCACGCCCTCCGAGGCCGTCGCCCGGGAGCAACTCCACGACGTGATGCGGAGCCTGGAGGACTACGACGGCGGCATCGTCGCCACGACCTTCTCCTCGCACATCGCCCGCGTCTCCTCGCTCGTCGAGTTCGCCGACGAGATCGGGCGCGAACCGGTCCTGCTCGGCCGGTCGATGGAGCAGTACTCCGGGACCGCGGACCGCATCGGCGCCGTCGACCTGCCCGACGACCTCGGGATGTACGGCCACCGGAAGTCCGTCGACCGGGCCTTCGAGCGCATCATGAGCGAGGGGAAGGAGAACTTCCTCCCCGTCGTCACGGGCCACCAGGGCGAACCCCGCGCGATGCTCACCCGGATGGGCCGGGGCGAGACGACGTACGAACTCGACGAGGGCGACAAGGTCGTCTTCTCGGCGGGCGTCATCCCCGAGCCGACCAACGAGGGCCAGCGCTACCAGTCCGAGACACTCCTGCGGATGCAGGGGGCCCGCATCTACGACGACGTTCACGTCTCGGGCCACCTGCGCCAGGAGGGCCACTACGAGATGCTCGACGCACTCCAGCCCCAGCACGTCATCCCGGCCCACCAGGACATGAAAGGGTTCTCGGGCTACGTCGACCTGGCCAGCAGCCAGGGCTACGAACTCGGTCGTGACCTCCACGTGACCCAGAACGGCAACACCATCCAGATCGTCTGATTCCGGCGGTGAAAACTGTCAGTTGGCAGCCCGCTGCGGGTCAGACCACGCGGAACACGCGAATCGTGTCCCGTGCGGTCGGCTCGCGAATGAGCTGGGCGAACCCGCGCCCGGAGAAGACGTCCTTCCAGTCGCGGTGGAACAGCGGGAACTCGTCGTTCACGTAACTCACGTCGGCGTCGTCGCGGCCCCGGTTCGGGCTGTTACCCTCGTTCTCCGCGGTGATCAACAGGTCCGTCGTGAGGCGGGCGAACTCGTCGAACACCCAGGCGTCGTCGGGATGGACGTGCTGGAGCGTCTCGACGGTGTAGACGACGTCGAAGGCGTCCTCGTCGAACTCGGGCAGGAGGTCTTCGAGCGCGCCGGTGTGGAAGCTCCCGGTCTCGGCAAGCCCCGGGTAGTGGTCGGCCATCACGTCGAAGGAGTCGTCGTTGATGTCGACCCCGGAGAGATTCTCGAACCCGTGGTCTCGCAGGTGTGCGAGGTGGCGCCCGGAGCCACAGCCGACCTCGAGGATCGCGGCGTCGTCGCCGACGTAGTGACCGAGCACGTCGGCGAGCGTCTCGCTCACCTCGTTCTGTCCGATTTCGGCGTAGTACGCCGGCGAGAACTGTCCCGACCGTTCGGCCCAGTCCTCGCGGACGTCGTCCGGCTGCATACACGCCGACAGGGACCTGGGGAGTTTATACTCCGCGGAATTCGACGCGGGTGGACCGGGATCGGTCGTCGAGGAGATTCGCTGGATACCACGAAAGCGTACGTATCGACCTGTAAACTCCCTGTAACGGCCCGAGCCCCAGTTCTTATTTACCTGTATAGCATGGGGTCTGTAACAATCGTAATGAACTCTCTTCTCGCGAAGCCGACCGCCGTGCTCGCAGTCGGCGGGACGGACACTGATCGGGAGCAGATCCGTTCAGCGGTCCGTGGCGGGGCCGCCACGGCCGTCCTCGACGCTGCGGACGTCGACGAGGCGAGGACGACCCTCACGGCACGGGACGACGTGGGCTGCGTCGTCGCGCTCGACGGAGACGAAGCGGCGTTCCTCGACCTCGACGACGCGGTCAGCGCCGTCAGCGAGCACCTGCCGGTACTCGCGTACGTCGACGACGACCCGGAAGTGGCGACCACTGTGGCACGTACCGGGCGGCGATTCCTCCCACGTTCCGCCGACGACGCCGCCCTCCGGGACGCCGTGGACGGCGCGATGGAGACCTACGAGGAGCGACGACAGGCCGCCGCAGACAGCGCCATGTTCGGGACGCTCCTGGACGAGGGAGGCCTCTCGATGTTCGCCAAGGACGACCAGGGGCGATACGTCCGGATGGCGGACGTCCCGTACACGCCGGACCCAGACGAAGTCCGCGGGAAGACGGACGTCGAGGTGTTCGACCACAACCCGGCAGTCGCCGCGGCGGCCACCGAGGACGACCTGGCAGTCGTGGAGACGGGCGAGCCCATCAGGGGCAAACGCGAGAACTTCAGCCAGCAGGGCGGCGAGTACTGGTCGGAGTCGACCAAGATCCCCTGGCGAGACAGCGATGGGAACGTACAGGGCCTGGTCGGGTTCGCGATAGAGACCACGGGGCAGATACAGGCCGAGCGGAAACTGGAGAAACAGCGCCGCCGATTCGACGAGTTCGCCAGCTACGTCTCCCACGACCTCCGGACGCCGTTGCAGGTGTCGCTCGGTGCGCTCGAACTGGCCCGGGACGGAGACGAGAAAGCCCTCGACAGGATAGAACGCGCCAACGAACGGATCAAGGAGATCATCGACGACCTCAACGCACTGTCGAAGGGGGACCGCTCGGACGGGACGCTCTCCGAGGAAGTCCTCGACGTCCTCGAGGTCGGCGTCGCGTCGGTGGATCTGGTCGACGTCGTCGAGAGCGTCTGGCGAGTCAACGAGACCGGCGACGCGACCCTCGAGGTCGACGTCCCCGAGGGAACCGAAGTCGTCACCGGCACGGAGACGCTCCGGCCACTCGTCGAGAACCTGCTCAAGAACGCCATCGACCACGGCGGTCCCGGCGTCACCGTCCGCGTCGGAACGCTCGACCGGGGCTTCTACGTCGAGGACGACGGCCCCGGAATATCCCCGCCGAACCGCCAGAAGGTGCTCGAGAAAGGCTACACGACCTCCGAGAAGGGGACTGGAACGGGACTGGCCATCGTCACCGAGACGGTGAACCAGCAGAACTGGGAACTGATGGTCACCGACAGCGAGCGCGGTTCCGGCGCCCGGTTCGAGGTGACCGATTGTCCCGTCGTCACGCCAGTAACCGCCACCCCCGGTGGCGTCATCGAACTCTCCGAGCGCGTCGACGTCGGCGACGTGTCGGTCCCCGGTCGGGCCACGTACGACGAGACAGCGGACCGCTGGACGGTCGTCGGGAACGGCCGGGACATCTGGCAGGACATCGACGAGTTCCACTTCGTCTACGGCGACGCGTCGAATCCCGTCAGAGTCGAAGGCCGTCTCGACGCCTTCGAGGGGGTACAGGAGTACAGCAAAGCCGGCCTGATGGTACGGGACGGACTGGACGACGACGCGGCGTTCGGCTTCGTCGGTGCGACCGAGAGCCACGGGACCGAGACGCTGTGGCGCGCTCACCGCGGCGAAGACGCCGCGAGCGACCAGTTCGAGGAACCGTACGACGTCTACCAGTGGTACCGCATCGACGTCGTCGGTGACGAGGTGACCCTCTCGTTCTCCAGAGACGGCGACGAGTGGCAGGCGCTCGACCAGCACCGGATAGACCTCGACGACTCGCTCGCCGTCGGCCTCGCCGTCTGTAGCCACTCCGAGGCGGAGACGAGCGAGGCCGTCTACGACAGCGTCACCGTCACCGAACTCGTCGTCGAGTGAGGACGCAGTCGACGCGTCTCGTCCGTGAAAATCGGACCGCGAGGGCCCTGCCAGGGGACTAGTGAACCACCGTGCGGTCCGTGTTGAGGGGGTGCCGGGACAGTACGCTCACCATCCGGCACTCGTCCTCGGGGAGTGGGACACAAGTGGGGATGGGCTGACTAGTAGGGTACGGTTGCGAGTCGGCGACGTTTCTGGCGGTCTCCGGCGGGAGATCAGTTCGATCCGGCCGTGAAGCCGCTACTGCTTCGACCGGATCGTTCCGCCACTGAGGCCGTCCCACTCGACCCGGTAGCCCAGCGCCGAGAGGAGCGCGCTGTCCTCCTCGAGACCGTGCGCGTCGAACAGGTTTTCCACGTCGGACAGTGAGAGCCCGGACTCCAGCTCCGCCGCGAGTTCATCGAGGACGCGTTCCCGGACGAGCGTCTGTCCGACCCGCTCGTGGTCGGGGAAGCGGACGTCCTCGAGTGCCTGCTCACTCGTCCCGTGCTCAGCGGCGACCTCGTCGAGCGATACGACGTCCGCCTCGGGTCGGAGTTCGTCGGGAATCGAGGCGGCGCTCTCGGCGACGAGTTCGGCCTCGTACCGTCGCAGCGCGTCCCGGACGTCCTTGATCCGGACCGACCCAGTGTAGGGAATCGCCCGGTGGTCTCGGGCTTCGATCTGTTCACCCACACCGAGGCTGTCGTCGACGGCGACGAGCATCTCCACGTCTTCGAGCGTGTCGAGCTGGTCCAGCTTCTTCTCGACGTACTCGGGCGTCCAGAACCCCATAATCTCGAAAAAGATCCGGAAGTCGGCGAACTGGTAGTCGAACGCGAAGTCGGGGATCATCACTCGACGTCCCGCTTCCAGCGGCTCGGGTTCGCGGACCAGGTCCCAGTCGAGATCGAGGGCCTCGAAGCGGGCGGCGAAGTCGGACTCGATGCCGCTGTCGAAGCTCACCTCCGCGACGGGTTCGGCGTCGGGGACCTGAACCGGGTCGTCGTCGGACAGTCGCATCGTCCGCTCGGTGCCCCTGTCGTCGATGGTCGCCTCCAGTTCCCACTCGTCGGCCTTCACGACAGTCCGGAGGAGTCGGGCAAAGCGGGTCCCATAGCGTCGCGTCGTCCGAAAGAGCGAGTCGGGACCGGTGACGACGACCTCTCGCCGCCCGTCCTCCTGCTTGCGAATCTCGTACATCAGTCTGAGTCGCTTCACGGCCGAGACGAGCGCCTTCGGATCGGAACTCCTGACGCGGACCTCGGTCGCGTCGAAGAGCGCCGTCTGCGCCAGCGAGTGGTTGTATTGACGGACCAGATCGACCGGCCCCCATCGCGGGTCGACGGCGGTGAGCACCTGCGCGCGCTCGCGGTCGGCGTAGAGCGACCGCTCCAGCGCGTCCGGTTCACTGCCCAGCTGGGCCGCCGCGGCGGCCAGCGCCGCGTCCCGGTCGTCGCTCGTGACGACGCCGCCCGCCGCTTGGGCGGCCGAGAACACCGTCCGCCGGACGCGCTCGGGCGGAATCGGCGCTTTCGTCTCGAAGGTCGCCTCGCGGTCGACAAGTTTGGCGAACCCCCGAACGAGTTTGAAGTCGTCGGCCTCGGTTTCGAGGTCGGCCAGGGCCTGCTGGAGGTGTGCGCGCGGTTCGCCGACGTGGCCCTGGTAGACGCCGAGGACGCTCGCGGCGAGGGTCTCGTCGGCCTCGCTCGCGAAGCGGGGCTGGTAGCCCCCGCCGGCCCGGGAGACGCGAAGCAGGTCCTTCGTCAGCACGTCATCAGATCAGTAGCGTCGCTACTAATGTGCTCCGCACTCGGCGGTTCCGACGGCTGCCAGCCGCGAATCCGGGGCGGGATCAGTATCGCTGGAGATCGGCGGACCCGACGTCGATTCGTACCAGGGTATTCTCCGACCAGTCGTCGGGGTCGGCGCCGTACTTCTCGTTGATCCGCCAGTTCGCCTCGCGGTTCGCCGCCTCGTCCTCGACGACCGTCGCCGTCCCGCGGAGCGTCACCGCCCACTCCGGATGGCCGTCGGCGTCGTGCTGGACGGAGAGCGCGACGCGGGGGTTCTCGCGAACGTTCGCCAGCTTTCGGCCGGTCGTCACGACCTCCACCGTCCCGTCCTCGTAGCGGTACCAGACCGGCGCGACGTGCGGTCTGTCCTCGGTCGAGGTCGCCAGGTGTGCGACGACGCGGTCACCCGTCAGTAACGCCTCGACCGCCGGCGGCACTCCGGATTCCATGTGTCCCGGTACCCCGACGAGGGGGAAAAGCGTCCACCCGATGTGGTTGCCAGGTGGAGACCGGGAATTTTCGGACGACGCTCGACTGGAGCCGTCGGATGGGAATCCACCGGATGTCACCTGGGGAACGAACGTAACCACCAGCGGGGGCGGCCATAGTTTGATAGCGTTCTGGGAGAGATGTCCACGCGATGACGACGTCGTATCTCACCGTCGACGACGCGCCGACCGAGACCTTGCCCGAGAAACTCGCGATCCTCGAGGACCACGACGTTCCTGCGCTGTTCTTCTGCGAGGGACGTCGCCTGGCCGAGTATCCCGACCACGCGCGTCAGGCCGTCGAGGCCGGCTACCACATCGGCAATCACGCCTATTCGCACCAGCACGCCTCGGAGCTCTCGGTCGACGACGTCCGGGAAGAGGTCGCGAAGACCGAAGCACTCGTCGAGGACGTGTACGCCGACGCTGGGGTGACTCGCCCCGCGCGACTGTTCCGGTTCCCCTACGGGGACAAGGGCGGCGAGCGTGCGGATCGCTTCCAGGAGGTGCTCGAAGCCGAGGAGTTCACGCCGCCAGACCCCTCACGGATCGAGTACGACTGGGACGACGAGAACCGGGACGGCGACCGCGACTGGTACTGGACGGTCAGCGTCGAGGACTGGGAAGCCGATTCACGGGCCGAACTCCGCGACCACGTGGCGGCGGTCGACGACCGGTTCGACCAGCCGGGGGACGACGTCGTCCTCTTCCACGACGGCGGGAACACGCCCGCGCTGTTCGAAGCGTTCCTCGAACTGCTCGCCGAGCGGGACGTCGAGTTCGGGGACCCCCTCGACCTGGTGAACTGACAACGTCCACCCCCAGGCAGGCCCGTTCGTCCGCCATGCAACGCTAGGTTGATACGAATCGTCCGCCTCAGTTCGATCAATGGCCGCCTGGTACCGCGTTCTCTCCCTGGTCGGTGGCCGACGCGCCATCCTCGCCCTCGGTGGACTGTACGTCGCGCTGGCGGTCTGGTGGACGGTCGTGTCGGCGGGCGAAGCCGTCTCTATCGGCGAGTTCATCGTCTTCGCGTTGATAGCCGGCCCCGGCCTCGTCGTCCTGTACACCGGGTACCGGTTGCCGCACTTCGACATCCGCGACGAGTTCGAACCGACCGTCGCCGGCTGGAGTCTCGGCGCACTGGTCCTGATGCTCGGCCTCCTCGGATTCTACAGCCTCCAGCCGGGCGAGAGCGTAGACGGCCTGGGGAGCGTGTTGATTCTGACCGCGCTCGCGAGCGTCGCGGGGCTCGCGGCTGGAATCCACAACGGCCAGTCCAGAACACGGGCCCACGAACTCGAGGTAACGGTCGACGAACTGGCGACGGCGAACGAACGACTCGAACGCCACCGGCGGTACACGGACGACGTGCTGGACGCCATCGACGACGTGTTCTACGTCCTCGACGAGTCGGGGAACCTCAGGCGCTGGAACGAGAGTCTGCGGGAAGTGACCGGTTACTCGTCCGACGAGATCGCCTCGATGCACGCGACGGACTTCTTCGGCGAGGACGATCGGGACACTATCCGGGCCGCGGTCCAGACGGCCTTCGAGACGGGTTCCGTCGAGGTCCAGCTCGACTTCCGGACCAGTGACGGCGAGCGGATCCCCTTCGAGTTCGCCGCCACCACGCTCGAGGACCCCTGGGGCGAGACGGTACTGGCCGGAATCGGTCGCGACGTCACCGGGCGGGTCGACCGCGAGCAGCGCCTCGAGGAACTCGTCGACCGCCTGGAGGAGTCCAACGAGCGCCTCGAACAGTTCGCCTACGCCGCGTCGCACGACCTCCAGGAACCGCTGCGGATGGTGTCGAGTTACCTCCAGCTGATCGAGCAGCGCTACGCCGACGAACTCGACGACGACGGGCGGGAGTTCATCGACTACGCCGCCGACGGCGCCGACCGCATGCGCGACATGATCGACGGGTTGCTCCAGTACTCCCGGGTCGACACCCGGGGCGACCCGTTCGAACCTGTGGACCTGAACGCGGTCTTCGACGACGTCTGCGACGACCTGCAGGTGCGCATCGACGAGAGTGACGCCGAGATAACGGTCGACGACCTGCCACGCGTCCAGGGGGACAGGGGCCAGTTGCGCCAGCTGTTCCAGAACCTGCTGGACAACGCCATCGAGTACAGCGGCGACGAACCGCCCCGTATCGACGTCTCCGTCGAGCGGGACGGCGCGGAGTACGTCTTCTCTGTCCGAGACGAGGGGATCGGGATTCCGGGATCGGACAGCGAGCGCGTCTTCGAGGTGTTCCAGCGCCTCCACGCGCCCGACGACCACGCTGGGACTGGCATCGGGCTGGCACTGTGTGAACGGATTGTCGAGCGCCACGGCGTCCGGACGAGCGCAGCGAGGCCGGGCTCGACGGACGAGCAGAGTGAGTCACTCGGCGTCGACGCGAAGGAAGCGAGCGTGGGCTCGACGGACGAGCGCGGCGAGTCCGATGGCGTCCGATCGAGCGGCACGAGGACGGGTTCGACGGACGAGCAGTGCGAGTCCGTCGGCGGCGACATCTGGGTCGACTCCGAGCCGGGAGCGGGGTCGACGTTCAGGTTCACCCTGCCGAGAAACGACGGCTGAGCGGTCTCCCGGTCCGGATCTGGCCGCGGTCCGTTTCGATGGCGAGCCTCGTGACACCCGTCGCCAGGCTACCGCCGTCGCGCCGCGACGTTCTCTTCGGCCGTCTCCTCGCTCACGAGTTCGTAGAGAATCGCTCGTCCACCGAGGGACGACGCCGTCGTCCCTCGAGCCACCGAGTCTCCCGACTCGGAGACACCGTCCTCCTTCGGTCGGAGGACGCGGCCCAGCCGCTGGGTGAACTCGCGCTCGGATCCGCTGCCCGACAGCACGACGGCGACGTTCGCGTCCGGCACGTCGACGCCTTCGTCGAGTACGTTCGCCGTGACGACTCGGGAGTACGACCCGTCACGGAACTTCTCGAGTATCGCACGTCGTTCGCTTGTCCCCGTTTCGTTCGTTATGGCGGGGATCAGGAATCGCTCGGAGAGACGATACACGAGGTCGGTGTGGGCGGTGAAGACGATGATCCGGTCCTCCGAGTGCCGGTTCAGGATGTCCGCGAGCGTCTCGACCTTTCGGTCGGCATTCATCATCACTTCGCGTGCGCGTTGCTTGGCCAGCAGCGCCGCCCGCGCCTCGGGATCGCTCCCGGAGCGCTTGACCAGTTCCTGGTAGTCGCTCCCCGAGCGCATCCTGATGCCGGATCTCGCGAGGTAGTCGGTGAACGTCGACTGGTGTTCCTCGTACACCTCGCGCTCTTCGTCCGTGAGTGAAACTTCGATCCGCTTGACGTCGTAGTCGGCGAGGTGCTCGCCGGCCAGGTCGTCGACGGAGAGGCGATGGACGACCGGTCCGATCAGGTCGGCGACCGCCTCGTGGGCGTCGTCCGGCCGCTCGAACGTGGCCGTCAGTCCGAGGCGGGCCGGGGCGGCCAGGAGTCGGGCGACGTCACGGTACCCCTCGCCGCCGAGGTGGTGGACCTCGTCGAAGACGACGAGACCGAACCGGTCGCCCAGTTCGTCGGCCCGGAGGTACGCCGAGTCGTACGTGGACACGGTGACGTCTTCGACGCGCTGCTCGCCGCCGCCGAGTCGGCCGATTGGCCGGTCGAACTCAGTCTCGAGTTCCCGCTGCCACTGCTCCAGCAGGTCGATCGTCGGGACGACCACGAGCGTCGGCGTGTCCAGGGCCGCCATCGCCGCGATGCCGATGACCGTCTTGCCGCTGCCGGTGGGGAGTTCCAGGACGCCACGCTCGCCCGCGTCGCGCCAGGCGTCCAGAGCCGTCTGCTGGTACTCCCGGAGCTCGTAGCTGGATTCGAGGGAGAGAGGGGGGAGGTCGAGCACCGCGTCGTCGACCGAAACGTCGCGCTCGGCGAGAGCGTCACGGAGGGCCGCGTACCGGTAGGCGGGCGCCCGCCCAGTCTTCGAGCGGTCGTCCCGCTCGACCCCGGGCAGCCCCTCGGGCACGTCGCCGGCAAGCCGTATCGTTCCCTCCTCGTAGGTGAGCGCGAGCGACACGGGCGTGGTTCGGAGGCGGCAGCGCTTAACCGCTGTGCTCGGGCGCCAGTTCGACGTTGTAGTCCAGGGTGACGACGCGGTGGCCGAGTAACCTGATCTCGTGGACGGCGGTGACAGCGCTCGCGTCGCCGCGTCCGGATACCACCGGCTCGACGACGAGCGTCTCGTCGAGCGGGAGCCGGACGCCGAATCCTCCGACGACGAGGTAGAGCCCGGCGTCGTCTGCGTTTCCGGGGGCGGCGTAGGAGGAGAGCCGGAGGCCACCAGCGTCCGAATCCGTGTTCTCGACCCGGAGCAACCCGGTGAGGTTGGCGCCCGGGAGCGGGAACGTCGCCCGGAGGTAGGCCGTGCCGTCGGCGACGTACCGGCCATACGTGGCGACGTAGGTCATTCGGTCGTCGCCGTCCGTCGCGTGCGCGTTCGACCGGATCCAGGCCCGCGAGCCGGCGTGGTCGTCCGGACCGTCGACGCCGGCGACCGTTCCCCTGAGCGCCGCCTCCGATGCCACGGTCGAGAGTGGCAACGTAAGCTGTTCCATCCGCGTGGCGAAGAGGCGGTAGACCGGGACGAGCGACCCCCACGGACGATTCCAGTCCGGTTCGACAGAGAGCAGGTACTCCCCCGAGTGTTCGTAGAAGCGCCGGACCAACGGCGCCACGTCGTCAGGGTCGAACGCGTCCCAGGCGTAGTCGTCGACGCTCGCCATCATTCCCGATGCGGGCGCGTCGGTCGCGTGCCCTCGCCGGTCGAGGAAGTCGCGTCCGATCCGGCGACCGCCCGCGAGTCGGCTGAACGGGATGCCTGGTGCGCGAGCGGTCGATACCGGCGGCGCGAGCCGCCAGCCGACAAGCGCGAGCAGCGCGAACCCGAACGCGTTGAGCTGACCGTGGTAGCGGACCATCGGCGTGAACGCCTGCGCGTGGATGCCGAAGTACGTCCCGCCGGTCCACCGCGCCAGGCCGTAGCAGACGGCGAATCCCATCGACGCCGTCACCGCCAGCGACGCCGTTCCGACGAACAGTTGCTGGAGTCGGGATTCGCGACCGGGAAGCACGTCGACGAGGACGGCGATAGAGAACAGCGCGACCGCGGTCGTGAAGAAGGCGACCGACGTGAACTCGACGGGGCCCGCGAACGGGATCTGGAGCGCCGCGGCGGTGATGCCCGTGGCGATGATTCCCGGCCCGACGGCGATAATCCCGGTCGTCACTCGCCGGGTACGTCCGAGGTGGTCCCCGGCCGCCGCCCGGCCCGCGAGCCCCGCCACGACGGGGAGGGCGAATCCCGCGTAGTGGAAGTGGACCGCGGTAAGGGTGATCAGGATCGGTTCGAAGAACAGCGAGACACCGGCCCGATCCAGCAGGAGCGCGCCGCCCCCGACGGCGACGTAGACGAGGCCGGCGTCGAGCGTCAGTTCCGAGAGGGGCCACGGGCCGCGCTGGAGCAGTCGCCACAGGCCGAATCCGGCCACCAGCGCAGTCAGGACGAACCAGGGAACTGCGAGGAGCGTCGCGGTGATTCCCTGAGCAACCACGAGGGACGCCACGCCAGAAATCGCCGCGGCTGGCTGGAACGCGACGGCCCCGTGGTACCATCGCGTGCGCGACCCGTCCCGCCGCGGCGCATCGGCGAGTCCGACGCCGAGGGGGACCAGCACGAGCATCGCGAACGCGAGTATCGCGTCGACCGGGCCCAGGACTTCGGTGACGGCGAGGCCCACCCACGCGACGCCCCCGGCGACCGCGCTCGCGTCGGAAACACGTCTCAACCACTCGCGAGTCACGATTGCGCGTCGATTTCGAGCGTGGCCACTTATAGTGCCGGTTGTGAGCCCGTACCGGCGCTCGAGTCGAACACACCCGATCACCGAGTTCCGTCTCGCATCGTGGACAGTCCCCCGACCGCCGACGTGCCACCGAGGCGGATTTCTGAATTCTTTTATCCGCTCGTGCCCCTGTCCCGTGTATGAGCGACCAGGACGAGTCAGGCGGCGGCGACGCGACTGTCGAGGGGGAGTCGGCTGGCGCCGGAGACGGGAGCGAAGCGACACCGGTGGACGGTGACGCCGGGTCGCGGACCGACGGGGCTACCGGAGAAGCGGCGACCGACGCCGCCGACGAGTTCGACGGCGAAGTCGACGAGGCCCTCGTCGAGCGCGTCGCGGAATCCGACCCGGCGGACGTCGCCCGCGAACTTGCCTCGCTCCGCACGCGCATCGACGGGCTCGAAGGGGAACTCGAGGCCAAGGAATCGGAGAACGAGGACCTCACGGAGAAACTCAAGCGCAAGCAGGCGGACTTCCAGAACTACAAGAAGCGCATGGAGAAGCGCCGCGAGGACGAACAGCAGCGCGCGACGGCAGACCTGGTGACCCGGCTGCTCGACGTCCGCGACAACCTCAAGCGCGCGCTCGACCAGGACGAGGGGACCGACATCCGCGGCGGCGTCGAGTCCACGCTCCGGCAGTTCGACGACGAACTCGCCCAGGAGAACGTCGACGTCGTCGAACCGGAACCCGGCGAGGACGTCGACCCCCACCGCCACGAGGTACTGGTCCGCGTCGACTCCGACCAGCCCGAGGGCACCATCGCCGAGGTTCACCGGCCCGGCTACGTCATGGCCGACTCGGTGCTGCGCGAAGCGCAGGTCACCGTCAGCGACGGCAGCGGCGAGGAGTAGCGCTGGTTCGACGCAGACCGCCGTCTCGGGCTCTGTCGGAATCCGCTTCTTCAGGTATCTGGTCGGCTGAAACAGCCAGTCGAAAGGTGTGCGAATAGACTAGCACCCAGTAGTATCGATACATTGTTACTCGTCGCTCCAAATCCACGTTCCATGCCCTCCGAGACAACGGCGCTGCTACGTTCACTCCGACGCTGGATGTTGCTAGGTACGTTCCTGCTCGGAGTCGGAGTGGTTGCTATTGCGAATATGGGCTACGTCCTCACGAATCACCAGGACGTGGGACTCTGGATCTATGCGGGCGCTGCTGGTGGGTTCGTTGCGCTTGCTGCTTGCATCCAATTTGTCCGGACGTTTCGTCCTGGCTCGGCCGACAACCGTCCCGCGGCAGAGTGATCGGAGCCGACGCGATACGTGGTGAGGACTCCGACAAAGCGCCCTCTCACAGCGTTCCGTATCGGTCCCAGACCTCGTAGACGCTGTCACCGTCGCGGATGTCCGAGCGGACCTGATTCTCCGTCTCCAGTTCTTCCTCGCCCCGTTCGATGACCTCGTCGACGACGTCCGGGTCGAGGACGACGATGGACTCGTAGTCGGCGAAGACGACGTCGCCCGGTTCGATCGTGACGCCGTGAATCTGGACGGGGACGTCCCACTCCCGGAAGCTGACGCGCCCGAAGGACTCGATGGAGCTGTGACCGTCGGACCACACCGGGAACTCGTGTTCCTCGATGAGTCGGGAGTCCCGCGTGGGGCCGTCGATGAGCGCACCGGTCGCGCCGTTCTCCTGGACGATGCTGCTCAGGAGCTCGCCCCAGAGGCCGACCTCGGTGTCCTTCGGCGCGGCCATCACGACGAAGTCGCCCTCCTCGACGGCCTCGAGGTACTGGAAGAAGTCGATGTCCTCGGCGGCCACGTCCTCCTCGTCGTCCTCGCCCTCGTCGTATCCGATCTCCACGCGCTGTGCGGGATGGGCCGTTCCGACGGTCGGCTCGCGCGACCAGACCGGGCGGATGCGTGTGCCAGGGATGACGTTGTCGCGGATCCCCATCTCGTCGGTGACGTCGTTCACCAGTGCGCTGTGGAGGCGTTCGAGGCGCTCGCGCTGGTCAGCTGTGATCGTCATTGCTCCCGTAAGTCAAGCCCGAGGGGCTACATAAAGGTGGGTCCGGCCACCGGCGTCGAACCCGGACCAGTCGTCGTCCCTGGCACGGCGGAAGATACTCTCTCGGCGGCAGTCGACGCAAGAGGAATACGCGACGCGGCCGTACTGTGCGCCGTGACCATCTCGGCCCTCACTTTCAACGTCCTCTACGAGGGGCTGGAAGACGTCGCCGTCGAGTGGCCGGACCGGGTCGCCGACGTCGCCGGATTGATCAGGTACCACGAACCGACCCTCGTCGGCCTCCAGGAGTGCTGGCTCGGCCAAACCGACGACGTGCGAGAGTTACTACCCGAGTACGAGTGGTTCGGCGAGGACCGCGACATCGGCGAGCACACCCCAATCGGGGTCCATCGCGACCGGACGACCATCGTCGATACCGAGACGTTCTGGCTTGCGCCAGACCCGACCGACCGCCGACCGGCCTGGGACGCGACGCTGCCGCGACTCGCGACCCACGTCACGGTCGAGACGAAATCGACCGGCCAGCGGCTCGACCACTACAACGTCCACCTCGACGTCGACGGTGAGCGTGCCCGCAACGAGAGCGCGAAGATCCTCCGCGAGCGATTCGCCGACCACGACGGGCCAGTGATCCTCACCGGCGATTGCAACTGCCGGCCGGGCTCTCGGGCCTACGAGATACTCGCGGACGGTCTCGACGACGTTCGCGAGCACGTCGAGCGACCGTACGGCCCCTACGAGACGTACCACGGCTACGACCGCGAGAAGGCAAAGCGAATCGACTACGTCTTCGCCAGCAGGTCGCTGTCGGCGACGACGCACGCCGTCCTCACGGACCGCGCGGCCAACTGGCGATCGCCCTCCGATCACTGGCCGGTCGTCGCCCGGTTCGAGCCCCCCGCCTGAACTCGAGAACGGTTGGTTTGCGGGGCTGTATATACCCACCGGTCACACAGGTCAGAGAACCGCCAAACCGCACGGAGGCGACCCCCTCCGGCTCGTTCGCGTTCGTCGCGTCTAGCAACTTTTAACCGGCACAACTGGATATAGGCAGACAAGATGGCGAGCAACAAGATTCTCGGAATCGACCTCGGGACCACGAACAGCGCGTTCGCGGTCATGGAGGGGGGCGACCCCGAGATTATCGTCAACAGCGAGGGTGACCGCACGACCGCGTCCGTCGTCGCGTTCGACGACGGGGAGCGCCTCGTCGGCAAGCCCGCGAAGAACCAGGCAGTCAAGAACCCCGACCAGACGATCCAGTCCATCAAGCGCCACATGGGCGAGGACGACTACTCGGTCGAACTGGAGGGCGAGGAGTACACGCCCGAGCAGGTCTCGGCGATGATCCTCCAGAAGATCAAACACGACGCCGAGGAGTACCTCGGCGACGACGTCGAAAAGGCCGTGATCACGGTGCCGGCGTACTTCAACGACCGCCAGCGCCAGGCCACGAAGGACGCCGGCGAGATCGCCGGCTTCGAGGTCGAGCGCATCGTCAACGAGCCGACCGCGGCCGCGATGGCCTACGGCCTCGACGACGACTCCGACCAGACCGTCCTCGTGTACGACCTCGGTGGGGGTACCTTCGACGTCTCCATCCTCGACCTGGGCGGCGGCGTCTACGAGGTCGTCGCGACCAACGGGGACAACGACCTCGGTGGCGACGACTGGGACGAGGCCCTCATCGACTACCTCGCCGACGAGTTCGAGGAGGAACACGGCATCGACCTCCGCGACGACCGGCAGGCCCTCCAGCGCCTGAAGGACGCCGCCGAGGAGGCGAAGATCGAACTCTCCTCGCGCAAGGAGACCCGCGTCAACCTCCCGTTCATCGCGACGACGGACGACGGCCCGCTCGACCTGGAGACCAAGGTCACGCGCGCCACGTTCGAGTCCATCACCGAGGACCTCACGGAGCGCACCGTCGGCCCGACGGAGCAGGCCCTCGAAGACGCCGGCTACGACAAGGGCGACATCGACGAAGTGATCCTGGTCGGCGGCTCGACGCGGATGCCCCAGGTCCAGGACCAGGTCGAGGACCTGACCGGTCAGGAGCCCAAGAAGAACGTCAACCCCGACGAGGCCGTCGCGCTGGGTGCGGCCATCCAGGGCGGCGTCCTCTCCGGCGACGTCGACGACATCGTCCTGCTCGACGTCACCCCACTCTCGCTCGGCGTCGAGGTCAAGGGCGGCCTCTTCGAGCGACTCATCGAGAAGAACACCACCATCCCGACCGAGGAGTCGAAGATATTCACCACCGCCGCCGCGAACCAGACGCAGGTCCAGATCCGCGTCTTCCAGGGCGAACGAGAGATCGCCGAGGAGAACGAACTGCTCGGCGAGTTCGCGCTGAGCGGTATCCCGCCGGCCCCCGCCGGCACCCCGCAGATCGAGGTGTCGTTCAACATCGACGAGAACGGCATCGTCAACGTCTCCGCCGAGGACAAGGGCTCGGGGAACTCCGAGGAGATCACCATCGAGGGCGGCGCCGGCCTCTCGGACGAACAGATCGAGGAGATGCAGGAGGAGGCCGAGCAGCACGCCGAAGAGGACGAGGAACGCCGCGAGCGCATCGAGGCCCGCAACGAGGCCGAGGCCTCCATCCGCCGCGCCGAGACCCTCATCGAGGAGAACGAGGAGAACGTCGACGACGACCTCGTCGCCGACATCGAGGACGCCATCGACGAGGTCCAGGAGACCCTCGAGGACGAGGACGCCGACACGGAGGACTACGAGGAAGTCACCGAGAACCTAACCGAACAGCTCCAGGAGATCGGCAAGCAGATGTACCAGGAGCAGGCCGCCGAAGGCGCCGCGGGCGCTGCTGGCGGGGCGGCCGGTGCCGGCGGCATGGGCGGCATGGGCGGCGCCGGACCCGGCGGCGCGGCAGGCGCCGGTGGGGCTGCCGGCCAGGGCGAGGAGTACGTGGACGCCGACTTCGAAGACGTCGACGAGAGTGACGAGGACGAGTGAAGCGAGGACGAGTCACTCTCGTCGGCTCGATAGACGAGCGGTAGCGAGTCTATCGGTGTCTCGAAAACCGAACGCAGTGAGGTTTTCGATTTTTGACGAAGACGAGTGAAACGAGTCTGAGGAGCTTTCCGCGGCTCGGAAGTCGCGCGTGGTTCGAAAGGTGCAACGCACCTTTCGTCATCACGAGAGAGCTCCGCTCTCTCGGACGACAGCGTAGCGAGCACGTCTTCCGGTGTCTGCGCGAACGCAGTGAGCGCAGGCCCGTCAGAGCGGAGCTCTGGCGGAGTCTCGAAAAGCAAGCGAAGCGAGCCTTTTCGAATTGGAGGACGAGGACTGAAAGGACGAGTCACTCTCGTCGGCTCGATAGACGACCGTTGGGAGCTTTTGTAGTTACCGTCGGCTCGATAGCCGAACGAAGCGAGCGTTTGCAGTTACGTTCGTCATCGAATTCGAGCCGAGCTACCGAACGGCTCGTCGCGGCAGGGGGTTTGCTGTCGGGCTGGCGATTGGCCACAAGTTCGGAGAAAACTGGCCAGCGATAACGCCGCGCTATCAGTGGAGCGGGAGTCCTAGCGCGTGAGGCGACGGAACACAGGACGAGATAACGATCGGGTAACGGCCGCGAGGAGCGCCTACGCTCCAGCTAGCGAAGCCGCGACGGACGAACGGTCTCGGTCCTTTTCCAGTCTCAGGGACCTATCTACAGGTCCCGAGAGGGATACTATGACAGAGAACGAGTCACTAGTCGACAGTATCGTCGGCGACGAGACGCGCCGATCGTTCCTCAAGAAAAGCGCGGTCGCGACGGCCGGCCTCGCCGCCGCCTCCGGCGCCGCGAGCGCACAGGACGGTGGCGACGACGACTTCGGCGACCTGGACGACAACTGGAAGGGGCTCGTGTTCGTCGACAACTTCCACCCCAACGCCCGGTTCACGTTCGTCTCCGGCGTCGTCGAGTGGACGCCGAACTACGGCGACGTGACGGACAGCTGGTTCTCCGAGTACAACACGCGGATGATCCGGTGGCTCAACACCGACGAGGTCGTCCCGCTGTTCGTCGCCCACGACGCGGAGGTCGGCGAGTACGACGACGATCTCGGGTTCGTGACCGACGCGGACGACGACCAGAACCAGCCACAGCTGTTCGAGATGAACCGCGAGTGGACGCCGTTCGGCGACAACGAACGGCTCGTCACGGTGAACGTCAGTCCGGTCGGCGAGGACGAAGAGGACCAGATCCTCGAGACCGAGGACTGGTGGCAGACTGACGGTGACGGGCAGACCGGCGGCGGGACCGAGACGCCCGGATCGCCGACCGGAACCGGGACGAACGGAACGAACGGAACGAACGGGACGAACGGGACGAACGGGTCCTGAGCGCCGGACCGGGACGAAGCGGCGTGGCGTCGACTCTACTTTTTATCGGGCCCAGGTGAGTTCCGGGCGTCATCGGACCCCTCAGGTCAGTTCGGGGAGTATCTCGCGCGCGAACGTGGTGAAGAAGACGAGGACGACCGGCCCGAAGAACACGCCATACCAACCGAACGCGACAGCGCCGAGGACGTACGTCAACAGCACGAGGCCCATGTTCAGTTCGCCCTTCGAGAGGTACGAGCGGACGATGAAGTCGGGGAACCAGTCGAGGGCGACGGCCGCGACGAGGAAGAACGTGACCGGAAACCACAGCGGGGTCGTCGCCGTCGTCTGGCTGCGCCAGACGAGGAAGGCGGTGTAGGGGAAGTAGACGGCCTTGATCCCCACAGCGGGGACGATAGTGGCGACGCCGACCAGGAGACCGAGCAGGACCGGGAAGGCGACGCCGGTGCCGGCCGGGGCGAGCAGGTCGAGGCCGTAGAACACCGTTATGGCGATCAGTCCCGTCGCCCCGATGGTGACGAGGTTGCCGGTGTATATCGTGGTCAGGTGGTCGTCGACGTGTTCCACGAACCGGACGGCTGTCTCGTGGTCGGCGAACGTCGCCCGGAACCAGCCGGCGATCTTCCTGTCGTCGCGGAGCAGGTAGAAGGCAACGGTGACGATGACGAACAGGCGAAGGGCCCAGTTGACCAGGGCAGTCGTGAGTTCCGTGACGCGCGAGACGTTGTTCCGGAGGAGCCCGAAGACGCCGCCGTCCGCCGCGGTCAGCGAGCTCACGTACGGTTCGACCGCGACACGGAGTTGCTGGAGGTTCGCAGCGGCGAGGAACTGGTCGAACTGCCGGACGCCCACCACTGCCGCGTATCCGACGACGAGGAGGACCGGAACGCCCACGAGCAACACCGTCGCCGTCGCCGCGACGTCGGGGTGGTCGAACCGGTCCTCGAGGCGGCGGTGGACGGGCCGCATCGCGTAGTAGAGGAACAGCCCGACGACGAGGGCGCCGAAGAAGGCGTACAGGACGAATCCGACGAAGCCCGCGATCGTCAGGCCGACGACGACCCAGGCCGCTCGTTCCTGGCGGCCGGTCAGCAGTGACCCCATGCCTGTTATTGGGACCAGACGGGGAAAACCGCCGTGACTGTTGACAGCTTCGGCGCGGCCGGAGACGGGAGCACAGACCGGTTCAGGCAATCGGATCAGTACGGGGATCGGATAGATAACAACACCCATTGTTCTTCGGATGGACCCCGTACGTATGACGCAGCTACCACCTGTCGGCATCGGGACCTGGGAGAACACGGGCCCGGAGGAGTGCGCCGAGAGCGTCAGGACGGCCCTGGAGATCGGGTATCGCCACGTCGACACGGCCGAGGCCTACGGCAACGAAGAACACGTCGGCGAGGGTATCGCACGGACAGGCATCGACCGCGAAGAGGTGTTCCTTGCGACGAAGGTTCACCACGAATCGACGGGGCTGGGGTACGACGACGTGACCGAGACGGCCCGAGCGAGCCTGGAACGCCTGGGCGTCGATTACGTCGACCTGCTGTACGTCCACTGGCCGCTGGGGAACTACGACCCCGAGGACACGCTGTCGGCCTTCGACGACCTGGTGGCGGAGGGGGTAACCCGCCACGTCGGCGTGTCGAACTTCGAGCCACGGCAGGTGGAGACGGCGATGGACGTCCTGGACGAACCGCTGTTCGCGAACCAGGTCGAGATGCACCCGCTGCTCCAGCAGGACGACCTGGTGAGTCACGCACAGGAGCACGACTACTATCTGGTGGCGTACTCGCCCCTGGCTCGCGGCGACGTGTTCGACGTCCCAGAGGTACAGGACGTCGCGGCGAAACACGGCGTCAGCGAAGCCCAGGTCAGTCTCGCGTGGCTGCGGTCGAAGGAGAACGTCGTCGCGATTCCGAAGGCGACGACCGAGGACCACGTCGCCGACAACTGGGCCAGCCAGAACCTGCGACTCGACGAGGAGGACCTCACTGCCATCGACGGCATCGAACGCGAAGACCGCCACGTCGAGTACGACGAGGCCCCCTGGAATCGGTAGTGTCCGCGTGCTACGACTCTCCGTGGATCGACTCGCCCCGGTGGAGCCGTCTGGCGATGGTGAACGTCTGTTCTCGCTCGCGGCGGGTCGGGGAGTGCGCAGACAGGTACCGCGCCGTCGCTACCAGCGGTAGTCGACGTTCGCGCTCGGTCTCGGCGGCGTCGAACAGCCGGAAGGCCGCCTCGACGTTCTGGAGCGTGTGAAAGCCCGCGTCCTCGCGCAGGAGCCCCTCGCCGAGCGTCTGTTTCAGATCGGTCGCGTCGCCACCGGCCTCGAAGTGGCCGTCGACGAGCCGTGCGGCCTCCTCGACCTGCCCCTGTTCGTCGAACGTCGCGAGCAACTGTTCGCGAATCGACTCGGGGTCGTTCTCTCCGCCGCCGTCGCCGACGTCGGGAATCGGCGCGGCGGGCTGGTTGAGGAACCGGTCGAGGTACACCGCCATCGCGCCATCGAAGCAGGCCCGGTACACCTCGACGGCGTCGGTGCGCCGGGAGAGCTGGTAGACGGCGTTGGCGTAGGTGAACGTGTGGTGGACGGTGTCCCAGTCCGAGAACTCGTTGCTCGTGGCGAACTGGGCGACCCGCCGGGTCGCCGCGAGCGCGACTGTCCGGGAGAGCTGTTCGCTCGTCGCGCCGTCCCGAATCGCGTCCTGGAGTGCGTCGACGATGGCCTCCGGATCGTCGTCGAGGAGCGCGTCGACGAAGCCGTCGGGGCGTTCCCAGACAGCGCCCTCGCCCGCGGCGACAAGGTCGTCGAGCGACTCGAACGCGTCGAAGCAGAGTGCGGCGACGTCGATCGGCTGTCGCCAGGCCGACGTCTCCTCGGCCCGGTTCGCGTCGGTGATCTGCGGCACGACCGACGCGAGCACGTCCTCGGCGTGGTCCCAGCCGAGGTGTTCCAGCGTCTCGAAGGCCTTGTTGGCGAAGTCGAGCGTGTGGCCGGCGTTGACGTACAGGTGGTCCGTCACGGCGGCGACGACGATCTCGGCGACGTCCTCGGGCGGGAGGATATTCGCCGCCGTCCTGATGCAGCGCTCGGCGCCGTCCTCGTCCCTGACTTCGCACGTCTCGCGGAACCAGGACTTCAGGCGCGCCTTCGACAGACCCGCGTTGCCGAGTTCGTACTGGGCAAACCGCGGCGGCTCGCCGGCGCAGTCGTCCGCCACCGAGCCGATGCCGACGTACAGCGCCCGCAGTTTCTCGGCGTGGGCGACGTCGTCGTAGAGGTTCGCCATCGCGGCGAGCGTCGTCAGCCCGCGGCCCCAGCCGGAGGACCGGTACTTCGTCCCGAAGGTGACGGCCGTCTCCAGCGGTATCACGAACCCCTCGCCGAGCGAATCCAGATTGATGACGCTCTTCGCGACGACGAGGCCGAGGTTCTCGCCCATGCCGTCGACGAGTCGATTGCGCCAGCGCGTGACAGGCGGGACGTCCGGTTCGGGGTCCGGGTCGAGGTACACCTGGCCGTCTCGTACGTCGGTGGGGAACGTCTGGACGTCGTCGGCCCAGACGTCGAAGGTGTCGCCGCAGGCCAGTTCGAAGCGGGCGTGGTGCCAGTGACACGTCAGTAGCCCGTCGTCGACGGTCCCTTTCGAGAGGGGGAATCCCATGTGGGGACAGCGGTTGTCGACGGCGTACACCTCGCCTTCGTGGTGGAACAGTGCGACCGCGTGCCCGCCCGCCGAGACGACGTCGCGGCCCGCCTCGCGCAACTCGTCTGCATCGGCGACCGGAACGTACTCCGTTGCCATGTGTTCACAGACGTCTGGGACGCCCAAGAGCGTTCCCTGAACGCCGATTTAGTAAGAAATCTGTCACCAGGGGCGGTGTCGACCGCTCACGACCCCGCAGACACCGTCACCGTGTCCAGCGTCGTCGTCACCTCGCCGGGCGCACCGAGCGGTCGGCCCCGCCAGACCACGGCGGCGGTGTCGCCGTCGTCCAGTTCGAAGCCGACCGTGGCGTCCCCGTCGAAGGCGTTGCCGTCGTCGTCGCTGTCGACCGAGGGGTCGTCGACGGCGATACTGTCGCCGGATTCGACGGGGTAGGCCGCGACGGCGTCGCCGCCGTCTGCGACCCAGGTCACGTTCTGCGCGCTCTCGCCGTCGGCGTCGGTGACGACCACGACGAGTGACGACGTCGGGCCGTCCTCGATTGCGTCACCGCCAGCGTGCTGGAGCGTCAGCGTCCCAGTCGTTTCGTCGTAGGAACCCGAAAACGTCGCGTCGGGCGGTGACGCCGCGATCAGCCCGGGCTGGAGGACGATGGCGACGGCGAAGCCGGTTGCGAGGAGTACCAGGAACCAGGCGGCCACGCGCTCGGCGCCGACCGCACCACGTACGTCGTCGGAGAGACTCGCCCGCATCACGTCGACCTGACTCGCGGCTGGCACGTAAAGCCTCGTTGTTCGACCGCAGACCGCCGGGCGCCGGACGCGACGACCGAACGTTCGACTGTCGAGGCGGGCCAGCCGTTCCAGTCGGATCCGCTCATAGTGGTGGCTGTAACTTTTTACCGGCGTTCGGCCGAACCCCGGTACGGGCTTACAACCACCACTATCAGGCGTCGTCGGCCATCGTCGAGACGCTCACCGACGCAGTGTCGGTCGCCCCCTGCGTGTCGACGACGCGCAGCGACACCGTCAGCGTCTCCTCCCTGCATTCCTCGCCGAGAACGACCGTCTCGGCGTCGCCGCGTTTCTCGAACTCGCCGTCGCCGTCGAGGTCCCACTCGTAGCGCTCGACGCCGGCATCGGCTTCCGATGGCTCGGCACTGAACGTCACCTCGTCCATCAGGGCGAAGTCCCTGCGCTCGGCGTCGGCGGGGTCCGTCGCGATGCGAGCAGTCGGTCCCGCACACTCGGCGATGTCGACGGTGACTGTGTCCCGCGCGGTCCGGCCGTCGGGGCCTTCCCCGACGACTGCGACCTCGTACGTGCCGGGTTCGTCGTACGTGTGCCGGACGAGTTCGCCGGCAGTTTCGGTCATCGGCTCGGAGGCCCCGGACTCGCCGTCGCCCGTGTCGAAGTCCATCTTCCAGGTGTAGTCGTCCTGGCCGAAGTCGTTCGTCGAACCGGGCCCGGAGGCTTCCCGGATGAACGTTATCTGACTTCCGACGCAGTAGGACTGGTCCGGTCCAGTGCGGAGTTCGACCTCGGGTGCCGGCGGTTCGGTCGACCCTGACGAACCGTCCCCTTCGGTGATCGCGTAGAGGCCGGAGTCCGCGTTCCACACGCCGAGGAACGCCGTACCGCCCGCGACAGTGGGCGGGCAGCGGCCGTCGCTGAAGCCCCCGTCCGGGGCCTGGCCCAGTTGCTCGCCGGACTCGGCGTCGAACGCGAAGACGCCGCCGATGAACGTTCCCACGTACAGCGTGTCCTCGGTCGCCACGAGTTCGGTTCGGCCCCCCGGGTCGCGCTCGGTTTCCCAGACAGTTTGCCACTGCTGTTCGCCAGTCGCGGCGTCCAGGGCCACGAAGGCGCCCCCGTCTCGCAACGCGTAGACCGCTCCGTCCTGAACGACGGGGGAGTCGACGTCCGACGCCGACCACTGCACGTCGCCCGTCGCCGCGTCGAGCGCGAAGAGGTCCCCGACGTCGACGTAGACCGATCCGTCGGACACTGCGGGGGCCGGAGCGCCGCCCGAACGCGCCGCGGGGAACTCGGTCGCCCACTGCCGGTCACCGGTCTCGGCGTCGAGCGCGAACCCGACCGACCGGAGATCGCCGTCGCCGGGGTTCACGCGCGCGCTTGCGTAAACGGTTCCTCCGGCCACTGCCGGCGCCGTGTACGCCGACCAGTCCACCGAATCAGTCGCCGGGTCGAAGCGCCACTGTTCCGTCCCGTCCGCGGCGTCGAAAGCGGTGATCACGTTGTCGTCGGTCGCGGCGTACACCGTCCCGTTCGCTGCTCTCACCGACCCACGGACGACCGCCTCGCTCCGCCACAGCTCCGTGCCGTCCTCCGTGTCCAGCGCCAGCAGTTCTCCGTCGCCGACGAACACGCGACCCTCGTGCACGGCGGGGGTCGTCTCGTGGCGCATGTCGGTCTCGAACTGCCAGCGCGCGGAGCCGTCGCTGGCGTCGACCGCGTGAACGCGACCGCTGTCTCCGATGTCCGAATCGAGCGACGCGAAGTAGAGGACGCCGTCGACCAGTGCCGGGGACGAGGCCAGCCCCCAGGCGTCGACGTCCGTGTAGCTCCACTCGACCTGGAGATCGGTCCGGGGACCGCTCGTCGGGGCAGCGCCGGTGTTCGCTGCGCCGGCCCCGCCCTGGGACCACGGCGCGGCCTGCGAAAAGCCGTCGCTGCCGGACTGTCCGTCTGCGTCGGTCTGGGCGGCAACTCGTTCGAGCGCCCCCGACTGGATTCCAGTGGCGGCGGTCGCGCCGCCGACTGCTGCTGTAACGGCTCTCAGATACGCTCGCCTGTGGAGGTCGACCATACGAAGCGAGATAGCGCGTCCCCCGGGATTACTATCTGACATCTAAGCTACGGATGGAGACTCCTCGTTCACACGACGCCCACGCGCCGCCGTTTCTCGTGAGAACACGGGAGGGAACGGCCGGAGCGCGCCGTTGTTCGTCCCCGTCCCGCGGTTAATACGCCGTTATTATCAGCCGACCAGTTGCCGCGGCACGTCGTCGAACGGCGTGAGCGAACCTGGACGTATCGCACCGGCCGCGACCCGTTCTTTTGAAGTGTTTCAACGAATTACAGTGGGACAACGAATGAGCGAGGACTTCTACGAGGTGCTGGGGGTTTCACGCGACGCCAGCGAAGACGAGATCAAGGACGCGTATCGAAAGAAGGCACAGCAGTACCACCCGGACGTCTCCGACGAGGAGAACGCCGAGGAGAAGTTCAAGAAGGTACAGAAGGCCAAGGAGGTCCTCACCGACGAGGAGAAGCGCCAGATGTACGACCAGGTCGGCCACGAGCGCTTCGAGCAGGCCGAGAAACACGGGGGCGTCGGCGGAGGCGGCGGCCGCGGAGGTGGCGACCCGTTCGGCGGCGCCGGCGGCATGGGTGGGATGCAGGACATCTTCGACCAGTTCTTCGGCGGCGGCGGTCGCGGCCGGAGCGGCCCACAGCAGGGCCAGGACCTGCGAACGACGCTGACCATCGACCTCGAGGACGCCTACGACGGCGTCGAGCAGGAACTGTCGGTCCGCCGACCGGAGACCTGTCCCGACTGCGACGGCCGCGGTCACCCGGCGGACGCCGACTCGCGGACCTGTCCGCAGTGTAACGGCCAGGGCCAGCAGACTCGCGTCCAGCAGACGCCGATGGGGCGCGTCCAGCAGACCCAGACCTGCCGCCGCTGCGAGGGCGAGGGCACGCTGTACGACGAGACGTGTTCGACCTGTCGCGGCGAGGGCACCGTCCGCAACGAGGCGACCCTCTCCGTCGAGATCCCCGCCGGCATCCGCGACGGGCAGACGCTGCGGATGGACGGCGAGGGTGCGCCGGGCGACCGCGGCGCGCGCAACGGCGACCTCCTCATCGAGGTCAGCGTCCGCGACCACCCCGACTTCGAGCGTGACGGCGACGACCTGCGCCACAACCACGCCGTCTCCTTCCCGCAGGCCGTCTTCGGCGACACCGTCGAAGTGCCGACGCTGGACGGCAAGGCGGAGTTCGAGGTCCCCGCCGGCACCCAGAGCGGCGAGGTGTTCCGCCTCGGCGGCAAGGGGATGCCCCACCTCCGCCGGCGCGGCCACGGCGACCTCTACGTCCAGGTCCAGGTCGTCACGCCCGACAGCCTGAACGAGGAACAGCGCGAGGCCCTCGAGGCATTCGCCGAGGCCGGTGGCGAAGAGGTGGAGGTCGAGGAGGGCTTCTTCGAGAAGATCAAGAACTCGCTGTAGTTACTCGCCGCTGCCCGCCGACCCGGTCGTTGTCAGCCGCCGTTCGTACTTTCCTATCGCACCCGCCAGCGCGTCCTCGGCGTCGACGTCGGCCTGTTCACAGAGCGCCAGCAAGGAGAACAGCGCGTCGCCGAGTTCGTCGGCCGATAGCTCGACGTCGGCCGGTTCCTCGCCGTAGCCCGTGGACTCGTTGGCCTCCTTCGCCAGTTCGCCCAGTTCCGACGTCAGGTCGAGGAGGCGGTACGCTATCGGCGATTCGAGGTCGTGTTCGTCCAGAAACGCGGAAACGCGGTCCTGTGCATCCATGCAGGCTCGACCAGCGCCGCCCGCTTTTACGTTGCGGACCGCGGGTGATGCACGCGACGGCCGCACCCGTGGAACGGCGCTCGCTCCCCAACCGGATCACTCGAAGTGGATGAGCGGCTTGATCATTCCGTCTTCCTTCGTGTCCATCATGTCGAAGGCGGTCTCTATCTCCTCGAAGTCGAACTCGTGGGTCGTCAGCTTCGTGGGGTCGACGCGGTCGGTCTCGATCAGCCGGAGCATTCGACTGATCCGCAGGCGACCGCCGGGACAGAGGTCCGTGACGATGTCCTTCTCGGCCATGCCGACGCCCCACTCGACCCGCGGGATGTGACGAAATTCGCCCTCGCCGTGGTAGCCGACGTTCGATATCGTTCCGCCGGGTTTGGTGACCTCGATACAGTCCTGGAGGGTCTCGTCGGCCCCGAGCGCCTCGATAGCGCCGTCGACGCCCTCGCCGTCGGTGAGGTCCATGATCGCTTCGACGGGGTCGACGTCGGCGAAGTCGACGACGTGGTCGGCGCCGTACTCCCTGGCGAGTTCCTTGCGGTTGTCCATCGTCTCGACGGCGATGATCTCACCGGCGCCCAGGAGCGCGGCGCCCTTCGTCGCCATCAGGCCGACGGGTCCCTGGGCGAAGACGGCGACCGTGCCGCCCATCGGGACGGCCGCGTTCTCCGCGCCGGCGAAGCCGGTCGAGAGCATGTCCGCGACGTAGGTCGCCTCGTGGTCGGTCACGCCGTCGGGTACGTGAGCCATGTTCCCGTCCGCGTCGTTGACGTGTGCGTACTCGGCGAACGTCCCGTCCTTGACGTTGGCAAACTTCCAGCCGCCCAGCGCCTCGTTGGACTGAGAGGGGTGTCCGTCCTGGGCCGCAAGCGAGTTCCAGTCCGGCGTGATGGCTCCGACCGCGACGCGGTCCCCCGCCTCGAACTCGGAGACCTCGTCTCCCACTTCGTCGACCACCCCGACGATCTCGTGACCGAGCGTCAGGTCCTCCCGGTCGCCGATCGCTCCGTGGACCGTGTGGCAGTCCGACGTACAGATCAACCCCTTCGTCGGTTTGACGATGGCGTCGTTCGGTCCGGGGGTCGGACGGTCTTTCTCCACGATACCGGTCTCGCCGATCGAACGCATGACGAACGCTTGCATAGCACAGATCGATCGAGCGTTCGACCGCAACTGTCAAAAGAGTAACAGGGTTTGCCGAGTACACGCAGCGTGTGTCGCGAGTGGGAGGTACGAAAGTTGCCACCAGTCGCGGACGAACGGGCGAGACCGATCGTCGCCACTATCTCCCCCGACGGCGAATCTCCGGCCATGCAGACGATCGTGGATCTCGTCGCCGAGGGACGCGAGCGCGAGGGCGCGCTGTTCGAGCCCGCCGAGCGAGCCACCCCCTTCAGCTACCGGGACTTCTGTACGAACGCGTGGAAGGTCGGGAACCTCCTCCGCCACTACGGCGTCCGGGAGGGCGCGCGCGTCGCCATCGTCGCTGGGCCGAAGGCGCCCACGGCCGGGGACGAACCGGGCTGGATCCGCGAGTCCCCCGACGCGTTCCAGGCGTTCCTCGGCGCGGCCCTCGACGGCGCCGTCGTCGACGTGGATCCGCCGGGCGCCGTCGATTCGAAGGTCCTGATCGCCCCGAGCGACTGGATGGACGACTACCAGGCGGGACCGGGCACCAAACCGATCGCCTACGGTGGTCCGCCGGAGGATCCCCGGATCGCCCACCTCGAACGCGAGGCCTGGAGCGAGAACCCGCTCCAGCCCCCGGGCGAGTTCGGGCCCGAAAACGCGGTGCTCGCCGCGGACAGGACCTACACCCACGGCGACCTGCTCGCCGCGAGCCACCGCGTCGTCTCGGAGTTCGACCTGACGGCCGAGGACAGGGTCGCGCTCAGGGCGCCGGTCACCCAGCCCGGAGCCATCGTTGCGGGGTTGCTCGCGCCCATGCGCGCGGGCGCGACAGTTCTCCTCGGGGAGGGAGAAACAGGCACGGTCGCAGTCGCTGCCGACGACGAGGAGGTCCCCGAAGAACGAGTTATTTCGCCGGACGACGCCGCACCGTAGCCCGGCCGACGGCGCACCGTAGGTCAGCCGGCGGTCGGCGGTTGGGCCTGCTCAGTACCCGAAAATTGCTCAGTACCCGAAAATCACTGCGAGCCGCGCGCGCGGTACTCGCCGTGCTTGACGCCGAGCAACAGCGTCAGGAGCATGAACACCAGTAGACCGGGCAGTATCATCATCGTGATCGGGGTCGGCATCCCGCTCGTGAGCGTGCCGCCGGCCAGGATTGCGAACAGGACGACGAACACCGCGCCCGTGACGGTCGTGTTGAACTCCATAGGGGCGAGTTAGCGACGATGCGTGAAAAACGTACCAGTTACTCAGTCGGGCGGACGGCGTCGGCGAGCGTCACCAGCAGGCCGAGAATCCAACCCAGCGGGACGGAGATGCCGAGCCACATCAGCGCGTAGCCGACGCCCTCGATGGAGAAGTTACCGACGAAGAACTCGTAGAGGCCGAGCGGTCGGGCGACGTTGTCGAGCAGGACGTTCGCGAAGTCGCGGCTCCCGGGGAGGATGACGTCACCGATCGCGGGAGAGAACAGCGCCGCGACGACGGGCGGCAGGAAGATGGCCGTCATCGCGAACGGGTAGGACAGGAGCACCGTCGTTCCCCGGCCGCCGACGCGGCGGGTCGCGAGAGCGAGCGCCGCGGAGACGGTCGCCACGCCGCCGGCGGCCGCGATGGCGACGACGCCGCCGGCCGCCACGTCGAGTTGAAACTGTGCGAGCGCCGTCAGCGCGCCCCAGACGACCAGCGAGAGGAGGACGACGCCGACGAGGCCGAGGCGAGTCGCCGTCCCGTCGATGCGCCGCGTCTGGAAGCGGACGACCGCGCCGAGCAGGACGAGCGGGTAGACTATCGCGATGACCGGGACACCGAGGGCCGACCAGGCGCGGTAGAGGAGCATCTGGCCCTGCGTGTTCGGCGTCCACTTGCCCAGGACGGTGTCGTTCGCGCCGCGCTGGCGCGGCCAGACGATCTCCATCCACGTCTCGTGGAGCCGTTGCAGGTCGATCTGTATCCCCCCGACGATACCCGGCTCGTTCCCGACGGACATACGGATTCGTTCGACAGCCCGGCCTTTAACTCTTCTCGCACGGGCACTCTGAGTGACAAAAAGGGAGACGGCGGCGGGATAGAAACGGCCGTCGGCGGGCGGCCGGCGCGTCCGATATCGGTCAGTCCCAGCTATCGGGCCCGAAACCGGGGTTCACCTGCCGGTCGGTGCGGTCGATGCCGTCGATAGCGGCGACGTCCTCGTCGTCGAGCTCCAGGCCCAGGCTGGCCCAGTTGTCGGCGACGTGGTCCCGGCTGGTCGCTTTCGGAATGGCGGTGACGCCCTTCTCGCGGAGCCAGGCGAGGCTGACCTGGGCCTCGCTGACGCCGTGTTTCGCCGCGACGTCCTGGATCTCCGGCACGTCGAGCACCTGCCCGCGGGCGAGTGGGGAGTAGCCGACGAGTTCGACGTCGGTCCCCGCGGCGTACTCGCGGAGCTCCTCCTGTGGAAGCAGCGGGTGCATCTCCACCTGGTTGGCGAAGATGGGTTCGTCGACGGCGTCGCGCGCGGCGTCGAGGTGGTGGGGCTCGAAGTTCGAGACGCCGATGCGGTCGATCAGCCCCCTGTCTTTCAGTTCGGCGAACGCCGACAGGGTGTCCTCGGGGTCGTAGTTCGCCGACGGCCAGTGGACGTACAGGAGGTCCACGGAGTCGACGCCGAGTTTGTCGAGGCTCTCCTCGGTGCTCGAAATCACGTCGTCGTGGGCGTGGTTGTCGTTCCACACCTTCGTCGCGAGGAAGACGTCCTCCCTGGGGACGTCCGCCGCGGCGATGCCGTCGCCGACGGCGGCCTCGTTGCCGTATATCTGTGCCGTGTCGACGTGACGGTATCCCATCTCCAGGGCCGTCCTGACGCTCTCCGCGCACTGCTCCGGATTTTCGTTCTGCCAGGTGCCGAGTCCCAGCATCGGCATCTCCTGTGCGAGCGGTGCGCTCTCGGGGGTCTGTTCGGTAGCCATCACCAGAACCGAAGGGAAGGCGACGAAAAGGGATTGCGGAAGCAGTGGAATAGCGTCAGAGAATTGTTTTTTGCTGCCATTGTCGCGGTAGAGCATCCGGCGAGCGAAGCGAGCCGGTTCACCGTCAGAGCGTAGCTCTGACGAGCCCAACGTCGTTGCACTCCGTTGGACACCGCGAACGAACGCAGTGAGTGAGCGGCTTTTTTCATCGACGTTTTTTGTGGGGGGTTGAGCGCTCGCCGGAGGCGAGCGCGATTCCCCCCACGAAAAAAGGTCGTTGCGAAACGGTGGATTCACTACGGGCGGTTCCCAACGCCAGCACATGAGCGACGGTACAGCGGACGTGTCGCGCCGAACGTTCCTGCACGCTGCCTCGGGCGCCGCGGCTATCGGTGCCGCGTCGGGAGCCGGCGCCGCCCAGGAGAACGAGAGCGGCGGAAACGAGTCAGGTGGCGGCGGTGGCGGTGGTGGCGAACCGGACTACGGGACGTGGTTCAGCAACGTCGACAACTTCGACGGGTCGACCGCCGACGCCACTGGCCAGGACGAAGTCACCATCACCGTCGGTGCGGAGGGCAACGGCGGCGCGTTCGCGTTCGACCCGCCAGCCGTCCACGTCGACCCCGGCGCCACGCTGCTGTTCGAATGGACCGGCGAAGGCGGCGCGCACAACGCCGTCAGCAGCGACGGCACCATCGACTCGGGCGACCCGGTCGCCGAAGCGGGCGTCAACTACGAGGTCGCCATCGAGGAAGACGGCATCTACCAGTACGTCTGTGAACCCCACGAAGGCCAGGGGATGAAAGGCGCCGTCGTCGTCGGCTCCGACTACGCCACTGTCCCGACTGGCGGCGAGGGTGGCGGCGGGCCCACGCTCCCCGACAGCGCCAAATCACTCGGCGTGGCGGCGTCGTTCGTGATGGCGGCGACGCTCGGCCTGGCGTACTTCTTCATGAAGTTCGGCGGCGACTACGAACAGCCCGACGCGTAGCGACGACGACCGTTCCGAGTCCGTTTCTTCCCGCGTATCACACCGAGTCCGGCGTCGTGTGTATCTCCAGGTCGACCTCGCGGGGTTCACCCTCGAGGTCGGCGACGATGCGCTCGACGATCCGTTCGGCCTCGTCCTGCACGAGCGGTTTCACCTTGCCGATGACCCAGTCGAGCGAGACGAGTCGCGGCATGTCGAGTGTGCCCGAATCGGCCGTGTCGGGGTCGAACCGGATCGAGAGGGTGACGCGGGAGGCGTGGTCCTCGCCGGCAGGTGCGGCCTCTGGTACCGGGTCGACTCGCCAGTGCCCGTGGGCGTGGATGTCCTTGACGAGTTTCCAGTCGATCTGTTCCGGCGGGTCGACGGCGGTCACTTCCGACCGGGCCGTGTAGGAGAGTTTCCACCACGCGAGGTGCAGGTCGTACCGGGTCCCGGGAGCGCCGTCGCCGTCCTGGCGCACCGATTCGAGGTACTTCGAGTACTTCGCGTAGCCCGGGAAGTCCAGGAGGAACTCGTAGACCTCAGCGGGCGGCAGGTAGACGACGGTACTGACCTCGACGTTGTCCACGTGGGTCCATCGGTACGCTCCGCCTTGAGCGTTCGTCCTTCGGCGAACTGTCACGTCGCGCCGCGGGCGGGGAGCGCTCGGTCCATAGAGCTTTGTAGGCAACCCGGCATACGGTGTGACGTATGAGTAACGACGAGGAGCGCTCGGGCGAGTTCGGACAGTTCGGCGGGCGACACGTGCCAGACGTGATGAAAGAACCACTGGCGCACCTGGCTGCCGCGTTCGAGGACGTCACGTCCACAGACGAGTTCCAGGCGGAGTTCCGCGCAGTCCTCCGGGACTACGCCGGCCGGCCGACGCCGCTGTTCCACGCCGAGAACCTCTCGGAAGCGTGGGGGACGGACGTCTACCTCAAGCGCGAGGACCTGCTCCACGGCGGCGCCCACAAGATCAACAACTGCGTCGGCCAGGCCCTGCTGGCGAAGAAGGCGGGCAAGTCGCGGCTCATCGCCGAGACCGGCGCCGGACAGCACGGCACGGCGACGGCGATGGTCGGCGCGCTGTTCGACCTGGACACGGAGATCTACATGGGGAAGAAGGACGTCGAGCGCCAGACGATGAACGTCTTCCGCATGCGCCTGATGGGCGCGGAGGTCAACGAGGTTACTCGCGGGGACGAGGGGCTGGCCGACGCCGTCGACGCCGCCCTGGAGGACTTCGCCGGCAACGTCGAGGACACCCACTACCTCGTCGGCAGCGTCGTCGGCCCGGACCCATTCCCGCGGATGGTTCGGGATTTCCAGTCCGTCATCGGCGAGGAGGCCCGCGAGCAGTTCCTGGAGCGGACCGGGGAGCTCCCGGACGCCGCCGTGGCCTGCGTCGGCGGCGGCTCGAACGCGATGGGACTGTTCCACGCGTTCCGCGACGACGACGACGTCGACTTCTACGGCGGGGAGGGCGGCGGCGAGGGCGCGGACTCGAAGCGCCACGCCGCGCCGCTGGACACCGGGACGGAGGACGTCCTCCACGGGATGAAGACGCGCGTCATCGACGACGACGTCGAGGTCCACTCCGTCTCCGCGGGCCTGGACTACCCCGGTGTCGGCCCCGAACACGCGATGTTCCGCGAAGTCGGCCGCTGTGAGTACCGTGGTATCACCGATGACGAGGCCCTGGCGGCCTTCCGGGAACTGAGCGAAGCCGAGGGGATCATCCCCGCGCTGGAGTCGGCCCACGGCATCGCGCTGGCGAAGCAACTCGCCGAGGAGGGCGAACACGACACGCTGCTCGTCAACCTGAGCGGGCGCGGCGACAAGGACATGGAGACCGCGGCGGCCCAGTTCGACCTCGACTGACCACAGAGCGGGTATCCTTCGGTGACCGCCGGCGACTTCTGTCGCGTCGAATCGACGAGAAGACGTATGTCAGACGCGTGATCACACCCCACCATGTCGGCCCACGACCGCGCCATCCCGGTCTTCCTCCGCGACGCGCTCCTGGCCGCAGTCGCCTCCGCCGTCCTCCTGGGACCGGTCGTCCTGGATATCGGCCCGGAGTTCCTCAGCTATCCGGGATACCTCCTCTACTTCCCGCTGTTGGGCGTCTACGTCGTGACCGGTGGCGAAACCGAAGCGCCCCACGGGCCGGGGATAGTCCACGTCGTCGCGTTCGTCCTCGCGCTGGGACTGGTCACTGCCGGGACCGCGTCGCTGGTCCGCGCGCGCTACGACACGAGCGCGCTCGGAACCTGGCGATTCGCCGCCGCGGGCGCTGTTGCCGTCACGGGCACGGTCGGCGCCCTCTTCGGCGGCGTTGCGCTGGCAGGGCTGGTGGAGGCCACGGCCCTCGTCGCCAGCGGGACGCTCCTGGCCGGAATCGCCATGGTCGGTGCCGGGCTCGTTATCGCGGCGAGAGCCGGGTAACGACGCCGTGGTATCGACGGATCCGGCAGGTTGGTAAGCGGTCCCGTCCGAGCCACTGGCATGGCTTCCGACCCAGCGGACCCACCACGGACCGTCGTCGTCGGCGGCGGCGTCGCCGGCCTCTCGGCGGCGCTGTTCACGGCGCGAGCGGGACTCCCGACCCGCGTCGTCTCGGCCGGCGAACCGATCCTCGCGCGCAACGCCCACCTGGAGAACTACCCCGGCTTCCCCGCGGGCATCAACGCGCGACTGCTGCTGGAGATGACCCGCGACCAGGTCGAGGCGGCGGGCGCGGCGTTCGTCGACGGGACCGCCGTGGACGTCACTCCGGTCGACGACGACTCCGAGGACGAGATGCGACCCGACGGCGATGGCGGGTCCAACGGTGACGACGGTACTGCCTTCACCGTCTCGCTGGAAGACGGGCGGGAACTGTCCGCCGACAGCGTCGTCGCGGCCTCGTGGTCCGACGCCGCCTACCTGGACGACCTGGACCTGGGCCTGATCGACCGCGGGAGCAAGCGCTACGTCGACGTCGACGAGTTCGGCCGGTCGGCCGTCGACGGCATCTACGCCGCCGGCCGCCTCGCTGGCACGTACCACCAGGCCATCGTCGCCGCTGGCCACGGCGCGACGGTCGGCCGAACCGTCGTCGAGGACTCGGACGTGCCGTTCTACAACGACTGGGTCGCACCGGAGGGGTACTTCACCGGCCGCGGGCGCGAGGTCCCGCCCGGCTGCGAGGAGATCGACGAGGCGGAGTGGCAGCGACGGGCCGAACGATCGGCGGAGACGATGCGGGAATACTTCGAGGACCCTGCCGTCGAACCGCCGACGATGCACCCGTCCGTGGACCACGACGAATAGGAAGTCGGCGTGACCCGGGCCATCGCGCCTCCGCTAGCTCGTATCCTGTTCGGAGAAGGTGAGCCGCCAGTTCGACGCGTCGGTGATGTCGACGCCGTTGTGGGTCCAGTCGCCGGTCAGCGACCGGACGACGTGCGTCGTCGGGTTCGCGACGCTGCCCAGCGGCGGCCGGTCGTCGCTCCGGAACCCCGCACGCCCGAGCGCTGACCGCGACAGCGCCGACGGCGCGGCCAGGACGTCGGATTCTGCGTAGTCGCGAACCAGCCGGTGGAGGAGCGCGTCCTGCGCGTCGGTCGCCTCCCCGTCCGGCGTCGGAACGACGTCGGTCACCTTCGTCGTGCGGAGCCCGGACTCGACGGCGGTGCCGACGACCATCCCGGCGACTGGCTCGCCGTCCCGCTCGGCGACGTACGTCGCGTAGTCCCAGGCGGGGGTGTCGAAGCGCCAGTCGTAGAACCGTTCGTCCCGCCAGACGTGGATGCCGCTCGACGACTCGCTGGCCGCCAGATCCGCCATGGTCTCGACCGGGACCGACTCGTAGCGCCGCACGGTCACGCCGTCGGGGGACCGGGTCCGCAGGTCCGACAGCCGGTTGTAGCCGCCGAGTGCGAGTCCGGCGGCGCCGGTCACCGACTTCCACGCCGGCGACTCGTCGAGTCCGAACGCGTTCGTGTTCTGTATCCGGTAGTACGTCGTCTCTTCGCCGACCGACTGCCAGCCGAGTTTCAGGTAGCCCGGCCCGGAGCGGTGGTTGGGGAAGTTGAAGAAGAAGGCCGGCTTCCCGTCACTGTACGTCTCGATCGCAGCCTCGGTCATCCGGGTGAACAGGCCCTGACGCCGGTGGTCGGGGTGGACCATCGTGTCCCCGGGCTGGAGCGCCAGCGCTCGCTCGCCGCCGACCGCCACGTCGAGCGCGAAGAAGGGCCGGGCACCCACCAGGTCACCGTCCCGTTCCGCGACGAAGATTGGGACGTGGTCGACGTAGGGGTTGTCTTCGTACTTCCACGCGAACCACTCGGGACCGTAGTTCGGATCGAACGCCTCCGAGTGCAGGTCGAGGAACGCCGGGAGGTCGCTCGACTCGAACTTCCGGACGGCGTACTCCCGCTGGACAGGCTCCTGACGGCTCATGCGTACTCACAGGCAGATGAATCGGATAGTAATACGATCGCTACCGCCGTATCGGGCGCGGCGCTAGTTCGAGTCCTTCTCGGCGAAGGTGAGACGCCAGTTCGCCGGGTCAGTCACGTCGAGCCCGTCGACGCGCCACTCCCCGGTCAGCGACCGCACGACGTGCGTCGTCGGATTCGCGACGCGCGAAAGCGGCGGTCTGTCGTCGCGCCTGAACCCCCGCCCGACGGCGACCGAACGCGGTAGCGTCGCCGGTGCGATCAGGACGTCCGACTCGGCGTTGTCCCGCACCGCTCGCGCGAGCAACGCGTCGAGACAGTCCGCGGTGCGACCGCCACCGACACCGTCGTCTGGCAGTGGCAGGACGTCCACGATCTTCGTCTGGACGATGCCAGCGCTGACCCCCGTCCCGGTGACCATCGCGGCGACCGCGTCACTGCCGTCCACCGCGACGTAGGTGTCGTACGTCCAGGCGGGATTGCCGAACCGCCAGTCGTAGAACTGCGCGTCCCGCCACGCCCGGATCCCGTTCCGGTCCTCCGGCACGGCCAGCGACGCGAGCGTCGCCGACGGAACCGTCTCGCGACGCTCTACCGTCACGCGGTCGGCGGTCTCCGTCCGACGGTCGGACAGCCAGTTGTGACACCCGACCACTGGCCGCAGGGCGAGCGCCGCGACTGTGCTCCACGGGGCCGACAGCCCCGACGCGAGGGCGGACGGATCCTGAACACGGTAGTACGTCGACCGATCCGTCACTCGCTTCCAGCCCAGTTTCAGGTTCCCCGGCGTCGACCGGTGGTTAGGGAAGTTGAAGAAGAAGGACGGCTCGCCGTCGCCGTACGTCTCGATCGCTGCCTCGGTCATCCGGGTGAACAGGCCCTGACGCCGGTGGTCGGGGTGGACCATCGCGTCGGCCGGCTGGAGTGCCAGGCGGCGCTCGCCGCCGACCGACACGTCGAGCGCGAAGAAGGGCCGGGCACCCACCAGGTCGCCGTCCCGTTCCGCGACGAGTATCGGAACGTGGTCGACGTAGGGGTTGTCGCCGTACTTCCAGTCGAACCACTCCCGGTCGCGGTCGGTGTCGAAAACCTGCGCGTAGAGGTCGAGAAATCCGTCGAAGTCGCTGGCCTCGTACGGCCGAATAGTGTATTCGGACTGCCGCACCGAAAGCTGGCCCATCGTCGTGTGTAGACGCGCAGGCGGACTATACTTATCCCCCTCGTAATCACTCAGGGTCGCCCGTGAGCGGGAACGCGGACGACGTTCGCGACGTTACCGACCGCCTAAAATCCGCTCTCGGGTGACAGATCACATCGAACACGTCTGTTTGAGTGGCGGGGCTTAAATGACAGGCAGGACAATCTACGGGCAATGTTGCAGGGAGCGAACGTCGCGCTGGGCGTCACGGGGTCGATCGCGGCCGTCAAGACCGTGGAGCTGGCCCACGAACTCCGGCGCCGCGGTGCGACGGTCAGGGCGGTGATGACGGGGAGCGCCCAGGGAATCGTCCACCCCTGGTCGCTGGAGTACGCCACCGGTCACGACGTGGTGACGGAGCTGACGGGGCGCGTCGAACACGTCGAACTGTGCGGCGTCGACGGCTGGGCCGACGTGTTACTCGTCGCGCCCGCGACCGCGAACACGGTCGGCAAGATCGCCGCCGCAGTCGACGACACGCCCGTGACGACGTGTGCGACGACGGCGCTCGGGGCCGGCGTGCCGGTCGTCGTCGCGCCCGCGATGCACGAACCGATGTACGACCACCCGGGCGTGCTCGAGGCCATCGACCGCGTCGAGGAGTGGGGCGTCGACTTCGTCGACCCCCGGATCGAGGAAGGAAAGGCGAAGATCGCCACCGAGGAGGCCATCGTCACCGACGTCGCACGCGCCGCGACCGACTCGCCCCTCGAGGGCCGCCACGTCGTCGTGACCAGCGGGGCGACCACGGAGCCCATCGACCCGGTTCGGACCCTCTCGAACCGCGCGTCGGGCAAGACCGGTCAGGCCGTCGCCCGCGCGTGCTACGTTCGTGGGGCCGACGTCACGCTCGTTCACGATGGGCCAGACGTGCCGTACGCGGGCGTGCGCGACGTCGAGTCGGCCGCGGAGATGACCGACGTGGTGACTGACCTGGGCCAGGAGGCGGACGCGCTGGTGTCGGCCGCCGCAATCTCCGACTACACGATGGACGGCGAACCCGGGAAGATTCCCTCCGGGCAGGAGCGGCTGACGCTCGAGCTCGAACCAACGCCCAAGCTCATCGACGCTGTCCGGGAGGCCCACCCCGACCTCCCCATCGTCGGGTTCAAGGTCGAGACCGACGCGGACGACGACCAGCTCGTCGAGCGTGCCCGTGAGATACAGGAGCGAGCGGGCCTCGCGTTCGTCGTCGCGAACGCCGCGACCGTCATGGGGGAGGACGGGACCCGGGCACTGATTGTCGACGGCGAGGACGCGCGCGAGTACGAGGGATCGAAGGACGGACTCGGTGCCCGGATCGCCGACGAACTCGTCGCCGAACTGATCTGATCCGGGCGTTCGGACCCCGCTGGTCGACCGTTTACGAAATAGTTATCCTTGTGGTAGGGTGAATGTCGGACGACAACTGAATCGCTCGCCAGACAGCGCTGCAGCGAGATTTCCCACGACTGTGACATCGAAAGAGGCCCGTCGTTTGCTCGTGCCAGTGGCCGACTCCGTGACGTTGCGAAACACGGTCGCCTACGCCGTCGAGGAGGCGGCCGCCGCGTCGGACGGGGCGCCCGCGACGATCCACTTCGTCGTCTTCGAGAGCGCCCGCGCCGTCGACCCGACCGGCCCAGCGGACCTGGGCGAGGACCGCGAACTCCTCGACCGCGTCTCGGTGTGGGCCGACGAGGACCGCGCCGGTCAGGAAGCGTCCGTCGAGGTCGAACTGGCCGTCGTCGGCGCCGACCGCTACCTGTTCAGCCCGGACCAGTACGCCGACGCGCTGGCAGACTACGCAGTCGCTCACGACGTCGACCGGGTCGTCCTCGACCCGGAGTACGACCCCGGGTCGGGCGCACCGATGCTCTGGCCACTGGAGACGGAACTACAGCGTCGCGACCTCGACGTCGAGGAGGCTCCCGTCGAGCGGCCGCGCCGACAGACCGTCCTCGGTCGCACCGGCACCGCGCGCAAGTACGTCGCCATCTTCGGCGCCTCGTACCTCTTCTACCAGGCGCTGGGCGCGTGGACGACGTTCGACCTCGTGACCGGCGGCCTCACCGCCGGCCTCGTCGCCGCGCTGCTCGCGCCCATCGTGTTCGGTCACCAGCCCTCTCTGACTCGCCTGGCCGTCCAGACCGTCCGGCTGGCCGTCTACGCCCCCTACCTGCTCTGGGAGATCGCGAAGGCGAACCTCCAGATCGCCTACGTCGTGCTCCACCCCTCGCTCCCCATCGACCCGGAGATGGTCGAGTTCGACGCCGCCGTCTGGGGCGACACGCCGGTGACGACGCTGGCCAACTCCATTACGCTGACTCCCGGCACCCTGACCGTCGACGTGACCGAGCAGTCCTTCGTCGTCCACTCGCTGACCGAAGCGACGCGTGACGGCCTCTTCGAGGGGAGTCTCGAACGGGCGGTCCGCTTCGTCTTCTGGGGCCGCGCGGCGGCCAGGATACCGAGCCCGCGTGAACGCGGGGAGGAGGGCGACGATGGTTGACGTGGAAGCCGCGCTGCTCCTCGGCGCCGGCGCGTTCGTCGCCTTCGCGATCGTCGGTCTCTACCGGATACTCCAGGGGCCGACGATGCACGACCGCGTCGTCGCGGTCAACGTCGTCGGGACGAACACCGTCATCGCCATCGCGCTAGTCGCCGGTGCTTACGACGCGCCCGTCTTCCTCGACATCGCGCTCGTGTACGCCCTGCTCAACTTCCTGCTGAGCATCGCTATCTCGAAGTTCAGCGTCGAACACGGAGGGGTGCTCTGATGGCCATCTCCGAGTACGCCGCCGTCGCGCTCGTCGCGGGCGGCGCGTTCTTCGGCCTCGTCGCCGCCGTCGGACTGGTGCGACTACCGGACGTCTACACCCGGACCCACGCGGCCTCGAAGAGCGACACGCTCGGCGCGGTGCTCGCGCTGGGCGGCGTCGCGCTCGTCATCGACGCCCGCCTCGCGACGGTCAAGGCCGTCTTCCTCCTCGTATTCATGTTCCTGACCAACCCCACCGCGGCGCACGCCATCGCCCGCGCAGCCCGTGACCAGGGCATCGACCCGTGGACGACCGACGACGCCGACGCCGACGCCGGAGGTGAACCGTGACCCCGTCCGTCCTCGAAGTCGTCCTGCTCGCGTTCGTCCTCACGAGCGCGCTGGGCGCGGCCCTGCTGAAAGACACACTCGCTGCGGTGATGGCCTTCGCCGCCTACAGCCTGGGCATCTCCATCATCTGGGTGCTGCTCCAGGCGCCAGACGTCGGCCTGACCGAGGCCGCAGTCGGCGCCGGCGTGATGACCATCCTCCTCCTCATCGCGCTGGCCAACACCGTGCGGCCGTCGGAAGACCAGCTCTTCGAGCGGGTCCGGCCCCGGACGGTACTGGCCGTCGGCGCGTTCGTCCTCGTCATGGGGGCGACGGTCCCCGCGCTCCCGGCGGTCGGGGCGACCGACTCGCCCGTCGGCTCCGGCGAGGTGACCGACTACTACCTCGAGAACGCCTACGAGGAGACAGAGGTGCACAACGCCGTCACCGCCGTGCTCGCGGCCTACCGCGGGTTCGACACGCTCGGTGAAGCAGTGGTCGTCTTCGTCGCCGGCGTGGCGACGCTGACGGTGCTTCGCACGGAGGCGTTCGCATGAGCGGACGCGACCAGGCGCCGCTGTACGTCGAGAGCCCCATCATCATGACTACCGTCAGGGTCGTCGCGCCCTTCGTGCTCACGTTCGGCCTGTTCATCATGCTCCACGGGGCCGACTCCCCCGGTGGCGGGTTCCAGGGCGGCGTCATCGCCGGGTCGGTCGTCATGATGACGGCCTTCGCCTTCGGCATCGACGCGACCCGGGAGTGGGTCGACGCCCGCGCCATCGTCGGGTTGACGTCCCTCGGCGTGTTGACCTTCGCCGGCATCGGCCTCGGTTCGATGGTGCTGGACGGCGCGTTCCTGCAGTACGACGTCTACGCGCCCTACATCTCGCACGCCAGCAAGTACGGTATCGAGCTGGTCGAACTCGCCATCGGGGGCATCGTGGCCGGCGTCGTCGTCGGCCTCTTTTTCGTCCTCTCGGCCGGGTTCGGCCACGCCGACGGGGGTGAGGAGGCGTGAGCGTGATAGACGCCCTCCTGACCCACTACAACTACTACGCCGTCGTCCTGTTGCTCGGCATCGGCGTGTACATGCTGGTCGAGTCGACGAACCTGATCAAGAAGATCATTGGGATGAACGTCTTCCAGACCGGCATCTTCCTCTTCTTCATCACTGCGGCGTACGTCGAAGGGGGGTCCGCACCCGTCGTCGGCGAGGGGGGTGGGCCGTACGTCAGCCCGCTCCCCCACGTGCTCATCCTGACGGCGATCGTCGTCGGCGTGGCGCTGACCGCGGTGGCACTCGCGCTCGTCGTCCGCATCTACGACGAGTACGGGACGCTCGACGAGGAGGTGTTGCGAGAACTCTACCATGATTGAACACGTGCCCGTCCTGCTGGTCGTCCTCCCCATCGTTGGGGGTGCGCTGCCGCTGCTCGCCGGACTGTTCACCGACCGCGCCGGGTGGTCGCTTGCGACGCTGACTCTCGGCGTCCACGCCGCACTCGCGGCCTGGCTCGTCGCCACCGTCGCCGGCGGCCAGCCAGTCGTCTACGAGGTGGGCGGCTTCGCGGCACCGTACGGCATCGAACTCGTCGTCGACGGCCTCTCCGCGGCCGTCGTCGGGCTCGTCTCGGTCGTCTCCGTCGGCGTACTCGCGTACGCGCGCCGCGCGGGCCCGCACACGAACAGCTTCTACAGCCTCTACCTGCTGCTCGTCGCCGGACTCTCCGGGATGAGCATCACCGGTGACGTGTTCAACCTCTACGTCTTCCTGGAGATAACCGGGCTCGCCGCCTACGCCCTGGTCGCCAGCGGTGACCGGGACGCGGCCGCCGTCGCGGCGCTGCGATACCTGATCATCGGGACGTTCGGCGCGTCGCTGTACCTGCTCGGCGTGGGCTACCTCCTCGTCGCGACGGGGACGCTCAACATGGCTGACCTCGCGACGAAGATTCCGCAGGTCGACGGCGGCTACACGTCGACCCTCGTACTCGCTGCGTTCGGCCTCGTGACCGCCGGACTCGCGGTGAAGGTGGCGCTGTTCCCCGTCCACACCTGGCAGCCCGACGCGTATTCCAACGCGCCGGATTCGGTCAGCACGCTCATTTCGGCGCTGGTGTCGACCGTCGCCGCGTACTCACTCGCGCGAATCGTCTTCTCCGTGTTCACCGTGGATTTCTTCGTCGCGGTACCCCTGGCCCAGGACGCGCTGTTCGCCGTCGCCGCGATAAGCGTCGTCGTCGGCTCCGCCCTTGCCGTCTCACAGCGCGACGTCAAACGGATGCTCGCGTACTCCTCCGTCTCGCAGTTCGGTCTCGTGATAGCCGGCTTCGCGGTGGCGTCCTCGACGGCAGTCGTCGGCGCGATAATCCACCTCGTCGGCCACGCCGTCATGAAGGGCGGCCTGTTCGCCACCGCGGGGATCATCGAGCGGAAGACCGGCGCCCGGACGATCGAGGAGTACGCCGGGCTCACCGACCGCGCGCCCGTCGCCGCCGGCGCCTTCGCCGTCCTCGCGTTCTCGATGGTCGGCGTCCCGCCGGCCGTCGGGTTCGTCGGCAAGTGGTACATCGTCCTCGGCGCCGTCGAGGTGGGCGCGTGGGCGCTCGTCGCCGTCTTGCTGCTGAGCACGGTGCTCACGCTCGCGTACTTCGCCCGCCTCGTCGAGTCGATGTACTTCACGGACGCGCCGACCGTCTCGGAGGCCGAGGCCGTCGCCGAACCGGAGGCGGCCGGCGCGGCCGTCCCGGACGGCGGTGACGCCGCCGTGTCGACGGGGATGGTCGCCGTCGCCGTCGCCGCGGCGGTGCTCGCGGTGGCGCTCGGCCTCGCGTTCCCCGGCGTAGAACAGACGCTCGAACGCTCGCTTCCATTCCTCCCATGACTGATCTCGCTCCACTCCGACCGCTGCTCGCAGTGCTCGCCTCCGCCGTGGCGATCCCGCTGATCTACGCGACTCGCGGCCGGCCGAACCGGCGGGAGGCCGTCACCGTCGCCGCGGCGGTCACCAAGTTCCTGATCGTGGCCAGTATGGTCCCGGGCGTGCTCGCCGGCGAGCGCTACGAGGTCCAGCTCGGGACGTTCGCGACCGGTATCGAACTCGTCCTTCGGGTGGACCCGCTGGGGCTCCTGTTCGGCCTGCTGGCGAGCCTGCTGTGGATCGTCACCAGCTTCTACAGTATCGGCTACATGCGCGGACTGGACGAACACGCCCAGACGCGCTACTTCGCGTCGTTCGCCGCGAGTCTCGCCGCCGCCATCGGCGTCGCCTTCGCCGGTAACCTCCTGACGCTGTTCGTCTTCTACGAACTCCTGACGGTGGCGACGTACCCGCTGGTCACCCACGACGAGACGCCCGAAGCCCGGAGCGCGGGTCGGAAGTACCTCGCCTATACCTTCGGCGGCGGCGTCGCCGTGCTCGCCGGCACCGTACTCGTGTTCTGGATGACTGGGACGACCGGGTTCACGCCCGGCGGCATCGCCGCGCTCGCGACGGCGGACCCGATGCTGGCGCGAGCCGCCTTCGGGCTGCTCGTCGCCGGCTTCGGCGTCAAGGCCGCACTCATGCCGATGCACTCCTGGCTCCCCGACGCGATGGTCGCCCCCACGCCCGTCTCGGGGCTGCTCCACGCCGTCGCCGTCGTCAAGAGCGGCGTCTTCGGCCTGGCCCGCGTCGTCCTCGACGTGTTCGGGCCCGGGACCGTCGAGCAGATCGGCGGCGGCGTTCCGCTGGCGGCAGTCGCAGCCATCACCCTGCTCACGGCGAGCGTCATCGCGCTCCGGCAGGACAACCTCAAGCGCAGACTGGCCTACTCGACGGTGAGCCAGCTCTCCTACATCGTCCTCGGGCTCGGCCTGCTCAGCGGGGACGCGCTCGTCGGCGGATTGTTGCACATCCCCGCCCACGCGTTCATGAAGCTCACCCTGTTCTTCTGTGCCGGGATCATCCACGTCGAGACCCACACCGACGACATCTCCAACATGGCCGGCATCGGAAAGCGGATGCCCCTGACTATGGCCGCTTTCGCGCTCGCGGCGGCCGGGATGGCCGGTATCCCACTCGTGGCCGGCTTCGTCAGCAAGTGGTACCTGCTGATCGGCGCCATCCAGGCCGAACAGGTCATCTTCGCCGGCGCGCTGCTCGTCTCGGGCGTCCTCAACATCGCGTACTTCTGGCCCATCGTCTACCAGGCGTACTTCGAGTCCCCCGAGGACCACGACGATAAGCCCCTTATCGAGGGGCCCTACGGCGGCCGCGGGATCGTCCGGGCCGACGGCGACGGTCGAGCACGTGAAAACGTCGACGGTGACGAGGACGTCGACGAGGACATCGACCTCGAAGAGGCCGAGGCGGCCGCTGCGGCCGACCCGGACGTCGACGTCGACGAGATGCTCGGCGAGAGCCAGGGCGCTCACGAGGGCCACTACTCCGGGCCGCCCGCCGGCGGCTGGGAGAAGCGTAACTGGCGCGGCGGCGAGAGCACCTGGTTCATGCTCGGTCCCATCCTCGCGGCGGCGACCGGTGCATTCCTGCTCGGCGTCGTCCCCCACGCCGCCGTCTTCCTGCAGATCGTCCAGCGCATCGTCCGCGACCTCCCGGGGGTGGGGCTCTGATGTCCGCGCTCACCGCAATTCCGCCGGCGGTCGTGCTGCTGGCCGTGGCAGTCGCCGTCGCAGTGCTCCCCCGCCGTATCGGACACGCGCTCGGGATACTGGCGACGGCCGCGACTGCCGCATGGGCCGTCGTCGTTCCCGCGGGGACGTACCTCACCGACCTCCAGTTCCTCGGCTTTCAGACCGCACTGCTCCACGTCGACGCGTTCAGCCGGCTGATGGCGCTCATCTTCGGGCTCATCGGCGCCGTCGCAGTGCTGTACTCCTACGCCTCGCAGGCCGACAGCCGCCAGACGGCCTTCGCGCTGTCCTACGTCGCCACGAGCATCGGCGCGGTGACGGCGGGCGACTGGCTCACGCTGCTGTTCTTCTGGGAGCTGATGGCCGTCACGAGCACGCTGCTCGTCTGGCACTACGGCGGGCAGGCGGTCCGCGCCGGCTTCCGCTACGCCGTCTTCCACGGCATCGGTGGCAGCCTGCTGATGGGCGCCATCGTCTGGCACTACACCATCACGGACACGTTCGTCTTCGACGGCACGGGCATCGCGACCGCTTCGGGCGCACTGGCAGGTCTCCCGCCAGCCATGGCCGCCGTCGGTATCGGCGTCAACGTCGGCTTCGTCGGCCTGCACGCCTGGTTGCCCGACACCTATCCGCGACCCCACATCGCGGCCAGCGTCTTCCTCTGCGTGTTCACGACGAAGACCGGCGTCTACGGGATGTACCGCGCGTTCCCGGACGGCAACGTCTGGATCGCCTACATGGGCGGCGCGATGGCGGTCTTCGGCGTCTTCTACGCCCTACTCCAGAACGACATGCGCCGGCTGCTCTCCTATCACATCCAGTCCCAGGTCGGCTACATGATCGCCGGCGTCGGCATCGGCACCGCGCTGGCCCAGGCCGGCGCCTTCGCCCACGTCTTCAACCACATCCTCTACAAGAGCCTGCTGTTCATGACCGCCGGCGTCGTCATCTACCGCACCGGCGAGGAGGACCTGAAGAAACTCGGCGGCCTCGCCCGCGAGATGCCCATCACGGCGACGACGTTCACCGTCGCCGCGCTCTCCATCGCCGGTTTCCCCTTCTTCAACGGCTTCGTCAGCAAGGGCATCGTCATCTCGGCGAGTCACTACACCTTCGACTACGCGTTCATGTTCGCCAACCAGACCGGCCTCGAGTGGATGCTCCTCATCGGCGGTGTCGGCACGTTCGCGTCGTTCATCAAGTTCGGCTACTACGCCTTCTTCCACGGCGACCACGACGGCGAGGTCCGGGACGCCAACCGCGGCCAGAGCGTCGCCATGATCGTCGTCGCGGTGCTGTGCGTCGTCTACGGCGTCTTCGACTCTGCACTGTTCGCCATCCTGCCCTTCGACGTCACCGATGGCGCCGTCGTCGGCCACGTCTACAAGACGTACACGGTCGACCACGTCGTCGAGGGCGTCGCGCTCGCCGTCGCCGGCCTTGTCGTCTTCGTCGCGACGAAGAAGCCGCTCGCCAAACTGGGCCGCGTCCGAGACGTCGACTCGGCGTACAACCCCCTGACCTTCTACGCGACGCGCGGCCTCGTCCGCGGCGTCACCGAAATCTACGCCGCGGTGGACCGCCTGGCCGTCCGCGTCGCCCACGGCGTCACCTACGCCGTGACCTCGCCTACCGAGGTCACGGACGAACTCCGCCGGCGCACAGTCGGCGGCGGGGTCGACACCGAGGACCGCCCGGCGCACCCACTGCGGGCCTCAATCGGGACGAGCATCCTCGTCCTCGCGCTCTTCGCGACGCTCGGCATCGTCATTCTGTCGCTGTAGATACTTCGTCGGTGGCCGTCGGTGGTCACTGTGAGCTACCTCACAGGCCCTCGATTCGATCGGAGTGGGTGTTTCTCCATCTGCGAGCGCAGTCAACCCAGGGCTCTCCTGCGACCCCCGTATCCCGATTCGAACAGAGTGGTTATCACTCGTTATACTCGGGTGCGAACTTTTTATACCAGCTATTGCCTCCTTGCCAACACACACGACTCACGGCACGCTGGAATCCCCGTGCAGGCGGGCGATTCTCCGGCCACTGGGTGCGTGTCGCATACCAAAACCATGCAACTCAAAGAACTCCTTTCGGACGACGACGCCGTATCACCCGTGATAGGCGTCATCCTGATGGTCGCCATCACCGTGATCCTTGCGGCCGTCATCGCGACGTTCGTTCTCGGCCTGGGCGACCAGGTCAGCAACACCGCGCCGCAGGCAAGTTTCAGCACCGATTATTCAAGTAGTGATCTCACTGTCACGCACGAAGGAGGTGACTCCATCCGTGCGGGTAGTCTCTATATTCGAGGTAGTAGCGGAGTCAGTGATACTGGTAAGTGGCCTTCAATCGATAGCTCATATTCAGATTCCGACATGGTTTCGGCCGGGAATAGTATCACGGTCGGCGTCGGAGCCGACAGCGGTGAGACAGTGAGAGTCGTTTACCAGGATCCTAACGGCGGTAGCTCTGCGACGCTCACCACCTGGGAAGGGCCTAACGCTTAATAAAACAATGAATATCAAATCACTACTCTCTGACGACGACGCTGTTTCGCCAGTCATCGGCGTCATCCTGATGGTCGCCATAACCGTGATTCTCGCAGCCGTCATCGCGACGTTCGTCCTCGGCCTGGGCGACCAGGTCAGCAACACCGCTCCGCAGGCGAGTTTCAGTTTCGATTACGATGGCAGTGATCTCACCATCACGCACAATGGTGGAGATTCGATCAACGCTGAAGAGTTGTTCGTACGAGGTACAAACGATGATGGATCGTGGTCAGATGGCGCAACTGATACGGTCAGCGGTAGTACTACCTACAGCGACGGCGATAAGATAAGCGCAGGGGACAGCGTGACGGTGTCAGTAGATGACGGCGACACCGTCCGCGTCGTTTACCAGTCCTCCGAGGGCGGTACCTCCGCAACGCTCGGCACCTGGGAAGGCCCTAGCGCCTGAACGTCCTTCTGCACTCTCTTCTGTCGTCTCGTCCGAGCGTGAGTAACAATCACTTCTCCCAGCCACCGCTGCGATTATATAGTGGGCCACCACATGCGGGAACGTAGAACGACGGCCGCGACGGCGTCGATGGGGCCGACGCAGGGGATTGACGTCACCATGAGTAACCATACAGAGCAAGTCACGAACGTGGGCAGGGGTGTCCAGGACCTCTCGAAGGGGGAGATATTCGACGTGTTGCAGAACAAGCGACGGCGATTCGTCCTCCAGTACCTCCGTCGGCACGGCGGGCCGGTGGAACTGGGCGACCTCGCGACGCAGGTTGCCGCCTGGGAGTACGAGACGTCGTGCGAGGGCATCTCGAAGAAACAGCGCAAGCGGGTCTACACGACGCTCCAGCAGACGCACCTCCCGCGCATGGCCGACGTGGGCATCGTCGCGTACGACTCCGACGACGGCGTCATCGACACGACGTGCCAGACCGACGACCTGACGGTGTACCTCGAGATCGTCCCCGGCGGGGAGTTCCCCTGGCGCGAGTACTACCTCTCCGTCGGCGCGGTCAGTCTGGCCCTCGTCGCGACGCTGTGGGTGGGTCTCTTTCCGTTCACCAGGATTCCACCGCTCGTGCTGGCGACGGTTATCGCAATCGTCCTCACGATTTCGGCCGGGTACCAGAACCTGCACGGGCGCGAGATGACGCTCTCGGAGTACGAGAGTACCAGCGACGACTAGTCGGCCGGATTTCAGTGTCCCGGACACCCCGTTGAGAATGCCTCACTCCGGAACGGACGACGCGTTTGTACCGCTGTGAGTCAGCCCTGATAGCGGCGTATCCAGACCACCGACGTCGCAGGCACGATGGATTTATCTGCGGGGTTACTCTCCGTTGGGACGATGAATACGGAACGAGGCGTCGTCTACGGGGTTATCGGCCTCGTGCTCGCGACGACGCTCGTTTCGGGACCGCTCGTCGGAGCGGTCGACTTCACTACTGCGCCAGAGCAACGGTCGTTCGGAAGCGGAAACGCGACGGTGGGTGACGTCTCTCTCCCATCGAGTACCGAAATTACGTCCGGTCGCTTCGGATCGGGCGAGTACTACGTCCTCGTCCCGGACGCGACACTCACGGTGGCGAACGTCACCGGAACGCCGTTGCTCGCCTACCAGTTCTCGATTCCCGCGCTGGGATACTCGCGCTCGACGACCCACTTCGTGACATCGTCCGATACGGGGACGTACGAACTCTCGCTCAAACGGGACGCTATCGAGCCCTCTCGCGTGGAGAATCGGAGCTACGACGGGACCGTCACGGTGTTCCTGCGCTCGAACGAATCCGAGCGACGGCTGGCCGAGCGGAACGTCACGGTCGAGGTGACTGGATGAGCGTCCGGCCGGCGTGGGACGATTCGACCAGCCCGCTCCGGCGGAAGACACTCTCGCTCCTCTGGGGCGACCGTGTCGGCCTGCTGATCTTCCTCCTGAGCCTCTGCCTGTTCGGGCTGACCTGGCGGACGGCGTTCCTCATCAACGATAGCTACACCATCGCGAACGGCGTGTATGCACTGGAACACGGGTCCCTGGACATGACGACCGCGGCCTACGGGCCCGGCCTGGAGACGCCGGGGGCGGAGTGGTACGACGGCGAGCTGTACTCGCGCAACTACGGCGTCATCTTCGCCGCCCTGCCGCTGGTCTACCTGCTCCGGGCGCTCGAACTCGTCGCGGACCTCCGCGTCGTCCTCGTCGCCGCGTGGTGTCTCACCCTCCTTGCCGCGACGCTACTGGCCGGCCGGATCCTGGACCGTCGACGAACGGCGACGTACGCTGGCAGCGTCGCCGTGTTCGGCCTTTTTTCACTGAACGTCGCGCTGGCGACGCCCCTCGACCCCGTCCAGCACCACCTGATCGCCCTCCAGATCGTCCACATGGTCGGTGCGGCGTTCGTCGGCGTCTTCGCCTACCGGCTGGTCCGGGAACTTCACGACCGCCGGCGGGCCGTGCTGGCGGCGGTCCTCGTCACGCTCGGCACGCCGCTCCCGTTCTGGGCAGCGGTTCCCAAACGACACGTCCTCACGGCCGCCGTCGTGCTCGCCGTCGCGTTCGCCATCGCGCGAAGCCGAGACGGGAAACGGGCGTACGCGACGGAGTCCCGAGCGCTCGCGTACGTCCTCGTCGGGTTGCTCGCCTGGGTCCACGCCCCGGAGGCACTCGTCGTGCTAGTCGCGCTCGCGGTCGTCGACGTCCCCTCGGCGCCCGCGAACGACGCCCGCTCGCTCGCCGTCGTCGGCGGGGCGTTCCTCGTCTCCCTCGTCCCGATGCTGGCAACGAACTTCGCGCTCACGGGCGACCCGCTGACCGTCCCGCGTGCGCTTCGGAACGCACCGCCCGACGCGGACCTCTCGATAGACGGTCCGTCCGGCCCGAATCCAGCTGCCGACGGCGGCGACGTCTCGCTCGAGACTGGTGGCGAGACCACCGAGATCGGGAGCGTCTCGGAGGGAGGCGCCGGAACTCCGACCGAAGGCGGCGACGGCGACGGGCGCACCGGCTGGTCGATTCCAGCGGTCCTGCTCCCGGTCGTCGCCCTGACCGAGTCGGCGGTCGAGGTGCTGGCGACGTTCGGCGAGTTGCTCTCGCAGGGCCTGTCGAAACTCTCGACGCGTCCCGAACAGGTCTACCACTCGTTCGTCCGCAGCGGCTACGTCGACCGCGTCGCCAGGCGGGCACAGGACGCACCCAGTGCGAACCTCTCCTTCCTCGAATCGGCGCCCGTCGTCGCTGGCCTCGTCGCGGTGATACCGGTCGCGTTGGCCTCGGCGAGAGAGCGCGTCGATGCGTCTCGACTACGGCCCCGGGTCCCGCCAGTCGACGGGTTCGTCGTCGTGTTCGCGGTCTGTTACTCGCTCGTATACATTTCGCGGTTGCCGGTGCACGCACAGGTCACAGTCCGCTATCTCTTCCCGCTCTATCCGGTCGCAGTGTACGGGCTCGTGCGGCTTCCGCCCGTCGGCGCGATCCTGGACCGACACTGGCGGACGATCGCCTGGACGTACAGCGCTGGGCTACTGGTCGGAAGCCAGTTCCTCCTCGTCGCACTCGTCTTCCTGGCGCCTGGCCGCGGTGAGGCGTTCCAGTTCCACGCCCTGCTGGCGCTCGGAACGGCAGGACCCGTCGGAGCCTGGGCCCTCACGGGCCGATCAGCCGGGAAGTGTGGCCAGTTCGGCGCGCTCTCGATCGGGCTCGCGACGGCGGCGGCGACCACCTTCCTCATTTTCGTCACGGTCGAATACTTCGCCCTCGGAGACAGCCACGCGTTGCCGATGGTACGGGTCCTCGCAGAGCTGGTCGACCTCGTCTAGTCCGCCGACGTCGCCACGACGGACTCGACACTCGAACCTCGACAAAGCAGAGCGTTGACGGTGGCGAGACGAACGCAGTGAGTCGAGCTTCGTCAGAACGAAGTTCTGACGGTGGGTTTTTGTGCCGCCTCGCAGTACCGCCAGCATGGATCAGCTCAAGCAGTCGTTGCTCGATGCGCCGATCATCGAGAAGAACGGGTATCACTACTTCGTCCACCCGATCAGCGACGGCGTGCCGATGCTGCGACCCGAACTGCTCCGCGAGATCGTCATCAAGATCATCCGGAAGGCCGAACTCGAAGACGTCGACAAGATCGTCACCCCGGCGGCGATGGGCATCCACATCTCCACTGCCGTCTCACTCATGACCGACATCCCGCTCGTGGTCGTCCGGAAGCGTCAGTACGGCCTCGAGGGCGAGGTCGCACTCTCACAGGTCACGGGCTACTCCGAGAACGAGATGTACGTCAACGACGTCTACGAGGGGGACCGCGTGCTCCTCCTCGACGACGTGCTCTCGACCGGCGGGACGCTCGCGGCGCTCACCGGCGCACTGGACGAGATCGGCGCCGACGTTCGCGACATCGTCAGCGTCATCAAGAAGGTCGACGGCGAGAACAAACTCGCCGACGCTGGCTACGAGGCCAAGACGCTCATCAACGTCGACGTCGTCGACGGCGAGGTCGTCATCGTCGACGAGCACGGCGACGACTAGCGAGCGACCGAGCCTGTGTGGGAGCGGGTGGGAATTGCTACACCGACTGACCCGTACTGACGAGCGGTGTGGATAGCCCGGGTGACGCCCCCTTCTGACGAGCTAAGCGGGATAGGACCGGTCCACCGCGTCGGCGACCGTCGAGTCGGCGGTGGACCCGATAATCCACTCCAGGGGAACCTCACGCGTCCGGTCACCGACGTCGAGCACGGCCCTGTCGGCGATCAGTTCTCCCTGGCCCGGAACGCCCCGGTGCCAGGGCGGCACCTTCTCGACGACCCCCTCGGCGATGTACCCGTAGACTGCGCTGTGTGGCCCTTCGACGTAGTATGCGACGCGGTCGCCCTCGGTGAGCGCATCCGCGTCGACGCCCGGTTCGGGGCCGTCGATGGGTTCTACTTCAGGCTCGTCGGCCGGATCCTCGCCCCGGTCGAGGGCGTCTCCACGCCGGCACTCGATCCGTTCGACGACTTCGAACGACTCGACCGTGACCTCGGACTGGCTCTCGTACCACGCGGTCAGGGCGTCCTCGATAACGTCCCTGGTAGCGTCCCGCCGCGACGTGACGTCGAGATCGACGGTCGCCGACTCGATGCCGGTCGCGCCGCGGTACTCGACGACGAGGACGAACCTCTGGTCCGCCTCCCCTCGTGCGATCTGTTCGAACGACAGCGTCTGATCGTCGACTGTGAGTGTCCCCATTTTGTGACCCCCTCGGCTCTTCGTTAAAATCAACTCAGTTCGTGCCACTAAAAATCGTTCGGCTTTGCAGTCGGCGACCCGACGTCGGTCGGCGATAGCATCGAGCGGGGTGGCGGTGGATTCGAACCGGAGGCAGACGGTCGCCCGCACTCCGTTCGGGCGCTGCGACTGCCAGGGTTCAAATCACCGTGACCAATTCCGAAGCGACCTGGTTCACTCGTCGTGATCCGAGAGAGCGAAGCTCTCTCGTCATCACGAAAGGCGCGGAGCGCCTTTCGAACGACTCCGCTCCTCGTTCACATTGGTCGCTTCGAGAATAGCGGGAGGTGGATTTGAACCGGAGGAAGACTCGCTGACGCTCGTCTTCCAGAGTTCAAATCACCACGTGCTATATCAGTCGCTCACGAATATGTTCGCGACAGAATATAGCGGGAGGTGGATTTGAACCACCGATCTACGGGTTATGAGCCCGCCGGAATCTCCTGGCTATCCCATCCCGCTACTACATTCATACCCGAGTCGGTTTATTAAGGGTTGTGATCCAACTGCCGTCCGGGAACGCCTCCCGCGGTGTTACGTATCGTGGACTCGCCAGGTGAACAGGCTCTCGAAGACGTAGTTGACGAACATGGCGATACCGATGGCGATGGGGCTCGCGGCGAGGAACCACAGGTCCACGCCGAAAACCCACAGTTCCACGGCCAGCTGCTGGGTCAGGAACCAGTAGACGGTGAGCTGGATGGCGACGCCGCCGGAGCGGACGAGGTGGGACTTCACCAGGCGCTTGAGCAGCGGGCCACGGCCGGCCTCGCCGGCACCGGCGAACGTCCAGTGCTCGTTGACCAGGAACATCACGAGGATGGCCGTCTCGATGCCCGCGGCCTTCGACCACATCTCCTGAACGCCCACGAGCAGCGTGAGGACGGCCAGGACGGTGTTGTCGCTGATGGCGCCGACGACGCCGACGGAGGCGAACTTCCCGAAGCGAACGCCAGAGAGGAGTTCACCGACGGCCGGCGTCGAGTCACTCATCTTTCTCCACGAGGGCCGTGGGCTCCTCGCGTCTGGCGGCGATGGCAGTGTGGAGGCGACTGTTCCTGACCTGTTTCGCGCGATGGCGCGCGGTCACGAGCGCGCGTGCCATCCGGAGCGACGTCCGGACGGGTGAGACGGTCGACCCGGGCTGGTCCTGCCACTCGATGGGCACCTCGTCGATGTGAAGGTCGAGGGCGGCGGTCATGGCGACGAGTTCGACGTCCCAGGCGAAACCAGCGTCGTAGAGGTGCTCGCGCACCATCTCCCAGGCCGCGGCGTCGATGGCCTTCGCGCCGCACTGGTAGTCGTACAGCGCCTCGTCGAGCAACTGACCGGCGAGCCAGGCGAACCCGTCGCCCAGGAATCGCCGGGCGAGCGTCTGGTGGCTCTGGACCGTCGCGTCGGGGTGGCGCCGCGAGCCGACGGCCAGGTCCGCCTCGCCGTCGCGAACGCGGTCCACGATAACGGCGAACCACTCGGCGGGCGTCGACCCGTCGGCGTCGGCGAAAGCGAGGACGTCGGTCTCCAGCGCCTCGAAACCCGCGGTGACGGCCGCGCCCTTCCCGCGACGATACGGGACGGCGTTGACCGTCGCCGGCAGGTCCGCAAGCTCCCCGGGGACGGCTTCCTTCGGGTCGTCCAGTTCGATGCGGATCGCGGCCGGGTCCAGTGCCTCGTCGAGGGCGTACACGTACCGGCGGAGGCGTTCGACGTCGGGCCTGAACGCGGGGACCACGATACCGACGGACCGCGCCATTACGTTGGTCCACCCGGGGCGCGAGTAAAAACGGTTCGACATGCGTCGCGCTCACACGAACCGGGTGGCTGGACCGGGGCCGACCCAGTTGCGTCGAACGGGCACGTTCGTTCAAAAAGCGTATAGTTCCGGCTTGCGCTGTGTCCGATAATGGAATTCGGTCTCGTCGCGCTGTGGCTACTGGTCTACCTGGCCCTCCTCTACGCGGGCGCGACGCTCGCAACCGCGCTGTTCCCCCGCTTCGCCGACCGCGGCGTGGGCGTGGCGTTGCCGCTGGCGCTCGCCGTCCTCTGGCTGGTCACCTACTTCGTCGGCCGCCTGTCGCTGACCGCCGGCGTCTGGCTCGGCGTGCTCGTCCTGGTCGCCCTCGCGGCCTACGCGGGTTATCGCGGCGAGACGGTCGACCGGGGGCTCTACCTGGAGATCGCAGCGGTGTTCACCGTCGCGTTCCTCTTCCTCGTCGCCATCAGGTCGGCCGACCCGGGCATCCGCCCCATCGGCGGCGAGAAGTTCCTCGACTTCGGCCTGCTGAAGTCGCTCCTCCGGGCCGACAGCCTGCCCCCAGAGGACATGTGGTTCGCCGGCGAGCCCGTCGCCTACTACTACGGTGGCCACCTCGTCGCCGCCATCCTGACGAAGATTACCGGAACCGCGGGCCACTACGCCTACAACCTCGCGCTGGCGGGGTTCTACGCCGCGCTCGTCACCGCAGTCTACGGGCTCGCGGGCTCCGTCGCGGCCGACCGGGGAATCTCCCGCCGCGCCGCGGGCGGGTTCGGCGCCTTCTTCGTCGGCATCGCGAGCAACCTCTCGACGCCCGTGAAGTTCCTCGTCTGGTTCCTGCCCGACGGCCCCGCGAACTGGCTCGCCGAGACGAGCGGACTCCCCGTCGAGGGGCTGGCCGACGGCGGTCCCTCCGAGTTCGGCTACTGGGACGCCAGCCGCGTCATCGAGGACGACGTCGCCGACTTCGCCGGCTTCGAGCCCAGCGCCGCCTTCGTCATCGACGAGTTCCCCTTCTTCTCGTGGCTCAACGGCGACCTGCACGCCCACATGATGAGCACGTCCTTCCTCCTGCTCGCCGCGGCGCTCTGTTTCGCCTACTACCAGACGCCCGCGGCCGAGGTCCGTCGACGGCGCGCGCTCCTCCTCGGCTGTCTCCCGCCGCTGGCCGGGCTGATCGCCGTCGTCAACACCTGGTCGTTCCCGTCGGTCGGCGGCCTGGTGGCGCTCACAGTCATTCTGGCTCCGGCCGACCCCCGGAGCCTGCTCCCCGCTGGTGCCGGCGGCCAGCCTGACGAGACCAGGCTTCGCGACGAGGGGGCTCGCCTCGCGCTCGGACTGGGGGCCGCCGTCGTCGTGATCGCGCTCGGCCTCCTCTGGTCGCTCCCCTTCTGGCTCGGCGCAGCCAGCGGCCGGGAGGTGGCATTCCTCCCCGACCGCTCGTCGCTTGTCGAACTCCTCCTCGTCCACGGCGTCTTCCTGGCGGCGTTCGTCCCGTACCTCTACGCCCGGACCGCGGACGCGACGGACCGCGACACCGCCCAGATCGTCGCCCTCGTCGCATTCGGGGTCGCCGCGTTCGCCGCGTCGGTCGACCTGGCCGCGCTCGGCCTGTTCCTCCCGCTGATCCTGGGCGGCTGGGTGCTCCGGCGCGGCGCCGTCCACCTCGACGGGGTGCGAGCAGCGCCGACGACGAGTTCCGATGGCGGCCAGGTCAGCGAGGCCACCGAGGCCGCCGAGGCCCTCGAGGCCCGCGTCGGACGGAACGGCGCACTGGGGCCTTCCCCCGTCGGCTTCGAGATGGTCCTGATCGTCGCGGGCGCCGGGCTGGTCACCCTCGTCGAGTTCGCCTTCGTCGCCGAGAACGTCGGCCGGATGAACACCGTCTTCAAGACCTACATGCAGGTGTGGGTGCTCTGGGCCGTCGCCGCCGGCGTCGCGCTGGCCGGGTTTCTCGACGGCTGGCCGTCCCAGTCAGTCCCGACGTGGAAGCCCGCCGCCGCCCGCGTCTTCGCCGCGGTCCTGATCGTCTCGGCGTCACTGTACGCGGGCCTCGCGCTGTCCTCGCACTTCGCCGGCAACGACGTCGCCGGGAGCGACGGCCCCACGCTGGACGGGCGCGCCTGGATGAACGAGAGCCACCCCGACGAGGCCCAGGCCATCCGGTGGCTCGATTCGAACGTCGAGGGGCGACCGACGATCGTCACCGGCACTCCAGCGGGATACAGCTGGTATCCCCCCGACGGCGAAGGGTCGAGCGCGCCCGCCAGCATGACCGGCATCCCGACCGTGCTCGGCTGGCACCACGAGGCCCAGTACCGCAACAAGACGGTCTACCGCGAGCGACTCGGCCACGTCGAGACCATCTACACCGGCGAGCCGGATCAGCAGGCCGCACTGCTCGCGGAGTACGACGTCCGCTACGTCTACGTCGGCCCCGCCGAGCGCAACAACTACGGCGAGATCACCGTCGGCGACGTCGACGGCGTGAGCGTCCACCGGACGTGGGGCGAGGTGACGCTCTACCGGGTCGAGACTCACTGGGAAACCGAATAGAAAATGACGCGGCAGCGCGCCGCTCAGGCCTCTGCCTTCCGCCGGATCACGTCGACTGCCTCGGCGTCGACGTTCTCCGTCTCCAGGTGCATCGGGATGTAGTCCTGGTACTTGAACGTCTCGTGCTCGTCGTCCTTGCCGATGGTACACCAGAGCTGTGGTTCCTCGGGCCCGTGCCACTCGCCCTGGACGTTGACGGCGAACACGTTCCACTCCTCCCCGTCGTACTCGATGACGCCGCCCTTCCTGACGCCGGGGTTCCCGTGGATGATCAGCTTCTTCATGGGACTGGGTTTGTGGACGCTCTACTTAGTGACTTCGAAGGGAGCGAAGCGGCGGACTGGTCCGCGGCGCGAACGGACCGTCCCGCCACCAGGTTTAACAGTCGCGCGGGCGTCACGTCGGGGCGAACATGGACGAAGCGCTCGAAGCCGCGGAACTGCTGGCGGACTCGGGGTTCGAGGGAGCGTTCGTCTGGGCACTCCGCGCCGTGGGCCTCCTGGTAGTGCTGGCCGGCCTGGGCCTGTGGCTGCTGACCGAGGCCGGACTGCTGGTCCTCCCCGCAGTGCTGCTAGTCGTCGGCCTCGCGCTCGTCGTCTTGCCGGGGCTGTTGCTCCAGCTGGCCGAGCTGTTCGTGTGAGACGGACCCACGAAACGGCCGAATCGCCGGGTACCGGGCCCGACCCGAACCAAACGGGTTTTAAGCAACCGTGTCTAAACTCGCCGTAAGGTAGATATCTATGGAGATGCCACGCCGGTTCAATACGTACTGTCCGCACTGCAACGAGCACCAGGAACACGAGGTCGAGAAGGTCCGTACCGGCCGCCAGACCGGGATGAAGTGGATCGACCGACAGGAGAAGCGCAACTCCGGCATCGGGAACGACGGCAAGTTCTCGAAGGTCCCCGGTGGCGACAAGCCCACCAAGAAGACGGACCTGAAGTACCGCTGCAGCGAGTGCGGCAAGGCCCACCTCCGCGAGGGATGGCGCGCCGGCCGACTGACGTTCCAGGAGTAAATCATGCCAGGAAGCTTCCTCAAGGTCGAGTGTCCGGACTGTGAGAACGAACAGACCGTCTTCAGCAAGGCTGCCTCCGAGGTCGCCTGCGCCGTCTGTGGCCACACGCTCGTGCGGCCCACCGGCGGCGAGGCGGACATCGAGGGTGAGGTCCTCGAAACCGTCGCACACCGATGAAGTTCAGTGGCTGGCCGGAACCCGGCGAACTCGCCGTCGGCGAAGTAGACGACGTCAACGAGGACAGGGGCGTCTACGTCGACCTCGACGAGTACGAGGACAAGCGCGGTTTCGTCCACATCAGTGAGGTCGCCAGCGGGTGGATCAAGAACGTCCGCGACCACGTCAGCGAGGGTCAGACCGTCGTCGTGAAGGTGCTCGACGTCAACGAGTCCTCGCGGCAGATCAACCTCTCGATCAAGGACGTCAACGACCACCAGCGCAAGGAGAAGATCCAGGAGTGGAAGAACGCCCAGAAGGCCGACAACTGGATGGAACTGGCCTTCGGCGAGGACATGGACGACGAGCAGTACTCCGCCATCGCCAACGCGCTGCTGGCCGAGTTCGGCTCGCTGTACGACGGGTTCGAGCAGGCCGCCATCCACGGCCACGAGGCCCTCGAGGACACGGACCTCGACGAGGACGAGATCGACGCCATCGTCGAGACCGCCCGGGACAACGTCTCGGTGCCCTACGTCACGGTCACGGGCTACGTCGACCTGACCTGTCCCGAGAGCGACGGCGTCGAGTGCATCAAAGAGGCCCTGCAGGCCGCCGAGGGGAACGGCGAGGTGCCCGAGGAGGTCGACCTCGAAGTGACCTACGTCGGCTCGCCCGAGTACCGCATTCGCGTGCAGGCCCCCGACTACAAGCAGGCCGAGTCCCAGCTCGAAGAGAGCGCCGACCGCGCCCGTGCCGTCGTCGACGGCCACGGCGGGACCACCGGGTTCCACCGCGAGCGTAACGTCGAAGACGAGTAACCGAGCGGTTCTTTCTACCCATGCGCGCCGACATCCACGTCTGCTCGGACTGGCGCGCGGCCCACGACCGTCCAGTATACACGCTGGCGGACGCCTGTCCAGAATGCGGCGCAGACGCCGTCAACAGCGCTCCTGCGCCCTTCAACCCCGAGGACCCACACGGCAAGTATCGACGGTCTCTTAAGCGCCGACGCCGCGACTAGGCGCATGGACGAGTTCGAAATCGAGTGGGTCGCGGACGTCGATCTCGACGCGCCGGTACTGGTCGAGGGGCTCCCGGGCGTCGGCCACGTCGGCAAACTGGCCGCCGAGCACCTCCTCGAGGAACTCGAGAGCGAACTCCTCGCGCGGGTGTACTCCCAGCACTTCCCGCCGCAGGTCAGCGTCGAGGACGGACACGCCGAACTGGCCAACGCCGAGTTCCACGCGGTCACGCCCGACGAGGGCCAGGACGTGCTCGTGCTCTCGGGCGACCACCAGGCCCAGGACAACGTGGGCCACTACGGCCTCACCGACGCCTTCCTCGACGTCGCCGAGGAGGTCGGCGTCGAGACGGTGTACGCGCTGGGGGGCGTCCCCACCGGTGAACTCATCGAGGAGTACGACGTCCTCGGGGCGGCCACGGTCGAGTCGTTGACCGACGAACTCGAGGACGTCGGCGTGGAGTTCCGCGACAACGAGCCCGCCGGCGGCATCGTCGGCGTCTCCGGGCTCTTGCTCGGTCTGAGTGAACGGCGTGACGTCCCCGCGGCCTGCCTGATGGGCGAGACGTCGGGCTACCTCGTCGACCCCAAGAGCGCCCAGGCCGTCCTGGAGATACTCCAGGACCTGATCGGCTTCGACGTCGATTACGCCTCGCTGGAGGAGCGTGCCGAGGAGATGGAGGAAGTCGTCCGAAAGATTCAGGAGATGGAGCAGGGACCCGCGACGCCGTCGGACGAGGACCTGCGCTACATCGGTTAGGAACCGGCCGTTGGCCAGCGAGGCCGTGGCGATTCTTTCTTAATCGCTCGCCGCCAAGGCGGGCACGTGCTCGCGGAACTGGGACCGTTTCCGGAGTGGCTCCTCGTCGGCACGCTGCTGGGCGTACTCGGCAGCGTCGTCGTCGCCGGCCTCTTCCTCGTCGCGAACCGGCTATACCCGACGCCGACGGCGACGAGCGACGGCCGGGGCGACGGGGAGGGACGGCGCCGCGACGAGCTACGGGCGTACCTCCAGGCCATCGACGAGTCCTACGCGGAGGACCACTTCGTCGAGGGTCAGCACGTCGCCTTCTACCTGCCGGAACGCGACGTCGCCATCACCTTCGACGCGCGCGCGTTCTACCGCATCGAGCGGTCGCCGACGACGCCGGTGCTCGTCGAACACGAGATGCCCGGCGTCCAGCTCGGCGCGCGTCTGCCCTTCGAGACGCCGGAAGTCGAGTTCGGGACGCAGGTCGAACGGGACCAGGTCCACCCCGCGACGGCGGCGTTCCGCGAACTCGGCCTCCCAGCAGGCGCGACGCTAGAAGAGGTCAAGCGAGCCTACCGACGCCGCGTCAAGGAGGTCCACCCCGACCGCGGCGGCGACGAGGACGCCTTCAAACGAGTCCGCGAGGCCTACACGACGGCCAAGCGACACGCCGCCGACTGACCCGGTGACGCGCCGTTCCACTGGTCCATCACGTTCCTACATCCCCTGGCTCATCAGGTAGCTCCGCAGCAGGTCGGCCTCCTTGCTCCCGGCGATCGGATTGACGAGCGCGACGGTATCGTCGGACTCCAGGTGGCCGTCGGCCGCGAGCGCACGGGCGCCGGCGACGGCGACGCCCCCGGTCGCGCCGACTTCGACGCCGGTCTCGCTCGCCGCGTCGGCGCCGGCCTCCAGGATGGCGTCGTCGTCGACGACCACGGCCCGGCCGCCGGTCCGGTCGACCGCGTCGACGGCCAGGGCCCCGGCGGCCGGGTCGCCGACCTCCAGGGGGCCGACGATGGTGTCGGGCGTCTCGACCGAGTCCAGTTGCCCCTGTTCGGCCCAGCGGTCGTACACCGGCGGACAGCCCTCGGGCTGGACGGCGTAGAGGCGCGGGGCGTCCTCGACCAGACCCGCTGCGTCGAGGTCGTCGACGGCTTCGTGAATGCCCGCGATGACGTTCCCGTGACCGACCGGCACGACGACGGCGTCGGGCGCTTCCCAGCCGAGCGCCTCGGCGAATTCGAAGTAGACGGTCTTGGCGCCCGCCCGACGATACGGCGACGCTGGGCCGACGGGCGTCCACTCCTCGGCGTCAGCCACAGCGTCCTCGTACGCGCCGAGCGCGTCGGCGTAGCGTCCCTCGACAACCGTCATGTCGCCACCGTGGACGTTGACCATCGCCTTGTTGACGAACGGACAGCGCGTCGGGACGAACGAGTGCGAGTCGATGCCGGCGCGGCCGGCGTATGCCGCGGCCGACTGCCCGCCGTTGCCGGTCGTCGGCAGTGCGACGTCGGCGGCGCCCTGCCGAACGGCGGCCGTGACGGCCAGCGAGAGGCCGCGGTCGGCCACTGTGCCCGTTGGATTCCGCCCTTCGTCCTTGATCAGTAGCGCTCCGACGCCCAGATCGTCGGCCAGGTCGGGACACGACACGCTCGGGGTCGCTCCCTCGTCGATGCTGACGGCGGTGTCGCGAGTGAACGGCAGGAACTCGGCGTACCGGTGGAGGCCGTCGTCGTCGCGGCCCCGCACCGTCGCCGCGTCGACGTCTCCGAGTCCTTCGTCGTCCGTGGCCACCTCCAGCAGGCCGTCGCAGTCGGGGCACCGGTAGACCGCCCCGGACGGATCGAACGTGGCGCCACAGTCGAGGCAGTGGAGCGAGTGATCAGCTGGGTCGTCCATGCAGGGAGTCCACGGCCGTGTGCCTTGTGCTGTGCGATGTCGGCCGGACGGGGCGCTGGCCGCGCCCGTCGCATCGCCCCACACCGGACCAGTGGGGCGGTGTGGTTTTCCGGGAGACGGTCGAACCGACCGGTATGAGCGACGTCGTCGTGGTCGGTGGCGGACTCGCGGGACTCGTCGCGGCCCGCCGGCTCGCCGAGTCGGGCGCGGACGTGACGGTGTTCGAACGAGAGTCGCGGGTCGGCGGCCGGGTCCGGTCCCACCGGGTGGACGGCTACACGCACGACCGCGGGTTCCAGGTGCTGTTCTCGGCCTATCCCGCCGTCCAGCGGGAGCTGGATCTGGACGCGCTCGACCTGCGATACTTCACGCCGGGCGCGACCATCGCCCGGCCCGGGGAGCGGTCGGTGCTCGTCGACCCGCGACGCGCGCCGACGAACGCGCTGCAGACGCTGTTCAACGGGGACGTCACGTTCGGCGACAAGCTCCGGCTGTTCACGCTCCAGCGCGAACTCGCCGGTCGGTCGCCCGAGGCTATCCTGGACCGCGGCGGGACGAGCACCCGGGCGTACCTCGAAAGGGTGGGGTTCTCGAAGCAGTTCGTCGAGAACTTCGCGGCGCCGTTCTACGGCGGTATCACGCTGGACCGGGACCTGGAGACCGACAGCATGGTGTTCGAGTACACGTTCAAGATGCTCTCGGAGGGGCGCATCGGCGTGCCGGCCGCGGGCATGGGCGCGATTCCCGACCAGCTAGCCAAGCGCGCGGAGATGGCAGGGGCGACCATAGAGACGGGGACCGCGGTGTCGTCGGTCGATCCCAGTTCGACGGAGGCCGTCCTCACGGTCGACGGGGAGACCGTCGTCGCCGACGCCGTCGTCGTGGCGGCGGACCCGCCAGCTGCACGTGATCTCACCGGTCTCGGGTCGATTCCGACCGAGGCCCGGAGCTGCGTCACACTCTCCGTCGCGCGCCAGTCCCGGACCGGCCTCCCGACGGGCAAGCGCCTGATTCTCAACGCCGGGGAGTCCGGCCCGAATCAGGTGGCCCCGATGTCGGCCGTTGCGCCCGAGTACGCGCCGAGCGACGCGACGCTGTACAGCGCGACGTTCCTCGGAGACCGCGAGGAGAGCGACGAGACGCTGTTCGAGTCGGTCAGAGAGACGATGGCGTCGTGGTACCCCGAGGCCAACCTCGCGGACCTGGAGCTGGTCGCGACCGACCGCGTCCCGTTCGCCCAGTTCGCCCAGCCCCCGGGGTTCCGCGCCGGCCTGCCCACCGTCGACGACCCGGACGGGCCGGTGTTCCTCGCCGGCGACTACACCAGGTGGTCGTCGATTCAGGGAGCGCTGGAGAGCGGACGGGTGGCTGCCGAGGCTGCCGTCGAAGAACTGGAGCGGTGACGGAGCGATTCCGGGGCGGTACCGGAGCGGTGACGAAGCGGTGACGACGCCGGGCTCAGCTCGGCCGGCCGGCGTCGGCGTGTGCGTTCTCCGCGTGATCTTCGCCGTTCAGGATCCGTGGGACGTAGTACAGCGTTCCCCAGCAGAGGAGCGTGAGTCCGAAGAGCGTCGTTCCGATGAGCGCGAGCGCCACTTGCGTCGTAGCCATGTGCGAGCGAGGGCCGCCGCGGCCAAAATAGCTTCCGGGATCGATCCAGATTCCTGCAGGCCGCATCCCTACAGCATCCGGCGCGACCTACAGCATCCGTCGGAACTCCCCCAGCGGCGGGAACTCCAGGGTCTCGCCGGCGTCCTCGTCGCGAACGATTGGCCTGAACGCCTCGGCGCTCCGGACGAGGGGTGACATGAAGTCACCGGCGTACATCCCGTTGACCCTGACGCCGCGGACGAGGCGGTTGAACGAGGGGAGCATCAGGACGTCGGCACCGCGATAGGCGTCCTCGCCGTAGAGGTAACACGGTCGGCGCTGTCCCTCGATGACGATGGTCGGGTGGTCGTGGCCGACGACGTACCGGTCGGCGTCGGCGTCTGGCGTCTCGTGGCCGTGGAGAACCACCGTGTCACCGACGCGGTACTCGTCCCGAATCCCGCCGTCCCAGAGCGACTCGATCATCGGGTCGTGGTTCCCCGGCGTGACGGTGATCTCGACGTCGTACGCATCGCCGATGCGAAAGACCTCCCGGACCGTCTCCTCGACGGTCCGGGGAATCGTGCCGAACGAGTGGAGGAAGTCGCCGGCGACGACGACGGCCGAGACGTCGCCTTCGCTCACGAGCGCCTCGAAGCGCCCGGTCATGTCCGCGCTGTCGCCGACCGGAACCTCCAGGTTCGCCGTCTCCCCCTTCCCCACGTGGAGGTCCGCGAGCACGAGGACGTCGTCGAGGACGAGCGCCCGGTCCCGGTAGGCCAGTTCCATGGGCGGCGGGTCAGTGCCGCCCGGCTATCAACCTGACGCCACGCAGTTTCGTGCGCTCGGCGTCCTCACCGAAGCCCCCCGACTGGAATCGCCAGGTTTCAACCGTCGCGCGACGAACGCGACGTATGGACGACATCGAAGCGACCGTTCGGGAGTTCCTGGCCAGCGCCGACGACTGTTACAGCGAGTACGACAACGGGTACACCGACGCGGACGCGACGCTCCGCCGCCTCGAAACGCACATCGACGATCTCCGTGACGCAGTCGAGGAGTAATACTCGCTTCGCTTCTCTCGACCAGTGCGGAAGCGTCGCAGCCGGCGGAGGGAGGGGCGCGATTCGCGGCGTCGGGATCCGAGCGGTCTACTCTGGGCTTCGAAAGCCACCGTTATCCGGGGAGTGCGTCGGCTTAACTCGGTCGCGCCTGGTCCTATCAGTCTACCGTAGCGACGGCGGAGGCGAACGTCCCTCCGCCTCGCGACGGATGTGACAGAATCAGGTTGTGTTTTTCGACTCGGTACAGAACGGTTCTGACGCGCTCGTCAGTACTCCTGTAAGCGGACGTTGTCGGTCGGATCGTCGCGAGTTACTCGCCCGGCTTCGACCGGTAATATCCCTTACTCTCGTTTCTCTATTTATAACAAAGGTGACTGGTCGGGTACCGTCGAAGGAATGCTTCCAAAGCGAATCTCTACGACAGCGTTGTCGAATGGGACAGTCGTCGCGATCACATTCCTCGTGGTCGCGAGCACGATGGTGATTACCGCCGGCGCCGTCACGACCGGTGGTCAGTCACAGGTCGCACAGCAAGCCGAACCGGACGGGCTCTCCGGCGAGACCAACCTCTCGGACGCGGACACGGAGTTCCACGGTGAAGGTATGAACGATACCGCGGGGCGATCGGTCGCCAGCGCCGGTGACGTCAACGGCGACGGCGTCGACGACCTGATCATCGGCGCGCCGCACAACGACACCGGCGGCGAGGACGCCGGCGCGGCCTACATCGTCTACGGGCCCGTGAACGCGAGCGAGGTCGACCTGGAAGACGCCGACGTCAAACTCGTCGGCGCCTCGGCCGACGACATGGCCGGCTGGTCCGTCTCGCACGCGGGTGACGTGAACGACGACGGCTACGACGACGTCGTCGTCGGTGCGCCGAACCACGACTCGACCGGGTCGAACACCGGCGCGGCCTACGTCGTCCACGGCGGCGACTCGCTCCCCGCGAACATGAGCCTCGCCGACGCGAACGCTACCCTGGAAGGCACCGACGCGGACGCCCGCGCGGGCTGGTCGGTGTCGAACGCGACCGACGCAGACGGTGACGACGCGGTCCTGGTCGGAGCGCCCTACGCGAACGACGAGGCGGGCGCCGCGTACCTGGTCCCCGGCGCGGACGCCAACGGAACCGCTGCGCTCGACGACGCAGCCGCGGCGACGATGGAAGGCGAGTCGGCCGGCCACCAGGCGGGCTGGTCCGTCTCCGGTGCCGGTGACGTCGACGACGACGGCACGGCCGACGTCGTCGTGGGCGCGATGAACTGGTCCGGCGAGACGAACGAGACGGCGAGCGCCGGCGGCGCCTACGTCGTCTCCACCGACGTCTCGGGGACAGTCGACCTCGGATCGGCCGACCTGATCCTCACCGGCGCCTCGGACCGCGACCGTGCCGGGTGGTCCGTCTCGGGCGCCGGTGACGTGAACGACGACGGCGTCGCGGACGTCGTCGTCGGCGCACCGTACCACGACGCCGACGCCGTCGACGCGACCGGCGCGGCCTACGTCGTCTACGGCGGCGCCGACGCCGAGGGAGTGCGCTCCCTGGCCGATGCCGACCGAACGCTGACCGGCGACCGTGAGGGCGACCTGGCGGGCTGGTCCGTCTCCGACGCCGGCCCGGCCGACGTCACCTGTGACGGAATCGACGACCTGCTCGTCGGCGCACCCGGCCACGACGAGAACGGAAACGACTCCGGTGCCGCCTACGTAGTCGCCGGAGCCCAGTCGCCCCCGGCGTTCCAGTCGCTCGGTGACGCCGCCGCCACGTTCTACGGCGAGGCCGCCACCGACCGCGCCGGCCACGCCGTCTCCGGCGCCGGCAACGTGACCGACGACGGCGGACAGGCTATCCTCGTCGGCGCGCCGGACAACGACAACGACGGAGAGACCGACGCCGGCGCCGCGTACCTCCTGAACAGCGACTGCGGCGACGTGACGACGGATAACGAGACAGAGAAGCCGACTGACGCGGAAACGGACACCGACACCGAAACGAAGACCGATCGGCCGACCGACACAGAAACGGACACTGAGACCGACACCGAGACGGAAACAAAGACTGACACCGAGACTGACACGGAAACGGACACCGAGACGGACACGGAGACAGACACCGAGACAGACACCGAGACGGAAACAAAGACCGACACCGAGACTGACACGGAAACGGACACCGAGACAGACACCGAGACCGATACCGAGACGGACACGGAGACAGACACTGAGACCGAGACTGACACCGAGACGGACACGGAGACAGACACTGAGACCGAGACTGACACTGAGACCGACACGGAAACGGACACCGAGACGGACACGGAAACGGACACTGAGACCGATACCGAGACGGACACCGAGACAGACACCGAGACGGACACGGAAACGGACACTGAGACCGACACGGAAACCGATACCGAGACCGACACTGAGACCGACACGGAAACGGACACTGAGACCGACACGGAAACGGACACTGAGACCGACACGGAGACCGATACCGAGACCGACACTGAGACTGACACGGAAACGGACACTGAGACCGACACGGAGACGGACACTGAGACCGACACGGAGACTGACACCGAGACGGACACTGAGACTGACACGGAAACAGACACTGAGACCGACACGGAGACTGACACCGAGACAGACACTGAGACTGACACGGAGACCGATACCGAGACGGACACTGAGACCGACACGGAAACGGACACTGAGACCGATACCGAGACGGAAGATCAGCGTGCGGCGATCAGCTACGTTCTGCTCTGCACAACTGACGAGGGAGCACCCACGATAGGCGGAGCAGGAGCCGATGACTGTCCGGAGGGCGAACCGTTCGTCAGGTGGGAGTGGACCGGTAGTTCGTTCACTGCCGAAGGCGACGAAGCGGGAACGACGATGACAGCTGAGGCATTTAAGGAGCCGAACGAGCCGGTCGAGGCCCAGTGGACGTCGACGATCTACGACGTCACCGGCGCCGTGGTCGGAGCGGGCGGGGAGACCTGCACGTTCCCCGGCGACCCCGGAGACCTCCCGGACAGCGGGGACGTCGAGTCCTGTGAGGGAACAGGCGCCGCGTCGATGAGCAACCCGGCCGGTAGTGGAATAGTCCCCGGATCGGCACCAGGCGGACTGATAGCCGGGACGTTCGCGTTCGCCGGCGCATCGGTCCTGGCCTTCAGGCGACGGAACTACTGACGGAGCGGTCGGACCAGCCGAACCACGTCGATTTCTTCGTTTTTTCGACCGCGGCGGACCACCAACAGTTATCGGCGAGCGCGACACCCCGTAGAGTATGACCGACTTCTCCGCGCGCGTGGAGGCGATATCGATCAGCGGCATCCGCGAGGTGTTCGAAGCGGCCGGCGAGGACGCCATCAACCTCGGCCTCGGCCAGCCCGACTTCCCGACGCCCGAGCACGCCAGGGAGGGCGCCATCGACGCCATCCGGGCCGGCGACGTGGACGCGTACACGTCGAACAAGGGGACCGAGTCGCTGCGGGAGGCCATCGCGGACAAGCACGCGCGGGACAACGACCTCGACGTCGACCCCGGGGATATCATCGCGACCGCTGGCGGGAGCGAGGCGCTCCACGTCGCCATCGAGGCCCACGTCGACGCGGGCGAGGAGGTCGTCTTCCCCGACCCGGGATTCGTCTCCTACGACGCGCTGACGAAACTCGCCGGCGGGACGCCGAGGCCCGTCCCGCTACGCGAGGACCTGACGATGGATCCCGCGACGGTGGAGGACGCCATCACCGACGACACCGCGGCGTTCGTCGTCAACAGCCCCGCCAATCCGACCGGCGCGGTCCAGTCGCCCGAGGACATGCGAGAGTTCGCCCGCATCGCCAGCGACCACGACGTGCTGTGCATCTCCGACGAGATGTACGAACACATCGTCTTCGACGGTGAACACCGCTCGCCCGCGGAGTTCGACGACACCGGCAACGTCGTCGTCGTCAACGGCTGCTCGAAGAGCTACTCGATGACCGGGTGGCGACTCGGCTGGGTGACGGGGTCGAACGAGCGCGTCGAGCGCATGCTGCGCGTCCACCAGTACGCCCAGGCCTGCGCCGCCGCGCCCTCGCAGTACGCCGCCGAAGCGGCGCTGAACGGGCCCCAGGACGCCGTCGCGGAGATGAGCGCCGCCTTCGAGGAGCGTCGCGACGTCCTCGTCGACGGCCTCGCCGACGCCGGCCTCGACTGTCCCACACCCCAGGGCGCCTTCTACGCGATGCCGAAGGTCCCCGAAGGGTTCGTCGACGAAGTGATCGACCGCGGCGTCGTCATCGTCCCGGGCGAGGCCTTCGGCGAGCACGGCGCGGGGTACGCGCGCATCTCCTACGCCGTCGACGTCGAGACGCTGAAAGAGGCACTCGAGATTATGGACGACGCCGCACAGGCGGTCCGACACTGACCACCGCTCAATCGGTCCGACACTGACCACCGCTCAGGCGGTCCGTCCGCGAGGACACCCGGCACGTGACCGATCCGGTATCGAGTTTCTGTCCCGCGATCGCGACGCCGTCCGGCGAACTGTCACCGGGCCCGACGACAGGCCAATAGTGTTCCAGACCGTACAGTCCCACCGATGGAATACCTGGCGTCCTCGAACGTCCCCGTCTACGAGACGGTCGACGAACAGCGGGCTCTCTGGGAGCGCTGTGCCGACCGCGGCCAGCCAGTGCTCGCCGTCCGCGACGCCGCGCGCGGCTACGTCGTCCACTACGACCTCCAGCACCTCGACGCCGAACTGACCCAGGCCGCGCTCCAGGCGTTGCGCGACCGCGTCCGCTCGCGACGGCCCTACCCCACCGGGACTGACCCGGTCTCGGAGACGGAAGGCGTCGGCGGCGAGGCCGGGTCAGTCTCCGGCGAACTCCACGCGCCGACCGAACGCGACGCCCGCGACTTGGCCTCCCACGTCTCCGGATTCGTCCTCGACCGGGGGAACTGGCGGTAGGGGAGCGGGCCGACCACCCCATATTCTGATTGGATTTTTAACACGAGCGCCCCTTTGACCGCACATGGCAATCGCGCGGCACGGATCCGGCGTCGCGGCCGCCGTTCGGGCGCTCGCCTCGCAGGTCCACCCCGTCTTCATGCTCCCGCCGCTCTCGGCGTCGCTGTTCGGCGGACTGCTGGCCGACCAGTTCTCCCTCCCGCTCGCCGGCGTCCACCTCGCCGCCGTCTTCTTCGGCCTCTACACCGCCCACGTGAAAGACGGCTACGTCGACTTCTACGGCCGCGGGGAGGACGACGACCACCCGCTCTCGGAACGGGGCTGTCGCCTCGCGCTGGCCGGCACCTCCGTCGGGTTCTTCGCCTGCACGCTCGGCCTGTTCGCGCTCGTCGACGTCTGGGCCGCCCTGATCACGCTCCCGGGGTGGCTCATCGGCTACCACCACGCCCCCCGGCTCGACATGCATCCGGTCACCGCGAGCATCGGTTACCCGACCGGCATCGCCTTCGCGCTACTCGGCGGGTTCTACGTCCAGACGGCCGGGCTTGCGCCCGTCGTCGTCGCACTGGCCGTCGTCTTCCTGGTCGTCCTCTCGGGAATCAAGGTCATCGACGACTCGACCGACGTCGAGTACGATCGCTCCATCGACAAGCGAACCGTCGCCGTCGTCCTCGGGCGGACCCGGGCGCGGCGGCTGGCCTACGGTCTGATGTTCCTGGGGATGGTCGCCGTGCTCGCGATGGCGGTCACGATGAGTTCGATTCCGCCGAGCGCCGCGCTCGCAGCCCTCGCGTTCGGCATCGTGGCCGTGCTCTCGCGGAACGCCGACGCCGAACTCGCGACGATGCTCCTCATCCGGGGGTCCTACGTCTTTCTCGCCCTGTTGCTCGCGGCCGTGTGGTTCCGGCCACTGGCCTGACGGCCCGGGAGTCGCGAAACCCGCAGTCGATCACTCGCCGTCCAGCGCGGTTCCACAGTTGGGACAGAACCGGACGTCCGTCTCCATCGAGAAGGTCTCGCCACAGGCGTCACAGCGAGAACCACCGCCAGTCGAGGACGTCACTTCGTCGTCGGTCCCCGGAACCGAGCGCGTCTCGCCGGCCGTACTGGACCCGAATCCGCCGTCACCGTCGTCGGCGGGCGGCGTGAACACGCGCGTGTTACTGACGTCGTCGAGGTCCTCCCCCTCGTCGTCGGATTCCACCGAATCTTCCGAGTCCGTCCCGTCTCCGTCCGATTCGGTCGGCCCCCGGTCTGCAGTCGAGGCGTCGGTGTCCGTGCCAGTCGACCCGGCTGAGGAATCCGACGAATCGACGGAGGTACCGACTGGCGTGGTCGAGTCCAGGAACGGCGGATACCGCTGGCCAGTCCGCATCGAGGACCGGTCGACGTCGGGTTCGACCAGCCGCACGGCCAGCGAGACCACCGTCTGGACCAGCACGTACGCCAGCGCCAGGCCGACCGGAAGCGCCGCCACCACGGCGACGCCCGACACGACGACGCCCTCGACCGAGACGGTCCCGAGGACCCACGACGGCAGTCCCGCCGCGCGGAGTACCCGCTCTGTGAACTGGCCCTGCCCCGTCGCCATCCCGACTGCCGCCAGCGCGCTGGCGAGTGCCACCGTGGTCGAGACGGCGACGAAGAGATGGACGACCAGCGGGTGAGAGAAGGAGTACACCCGGTAGCTGAAGGCGAGCGTCCGTATCAGGGCGAACAGGCCGACGGGGAGCAACACCAGGGAGACGGACGACGGGAACCCGCCGAGGGCCATTCCGACCACGACAGCCACGACGACGAGGAGCGCTGGCGGCGCGAGTAACGCGGCCGGATGTTCGAAGCGGTAGTACTGTTCGACGTTGCCGCGGAGGTTCAGCGTCCGTCGCCGGATTCGGACCGTGACGGCGACGGCCGGGACGGCGAGCCAGAGGACGGCGAAGAGGCCGACCGCGAGCGGCGACGGGCTCTCACCGACCCCGAGTCCGAGTGGAACGCCGAGTACGTCGGCAACCTGGATGGCGAGCGCACCCGTCCCGCCGATCCAGACGGCGGCCGCGACGACGCCGACCAGCAGGTCGCGGAGGCACCACTGCTCGTCACCAGTGACGAGGCGAAACGAATCGGCGAGTTCGCGCCGTCGGCGTCCGGACATTGCTTGGAGGGTGTTTTTCGCCGGATGGGAAAGCTGTTACGCGACAGCTTCGACTCGCCGCGTTGTACGCTGCGATCGAGACGGAGAAATGTCGGTGGTCAGGCCGCCTCGACGTCGAGGGTGACGACCTCGGAGAGTTCGAGTTCGTCGCCGGGCGCGACCGCCTCCCGGTCGCCTTTCGTCAGCGACGTGCCGTTCACGCGGGTCGGGTTCTGGCCGAGCGCGACCGCGTAGAACTGGCCGTCTTCGCGGACGAACCGGACGTGTTCGCGGTGGACGCGAACCGCCTCGTCCTCTGGTCGGCCCGCCTCGGTCAGGAGCGACCTGATCTCGCGGCCGACGATGTCGCCGTCCCCGGCCACGACGGTCTTCCCGTGGGCGGTCAGTGCGAGCGCGCTGGGCGCGCTGTCGCCTGACGCGTCGCCGGCCCCCGCAGCGCCGCCCGAGCGGGCGGCGTCGAGGTCGGTTCCACAGTCGGCACAGAAACTGTCGTCCGGACCGACGTCGGTTCCGCAGTCGGGACACTCCGTCAGGACGTTCGCGCCGCCGCGGTGAGCGTCGAGGTCCTCACCGCACTGCGCACAGAAGCTGTCGTCCGCGTCGACGTCGCCGCCACAGGACGGACACGCGGCGAGTTCGTCGTCCGCGCCGTCGTCGGCCGGGAAACTGCTCACGTCCGAGCCGCAGTCGGGACAGAAGTTGACGTCGGCCGCCAGCTCGGTGCCACAACCTGGGCAGTCGAACGAGTCCGCGTCGGCCGCGCCATCGTCCGCGTCGGACGTGGACACCGCGTCGTCCGCTTCGAGATCGGCCTCTGTCTCCGCGTCGTCTGCGACGTCGTCGTCCGCGCCGTCGTCGTCGACCGCACCAGCCGCCTCGTCCGGTGCGGCGTCGTCGTCGACCGCACCAGCTGCCTCGTCCGGTGCGGCGTCGTCCGTACCGTCGCTCTCGTCGGCGTCGGCCGACTCGTCGTCGTCCTCCTGCATCCACGACGGCGGGTCTGTCGGCTCAGAGCCGTCCGCGACGTCGGCGAGCGGGTCCTCACCGTCGGCTGTCGAATCGTCCGCACCCACCGATTGCTCGTCCGACGTGGCGTCGGCTTCGTACTGCCACTCGCCACAGTCGGAGTTTGTACACCAGCCCCCAGCGGCAGCCGGGTCGAACGCCTCGCCACAGAGCGGGCATTCGACCGACGCCGTGTCACTCTCGGACATGCCTGGGAATACACTATACCCAGGTGGTGAAAATAGTTTCCGTCAGCGAACCGGAAAAATACACTCCAGTGAGCCCGAGACGGGGGCGCTCACGCTTCGGGGCCAGCTACTCCTCGGGAAGCTTCTGTGACAGTCACTCCCCGGGAAGGATCACGGTCTCCCGGTCCTCGACCGGGTCGTCCGGGTCGACGGCCCGGACCGGCATCCCCTCGTCCTCGCCGGGGGTCGACGGAAGTGCGGAGTCGCGGGCCAGGACGACCGACAGGTTGTCCTTCCCGCCGCGGTCGTTCGACAGGTCGATCAGGCCCGACGCGGCGTCGACCAGCGAGTCCGACCCGAGAACCAGGTCGCGGATCTCCTCGTCCGTGACGACGGCGTCGCGCACGACCTCGGCGGCCTCGTCGCTCCGGCCCGCCTCGACGTAGCGCTCGTACAGCGCGGGGGCGTCGGTCTGGGCGTCGATCAGGCCGTCACTCGTCACGAGCAGGACATCCTCGGCGAAGATCGGGACGGAGTTGGTCTCGACCGGGACCGACGCCGTCTCCGGGTCCCCGTCGCCCGCGCCGCCGAGTGCGCGCGTTATCTCGTTCCCCCTGGGGTGGACGTGGGCCGCGACGTCGTCGATTTCGCCCCGGTCGTGTAGCTCCTGGACGACGCCGTGGTCCTTCGTGAGTAATTCGATGGACTGGCGCGCACCGTTGACGAGGTACGCGCGGCTGTCACCGACCCAGCCGTAGTGGACTTCGCCGTCGACGACGACGCCCGCGACGACCGTGGTGTAGGCCTGTGTCCCGCTCTCGGCGGCGTACGCTACGACCGCGCGGTGGGCGGCAACGATAGCGTCCGCGACGGCCGTCTGGAGGTCGGTCGCGCTCGGTCGGTCGGGCAACAGGGACTCGTCGATATCGACAGCGAAATCGCCGGGGTCGCGACGGGCCGCCTCTGCGACGACTGGTGCCAGTTCCTCGCAGACGACCGTCGTCGCCAGGTAGGAGGCGACGTCGCCCGCGTCGTGGCCACCCGCGCCGTCCGCGAGCGCGAACACGGCGGCGCTGCGGTTCGCGGGCGGGCCCTCGCTCTCGTCGGGTTCGCCGGCCCCGTCCCTCCCGATTCCGTTCCCGTCGGTTCCGTCCGCGGTCACTCCCGACCGGTGGCCCTGTTCGAAGACGGACAGCGCGACGCTGTCCTCGTTGATACCCCCGCCGCGCTTGCGGTCCCCGACGTCGTAGTTGGTAGCGTAGTCCATGGTTCAGTGCTGGTGGAACTCGAAGGTGACCCCGTAGCTCGGGTGGACGAGCGCGACGAGGTCGCCGTCCTGCAGTCGGAAGGTGGTCGGCGGGACGTTGCCGTGGCGGTCCGTCGGGTCCTCGCCCTGCTCGCGCAGGCGTTCGCGGCCCGCCTCGCCCAGAACGCGCTGCCAGCCGTCGCCGGTCTGGACGTACGTCCCGTTGAGGCTCCGGTCGCGCAGCACCCAGTTGCCGTGGTCGTCGACGTCGAACTGGACCTGGACGGTCGAGATGTACTCATCGTCGTCCTGGATGGCGACGGCGGGTGAAGGACCGACGGCGTCCTCACGGCCGATGGTGTCCCCGACGTGGATGGTGTAGCGGTCCGCCTGCTGGAGATACCGGACCGAGGCCTGCGGCGGCGGCGTCGGGTCCTTCTCGCGGAGGACGTGCTCCATCGCGGTGGCGTTGTGGTAGCGGTCCTCGTAGCTCGTCGCCGTCGCCCGCTCGACGATCTCGGCGAGGTAGGGCGGGCAGTCGACGCCGAAGTCCCGCGGGTCGACGCCGTCCATCTTCGGAACCGTGCCCTTCAGCAGGAAGAGCAGTATCTTCCCGATGGAGTAGACGTCGGACCAGGGCCCCTGGCGGGCCTCCGACCGACTCGCGTCGGCGACCTCGCGGGGTTTGTACGGACCCAGGATCGTCGTCCCGGAGTCCTCGGCCTCGCCGGAAGCGTCGAATCCGGTCGCCGTGTTGAAGTCGATGAGCACCGGCGTGACGCGGCCGTCTCGTTCGGTCAGCATGACGTTGTCCGGCTTCAGGTCGCGGTAGACGATCTCGTTCTCGTGGAGGAAGGACATGGCGCCACAGAGGCCGACGCCCACTTCGCGGACCTCTGCGGGGTCGAGTGGCCCGGTCTTGTCGATGGCGTCGTCCAGTTCGTACCCGTCGACGAACTCCACGACGAGGACCGGGCCGTCTTCGTCCTCGTGGCGGTCGAGGAGGTTCATCACGTTCGGGTGGCCGCCGGCGTCGCGGATGCTCTCCAGTGCGGTGGCCTCCTTCAGGAAGTACTCCTCGACGACGGCCGCGTCGTTGCTCGACCCGGCGGTGTTGGGGACCTTCACGGCGACCGTGTCACCGGTCTGCGTGTCGACGGCCTCGTACGCGATGGCGAAGCCGCCGCTGCCGGCCTCGTTCTCGATGCGGTACCGGTCGGCGACGAGGTCGCCGCTCGCGAGCGCGGTAGCGCTCATCGGCGGGCACCTCCCGTATCGTCCCGTCGACCGGTCATCCGAGCCGGTCGGCGTCGTCGACGATCTGGGTGGCCTGGCTCTGTTCGGCGCGGCCGCCCTCCTTGACGATCTGGGTCTGGCGGTCGGCCTCCTGGACGGCCTCCGTGTCCTCGCCGTGGACGACGGTCATCTTCTCGACCTGGGTCTCGGCGGCCTCGACGTTGCCCTTGCCGAGTTCCGTCCGGATGACGGTCTGCTTGTGGTCGATCGAGACCGACTCGTCGTGTTCTGCGAGCTTCTCGTTGTCGTCGGTGTACTCGACGGTGACGTCGTCGCTGGCGGTGTCGCCGCGCGCGGAGAGGGTCACGTCGGCGAGGGTGACTTCCTCCAGTTCGCGACGGGCGGGCGCGTGGATCTTCAGGACGACGCGCTGGTGTTCGCGCTCGGTCAGGTCGGGGAGTTTGACGACCGCGGCGTTGTCCTCCCACTCGACGTCGACCTCCTGGGCCTGCGGGAGCGCGCGGTACACCTCGCTCACCTCGACGCCGGGGGCCACGTCGAGTTCGACCTGTGCGTCCGGCGCGACGACGGAGGCCGCCTGCTCGACGGCGTCGCCGAAGAACTCCTCGATGTCGCCCGGCGCTTCGAGGTGGGTCCAGGTGCCGCGGGCGGTCGTTCCGAGCGTCCGGATGGTGTCCTCGTTGTAGTCCTCGCCGATGCCAGCGGACTGGATGCGGACGCCCGAGTTGTCGATTTCGCGGGCCAGTTCCTCGAAGTCGTCGGGCTCGTGTTCGTTGTCCTTGCCGTCCGAGAGCAGGAGGAGGCGTTTGACGGCGTCTGGGCCGGCGCGAGAGGACGCGAGTTCCTCGCGGGCCGACGCCAGCCCGCCGAACATGTCGGTGCCACCGCCTGCGGTCAGGTCCTCGACGGCGTCCATCGCCTCGTCGCGTTCCAGTCGGCCCCAGCGCGTCGTGGGGATGTGGACCGTCGCGTCGGTATCGAAGCCGACGAGACTGACGTAGTCGTCGTCGTCGAGCAGTCCGAACACCCACGCGGCCCCGTCACGGGCCTGCTGGATCTTCGCGCCGCCCATGGATCCGCTGGTGTCGATACACAGCGCCACGTGTCGTCGTACGCTCTCGTCCTGTTCGCCCGGTTCGACGTCGATCTCGGCCGTGATCTTCGCACCGTCGGAGGGCAAGTAAGGGCGATTGACGTCGGTCGAAATTGTCGCCATATCTGTGACTCTGTGGCCAACCGTATGAATATATTGTGCCGCTTTCGGGCCGTGATCGTCCCATCGGCGACCAGACCTACCCCAGGATCACTCCGTTCGGAGAACTGTCCGTAGCTTGCGAACCTCGTCGAGCACTGCTCGCCACTGTTCGATCGTCCCAGGGATCGATTCATCGCTCCCGGTCACCCCCGCGCGCTCGGCGACGAGACGGTGAACGTCGTCCGGGTCGTCGAGGGCACGCAGACTGAGTTCGGCGCCCTCACTTCCCGCGGTGTCCACCGTGACGGTCCCGTGGTCGAACATCGTCCCGAAGACGCCCTGGGAGTACGCGGAGTTCTGGACCTTCTCGAGGCCGAGTTCCGTCACTGTGACCCAGACGGCACCGGTGCGGTGGTACAGCGCCGCGTCCGTGAGCAGGTAGTCAGTGTGTGTACGCCAGAGATAGGCGGACCCGGCCGGCATGGCGAACCCCACCAGAGCGACCGCGGCGCACGCGGCGAGGAGGGCGAGGCCGATGGCACCGCTTCGCCAGAGGAACCCACCGACGCCGAGGACCGTCACCGCGACCAGCACGCCAGTCACGACGCCCCAGTGGACGATGCGAGCGCGCGGCTTTCCCTGCCAGACGGCGGTCTCGTCGGCCGACGCCGGCGCCCAGTCGGGCAGGGTCATCGGTCGCCGCGGCCGTCGGGCTGTCGCGCGCCCCCGGTCTGCCCGCGGGCATCGCCCTCGCGTGCTTCGACCGACTCGCGGATCGCCCGGAGTTCGACGAGGATCTCGTCGAGCACGTCGGCCTTCCCCTCCGTGTCTTCCTCGCCACGGGCGCCCTGGGCGCGCTTGACGAGCCGGGAGAGGCGCTTCTGGACACCCTGGGGGTCTTCGACGGCCCGGAGCTTCATCTCGACGCCCGACCCCCCGGCCGTGCTGATGTCGACGTCGCCGTAGCCGAAGTAGCGGGCGACCGGCCCCGCGGAGAAGGCCGTGTTCTGGATCTTCTCGTACTCGATCTCGGTGACAGAGCGGCTGAGGATGCCGGTCTTCTTGTACACGCCCTTGCTCGTGATGACGTAGTCGGTGTGCTTGACGATGAGGTACGAGGGCACGATGATCAACAGCCCGAGCCCCAGCAGGAGGATCAGCGGCACCCCGACGACGTACGTCCCGATCATCGACTTCTGGGAGATCTTCCCGTCCCAGAGTATCTCCTCGTCCTCGTCCAGCGTCAGCCAGTCGTACTCCTCACTCATGACTGACCCTGCAACGGGTGGACTGTTGAGTGTTGTGTCGCGTCAGCGATCGCGTCCGGGAGAAAACTGCTCGAATGCGAACGGCCTGCGTTACATGTAGCCCAGGTCGCGGAGGCGCTCCATGAGGTCCTCCTTGTCCTGGGCCCGGCCGGCGCGTTCGGTGGTGTTCTCCATGTCCTGGAGCCACGCGGGCTCCTGGGCGGACTTGTCGGTGCTCACTTCGCTCCCGAGCGAACGGAAGCCGGCGAAGTACTTCGGCGAGACGGGGACGTCGTCCTTCTCGATGCCCTCGGGGAGGTCGTCCTGCCCCTGCGGGACGTAGCCCTCCTCCGGGAAGCCCTCGACGGTGTCCGGCACGACGAAGTTCCAGAAGGCCTCCCAGACGTCGGCCTCGGCGAACTGGAGGATGGGCTGGACGCGGTCGTGGGGCGGGTAGATGTCGGGGTCGTGGCGCGGCGAGAAGAACGTCTCGTCGGCGCGGGCCTCCTGTTCGTCCCAGCGGACGCCCGAGAGGACGGCGTCGACGTCGTACTCCTCGAGGGTGTCGTTGAGCGCGACGGTCTTCAGCAGGTGGTTGCCGACGTAGGTGTCGAGCAGGAACGGGAACGTGTCCTCCTCGTACTCCAGCAGGTTCCGGACGTGGTGCTGGTTGTGCTCCGAGAGCGCGTCGACCGGGATGTCGTCGCCCGGTTCGAGGCCGTGTTCGTCGACGTAGTCCCCGATGTCCTCGTTGCGCGCCCAGATGACGTCGAGGTCCCACTCGTCGGCCCAGTGCTTGCAGAAGTCGATGAGTTCGTCGAAGTGCTGGTAGTGGTCGATGAAGACGACCGGCGGCACTTCGAGGTCGAAACGGTCGGCCACTTCCTTGACGAAGTACAGCGTCAGTGTCGAGTCCTTGCCGCCGGTCCACATGATGACCGGGTTGTCGTACTGTTCGAGGCCCTTCTTCGTGACCTCGATCGCCTTCTCGATCTTGTGGTTGACGGAGGGATAGTCCTCGGGCGACTCGCCCTCGCCGTCGGCGTAGTCGACGTCGAGGTAGTCGGGGAAGCTCTCTGACTCTGACATCGGTAATGAGATGTAATTAGGAGAGGCTGTAAGTACTTTTTGGAAAACCGACACCCTTAGTAGCCACCTAGCCGCGCGTACCTGCGATAACGTAAGCCTAAACAGTTCCTAACCGCCGAACTGCGGCGGTCGGCATCGCCGATGGGTAGCAGGAACAGATGGCGAGAACAGACGGCGGGAACGGCATCGACTACGCATCCTCGTCCTCGTCGAGCCACTCCCGGAGGTCGCTGGACCGGTCGACGCGCCAGAACACTTTGGTGCATCCGACCATCCGCGAGGCGACCAGGCCGCGCTTCTCCAGCAAATCGAGTTTCCGCCTGGCCGTATCCCGCGTGCATCCCAGGTGATTTGCGACGTCGGCGGATCCCAGCACCGGGCCGTCGACGACGTCGAAGAGTTCGACGACGTCGGCCGTGGTGACCGTCGATCTGAACGTCCCCTCCGGGCCGCGCTCGGGCATATGCAGTGATTATCGAAGTACGGCCTTAATTGTATCCGGTGATGGTTACCGAGCGCAGGGCAGCGTCGTGACTCTGCGAACGCTGATCGGCGAAAGAACAGTTCGGCAACGGACTACGAGATGAACTTGTTGTCGCGCCAGTTGACGCCCTCGGCGGCTTCGTCCTCGCGCGGTTCCTCCACGACGTTGATCGTCGCGGGCCGGTCCTCGCCGTCGACGATACGGACCGCCTCGAGCTCGTCGTCGACGCACGCGATGGCGGTAAGGGTCCCTTTCTCCGCGTTCCGCGCGACCTCACACAGTACCAGGAACATCGGATACTGCAGGGCCGTGTTCTGGAGCACGGTCTCCCGGTCGCCCTTGAAACAGGCGTATTCGACGAGTTCCGAGGGAATCTCCTCCTCTTCCTCTTCCAGCGCGCCCCACTGCGGGCCGCCTGGACCGCTGCTCGGGCCGGGGCCGTCCTCTTCCTCCTCGGGAAGTTCCTCGTACACGCGGTTCTCGGTGACGCTGGCTTTCAGCTGAGCCGTCGGCGTGTACTTGCTGATCTCTTCGTCGTCCGACACCGCGCTGATGATGAGCGTATTGTTACGGCGGGTGATGTCTACGTCGTTGATCTCTGGGGGGAGGTCCGCGTCTTCGAAGAAGTCGTATGTGTCTTCCAGTGGCAGTTCGAGCGTCGAGTGAAGTCTGTATACGCGGCTGGTCATGGTTGTGAACGTGTGTCAGTCTTCGACAGCCGTCCCCTGGCGAAGGTGCAGGTGTCTACTACCCCATACGCACCACTACCATATATGACCTGTCCTTCCACGAACCGCGATCTAGAATCGCTCAGACGGAGTTAACAGACCGTTTACCGGCAAAAGGACCACATAATACTTTGTTTCTCGCATTCCGGTTCGAAACCGGAATTGCTCAGTCGTCGGCCGCCGCCGCGTCGTCGCCGGCGACCGCGGATGTGCCGCCTTCGATAGACGGTGGGTACTTCCCCCGGTCGAGAACGAGGTCAGATGCTGGCCTGGCCATGCACGTCAGCGCGTAGGCTTCCCGTTCTTTCTCCGAGAGTCCCCTGGCAGCGGGCTGGGTGACCTCGCCCTCGACGATCTCTGCCGAACACGCGAGACACATCCCGACGCGACAGGAGTACTCCTGGGCGATCCCTTCCTCGATGCACCGGCCCAGGATCGTCTCCGTGTCGGAGACGGTGATCGTCTCCCCCGTCCCGACGAACTCCACGGTGTAGTCGGTCATGCCCCGGGGTTCGGAACCGCCCGACAAAACGTTTGCCACTGGCTAATCGGCGTCTGACCCCAGCGAGGCGACAGGTTTCGTCGAGGTGAATAAAGAGTTTTCTCCCTCGGGACAGCAGACCATGCCATGACCACTACGAAGCCAGGTTCCACCGACGGGACCGCGGCGACGCCCCGGACCGAGTCCGTCGACGTCGCGGTCGTCGGCGCGGGGACCTCCGGCTGTTACGCCGCGGCCACGCTCGCCCGCGAGGGCTACGACGTCGTCGTCGTCGAGCGCAAAGACGAGTCCGAAGCGGGTCACATCGCCTGCGGGGACGCGCTCAAGGGGGCGAGCAACTTCCCCGATGCCATCCCGAAGTCGCAGATCGAGGACGCCTTCACCAACACGGGGGTCGACCACGGCCGCTTCGAGATTCCACAGGAGGACACCGTCCTCGAGATTCCCGTGCCGGGCGAACTGGCGGTCATCGACCGCTGGGAGTACGGCCGCCTCCTGATCGAGGGCGCCGCGAAGACGGGCGTCGAGTTCCACTACGACACCGTCGTCAAAGACGTCACCCAGGACGACGACGGCGTCGTCACCGGACTGGAAGCGATGCGAGCGGGCGACCCCGTCACCTACGAGGCCGACGTCGTCGTCGACGCCGCCGGATCCCTCTCCCTGCTCCAGGACAAGGTCGACTTCGACGATTCGACGTTCGACACGAACGTCACCTACTCGCAGTTCTGCTCGGCCTACCGCGAAATCGTCGAGACAGAAGAGCCAGTCCCCTGGGACGACGCCCTCGTGTTCAAGCCGACCGACCGCGCCGCGGGCTACCTCTGGTACTTCCCGCGTACGGACACGGAGATCAACGTCGGCCTCGGCTTCCAGATGAACGAGGAGCCCATGGAACTCGTCGACGACCTCAAGGAGGACCTGGAGGGGCGCCCGGAGTTCCGCAACGCCGAGGTCAAGGACAAGCTCGGCGCCGCGCTCCCGACGCGCCGGCCCTACGACTCCGCAGTCGCCCCGGGCTACATGGCCGTCGGCGACGCGGCAGGACACGTCAACCCCACCACTGGCGGCGGCATCGCCGGCGCGGCCTACGCCGGCCAGTACGCCGGCGAACAGGCCATCGAAGCCATCGAGGACGGCACCACCGACCAGGAGGCGGCCCTCTGGCGCTACAACGAGCGCGTCATGGACCACTTCGGCGCCCGCTACGCCGCGCTGGACGTCTACAACATCTTCACGACCGCCGTCGAGGTCGACGACCTGATGGGGCTGCTCGCGTCGCTTCCCGCGAACAAGATCGCCGACGCGCTGTACTCGGGGTCTGCGGAGATCAGCCTGGGCCTCAAACTCAAGACCGCGGTAAAGAGCTTCGGCCACTGGGGCACCATCTACGACCTCTACAAGGCGAAGGGGCTCGCCGACCAGCTGAAAGCGCACTACGAGTCCTACCCGTCCAGTCCCGACGGCTTCGACGAGTGGCAGTCCGAGCGCGACGACCTGATGGACGAGATCTACGCGGTCACGGGCGCCGACGCGAAGTACTGACTTTCGGTCGCCGTGAGGACCAGCGCGGCCTGGGCGCGTTATCTCTCCGAACACGCCGTTTTCAGTAGCGATAGCGGACACAGGGATCCACTGCGTCGAGCGTCTCTGGACGGCAATTCGGGCCCGAGCGAGGGGCGCGTGCGAACACGACTCGGAGCCGTCCCGAAGCGAAAGATACTATATCGGGAATGATTCTGGTATCGAACATGCAAGTCGGCGAGCGATACATATCAGAAATCGACGGCGAGAAATGCCGTCTTCCGGGCTGTCACGGCCGAGTACGGGCGAGCGGTCACGCCGCACTATGCGAGGTGTGTGGCACTCCAGTTATCTAAATCGATAATTCAGAGCGCAGAGCCGATTCCTTTCTCTCTATCGACGCGACGCCGGTTCGGACTGTCCGAGCGCTGCGATAGTGTCTGTGAGCCAGTCGACGCCGATGGCGATAGAGTCCTCGTCGACGTCGAACGTCGCGGTGTGGTGGCCACCCGGATGGTCTGTCCCGACGGCGACGTACGCCGCGTTCCCACCCTGCTCCTGGACGCGGCGCATCAGGAACGTCGCGTCCTCGCTCCCGCCCAGCGGGTCCGTCCGGAGACGGGACGTGACCGAGGGGACCTCGCCCGCGACGTCGTAAGCCAGATTCACGATCCCGTCGTCGTTGTCGGCGCTGGGCGCCTCGCCCGTCGTCTCGACTGACACCTCACACTGGTGCATCCCGGCGGCGTGGTCGAGGACGTCGTCCGCGCGCTCGCGCATGTACTCCATCAGGTCCGTCGTCTCGCCGCGGACCTCGCCCTCGATGGCGGCGTGTTCGGGAACGATGTTGGTCGCGGTGCCACCCTCGACGACGCCGGCGTTGACCCGCGTCGCCCCACCCTCGTTCCGGGGAATGGCGTAGAGGTTCTGGACCGCGGCGGCCATCGCCTGGACGGCGTTGCGGCCCCTGGCCGGGTGCCCGCCGGCGTGGGCGGGGTCGCCCGTGAAGTTCGCTTCGAACTGGCTGACCGCGAGGAAGTCGGTGATGCCGGCGACGACCTCGCCGGTGGGGTGGTCGAGGCCGACGTGGACGGCCAGGAACGAGTCGACGTCGTCGAGGTGGCCGCTTTCTGCAATGGGCTTCGCCCCACCCACGACCTCTTCGGCTGGCTGGAACAGCACCTTCAGCGTCCCCTCGAAGTCGCCCTCGGCGATGGCCTCCAGCACGCCGATGCCGAAGACGACGTGGGCGTCGTGGCCGCAGGCGTGCATCGCACCGGTTTCGGAGCGGAACCCCTCGTCCGCGGGAGTGTGACCCGGGTCGTCCGATTCCTCGCGCGGCAGGCCATCGATGTCGACGCGCAGGCCGACGGTCGGTCCGTCTCCCTTCTCCAGTACGGCGAGGACGCCGGTGTTGCCACCTCGGAGTCGTTCGAGGACGTCGGAGTCAGCGCCGGCATCGCGTGCGCGGTCGTACCAGTGTTCGAGTTCGTCGTCGTCGGGAACGGCGAGACGGTCCTCGGACGCGTAGAGGTCCGAACCGACGTACTGGCGGTCGACGCCGATGCGGTCCAGTTCGTCGATGATTCGCGCGGTCGTGTAGAACTCGCACCACGCAGGCTCCGGGTGACGGTGTAGCTCGCGGCGGAGCGAGACGAGTCGGTCGAAGCGGTCGGCGTCCATACCCGAGCGAGGACGCCGGAGAACTTAGGATCAGTTGCCACAGGGCCGGGGATCAGTTGCCGGAGAACTTAGGATCAGTTGCCGGAGGGCGGGATCAGTTGCCGCAGGACCGGATCAGTTGCCTGAGAACCGGGGATCAGTTGCCGGAGAACTTAGGATCAGTTGCCGGCGTGCGTTCGCTGTTCGACTTCGGCCTCGACGTGGATTCCCTCGGGGTACTCGCTGCCGGCGACGTCGCGGGCGAAGTCCTCGTACCCGACGATCTCGATGGTGCGCGTGTAGACGGTGTACTCCCAGGACTCGAAGCGGGCACTCCCGGGGCCGAGGGTTTTCGACTGTGGCACCCGGAGGTGCTCGGGCGGGCTCGGGTGGGGCCCCTTCAACTCGACGCCCTTGCGCGAGGCGCGGCGCTTGATGTCGTCGACGACGTCGTCGAGACGGTGCCGGTCCCCGCTTTCCAGGGTGAGTTTGGTGACGAACGGCATCTGTCGATCCGTCCGAATGCGAGAGTGAAAAGCGCACCTCTTCGCGGGCGGCATGTCACTCGTCCGCCACGAGTGGCCACGCGGGCGTCGCTGCACCCGGTCTGGCCGTCGGGCGTCCGATATGCTCTTAAGTTACGGTCGTATACCCGTTGATAATGATAGAGGCCACGAGCGCGGGAGCCATCCTCTTTCGCGACACGCGTGGCCGGCGGGAGTACCTGCTGCTCAAGAGCCGCCCGGGCGACTGGGAGTTCCCCAAAGGTGGGGTCGAAGGCGAAGAGGAGCTACAACAGACCGCCATACGCGAAGTGAAAGAGGAGGCCGGGATCGGCGATTTCCGGCTGTTAGACGGCTTTCGCAAAGACTACGACTACGTCTTCGAGGCGAACGGGAAGACCATCCACAAGACGGTCCACCTGTTCGTCGCGAAATCGTACGAGGCGTCGGCAGAACTGTCCAACGAACACCGCGACCTGCAGTGGCGCGACTACGAACAGGCCATCAACACGGTCACGCAGGACGGCCCCCGCGAGATCCTCGAAGAGGCCCACGAGTTCCTCGACGAGAAACTCGAGGAGACCGAGGAGTAACGCGCCGGTCCTGACCTGTGAGGGTGCCGGTTCCGACCGATGACGAGTGCGGCCAGCGACGCGTCCGGCCTTGCGACGGGCGGCCTCCCCGCTTCTAGTCAAACAGTCGTCCATTTCAGTCTCCATTCCAGTCACCATTCCGACGAAAAACGACCGAATGACCACCTCCATTTATGTCCCAACAGATAATCCCTTACGTCCGAGAGATTACCAATGTTAGAAGATGGATTGTCGTACCCCCTCCGGGGGGACTGGATCGGACGCGTCGCTATCGGTGGCATCCTCGGGTTCCTGTCGGTTCTGGTGACATCCTCCTCGCCGTAAAAGGCGAGGCTTCCCGTACCGCAGGTGGGATATTTGCTGGTCTACGACACGACCTGTTCTCTCGTTTTGAACGTCCCGCTCTCGCGGTCGAACAGGTGTACCGATGGCTGTGCCACACAGCCGTTACTCCTATCCTCTCCGTGAGGACTCGGAGTTATCTTCTGTCGCATGTTCTCTGCCCCGTTACAATCCGCGTTGGCCACCAACTCGCATGACGAGCAGACGTACAGGCCACGTTCGACACGGTTCGATTTCGTGTCGTCACTACACCGTGAACAGGTCTTACTGGTGTTCCACTCGTTTTCCTTTAGCACTTCAACACCGCGCATCTCGCCTTTGTATTCGAGGTACTGGTAGATGCGGTCGAACGCCCACGAGTGTAACTTCTTGTTGCCTGTTTTGCCCCAGTTTGATTCACGCACGTCTTCGGGCCAACTCACCACGAGCGTTCCCACGCTCCGTTCGACACACTCGGTGGTGATGGTGTCCGTAAGCGTGTGGTAGAAGTGCGTTTCACGGTCAGCGAGTTTCCCGCGTGCCCACATCGACTTCGCCGACGGGCCGTTCTCGCCTTCCGTTGCGTACTCTGCGCGGGTGAAGTAGTGCTCGTCCTGCTTGAGCGAGTTCCCGGGGTACAGGACGTATTCATCGGGGAACGCGACCGTGGCGATATTCGTGATGCCGAGGTCGATGCCTGCCACTTCGTCGTCTGCGGAGTCGGTGGTTTCGAGTTCGACGTTACAGACGAAGTGTAGTTCCCACTCGTCACCCGTCCAGACAGCTCGAACGTTCTGCACCTTGTTGACCCCGGCCAGATCGACACCTGGACGGGTCTGGTACTCGCAGAGGATGAAGTCCGACCACGATTCTTTGAGGTTCGAGCCTTTGCTGAGTCGGACGCGGTTATTCTCGGGGTCGTGTTTGAACCCGTCTGCTTTGAACGTGACTGTGGAACGCGGTCGGGTATCGCCGTGTTTGCGGTAGCCAGGCGGATTCGCCGCTGGGTCGTTCTGTCGCAAGTCGAACCACGACTGGAAAGCGTCGGAAAGTTCTTCGATGACTTTCTGACTGGATTGTGCGTTCAAGTCTTTCCAGCACGACTGGTTCTTCATATACGATTTCAGCGGGCCTTCATCTGGAATTGTACCGGTTGCGTCCCAGATCCGGTCTACTGTCCAGCGTGCGACGTTCCAGATTTTCGAGGCGGACTCACCGAGCGAATCGAGGCCATTGCAGACCTGCCGGTGGTTCTGGATGGAACCAATGTAGGTGCGCGTGACCTCGATCGCCATACATAGCCTATGTAGGCAATACTGCTTAATGGTGTGGATACGCGTTGAATATCCGGCCTACTAACGCCGGTACATTGTGGAGGAAGTGTCGAATTCACTCCCGCCCTGAAGGGCGGGATTCTCTCCTCGCGGATAGATAGTTCCCGGCCTGGCCATCTCCGGATACACGCTGGAAGTGATCCGGCAGACCGTCGCGGGCGAGGACGAACCGCCGGAGTGGGACGACTGGGGCGAACTGATCGTCGACGGGATCAAGGTCGCGGTCGTCGCGTTCGTGTATAGCATCGTCCCGACGATCGTCATCCTCGGCGTGGGTATCACCATGTTCGGGCTCGGGGGCGCAGCGGGCGACACGGGGGGCGGTATCCTCGCGGGCGTCGGTATCCTGACGTTCCTGTTGCTCATCCCGGTGATGTTCGTCGTCTACTACCTGGTTCCCGCGGCACTCGCGAACATGGCTATCGAAGGGAACCTCGGCGCAGCCTTCGACGTCGACGTCATGCGGGACGTCGTCCTGACCTCCGAGTACTTCCTCGCCGTGTTGATGCCCATCGTAGTCGGCATCCTCCTCAACGTCGTCGTATCGATACTCGCGGTGACGGTCGTCGGACTCGTCCTCGTCCCGTTCGTCTCCTTCTACGGGCAGGTGGCCGTGTTCAGGATGTTCGGAACCGCGTTCGCCAACACCAGTGGCAAGGGCGGCGGTCCCGTCGCAGCCGTCGACCAGTCCTCGGCGTGAGCGAGCGCCGACTGTAGCTTTTTTATCCGCCATTCCCGTTTCCCACCCTATAGTGGCGCACACGAGCGAGTTCGCGTTCGAACTGCGGGTCTGCCAGTGGGCAGAGGACGACTGGCCACCGGCGGGTGGTCACGAGGGACCCACCATCGTCGCCAGGCAACTCGGCACCAAGCGCCGGCGCTGGGACACCATCGTCGTCGAGTGCGACCCAGCGGGGCTTCGCCAGCGAGCGAAGTTCGGCGAGAAGCGCCTCGATTCGGACCTCCTCGATATCGTTCCATACGCGCCCGCGGAGTGGGAGTGGTACCAGGACGCCCTCCCGGACCCGGGCTACCCCTGGCAGTACGTCCGCGAGGCGATACACAGGGCAGGGGACCGGGGCATTCTCGACACCCGCAAGAACGGCAACCGGATCGAGATCCGCCGGACGTACGACTACCCCGACTGGGTCGAACGGATCGTCGCCATCGAGAACAAGCCGGACCTCGACGCCAGCGCCGCTCGTGATCTGGCCCCGCAACTCCACCGCGACGTCGCCCTCGGACTTGCCGACGAGGTGTGGGTCGCCACAGCCGCCACCGGCGAGACGGTCGAACCGATCCTGCTGGAGGACCTGCCGGTCGACGCCGGCGTCCTGACGCTCGACGTCGACGCGGACCGTGCCGAGACCTCGTGGCATCCCCGTACGCTGGCCGTCGGCGAGCCCGGGACCCAGATCCTGGAGAATCCGGGCCCGAGCGAGCACGCGACGACGGCGGGCCGGTTCGAGTACGCCGACCCCGAGTGGAAGGCCCAGAAGCGCCTGGAAATCGCCGAGCGGGCCTACGAGCGCGGCTGGCGCTCCTTCGCCGATACCATGCGACCAGACTGCCGGCACTTCGAGTTGCGAGCCGACGAGACCGGCTTCGTCCCCCACTGCACGGCGAAGGGGCGGACGCCGACCGCCAGCGAGTGTCGCCACTCCTGTCCGTCGTTCGAACCCGAACCACCAGCCTGGCGCTCGCGCGGCTGGCCCATCGAGGGCGGGCCGGGCAAGGGTATCAAACGGCTGCTCGCCGACCAGCGACGGCGTGAGCGACCCGGTCTGGAATAATTACTCGTCGAGCGTCTCGACGTCGAGCTGGTCGCGTTCGACGGCCAGCCGGAACGTCGGCACCGTCTTCTTGACCGTCTCGACGACGCCCTTGTCGACCAGGCTCCGCAGGGCCGAGCGGACCTCGTCGACGGTCGGGTCGTGGCCCGTTTCGCGCACGTCGTGGAGCACCGAGACGACGCTCTGGCTGTCTTCGTCGGGACCGGCGATCACTTCCAGAATCGCCGACTGGAGGGAAGTGACGGCGATCGTCTGCCCTTCGGCGTCGGGGCCGCCGACCAGTTCGACCGCCTCCGGCGTCGCGCAGATGAGGCTGTCCTCGTTGCGGTAGTAGTACTCCTTGAGTTCGTTCTCGAGGAACTGGTGGACCTCGCTCCCGCTCTCCATGTCCCACCGGTCCTGGAGATCGGCGTTCTTCGTGGGCTGGAGTTCGACGACGTCCACGAGCCGTTCCCGTGCCTCCTCCGAGAGTGCCATCGCCTGTTGGTACGACGAGGGGGCTATAAGGTGGTTCTGGAGTAGCCCCGTCACTCGTGGCGCAGCGCGTCGATGGGGTCGACGCGGGCGGCGCGCCACGCCGGGTAGAGCCCCGAGACGACGCCGACGAGCACTCCCACGGCGACGGCGAGGACCGTCCAGAACGGCGCGAGCGCGAACGACACCTCGGCGTATCGCGTCGCGGCCCACCCGACGACGAGGCCGAGCGGGACGCCGACCGCGGAGCCGGCCAGGCCCAGCAGCGCGGCCTCGAACAGGAACAGCTGCATGACGTCGCGGTTGCGCGCGCCGACGGCCTTCATGATCCCGATCTCGCGGGTTCGCTCGGTGACGCTGACGAGCATGATGTTGGCGATACCGATGGCCCCGACGACGAGCGCGATGACGGCGATGCCGGTGACGAAGCGGGTGATCTGGCCGATGACGTCGCCGATCTGTTCGGCGAAGTCGCCGCTGGTCCGGGCGACGAGCTCCACGTCGTCGCTCTTCAGCTGGCCGGCGTCCGACTCGTTCGCCAGGTACACCGCGACCGACTGCTCGACGGCCTCGGTCCGGGCAGGGTCGGCGACGACGGTCACCTGTGGGTAGGCGAGCTGGTTGACGCCGACGGTCGGGCTCTCGACGACGGTCCGGTAGAACGGGTCGGCCGGGACGTAGATCCGGGGTTGCTGGCCGAACCCGCCGACGGGTAACTCGCCCGCCGTCCCGTTGACGATACCGACGACGGTCACGTTCCGGGCCCCGCCGTCGGACAGTTCCAGCGTCAGTTCGTCGCCGACAGAGAGGTTATCGCGAAACCCGGTCGCAGCCTCTTCGTTCACCACGGCTTCCGCGGCGCCCAGTTCGAACGGCCGACCGGCCACGGTCGTCCCGTTCGAGAACGTCTCCGGAACCGTCGCCGTCACCTGTTGCCTGGCGACCGTCTCGTTCCCGTGGGTGACGGCGCTCACCTGGACGATGCCCTGGGGGACGACGGCCTGGACGCCGTCGATGTCCTGGATCTGGTTCACGTCGTAGGCCGTAAAGAGCGGCTGGAGCGCCCGGTCGAAGCCGTCACCGTCCTCGGCGGACGCGAAGACGTAGACGTTGTTCGCGCCCGATCCCTCCAGGTCCCCCAGGACCTCCGCCTCGACGCTGGCACCGAACGTCGCGAACGTGACGACGGAGGCGATGCCGATGACGATACCCAGGACGGTCAGGATCGACCGGAGCCTGTGGGACCCGATGGACCGCACCGCCATCGAGACCGCTTCTCGCAGGTTCATCGGTCTCCGAGTTCCTCTATCCGCTCGATAGTTCCGTCGCGAACGTGGACGATACGTTCGGCGTGCTCGGCGATGCGGCGCTCGTGGGTCACGAGCAGGATAGTGTGGCCATCGGCGTGCAACTCGCCGAGGAGCGCCATGATCCGGTCGCCGGTCTCCGTGTCGACGTTGCCGGTCGGTTCGTCGGCGAGGATGATGGCGGGATCCGTCGCGAGCGCACGCGCGATGGCCACGCGCTGGCGCTGGCCGCCGCTCAACTCGGACGGGAGGTGGGAGAGGCGGTCGCCCAGCCCCACGTCTTCGAGCAGGTCGCGGGCGCGCTCGGTCCGGTCGGCGCGGCCCCAGCCGTCGAAGACCAGCGGCAGGGCGACGTTCTCGACGGCGGTGAGCCGCGGCATCAGGTTGAACGTCTGGAAGACGAAGCCGACATCTGTGCCGCGGACCGCCGCGAGTTCGTCCTCGCTGGCCGTCGAGAGGTCGCGCCCGTCGACGGTGACGCGGCCCTCGTCTGGCGTGTCCAGGCCGCCGACGAGGTTGAGCAGGGTGCTCTTGCCCGACCCGCTCGGCCCCATCACGGCCGTGTAGGACCCGGCGTCGAGCGAGAGCGACACGCCGGCCATCGCCTCGACGACGCCGCCGACGTCGTACGTCTTCCGGACGTCGGCGAGTTCGACCACGGGCGCGGCGCTGGCGGAGCCCATCGGTCGATCCGTCGCGGCCGAGCCGTATCAGAATTGGCGAGGGCGAGTGGCACGTAACTGGCGAGAATCCACTTTCCAGCCGCGAGCCAATATCACCCGATGGAACGACGCCACCACAGCGTTCGGACAACAGCCGTCCTGCTCCTGGCGGTCGTGGTCGTCGGTAGCATCGGGACCGGCGCGACAGGCGCCGTCGGCGCCGTCGACCAGCGCCAGCAGCCGACGGGCGACGAGATCATCGACCGCGTCGAGCAGCGATACGAGAGTGCGGACACCATCGCCGGGCGTGCGGTCCTCACCACGACCAACGCGTCTGAGACGACCACGGCGAACGTCTCCTTCGCCGTCGCCGACCCGGAGAGTTCGCGACTCGTCGTCGAGCGCGGCGACGAGACGTACCGGTCCGGGACGAACGGGTCGGTCACGTGGACGGTCGGACCCGCAGGCGCGTTCGTCTGGGACGCGGACAGCGCGCCACCGTCCGACCAGCGTCTGGGTCCCGGTGACGACGACGCGCTGGCGTGGACGGTCCCGACTGATGGGAACGGGCTGGACAACGTCTCCGCGACCCTGGCCGGCACCACCGAGGTCGACGGCGTCCCCGCATACGAACTCGAACTCCGGCCTACCAGCGATGACGACACCGACGCCGCCACGACGCTCTGGGTCGCCCAGGAAGACTACCGCGTCCTGAGGGCCGAAACCACCGACGGGACGAACACGACGACCGTCGACGTCACGGAGACGTTCTTCGACGTCAGCATCGACGAGAGCACCTTCCAGCCGCCCGAGGACCGGCTGACTGCGTGGTCGTTCGACCGCTACGACGATTTCGGAGCGGCCCAGAATGCCACGGACATCGACCTCCCGAGCCTCGATGGAGGTACCTTCTCCGAGGCGACGGTCACCGTCCAGCAGGGCGAGACCGTCGTCTCCCAGCGCTACGACCTCGACGGTGAGAACGTGACCGTCGTCTCCACCACGAGTGACCGCTTCCGCGGGGAGGCGGCGAACGCCTCGACCGTCCAGGTCGCCGGGCAGAACGCGTCCGTGACGGACTTCGGCGACCGCTCCGCCGTCTTCTGGACCGAGGACGACGTCACAACCGTGGTGATCGTCGATGGGTCGACGGAGCGCGCCGTCGAGATCGCAGAGCGGGTGTCGACGTAGCGGAGTCGGTCGTTCCTCACAGCCGCGCCTCGGACGGCGGGGAGGACTCTTACCGACAGTTCAGCGAGAAACGGCTCGCCGTGGTGATTTCCAGAGGCCAATTCACAAGCCCGCCAACGTCTCGGCCACGTCATCCCAGTGGCTGCCCTGCCAGAAGCACTGACCACAGTCGACGCAGCGCCAGACGTCTGTCTCGGCCGGGTCGGGGGCGTGTTCCGGCGTCGACTCGGTGGCGTCCACCGGTTCGAGGGTGCTGTTGCAGTTGCCACAACGCGACGGTTCGTCCGGCAGGTCGAGATTGAACCCGACGTCGGCGAGTTCCCGAAGCTGGTCCGCGACGTCTCTCTCAGTCAGCAGTACCGCGTCGGCGGCCCGGTCGGCGAGCCGACGGTCACGCGTGAGGATAGTCCTGTCCTCGGCGTCGGCCCGGGCGAGTAACTCGTCGTCGTCGGGGGCGTCGCGACTATCGATCGATTCCCCCTCGCCCGCGTCCAGCGCGTACGCGGCGTCGTACCCGCACATTCGCAGGTAGGTTGCGAGCTTGCCGCACATCGTATCGAGGAGCAGGCGGTCCGGCATGGAAGAAGCGGCCCCGGGTCAGTCGTGGAGGAACTCGCGGACGCCGTCGGCGTCGCGGGCGTTGAGCACGTCGGCGGCCTCGGCCCAGCCGCGGCGAGCGGTGTGGACGCCGTAGCGGACGTTGGCGAACTCCGGCGGCGAGTGGGCGTCGGTATCGATGGCGATGGTCGCGCCCGCCTCGATGGCGGTCTTGACCGCCCCGCCCCAGAGGTCAAGGCGCGAGGGATTGGCGTTGATTTCGAGCGCTGTGCCGTGGTCGGCGGCGGCCGTCGCCAGTCGTTCGACGTCGACGTCGAGGCCAGCGCGCTGGTTCAACATCCGCCCCGACGGGTGGCCGATGATATCGACGGCGGGGTGTTCGGCCGCGGCGACGAGCCGCTCGGTGCCGTCGCCGTCCAGCCCGGAGTGGGGCGAGGCGACGACGCAGTCCAGGTCCGCGAGCAGGTCGTCGCCGACGGAGACGTTCCCGTCGGCGTCGATGTTCGCCTCGACGCCCGCAAACACGTCGATTGCGGCGTCGTCGGCGACGGCCCTGATCTCGCTCAGTTGCTCCCGGAGTTCCTCGTCGTCGAGACCGACGCCGCCGACCATCCCCGGACCGGTTGCGTGGTCGGTGATTCCCACGTAGTCGTGGCCGAAGTCCGCGGCGGCCTGGACGTGGTCGGCGATAGTGTTCGCGCCGTCGGACCACTCCGTGTGGGTGTGCAGGTCCCCGCGGACGTCGCCCTCTTCGATCAGGTCCGGGAGGTCGCCGTCGACGGCCGCCTGGATTTCGCCGCGGTTCTCCCGCATCTCCGGTGGGATCAAGGGCATGTCCAGCGCGTCGTACATCGACTCCTCGGTGTCGCCCGCGACGCGTTCACCGGCCCGCTGGTCGGCCTCTGCCTCGTCGCGGTCGAGGTCGCTCACGTCGAACATCCCGTACTCGTTCATCTTCAGGCCGGCGTCGATGGCGATGTTCCGGACGGCGACGTTGTGCTCCTTGCTCCCGGTGAAATACTGCAGTGCGCTACCGAACTCCACGGGGACGACGACGCGCAGGTCGACGCGGACGCCGCCCGCGCGGACGCTCGCCTTGGTCTCGCCGGCCTCGATGAGCGAATCTGCCTCCGGCCAGTCGGTGAAGGCCTCGACGACTGCTTCGCCGTCCTCGCTCCCGACGAGCACGTCGACGTCGCCGATGGTCGCCTTCCAGCGCCGGAGCGACCCGCCGAGGGCGACGTCGTCCACGGCGGGGACGTCTTCGAGGAAGTGCACGACGCTCTCGCCGTAGGGACGCGCCGTCCCCAGCAACTGGCGCTCCTGGGTCTGGCGGGCGAACTCGATGTTGTCGAGGATGTTCTGCTCGGTCTTGGCGCCGAAGCCCGAGACCTCCTGGATCTCCCCGGCCTCGGCGACCGTCTCCAGGTCGTCCAGCGTCCGGACGTCGAGTTCCTCGTACAGCGTGCCCGCGGTCTTTGGCCCGACGCCCTCGACGCTCGTGATGGCGGCGATGTCCATCGGGTACTCGTCCCGGAGGTCGTTCAGCTCCTCGATCTCTCCGGTTTCGAAGTACTCGACGACCTTCGACGCGATGGCGTCGCCTACGCCCTCGATGTCGTCGAGCGCGTCCTCTCCCTCCGCCGCGAGGGTCTCGATGGCGCCGGGGTACTCCCGGACGTTCTCTGCCGCCCGGCGGTAGGCCCGCGGCTTGTACTCGACGCCCTTCGCCTCCAGCAGGTCGGCGAACTCTTCGAGTCGACTGGCGATTTCGGCGTTTCTGCTCATTGTCTGTCTCTCTCCGTCATCGTTCGTTCCTCGCTCCGGCTCATCGGCCCCTGCTCGCTCGTCCGGTGCCCGAATCGGCCGCCTCGTGACCCAGCGCCTGCTTCAGGAACTTCATCCAGCGCTTTCGGTCGGCCATCTCCTGAGCCTGCGCCTCGCCCTCGATGTTGGCCGGTCCGAGCTGTTCGAGCGCGTTCAGCGCCCGGTCGATCCCGACGACGTCCTCGACCAGCTGTTCGCCCTCCTCGAAGCTGATCTCGCCGTCCTCGATCAGCTGGCGCCGCTGCAACCGTTCCCGTCGGAGGTTCTTCTTCGCCGTCTCCACGCGGTCCCGTTCGCCCTTGGGAATCGTGTCCCGTCGCTTGATCTCGAAGACGAACGACTGCAGGTCGAGGTCCTCGCCCTGGACCTCGATCTCCTCGGGGATTGACGCCCCTACGGTCGCGCCCTCCCGGTCCAGGCGTTCGAGCAGCTGCTTGCGCTCGAAGTCCTTCATTGGCGATTCCTTGGGTTCGGGGGGCCTTACTCGCTTCGCTCGCCTCGAAATCGTGATTGTATGATCTTTCGGTTTGGCGGTCCGGTCGTACATGAGGGGTGTGATTCGCTCTGTTGGTTCACGATCGAGCTGTCGAAACGAACACTAACAGCAAGACGTCGAAAGCCCTCGGCGTGCTCCGGCACCGAAAGACTCGCTTTGCTCGTCTTTCGAGCCCTCGTTCGCTTCGCTCACGAGGATCCCGGGGCTTGCTGCGCGAGTCGAGCGTACCGAGGGCTTCCGAGTTGTTGTCGTCTCCTACTCCGTCACTGTCTTGAATCCGCCTGGTCGCTCACTACAGACACTTTGCTAACCACCAGCTAAGCGGACACGACCGAGAACAAGACCACCAGCCGAAAACAGGAGCCGGACCAGAAAACCGCAGGACCTGAACGGGAATCCCCTTCCACGGAGACCTACACACTCCAGGTTGGCGCCGCTGGATCCGTCGAAGCACAATCCCTTTGCACCGGCCTCGCTAAACCCCCATCAATGTCGAGTTGCGACGTGTGCGGCCAGAGTGAGAACATGCCGTACCAGTGTCACCACTGCGGCGGGACCTTCTGCGCCGAACACCGGCTTCCCGAGGCGCACGACTGTCCCGGGCTGGACCAGTGGAACGATCCTGGCGGGGTGTTCGACAGCGGGTTCGACGACAGCGTCGAGGACCGCGGCGGGTCGGGCGGGCTCGCCGACCGGCTGTCGCTGAACACCGGCCCCGGTGGACTGTTCGGATACTTCCGCGGGAACATGACCTACGTGTTCCTCGGGCTGATGTGGGTCACGTTCCTGCTACAGCATATTGTCGCGTTCACCGCCGGAGCCGACGTTTACAGGGCCCTTTTCGTCCTGACACCACAACATCCCGAGTACGTCTGGACCTGGTTCACGTCGATCTTCTCGCACTCGCTGGGCGGCTTCTGGCACATCGGTGGTAACAGCATCATCATCTTCTTCTTCGGCCGGATCGTCGAACGGTACCTCGGTTCGAAGCGCTTCACTGCCCTCTTCATCGTCTCAGGTGCACTCGCCGGACTCTCGCAGATAGCGCTGAATCTGCTCCAGGGGTCCCCCTACGGAGTTCTCGGGGCCAGCGGTGCCGGCCTGGCTATCATGGCCTTCCTCAGCGTCCTGAACCCGAGTCTCCGCGTCTACATCTGGTTCCTGATCCCGGTCCCGATCTGGGTCATCACCATCGGCTACTTCGCGCTGAGCGTCGGCGGCATCTTCGGAACGGGACCGAGCATCCTGACCGGGAACGTCGCCAACATGGGCCATCTCGCCGGCCTGATCATCGGTCTGCTCTACGGAGTCAAGATGAAGGGCCAACAACGGGTCCCACAGCAACTCCAGTTCGGCGGCGGCGGTCGCGGCCCCGGCGGACCGGGTGGTCCTGGGGGGCCCGGCCGCGGTCGGTTCTGAGCGATGGAGGTCGTCCGCCCCGAGTTCCTCCCCGACCCCGCGCTCTCTCGCGAGGAGATGGAGGCCCTCCAGCGCGACATCGCCGACCAGGCGACCTTTCTCGACGACTTCTCGTTCGACGCCGCACTCGTCTGCGAGGACGACGCCGACCAGCAGCGACTCGGTGAGTCGACCGAGTCCGCGGACGCTTCAGCCGAACCGCCGCTCGTCGCCGGCGTCGACCAGGCGTTCGTCGACGACCGGGCCGTGTCGGCCGTCGTCGTCTCGTGCGGCGACGAGGTGGTCGAGCGAGTGTCGGCGGTCGTCGACACGGAGATTCCCTACATTCCGGGCCTGCTCAGTTTCCGGGAAGGCGGTGCCATCGTCGCGGCATTCGAGGCCCTCGAATCCGAGCCCGACCTCGCGCTGGTCGACGGCAGCGGCCGGATCCACTTCCGCGAGGCCGGGCTGGCGACCCACGTCGGCCTCCTGTTCGACCTGCCGGCGGTCGGCGTCGCCAAGAGCCTGCTCTGTGGCACGCCGGCGCGGTCGCTGGACGAGAAGTTCGCGGTGGGGACGCGTATCCCCATCGAGGCCGACGCGAAGGTCGAGACGGCCGACCCGGGGACGGTCATCGGCTACGCGCTCCAGACGCGCCAGTACGCGAACGCAGACCGCTACGTCAACCCGCTGTACGTCAGCCCGGGCCACCGCTTCAGCGCAGCGACGGCCGCCGACGTCGTCGAGGGGTGCTGTGCGGGGTACAAGCTTCCCGAGCCGACCCGGCTGGCAGACTCCTATGCCGACGAGGCGAAGGCCGAGCTCCGGGAGTAAGTGCGAGCGACTGGGTAACGCCCACGGATCCCGGAGAACGAACCCGATCCGGATCTATCAGTCGGCGCATCTACTAGCCTTAACTGACAGGGCTTCGTCACACCGCGTATGGCGAAGACCGTGCTGATTACGGGTTGTTCCTCGGGGATCGGTCGCGCGACGGCGCTGGCGTTCCTGGACGAAGAGTGGTCCGTCTGGGCGACGGCGCGCGACGAAGACGACGTCGCCAACCTGGCCGACAAGGGGTGCCAGACGGCCGAACTCGACGTGACGAACGCGCGCGACTGCGAGCGCGTCGTCGATCGAGTCCTCGACACCGACGGCCGCATCGACTGCCTGGTCAACAACGCCGGCTACGGCCAGTTCGGCCCGCTGGAGGACGTCTCCGTCGAGGAGCTCCACGCCCAGTTCGACGTCAACGTCTACGGCCCCCACCGGCTGGTCCGCGAGGCGCTCCCGCACATGCGCGAGCGCGGCGACGGGACCATCGTCAACGTCTCCAGCGTCTCCGGACGCATCGCGACGCCAGGCAACGGCGCCTACAGCGGGTCGAAGTTCGCCCTCGAGGCGATGAGCGATTCACTCCGGGCGGAAGTGGACGGCTTCGGCGTCGACGTCGTGGTGGTCGAGCCCGGCCCGGTCGACACCGGCTTCGACGACCGGTTCGAGACTGAACTCGAAGACGTCGACCACACGCCCGAGTACGACTGGCTCTACGAGATGTACGACGACGCGTCGCTGGTGGGCGGCGGCGGGACGCTGTCGATTCCGCCCCGGGCGGTCGCCCTCACGATCCGCGACGCGGCCTACGCCTCGGATCCCGAGCCCCGGTACCCCGTCGGCGAGTTCGCGAAGATCGCGCTCATGACCAGGTTCCTGCCCGGCACGTACCGCGACTTCGCCTTCCGGCTCCTGCAGAAGCTGGTATGATAGAGGAGCGGTCCTCCCTCGCGCGAACGCCGGCCCACGACCTCGCGCTGGAGTGCGTGGAGGCCGGCATCGAGGCGGCGACGCCCGAACGGGTGCTCCGAGACCACGTCTCCCTCGACGGCGACGTCCTGCGGGTCGCCGACGGCGAGTACGACCTGACGAGGTTCGACGACGTCGTCGTCCTCGGTGGCGGCAAGGCCGGGACCGGCGTGGCCGCCGCGCTCGAAGCCGTCCTCGGGGACCGGCTCAGCGGTGGCGTCGTCGTCACCGACGAACTGCCGGCAGGCGCGACCGACACCGACGCCAGGACCGGTGGCGTCGACGTCGTCGTCGGCGACCACCCGGTTCCCAGCGAACGGGGCCTGGAAGGCGCTCGCCAGGTTCTCGATGCCGCTGCCGCGGCCGACGAGGGAACCCTCGTCCTCGCCGTCATCACCGGCGGCGCCAGCGCGCTCCTGCCCGCGCCCGTCTCCGGCGTCGGGCTCTCGTCGCTCCGGACGGTCACCGAACTTCTGCTCGAATGCGGCGCCACCATCGACGAGATAAACGCCGTTCGCAAGCACTGCTCGCGCATCAAGGGTGGCCAGCTGGCGACGACGGCCGCCCCCGCGACGGTGGCCGGCCTCGTCTTCAGCGACGTCGTCGGGAACGACCTGTCGGTCGTCGCCAGCGGCCCGACGGCGCCGGACGCGTCGACCTACGCCGACGCCCTGGCCGTCCTCGACCGGTACGACGTCGAGGCGCCGGACGTCCGGCTCCACCTCGAACACGGCGACGCCGGCGACTTCCCCGAGACCGCCGCCGTCGACGACCCCGCGTTCGACCGTGTCGAGAACTACGTCCTGGCAAGCGGGCGGACCGCTATCGACGCCGCCCGCGAAGTCGCTCGCGAGGCCGACTACCGACCGCTCGTGCTCTCCTCGACGGTCCGCGGCGAGGCCAGCGACGCCGCGCTCACCCACGTCGCGATAGCGGAGGAAGCGCTGTCGAGGGGCGATCCGGTCGAACCGCCCGCCGTTGTCCTCTCCGGCGGCGAGTGCACGGTCACCGTCGAGGGCGACGGCTCCGGCGGACCCAACCAGGAGTTCGCGCTCGCCGCCGCCCTCGAACTCCCAGCCGAGGCCGTGCTGGCCTGCGTCGACACCGACGGCGTCGACGGGTTCTCCGAGGTGGCCGGCGCGATCGTGGACGCGTCGACGGTCGACGACCGGGCCGCTGCCCGCGGCGCGCTGGCGCGCAACGACGCCGGGGGCTATCTCGACGAGCGCGACGCGACGATTCGGACCGGGCCGACCGGGACGAACGTCAACGACCTGCGCGTGCTCGTGCTGGAATAGCCCGATTCAGCAGCCCTTTGCCGGCGCCTTTCGTCTGTGTGGCTATGCGTGCAGAATCGACCGTCGGCGTCGTCGTCTTCGCGGGGTTCGAGGAACTCGACGCCGTCGGCCCCTACGACGTGCTCCAGACCGCCGCCCGCGAAGGGGCCCCGATAGCCGTCGAACTGCTCGCCGTCGACGATGCCGACCTGGTCACGGCGAGCAAGGGGCTCCGCGTGGAACCGGACGGCGTGCTCGCCGTGGCGGACGCACCAGACTACCTCGTCGTCCCCGGCGGCGGGTGGAACAGCCGTGCGGAGACCGGCGCCTGGGCCGAGGCGGAGCGTGGCGTCCTGCCGGACCGCATCGCCGCGTGCCACGAACGGGGGACGACCGTCACGTCGGTCTGTACCGGCGGGATGCTCCTAGACAGGGCGGGGCTGCTCGACGGTCGACCAGCAGTCACCCACGGCGGCGCACTCGCCGAGCTCCGTGAGGGAGAGGCGACCGTCGTGGACGCCCGCGTCGTCGACGACGGCGACGTGTTGACGTGCGGCGGCGTCACCGCCGGCATCGACCTGGCGCTGTGGCTCGTTGAGCGCGAGTGGGGAGAAGACGTCGCCGCAGCCGTCTCGACCGAACTCGAGTACGAGCGGACACGGGACGTGTATCAACGCGCCTGAGCGGTCAGTCCAGACAGGCCGCGACCACGCGCAGCAGTTTCTCACCGCGGACCTCCTCGGCCAGTAGCGGCACGCGCTTGACGTCGTGGCCGCGGAACAGGTCCTGGGAGCGCTGGAGCGCCCCTTGCTGGACCTGCCACCGCCGGGCGCAGAACTCACAGTCGTCGAGGTTCGGGCCCACGTAGGCATCGGCGACGTCGGCGTCGACGACGTCCGAGAGGTCCTGCATCACGCGATTCACCACGATGGTGCCGACGGGGACGCCGAACCCCTCCAGCCGGGAGAGGAGGCGCTCGGACTCCACGACGGAGAGTTCCTCGGGGACCAGTACGATGCGGAAGTCGGTCTTGTTCGGGTCCCGGAGGACGGCCCGGAGCTTCTCTATCTGTTCGCGTACTTCCTCCAGGTCCTGCATCTGTTCCTCCGTATCTGGCCCGTCGCCGCCGCCGAACAGCCCGCCGAGGCCGTCGAGCATCCCCGAGAGGCGCTCGCGCAGGGTCAGGATCTTCCCGAGCATGGAGTCCATCGCCTCTGGAAGTTCGAGCAGGCGGAGGGTGTGGCCCGTCGGCGCGGTGTCGATCACGACGCGGTCGAATCGGGGGTCGTCCATGTACTCCAGCAGGAGGCGGATGGCCGCGGCCTCGTCGGACCCCGGCATCGAACTGAGCGGGTTGGCGTCCTCGCCGAGGGGCCCGTCGTCAGCGGCGGAGTCGTCGCCGCCGCCGAACGGACCGGCCTCACCGCCCATCGGGCCACCGCCACCGAGTAGCTGTTCGAGTCCACCCATGTCGCCGCCCATCCCGAACGGGCCCTCGTCCATCGCGGCCTCGGGGTCGATTTCGGCGGCGTACAGGGGAACGTCATCGCGGACCCGCGTCGGTTCGCCGGGCACGTCGGTCTCCAGCGTGTCCGACAGCGAGTGGGCCGGGTCTGTCGAGACGACCAGCGTCGCCGTCCCGTCGCGGGCGCTGGCCAGCGCCGTCGCCGCGGCCATCGTCGTCTTGCCCACGCCGCCTTTCCCCCCGTAGAGCACGTAGTCCGGCGCCTCGACACCCTCCGGCGCGTCGATGTCCTCGACCGCCTCCACGTCGATGTCGCTCATGGCGATTCCTTCTGCGCCCGGCCTTGTGTACCTTTAGAAACGACCACGTCGCTGGACCGTCGCCGACCGCCGGCCCGGTTCGGTCCTACTGGTCCTCCAGCGTGGCCTGGTCGCCGGGTGGCGTCTCCGTCGGAGTGGGCCACCGGGATCCCCCGACCAGATAGCCGTCGGTCTCGCCGTCGTCCCACGGCACGGCGTCCTGTATCCAGACGAAGGCGCCCGGACCGGCGCAGTCGCGCGCCCACTCGCGAGCGTGGCCCTTCGACGGGAACCGCCGCGTCGAGCCGTTCCGGTTGACCCACCGTCCGACCGCGGCGTTGGACTTCCGCGCCGAGGGCTTGACCGCGACCACGTAGCCGTCGTGGGCCGCGTCGTCGTCCTCCGCATCGCTCTTCTCGTTCGCCTCGCTCACTGACTTCCCGTTTCGTGCGGGGGACCGTAAACGGGTCGGCCACCATTCAGCGTTCCAGGGTAGTCGCCACGCCGACCAACTGACGCCGGGTAGGACTGAAAGGGGCGAGCGTCTGAACGACGGCGAACGAAGTAAGCACCGCGGGCGAAGCCGAGAAGCGTGGTTCGAGAGAGCTTCGCTCTCTCGTCATCACGAAAGACGCTCCGCGTCTTTCGAACGACAGCGAGTTCCCCGAGTTCAGACGCTCGGGGCTTTCAAGCCGTTGCTGTCCGAGGTATCTCGACAGTTCCCAGTTCGTGATCCTCCGAAACGCCGAGGCTTTTCATACCCCGACTCCCAATCAACTGACATGGAACACGAGGCCACCGTCGAGGGCGTCGGCATCGGGGTGGGCGACGAGGGGTCGGGCGCACCGGTCGTCCTCCTGCGTGCGCGCGACGAGGTCGTCCCCATCTTCGTCAGCACCGACCAGGCCCAGTCGATGCAACTGGCGATCGACGGCGAGCCCTTCGAGCGGCCGCTCACCCACGACCTCATGGTGGAGATGGTCGCCGAGTTCGGCGCGGCCATCGACCGCGTCCGGATCGACGACCTCGCCGACGGCACCTTCTACGCGAAGATAGACACCGAACAGTACCTCGACGACCGACGCAAGGAGATGGTGTTCGACGCCCGACCCTCCGACGGCATCGCCATCTCGTTGCGGGTAGACTGCCCGCTCATCGTCTCCGACGAAGTCGTCGACGCGGCCGGCCGGTCACCCGAGGAGTTCCAGACGGAGGAGGAGCAGGACGACGAGAACGACTTCAAACTCTGAGTCGCAGGCACCGCACTGGCGGTCCGGATCGCCTGTCGTCCGGTGCCGACGCTAGTCCGCCGCCGCTCGCTCACGGAATCGCTGGACGGCCTCGGGCCAGGTCTCCCGCGTCGTCGGCTCGTCCGGGCTCGCGACGGGGACGCCCATGTAGCCACAGCCGACACAGGACAGCGACTGGCTCCCCTGAAGTTCGTATCGCTCGACGTGGTCGCCACACCGGGGACAGGCGAGTCCGTCGGTCGCGACGTCGCGGCCGGTTTCCTCGCGGATAGTCCGCAATGCCGCGAGGACCGCAACTGCGGTGTCGCCGTCGCTATCGGCCGTCGCCAGCGTGTTGAGGCGGCCGGTGAGACGCTCGATCGACCGGTCGTCGAGCGAACGCTCGTAGGCCGCCGCCAGGGCCGCCGCCGCGCGGACGGCCGTCCGCCGGACCGACGGGTCGTCGTCCCGAACTGCCGCCAGGAGGATCTCTTCGACGACCCACCACGTGTCGGCGGCCGACCGCGGCCGCGGCCGGTCCGCCCTGTCGAGACCCGCCGTCGCCCGGGCGAGTTCCCGCAGGAACCGGACGACAGCCCGACGCTGGCACGGGTCGCCGTCGCCGTAGCGTTCCCGGCACCAGTCGACGTTCTCCTCGACGAGACGGGCCCGGTCGCTCGGCCAGGTCATGCGGACGGCCCGGAGCGCCGCCCCCACCAACGCGGGATCACCCGATTCGATCGCGGACGAGTACCACCCTGCCTCCCGAAGCATAGACGGTTCTCTCCGTGCAGCCCCGTAATACATTCTATCCGGGCCGGCGGGAACGAAACGGCGCCGCCGCTCGGGACGGGCAGAAACGGAAGAAGATGTCAGAGGCGACTTCCGTCGGTCTGGAAGCTAGTCGTCGGCGGGCGTCGCGACGTCGCGAGAGGTCAGTTCGACGTCGGGAGCGTCGACGTCGAGTTCGTCGAGGGCGACCTGGGCGGCGCGCTTGCCGGAGACGAGCATGGCGCCGAAGGTGGGGCCCATCCGGGGAAGGCCGTAGGTCGTCGCGGTGGCCATGCCGGTGACGACGAGGCCGTCGTGGGCGAGGCCGGTGTGTTCGACGACGGCGTCCTCGGACTCGCCGACCCACATCGAGTCGTGGCCGGGCGAGTCGTGACCGGGGGCGCCGTAGGAGTCGTCGCCGGTCTGGTCCATGCCGGCGTTGGTCTTCGAGTCCTCGATGCCGGGCGCGTTCAGGACGCCGCGCTCGTCGAGTTTCTTGACGGCCATCGCGTCGTGGCCGGTGGCGTCGATGACCAGGTCCGCCTCGACGGCGATGGGGTCGACGCAGGTGATCTCCCGGGGCAGCGCGTGGACCGGCGTCCAGTTCATGACGATGCCGCCGACGCGGTGGTCCTCGCGGATGACGATGTCGGTGAACTCCGTCATGTTCTGCATCTTGGCCCCGGCGTCGCACGCGGCCTTGATGAGGCCGGAACAGGCCTCCGGGCCGTTGGCCACGAACAGGCCCTCGCTGTCCTGGGACTGCTTGTAGTCGACGTCCAGGTCCTCGAGGACTTCCTGGGCGGGCGAGCGGACGGTCACCTTGTTCATCAGGAACCCGCCGAGCCAGAACCCGCCGCCGAGGTAGTTGTTCTTCTCGACGACCATCGTCTGGACGCCCCGTTCCGAGAGTTCCTTGGCCGCCATCAGCCCGGAGGGGCCGCCACCGACGATGATGACGTCCGAGTCCGAGAAGTCCATGAACTCCTCGGTCCACTCCTGCCCGATGGCGCGCGTTACCTCCGCTTCGCCGACGTCGCTAAACTGATCGAACTCAGTCATACCACCCAGTGGTACCACCGCCGAAACCATAGTCCTTCCGTTTGGCCGGGCGCCGGAGTGATGTCTGTGTTCTGTCCGGGCGACGGAGCGATGCTGGATTCTGGCCAGGCGTCGGAAAGAAACAGGCGTTCGAACCACGAGAGCGGTGATACACCCGATGTCGGGGAAGAACCAGGTGCCGGTCGCTCGGCTGCTAACCAGCGGACGACGGGCCTGTCAGCACCAGTCAGGAGAACAGCGTACGTACGAGCAACCAGTCAGCTCACCACGCGCAATCGACGCTGGCAGCAGTGATACGAAGAGAGTTACCCCGAGAAACCCAGATCGGTCGTTCCCTCTGCGTCCTGGTACCGGTCGCGGCCGCCCCAGTCGGCGATGCTGGAGTGGGTCTCCCAGACGGCGATCTCGAGGTGTTCCTGCGCGACGGGCGAGTCGTCTCTGAGCGCGTGGCGGGCGGCGTCCTCCGCGAGCAGTTCGAGGTCGCTCGCCGCGTACCCCTCGGTCGGTTCGATTACCGGGTCCCAGTCGACGTCCTCGGCGACCGGGCGGTCCCGGAGGTGGATCCGGAGTATCTCGCGGCGGGCGTCGGCGTCCGGCGGTGGCACCTCGACGCGTTCGTCGAACCGTCCCGAGCGCCGCAGCGCGGTGTCGACGTCGTCGACGAAGTTCGTCGCGCCCACGACGACGACGTCGTCCGCGGCCGCGCCCTCGAGTTCGGTCAGCAACTGATTGACCAGTTGCTGTTCGCTCGTGTTCATCCCGCCGCGGCGCGAGCCGGCGATGCCGTCGATCTCGTCGATGAACAGCACACAGGGGGCGTTCGCCCGCGCGACCTCGAACAGGTCGGCGACGTTCTGGGCGGGTTCGCCCATCCACTTGCTCGTCACGTCTGCGGGCGACACCTCGACGAAGCTGTGGTCGAGTTCGCCGGCGAGTGCGCCTGCGAGGTACGTCTTCCCGCAGCCCGGCGGGCCGTAGAGGAGCAGCCCCGAGAGTACGTCGATGCCGTACTCCTCGTACTCGTCGGCGTTTTCCAGCGGGTCGAGGACGGTCTCTTCGAGGCGGTCCTTTAGCTCGCCCATTCCGCCGACGTCCGCGAACGTCCGGTCGGGGTCGGCGTCGACGAGGGAACTTGCCTGCAGGTCGACGCCGTCGGGCTGGACGACGCCGTCCTCGGCGACCGCCGCGGGGTCGACCCACTCGGCGATGCTCGTCTCTGCCTCCTCGGCGGCCGAGCGGAGGTGGTCGGTGCCGATAGGCGCGTCCTCGCGGAGCGCCTGCCGGGCGGCGTCCTCGGCGAGCAGTTCCAGGTCGCTCGCGGCGAAGCCGGCCGTCTCCTCGACGGTCGGTTCGAGGTCCAGGTCCGCGGCGGTCGGGCGGCCGGCGAGGTGGATCTTGAGTATCTCGCGGCGGGCCGCGGCGCCGGGATGGGGCACCTCGACGCGCTCGTCGAAGCGACCGGACCGGCGGATGGCGCCGTCGACGTCCTCGACGAGGTTCGTGGCGCCGACGACCACGACGTCCTCGTCGGCGATGCCCTCTAGCTCGGTCAGCAGCTGATTGACGAGCTGTTGCTCGCTGGAGTTCATGTTGCTGTCCCCGTCGCGAGAGCCGGCGATGCCGTCGATCTCGTCGATGAAGAGGATACAGGGCGCGTTCGCGCGGGCGACGGCGAACAGCTCCTGGACTTTCTGTGCGGGCTCGCCCATGTACTTGCTCGTCACGTCGGCGGGCGACACCTCGACGAACGCGTGGTCGACCTCGCCGGCTAGCGCGCCCGCGACGTAGGTCTTCCCGCAGCCCGGCGGGCCGTGCAGGAGGACGCCGTTGACGACGCCGATGCCGTACTCCTCGAACGCCTCGGGGTCCTCGAGCGGCCGGACGACCTTGTGGTTGAGCGTCTGCTTCAGCCCTGCCATCCCGCCGACGTCGGCGAAGCTCCGGTCCGGGTCGAGCTCGACCAGCTGGTCGGCCTGCAGCTCGACGCCGTCGGGCTGGACCACCTCGCGCTCCTCGACGGGGTCGGGCGACTCCCGGTTGATCGTCGGGGCGCCGTCGTCCTCCCGCCGGTTCGTCGCTTCCGTCCGCCGTTCCTCGCCCGGCGAACCGGTCCGTTCGCCGTCCTGCCCGTCCTGCCCGTCCTGGTTCGTTCGCTCACGGATGTTCCGTTCGAGCCGGTCCCTGTCGACTTCGTAGCCGTAGGTCGCGAGCCGGCGAGGGTCCTCGCTGACGTACTCCGAGAGCCAGGCGTCGCGGCGCATCTCGTCGACCGACTCTGCTGGGTCCCGGAAGCTCACCATCACGACGTCGTCGCTGTGGGGCGAGTGGAACTCGGCGAGCCAGAACGGGAGGTAGATCCGATCGATACCGAGGACTTCCTCGAACCCGTCGGGGTCGAAGTCGCCCGGTAGCCCGTAGGCCTCCCGGAGCTTCCGCAGGAAGACGTTCGCCGTCTCCGCACGGCCGTCGCGGTCGTGTTCGCGATACTCCGTGACGCGGCTGTGCAGTAGCGACTCCGCCCGGTCGTTGGTCACCTGGAACTGGAGGAGGACGGACCGGCCGAGGCCGGGGACGTCGGCGCCGAAGTCGTAGTCGTTCGTCGCGCGACGGACGAGATCGTCGGTCCCGTCGGCGTACTGGGAGAGCGCGCGGTCGTTGTCGTCCCAAAGGCCGTCGAGCAGGGCGACGGCCCGCTTCGTCTCCGTCCCGAACAGCTTCCCCTTCCCGGTTTCGTACTGGTACTCGACGCGGAACGCCGGGTAGAACACGCGGTGGAGCCGTTCGAGCCGTTCGTCGTCGCCGAACTTCGTGAGGGTCTCCGACTCGAGGCTCTCCCGGACGCGGTCCTCGTCGGGCACCCGCCGGTCCGCGTAGACGTACGTCGGGAGGCTCATTCGATGTCACCTCCGCGGATGGCCCGCTCGGCGGCGTCGAGCGCCGCCTCGGCGTCGAACTCGTCGATGGCTTGCTGCTGGGCTTCGGGGTCGCCTTCCAGGTCGCGGGCGTGCTCGGTCACGTTCGGAATCGCCCGGATGATGTTGTCCACGATGGGGACCGTCGCCGTCTGGGCCGACCGGGAGAGGGGGTTCAGGTCGACGACGAGTTCGGTCTTGCCCATCTCGGCGAGCGCCTCGGCGCGGTCGCCGTCCTCCAGCGGGACGAGGACGACGTCGGCGTCGCCGATGCCGTCGGCGTCGACCTTCGCCCGCTCGTGGTCGAGGCCGGAGATGCGTCCGTCAGCGGTGAGTCCTTTGACGTCCTCGGCGCCGTGCTCGCGGAGGTGGTCGGCGATGGCTTCCATCCGCGCTTCAGTCCGGTTGAACAGGTTCACTTCGAGGTCCGCGCCGGTCGCCTCGGCCAGTTCGACCATCTCGCCCGGGACGAGCGCGGCGACGTTGCCGTTGATCGAGAGGACGGCGTGGTCGGCCCGGAGGAGATGCGCGGCTGCGGCCCGGGCAGCGGCGTCGGCGGTCGGGATGGTCCGCTCGCCGAGCAGGTAGTCGTAGGCCTCGCCACGCCCTTGCGCGATGAGACCCTGCTTCGAGGTGATCCCCTTCTCCACGCCCGCCTCGATGCGATGGCGTGTGAGGAGGGACTCGTACCGGGGGTGGCTCTCGGGGACGTCGACGTCGGTCATAGAATTAGCTCACCGTCGACTGTAGAAAAGGCATCGCCTCGGACGAGGACCGGAGGTCCTGGTCGGTACACAGCTTTATACCGGATCGGAGGGCCAGGCCCGCCGATGCCCTGACGAGTCGCCGCGAAGCGGTCCGCGGGAGCGCGACGCCCCGCTTCGCGGTCGGGAAGCGTCGCCTGCTCGCAAGCACGAGTCCACGGATGGGGCGGAGAGCACTCCGCTCGTCTACCATCCCGTCAATTCACTCCAGCAGCGTCGCCCCACCCGGATGGACGCTCGTCACCTGGGCGTCGTAGCCGGCGTCGGTCAGCCCCCTGCCGGGGGCGAACACCGTCTCGCCGAGCATCGCCATCGACGCCTCGCCGCCGGCGTCGGCCACGTCCATCACGACCTCGCGGACGTCGGGCGTGAGCAGTTCGGCCTCGCGGGCGAACTGGCGCGAGGCGCGCATGAAACTCGACAGGGTGGGTTCGCCGACGACCCGGGAGAGGGCACGCTGCCCGGCGGTCGAGAGCGTGTGGGTGTCGCCGGAGAGGACGTCTTCCGTCGAGAGTTCGTCGATGACGTAGTACTCCACGCGCGTGCGTTCGGGGATAGCGTCGATGTAGTTGTGCTGTGGCCCGCCGGGTTCCAGGCGGAGGGGCATCCCACCCCGAGCCTGTCCTACCACGTCGCCGAGCCCGGTCCCGGCCTGAACCTCGGCACCGTGGGCGATCGTGACGAGTTCGTTCTCGGAGAGTGGTCGGTCGAAGGCCTCGCTCGTGGCGAGGGCGGTGCCGAGCGCCATCGCGCCGGAGACGCCGAATCCGGCCCCCAGCGGGAGGTCGGTCTCCCCGCTGACGGTCGCCGTCGCCTCCAGCGCGTCGAGCACTCGCTCGACCGCGCCCATCTCCAGGTCGACGCCGTCGAGCGAAATCGCGGTCTCGTCGGCGGGCCGGACCGTCACTTCGACGCCGTCGTCCAGAGCGATGCCACCGCCGCGGGAGCCCGCCTTCGTCGGGTCGTCGTCCCGCTCGGTGGTGAAGAAGCCGGTGACGTGGCCGGGCACGAACGCCGTCGCAACGTCGGTCATTGGCCACCAGTCGGTGTGGCCGCGGTAAAATCCTTGGCAGTTACGCCGCCAGGAAGCGAGGCCCGGTCGTCACTCGTGGGTCGGACGGATCCGCGCCTGCGGGTGCTGGTCGGCGAGTTCTTCGACGTACCCCTCCTCGCGGATTCGTTCGACTTCCGACTTCGCGCCGTCGCGGCTATAGGGCCCGAGCGCGCTCACCGCGTCCAGCAGGAGGTCCTGGGGGACGCCGTCGCCGGTGGCCCCCGTCGCTGTCTCCTTCTCGCCGCCCGCCAGGTCGGCGTCGATCGCGTCGACGAACCGCAGGACGTCCTCCTCCCCCCGTAGCTCGTCGTGCCACCGCGCCGGGAACGCGCTGAACCCGTCGCCGACGTCGTAGATGGCGTCCGAATCGACCCAGGTCTCCGCGTCCGTTCGGTCGGCCTCGAGGAGTTCGTCCATCTGCTCGGCGTCGACCGACTGGACGCCCCGTTCGTCGAGCGCGTCCGCGTAGGCCTCCAGCCGTTCGACGTGAACGCCCCGCTCGACCTCGTCGTCGTACTCCTCGATGAACGTCAGCAACTCCTTCGCGAGCAAGTACTGGCCGCGCTCCTCCGCCGTGTCGAGTGCCTCGGGGTCGAGTTCCATCGGTGGTTCCTGTTGGTTCGCCGACCAGATAAACCCTCTACCGGGCGTCCAGGTCACCCTACGGATTTATGTCGGACGGTGTGTGAAAGCGTACACATGCCGACTATCAGCGCCCGGTTGCCACGAGCGGAGAAAGCCGACCTCGACGAGGTCGCGGAGTTGCTCGCGGAGGACCGCAGTACGACGATCAGGAAGGCGCTCAGGGAGGGACTGGAGACTATGCGATTCCGCGTGGCCGCCGAGCGCTACCAGTCGAACGACGTCTCCATCGCCGAGGCGGCCCGCATCGCCGACTGCTCGGTGGCCGAGTGGCTGGCCTACGCCCACGACACGCACCTCACGTCCCACCTCTCGCCGGAGGACGTCGAGCGCGATGTCGAAGAAGCCACCGAGCTATGACGCGCATCTACGTGGGGCCCACGGTGCTCCACTCGCTGGGCCAGATCGGCGAGCTGCCGCTGCTCACCCACCTCGACGGGCGACTCGTCATCCCCGACGCTGTTCAGGCGGAGGTCGATTCAGAACCCGCGCGGACGGGCGTCGCGGAGTTCCTCGAAGACGAGGACGTCTCGACGGCGGTCCCCTCGAAGGCACTCGAACGCGCGACGTCGATGCTCGACACCGACGAGGAGACCCACGAGGCCGCCGTCCTGGCGGGCGTGCTGGCCCACCGCGACGGCGACGACCGGACCGCCGTCGCCGTCCTCTCCGAGGACACCCACCTCCGGGCACTGGCCCACGGCCTGGGCGCGACGGTCACCAGCAGCTACGGCGTCGTGGCACGGGCGGCCATCGAGGACAAGTACCTCTCCTCGGCGGCGGCCAAGCGGATCATCCGGCGAACGGACAAACACGGGTTGCACATGACCGGCGAGTTGCGCGAGCGCGCCGTCGGTGAAGTGGCCGACTGATCAGGAGCGGCCGGAAACGGGGACGAGGAAGCCTGCCGTGGCGGATAGACTTTTGGTGGATTGCTCTCTTGAACGGCCATGGGCGTGGTTTCGTACGCAGGGATGGTGGGGATAGTTATTGTCATCGGGTTCGCGATTCCGCGGTTCGAACCGGCGGTCGTCGACCACCTGTCGCGGCAGGTCGAACTCGACCGCACGAAGGGCATCGGACTGTTCGCGGTCGCGGTCCTGTGGATGTTCCTGCCGCTCCTGGGCGGCGCGGATGCGGGAGAAGGAGAACTGTGGATGGTCGGGTCGGCCGTGGCCGGCGGGGGGTTCTACCTGGTCGCCGTCGCGGCCAGTTCGCTCGACGAACACCGCCTCCTCGCTCGGGCGACGCGATACGGACCGGACGCTGTCCCACCGGGCGCGAGCGACGAACTCGTGGCGGTCTCTGGCGTGCCATCCGTCGAGAGCGAGACCGACGCGAGGACTCCGTTCTCCGGCGTTCCCGCCGTCCACACGGAGTGGGTGGTCCAGCGGCGGCGACGGATCGGGTTCCGGAAGACGTGGAGCGCCATCGCGAGCGGCGTCGAGCACGTCCCGTTCACGCTCGGCGGCGGCGCGGTCCGCGTCGAGGCCGGACGGGCCCGGGCGTTCACCGACGCCGAGTTACACCGGACTGTCGATCCGGACGAGGACCTCCCCGGCCGGACGGATGGGGCGTTCCTCCGGGACCACGAGGCGCTACCGGACCCCGACGACCGGGAGAAGTCGCTCACCTTCGTCGAGCAGTTCGTCCCCGCCGACGAGCACGTCACCGTCGTCGGGACGCCCCGGCAGGGCGACGAGCCCGGGCAGGTGGTCGTCGACGAGGCGCCACCGGACGACCTGCTCGGGACCCACGCCGACTACACCGTCGGCGACGGCTCCGAGGGCGACGCCGTCCTGATCCGCGGCGACCTCGACGCGGCGGCGTCGCAACTCCGGCGACGGGTCTACGGCGCAGGTCTCCTCGGGGTTGCGATGGTCGGCGGTGGCCAGCTGGTCGCGTTCTGGCTCTCGTCGGCGACGCTGAGTGGACTGTTCTGAGCAGGGGCTGGACTCGCAGACTGCGCTGAAAAGCGGTCGCGGAACGGTTCGTCTAGGGCGACAGACGCTGCCTGTCTCGCGGGAAGAGAACCGCTTCGCGGATGTTACCGAGCCCGAGCATCGTCATGACGAGGCGCTCGCCGCCCAGCCCCCAGCCGGCGTGGGGCGGCATGCCGTACTTGAACATTCGGGTGTAGTAGTCGAAGGCCTCGGGGTCGAGGCCCTGCTGTTCGAAGCCAGCGACGAGCTGGTCGTAGCGGTGTTCGCGCTGCCCACCCGAGACCAGTTCCATCGTCGGGTGCATCATGTCGAAGCCGGTGGAGACGTCGTCGTCCTTGTCCATGATGTAGAAGGGCTTGATCTCGCTGGGCCAGTCGGTGATGAAGTAGTGCTCGCCGACGTCCTGGCCGAGCGCGTGCTCGCCCTCGGTGGGGAGGTCGTCGCCCCAGACGAGCGGTTCGTCGAGTTCGCCCGTGGCGTTGATGCGCTCGATGGCCTCCTCGTAGGTGAGCCGGGGGAAGCTGTCGGCGGGCGCCTCGAACTCGTCGGCCAGGTCCAGCGCTTCGAGCTGGTCCTGGCAGTTCGCCTCGACGGCCTCGTAGGCGGCGCGGACGACGGACTCGCAGGCGTCCATGGCGTCCTCGTGGTCGGCGAAGGCCGACTCGAAGTCGATGCTGGTTGCCTCGTTGAGGTGCCGCGGCGTGTTGTGTTCCTCGGCGCGGAAGATCGGACCGATCTCGAACACTCGCTCCAGGCCGGAGCCGACCATCAGCTGCTTGAACAGCTGCGGGCTCTGGTTCATGAACGCCTCGCGGCCGAAGTAGGTGATCGGGAACAGCTCGGTGCCGCCCTCGGTCCCCGTGGCGACGATCTTCGGCGTGTTGATCTCTGTGCAACCGATCTCGCGGAACTGCTCGCGGACGGCACGGAGCACTTCGGCGCGGATCTCGAAGATCGCCTTCGTCTCGTCCTTTCGCAGGTCGAGCGTGCGGTTGTCGAGCCGCGTCGAGAGTTCGGCGTCGACCTTCCCGGAGGGGTCGAGCGGGAGTTCGGGGTCGGCCTCGGAGACGACGTCGACGGAGTCGGGCGTAATCTCGACACCGGTCGGGGCGCGGGGCTCCTCCTCGACGTCGCCGGTGACCGAGATGACCGACTCGCGCTGGACGTTCAGCCCCGTCTCCACGAGCTCGTCGGCCATCTCGTCTTTCTCGAACTTGACCTGGATCTTGCCCGTGGTGTCTCGCAAAATCAGGAAGGCGATGCCACCGAGGTCCCGTACCTCGTGGACCCAGCCGGCGACAGTGACCGTGTCGCCCGGCTCGGCGTCGGCCGTGTAGGTGCGGTCGTCCATACGTGCCCGTTCTGGAGGACCGGCCTTAAAAACCGTCTTTTCGGTCGCCGACGGCCGGTGCCCACAGGGAAAAGGCCTACTGTCCGTCACGCCAGAGCCAGGGTATGAACGACGAGCCGCTCGACCCCCTCGACAAGCGGATTATCCACGCGTTGCAGTGTGACGCCCGGAAGACCTCGGCCAGCGACGTCGCCGGGAACGTCGGCGTCTCGGCGAGCACCGTCCGGAACCGGATCCGAAAACTGGAGGACGCAGGCATTCTGATGGGCTATCGGCCCGAAGTGAACTACGAGAAGGCGGGCTACCAGCTCCGGACGCTCATCGTCTGTACCGCCCCGATACCCGAGCGCGAAGAACTCGCACGGGACGCGCTGGAGGTACCGGGCGTCGTCGCCGTCCGCGAGATAACGACGGGAACGGAGAACGTCCACGTCGAGGCCATCGGCACCGACGGTGACGACCTCAGCCGCATCGGCCAGGATCTGGACGCGCTGGGCCTCGAAGTCGTCGACGAGGACCTCATCCGTAACGAGTACGAACACCAGTTCCACGAGTTCGACGTCGACGTCTGACTCGCGTCGGTCGAACTCCGTCGTTCGCTGCGACCGGCATCGGACGTCGGAGAGACACCGGGTTCGGCCACTACTTTCGGACGACCCCACAAAATATAGTCTATATATTCACGCATCCGCAATTCAATCGGGCTCTTTATCGGGATGCGGGAGGGATACCTAGCTATCCAACCGATGACCGACGGTGGTGTGGACCGATCGAACACTGAAATGATTTCGTCTCTACAGATAACGTGACGGACAGCTCACCGAATCGGCCCCGCGACGTTCCGACGGAGGCCCGCTGCGACGTATCGACGAGACTGCTGCCAGTCGACGACTACTGACATGCCAAAGGAACTAGAACGAGACCTCGGGTTGTTCGCGGTGATAGCGATAAGCATCGGTGCGATGGTCGGGAGCGGCATCTTCATCCTCCCGGGCCTCGCGCTGGAGACGGCCGGGCCGGCAGTCATCCTCGCGTACCTGCTGGCCGGCGTGCTCGTGCTCCCAGCCGCCCTCTCGAAGTCGGAGATGGCGACGGCGATGCCGGAGGCCGGCGGGACCTACATCTACATCGAGCGCGGGATGGGGCCGCTGCTGGGCACCATCGCCGGCGTCGGCACCTGGTTCTCCCTGTCGTTCAAGGGCGCACTCGCGCTCGTCGGCGGCGTCCCCTACATGCTGTACCTGTTCGACCTCCCCCAGAAACCCGTCGCCCTCGGGCTCGCGGCGGTCCTCATCGTCGTCAACATGCTGGGCGCCAAGCAGACCGGTCGATTGCAGGTCGGCATCGTCGCCGTGATGCTCGCCGCGCTGCTGTGGTTCGTTATCGGCGGATTGCCCGATACGACGCCGGCCTACTACGGCGGCTTCTTCGACGAGGGGTCGGGCGGCCTCCTGGCGGCGACCGGCCTCGTCTTCGTCTCCTACGCGGGGGTGACGAAGATAGCCAGCGTCGCCGAGGAAGTGGAGAATCCCGACCGGAACATCCCGCTCGGCATCCTCGGATCGCTGACGTTCACCACGCTGCTGTACGTCCTCATCGTCGTCGTGATGGTCGGCGTCACCACGCCGGACCTGCTCAGCGACTCCGACGTCCCGATGATACACGCCGCCGAGGCGTCGCTGGCGTCAGTGGGGGTGTACGCCATCATCGCCGCTGCGGTGCTGGCCCTCGTCAGCACCGCCAACGCGGGTATCCTCTCCTCGTCGCGCTACCCGTTCGCGATGGCCCGCGACGACCTGGCGCCCCCGTCGCTGACGGAGATCCACGAGAAGTACGGAACACCGGTGCGAGCGATTACCCTCACCGGCGCCGTGATGCTGATCCTCATCGCCTTCGTCCCCATCGCCGAGATCGCCAAGCTCGCCAGCGCCTTCCAGATCGTCGTGTTCGCGCTCGTCAACGGCGCCGTCATCGCCTTCCGCGAGGGCGCTGTCGGCGACTACGATCCTTCCTTCGAGTCGCCGCTGTACCCGTGGACCCAGATCGCCGGCATCCTCGGTGGCTTCCTGCTCATCGGGTTCATGGGAACCATCCCGCTCCTCGGAGCCCTGGTCATCACCGTCGGCTCGATCCTCTGGTACGCCGTCTACGCCCGCGAGAAGGTCGACCGCGAGGGCGCCGCGACGGACGTGGTCCGCCGGAGCGTCGGCCGCAAGGCCGTCGAGCGGACGAAGTCGGCCTTCGACGACGTCACGGGCTACGAGGTACTGGTGGCCATCACCGAGCACACGAGCGAGGAACGTGAACGGTCACTCCTCCGGATCGCGGCCGACGTCGCCCGCAAGAACGACGGCTCGGTCACCGTCGTCCAGTTCGACGAGGTTCCCGACCAGGCCACGCTCGAACACGCCTCCGAGACGCAGTCGCCCGCCGACGTCAAGTTCGAACGCCAGACGGAGGAACTCACTGCGGAGTTCGACGTCCCGATCCGCTACGGCGAGATCGTCAGCCACGACGCCGAGCGAGCCATCGTCAACTTCGCCGACCACGAGGACCCGGACTTCCTGCTCCTGGCACGCCGGGACGACCCCCTCTACGCGTCCGTGTTCGGCACCGGCATCGAGTGGATCACCCGCAACGCGCCGTGTGACGTCCTCCTCGTCGAGGACCGGGACCTCGACCGCATACACACGATCACCGTCGTCACCGACAACGGCCCGTTCGACCCCGAGCGGATCGCCGTCGCGAGCGCCCTGGCGACCGAGACCGGGTCACGCATCGACCTGCTCTACCCCATCGAGGGCACTGCGACCGACGCCCAGCGCGAGACCATCACCGAGTACCTCGCCGAACTCGAGGAACTGTGTTCGGTCCCCGTCCACCGGGAAATCGTCGACTCCGATGACCCAGCCCGCGACATCGTCTCGGCCATCGACCCGGCAGACCTGCTGGTCATCGGCACCGACGGCGGCCGGATCACCGGCAGCCTGTTCGGCCGCCCCGCCGACCGCATCGTCGACGCCGTCGACTGCACGGCCATCCAGGTCCACCCACAGGGCGCCAAGCGGTCGACGATCCTGCGCCGCCTCTTCGAACGCTTCGTCTTCTAACGGGTGGATCCCGCGATTCGGTCGCCTCTTTCGCGTTTGCTCGGAGACGCGCTCCCGGCCTCTGGGATGTCCGTATGTGAACTGAGTGGGTGGTTCTTCTGAGTTGGTGCTGGAAGAAACGGCACCGCCAACACCGAGAAAGCCCTCGGCGGGCTCCAGTCCCGCGGACCGACTGCGCGCGCTCGTTCCTCGCGTGCTTATCGGTCCGGGGTTCCCGGAGCGCGCCTCGCCCTTTCAGTCCTCCGAGGCCCGCACCGCACCGCAGCCCTGCCCTTCCCCTGGTCGGCCGACGAGACGGCCTCCCGGCCGGGCGGTTGCAGGGCGGTCAGGACGCGTGTCGCTCGCCGTCCGGCGAGCGACCGGGGAGGGGTGGCGGAGTCAATCGTGAGTGCGTTTCATCGCACGAGCGAGGCTGTGCCTGGCGGACTGAAAGGGCGAGGCGGGCTCGCGTGGCCTGCGCGGGCCCTATCCGAGCGACGGAGGAGCGAGGATATCCCGCACAGGGCGCGTCGAGCGCGCTGAGGGCTTTCGAGTTGTTTGACTTCGTGCGAAGACCGACAATCCCGTAACCCAACCGATCGCTCACTCCACTCCCTGTACCGACCACATCCCGGAGGCGCCCGTTGTAGAGCGAGAACCCATGCGTCGAAGTCACAGAATGTGGTCGAGGGAAGAACTACTCGCCAGTCGGTGCGGCGGGCTGTGCGTCCCTGGCCCCTTCGACCGTCTCGCGGACCGCGTCGACGCCTTCGTCGTGGACCAGGTCGCCGACGACGACGGTGTCGGCGACGGCGGCCATCGTGCGCGCGGAGTCGTAGTCGTGGATGCCGCCGCCGTAGAACAGCGTGGCCTCGTCGAGGGTCGCCGCGGCGGCCTCGACGATCTCGGGGTCGCCGAAGGTCCCGGAGTACTCGACGTAGACGATGTCCTGGCCCAGCAGGTGTTCGGCGACTTCGGCGTAGGCCGCGACGTCGTCCGCCTCGAGGTCGCAGTCAGCCTGCGTGTAGCTGGCGACGGAAGCCTCGGGGTTCATGACGATGTACCCCTCCGTCCACGTGCGCGACCAGTCGATGCCGTCGTCGATGCGGGCCCACTCCTTGTGGGCGCCGGTGATCCACGTCACGTCGCCCGCGTTGAGGACCACCGGGACCAGGTAGCCCTCGTGGAGGTCGCTGTGGACGACCGAGGCCGGGTTGGAGGGCTCGATGTACACCGGTACGTCGTGTTTCCCGCAGGCCTCGACGACGCGGGCCATCTTCTCCTCGGTCATGCCGGTCGTGCCGCCGACCTCAATGGCGTCGGTGCCCGTCGCCGCGACGTCCTCGAACGTCTCCCCCTCGACCAGCGTCTTGTCCGGGTCGATCTTCACGATGTGGTCCCAGTCCGCCCAGTCGCTCATGTTGGTGAGTGACTCTCGCCGGACGGTAAAACCGCTTCGGAACCACCTTTTTCTTCGTCGGGTGCCGTCGCGTCGCTCCGGCACCACTCCTCGAAAAACGTGGGCGAAAAAGGCCGCTCGCTCACTCCGTTCGCTCGCGGTACTCAATTCCTTCCCACCGCCTCTTCGACAATTTCGATTTCCTCGTTGATCAGTCCGTACTGCTCGGCTATAGATAGTGAATATCCTGCTCAGTCTCTTCGAATGCTTCGAGACACGTATCGACGGCCTTCACGACGTCACCGATCTTGCGTCCCGCTTGCTGAACGTATATCAGGCCTGCGTGGTCTAACCCCTCGCCTTCGACGAGGGAAAGAAAGTCGTCGTCGAACGTCGCGACGATCCAGTCCCGTTCCGTCGCGTACTGCAGCTGTCCCGGTCAGGATCACCCAGGGTTCCCTCGTCTCGGACTGTACGTACCTCCCACCCACGACGACGGAGTCCGTCGGCGACGGGAATCCAGATACTTTCGTCGCAATACAACGGGGGCGTCATGCAGGCGCAGACTCGGAACCGGCTGATCGGAAGTCGTCGATGTGGTCGTAGTAAAACGCCAGCGCGCGGTGAACGTCACCCAGCGAGAGATCGGGATACAACTGGGTAATCTCGTCGGGCTCGTACCCACTGTGCTCGTAGGCAGTTGCTATATCCTTCACCCGTATTCCCGTCCCTTCCACGGTTGGCGCACCGTTGCTGTGTTCGCTGTCCCGGACGATTCCCATGAAAACAGGTGGGTCCCGATGGCATTTAAATTCGAGGTCGTCTCTTCAGTCCTCGCCCACCGCTGCCTCCACGATTTCGATTTCCTCGTCGGTCAGCCCGTACAGCTCCTACACGACCACCTTTTTCATCGTCGGGTTTCCTCGCTCACTTCGTTCTCACGGGTCACTCCGTTCCCCGTTCGAACAATCGCGGGCGCTTCGCGCCCGCTCCGTTCGCTGCGGGAACCACTCCTCGAAAAACGTGGTCCACGCGAGCGAAGCGAGGGTGGGCTCGGGAGAGCTTGCTCTCCCGGTGGCGAAAAAGGCCGCTCGCTCACTCCGCTCGCTCGCGGTACTCAGTCCTCGCCCACCGCATCTTCCACGATCTCGATTTCCTCGTCGGTCAGCCCGTACAGCTCGTAGACGATTTCGTCGATCAGGTCGTCGGTTCGCTGGATTTTCTCTTCGAGTTCCTCGGCACGCTCCATCGTCTCGACGTAGCTTTCCAGCCCCTCGCGCACGTCGTCCACGGCGGGGAGGGTGAGCTTCCGGAGGCGGTCCACCAGCGAGTTGGTCTTGGTCGCCGTCTCGCGGAAGCCCGCGAACCCGTCGGCCTCGTCTACCGCCCACAGAACTTAGTCGCCGAAACCACTCGATTCACCCATGCCGACGGGAACCGAACTCACCACCGTCTCCGACGTCCGCGAGAACCGCTCCTATCGCTTCACAGCGACGGACGAGTACGGCGCCGAGGAGGAGCTGATCGTCGTTCCCTGCGACGAAGAGGACCGACCCGTGCGGGCGTTCGTCAACCGCTGTACCCACGAGGCCCAGCGATTCGACACCGGCCGCGGCGTCGCCATGCGCGACGGGCAGATCATCTGCCCGAAACACGGCTCGATGTTCGACGCCTGCTCGGGCTACTGCGACAACGGCGACGCCGCCGACACGACCCTCCCCGACGTCGACCTCGTCGTCAAGGACGAAGCGATCTTCCTGACCGACGACGAGTACACCTTCGCCCACGAGGGCGGCATCGGCGAGGGCGACGACGACGGCCCGAGTTCGACCTCCCACATCGGCTTCTAGGTGTTCGGTATCTCGCGTGATGTGATCGATACAGATGAAGGGCCGAGCGATCTGGCGGAGCTGCTGTGACCACGACGCCCAACACCTCGAAAGCCCTCGGCGCGCTCCGGTCCCGCGGTCCACCTGCGCTCCTCACTGCGTTGCGGTGCTTGGTGGACCGGGGTTCCCGGACCGCGCCTCGCCCTTTCAGTCCTCCAGGCACCACACCGCAGCCCTGCCCTTCCCCAGGTCGCGCGCCCCTCGCGTTGCTCGGGGACGCGTTCCCGGCCAGCCGGATGCTGGGCGGGCAGGAAGCGTGATTCGGCGCGGACGCGCCGAATCCGGGGAGGGGTGGTGGAGTCAATCGCGAGCGCGTTTCATCGCGCGAGCGATGCGGGACCTGGAGGAATGAAAGGGCGAGGCGTGGTCGGCGAAGCCCGGACCCGCAAGCACGCGAGGAACGAGCGCGCGCAGCGGGTCCGCGCAAGTCGAGCACGCTGAGGGCTTTCTGGTTGTTTGCGGGCTCGTTTCTCCCAGCACCGACCCACTAACACACCCATTCACTCGAAACACGCCCGAATCAAACGAAAATCCCCAACAAACAACCCACACAATAGCAAATCTCGCCACGAACGCCCATTTGATACGAACTACCACACACCATCACTACGTGGCACCTGTTCCGCTCGGCGGCTTGCTCCGTCGACCACTGCTCAGACACGCCCTCAGACCGATCGCCGCGTTCGCGGCCGTCGTCCTCGCTGGCGTCGCGGGCTTCACCGCCCTCGGCGGCGTCGGCGTCGTCGACGCGCTGTTCTGGTTGCTCGACCCAACGAGCATCGAGTTGCACTTCCAGAACCACGACGGGCCGGCGACGCTGGTGAAGGGGTACGCCATCGTCGTGCTGACGGGGCTCGTACTCACGGGGCTGTGGACCGGCGAGACGGTCCTGACGGCGGCGTTCGGCGGACAGATGCGCGAGGAACTCAGAGCGATGCAGCAACTATCCACCATCGGCGACCTCGACGACCACGTCGTCGTCTGCGGCTACGGCACCTTCGGCAAGACCGTGGCTCGCAGCCTCGACGACGCCGGTCGCGACGTGGTCGTCGTCGAGACCCAGGAGGCACAGTACGACCAGGCCATCGACGACGGCGTCCTCGCGGTGCGGGGGGACGCCAGACGCGAGGAGACCCTCGGCGACGCGGGCATCGAGCGGGCCAGCGCCGTCGTCGGCGCCATCGACGACTCGAATGCGAACATCCAGATCGTCCTCGCGGCGAGCCAGCTGGCGCCGACGGTCCGGCTGGTGGTCCGCGTCGGCGACGAGACCGACGAGACGCTTGCCCGCCGCGCGGGCGCCGACGAGGTGATCATCCCCGAGGTCGTCAGCGGCGAACGCGTCTCGACGACGCTGTAGCCATCGAGTCGACGGCCGCCGGGTCAGAAAACAGGAACTCGGTCAGTCCGCGGCGGGTGCTTCGCCTTCGCCGTCCAGCGTCTCCTGCCACTCCTCGACCTGTTTGGCGGTGACGCCCTGGACGGTGGCGGCAACCTCGCCCGGTTCGACGTCCTTCAGGTCGTCCACCGAGTCGACGCCGACGTCGGCGAGTTTCTCGGCGGTCGCGCCGCCGATCCCCGACAGGTCCTCCAGGTCGTCGACGCGCTGGCGGGCCTGGTACTCCTCGAAGTTGCATATGGGACAGCCCAGTTCCCACGGTCCGTCGTCGTCGGCGTCATCGCCTTCCTCGTCGTCAGCCCTGTCGTCAGCCACATCATCTGCCCCGTCGCCGGCCTGGTCGTGGATTTCGATCTCCGGGAGGTCGTGTTCCTCACAGCGTGCCTCGGTCACGACGATGTCGCCGTTGCGCGGCAGCGGGAGCGAGTAGTCGCAGTCGGGGTAGCGCGTACAGCCGACGAGTCGGGAGCCAGAGCGGAGGCGCTTGATCGCCAACTCTCCGTCGTGCTCCTCCCCACACTCCGGACACACCCCGATGACCTCGTCTTCGGTCTCGTCGGCCTTCTCCGCTTCACAGCGGGGACAGCCGTGGACGAAGGTGTCCCGTCCGGCGAGCATCTTCACGTGGTTCATCTCGTGTTCCTCGCAGGTCTCCTCGATGACGAGCGGGTCGCCCGTCGAGGGGAGCGGCAGCGTGTACTCACACTCCGGGAAGCCGTCGCAGCCGACGAAGTACGACCCCTGGCGCGAGCGGCGAACGAGCAGGTCGTCGCCGCAGTCGGGACACGGACCGAGTCGCTTGTCGGCCTTGAGTGACTCCTGGAGGTGTTCACCGACCTCCTCGCGGGAGGAGGCGAGTTCCTCGAACACCGCCTCCAGCATCTCGCGGGACTCCACGGTGACGTCGTCGAGCGTCGCCTCGCCGTTGGCGATGGCGGACATGTCCGCCTCCAGTTGGGCGGTCATGTCGTCGCTCACGACGTGGTCGGCGAACTCCTCGGCCGCCTTGACGACAGCCGTGGCCAGCGTCGTCGGCCGCGGCGGGTCGTTCTCGATGTAGCCCCGGTCGTACAGCTTCTCGATGGTGTTGTGCCGGGTCGCCTTCGTCCCGAGGCCAAGTTCCTCCATCTTCTGGATGAGCCGGGACTGGCCGTACCGGCGCGGCGGCTGGGTCTGCTTGGCCTGGAGCTCGACGTCGGACAGCGCGAGTTCCTCGCCCTCCTCGACGGCGGGGACGAAGTTCTCGCTCGCGCTGGAGTACGGATAGACCTCGTGGTACCCCGGTTCGACCAGGCGCTTGCCGTTGGCCTTGAGCGAGTGGTCGGCCGCCTCGGCGACCACACGGAGGTGGGCCCACTTCGCGGGCTCGGCCACCGTCGCGAAGAAGCGGCGGACGACGAGTTCGAACACTTCCCACTCATCCTCGCCGAGTTCGCTCGGCGCGGGAATCTCGCCGGTCGGGTGGATGGGCGGGTGGTCGGTCGTCTCGTCGTCGCCCTCCGTCGGCACGATCTCCTCTTGCTCCAGCAGCATCTCGGCGTGCTCGCCGAACGTCGAGTCGCCGACGAACTCGTCGAGCAGTTCGTCCGGTTCCAGGTCGTCCGGGTACACCGTGTTGTCCGTCCGCGGGTAGGTCATGTACCCGGCGGTGTACAGATCCTCGGCGATGGACATCGAGCGCTGGGCGGAGTAACCGAGCGAACTCGCGGCGGAGATGAACGCCGTGGTGTTGAACGGCTCCGGCGGGTCGTCGGTACGGGTCCGCCGACGGACCGAGGTGACCGTCGCGGCGTCCGTGCTCGCGATGGCTTCGTAGGCGGCCTCGGCCGACTCCTCGTCCCAGACGCGCTCGGCCTCGGTGCCGTCGTCGTCGTAGAAGTACTGGGCCTCGAAGGATTCGGCGCCCTTGGTCAGGTCGCCGTAGATCTCCCAGTAGTCTTCCGGGTCGAAGGCCTCGATCTCGCGTTCGCGGTCGACGATGAGCTTCAGCGTCGGGGACTGGACCCGGCCGACGCTGATGAAGTCGTTGCCGAGCTGGCGCGCCGAGAGGGAGAGAAAGCGCGTCAGCGCGGCGCCCCAGACCAGGTCGATGATCTGGCGGGCTTCGCCGGCGGCGGCCAGGTCGAAGTCGAGGTCGTCCGGGTTCGCGAAGGCGTTCCGGACCTCCCGCTCGGTGATGGAGGAAAAGCGGACTCGCTTGACGGGGACGTCCGTCTCGTCACGGATCAGCTCGTACGCTTCCTTGCCGATGAGTTCCCCCTCGCGGTCGTAGTCAGTCGCGATGGTGGCCTCCTCGGCCTTGCGGGCGAGGAAGCGGAGCGTCTCGACGATGTTCTCCTGGGTCGCCGACTTGACGACGTCGGCGTCGACCAGTTCCGCCGGCTCGACGTCGCGCCAGTCGGAGTACTCGGGCGGGAAGTCGACCCCCACGACGTGGCCCGAGAGCCCCATCACGCGTTTCGAGCCCCAGCGATACACGTTGACCCCGTTCTTGCGCTCGGCCTGCGCGCTCCCCTCGCTGAGGATCTCCGCGATCCGGCGGGCAGCGTTCTCCTTCTCGGTGATGATCAGCTCCACGAGACATCACCAGATTGCTCGCTCATTACAGGTGGATAGGGCGAGGTGCATCCAAAAGTGTTTCGTCCGAAATCGGCAGATAGCGCGTGTGTGCGCCCGGTTGGGCGGGCGCGGGTGTCCGCGCCAGGCGCGTGCTCGTGCCTGCGCTCGCACACGTGCGCGGTGGTGTCCCGTTCTCGGCGCGTATCGACGCGCTCTTGGCTTCGCTCGCCGGCGTTTCGGACATGGATCACCGGTACGTCCGCGCGGCGCGAGCCACCGTCGCCGCCCTCGTGTTCGTCACCGCGGCCTACCACCTCTGGTGGGGGTTCCCGCGGAGCCTCATCTACGGGACCGCCCTCCTCGACCTGGCCTCGCGCGGCCTGCCGCCGGACCCGCGGCCGTTCCTCTTCGTCGCCTTCGCGCTCGCGCTCCTGTCGGGGCCCTACCTCGTCATCCACGACAAGCTCTCGCTCCGCCGGGCCTACCAGATCGGCCTGGCGTTGATGGTGCTCTCCTTTCTCGGCTGGGTGTTCTGGCACGAGACGGGCCACGGCGCCTTCCTGACGGGGTCGGCTGCCCCCGGCGCCGGCGGCGGCCACTCCCACGGCGGGGGCATCCTGGGAACCATCGCCGAACACTACGTCGTCGAACCGGTCGAGGGATTCATCAAGAGCGTCGAACTGCTCGCGGCGGCGCTGTTCGCGTTCCTCCTGCGGTTCGATGCCGACGCCGACGCGGAGTAGTGGCGCGCCCGGCGACCGCTCCCGACGACTTTATCATTCCTTTCGACTAACTATTCGTCAATATGAATCGGCGAACCTTCCTGACGTCGGCCGCGGCGCTGGCAGGCGGTCTCGCGGGGTGTCTCGGCGGTGGATCGGGCTCGGGGACGGAATCTGAGTACCAGACGCTGGACGTCGGCGACGAGCAGGTGCCGCTAGTACCCGTCGACGAATCCCACACGTGGCACCAGGAGACCGACACGAAGTTCGTGGACGCCCGCGGCCAGCGCCAGTACGACGAGGCGCACATCACCGACGCAGTCCTGAGTACCGCCCGTCGCGTCGAGGACTGGTCGAAATCACGGCAAGACGACCCGACCGACGAGTGGTCCCAGGACCAGCGTATCGTCTGTTACTGCCGGTGTCCCCACCACCTCTCGTCGCTCCGCGCGGGCGAACTGATCGCCGAGGGGTACGAAGACGTCTACGCCATCGACGAAGGATTCGGCGCCTGGATAGACAACGGCTATCCGACGACCGGCAGCGCGTCGAACGCCAGCTTCGAAATCCGCGGCCAGTCGGACCCGGCGGACGCCGGGAAGTACGCCTGGGCCAGCCACGAGGCGAGCGACCAGCAGGAAGCCGTGCCAATCGCCGACGACGGGAGCTACCAGATGACGCTGCACTTCAGCGGCCTCTCCTCGACGTCGCCCATCGACCTGCGAACGCCGAGCTACGAACTGACGGCGCCGCTGTCGGACCTGACGGAGGGCGTCGTCGACGAGTCGCTGGCGTAGGTTCTGCTGCTTCCGTCTACTCCGACTCGTCCACGTACTCGAGCAGGTCCCACTCCATCTGGGCCAGGTCCTCTGCGGCGGGGTTGTCCCGGTTGATCGCGTACTTCTGGCTGTTGCCCACGCGACGCGTCTCCTCGATCAGCTCGTAGCCGAGCAGGTCGTCGAGGTGTTCGTAGAACGTGCTCCGGTCGATACCCGCGAGGCGGGCGATCTCGGTCGCGTCGAGATCCCGGTCGTTTTCGCCCAGCAGCGCGGTCAGTATCTTCACCTTGGCGTGGGGGCCGAGGACGTCCGTCAGCACGGTGTCTTCGACGGCGGATTCGGTTTTGCTCATGTCGTATCGCCTCCCGCTGAAATCGTGTTTACCCTTCCAGCTCCTCCCGCAACAGCCCGTTCACTTCGCCGGGGTCCGCACTCCCGCCCGTCTTCTGCATAACCTGGCCGACCAGGAAGTTGATGGCGCCGTCGTCGCCGTCGTGGAAGTCCGACACGGCGTCGGGGTTCTCGTCGATAGCGTCCTCGACGGCCGCCTGTATCTCGTCGCCGCTCGTCTTGCCCAGGTCCTCGGCCTCGACGATGCTGTCCGGGTCCTCGCCGTTGTCGAGCATCCCGCGCAGGACGGTCTCCTTGGCGTTCTTGGCGGTTATCTCGTCCTCGGCGACGAGTTCGACGAGGCGGGTCACCTCGTCGAAGCGGTCCTCGACGTCGGTGATCTGCATGTCGCGGTAGTTGAGTTCGCCCAGCAGTTCGTCGGCGACCCAGGTCGCGGCCAGGTCGGCGTCGAAGCGCTCGGCGACGCTCTCGAAGAAGTCCGCGACCTGCTTGGTGCTGGTGAGCTTCGAGGCCGCCTCGTCGCTCAGGCCGTACTCCGAGACGAAGCGCTCGCGGCGGGCGTCGGGGAGTTCCGGGATGGCGATCTCTTCCTTCCAGTGGCTCACGCGGAGCGGCGGGAGGTCGGCCTCGCGGAAGTAGCGGTAGTCCTTCTCCTCCTCCTTCGAGCGCATCCCGACGGTGTTGCCGTGGGTCTCGTTGAAGTGGCGGGTCTCCTGGGCGACCTCGCGACCGGACTGGACGAGCTTCTTCTGCCGGGAGGCCTCGAAGGCCAGGGCCTGTTCGGCGCCCCGGTGGCTGGAGATGTTCTTGACCTCGGTGCGGTTGGCGTCTTCGAGGACCGACTCGTCGATGTCGCCGTCGTCGCCCACGTCGTCGGCGTCGACCAGCGAGAGGTTGGCGTCGATGCGCAGGCTGCCGTCCCGCGTCGCGTCGAAGACGCCCAGGTACTCCAGGACCTCCTCCAGCTTTTCGAGGAACGCTCGAACCTCACCGGGCGCGCGGAAGTCGGGCTGGGTGACGATCTCCATCAGCGGCGTGCCGGCGCGGTTGTAGTCAATGAGGGTGTAGTCCGCCCGGTCGATGCCCGTCGTCCGGGATTCCAGCGGGCCGCTGCCGTCGCGGACGTGCTTGATCGACCCGGGGTCCTCTTCGAGGTGGGCCCGTCGGATGTCGACCGCGCGGCGCTCGCCCTCGTGGGAGAACTCCAGCGTGCCGTCCTGGCAGATTGGCGCGTCGTACTGGGTGATCTGGAAGTTCTTCGGCAGGTCGGGGTAATAGTAGTTCTTCCGGTGGAAGGTGGTCTCCTCGGGGACGTCGGCGTCGATGGCTTTGCCGACCTTCACCGCCGACTCGACGGCCGCCTCGTTGACGACCGGGAGCGCGCCGGGGAGGCCGAGGCACACCGGGCAGGTGTGGGTGTTGGGCTCGTCGTCGCCCACGTCGGTCGAACAGCCGCAGAAGATCTTCGTCTCGGTCTCGAGCTGGACGTGGACCTCGAGCCCGATGACGGTCGCGAGTTCGCGCGACTCCGTGGCCTGAGCGGTCATTGTCCGGGATTCGACGCCGTTCGGCTAAAGGCTAACGAAGGGGTTCGTTCCGCTCGTCGACGTGCATTCCCCGGGCTAAGCGATTAGGGGGTAACGTTTTGAGTGGTGGCCGAGGTCTTTCGGACCTGAAAATGGAAGGTACATGGGGGTCGACTGGGTCAGCGACGCGTCGAAACGTGCTGAAGGGGATAGGGGCCACGACTGCCGCGGCGCTCGCCGGCGGTGCGGTGCCCGCGAGCGGGGCGGCTGAGACGAGCGACGATGCCGTCACTCTGGGCGACTTCGAGTCGGGCCTGGCCGGCTGGCGCGGCGTCGGTGAGACGACGCTCGACCGGGTCGCGAAGTCTGAGCGACCGGCTGCCGTCACGAGCGGCGACCACGCGCTGGCGGCGACGACGGACCGAACTGCCGGACGCATCGAGAACGAGGAACGCGTCCGAAACGCCGACCTCGTCGCGAACCCCTCCCTGTTCGCGACGGTCACGCCCGGCCGGATCCCGGGGAGCGACGTGGCTATCTCGGTGCGGTTTCGATTGCACTACGTAGACGATGGGCTCTTCGGCGACGACACTGGCGTCGTCGAATCGGACGCACAGACCGTCCGGCCGCACGCGCCCGCAGTCGTCTCGTGGGACCTGCGCGAGCTGGCCGAGACGACGCGAGCCGACGCGACGAAACTGGAGATCGACTGGTCGCCGGCCACGGACTCCGCGTCGGACTCGCTGGACAGCGACGCCGGCGAGGCGTGGACAGTTGTCGTCGACGACGTCCACCTGACGGACGACGGCGACCGGATCAGGCGCCTGCGACTGGGCGAGCACTTCGAACGCCTCCAGTTCGCCCTCGGGGCCTACCGCTCGACGGAGGTCCACCTCCGGACGGAACACCTGGAATCCGGCGAGTTCGTCTTCGCCAGCGGGTCCTCGGTGCCCTACACCGTCGAGACGCTGACCGACGACGGGGTGGAGTTCGTGCTGGACGGCGTCGAGTACCTGTTCGGAGGTGAGTGGCTGTGAGTGACGAGACGGTGACCGGGTCGGCGACGACGCTCTCGCTGATCCCCGGCGGCAGCGAACACAGCGCCGCGGGCGGCGACGACCTCGACAGCGCGATGCCGGATTACTGGGGGAAGGGCCTCGACGCGTGGTTCCTCGGGGACCAGCGGGAGTCCCTGCCGACGGCCCTCGACGACGCGCTGGCGGCCAGGAAGACGTTCCCCGAGTACCCCGGCGAGGAGTTCCGTGCCTACCGGCTGAAGAACCACCTCGAAGTTACCTTTCCGTCGAGCGGCGGCCGGCGCATCGACGACTGGGACGCGGTGACGGTGGCAATCGACGAGCACGACCCCGTCTGGGTCTGCGTCGAGGGGGAGACCGACCACGGCGAGGACAACGCGATGCGGACCCTGATCGAGGACCCGCCGAGCGAGTTCTGGGACTGGTTCGACGGGCGCGAGAAGGCGAGGGCACACCGCATTCGCTACGACGACGATATCGTCGAGCGAGGGGGCGGCGACGGAGACAGTGCGGGCTACGAACCGAGGTCCGAGGATCTGAATCGCGTCGCAGTGGACGGGCCTGACGGCGAGACGGTCGAAGGTGTCCGCGTCTCTGCCATCGTCGGCGGGCAGGACACCTACATCCGGAAGCTGAACGAACTGTTCTACCGGGACCCGGTCCGGTTCCAGGCGGAGTTCCCGGACAACGGCCCGGAGGACGTCCCCTCGTACATCCGGACGCCGCCGACGGTGTACACGTTCCTGGACCTGATCGTGCTGGCCGACGGCACGACCCTTGCCCGCACGTGGGACGCCAGCCCGTACCCGCTCCACGTCTTCTACGTGAACGGGACCCAGCCCGAAGGCGGGATGACGAACGGACTGGAGCGAGGGACCGACGAGCGTCTCGACGGGAGCGTCGAGGACGGCAACTGGCTCCGGAACCAGGAGATGAACCGGGAGCGGTTCGTCCCGTGGGCGACACAGGCGTACCTGCCGATCGGGACGGAACCGTTCTCGCCGCACTCGTCGCTGGCCTACGAGGCGAACTGGGACGCCGACGTCCCCGGGCTGACGCCGCAGGACCATCCCGCCATGGTCTACGGAACGGACGGATCGACGCTGACGAGCGACGCCGTTCGGGAGCGGTGCGACGAGCCGCTGTTTCCGTGGACGGACGCGTAGCCCTCGCGCATCGCTATCAGCGATGGTAATCGCCCCGCGTCGTATTTAGCACTCCACCCGAACGAGTACGCAATGGGACTCGCCGACATCATCGCGGACGTCGACTCCGGTGAGAAGACGCTCACGATACGGAACCGCGACGAACCGGAGCCGATCGTGCGGATGCTCAGGCGGATGGTCGACGCGCCGGACGTGCGGATCCGGGAGGACGTGCCCGCAGCGGGAAGCCCCGGAAACCTCGTCATTCTCGAAGGAGACGGGGAGGGGACGACGCAACTCGCCATCTCTTCGATCGCCGACGTGGGAAACAGCGTCCTGATGGTGAACTCGGACCTCTATATCACCGGCACCAGATCGATCGACGAGGTCGACACGCCAGACGTGCTCGCGGGGCTGGACGAGACGACGTTCACGGTTTCGGGCAAGCAGAAGATGCTGCTGATCGAGATCTCGCGCCACGTCGAGGCCCTGGCCTACCGGTCCGGCGGGAGCACGTTACACACCGGCTTTCAGCACCTCTCTCGCATCGAGGACGAACGCGGGACGAGATCGGTGTACGAGCGGCTCGTCGACGCCGACGTCTCTGTCCACGTGTACGGGACGCCGGACGACTCACCGGCTATTCCCGACGACATCTCCGTCCACGCGGACGATAGCGAGGAGATCCGTACCTCGTGGTTCGTCGTCAACACCGACTGCCCCGACGAGTTCAAGGGCGCCCTGCTCGCGACGGAGGTCGGACCGAACGAGTGGACCGGCCTCTGGACGTTCGACCCCGCCGTCGTCGACCGCGTGTCGGCGTATCTGGACGAGACCTACGGCGCATGATCGCCAGATAGCGACCGGACACACCGGGGGCGACTGGTCGGGGAGTTGTCAATCGCGCTGTCAATGTCTGACGGAGGTTTAAGGTCTATCAGTCGCGCTGTATGTCCATGTGCGGTAACCGTGTCGAGGAACTCGAATCGCGCGTGAAGGAACTCGAAGCGTCCGTCGAAGGGCTCACCGACGAACTCGTCGAGTGCAAGGTCCGCCTCCGCGAACTGGAGAACGCCGTCGACACCGATATCGGACTCAGCGACGACAGCTCCGGGTCCGCTGGCGAGTCGACGCCGAACAGTACGCAGACGGACACTACGCCGGCAGCGGAGCAGGGAGGAGCCGACACACATAAAGCCGAGGACGCCACAACTGAGGACAACCGGGAGGAAAGCGAGGCCGACTCCGGCTCCGACATCATCGTCGCGTAGGTCGGACGGCCACGAGCGACCCAATGCACATCAAAGAGCTCGTCCTTGACAACTTCAAGAGTTTCGGCCGGAAGACGCGGATTCCGTTCTACGAGGATTTCACCGTCGTCACCGGACCGAACGGGTCGGGGAAGTCGAACATCATCGACTCCGTCCTGTTCGCGCTCGGCCTGGCCCGCACGTCGGGTATCCGGGCCGAGAAGCTGACGGATCTCATCTACAACCCGCGGGACGCCGAGGACGAGGACGACTTCGGCGGCGAGCGCGAGGCCAGCGTCGAGGTCATCCTCGACAACTCCGACCGCAAGCTCCAGCGCTCGCAGGTGATCAACGCCGCCGGCACCGAAGACGTCGGTAACGTCGACGAGATATCCATCCGTCGGCGCGTCAAACAGACCGAGGACAACTACTACTCCTACTACTACATCAACGGCCGCTCGGTCAACCTCTCCGACATCCAGGACCTGCTCTCGCAGGCGGGCGTCACGCCCGAGGGGTACAACGTCGTGATGCAGGGCGACGTCACCGAGATCATCAACATGACCCCCGGCGCTCGCCGGGAGATCATCGACGAGATTGCGGGCGTCGCCGAGTTCGACCAGAAGAAGGAGGCGGCCTTCGAGGAACTCGAGGTCGTCCAGGAGCGCATCGACGAAGCCGAGTTGCGGATCGAGGAGAAGCAGAACCGCCTCGACCAGCTCGAAGACGAGCGGGAGACCGCGCTGAAGTACCAGAGCCTCCGCGAGGAGAAAGAGGAGTACGAGGGGTACCGCAAGGCGGCCGAACTCGAAGACAAGCGCGAGGAACTCGAGGAGATCGAATCGGAGATCGACGAGCTCGAAGACGAACTCGCCGGGCTCCAGGAGGAGCTCGACCAGCGCCAGGGCACCGTCGTCCGCCTGGAAGAGGATCTGGAAGACCTGAACGCGGAGATCGAACGCAAGGGCGAGGACGAACAGCTCGCCATCAAGCGGGAGATCGAAGAGATCAAAGGCGACATCTCCCGCCTGGAGGACAAGATCGAGACCGCCGAGGAGAAGGTCGAAGACGCCGAAAACACCCGCCGGCAGGCGTTCGTCCAGATCGACCGCAAGCAGGAGACCATCGACGACCTGGAGAGCGACATCCGCGAGCGGAAAGTCGAGAAGTCCAACGTGAAAGCGGAGATCCAGGAGAAAGAAGTCGAACTCGAGGAGGTCCAGCAGCGGATCGACGAGGTCGGCGACGAGTTCGAGGAAGTCAAGACCGAACTCGAGGACAAGCGGGCGGATCTGGAGGAGGCTAAATCGGCAAAAAACGACCTCCAGCGCGAGCAGGACCGCCTCATCGACGAGGCCCGCCGCCGCTCGAACGAGCAACGGGAGAAGAAGGAGGCCATCGAGGAGGCCGAAGCAGAGATCCCCGACCTCGAATCCGAGATCGGCGACCTCGAGAACGAACTGGAGAAGGCCGAGAAGAACCGGGAGACCATCACCGGCGTCGTCGAGGATCTCAAGAGCGAGAAACAGGAGCTCCAGTCGACGATCGACGACCTGGAGGACGAAATCTCCGCGAAACAGCAGGAGTACGCAGAACTCGAAGCGAGAGCGGGCCAGGACGGCGACTCCTCGTACGGCCGCGCGGTCACGTCCATCCTCAACGCCGGCATCGAGGGCGTCCACGGCACCGTCGGCCAGCTCGGCGGCGTCGACCCCGACTACGCGACGGCCTGTGAGACCGCCGCGGGCGGACGGCTCGCCCACGTCGTCGTCGACGACGACACCGTCGGCCAGCGCGGTATCGAGTACCTCAAGTCGAAGGGCGCCGGGCGGGCGACCTTCCTGCCAATCACCGAGATGCACCAGCGCGGGCTGGGGAACCTGCCCGACAAAGACGGAGTAATCGACTTCGCGTACAACCTCGTCGACTTCGACCCGGAGTACGCGGGCGTGTTCTCCTACGTGCTGGGCGACACCGTCGTCGTCGACGACATCGAGACGGCCCGGGACATGATGGGCCAGTTCCGCCTCGTCACGCTCGACGGCGACCTCGTCGAGAAGTCCGGCGCGATGACCGGTGGCTCCTCCTCCGGGACTCGCTACTCCTTCTCCGGCGGCCAGGGCAAACTGGAGCGGGTCGCGAAGAAGATCAACGACCTCGAGGACGAGCGCAAGGCGGTCCGCGAGGAACTGCGAGACGTCGAGGGGCGCCTCGACGACGCCCGCGACCGCCAGGCCGACGCGGCCGACCAGGTCCGGGAGATCGAGGCCGACGTCGAGCGCAAGGAGACGTCCATCGAGGACGCGGAAGAGAAGATCCAGCGTCTCGAAGAGGAACTCGCAGAGATCGAAGAGGAACGCGAGGCCGTCTCCGACGAGATGGACGAACTGGAGGCCCAGATATCGGAGAAGGACGAGACAATCGCCGGGCTGAACGCCGACATCGAGGAGCTGGAGGCCGAGGTCGCCGACTCCGACCTCCCGGATCTGACCGACCAGAAGGACCGGATCAACGCCGAGATCGACCAGCTGGAGGACCGCCAGGACGACCTCGACGCGGACCTCAACGAACTGAACCTGGAAAAGCAGTACGCGGAGGACGCCATCGACGACCTCCACGATGACATCGAGACGGCCCAGAACCGGAAGGCCGACGCCCAGGAGCGCATCGCGGAGTTCGAATCGGAGATCGAAGCGCACCGCGAGAAGAAATCCGAGAAGGAGTCCGAGGTCGAGGAACTCGAAGAAGAGCTGGCCGACCTCAAGGACGAACGGGAGGACCTGCGCGAGGAACTCCAGGAGGCCAAGGAGGCCCGCGACGAACAGCAATCGGAAGTCAGCGACGTCGAGCGCGACCTCGAGGACGCCCGCGAGGAAGAGGACCGCCTGGACTGGGAGATCGAGGAACTCGAAGCGCAGGTCGGCGACTACGACCCCGAAGACGTCCCCGACCACGAGACGGTCCAGTCCGAGATCGACCGTCTCGAAGGCGAGATGGCGAAGCTCGAACCGGTCAACATGCGCGCCATCGAGGAGTACGACAGCGTCGCCGAGGACCTGGGTGAGCTCGAGGACAAGAAGGAGACGCTCGTCGAGGAGGCCGAACAGATCCGCGAGCGCATCGAGACCTACGAGGCCCGGAAGAAGGAGACGTTCATGGAGTCCTACGACGCCATCGACGAGAACTTCCAGGACATCTTCGAGCGCCTCTCCGACGGCGAGGGTCGACTGTTCCTCGAGAACGAGGAGGACCCCTTCGACGGCGGGCTGACGATGAAGGCCCAGCCCGGCGACAAGCCCATCCAGCGGCTCAACGCGATGTCCGGCGGGGAGAAGTCACTGACCGCGCTCGCGTTCATCTTCGCCATCCAGCGCCACAACCCCGCGCCGTTCTACGCGCTCGACGAGGTCGACGCCTTCCTCGACGCCGCCAACGCCGAGCGCGTCGGCGAGATGGTCGACGAACTCGCGGGGCAGGCCCAGTTCGTCGTCGTCTCCCACCGCTCGGCCCTGCTCGACCGCTCCGAGCGCGCCATCGGGGTGACGATGCAGGACAACAACATCAGCGCCGTCACCGGCATCGACCTCTCGGGTGACGTGGACATCGACGGCGACGGGGAGGTGCCCGCAGATGATTGACGGAGGTGGAGACGGCGAGGACGGCGAGGACAGTGGGGACAGGAACGACGACATCCCACTGAACATCGCGGGCCACGATGATCGGGAACGGCCTGGTGGTAGTTCCGACGCGGCAGAACTCTTCGGCGCGAGCGACGATAGCGACGAGGAGTCTGACACTGCTTCGGACGCCGAAACCACGGCAACTGAGACAGATGACGCGGAATCCGAGGCCGACGAAGACGAAGACGAGAACGTCGAACCGGTCGAGGTACTCGTCCAGCTGGCAGACGAGGGCGAGATCGACCCGTGGGACATCGACGTCGTGCGGGTGACGGACAAGTTCCTGCACGTCCTCGACGCCCAGGACCTGCGGACGTCGGGGCGGGCGCTGTTCTACGCCTCCGTTCTCATCAGGATGAAGAGCGACGCGATGCTCGCCGACGACGACGAGGAAGAGGCCGAACAGGTCGAGCCCTGGGAGCAGGCGATGGGCGAGGACGCGCCCATCGACGAGCCCGACCCCTTCGCCTCGCTCGAACAGGAGATGGACCGGCGCCTCGAACGCCGGCGGGCACGCGGGATGCCCCAGACGCTGGACGAGCTGGTGCGGGACCTGCGGGACGCCGAGCGCGAGTCGTGGTGGAAAGAGTCCAGGGAGTACGACACGAGCGACTCCCCGCAGGGGTTCCAGCGCGGGACCCAGGAACTGGACTACCGGTCGGCCGACGACCTGCGGATGGACGACGAGCCGACGGAGGACGACGTCACCGGCACCACGCACGCGGAGAACATGGACGACATCATCGACGCCGTCTACGAGGTGCTGCGCGAGCACTACGACGCCGGCCGCGACGAGGTGCTCTACCGCGAGGTCCACCTGGCCGGCGGGTCGCGCGTCGAGACGTACCTCGGCCTGCTCTTCCTCTCCCACCGCGGCCGCGTCCGCCTCCAGCAGGACGAACTGTTCGGCGACCTGTGGGTGCAGGACCCCGCCGCGCCGACGGGGTCGGAAGAAGCGTTCGCGGACTGATATTCCGGTTTTGACCATTCTCCGACCAGTTACTCGTCGAAACGCGAAGGGCTAAATCGTCTGTGTGGGTAGATACCAATGACCATGACCCCCACGTCAATCCGCGAACGCCTCGAGGAGGTCGGCGACGGTGTCGACCCCGAGGAGTTCGTCGCAGCGCTGGAGTACGTCCGCGACGACGGTCGATCCGGCCGCCACCCCTGACCCTCAGATCACGACGCCGGACTGGAGAATCGCGACCAGCGCGGTGACAGTGACCACGCTCGCGACGGTCGTCAGGAACACGGTCGCGCTGACGAACTCACTGGCGGTGATACCGTCGGTGTCGCCGCTGAAGGCACCGACGAGGATGATCGGTGTCACCGCGGTCGGGCCCGCGAGGAGTAACACGACGACGCGGGCGACCGTGGCGTCGCCGAAGCCGACGAGGAGCGCCGCGGCCAGCGCGACTGCGGGAGCCGCGAGGAGCTTGACCCCGCTCGCGAGGCCCACGGGGCGGAGCGCCCCCTCGACGTCGACACTGGAGAGCTGGATACCCAGCACGACGAGCATCACCGGGATCGACGCGTTCCCGAGCAGTTCGAGCGTCTGCATCACCGTCGAGTCGGTCGCCGGGACGACGCCCAGCCAGCGCGCCGCGAGCGCGACGACGACGGCGTAGACGAGGGGGAGGGAGAACACGCGCTTGACGTTCTCGCGGACGGCGCCCTCGTCTCCCCGGGCCGCGACGTAGACGCCGAGGGTGTAGAGCAGGACGCCCTGGACGGCGGTGACGAGGACGGCGACGCTGCGTCCGACCTGTCCGAAGGCGAAGTCCGCCAGCGGGATGCCGAAGTTGCCGACGTTCGGGAAGATGACTACCATGACGAACGCGCCCAGCAGCGGCTCCGATCGGCCCGACGCGCGACCGATACCCTCGGCGAGGACGATCATCGCGAGCGAGAAGACGGCGACGGCGGCCACGATTTCGAGGATGGTCGACCCGCCGAGTTCCGACGTCGCGAGGCTGTGGAGGACGAGCGCGGGCGCGAGCAGGTACACCGTGACCGTGTTGAGCGCGTCCGGCTGGACGCCCTTCACCCGGCCCAGGGCGAAGCCGACGGCAGCGATGGCGATAATCGGGAGGATGGCCGACGCGAAGATGCCCAGGAGCGACACGCTCGTGAAGTGCGTGGCGGGGCTAAGAATCCTGTCGAAACCGCACGCGTCGTGTCAGGCCCCTCACTCGACGAGGGACCAGCCGTCGCCGGTCCAGTCGACCACGTCGCGGCGCTCCATCTCGGTCAGGACCTCTCCGAGACGGTCGGGCTGGGCGATCTCCATCTCGATGCGGTCGACGTCGTGATACGTCCGGAGCAGGCCGCGGACGGCCTCCTCTTCGAGCACGTCCTCGTCGGCCCGCTCCATCGCGCCCTCGACGAGTTCGATCATGTCTTCGATGAAGTTCCAGGGGTAGACGACCCAGGTCCACTCCTCCAGGCGCTCGCCGACGAAGTCGGGCTGGAACTCGCTCGTGTCGAGCAACTGCAGCGTCGCCGTCCGCACCTCGCCGCAGTCCCGGTCGGTGACGTACTCGTGGGCCCGACTGATCGACCCGCCGGTGTCGGCGATGTCGTCGATGATCAGCACGTCCTTGCCCTCGACGGATCCTGCCGGCATCGGATAGCGGACCTCGGCTTCGCCCGATTTCTGGGCCGTCCCCACGTAGTGTTCCATCTTCAGGCTCGTCAGGTCGTCGAGTCCCAGGAAGTCACACAGGCAACGCCCGGCGAACCAGCCGCCGCGGGCCAGCGCGACGACCACGTCCGGTTCGAACTCGGCGCGCTTGATCTCGTCCGCGACGTCCCGACAGAGCCCGTAGATGTACTCCCAGTTCGTGATGGTACACGAGAAGTCGTCCGGCAGGTCGCTCATGTGTTGGTGTGCATCGTCGCCGACCTTCCGTGTTTCGAGCGAGAGGTCGACCGGAGGGAGACCTCGGTCGCTCGAACGGGGAGGTACGACCCGTGAGAGTCGTGGTGGTCGGTCTGCTCGGGGCAACGGGTGACGATACCACTGACTTCGATCGGACCTACAGCCCGAAAGCCCCGCCCTCCTGGACTAACCAGGCGGGCGGGACTGAAAGGGGCCGGTCGCTCGTGGAGCGAGACGAAGTAAGCACGGCCGAAGGCCGCGCGCAGCGAGTCGGAGCCCACGAGCGACCGGGGGCTTTCGAGTTGTTGGCGGTTATCACCGTATCAGCTGAAGCTCCCAGTCAGGGGAATCGTTTTCACGCGCGTCGGCAAACCCCAGGCCATGGACACTCGGCAAGCAGTATTAGTCGACGCGTTCGCGGACGAGCCGATGGCCGGGAATCCGGCCGGCGTCCTGCCGGACGCGTCCGACCTGAGCGAAGACCAGATGCAGGCGATCGCGGGTGAACTCGGGGCCAGCGAGACGGCGTTCGTGGTCCCTTCCGAGGAGGCGGACCGACGGCTGCGCTACTTCACGCCCGAACGAGAGGTGGATCTGTGCGGGCACGCCACGGTAGCGGCCCACGCCTACCTGTTCGAGCGGGCCGTCGTCGACGACGGGACCCACACCCTCGAAACGGCGGCGGGGACCTTCGACATCGAACTCACCATCGACGGCACCGTGTGGATGGAGCAGGCGAACGCCGAGCTCGGCCGGGTCGACGTCGACGAGCAGGAGGCCGCAGACGCGCTGGGCGTCGACGTGGCGTCGTTGCGCGACGTCGGCGCTGACGTGCCCATCGGAAAGGTTTCGACCGGCATGCCGTTCCTCATGGTACCGATCAACTACTTCGAGCACCTGAGCAACGCCGACCCGGACATGACCGCGATCGAGGAGCTCTGCGAACGAACCGGCTGCGAGGGGCTCTACGCGTTCACCTTCGACACGCTCGACATGGACTCGACGGTCCACGCGCGGGCGTTCGTGCCGCTGGCGGGCATCCCGGAAGACCCGGTCACGGGGACGGCCGCGGGCGCGCTGGGTGCCTATCTCCGTCGGCACAACGCGATGGACGGAGAGTTCGACGAGATACTCGTCGAGCAGGGACACTTCCTCGACCGGCCGGGAACGGTCCGGGTGGAGTCCGACGGGGACGAGGTGCGCGTGGGCGGGCGCGCGGTGACGACGTTCGACGGCGACCTCGTGATCCCCGACGACGACGAGGACGAGATAATCGAGATCTGACGGGCGACGGAAGCGAAGTTTGACGGGCGATACCGTGACGCGTCGTCGTCTCGGTGTCGAGCGAACAGGTCGGAGAAGCGATTGATTCGCATCCGAGTCAGGGGTACTAGATGGTGCCGGCTTCGACAGTACCTTAATATTTGTACATGTAGTGGACATCGAGTACATGGCGCTACGATGGCTCGACGACATTACGGCCGACGACCTCGACTCGGTCGGCGGCAAGGCGGCGTCCCTCGGTGAACTCACGGCAGCCGGGCTCCCCGTACCGCCCGCGTTCGTCGTCACCGCGGACACGTATCGCTCCTTCATCGAAGACACCGGCATCGACGTCGAACTGTTCGAGGTGGTCGACGTCGACACCGACGACTCGCAGGCGCTCGCGGCGGCCGCCGAACGCGCGCAGGAACTGATTCTGGAGACCGGGGTCCCCGACCACGTCCGCGACGAGATCGTCGGCGCCTACGACGACCTGGGCCACGACGTCGTCGCGGTTCGGTCCTCTGCGACGGCGGAGGACCTGCCCGACGCCTCGTTCGCCGGCCAGCAAGAGACGTTCCTCAACGTCGAGCGCGCGGACCTCCTCCAGCGCGTCAAAGAGTGCTGGGCCTCGCTGTTCACCCAGCGAGCCATCTACTACCGCCAGGAACAGGGGTTCGCCCACGACGTCGTCGACATCGCCGTCGTCGTCCAGGCGATGGTCGACGCCGACACGAGCGGCGTCCTGTTCACGAGCCACCCCTCGACCGGCGCGCCCACGTCAATCATCGAGGCCGCGTGGGGCCTGGGCGAGGCCGTCGTCTCGGGCGCCGTCTCGCCGGACAACTACGTCGTCGACCGCGAGTCAGGCGACCTCGAGGAGGTCACCGTCGCCGACAAGAAGATGATGTACGTCCGCGACGGCGGCGAGACGGTCGAGCGCGCCGTCCCCGACGAGAAACGGGAGCAGCGCGTCCTGGACGACGACGACGTCGACCGACTGGTGACGCTCGGTGAGCGTATCGAGGACCACTACGAAACCCCGCAGGACGTCGAGTGGGCCATCTTCGACGACGACGTCTACCTGCTCCAGTCCCGGCCCATCACCACCATCGACGAAGCTATCGACGCGCCTGCCGACGGAAACGACTCACACTCCATCGATACGGACGCTGACTCTGCCAGCGTCAGCGCCGACGCGGGCCTGGCCGACGGCGGCGCGATGACGAGTCAGGAGGAAGGCATCCTCGCCGACGGTCTCGGTGCCGGCCCCGGCTCGGCGACGGGCGACGTCCGCATCGTCACCAAGCTCGACCAGCTGGACAAGGTCGAGTCGGGCGACATCATCGTCACCGAGATGACGACGCCGGACATGGTGCCCGCGATGAAACGCGCCGCCGGGCTCGTTACGGACGAGGGCGGGATGACCTCCCACGCAGCCATCGTCTCGCGCGAACTCGGCGTCCCCGCGGTCGTCGGGACGAACGACGCGACGGCGCGCCTCCAGGACGGCCAGCGTGTCATCATCGACGGTGAACGCGGGACCGTCCGCCCGGCCAGCGCGGAGGGTTCCAGCGATGGCGGTGACGATGGCGACGAAACCCAGACTGCGACGGGGCCGGACGGCCAGTCCGGCAAGTCTGTCGACACGCAGTCCGGATCCACCGGCCAGCCCGCGACGAAGCCGATGACCGGCACGGAGATCAAGGTCAACGTCTCGATCCCGGCCGCGGCCGAGCGGGCCGCAGCGACCGGCGCCGACGGCGTGGGCCTGCTCCGCATCGAGCACATGATCCTCTCGACGAGCAAGACGCCCGAGCGCTACATCGCCGACCACGGCGAGCGCGCCTACGTCGACGAGATCGTCGACGGCGTCCGCACCGTCGCCGAGTCGTTCTACCCGCGACCGGTACGGGTCCGGACGCTCGACGCGCCCACCGACGAGTTCCGCCAGCTCGACGGCGGCGAGGACGAGCCCAACGAGCACAACCCCATGCTCGGCTATCGGGGCATCCGCCGCAGCCTCGACCGGCCCGAGACCTTCCGGCTGGAACTGGAAGCGTTCCGCCGGCTGTACGACATGGGCTACGACAACGTCGAGTTGATGCTCCCGCTCGTCACCGACGCCGAGGACGTCCTGCGGGCGAAGGCAATCATGGAGGACGTCGGCCTCGACCCCGAAAAGCGCTCCTGGGGCGTCATGGTCGAGACGCCGGCCAGCGCGCTCTCCATCGAATCCATCTGCGAGGCCGGCATCGACTTCGCCAGCTTCGGAACGAACGACCTCACCCAGTACACCCTCGCCGTGGACCGGAACAACGAGAACGTCGCCGACCGGTTCGACGAACTCCACCCCGCCGTCCTCGAACTCATCAGTAGCACTATCGAGACCTGTCGCGAGCACGACGTGGCGACGAGCATCTGCGGCCAGGCGGGCTCGAAGCCCGAGATGGTACGCCACCTCGTCAACAGCGGCGTCACCTCCATCAGCGCCAACATCGACGCCGTCTTCGACGTCCAGCAGGAGGTCAAGCGCGTCGAACAGCGCCTGCTGCTGGAGTCGGTGCGGTAGGACCGGTTCAGCCGCTATTTTACGACGTCGCCTTCGTCTCCACCGACGGTACCGACGTCGGGCCCCTCCCTCCAGTCGGTAGCCTCGTCAACCGGCGTGGGCGGGGCTTTCGGGGTCGGTGTTCATAGCCTCGAACCAGACACACCCGACGGTGTGGTGGACTCCTGAGTCGAACACAACGGCTAAAGGCCACAGGCCCGTGGTATGGGGTAGAATGCAGCGGGCCGCCCCCCAGGACTTCGACCGCGTGCTCTCCTCGATGTGCACGGAACCGCACCCGGCGGCCCGCGAGGCGGCGGAACGATTCCTCGCGACGAACCCCGGCGACCCCGGGACCTACGAACAGGTCGCCGAACTCGAGCGCGAGGCCGTCGAGCGACTTGGCGCCATCACTGGCCTGTCCGACCCGGCGGGCTACGTCACCAGCGGCGGGACGGAGGCCAACATCCAGGCGGTCCGCGTCGCTCGCAACCGCGCCAGCGACTCGACGGAGGACCCGAACGTCGTCGCGCCCGAGCACGTCCACTTCTCGTTCCGGAAGGCCGCGGAGCTACTCGGCGTCGAGTTGCGGACCGCACCGACGACGGGACACCGGGCCGACGTCGACGCGATGGCGGAACTCGTCGACGACGACACGGTGGCCCTCGTCGGCGTCGCCGGCACCACGGAGTACGGCTTCGTCGACCCGATTCCGGCCATCGCCGACCTTGCCGCCGACGCCGGCGCGCTCTGCCACGTCGACGCGGCCTGGGGCGGTTTCTACCTCCCCTTCACCGACCACGAGTGGGGCTTCGACCACGCCGCCGTCGATACGCTCACCATCGACCCCCACAAGGTCGGCCAGGCGGCCGTGCCTGCGGGGGGCCTGCTCGCCCGCTCCGCTGACCTACTGGACGAACTCGCCATCGACACGCCGTACCTCGAATCGACCAGTCAGGTCACCCTCACGGGGACCCGCTCCGGCGCCGGCGTCGCCAGCGCCGTCGCGGCGATGGACGCGCTCTGGTCCGAGGGGTACCGGGAGCAGTACGAGCGCTCGATGGCCAACGCCGAGTGGCTGGCCGACCAGCTGGACGCCCGCGGCCACGACGTCGTCGGCCCCGAACTCCCGCTCGTCGCCGCGGACCTGTCCGTCCCGATGACGGCCGAACTCCGCGAGCGGGGCTGGCGCGTCTCCAAGACCGGCGCCGGCGAGATGCGCGTCGTCTGCATGCCCCACGTCACCCGGTCGATGCTCCGGTCGTTCGTCGCCGACCTGGACTGGTACTGAGAGCGACGCACGTGCGTTCTGACCCCCGGATTGAAGAGCTTCGATACTCCATACCGAACGTGACTGACCGACAGGACCCGCGGTCGACCCTCGTGACGGACGGGGGAATCGACTATCGCGAGGTCTTCGAGAACGCGAACGTCGGTATCGCGATCAACGACCTGGAGACTGGGACGTTCGGCGAGGTCAACCAGCACTACGCGGACATGCTCGGATACGACCCCGACGAACTCGGCGAGAAACGGATCGAGGAAGTCAGCGCCGACGATCCGGCCTTCGACCAGGCGGCGGCCGTGGAACGCATGCAGCGGGTCGTCGATGGCGAGTCCCAGACCTTCGACTGGTTGTTCGAACACCGCGACGGTACCGCCGTCTGGGCCGAAGTGAGCCTGAAGCGCACGACCATCGGTGGGAAGCCGCGAACGATCGCGTTCGTCAGCGATATCACGGACCGGAAGGAGCGAAAGCGTGACCTCGAGTTCGTCGAGGAGATGGTCGACACCCTCGGCGTGGGCGTCGCTGCCTACCGGGAGAGCGGCCGGTTCGAGTACGTCAACCAGCGGCTCGCGGACATCCTCGATACCGAGACGGAGCGACTGCTGGAGTTGTCGATCTGTGACGTCAATCCGGCACTCGAGCCCGAGCGATTCCCGCAGTACTGGGCCTCCTTCGAGGAAGGAGAGACCCGGACGGCGGAGACGACGGTCACGCTCGACGACCACGAGGCCGTCGTCGAGACGGTGACCACCTGCATGGCCGTCGATGGGGTCCGCTATCACTTCGGGACGATCCAGGACGTGACCGAGCGCAAACGACGTGAAGAGCGGTTCCAGGCGTTCGTCGAGCAGTCGAACGACATCATCAGCGTGCTCGACGGCGGCGGGAACTACAAGTACCAGAGTCCGTCCGCGGAGCGGATCCTCGGCTACGATAGTGGAGCGCTGATCGGCGAGAACGCCTTCGAGTACATCCACCAGGACGACCAGGAGCGGGTGATGGAACGGTTCGAGGCCGCCGTCGAGAAACCCGGGGGAGCGATCGTCGTCGAGTTTCGCTTTCGGCACGCCGACGGCTCGTGGCGATGGCTCGAATCTCGCGGGTTCAACCAACTCGAGAACCCCCACGTCCGGGGCTTCGTCGTCAACAGCCGCGACGTGACCGAACGCGAGGAGCACGAACGCCAGATCGGCGAGCTTCACGACGCCACGCGCCGGATGGTCGAGGCGACGGACGCACAGTCAGTCGCCGACATCGGTATCGAGACGATAGAGACGACGCTCGCGCATCCGATCGCCGGCATCTGGTTGAGCGACGAGGGGGGCGAGCGCCTGGAACCGGCAGCCTGGACGACGGCGTCCGAGGACCTCTTCGGCGGCCCGCCCGTATACACGGACGGAGATAGCCTCTCGTGGGAGGCCTTCGCGACCGGTGAATCGATCGTGATAGCGGACCTCAGGGACGCGGGGGGTCGGTACAATCCCGACACGCCGCTCCGCAGCGAGATGGTCATCCCGCTGGGCAAACACGGCGTGTTGAACATCGCCTCACGGGAACCGGACGCCTTCTCGGACAGCGACGTGGCGCTGGCGAAACTGCTCGGGGCGAACGCCCAGTCCGCACTCGACCGCGGTGAACGCGAGGTACAGCTCCAGCGCCAGACCGACCGGATGGAGTTTTTCAACTCCATCCTGCGACACGACGTGCTCAACGCGATGACCGTGATAAAGTCCCGGGCGGAGTTCCTCGAGGCAGACCTCGAGGGCGAGCAACGCGAGGACGCGGCGACGATCGTCCGCTGGAGCGAGGACGTCAAGGAGATCGTCCCCCGCGTGCGCACCGTCCTGGAGACGCTGACTGGCACGGGCGACCCGCACCTGGAGGCGATGGGGCTCGGTCCAGAGCTCGAGGCGGAGATCGCTCGACTCGAACCGACCTACCCGGAGGTCTCTTTCGACGTCTCCGTTCCGGACGGGCCGCCGGTGATCGCGAACGAACTGCTCGGCGACGTGCTCGGGAACGTTCTCACGAACGCGATCGAGCACAACGAGACGGCCGGCCTCCGGATCCAGGTCACGGTAGTGGACGAGGACGGCCACCGCGTCGTTCGCATCGCCGACAACGGGCAGGGCGTCGACGACGAGTACAAGGAGGCGATCTTCCGCCGCGACGAGACCGGCCACGCGAAGTCGGTCGGCTCCGGCTTCGGCCTGTTCTTCGTGGACGCGATGGTGACCGAGTACGGCGGTGCGATAGACGTCGAGGACAACGACGACGGTGGAGCCACCTTCGTCCTGCACTTGCCGACCGCCGAGTGACCGCGTCCGCGGCGGACGTCGCCGTTCCCGCGTCGAACCGGTCTCGTCCCGTCGGGGCAAGGCTCTATACGCTAGAGCAGTGCATGTTACAGAAGAATGGACGACGCCGACACACCGGTCGTACTCATCGTCGAGGACGAACCCGACGTCGCCGAGACCTATCGACGCTGGCTCGAGGGATCCTACGACGTTCGACTGGCGCCGGACGGGCCGGCGGCCCTGGACGCTGTCGACGAGACGGTCGACGTGGTGTTGCTCGACCGGATGATGCCCGGCATGTCGGGCCAGGAGGTTCTCGCCGCGATCCGCGAGCGCGGACTCGAGTGTCGGGTCGCGATGGTGACCGCCGTCGACGCTGACTTCGACGTCATCGAGATGGGGTTCGACGAGTACCTCTCGAAGCCGCCGGAACGGGACGAACTCGAGGCAGCGGTCGAGCGGCTGTACGAACGAGCGGCCCTCGAAGACGACATGCAGGAGTACTACTCGCTCGTCGCCCGTCGTAGCGCTCTCCAGACCGCGAAGACCGAGGCGGAACTGGCTGAGAGCGGGGAGTACGCTGATCTGGTCGATCGGATCGAGGCGGCGGAGACGACCGTCGACGAAGACCTCGGAGACATGGCCGACGACACGGACTTCGTCGGGGCAGTTCGAGAGATCATGGACGACGACGGGGGTCCGGCGGACCCATCTCCGACGGACTCGCCCTCGATGAGAGGTGAGGAAGAGTGAGTTCGGGCTACGCCGTCGGCAATGTCCTCCCCAGCGGGATGCTCTCGGAACTTCGTTCGGGCACCAGCCTCCTGGTCCAGGGCCCCTCGATGATCGGCAAGCGCCAGCTGGCCATCCGCCTCCTGGCTGCCGGCCATCGAGAAGACGACGGGATCCTCTGTGTGACGACGAGCGACAACGCCGAGAAACTGCTCTCGGAGCTAGAAGCAGAGATCCCGAGCCTGGACCGCGACCGCGTCGGTATCGTCGACTGCTCGGGCCGTGACTCCCAGCGAACCATCGAGGAGATCGCGATGGAGCGGGTCTCCTCACCGGGCGATCTCACGGGGATCAGCATCGGGACCGCGAAGCTACTGCAGGCGTTTTCGAAGCGGGACGTCTCCGGCATCCGTCACGGCCTCGTCTCCGTCTCGACGCTGATCCAGTACCTCGACATCGGGACGGTGTTCAAGTTCCTCCACATCTACACCTCGCGGATCGCGGACACGAACGGACTCGGCGTCTTCACGCTCGACGACTCCGCCCACGACCGGCAGAGCGTCAACACGCTGACGAGCGAGTTCGACTGCGTCCTCGAGATGCGCGAGCGTGACGACGGAGACCGCGAGGTTCGCATGAAAGGCCTCCCGGACGTTCCGCGCGGGTGGCACGCCTACGAGTGACCGACCCGGTCGTGACAGCGGCTCACGCGACACAGATACGTTTTTGAAACCGGACGTCCAACCTTCACCCATGCCAGCGACGGCGTCCCCCGGTATGCGCGGCATGATGACCTCCTTCTAGCACCGGGTGGACCGGCTCGACGACGCCCCGCCGGTAAAGCGGCGGGGTGGCCATCGACTGGTGAACCCCGGTGGGTCACCAGTACCGCACGCGTCGAACGCGAATCGTACCAGCAGTCACGACACAGATGACGACAGCAAACCCGCGGGTTTTAGGCCCGCAAGGAGGCATCGCACACACATGAGCCACGACACGCTACCGACCGACGAACCGGCGGTCGTCACGTGCGGGTTGCCCTACGCCAACGGCGACCTGCACGTCGGCCACCTCCGGACCTACGTCGTCGGTGACGCCTACTCGCGCGCGCTCGAACGCGTCGGCCAGCAGACCGCCTTCGTGAGTGGATCGGACATGCACGGGACGCCCATCGTCGTCAACGCCGCCGAAGAGGGCGTCGACCCCGAGGAGTACGCCCTGGAGTACCACGAGAAGTACGCCGAGACGTTCCCGAAGTTCAACGTCGCCTTCGACAACTACGGCCACACCCACGACGAGACCAACACCGAACTCACCCAGTCCTTCGTCGAATCGTGGATCGAGGGGGACCACGTCTACGAGAAGGAGATCCAGGTGGGCTACGACCCCGAGGCCGACCAGTGGCTCCCCGACCGCTTCGTCGAGGGAACCTGCCCCTACTGCGGTGAGCACGCCCGCGGCGACGAGTGCGACGAGGGGTGCCAGCGCCACCTCGAACCCGGCGAGATCGAGGACCCCGTCTCGACGCTGACCGGCAACCCCGCCGAGTACCGCTCCCGGGACCACCGGTTCCTCCGCCTCTCGGACTTCCAGGAGTATCTCCAGGGGTTCATCGACCGCCTCGAAGGGACCGACAACGCCCGCAACCAGCCCCGGGAGTGGATCGAGGGCGAACTGGAGGACCTGTGTATCACGCGGGACCTCGACTGGGGCATCGACTACCCCGGCGACGAGGACACTGACGAGAATACCGGAGACGACCTCGTCCTGTACGTCTGGGTCGACGCACCGATCGAGTACGTCGCCTCGACGAAGCAGTACACCGAGCGCGTCGGGGCCGACGAGTACGACTGGGAGCAGGTCTGGAAAGTCGACGGTGACGAGCGCCACGGTACCGAGTGGGACGACGACTGGACCGACGACGCGGGCGAGATCGTCCACGTCATCGGCCGGGACATCATCCAGCACCACGCGGTCTTCTGGCCGGCCATGCTCCGCGGCGCGGGCTACGCCGAGCCACGGGCCATCCTCGCGGCGGGCTTCGTCGGCATCGACGGCAAGTCCCTCTCCACCTCGCGCAACCGTGCCGTCTGGGCCGAGGAGTACCTCGATACCGGCTTCCACCCCGACCTGTTCCGCTACTACACGATCTCGGGCGCCGGCCTCGAATCGGACGTCGACTTCTCCTGGGACCGCTTCCAGGAGCGCGTCAACGGCCAGCTCGTGGGAAACGTCGGGAACTTCGTCTACCGCTCCCTGCTGTTCGCCCAGCGTAACTACGGCGGCACGCCGGACGTCGAGACGAGCGACGACGTCGAAGCACGCATCGAAGACGCCGTCGAGGAGTTCAGGGAGGCCGTCGCGGAGTACGACCTCCGGACCGTCGCCGACGCCGCGGTCGAACTGGCCGACTACGGCAACGAGTACATCCAGCGCAACGAGCCCTGGAACCTCGTCGACGACGATCCCGACGAGGCGGCGCAGGTCATCCGCGACTGCGTTCAGCTATCCAAGGCCGTCGCCGTCCTCATGCAGCCCGTTCTCCCCGAGAAGTCCCAGAACGCCTGGGAACAGATCGGAGAGAGCGGCACCGTCGAGGACGCCAACCTCGAGGCGGCACTGGAAGCCCCGCCCGCCGAGTTCGACGAGCCCGAAGAGCTGTTCGCCAAGGTCGAGGACGACGAGATCGAGGCGCTCAACGAGGACCTCCGCGAGCGCGTGCAGGCCGCGAGCGAGGGCGATGATGACGAAACCGACGGGAACGACGACGAGGAGACGTCCGACCAGGCCGTCGACCTCGAACCGCTCGAAGACGAGCGCATCAGCTTCGACGACTTCCAGGGGATCGACCTGCGCGTCGGCGAGATCGAGTCGGCCGAGCCCATCGAGGACTCGGACAAACTCGTCAAGCTCCAGGTCGACATCGGCCACGGGGTCCGCCAGGTTGTCGCCGGGATCAAACAGCTCCACGACGTCGACGAGCTTCCGGGCACCCGCGTCGTCTTGCTGGCCAACATGGAGAAGGCCGAACTGTTCGGCACCGAATCCAACGGGATGGTGCTGGCGGCCGGCGACGAGGCCGACCTGCTGACCACCCACGAGGACTCCCCGCTCGGGACACGCGTCCACTGAACGGGTCGAGAACTGCGTTTTCGACCAGTTCGACCGTTTCTACGGGCGATTCGCTTCCGCGCCCCGAACTTGCTCGAAGGCCCGCGTCGTCGCCGCGATACTGAAGACCAGGACGAACGCGGACGTGACGGCCCCGGCGACCGCTCCCGCCAGCGGCGAGACGAGGCCGACGAGCGCGGGCGGGATGCTGGCCACGAGACCGACCAGGGCGACCACGACGGCGAGGCCGACCAGGTCCAGGCGGTTACCGGCCGACAGGTCCCAGGCGCGCCCCATCGCCTCGGACGTGGTGGCGTCCTCGAGGGCGATGACCTGCCTGACGAAGTAGAAGGACAGGGCCAGGAAGATCCCGGGGATGATCAGGAGGACGAGTCCTATCGCCGTCGCTATCGCGACGAGAACGCCCGCGACGACGGCGTGGAGCGTCGCCCACGCGAGGTTCCGGCGGACGAGGGTGGCGGGGATGGTCCGGGTCTCCGCCGACGCGAAGACGCGAATCGCGGCGATCCTGAGCGCTTCCTCGCCGACGGCGAACAGGACGGAGAGCCCCACGACGGTCCCGGGCGGGAACGTCGTCACGTGCCAGTCGATTCCGTCCGAAGTGACGTCGAAGAGCGGTTCCAGCGGCGAGGGCGTCGTTCCGTCTGTGCTGGTCATTATTTCCGACTGCTCGGTGAAGAACGCCGCGTACGTCCCGGTAGTCGCTTCGCTGGCGAGCGTTCCGAGGAGTCCGAACGCGACGAAGGCCGCGACGAGCAGCAGGCCGTTTCGCTGGAAGGTCCGGCTGAGTCCCTGCTCGACGGCGGCCAGTACGTGGAGGGCCATAGCGGGTGCATTCCGGGCCGGGATAAATGGTTTCCGTCACGTGGCTGCCGGAATTAGGGCGAACCCCTCGTCGGTTCCTCGCCGGCGGCACGCGAGGCGCTTTAGTAGCGCGACGAACAACCCCTCTGTATGCGAGACGACGCGGGTCGCGGGGCAGACGACGGCGAGGAGTCCCGGGACGGAACCTGGGGCGGTCCCGCCAGCGACGAGCGCGTAAACGGCGACGGACCCGACGAGGAACAGGAGCGGGAGTACTACAACCAGCAGTACGAGGCGGGGGTCGTGGACGGGGACGACGACGGCGACGGCAGCGACGACGAGGACGTCGGCGGCAACGTCGCCGGTGAGTTCCGCCCCTCGGCGACCATCGAACCGGGAACGCCGTCGCTGGAGAACTCGCTGTTCGTCGTCTTCGGGGCGTACGTCGCCGTCCTGGGGCTGACGCGGCTGTTCGTCGACGTCCAGGGGTTCGACGCGCAGGACCTGCTCGTCCTCACGGGTGGGACGTTCCTGGTCGGCCTCGTCCTCTTCGGCTTTTTCGGCGTGTTGACATCCGACTCCTGACCCCCGACACTTAATTTCGCCGGGACCCTAGCCTCGGATATGCCGGAACTGTTCAGCGAGTCGATATCCTTCTTCCTGTTCCTGGCCGGCGCCATCCTCCTCGTCGCGGAGGCGTTCGCGCCGGGTGCGCATCTCTTCGTCCTCGGGGTGGCACTGCTGTCCGCCGGGCTGGTGGGGCTGTTGCTCCCCGGCGGGCTGGGTATCTTCGCGCCGATAATCCTCGCCGTCGTCGTGCTGGCCCTGACCGGACTGACGCTCTGGGGCTACCGGCGGCTGGACATCTACGGGGGCGAGGGCGCGGCGGAGACGAGCCACTCCGGGTCACTCAGGGGCCAGTTCGGGACGGTCACCGAGCGAGTGACCACCACCGAGGGCGAGGTCAAACTCGAAGACGGCGGCTTCAACCCCTACTACCGCGCCCGGAGCGTCGAAGGCGAGATCGAGGTGGGAAGCGAGGTGATGGTCGTCGACCCCGGCGGCGGCAACGTGGTGACCGTCGAGTCGGTTGCCGCCGGCGACGACATCGATCGCGCGCTCGCACGGGAGCGAGACGCGTCGGACTCCGACGGAAACGTCGCGAGCGAGGGCGACAGCGCCGGCGACGGGACACGGGAGACGGACGTCGAGTCGGACCGGGCCTCCTGAGGCGTGGAAGCACACCGAACACTTTTATTTTAGGGAACCTGAAACTCGAACGTTATGCTACCAACAGTGGTCCTCCAGGGTGGCGGCGCCGGAGTCATGTTCGTCGGCGTCATCCTCCTGTTACTCGTCATCGCACTGGTGTACTCCAGCATCGTCATCATCCGACCCTATCAGCAGGGCGCGTACACGGTCCTCGGTTCGTACAACGGTCTGCTCGACCAGGGTATCCACTTCGTCTGGCCGTTCGTCTCCGACGTGACGCGCTTCGACATGCGTACCCAGACGCTGGACGTCCCCCGTCAGGAAGCAATCACCCGCGACAACTCGCCCGTGACCGCCGACGCCGTCGTCTACATCAAGGTGATGGACCCGAAGAAGGCGTTCCTCGAGGTCGAGAACTACGAGCGGGCGACCTCCAACCTCGCCCAGACGACGCTCCGCGCGGTGCTGGGCGACATGGAACTCGACGACACGCTCAACAAGCGCGGCGAGATCAACTCCCGCATCCGCCAGGAACTCGACGAACCCACCGACGAGTGGGGGATCCGCGTCGAGAGCGTCGAGGTCCGCGAGGTCAACCCCTCGAAGGACGTCCAGCAGGCGATGGAGCAACAGACCTCCGCCGAGCGAAAGCGCCGCGCCATGATCCTGGAGGCCCAGGGTGAACGGCGCAGCGCCGTCGAGACGGCGGAAGGTGACAAGCAGTCCAACATCATCCGCGCACAGGGTGAAAAGCAGAGCCAGATCCTCGAAGCGCAGGGTGACGCCATCTCGACCGTCCTCCGCGCGAAATCTGCCGAAGCGATGGGCGAGCGCGCCATCATCGACAAGGGGATGGAGACGCTGGAAGGAATCGGCCAGAGCGAGTCGACGACGTTCGTCCTCCCCCAGGAACTCACCTCGCTCGTCGGTCGCTACGGCAAGCACCTGAGCGGCTCCGACGTCAAGGAGAACGGCCACGTGCTCGAGGGCCTCGAGTTCGACGAGGAGGCCCGCGAGATGCTCGGTCTCGACGACATCGAGAAGATCCTCGGCCAGATCGACCAGGAGGCGGACGTCGACGTCGAGGAGATGGAACAGGCCGCACAGGCCGTCAAACACGGCGAGGATCCGAACGAAATCTCCGACCCCGACGAGGTCATCGAGGAGATGGACCAGGAGTTCAACGCCGACGGCGGGTCGACCGCCTCGGACGAGAACTGATCCTAGTCGAAGCCGTTTTACACGTCCTCGTCATACCAACGTATCAATGGGTCGGGATGGTGACGTCGACGAGTCCAAGCGGGCTACCCTCCGGCGGTTCGCCGCACTCGGCGCGGCGAGTCCGCTCGTCCGCTTCTCGGAGAGCGAAAGCGGAAGCGGGAGCGACGCCCGCGACGCCATCGCCGGCTACCTCTCGACGACGCCGGGCGCGCACTTTTCGAAGATCCGTGACGACCTCCAGCTGGGCACCGGCGAGACCCAGCACCACCTCAGGGAACTGGCCGAGAACGGCGCCATCGAGAGCCAGAAGGACGGCGACTATCGCCGGTTCTTCCCCGCCGACCAGTTCAGCGAGTACGAGAAGGTGACGCTCGGGTACCTCCGGCGGGACACCACTCGCGGGATGCTCGTCGCGTTGCTCCGCGACCCGACGACGACGGCGGGGGACCTGGCCGACCACCTCGGCGTCTCGCGGCCGACGGTCAGCAAGTACGCCGCCGAACTGGAAGCAGCCGGCCTCCTCTCCCGGGAGGACGGCTACGCGGTGGACGCGCCGGAGACGGTGCTGACGCTGGTCGTTCGCTACGCGGATTCGTTCGACACCGACGCCGTCGCCCTCGCCTCGGAGGCGGCGGACCTCCTCGCGTACGACCCCTGACCTGGTCGTCTATCGACTGGCCTGGACCGGGCGCCGTTCTCCAGCGAGCGAACTACCGGCCGGAGTGAGGACGACGTCCGTCGAGAGCAGTCGCTCGAACCACTGGCAGCGTCGAAAAGAGACCGTTGCCGTGCAGTCCGCTCTCCCTAGGCGGTGACCTTCCAGGTCGTCGAGGAGGAGTAGCCCCACTTCTCGACCTCGACGTCGAACTCGCCGCCCTCGATGGCGGTCATGTTCGTCCCGACTTCCTTGGCCGAGAGGTCCAGTTCGTCGCCGATGAGTCGTGACTTGAAGTAGGTCTGGGTGTCGGCGTTGTCCCGGAGGAACTCCAGGATGCGGCGTTGCTTGTCCGAGAGGCGGGTGTCCGTCGTCGACGCTGTCGCGCTCATATCAATACAGTTGGGGGAAACGGTCTTAGTGGGTTTGGTACAGTCGGTTAACGGCTCGCTTTCTTGCGGTTTTCGCGGTCATGCCGCCGGTATTCGACCGGCCCGCTGTCGTCACTGGTACGGTCGGGTAACCGGCACCTACTCCGTGGAAAGCCCGGTGACGGCACGAGCGGTCCGCGTGAGCGCTCGCGGATGTGATGGACTACCCGGAGACATCGGTACGTCTCTCTAGGGACGCGAGACCAGGGAGACCGACGTAACATCTTTATCAGTGGCCTTCAATGCGGGGAGTAGAGGTCTAAAGCTGTGGAAATCTCAGAGAAACTCTTGTGTCTGTTCAGTGCGGAGGTCTCCGAGGACGGGGACAGCTACGTCGTCGAGGTACCGCGTCGCGAGGTCGACACCGGATCTATTCAGCCCGGCGAGACCTACCGGGTCGCGCTCATCGCCGCCGACGAATCCGAGGAGACGAGCGAGGACGGCGGGACGACGACGGCGCCGACCGAACCCCAGCCGCCGGTCGAAGGCGGCGAGATACGCTACGTCGAGATCGAGGACATCGGCAAGCAGGGCGACGGCATCGCTCGCGTCGAGCGCGGCTACGTCATCATCGTCCCCGGCGCAGAGATCGGCGAGCGCGTCAAAGTCGAGATCAGCGAGGTAAAGTCCAACTTCGCCGTCGGCGAGATCATCGACGAAGAGTTCTAGGCGCTCGTTTCTCCCGCTCGGACGGCCGTACTCGGACGACGTCCCTTCAGGTCGCCTACTCCACCGGCGTCCCGTCGGGCCGTTTCGGGCCCTCGGAGTCGTGCACGACGACTCCCTGGTCGGGCCTGGCCGGCTCGTAGTTCTCCCTGACGTCGATGGCCGACGCCAGTTCCCGAACCGCCCGCTCCCTGAGTGTGGCCGCCAGTTCCTCGGCGTCCGCCCGGGAGATGTCCCGGCCGAGGCCCTCGCACTCGTGGGCCCGGACCATCCCCGCCTCGTCGACGGCCTCACCCATCGGCTGACTGGTCCCACCGAGCGCGACGCTGAAGGGGTACGTCTGGCAGATGAGCGGGCGGTCCCCGTGGACGGAGCAGGCGCCGACGCCGTCCTCGTCTTCCTCGTAAAAGGTGCAGTCGCCGCAGTCGTCGGTCTGGAGGGCCCACTCGAAGGTCTCGCCCTCGGGACCGTCCTCGCCCTCGCGGACGCCGAAGGGCATCGGCCGCGCGACGTCGCGCCAGTCGTACTCCTTCTCTCCGGCCGACTGCAGCCGACGGACTTCCTCGGGCTGGACCGTCGCCGTGTGCGGTTCGGTGTCGGCGTGCTCGTCGTCGGCCTCGCTCTCTTCGATCTCGTTCGCCTTGCAGCAGGCGCCACAGCGCGTGCACTCGAAGCCGATTCGCTCGATAGCGTCGGCCAGGTCGCCCACGTCGAGGGCTCGCGCGCGTTCGAGTTCGGCTTCGAGTGATTCCACGTGAACGAGTACGTGCCAGCGGTGAAAAGGAGTACGGAACGTGAACCTCGACTCCCGCGTAGCCTCTGGAAGGGCTAAGCGGGCCGCACTCGCCGACCGTCCCACTCGACCCGGCCCTCCGCGGCGAGCTTTTCGAGGTGGGCTCGCACCGTCGCGCCTGCGAGATCCCGCACGCCCGTGAGGTCCTTCTCGTATGCGGCGTCGAGGACGTCGTCGACCAACGTCGCACCGGATTCGACCGCGGCGAGCACGCGCTGCTCGCGGTCCAGACGGTGCTCGATCAGTCGCGCGCACGCGGCTCGCGGGTCGGTCACGACCGGGCCGTGGCCGGGGAGGAGCCGTGCGGAGGAGGAGATGCGAGCGTGGACACGTCTGAGTGAACTCAGGTACGCCCGGACGTCGCCCTCGGGTGCGCCGACGACGACGCTCCCCTCGGCCACCGCGAGGTCGCCAACGAGGAGATCCTCGTCGACGGCGAAGGCGACGTGTTCTGGGGCGTGGCCCGGCGTCTCGACGACACCGACGTGGCCGCTGTCGCCCAGTGGAATGACCGTCCCGTCGCGAAAGGTCCTGTCCGGCGCGATGCCGGTGGCCGATTCGAACGCGTCTTCACGGCCCGCCCGTGCCCAGACGGTCGCGTCGAACTCGCGGGCGTACGCCGCGACGGCGCCGACGTGGTCCGGGTGGTGGTGGGTGACCGCGACGTGCGCGAGCGTCCTGTCCGCGAGAACCTCGTCGAGCGCGGGCGTTCGACGCGCCGGGTCGACGAGGAGCGCATCGGTCCGACCGACCACGTACGCATTCGTCTGGCCGCCGGGGGCGCGGGTTTCGACGTCGACCGGGATTCGCGTGCGTTCCATCCACTCGCCCGGCAGTTCACACCGACAGGAAGTAAACCTGCTTCCGGGCGTCGGAGAAGCTGTAGCGGGAGTCGACCAGGTCGCACTCCTCGAGTCGGTTCAGGGCGTAGCGGACGGTCCGGTCGGGGAGCAGCGACTCCTCGACGAGCTGGCCCTGGGAGAGGGGTTCACCGGACTGGAGGACTTTTGCCACGAGTTTGGCGCTCGGCGGTAGTTCACGCAGGGTTTCACGGAACGCTTGCTCGGTGAACGGATCAGTCGTGGGTTCCTCGGTGGTCGTGCTCATACGAAAGCCTGCAGCGACGTCACTGGTAAAACTTCGCTATATGGAGGTCAATACAATGGAAAGTATACAGTGCATATAATGACCCCTTATATTCCCGGATTCGGGTGATCGATCTGGCGGTTTCGGCGAACGCTGAAAGGGCTGGCGTGACTCGCTGGACGTATGGCAGCGATACCCGAGGCGTTCCACGACCTGTTCGAGAAGCGGACGTTCGCCCACGTCGCGACGCTGATGGGCGACGACACCCCCCAGGTGACGCCGGTGTGGGTCGATTACGACAGCGACCGCGACCGCCTGTTGCTCAACACCGTCCGCGGGCGGTTGAAAGAGCGGAACCTCCAGCGGAACCCGAAGGTCGGCGTGAGCATGACGGACCCCGAGGACCCCTACCGATTCCTCTCGGTCCGGGGCGAGGTCGACGCGATGGTCGAAGACGGCGCCGTCGACCACATCGACGAACTGGCGCGCCGGTACATGGACGTCGACGAGTACCCGAACAAGGAAAACGAGGAAGGAGCCCGCGTCATCGTCGAGATCCGGCCCGACCACGTGGCGACCTCGTAGCCCGGCAGCGACCGGGAGGACCGCGTCGTCGTTACGTCGAAGCAGTATCGTTTTATTCCCCGGGTGGCGAAACCTGTTCACGTGAAAGGGCAGGAGTGGTACCAGGCTGACGACGTCGCCGAGGAGTACGATTCGAAGCGCTTCTCGCGCGGCGGGCGCCTCATCGACAGTCGTGAAAAGGAAGCGGTGCTGGACGCGATCAGCCCCGTCGAGGGGAAGTCCGTCCTCGAAGTCGCCTGCGGGACCGGCAGGTTCACCGTGATGCTCGCCGAACGCGGCGCCGACATCGTCGGCCTCGACATCTCCGGGCCGATGCTCCAGCAGGGGCGAACCAAGGCCCAGGCGGCGGGCGTCGACGACCACGTGGAGTTCATGCGTGGCGACGCCGCGCGGTTGCCGTTCCCCGACGACCACTTCGACGTCGTCATGGCCATGCGGTTCTTCCACCTCGCGGACACCCCCGCCTCGTTCCTCGCCGAACTCCGGCGCGTCTCGAAGGAGCAGGTGGTGTTCGACACGTTCAACCGGTTCTCGACGCGGTCGCTGTACAACTGGGCGCTGCCGATGGGGTCGCGGCTGTACTCCCGCTGGGAGATCGACCGCCTCCTCGACGGGGCGAACCTGGAACTGGCCAGCGACGAACACGACTTCGTCCTGCCCTACGGCTTCTACCGGAAGATCCCGAACAGTCTCGCCACCGCGTTCCGCTCGCTCGACACCGCCGTCGGGAAGTCGCCTGTCGGCGACTCACTGGCCTCTGTGTCGTACTGGGACGCCCGGGTCTGACCGGCCGCGCGCCCGCTTCCCCGCAAATGGCAGGTAGACACCGGCACGGACCCGCACGGCGGGCGAAAGTGCGCGAACTTTATACGGCTCGGCGGAACTATTTGTATCTATGCAACTCTCGGTTGTCGTCCCGACGCTCAACGGCCGGGAGGAGCTGCGGGGCTGTCTCGACGCGCTCGCCGAGCACGTCCCTGACGCCGAGGTCGTCGTGGTCAACGGTCCCTCTGCGGACGGCACGACAGGCATGGTCCGTGACCGGGCGGACGTCGACGTGCTCGTCGAGATCGCAGACCGCACTATCAACGCCGCCCGTAACGCGGGCATCAACCGGGCTACCGGCGACGCCGTCGCGCTTCTCGACCGGACGTTCTCCGTCGAAGACGGCTGGTTCGACGCCGTCCTCGAAGGCCTGACAGAGGCGCCAGTCGTCACGGGGCCCACTCACCAGGAACTCACCGCCGGGATGACGACCGAGTCCGAGGAGACGACCACCATCGCCGGACGCGACGTGACGTACTTCAACCCGGGGAACGTCACGTTCACGAGCGAGATTCTCGACGAGTTCGACGGCTTCGACGAGTACCTCGACATCGGCGGGTCCCGCGACCTGGCCCACCGGATCGCCGGGGCCGACTACGACGTCGCCTGGCAGCCGTCGATGTGCGTCCGCCGCGAGTTCGAGGCCGACGGTGGGATGCGCCGGACGGACTGGACCGCGAAGTACCAGTCGCTTTCCTACCGCCTCGTCAAGAACTACGGGGTCCGACCGACCGTCGCCCACCGGGTCGCCGCTCACGCCGCTCGCGACGCCTACGACGGCCTCAGAGACGTGCTCCGGGGCGACGCCGGCGCCTCGAACTGGCTGGGCACTGGTCGTGAGGTCGCTTGCGGGGTGTCGACCGGTGCCAAGGACGGCGTCGTCGCCCGGTTCCGGGACCATCCGCCGCGCCAGAACCCGAACGGACGCTCGATGCGCGTGGACCGGGCGGTCGAAGTGTACGAGTAACGTTCGGAGCCGACCGCTCGATCCCAGAATTCTACGGCGCGAGTTCCTCGACGACGCGGACGGGATTCTTCGAGAACACCTTCTTCATCGCGTCCTCCGGGACGTCGAGGGTGAGAATCTCCATGACGGCGACGTTGGGATGGGCGCTCGGTGCGCCGCTGCCGAACAGCACTCTGTCGGGATGTTCGATGATCGCGCGTTCGAGCGGCTCCCGGTATCGAACGACGCTCGTGTCCAGGTAGCACTGTTCGTAGGCGTCCAGCAGGTCGATGGACTCGTGCATCAGGTCGCGCTGGAGCGGATGCGCGCCAAAGTGCCCGAGGATGACTGGCAGGTCGTATTGCAGGAGGTGGCGTTCGACGGCCTCGGGCGGGAATTCCAGGCCGCCGTGGACGATGAGCGGCTTGCCGACGGACTCCAGCTCCGCCATGACCGCCTCGTCGGGGAGCCCGTCACGAGAGGGGTGGAGTTCGAAGCCGGCGAAGCGGTCGTCGTAGGCGTACTTCTCGACGTCGTCGGGGGAGGTGTGGTCCTCCCCGCGCCGGGCCGCGAGGTTCTTTAGCCGTGACCCGGCGTCGGTGCCGGCCTCGCGCGAGCCGTTGATACGGGCGAACGCGACCATCGGGCGACCGACGCTCATCCGGGCCACGCCGTTGTTGGCCTTGAGATAGCTCCCCTCCCGGTCGCCCGGGTAGACCACCGCGCGGACGACGCCCGCCTGGTGCATCTCCCGCTCCAGTCGCTCCGGGTCGCCGATGCCGTCGCGGGGACGGCGGGACTCGTCGGGCTCCAGGCGCGCGTGGACGTCGACCACGCGAAATCCGTGCTCCAGCTCCAGCATGGTCCGAGTGATGCGGTATCGCTGTATTAAACCATCGGCAGCGCAGCCGGCGAACGACGGTTCTCGTCCGGGTGTCGCACGCCGTCTCGCCCGCCCGATCGGAAAGCTTTATATAGAACCGCTAACGATGTTTTGAGTGAGGTATACAGCTATGTCACAGTCCGGTCAGCGACGCATGGGTGGCCAGCCCCTCTTCATCCTCGACGAGGACACCCAGCGGACGCACGGGAAGGACGCACAGAGTTCGAACATCGCCGCCGGAAAGGCCGTCAGTGAGTCCGTCCGGACGACACTGGGCCCCCGTGGCATGGACAAGATGCTCGTCTCCGACTCGGGCGACGTCGTCATCACGAACGACGGCGCGACCATCCTCCAGGAGATGGACATCGAGCACCCCGCCGCCCAGATGATCGTCGAAGTCGCCCAGACCCAGGAAGACGAGGTCGGCGACGGCACGACGACGGCGTCCGTACTCACCGGACAGCTCCTCGCGAAGGCCGAGGACCTGCTCGACGACGACGTCCACGCAACGACCATCGTCGAGGGCTACTCCCAGGCCGCCGAACTCGCCCAGGAGGCCATCGACGAGGAGGTACTCGACGACGAACTCGACGACGAGATCCTCGAGAAGGTCGCCGAGTCCTCCATGACCGGCAAGGGAACCGGCGACGTCGCGGCCCACGCACTGGCCGAGACGGTCGTCGAGGCCGTCAGACACGCCGACAGCGACGACGGCATCGTGCGCGACAACATCGTCGTCCGGACCCAGACCGGGTCCTCCTCCTCCGCGACGGACCTCATCGAGGGCGTCGTCATCGAGGAAGAGCCCGTCCACGAGAACATGCCCCGCTCCGTCCAGAACGCCGCTATCGGCGTCGTCGACGCCGACCTGGAGGTACGCGAGAGCAACATCGACGCCGAGTACAACGTCTCCAGCGTCGACCAGCTCAACGCCGCCATCGAGGCCGAGGAGTCGGAGCTCCAGGGCTACGCCGAGGAGCTCGTCGACACCGGCGTCGACGTCGTCTTCGTCACCGGCGACGTCGACGACCGCGTCGCCGCCCACCTCGCCAAGGCCGGCGTCGTCGCCTTCGACAGCGTCGGCGACGACGACGTGCAGGCCATCGTCAACGCCACCGACGCCAACCGCGTCGGTAGCGTCGACACGCTCGAAGACGAGGACATCGGCGCAGCCGACGACGTCAGCGTCGAGAAGTACGGCGACGACGACCTCACCTTCGTCACCGGCGGCGCGACCGCCGAGTCCGTCACGGTCTTCGCCCGCGGCGGCACCGAACACGTCACCGACGAGCTCGAACGCGCGCTCAACGACGCGCTCGACGTCGTGACGGCCGCCCTCGACAAGGGCGGCGTCGTCCCCGGCGCCGGCGCCACGGAGATCGCCGTCGCCGACTACGTCCGCAGCGAGACCGCCGGCATCGAGGGCCGCAAGCAGCTGGCCGTCGAGGCCTTCGCGGACGCCCTCGACGTACTCCCGCGCACGCTGGCCGAGAACACCGGGATGGACCCCATCGACGCGCTCGTCGACCTGCGCAGCCTGCACGAGCAGGAGGGCCGCGCCGGCATCATCAGCGAGGGCCAGACCGGCGTCATCGACGACCCCATCGACTACGGCGTCCTCGACCCCGCCGCGGTCAAGCGCGAGGCCGTCGAGAGCGCCACCGAGGCCGCGACGATGATCGCACGCATCGACGACGTCATCTCCGCGAGCTGATCGGTCGAGCGGTTCATCGCGAGACTGCAGCTGGCGGAGATCCGACCGCGAGCTGATCGGTCGAGCGGTTCATCGCGAGGCTGCGGCTCGCGGAGATTCCGACGCGAGCTGATCGGTCGAGCGGCTCTATTTTTCGTCGCAGTCAGCGACCTCTAGCGTCGAGTACTCACGGGAAAGGGGGACAGACGCGCGCGACGGGATGCCCACGGTAACTGTGGCCGCCGCGCGGGTGTTCGGAAACGGTGCGCTGTCTCGCAAGCGTCGCCCGGCGTGTACCGGCTTCCGCGGCACACATCAGTTTAGGTGGGCCTAAAGCACAAAAATCCATCGGTGATTTCCACCTGCTGGGCCCAAGACTCAAGCCCGTCGTCGCCGAACGTGTTGACGGACCAATACGACCGGGGCCGTCCTCCGAACCGGCCGCAGTCCCGGAATATCGCCCCCGCTTTCCGCCACTTCCATGCCTGATTCATCACGAACGACGGACCGGCGCGACGCCCCGACCTCCACCACGCGACGAACCTACCTCCAGGCCGCCGGCGCGCTCGGCGCGGTGTCGCTGATGGGGAGCGCCCTCGTCGACGACTCCATGCGATCTGACGGCGTGCCACGAGTCGCGGACGGGGCCGAGTCGGACCGGCGCGAGGACTTCCTGTGGATGCACGGGACGGCGCTGGACCACGACCGGCTCCGGGCCAACGGCTACGCGTTCGCCCGTCGGCACGACCTCGCGGTGGTGCTGGCCGTCCGGTCGGCGAACTGGGAGTCGCGGGAACGGACGGTCCGGCGAGCCATGACCGAGGCGACGGCCGCCGGGTTGGACGTCTGGCTGCGGGTGGGGATGCTGACCGAACTCGCTGCGGACGAGTTCGTCGCCGATGCTGACGCACGCCGCGCGCATCTGGACCGGCTCGCGGCGGTCTGCGGAGTCTACGACGACCTGACCGACGCCGGCCGTGTCGTCCTCTGGGAGGAGGCGCCGGTGATGGGCCAGTGGGTCGAGGGCGGCGCGTGGACGGACGCGGCGGTCGACAACCTCCTCGAACACGGCCCGCGCATCTTCGCGGACCAGAAGCGAGTCGTCTCGGAGGCGACCACCGACCGGGACGTGGGCATCTTCGTCCACTTCCCCTACGTCGTCGACTCGAAGAATCCCGAGGTGTTCCGGACGTTGACCGACCGTATCGCCGACCGGGGGGCTACGCCGGACTTCGCGTTCCTCGACTTCTACCGGGGCTGGTACGAGAAAGACGTCGGACCCGGCCCGGCAGACGACGCGGTTCGGAGCCTCGTCGGAAACGCCAGCGACGCCCTCGGTGGGAGCCCCGTCTTCTATCTCGGCCAGGCACACACGGTCAATCCGAACCACACGCCGAGCAAACAGTCTCTCCGCTCGAACCTCCGAGCTTCGCTCGAAGCGGGTGCGGCCGGCCTCGGCTGGTACGGGCGGTCCAGGTACGCTCCCACGGAACAGGGGTTCGACCCGTTCGTACCGAACGAACCCGACGTCGACGTCGACGAACCGGTCACGACCGGAACCGTCGCCCGCGACCGCCTCCAGTACGCCTGGCTCTCGACGCACTCCACCCGGTCAGGGTTCGACCCCGCCGACCGGTTCGACCTCTGGCTCCGCGGCGACGCGTTCTCCTTTTACGACCGTCGCGTGCGGGCGAAGGACCGCGACGGATGGACGTTCCTCCGCGACGTCGACGGCTACGTCGACGGTGAGTACCCCTACGGGGGCGGGCCAGACGGGAACGTCGCCGTCGTTCGCGGCCTCCGGCGGGACCGGTGGCTCGACGGCGGCGCGCTCGCCCTCCGGATCGAGTCGGGCACCGACGCCGAGGAGACGACCCTCCGCGACGCGCTCGCGATGCCCTGTGACCCCGACGCGTACGTCGCGGAACACGAGGCCGCGTCGCTGCTGGCCGGCGACGCGCCGGTCGAGCGGTTCGCGCTCGGCGCGAGCAACGAACGGGCCTCGCTCGTCCCTGGTGACACTCGGCAACTGAGCGTTCCCATCGAGCGGGCGGAGCCACCGTCGCTCCACGGACTCCGGCATCCCGATTCGCTCGACGCGATTCGAGACCTGCAGTCGGCCGAGCGACGCGAGGGGTTCGACCGGCGCAACCACTTCGACCTCTGGCTCCACGGCACGGGACTCTCCGAGGGAGGGAGCCTCCCGGGAATCGAGGACGGGACGGGGACGCCGAAATCACCGGCGGACGTGAGCGCCACGGCGGTCGGAACCGACCCGGTCGCGCTGTGCTACGGGCTCCGGCGCGACAGGTTCCTCGACGACGGCCTCTCGCTGTCCGGATCCCACGACGCCGGGACCGACGTCGACGCCGCGTACGCGATGCCCTACGCGGGAAGCGAGACGTTCCGGACGGCCTCGCGCGCCGCGGAACTGCTCGACGAACAGCCCCGAGAGGTCGCGACGTACAGCCTCGACGCCGTAGACCTGCAGTAGACGCCTCTCCCTCCTCCTCCTCAGTACTCGAGTTCTACGCGCGAGCCCGGGTCGACGCGGAACGCCTCGTCGCCCCGTCCGCGGTTGACCGCGAGTTCCACGTTGCCGTGGCTCCCGACGGTGACGAGCCGGTCGCCCGGGTCCACGTGAGCGTACGTCCTGCGGACCGGCGCCGGCTCGCCGTTGATCCGGACCTGCTCGCCGAACCGGCCGGCGACGGCGTCGCCCGGGACGTTGGTGACGACGTTGCCGAAGCCGTCGACGACCAGCGCCTCGCCGCTGGCGCCCAGGTCGCTCACGGTCGCCGTCGGGAACTGCAGGTCCTCGAAAGAGTCGGCGGGGGCGAAGCCGTCGTCCTCGTGGAAGTGGTCGACGCCCGCCTCGTGGACGGTAGCTGCGGCCGGGGCGAACACGTCGCGGCCGTGGAACGTGCTGCTCTGGGGGTCGTCGACGGCGATCTGGAAGATTTCGACGTCGGCCGCGTCGAGGTCGGCCGCGTCGCCGTCGTCACCGCCGCTATCGGCGCCGGCTGCGAGTGCCCGCGCTGCCGGGAGGAGCACGCCGTTGTCCGGCCCGACGAGGGCGTGGTCGCCGGCGCGGACGACGACGGCCGCCCGGTCGGTGCCGACGCCTGGGTCGACGACGACGAGGTGGACCGCGGGCGGAAAGTGCGGGAGGACCTCGCGGAGCCAGAACGCGGTCGCGCGGACGTCCTGCCGGGGGAAGTCGTGGGCCACGTCGACGAGGCGGGCGTCGGACTGCTGGAGCACGACGCCCTTCATCGCTGCAGGATACGGCGACCCGAAGTCGGAGCTGAGCGTGATCATCGCTCAGTGGTCGTCGCGGTGGACGCTCTCCCCGCCCGAGCCGTTCTTGGCCTCCCAGCGCTCGACGACGTCGTCTTCCGCGACGGTGCGGAGGCGCTGGATGCCGTTTATCTCCTCGATAGTCTCGACGACGGCGTCGGGGACCCGGTCGCGCCAGGTCTCGCCGTCGATCATCCGCTGGCGGATGTCGCTGCCCTCCAGGCGGTCGCGCTCGAACATGCTCGACTGGCGGACTTCGATACCGGCCTCCTCGAACAGCTGGACGACCAGGGGGTTGTTCGAGTAGGCGACGTCGAAGCTCGGACTCATGCTCTGGACGTGGCTCACCCAGACGGAGTTGCGGTTGAGGTCCTCGATGGGGACGACGTAGGTCACGAGGTCGTCCTCGCGCTCGTACTCGCGGACGGCCTTGGTGATCATCATGATGCGCTCACCCGCGGTGAAGGGGTCGTGGGCGGAGTGAGAGTCGCCCGCACTCCCGATGCCGAGGACGAGCTCGTCCACCTCCTCGGCGATGGTCGAGACCATCGTGTGATGGCCGTTGTGGTAGGGCTGGAAGCGTCCGATGTAGAACCCGCGCATACTCCCTCTCCGGCGCCGCGTCTAAAAAAGGCGACGAGTGTTTCGGCAGGCGCCCACCGAGACGGTCGTTGGGCCGGAGTACGGCGGTTATGCACCCCATTCGGAGCGGCGCGAGGGGAGAAAGTATATCAGTGGACAGTCCTTCCGATCCGATGTTAGCAACCGTTCTATGAGCGACAATAGAGACACTGACGACACTCCCGACTCCGAGCGGGAGGTGACCGAGCCCACACCGGACGAGGAGTCCGGTAGCGACGTCGTCGTCCCGGCCGAGGAGGACCGGGAGACGGCGGACGACGGCTTCGTCGACGAGGCCGACGACGCCCCCGAGTCGGGTGACCAGCCCGACCTGGGGAGCGAAGTCGAACTCGAGGGCGAAGCGACGTTCGACGAGGCCGAGGAGGCCGGCGTCCTCGGTGGACTCGAGGTCGAGTCCACCGAAGACATCGAGGTCCCGGACCGCCTCGTCGACCAGGTCATCGGGCAGGACCACGCCCGTGACGTCATCAAAAAGGCCGCCAAGCAACGCCGGCACGTCATGATGATCGGCTCGCCCGGGACGGGCAAGTCGATGCTGGCCAAAGCGATGAGCCAGTTGCTGCCGAAAGAAGAACTGCAGGACGTTCTCGTCTACCACAACCCCGACGACGGCAACGAGCCGAAGGTCCGCACCGTCCCCGCGGGCAAGGGCGAACAGATCGTCGACGCCCACAAGGAGGAGGCCCGCAAGCGCAACCAGATGCGGACCTTCCTGATGTGGATCATCATCGCCATCGTCATCGGCTACGCGCTGATCATCGTCCAGCAGATCCTGCTGGGCATCCTCGCGGCCGGTGTCATCTACCTCGCGTTCCGCTACGGCTCCCGTGGCAACGACGCGATGATCCCGAACCTCCTGATCAACACGGCGAACCAGCAGACCGCGCCGTTCAAGGACGCGACGGGCGCCCACGCCGGTGCGCTACTGGGCGACGTTCGCCACGACCCGTTCCAGTCCGGCGGGATGGAGACCCCGAGCCACGACCGCGTGGAGTCGGGCAACATCCACGAGGCCAACAAGGGCGTGCTGTTCATCGACGAGATCAACACGCTCGACGTCCGCAGCCAGCAGAAGCTGATGACGGCCATCCAGGAGGGCGAGTTCTCCATCACGGGCCAGTCCGAGCGCTCCTCGGGCGCGATGGTCCAGACCGAACCCGTCCCCTGTGACTTCACGATGGTCGCGGCGGGGAACCTCGACGCCATGGAGAACATGCACCCCGCGCTGCGCTCCCGTATCAAGGGGTACGGGTACGAGGTGTACATGGACGACACCATCGAGGACACCCCCGAGATGCGCCGCAAGCTCGCCCGCTTCATCGCCCAGGAGGTCGAGAAGGACGGGCGCCTGCCCCACTTCACCCGGGACGCCATCGAGGAAGTCATCCTCGAGGCCCGCCGCCGTGCCGGCCGCAAGGGTCACCTGACCCTCAAGCTGCGCGAACTCGGCGGCCTCGTCCGCGTCGCTGGCGACATCGCCCGCGCCGAGGACCAGGAGATGACCACCCGCGACGACGTCCTCCAGGCCAAGAGCCGCAGTCGCTCCATCGAGCAACAGCTCGCCGACGACTACATCGAGCGCCGCAAGGACTACGAGCTCACGGTCAACCAGGGCGACGTCATCGGACGCGTCAACGGACTCGCAGTCATGGGCGAGGACAGCGGCATCGTCCTCCCCGTCATGGCCGAAGTCGCCCCGTCACAGGGGCCCGGCCAGGTCATCGCTACCGGGCAGCTCAAGGAGATGGCCGAAGAGGCCGTCCAGAACGTCTCGGCGATCATCAAGAAGTTCTCCGACGAGGACATCTCGGAGAAGGACATCCACATCCAGTTCGTCCAGGCCGGTGAAGGCGGCGTCGACGGCGACTCCGCCTCCATCACGGTAGCGACCGCCGTCATCAGCGCCCTGGAGGACATCCCGATCGAACAGCACCTCGCCATGACCGGCTCCCTGTCGGTCCGGGGCGACGTGCTCCCGGTCGGCGGCGTCACCCACAAGATCGAGGCCGCGGCAAAGTCCGGCCTCGACACGGTCATCATCCCCAAGGCGAACGAGCAGGACGTGATGATCGAAGAGGAGTACGAGGACCAGATCGAGATCATCCCGGTCTCCCACATCAGCGAGGTCCTCGACGTCGCGCTCGCCGGCGAACCCGAGAAGGACTCGCTGGTCGACCGGCTCAAGTCCATCACGGGCAAGGCCCTCGAACAGCGGGAAGTCGGCGGCGGCAGTCCCAGCCCGCAGTAGAATCGTGACCAGGTGGGCCGCATTCGTCGGCCTCACCGGCGTCGTCGTGACATTATTACTCGTTTTGGCTCGGCTCTCACAGTCAGTCGTCAGCGACCGCTCTACAGTCTCGAACGGCAACAGGTCGCGCCCGTTCGGCGGCACGACGACCCGCGGCGACCATCGGACCGACCCCGTTATCCCGCGGTTCGAACGACGCGGGTCCGACGTCGCGTCGGGCGGCCGCGTCCACGTCGACGGGCTCGAACTCACGACCGGCGCGCTCCTGGCGAACGTCGCGCTCACGCAGGGCGTCTTCGGCGGCCTGCTCGCCGCTGGCGCGTTCTACTTCCAGATACCCGTCGCCGCACTCGGCGTCGGCGGGGCACCGCTGTCGTCCGGCGCGCTCGGCATCGCCGTCGGCGTCGCGTTCGGCGTCGTCCTCTGGCTGGGGAACGAGACGGCCGGTCGGGTGGCCGACGCCACCGGCGCGGGCTACGACGAGTCCCTCCGGGCGATGCTGGCGCCCGACTCGCTCGGCGGGTGGGTGCTGCTGCTCGGCGTCGTGCTCCCGACCATCGCGTTCGTCGAGGAGTTCATCTTCCGGGCGGCCGCCGTCGGCGCCGTGGCGGCCGGCTTCGGTATCTCGCCGTGGCTGCCCGCCGTCGTCTCGTCGCTCGCCTTCGGTGTCGCCCACGGTGCACAGGGGCGCGTCGGCGTCGTCGTGACGGGCACGCTCGGCTTCGCGCTCGCGGCGGGGTTCGTCCTCACCGAGAGCCTGCTGGTCGTCGTGGTGGCCCACTACCTCGTCAACGCGCTGGAACTGGTCGTCCACGAGGGCCTCGGCGTCGGCCGCGGTTCCGAACACGTTTAACACGGACCGTCCCCACCACCTGGCAATGGCCGACCCCTTCGACATCGAAACGCCGACCCAGCGACGGATCATCCTGGCCGCCCTCGTCGTCTACCTCGCGCTGTTCCTCATCCAGTACGTCACGGGAAGCGTCCTCGCCACCGCGGCCGCCGACCTGCTGCTCGCCGCGCTGGTTATCCCGGCGTCCGTCTACGTGATCCAGCGAGCGAGAGACCGGCGCGAGACGAACATCCTCGCCGTCGTGACCGGTGTAGCGTTCCTCGTCGCCGGCGTCACTATCGGCTACGAGGGACTGGCGACGCTCGAAATCGTTCCCGTCAACGGCGCTATCTCGCTGCTCGGGACGGTCGCGCTGCTCGCCGCGTTCGTACTGTACCTCTACCAGCGCAGTCAGTCGCGACCCCGATAGAAAACGACAGTCCGCACGGTACTCAGAGGTCTTCGAGGGACCGCAGTTTCTGTTCGACTTCCGGCGGCGCGCCGCTCGGCCCGTCGCGGACGCGGTGGTCGGGGATGAGCAGCGGGATCGGATTGTCCGCCAGCGCCTCGCGGACGGTGATCAGGTCCTCGTCCTCGTTCGGGTCGAGGCCGGCGGCCATCTGGGCGACCTGCTGGACGCTCCCCTGTTCGCCGTACGGTATCTCGCGGACCGCTTCGAGCACGTTGCGGTAGTCCGTCGGCACTGTGAGTCCGATCTGGGCGTCGGCGAAGCTGTCCTCGGCGCCCTGGAGGTAGGCGTCGATCCGCTCGAGCACCGGGTGGCCGTCCGTGGCCTCCTCGTCGGGCGTGACGGGAAACGAACAGCTGATGACCTTCTCGCCCGCCGCTCCGATCTGGACGAACCGGTCGAGATACGCCGACTCGCGCGCGTAGATCCCCGCGTCTTCCATAGTATCGGGTCGGGACCGTGGACCTTCAAGATTTGCGTGTTCCCAGAGGGCTTCACTAGCGCAGTTCGTCCGGCGCGGTGTCGCAACCCTTATGTACATATCTGTACGTTAGTGTTCGGTAATGAACTCCAGTGAGGGTGAGATAGCACCGGCGGTCCGGTCGATACTCGACGCCGCGCGCGAGCGGGGCGGCGCCGAGGGCCGGGTCTCCGTCGACGCGCAGTCGCTCCCGGGGGCGTTCGAGGCCGCCGAGGCGGACGGCAGAGTGCCGGTCGTCGCCGAAGTGAAACCGACGAGTCCGACGACCGACGGCGAGCGGACCGACGACCCGGTCGAACTCGCCGAGCAGATGGTCGCAGGCGGCGCGGCCGCGCTGTCGGTGCTGACCGAGCCGGACCACTTCGGCGGGTCGCCGGAGACGCTCGAGCGCGTGCGCGCCGCCGTCGACGTTCCAGTGCTGCGAAAGGACTTCGTGCTGCACGAGGAGCAACTGGACGTCGTCGAATCTGACGTTGTCCTGCTGATCGTTCGGTTCCTCCACGAGGAGAACACAGACGACCTGGCTGACCTCCTCGAGGCGGCGCGTGAGCGTGGTTTCCAGGTGCTCGTCGAGACCCACACCGCTGCGGAAGTCGAGGAAGCCATCGACGCGGGCGCGGAGATAATCGGCGTCAACAACCGGGACCTCGGCGAACTTGAAGTCGACCTGGGGACGTTCGAGGACGTTGCACCTTCGGTTCCGGAGAACGTCACCCTGATAGCGGAGAGCGGCATAGCGACGCCCGACGACGTCGCGCGGATGCGCGCGGCCGGCGCCGATGCCCTGCTCGTCGGGTCGGCGATCATGGGTGTCTCCGGGAGCAAAGTGACCGGAGGCTCGTCGGACGAGCGGAGCGAGTCCGACGGTGGCGACGTGACCGAGAACACGCGCGAACTGACGACGACGGAGACAACATGAGTAGCGAATCCACCTTCGGCGACTACGGCGGCCAGTACGTCCCAGAGGCGCTGATGCCCGCCATCGAAGAACTGACCGACGCGTACGAGCGGTACGTGCTCGACAACGAGGACGGTTTCGTGGACGAGTTCCGCGAGCGGCTGGCGGACTTCGGCGGGCGCCCCACGCCGCTGCAGTACGCCGAACAGCTCTCCGAGCGCTACGACACCGACGTCTACCTCAAGCGCGAGGACCTGGTCCACGGCGGCGCCCACAAGCTCAACAACGCCCTCGGGCAGGTCCTGCTGGCGAAGTACATGGGCAAGGAGCGCATCATCGCCGAGACGGGCGCGGGCCAGCACGGCACCGCGACGGCGATGGCGTGTGCCCACCTCGGGATGCCCTGCGAGATATACATGGGCGAGACCGACATCGCCCGCCAGCGACCCAACGTCTTCCGGATGCGGATCAACGGTGCCGAGGTCAATCCGGTGACGACGGGACGGGGCACGCTCAAGGAGGCCATCTCGGAGACGATGCGGGACTGGGCGACCACCGTCGAGACGACCCACTACGTCATCGGGAGCGTCGTCGGCCCGGCTCCCTTCCCCGCGATGGTCCGGGACTTCCAGGCCGTCATCAGCGAGGAAGCCAGGGAGCAGGCGCAGGAAAAGATCGGTTCCCTGCCCGACTCGGTGCTCGCCTGCGCCGGCGGCGGGTCGAACACGATGGGCGCGTTCGCGAACTTCGTCGACGACGAAGGGGTCGACCTCTACGCCGTCGAGGCCGGCGGCTCCTCGCTCTCGGTGGACGAGGAGAAGGGCGTCGCCCCCAACTCCGCGTCGCTGTCGACGGGCGACGAGGGCGTCCTCCACGGCGCGCGCACCAAGCTCCTCCAGGACTCTCACGGCCAGATCATGGAGTCCCACAGCGTCTCGGCGGGCCTGGACTACGCAGGCGTCGGCCCGGAACTCGCCCACCTCGTCGACGAGAAGCGAGTCCAGGCCGTCAACGTGGACGACGACGCGGCGCTCGACGCCTTCCACCGCCTCTCGCAGGAGGAGGGGATCATCCCCGCGCTGGAGTCGAGTCACGCGCTCGGGTTCCTCCACGAGCACCACGACGAGCTCGGCGACTCCGTCGTCGTCAACGTCTCCGGCCGCGGCGACAAGGACCTGGAGACCGTCATCGAGGAGACGTCGAAGCGTGACCTCGACTCGGCGCCCGACCTCTCCGTCTTCCGCGAAGTCGGAGGTGGCCTATGAGTTCCGAAGCACGCGGAACGCGCTTCGACCTCATCGTTCTCACCGGAGGTGAGAGCCGATGAGCCTGGAGCAGGTCTTCGCCGACGAACCCGCCTTCGTCCCGTACCTCGCGGCGGGCGACCCGGACTACGACTCGTCCATCGAGTACGTCGAAGCGCTGGCCCGCGGCGGCGCCGACGTCGTCGAACTCGGCCTGCCGTTCTCGGAGCCCATCGCCGAGGGGCCGACCATCCAGGAGGCCGTCGTCCGGTCGCTGGAAGCGGGCATGACGCCCGAGCGATTCTTCGAGTTCGTCGAAGACCTGGACGTCGACGTGCCGCTGGTCTGTATGACCTACTACAACCTGATCTACCAGTACGGATCTGGTGAAGGGCCCCGGCCCTTCGTCGAGAAAGCAGCCGAGGTCGGTATCCAGGGCTTCGTCGTGCCCGACCTCCCCGCCGAAGAGGCGGGACCGCTCCGGGCGGCCTGCGACGAGTTCGGCCTCGACCTGGTGTTCATCGTCGCGCCGACGACCGAGGGCGAGCGCCTCGAACGAATGATGGAGCACGTCTCGGGCTACGTCTACGTCCAGGCTCGCCTGGGCGTGACGGGCGCGCGCGACGACGTCTCGGACCACACCGAACAGTCGCTGGCCCGACTGTCCCAGTGGGACGTCCCGAAGGCCGTCGGCTTCGGCATCAAGACCGGCGACCACGCCGAGCGGATCGTCTCGGCGGGCGCCGACGGCGTCATCGTCGGCAGCGCGCTGGTCGACATCATCGCCGAGGGCCACGAGAACGGCGACGCCGTCGCGGACGTCGCCGACCGCCTCGAAGCGAAGGCGCGGGAACTGAAAGACGGTGCGCTCCGCGGCGGACGGGAACGGCCGCAACCGGAACACAAATAATCGTACTTGCCACACTCTATCACAACATGACCGCTGGCAAATCTGCACGACTCGACCGGATCGGGACAGGCGGGAAGTACCTCGTCGTCCCGATGGACCACGGCGTCACGATGGGCGCAGTGGACGGTCTCGTGGACCTCGAATCGACAGTCTCGGACATCACCGACGGGGGCGCCGACGCCGTCCTCACCCAGCGCGGCGTCGCGGATCGGGTCCACCCCAACCTCGGCGGCGCGGGCTACATCGTCCACCTCAACGGCTCGACGACCATCGGCCCCGACGAGGCCGACAAGCGTCCGACCGGCACCGTCGAGGACGCCATCCGCGCCGGCGCCGACGCCGTCTCGTTCCACATCAACGTCGGCTCCGACCACGAACCCGACCAGATCACGGGCCTCTCGGAGGTCACCAGCGCCGCCCAGCGCTACGGCCTCCCCGTCCTCGCGATGACGTACGCGCGCGGCCACGACGTCCGCGACGACGACCCGGAACTGTTCGCCGAGGACCTGGGCCACGCCGTGCGCCTGGGCGAGGAACTCGGCGCCGACGTCGTCAAGACCGCCTACAGTGGCTCACCGGAGACCTTCGAGCGCGTCGTCGAGTCGACGTCGCTCCCGGTCGTCATCGCCGGCGGTTCGCGCGGCACCGACGAGGAGACCCTCGACATGGTCCGCGGCGCGATGGACGCCGGCGGCGCCGGCGTCTCGATGGGCCGCTCTATCTTCCAGCACGAGGACCCGCGCGCGATCACGCAGGCCGTCTCCAAGGTCGTCCACGACGACGCGGAGGCCGCCGACGCGCTGCGAGAGGTCGGACTCACCGTCGAAGCCTGAGACGTTCTGCTGCTTGCTGTTTTGACGTCGCGAAAGAACGTTGGTCGCTACGAAGGACCTCGCGAATAGCTACCCGGAACGGCGAAGGAGCGCCGTGACCCGGCCGGCCAGCGAGTCGGGGGATTCGTCGTCCGGGTTCTCGTCGGCGTCGTCCGCGGCTTCCGGGTTCTCCCCGTCTGATTCGTCCGACGCTGGTGCATCGTCCGAGGTCCTGACGTCTTTCTGGGCAGAGTTAGCGTCCTCTGTCGACTGGTCGTCAGAGTCCACGTCGAGGTACGACGCGTCGCCGCCGTCGGAGGTGAGCGGGCGGACGGCCCGGTTCGCCCGTTCGCGACTCACGACGTCGATCTCCGGGCGGTCGGGTTCGTCGGTGGTCTCGGTGTCGCCGGCGCCGGGGAACGTCCACCCGTCGGCTTCCAGCGTCTCCTTCGACGGCGGTGCGGTCTCCAGTTCGTCGGTCGGTTGGTCGGGTTCGTCGGTCGGTTGGTCGGGTTCGTCGGTCGACTCCGCACGGGAGGCAGATCCGGTCGGCTCGACCTCGGAGTCTGAACCGGCAGACCCGGAATCCGTGGATGACGTGGCCGGCGGAGCGTGGGCGCCGGAGTCGTCTCTCTCGGGGGCTCCGCCGACGACCGTTTCGGATTCCGCGGCAGCCGACTCCTCGGGGGCGTCGGGTTCGAGTCGCGACTCGGCGAGCGCTGCGGCGCCCTCGGTGTACGCTCGGGCCGCGTCACAGTCGGGGAGCCGTTCGACAACGGGCACGCCGGCGTCCTGTGACTCGTGGATAGACGCGTCCTGGGGGACCGTACAGAGCAGGGGAACCTCCAGGAACCCGGCGAGGCGGTCGGACCCGGGCGAGGATCCGGTCCCGTCCTGCGTGAGGACGAGGCCGGCGACGTCGCCGCCGCGCTTCTCGACGATGGTGCGGGTCTTCTCCGTGTCCCTGACGGAGGCGACCCGCGGCGTGGAGACGAGGATGGTCTCGTCGGCCACCGAGACGGCCGTCGTCGTCGCGCTGTTGACGCCGGCGCCGGTGTCGAGGACGACGACGTCGAAGCGGTCCCGGAGCGTCTCGATGGCGTCCGGAAGGTGGCTCATGTCGATGGCGTCGAGTGCGTCGAGCGCGGTGCCGCTGGGTGCGACTGTCGCGCCGCCGGGGGCGTCGTAGAGGGCCGCCGTCACTGGGACGTCGCCAGCGAGGACGTCGTGCATCGACGGGTCGGCCCCGTCGTCGAAGTCGAGCGAGAGGAAGTCCACGACGTTCGCCATCGCGAGATCCAGTTCCACGACGACGACGTCGAGGTCCCGGGCGGCAAGTGCGGTTCCAAGATTGATACTGGTCGTCGTTTTACCGACGCCTCCCTTGGCACTTGCCACGGCGAACACCGTGCTATCTGGCATCTATCGCTAGTCAGTAGGACCAGCACCGTAATTATTACGCACGATATCTGAAAGTGACTGGCCCCGATTCGAGACGTGTTTCGAGGTAAAGTCGCGGCGTCAGTGCCGGGCACCACCGTTTTGGTACCGAGAGTCCTGTTCTCGGCTATGGGAGACGCGGCGTTCGACTTCGACGGCGAGACGGTGATCGTGACCGGTGGGAGTTCCGGCATCGGGCGTGCGACGGCTATCGCTTTCGGCGATGCGGGTGCCACCGTCGTCGTCGCCGACATCCGCGAGGAGCCGAAGGATCTGGACGCCGAAGTAGCGACTCACGAACTGATCCGCGAGCGCGGTGGGACTGCGGAGTACGTGGAGACCGACGTCTCGGACTCTGACGACGTCGAGAGCGTCGTCGCGGCCGCACGCGAGCTCGGCGGCGTCGACGTGATGGTCAACAACGCCGCGCTGTTCGCCGGCGGCGGGATCAGGGACCTCGACGTGGACGACTTCGACGCGATGTTGCGCGTCAACGCCAGGGGCGTCATGCTCGGGACGCAGGTCGCCGCCAACGACATGCTCGACCGGGACGAGCCTGGGTGTGTCGTCAACACCGCCTCCATCAGCTCGACGTACGCCCAGTACGGCCAGGTTGGCTACGACGCGACCAAGGGCGCGGTCCGGATGCTCACCCGCGGCGCCGCCCTCGACCTGGCCGAGACGGGCGTCCGGGTCAACGCCGTCGCGCCCGGACAGATCGCGACGGAGTTCCTCGAGGGGTGGACCGAGGAGGCACAGGAGTCCGTCGACTCCGACGGGTTCCTGAAGGACGTCCCGATGGGACGGGCCGGCACCCCGGCCGATGTCGCGCCGGCCATCTGCTATCTCGCCAGCGACGCCGCCGGCTACACCACCGGCGAACTCCTCCACGTCGACGGCGGCTGGCACGTCTGTTGATCCCTGGGATCCGCCACGTTCAAGCCCCGCCGCTGCAGACGTGGTGCTATGACACGATCCGTGTGGCTCAAGGCCGACAGCTCCGTCGGCGACTGGGAGGCCAGGAAGCGACGCATCACCGCCGGCCTGGAGGCCGGCGTCGACTGGGTCCTCGTCGACGAGGTCGACGTCGACCGCGTGCGGGATCTGGGCGAAGTCAACGTGGCCGCCTTCTCCAGCGGCGACGTCCACGTGATGGACGCCGAGGCCGCCGACGTCGATGCCGACGCCACCATCGTCGGCAAGGACGGCGAGGGCGACGGGACCGTCGACCTCCCCAACGACTTCTCCGGTTCGGCGGATCTCTCGGCGCTCCGCCAGGACAGCGCCACCCCACAGGGCGGTTACGTCCGGATCCGCGGCAAGGAGTACGAGGAGTTCGCCGAGGCCGTCGCCGACGAGTCAGCGTTCACCATCGTCATCGGCGACGACTGGCAGATCATCCCCCTGGAGAACCTCATCGCCCGCGTCGGCGAGGAGACCGAACTCATCACCGGCGTCCAGACGGCCGAGGACGCCCGCACCGCCTACGAGACGCTCGAAATCGGCGCCGACGGCGTCTTGCTCGACTCTGACGACCCAGACGAGATCCGCCGCACCGTCGAGGTCCGCGACGAGATGGGCCGTGAGACCCTGGACATGCAGTGGGCCGAGGTCACCGACGTCGAGCAGACCGGCTCGGCCGACCGCGTCTGTATCGACACCGGCAACCTCATGGAACACGACGAGGGAATGCTCGTCGGCTCGATGGCCCGCGGGCTCTTCTTCGTCCACGCCGAGACCGCCGAGTCCCCCTACGTCGCCTCCCGCCCCTTCCGCGTCAACGCCGGCGCGGTTCACGCCTACGTCCGCACGCCCGACGGCGGCACGAAGTACCTCTCCGAGCTCCAGAGTGGCGACGAGGTCCAGGTCGTCGACGCGAACGGCAACACCCGCGAGGCTATCGTCGGTCGCGCCAAGATAGAGAAGCGCCCGATGTTCCGCGTCCAGGCAGAGACAGAGGGCGGGGACCGCATCGAGACGCTCCTCCAGAACGCCGAGACCATCAAGATCCGGACACGTGACGGGCGCAAGGCCGTCACCGACCTCGAAGCCGGCGATGAAATCCTCGTCTACCTCGAGGATGCCGCACGGCACTTCGGCGAGGCCGTCGAAGAGTCGATCATCGAGAAGTAGCGGTTCCCCGTCCGAGAGCTGCACAGCGGTTTTCCCCCCAGTGAAGGATGGCGAGCGAACGCCAATCGCCTGGGTCATCGATACTCGTCCGAACGCGATCGGTGCCGTCCCGCTTCCTGACGACACGCCTCAGTCGGTGTTCCTACTGGCTCAGACGGTGGGTTCGGTCGACGAACCGGCGACAGCTTCTGACGTCGTGACGCCGGTCACCTCGAACCTGGCGCCGCTCTCACTGCTCTCGGTGATAGCGAGCGACCAGTCGTGGGCGTCGGCGATGGACTGGACGATGGCGAGCCCGAATCCGGTGCCCTCGTCGACCGTGGAGTACCCGTACTCGAAGACGGCATCGCGATCGTCTTCCGGGATGCCGGGGCCGTCGTCCGCGACGAAGAAGCCCGATCGCGGGTCGGCGTCCGCCCCCGCACTGAGGCGACCGACGGTAACGTGGTCGCCGCCGTGGTCGGCTGCGTTGCGAAAGAGGTTCTCCAGCAGGGTTCTGAGTCGAGAACGGTCGGCGAGCACTCGATACTGGTCGCCGACCTCGATCGACAGGGTCGCGTCGCCGGTGTCCGAGGTCTCCCAGGCGTCGGCGGCGACGCCCCGGAGCGAGACGGGAGCCGGGTCCGACACTGCGTCGCCGTTCCGGGCGAGCCTCAGCAGGTCGTCGATGGTCGTATCGATGCGGTCCAGCGCCTCCCGCGATTTTCGGAGGTGTTCGCTGTCGCCGTCCTCCCGTTCGAGTTCGAGCCGGCCCATCGCGACGGAAAGCGGATTCCGGAGGTCGTGGGAGAGCACGGACGCGAACTGTTCGAGCCGTTCGGTCTTCCGTTCGAGTTCCGTGGAGTACTCGACCAGGGTCGTGACGTCGCTGACGATGAGACCGTATCCGTACCGACGTCCGCCTCTGGAGATCTCGGAGGTCGTGACGTTGAAACTGCGCGCCTCGCCGTCGACGGATCGACGGACGGTACCGACGAACGGCGAAGCGTCTTCGGTGTCGCCCCGGTCACCGACGTCCGGCGTCCAGTCGGTGGACCCGACCAGGACCGGACAGACGTCGTCGAGCTGGCGCCCGATCGCGCCGTCGAGCGAGGGAAAGAGGGCGAGTGCGCGAACGTTGTAGTCGACGAGGCGCCTGTCCGTGTTCACGACGATCACCGCGTCGTCGACGGAGTCGAAGAGGGAATCCCTGGCAAGCGGCGCGACCGCGAACAGACGGGTCCGGTAGAGTGATCCCGCGACGAGGACGCCGAAGATGCCCGAGCCGAAGATGCCGTACGGAAAGTGCCGGACCGGAGCGAGCGGCGTGTACGCGAGCATGGCGAGCAGGAGGATGACGGGTAAGCCCGCCAGCAGGGCCGCCGACTGCCAGCGCGACGACCGGCGAGAGAACACTGACAACCGGATGAGGAGTGCGAATCCGGTGAGTATGCCCAGCGTGGCCAGCACCAGGAAGGATTCGTTGAGCGGCGTGACTGCCGCGTAGCGGAACGTGAACGGTTCGGTCTGCACCGTCCAGTCGGTGAACATCAGTCCGTGGGCCGGGTCGGTCACCGAGAGGACGAACGGGACGACGCCGCCCAGCCAGAGAACGAGCCGGACCCGCGCCGTCATCCAGTGGTCTCGACCGGTGTAGTATATCGCGAAGGCGAGCCAGACGGGCGCACTCGCGGGAAACAGCCCGTGCCAGGTCCCCACGAGCAGTTCCTCGACGGCCGCCGACGAGACGAGCAGCTGGACGGCGACGAGCGCAGCCATCGTCGCGTGGATCCAGAGCAGCAGGACCATCGTCCGCGCGGCGCCCTCGTCGGACTGTCTGGAGACCCAGCGTGCCACCGCAATCGAGACACCGGCGGCCACCACCAGCCCGATGAGGTGGAGAAGATATCCCGGAGCGTCGACTGGGAACTGGAGCACGCCTGGCTCTTTGCCGAGAACCGAAATAGCCGTTGTGCCCCATACTCAGGATCGATACTCGGACCGCACCGGGCTGTCGTGGGTCGATGCTGGATCGTCGGACGGCGAGCGAATTTTCCGTGGAGAACAGTGGGAACGATCACCGTCGCGTGATATCCTGAACGATAATTAGAGGTCAGCAGTCGACTACAGGCGAACAGTCAGTCGAAGGCCGTCGGTCGGGACGTCGCTCTGTCGGTCACTCAAGGGGTTCGAGGCGCGTCGTACACCAGTGACAGAACTCCAGGTCCTCGTCGACCTCGCGGCCGCAGTGGGGACAGGAGACGCCCTCGTCGGTCGCCGCCTGCCGGTTCCCCCGGGTCGCGATCCAGTAGGCGTCGGCCATCGAGAGCGCGGTTATCGCAAAGAGCGCGAGCCGGCTGGGAGCGTCGACCTGTTCGGCCGCCATCTGCGAGGCTTCGAGGACAGACGTCACCGTCACCTCTGCCGGCATGGGGGGGACGGGTACCAGAAGTTCCGTCGCCGCGAACATCAGTCCAAACCAGACGACGGCCCGAAGCCACTCGCGGAGATAGACGTGTCCGAGACCGGGAGAGAGTAACGCCAGTGCAGCGGCCAGCCAGGGCCGCCTTCGCTTGGTTTCAGCCACCGTAGTGGCTCAATCGCGTTCCGACGTACGTTAATCTTCCGCACCGACCTTTTTCCGCTGCGGGTGCGCTCCGCGCACCGCTTGCGCAAAAACGTCGATGAAAAAGGCCGAACTCGCCTCCGGCGAGTTCGGTGAACCGGCGGCTTCGCCGCCGGATGCTGTTCCAACCAACGCCGCAACGGCCCAGCAACCGCTCGACCTCGTATTATTCCCTGCTCTTGAGCTGGTCGATCAGTTCTCGGAGCGTCTCCAGGTCGTACTGGCCGGGCGCCGTGGCGTTCTCGGGGCGGACGGGCGCGTAGCCGATCTTGGAGCCGTACAGCGGCGCGACGGCGCGGGAGTGGCGGCCGGCCTCGCCCATCGCCATCGTCGCGACGGCGTGGCCGCGGCTGGTCTTGGCCTCAGTGGCGGAGAGCAAGGCCAGGACGTCGGCGGGTTCGTTCGCCGTGGTGGCCACCTTCCCGACGTCGCCGTGTTTGCAGGCCCGGGTGAGCCACTCCTCGATCTTCTCGCGGTCTGGTGTCCGTTCGAAGTCGTGGGCCGAGACGATGACGGTGGTGTCGCGTCCCCTGGCTGCCTCGACGACGCGGTCGGCGTTGTACTTTCCTTCGCCCACGAGCGCCCCGAGTTCGACGTCGACAGCCTCGACGGCGTCGAGTTCGGTGGCGGTCTCCAGGGCGTCCAGCCGGGCCTCGGTGTCGGGGGCGTCGCCGCCCTCCCACTCCACGCGGTTGGTCACCAGTAACGGAAGCTCGCCGTCGTACTCGGCGAGTCTGTCGATCGGATCCGTCGCCAGATCCATTCTGTACTCCAGGACGTCGGCGTGGGCGCGAGCGGCCGGCTCGTCGTAGATGTCGCCCGTCGCCGCCGAGAGAACGAACGAGTCGAAGTCCATGCCGACGGTTTCACCCGTCCGGGATTTATCAATTTGCTTTCAGCGAGCGCCGCTCTCCCCCGGCTGGGAACGGGGTATCCGTGAGGCCCATCGGCGTCGGCCCGGCCACCGTGCTCCGGTTGCCCCCATCGACGGGGTTTACTCGTCGGCGTTCGAGTCCACCGACCGATGCCTGCGTACGACCACTCGCTCTCGACGGGGTTCGAGGTCGTCGACCGCTGGTCGGGCGGCGTCGGCTGGCTCGCCCATCCCGACGAGACCGGGGAACGCGTGAGTCACGCCATCGCTGCGGACGACGGGCTCTGGCTCGTCGACCCGGTCGACGCTGAGGGGATCGACGACCTGCTCGCCGAGTACGGCGACGTCACTGGCGTGGCGGTCCTCTCGAACTACCACGCGAGGGACGCCGACGCGTTCGCGAACCGTCACGACGTCGCCGTCCACGTCCCGCGTTGGATGGACCGGGTCGAAGAACGGATCGACGTGCCGGTCGAGCGGACCGACGAAGTACTGGGGTCGGCGGGGTTCGAGACGACCGCCGTCGAGCCGCTCTCGCTGTACAAGGCGGTCGTCGCGTACCGGCCGGCCGACGGGACGCTGATCGTCCCGGACCTGCTCTCGTCTGGCTCGGGCTACCCGGTCGGTGACGAGCGCGTGGGCGTGATGCTCGGGAGCCGGCTCTTCCCGCCGCGGGAGGTGTTCGCGGAGATCGAGCCGGAGCGCATCCTCTTCGGCCACGGACGAGGCGTGTTCGAGGCGGCCGACGAAGCGCTGGACGACGCACTGGACGGCGCGCGACGTCGGCTCCCGCGGGCACTCGTCGCGAACTTCGGGACGAACCTTCGGCTGTTCGTCTCGTCGATGGTCGACTGATGGACGGCGAGATCGAGTAACGACGGCCCGGCGAGAGCCGGTGTTACCGGCTCCGAATAAGGCTCTGTAGCTCGTTGACCTTGGCCGCCTGTTGCTCGTTGGCGGCGGCGATCTGTTCGATCTCTTCGGCCACTTCCTCCGCGCTTTCGGCCGTCATGTCGATCATGCTCGCGACCTCCTCGGTGGAGGCCGCCTGCTCGTCGGTCGCGGAGGCGACCTCTTCGGCACCCTGGGCGGCCTCGCGGACCGCCTCGTCGATCTCCTTGAGGATGCCGACCGCGTCCTCGACCTGGTCGATGCCTTCCTCGACCTGGTCGTTGGCGTGCTCGATGCTGTCGACGGTGTCGTCGGTGTCGGACTTGATGTTCGAGACCAGCTGTTCGATCTCGGCGGCGTTCTGCTGGGACTCCTCGGCGAGTGACTTCACCTCGTCGGCGACGACGGCGAACCCCTGGCCGGCCTCGCCGGCGCGGGCCGCCTCGATCGAGGCGTTGAGCGCCAGCATGTTCGTCTGGTCCGCGATGTCGTTGATAACCTCGACGATCTCGTCGATCTCGTCGATGCGGTCGCGCAGTTGGCGGACGTCCTGGGAGACGTCGGTGTTGGCGTCGTCGACCGACTCCATCGCGTCGATGGCGTCGTCGGCGGCCTCACGCCCGTCGTCGGCGAGGTGTCGTGCCTGGTCGCTGACGGCTTTCACTTGGTTCGCACTGGAGGCGACTTCCTCGACCGTCGCCGAGAGGTTCGACACCTCACCGGCGACCTCGCGCATGTTCTCCGACTGGTCGTTGGCCAGGTCACTGATAGACTGGGAGCTCTGGGAGACGTTCTCGGACGCTGCCAGCAGCTCGTCGATAGCGGCGCCGAGTTCGTCGTCGTCGAGCGTGTCCATCGACGGCGACGTCATCTCGACACCCCCATCGGGGCTGGGGTCTGGATCCATGCTACAGAAAGCGATGCGGACCGGATTAAGCGTGACTACGCAGTTATCAGGTGTGATTCTTTCGGTGAGAAACCGGCGAGGAATCGGGTATGGTCGAAACTCGGATCAGGCCGCAGGGAGCCCCTGTTCGGCCTCGAGGAGCTCGTGGTACCGGTTGCGGATGGTCACTTCCGAGATGTCGGCGACTTCGCTGACGGCCGCCTGCGTCGTCTTCTCGTTGGTGAGCAAGGCGGCGGCGTAGACGGCCGCTGCGGCGAGACCGACGGGCGACTTGCCGGAGTGGACGCCCTGTTCCTTGGCGTTCTGGAGCAGCTGGCGGGCGCGGTGTTCGGCCTCGTCGGACATGTCGAGCGAAGAGGCGAAGCGCGGGACGTAGCTCTCGGGGTCGGCCGGGGCGACCTCCAGGCCGAGTTCGCGGACGACGTAGCGGTAGGTCCGTGCGATCTCCGATTTCTCGACGCGGGAGACATCGGTTATCTCGTCGAGCGAGCGCGGGACGCCGGCCTGGCGCGCGGCGGCGTAGACGGAGGCCGTCGAGACGCCCTCGATCGACCGGCCGGGAAGGAGGTTCTCGTCGAGCGCACGGCGATAGATGACCGACGCGGTCTCGCGAACGTTCTCGGGCAGGCCGAGTGCGCTGGCCATCCGGTCGATCTCGCCCAGCGCCTGCTTGAGGTTGCGCTCCTTGGAGTCGCGGGTCCGGAACCGCTCGTTCCACTTGCGCAGGCGCTGCATCTTCTGGCGCTGCTTGGCGCCCAGGGAGTTGCCGTAGGCGTCCTTGTCGCGCCAGTCGATGTTGGTCGACAGGCCCTTGTCGTGCATCATGTTCGTCGTCGGCGCGCCGACGCGCGACTTGCTGTCCTTCTCGCTGGAGTCGAAGGCGCGCCACTCGGGGCCGCGGTCGATCTCGCCCTCGTCGACGACCAGGCCGCAGTCGTCACACACCGTCTCGCCGTGTTCCTCGTCGGCGATCAGGTGGCCCGAACACTCCGGGCAGGCCGCCGACGTGTGCTGTTCCTCCGTCTCGTCCGTGCGTTCTCTCGTTCGCGTTCTGGTGTTCTCGTCGCTCATTGTACGGGGCAGACGCTCCGGGCAGGAAGGTTCCTGAAAATATACCGACGTACGACGGCCGATATACCCGGGCGCCCGGTTGGTACCAATACAATGAGTTCGAAAAGCATTTAAAGATTTTGGTACGGTAGTGCGAAGGCCACGCACACGGGCCGACGACCGGGTTTGTGACTCGTTACCGTACCCATTCAAGTAGCATCTGGTACGTTCCCGGTCGTGACGCCGGCCCGCGGTTCGGCTGGACTCGTGGTAACTCCCGATTCGCGACGGAAAATCTGACGTCACCGATCGTGAGGCTCCGGGCCTCCGATCGGGGCCGAACCGTCCGGTCAGTCCTGTGCCGTGGGTTCTGCCTCGACCTCGCCGGCGCTCCGACTCTCCTCGACGGCCGTCGTCAGCGAGACGTTGAGCCAGGTCATCGACGCCAGGCCACCGACGATGGTGACGGCGTTCTTGACGGCGTGGTCGACGATGGAGATGGCGAGCGCGACCGGGGCCGAGACCCCGGTCAGGCCGACGACGATGAGCGTGAACGCGCCCTCGTAGAGCCCGATGCCGCCGGGCGACAGCGGGAGGATCTTCGCGAGGTTGCCGACGCTGACCGCGAAGAAGGCGGCCGCGACCAGCGACGCGGTGATCTCCCACCCGGAGTCGGGGCCGTGAAACGCCGCGAAGATGGCCAGCGCCGTCAACACGTCGACGACCCAGATGACGAGACTGCCCAGGCCCACCCTGAGAAAAGCCCCGCGGTCACCGACCACAGTCTCGATGTCCCCGACGAACTGCTCGATGACGCCCGAGACGTAGGCCGCGTAGGAGTCGTTGCTGATCGCGGTGACGGCCCGGTGGACGAGGTTGGTCTCGCGGCGGGCGTTGACGACGATGACGGCGACGCCGGCGATGGCCGCGACACCGACGGCAGCGGCGACCTGGAGCGCGGTCCGCGCGGCCGCAGCCGGGTCGAGCGTGTCGTCACCGACCTGGACTGGCGGGACGTCCGCGGCGATGGCCTCGGCGATCTGTTCGGTCCCGCCGGTCAGGACGAGGCCGACCAGGACGCTCCCCGCGAGCACCGTGATGGCGAGCAGGTCGAAGACGCGCTCGACGGCCAGCGACGCGAAGCCGGTCGGATAGGGAATCCCGCGGCGGGCCTTGACGACGTAGGCCCGCACGCCGTCGCCGAGGCGGGCCGGGAACACGAGGTTCCCCGTCTGGCTGATGAAGATAGCGCCGGTGAGGAACCAGGTGTCGCCGTCGTGGCCGAGACGGTCGAGGATGTCGCGATACCGGAGTCCGCGTAGCGGCCACGAGAGGAGGTAGACCACGCCGGATGCTGCGACGATGCCGACGTCTGCACCGCCGATAGCATCGAGGACGGCCGAGGGGTCGAAGACGACGGTGACCGCCAGCACCAGCGCCGCTATCACGAGCAGCGACCCCGCCGTCATGCTCACTTTTCGGCTGATGCGCGGACTCACGGAGAGTTGCCACCAGGTCCGGAGAATCTGGCTGCCCATCCCGAACACGTCCCGGACGAGGTCGACCTTGGTGTCGCCCTTGGGCTCCCAGTCGACGGGGAACTCTTTGACGCGGAAGCCCGTCCGCTGGGCGCGGACGAGCATCTCGGTGTCCCAGAACCAGTGTTCGTCCTGCACGTCGTCGTCGAGGACCTCGAAGGCCTCGCGGGAGAAGGCCTTGAACCCGCACTGGTGGTCCCGCAAGTCAGACCGGAGGAAGAAGCGGACGAGCGTGTTGAAGCCGAGGCTCGGAACGCCGCGCTTGGCCGGCCGATCGGCCTTCTTCTGGGGCATCCAGCGCGACCCGGTCGCGAGGTCGTACTCGCCCGACCGAACCGCCTCGATCAGCTCTTCCAGGTGGCGCATGTCCGTCGCCAGGTCGGTGTCGAAGTACGCCAGCGTCTCGCCCTCGGCGCGGTGGAAGGCGTACTCCAGCGCGCCGCCGCGCCCGAGCCGCTCGTCGGAGTGGATGTGGCGAACCCGGTCGTCCTCACCCGCCAGCCGCGTCGCGATCTCCGGCGTCCGGTCGTCGCAGCCGTCCTCGGCCACGATGACCTCGAACGTGCCCGCCGGCAGGAACGAGGCGAGCGTCGAGAGGGTGACCTCGACGGTCTCCTCGATGGTGGCCTCCTCGTTGTACGCGGGGAGGACGACGCTCACCTCGACGTTGCTCATACCCGTACGTGGAGCGGGGTCGAAAAGTACCTTCTGTTCGCTGACGCGTCGCGTTCTCGCGGACAGCGGTTCGGTGCGACGGAATGTTAATACTGCACGCGTTGTAAGGATTAACCATGGAGCCCGGACATTCAAACCCGATGACAGACCACTCCCGAGGAGGTGACGACAATGAGTGCCGATAAGCGAATTCCGGTCACGGAGGAACGGTGGCGAGAGCTACACGACCTCAAAGACGCCGGACAGACGTACGACGAACTGCTCGAAGAGCTGATCCAGACGTACGCGCGCCGTGATCTCGCCCGGCGCGCGGAGGACGTGCGCGAAACGGACGCCGAGGAGTTGACGTCGCTCGATGAGTTATGAGGTCCTCCTCTCCGACGACGCGGTGTCGTACCTCTCGTCACTTGACGAGAAGAGCGAGCGTATCTGCGAGGAGAACCTCCGGAAACTAGCAGAGAGCCCGTACCCTGGCGAGGGGAAAGGTGACAAGGAGAAACTCGTCGTCGATGGAGAGAAACTGTTTCGCCTCCACGTCGGTCGGACACACACCGCGTTCTATCTCGTGGCGGAAGGGGCGAACGAGGTCCGCGTGGTCGAAATTCTCCCGATAGACGAGGCCCACAAACGCTACGGGTACTAGTCGGCGCCTTCCGGTGACCCCACCGTCACGAACTGTTCGACGGTCGCGTCGAACTCGCTGACGGAGTCGTAGGGCCGGTTCACCACGACGTCGCCGGCCGTGCTCTTGCCGATGCCCGGAATCGCCGTCAGTTCGTCCATCGACGCCGAGTTGAGGTCCAGCGGGTGGGGGACGCCGCCCACGGAGCGGTAGCCGTGGTCCGTGATGGCGACGTCGAGCACCTGACCGAGTTCGCGCTCGCCCGGAATCGCGACGAGCAGGGGGTAGGTCCCGAGCTGTCGGCCGAAGGTCTTCCCGTCCTGGTGGTACTCCAGGTGGACGTCGGGGAGGATAGTCCCGGGCGGCGCGACGCGCTTGAGCATCGGGTTGTCGATGGTCTCGCGGACCTCCTTCTTGTACTGCTTGAACAGCTGCTTGTGGTCGTTGGCGATGTCCGCGCCCGTCTCGGCCATGTCGGTGCCCTCGAAGGCCATCACCTGCCGGATGTTGATCCGCCGGAGCATGTACCCCTCGTCGAGCACGCGCTGGAGGAACTCCCTGTTGTGCTCGAAGGTCTCCCGGCGCTCGCCCTTGAGCCCGTGGAGCAGGTTGATGCCGGGGAGGAGTTTGGGGAGGCGGCGTGGAGCGTCGTCGCCGAAGCTCGGACCGCTTCCGGGCTCTTCTCCGGGCCGCCAGCCGGCCTCTTCGTTGACGATCCTGACCGCTTCGAAACACTGCTCGGCCGTGACGTTGAGGTTGTTCTCCTCCTGGACGAGCGGGTCGGCCGATTCGAGCCCGAACGCCGCGGTGTCGCCGGGCGTGTTGTGCTCGGCGATGATCCGAATCCCCTCCCGCGCTTTCTCGGGCCACTTCACGACCGTGATGGGGTTCATGTTGTCGAGGTGCAGCGTCTCGAGGTCGGGGGCCACCTCGCGGATGCCGCCGTACAGCTCCCGCAGGGCCTCGGGGTTCGGCGCCTCGCCGTCGCCGCCGTAGGCGAGGATGTCCGCCTGGCGGCCGATGCGGAAGTGCTTCACGCCGCGGTCCGACAGCGCGTCCACCTCGTCGACGACGCTCTCGGGCGGGCGGAAGTCCGGGTCGCCGTACATCGGTTCGGTGCAGAACGAGCAGCGGTAGGCACAGCCCCGGGACGTCTCCAGTTCCGCGATGAGGTAGTCGGGGTGGTTGGGGTGCTGCTCCACGACGAAGGCGCCCTTCCGCGCCCAGCGGGTCTCCTCGGGGACGCCGCGGTAGCGGTCCTCGAACCCTTCCAGTCCGTTGGCAACGAGGTCGTAGGCCGCCGCCTCGACGTCGGCCATCGCCAGGAAGTCGAAGTCGAGGTCGTCGCGGGCGGTCTCGCTCGCCCCCTCGTTGGCCTCGCCCACGCCGAAGCGGACCGGGCCGCCCATCATCGAGACGCCGTCGGCGGTCCAGGCCATCCGGCGCACCTCGTCGGGTTCGGCGGGCGTCCCGCCGACGTACTTGCCGGGGACGGTCATCCCCCCGACGTAGATCAGCAGGTCGGCCTCTTCGACGTCCTGCCAGCGGGAGCCGTCGTCGCGCAGGCCGTCGATAGTGTGGTAGGTGATCTGGGATTCGGGCACGCCGGCGTCGACGAGGGCGCCGGCGGTGTAGCGCGGGTACGTCGAGACGTACGGCGGGACCCCGAAGTGGGCCGGCTCGTCGACGTAGCCGTCGACGACGGTGACCGAGAGGTCGGCGGGGTCGACAGTCATGGACGCGGGTAGTCGCCGGAGGCGTAAAACCGTGTCTGGTCCGTCCTCGCGACCCCCGCTCCCGAAAGCTGTTTGTCTCGGCCGGGCCTACGTGTCGGTATGCCAGCCACGCTCGAGGTCGTCTGCGAGAACGAGGACTGTACGCTCGACATGTTCGAACTCCACTACACCTACGACATGCCCGACGACGTCGGCGTGTCCGACTTCGAGTGTCCCTACTGCGACACGACCGAGGAACTCCGGGAGGTCGAGCTGTGATGCGACAGCTCACCCGATCCATCGGCGACACCATCTTCGAGAACCTCGGCCGGGCGGCGGGCCGCTTCCAGGAGAACCGCCCGCTCCCCGCCGACGTGCTGGAGAGCGAGGCCGCTTACCTCGTCGTCTTCGACGCCCCCGGCGTCACTGCGACGGACGTCCAGGTCCGCTACGTCGAGGACCGCGTCGAGGTCCGCATCGACCGCTTCCGGGAGTTCCACGACGGCTTCGAGATGGTGTATCCCGGCCGCGGCCTCTCGCTCGCCGGCAGCGCCACGCTCCCCGAGGGCGCGACGGTGGACACTGACTCGGCGACCGCGACGCTCCGCGACGACGGGACGCTCCAGGTTCGCATCCCCAAAGGCAAGAGCGAACCCGGCAGCGCCGACGATGACCTGGACGACGAGATAGACGACACGGTCGAGGAGGCCGACGAACGAGAGGACGCCGGTACCGACGTCGGCGACGACGAGCACGAAGACGGGGACTCCGACGAAGACGCCGCCGCGGACGGCGGCCGCCAGGACGAGACAGACGCGGAAGCCGACGACCGGGGCGAGGACGCGGACGACGACGTGACCGAACAGTCCGAGGCCCGCGACGACCCGCGGCAGGAAGAGACCGACCTGGAAGAGTAAGTCTCCGGGAGCAGAGTCCGCTCAGTCTTCGTCGAGCGTCATCCCTTCTACCACGGCGAACTCCTCGTCGCCGTCGAACCGGTCCGGATCGTAGTGGGCCACCGAACCGTCGCCGTCGCCGAGCATCTGCGCGGCGACGCGCTCGCCCATCGCTGGCGACCGCATGAACCCGTGGCCGTGCCATCCCGAGGCGACGAAGAGGCCGTCGGCGACTTCGCCCAGCAGCGGGTCTCGGTCCGGCGTCGCGGTACAGAGCCCGGCCCACGACCGGTCGACCCGGGGGGCGAGCGTCGTCGCCGCGCGAAGGCGCTCCAGCGCGCTCTCCAGGAACGAGTCGTCGGCCTGGCGGTCCCAGTCGCCCGGGTCCACCGGGTGGGCGCCGTCGCCGACGAACAGCCCGCCGTCCCGCGGTCGCCAGTAGACGTGCTGGGTCGCGTCGTAGGTCATCGGGAGCGTCGCGTGGAGCGACTCGGTGACGAGTGCCTGCGCCCGGTAGGCCTTCAGCGCCAGCGAGACGCCGACGTCGGCGACGATCGGCTTCGTCTCCGGTCCGGCCGCGACGAGGACGGCGTCGAACGACTCGGCTCCGGTGGGCGAGTCGACGGTCGTCGGGTCGTCGAGAGCGACGGGTGCGTCCGTTCGGACGTCGACGGCGGCAGCAGAATCGAGTTCGTCGGCGACGAGCGCGGCGTACGCTCCGGGGTCGACGTGGCCCGCCTCGTGGGCGATGGCGGCGACGGCCACGTCGTCGGTCCGCAGTTGCGGATAGCGGTCGGCCAGCGCCTCCGGGTCAACCAGTTCGACGTTCCGTCCGTGGGCCTGCATCCGTGGCACCTGCTCGCGGATGGCGTCGGCGTTCGCGTCGTCGCCCTCGCGCGCGAGCCAGACGTACGGACACTCCGTGAGCACGCCGAGTTCGCGGAAGCGACGGAGGGACTCGGCGCCGATTGCCGCATCCAGGTCCTCGGCGAAGGCGTCGTAGCAGATGCCCGCCGCGCGGCCGGTGCTCCCGCTGGCGATGCCCCCGCGCTCGTAGAGGACGACGTCGGCGCCCGCATCTGCGAGGTGACGTGCGGCGGCGAGTCCGACTGCGCCCCCGCCGACGACGGCGACGCGGGTCACTCGATCACCCCCATCAGGAGAGCACCGGGTCGAGCCCGCGAGCGGGGTACGCGACCACGGTGTCGGCGCCCGCCGCTTCGAGCCGGGAGACGCGCGCTGCGACCGTCTCCACGTCGCCGACCAGCGCGTAGTCGCGGACGGCCTGGCTCAGCACCTCGCGCGCCCGTCCGCTGGCGTTCGCGCCAGTCGCCGCGTCGTTCGGCAGCGCGTCGCGAACGGGCTTCCGGCGAGCGGCGTACTCCCCGACGGCGTCGAGGATGGCGTCCTCGTCGTCGGTGAGCACCGTGGGCGCGTAGACCGCGATCTGGTCCTCGAAGCCGGCGCTCCGGACGGCCTCGATGTCGCGCTCGGCCGACGGCCCGAGCAGTTCGAACTGCGTGCCCCCGACGGCCATCGCGATGCGCTCGACGCCCTCGGTGCCGACCCAGGGGTCGGCCGTCCGCGCCGCTGCCTCACGGAGTCGCGGCGCAACGGGTCGCGACGCCTCGGCCTCGGAGAGGTACGCGGGGTGGCCTGCGACGAGGACCGAGCCGACGGATTCGGGAAGCGCCGCCAGCCGCGAGTCGTCGCCCAGCGGGTCGAACCCGTCGGCCCGCACCGGCGTCGTGAGCCGAACCTCGCGGTCGCCGGCGAGCGCATCGAGAACGTCCGGGTCCGGCAGGTGCTCGACGCCCTCGTAGTCGACCGTCACGACGTCGACGTCCAGCGCCGACGCTCGCGAGACGTCGACCTCGCTGGGTTTCAGCGCGACCGCGTCGATCCCCGCCGCCGTCAGCGTCGTCCCTGTGAGCATGGTTTGTCCGGGCGAATCCGCCCGATTGGTTGCGCTCCCGTACCGCTCCGCCGCCCAAAGTCCTGTCGGAGTACCGTGAACGCCAGGGAAACGGTGGCGGTTGCGAGGCGGTAGGAAGCGTGTCGCTCGCCGGACGGCGAGCGACCGGGGAGGAGTGGTGGAGGTATTCGTTAGCGCGTGCCGGAGCGAACGCGGAGGCCGCACGAGCGATGTAGTTCCTGGCGGACTGGAAGGGCGAGGCGCGCTTCGCGGCGGAGCCGCGAAGTTAGAGAAGGCCGGCGCAGCCGGCCTTCCGCTCGTCGCCGCCCCGACGAAGTAAGGACCGCAGCCGCCAGGCGAGGACCGCAACGAGTCGCGGCAGTACGAGCGGGCCGAGGGCTTCCCTTTCTTGTTAGTCGTCTCTCTTTCGTCGGTCGTCTCTCCGTCGGTGGTCGTCTCTCAGTCGTCGCCCCTCACCGCGGACTCACTGCTCCACTCCCCAGTAACAAAATCTCCTAGCGGACCTGATCACGGACGCTCTCGGGCAGGTCGTCGTCAGGACCTGCCACACGATCGGGCTCCGGGGGCATCTCCCAGTCCGTCGCGAGCTCCAGAAACTGCACGAGCATCCGGGCCGTCGCGCCCCAGACGGTGTAGCCGTCGACGTAGAAGAAGTGCAGGCGGATGTCGCCGTAGTAGGGGTGGTCCCGGCGCTCGGACTCGTAGTTCCCGTGGTCGATCAGTTCCCGGACGGGAAGGACGACCACTTCGGCGACTTCGTCCACGTCAGTCGGCACGTACTCCCGGTCAGGAATGCGGACCACGAACGGGCGGACGGAGTAGTTGGAGACAGTGCGGATGTCGTCCAGCCGGCCGACGACGTGGGCGGCCTGGGGGTCGAGGCCGACCTCCTCGTTCGCCTCCCGGAGCGCGGTCCGGAGCAGGTCGTCGTCCTCCGGTTCGTGGCCGCCGCCGGGGAAGCTCATCTGGCCGGGGTGGTCCGACAGGTGGTCGGCCCGCTTCGTGAACAGCACGTAGTACTCGCCGGGTTCGCGTTCGATCACCGGGACCACGACCGCGGCCTCGCGGTCCTCGCCGGTGACCGCCTCCGCGTCGAAGTCGGCGACCCGGTCGAAGTCCATGCGAAGTGCGTGGGTGGGCACGGCCTTAATTCGCTCGGGGACTCTCTGGGGGAGGATCTTCTGTCTACGGATTGGTTGCCAGCAATAACAGCAAGACGAAGAAAGCCCTCGGGTCGCTCGTGACTCCGGGGCTCGCTGTGCGCGCTCACTCCGTTCGCGTGCTTCCGTCGCCCGGGAGCCGACGAGCGGCCCTCGCCCTTTCATTCCGCCAGGGGGTCAGAACGGTAGCTACCGTTAGTGCCCCGGAAATTCACCTGCAGGCTACTCCTCTTGCGCCTCGACCAGCTGATCACGAGCACCGGAGACGTCCACGTCACCCCACACCTCCAGTTCGTAGCTCACGTCGAGCAGGCGGTCGATAAACTCGGGATTGTCGCTACGAATCGCGACGACGCTCTCCTCCCGGAAGCGGTCGGCGACGGCGGCGGTCAGGGCCTCGCGGTCGACGTCGCGCTCGGGGACGTCCATGATGTGGGGCAGGTCCGCACCGCCCTCGGGAATCTCCGGGAACGCCGTCGGACCCGGGACGAGCAGTCGCTCGGCGTCGCCGCCGTCACCGCTCTCGGGGTGGTCGTACCCGACGAGGTGGTACGAGGCGACGGCGTCGTCGATGGCGTCGTCCGGACGCTCCAGTTCGTCGGCGCGCTTGAACGCCAGTTCCGACAGCGCCTCAGATAGCTCGGACCGCGTCAACGTGCCGAAGACGTCGACGACCCCCGCGAGTTCGTCCGCCGTGACCTCCATGGATAGTGGGCTCGTGGCGAGGGACTTGAGGATTCTGTCTGGCTCGCGGGACGACGGGGTGTTCGAAGCGACCCAGCATCGCGAAAAACGGGATCCGGTGTGAGCACCGGAGGAGTGACGCACTGTTCGAAACTGCGGGTGTCGGGCGCGTCAGTCGGCGCCGTGGAGGGGCAGGAAGCCGCAGTTGGCGCAGCCGTTGTGCTTGGTGGTCTGGTAGCTCAGCTGCTGGCCGCAGTTCGCACACGTGTAGTGGTCTTGTTTCATTACCAGCATATGGTCGCGGGGAGATTATGAAGGTTGCGTGAGTCGGCGTCCCGTGAAAACCGTTCGCGTGCTGCAATTTCTCCCGTGAATTCCTCCCACAGCGTTCCTCCGGGCCGTTCGGCTCGCGAACCTGTTACCAACAGTGAATAGTGCAACAGTGAATAGTGCCAGTCGACCGCCACCGGCTAGTCGGCCGTCGCCTCGTCGATGGCTCCATTCGACAACTCGCGAACGGTCTCCGGGTCGAGTTCGCAGTCGTTCCAGGCGGGCAGGCGTCGGTCCTCGCCCGGCGCCCGGACCGCGGCGGCGTACTGGTCGACCTGGTCGCGCTCGCCAGACGGATCGTACGCCAGGCCGTTGAACGCCGCGTCGGCGGCGTACTGGTCGATAGTCGCCCGGGCGACGTCGCGGTATGCGGCCGACAGCGCGTCGTAGTCCAGGTCGACGCCGCGCTCGGCGAGGGCGCGGAACAGCGCCGCGCCGACCTCGGCGCACATGTCGCCCAGCCCCTCCGGCCCGCCGACGGCGCGGTGGTCGTGCTCGTGGGTCCCGAGGTCGACCTGCGCAGAACCCTCGAAGCCCGCCGCGTCGAAGGCGTCACCGAGCGTCCCGATCTCCAGGCCCCAGCCGGGCTGGACGCGGAGCGAGCGGACCACCTCGCTCGTCGCGGCGAACTCGCCGGCCAGCGCGTAGCGAAACGCCAGCAGGTAGTCGACGAGCAGGTGGTCGGTCTCCGCGTCGAGCGCCCGGAGCAGCGGCCGGACGAACAGCCGGAAGAGGCGGCCGTAGAGTCGCCCGTTCTCCACGCGGGCGTAGTACCCCTTGGAGAACTGGAAGCCGTTGGCCAGCGGGAAGAGGAGTTTCGGCACGTGGGCCACGGAGTACGTCGTCGCGTCCGCGTCGTGGACGACGACGTAGTCGTGGCGCGCGGCGACGCCCAGCGCCAGCCAGACGTCCCGTCCCTTTCCTGGGTCTCGCCCCTTCCCCGCGTCCCCGCCCAGTCCGCGCTCGTCGAGGCGGGACTCGACCGCCGGCGCGTTGCACCACAGCACCTCCCCCTCGAGGTCGAAGCTGTCGACCCACCGGACGACGTCGCGGAGCTGGCCCGGCGCGGCCCGCAGGGCGACGTACACGCGCGCGGGGTCGACCCGTTCGAGCCGCGAGAAGACGCGTTCGGCGGCGAGGCTGGCGTGGTCCCGCTCCGTGAGGGGGACGACGACGGCGGCCCGGTCGGTGGGGGCGGCCGGCACGGTCCCGTCGAAGTCGTGGAGCGTCGCGATCCGCTCCTGGACGTACTCCATCGGCCGCGGGTTGCGCGAGCGCGGGCAAAAACCTCCCGTTCCGACCACGGTGCGCGGACGGGCTCGCGGCCCGGCAGACGGCAGTCCGACGACGTGCTTCCTGACCGACCAGATCGCCGCGACCTTTTTATGCGATGGTCTCGCAAGCTTGGCTATGAAATCTGTGCGCAAGGGGCTCCGGGCAGGGGATATCGAGAAGGACACCTACGAGCGCCTGGCCTGCGCCGACTGCGAGGAGGCGCTCGCAACGGAGAACGACCCGGACCAGGTTGGCAAGGTCCGCGTCTGTCCCGAGTGCGGCACGGAGTGGAAGGAAGTCGGCTGACTGGCCCGTCGACGCCCTCCTTCCGTCCCATCGAACCGACTGTGCTGCCGAACGGTCCGCCCCGGATTTTCCCCTCCCGCTCTTCACGTCCTCACTCGAACACCGAGTCGAACGCACCGGCGCCCAGGGGCTCGTAGGTCCCCGCCGCGACGTTCTCGGCGACGTGTTCTGGCGACCCCATCCCGACGAGCGACGAGGTGACCCCCGGTGCGCTCCGGGCGAAGTTGATCGCCCGCTGGGCGCTCGTCTCGCCCGAGAGCTTCGCCGCGACGTCCTGGGGAAGTCCGTCGGCGAGTCGTCCCTGCAGCATCGACGCGCTGGTGAACACGTCGATGCCCGCCTCGTGGGCGAACTCGAGGGCCGACTGCGGGCCGTCCGGTCCCTGGTGGGCTTCGACGGTGAACGCGTCGGCCATCTGCACGTTGAAGGGGAGCTGAATCGCCCGGAAGTGGGTCGCGTCGGCGCCGGCCGCATCGGCCGCCGAGCGAGCGCGCCGGACGACCTCCGGCAGGGAGAGGTAGCTGTCGTGGTCCTCGGGGACCCGGAATGCCTCCCACGTCGCGACGCCGTAGTGGCGGATATCACCCTCGGAGACGCGTTCCTCCAGTCGCTCGAAGGTCGCTTCGAGCTGGTCGTACACCGCCTCGGCCGACCGCTCGGCGAGTTGCGTCTCGGGGTTGTGGACGTAGTAGAGGTCGATCGTCTCCAGTTCGAGGTTCGACAGCGACCGGTCCAGCTGGTCGTCGACGAACCCCGGCGCGATTGCGTGTTGCCCGCGCGCCAGGTCCTCGCGGTCGACGATACCCGGCTCGACGTACTCCTCCAGGACGTACCGACCGGGATCAGCCGGCCGATCGCCGTCGAAGGGAACGAACCCGCCCTTCGTCGCGACGAGCGCCACCTCCCGGTCGATATCGGCGTCCCGGACGGCGTCGCCGACGACGCGTTCGGAGCGCTGGTTCCGGTAGTTTATCGCCGTGTCGACGACGTTGATACCGGATTCCAGCGCCTCGACGATGGCGTCGTGGTAACGCTCGTCCTGTTCGTCGGTCGGGTCGCCGAGGTACGTGCCGACGCCGATGCTGGAGACGACGCAATCGGCGTACCGGCGGAAGAAGGTGCGGGCGAACCCGTCGTGGTCGTCGCGGTACGCCCAGGTCGCCGTCTGCGTGGCCATACCGGAGGCTTGGACGCTCGACCTGAAAACTGCTGGTACTCGGAGCGACGCCGGACCGAACGAGCGTCTAGATGTCGCCCGACATGGCGTCGAAGAGTCGCTCGGTGAAGTCCTGCCGGAGGACACCCTCGCTCGGGCCGATGCCTTCCATGTGCTCGATGGAGAGCTGACCGCCGCCCATGCGGGCGTGGCCGCCGGCGGTCCCCATCGGGATGTCGTCGACGACGCTGTCGAGGACCTTCCCCATGTGAACGCGGTCGTCCCGGGAGCGCCCGGAGAGGTGGAGCGTCCCGTCCTTCTCGCCGAGGACGACCACGGCGGTGACGCCCTCGAGTTTCATCAGTTCGTCGGCGGCCTGCGGGATGGCGTCGACGTTCGACACCTCGCCGACGTCGCTGACCGCGAAGGCGTTGCGGACCGTCCGGCTGGTGATGGCGCGGGCCTTCACGTCGAGCACTTCGGCGTCGACCTGCGGGTTGGCGATGCGGTCGAGGCGGTCCTCGTCGATTCCCGCGTACAGGTACTCTGCGGCGTGGAACTCCGCGGGCGAACAGCCCTTGGTGAGCTGTTTGGTGTCTGACTGGATGCCGTAGAGGAGCCCGGTCGCCAGCTGGGTGGGGAGTCCGTCCCCGTCGTCCTCGCCCGAGTCGTCGCCGTTCTCGTCGGCACCGGGCTTCTCCGGTTCCCAGCCGAGCGTCTCGAAGTACTCGGCGAAGATGGTGGCACAGGCGCCGTGGTCGGCCCTGACGTCCGTGAACTCGGCGCCTTCGCCGTCACCAGGGTGGTGGTCGATGACGGCGACCGGATCGACACCCTCGGCGCCGGGGAATCCGCGAGCCTCGTTGTGGTCGACCAGAACGACGGCGTCGCCGTCGAGTTCGCCGGCGCTGTCGATCTGTTCGAAGTCGACGTCGAGGACGGTCTCGAACGCGCGGTTCTCCTGATGACGGATCTGGCCGGGATAGTTGAGCGTCGCCTCCGTGTCGACGGTCTCGGCGAGTTCGCCGACGGCCAGCGCCGACGACATCGCGTCCGGATCCGGGTTCGGATGCATCAGCACGGAGACCCGGTCGTGCCCGGCGAGTGTCTCGCGGAGGAGCTCGGCAGGCGTCGAACGCAGGTAATCGACGAGCCAGCGGAGTCCCGCCAGTACGAGTACCAGCGCGACGAAGATGGCCGCGACTTCCAGCGGTGACTCGGGGATGACCGGCGCGAGTGCGTCGATCACGTCCTGGAGGGACCCCACAGCCCTAGGCGACATACGCGAGAGAGTTGACCCCGACGACCATGAAGGTTCCCCACTCAGTCGAACGGAACGATCTCCCCTCGACCGACTTCCCCTCGTGCGGTTTCAGGTCCGTCGGGTCAGAATGGATACGGGACTGCGCCGGAACCGACACTGGTTCGCGTCGTAGCTGTTCGCCCGGTCGAATCCGGTTATCCGCCAGCGACGTAGGCATCGATCGCCGCCCGGTATCCCTCGCGAAACGTCGGGAAGCGGTACTCGTACCCCAGATCACGGAGTCGCTCGTTCGAACACCGCTTGCTCGTCTCGATGCGACGGCGCGCCGCGTCCGAGAGGTCACCGTCCGCGAGTCGCGCTGCCTTCGTCCGTTTCGGGGGACGGTCCACGCCGCACTCGTCGGCCAGCCAGTCGGCGAAGGCCCACTTCTCGACGGGTTCGTCGTCCACCACGAGGACGACGTCGTCGCGCGCCAGGTCCTCGGTCAGCAGGTACCGGACCGCCCCGGCGGCGTCGTCGCGGTGGACCATGTTGAGGTACCCCTCCGTAACCGGCCCGTCCAGATACCGGTCGAGGCGATACCTGTCGGGCCCGTAGAGCCCGGCATAGCGGGCGACAGTTCCGTCGATGCCCCACTCCGCAGCCCCCTCTCGTGCCACCCGTTCGGCCTCCGCGAGGACGCGGGTCTTCTCGGTGGTCGGATCGAGCGGCGTCTCCTCGTCGACCCAGTCGCCGTCGTGGTCGCCGTAGACGCCCGTACTCGACGTGTACACCAGTCGGTCCGGGGCGCCGTCACGCGCGCCGAAGTGGTCGATAGTGGTCCGCAGCCCCTCGACGTAGATTTCGCGGGCCGCCTCGGCCCCGCGGCCACCCGAACTCGCGGCGAAGACGAGCGCGTCGGCGTCGGGCACCGATTCCAGCGAGTCAGGTTCGGTGACGTCGGCCTGGACGCCCACGCCACCGGCGTCCTCGACGGCCTCGACGCCCGTCGCCGAACGTCGCACGCCGACGACGTCGTGGCCTCGGTCCGCGAGCTGGCGGCACAGTTCGAGCCCGACGTAGCCACAGCCCAGTATCGCGACGCGCATGATCAGCCCTTCCGCTGCTCGATGTACTGGTGAAGCAGGGCGTACTCCGCCAGCGTCATCGGAAACCGACCCTCGACCTTCTGCTGGATCTCCTTGGGTTCGAGGGCGCCGTCGACCCCGGAGGCGAGCGTCTCAACGTCGAGCACCGCCGTCGTCATCCCCATGAGGAGGATGTCACGGGCCTCCGCCGCGACGGCGTCGGCCGGCGGCCGGTCCTCGGCGAGCGCGAGCACGGCCGCCGCCCCCTCGAGTGTGACCTCGGGGGAGTCCCCCGCCTCGAGCGACTCGACGGTTTCGCTGTCCAGCGCAGTCTCCTCGGCGACCGTCTCGATGCCGACCTTCTCTATCGTCTCGGCGAGCAGGGCCTCGTACCCGCGCCGTAGCTCTTCGGGCGTCCGCTCGCCTGCGTCCGGGAACTCCCCTCGTATCATGCTCGCCGCTAGCTGTCGGGGGTACAAATCAGTTTGTTCCGCCGCAAACCGTCCGACAGCCCTCCCGGATCTCAGTCCGGCCCCGGCTCGGGCCAGCCGTCGGATCGCTCGTCGGCGTTCCCGTCCCGGTCGCCGACGCCGCTCTTCCCGGGCGGGACGACCACCACGATCGTCGTCGAGACGTCGAAGTCGACGCGCGTGGCCCGACCGAGTCGCTCCGGATCACCGTCGTCGTCGACGTCCAGCCGGACTGTGCCTCCATCACGAGCGTAGGTGATGTCGCTCCCGGGCTCACTGGGTCTACCGCGGTCGGCCCGGATTCCAAAGCGGGCGTACTCCCCCCTGACCGTCACGTGCCAGACGTTGGTCGTCGCGTACCAGGCCGTGATCGGCGGTGCGAGCGGGAGCCCCGACGGAACCCTGTCGAAGGACTCGTTCGTGACGCGCTGGACGCCGCGTTCGGTGGCGTTCTTCGCTATCCGTCGCGTGAGTTCGGTCGCGACGTCGCGGGTCGCCGTCCGGCTCCGGTTGACGGCCTCGCTCTCCGGTTTCGCCGCGTCCGTCCGGAGAGCGGTCTCGGTCCGCCGTTCCAGTTCCAGCCGGAGACGGTCCTCCCTGGTCTCGTCCAGTGACTCCCGGTCGGCGGCCGCGGCGGCGACAGCGGGACTGGCGGATCCGTTCGACAGCGCCAGGGCGCGGCCGGCCGTCGTATCCCAGCGGGCGAGCCCATCGGCGACGATTTCGCGTCGTTCGGCATCGCCGTCACCGACGCCCTGTTCGGCCAGCGTCAGGCGCATCCCCTGTCGGACGTACCGATTGCCGTCCGACACCTCCGTTCGAAGCGCGTCGCGTCGCTCCCGGACCGCGCTCACGTCTCGCCGTTCGAGGGTCGCGTTGGCCGCCCTGAGCGTCCGGGCCGCCGTCGCGAGGCGGACGGTCCCGCCTGACCCGATCATCTCGCCGACGACCGTGTCCGCGACGTCGCCGTACGGCGCGGTGACGACGTTGAAGTTTCGGGTCACCAGCGGGTGGGCCGGCCCGTCGAGCGCAGGGACTCGTTCGCGGTCGATCTTTGCCCGTGTCAGGTACGACGGTGCACTGTCGACCCGCATCCGAACTGGGCCGGCCGGGCCGTCGAACTCGGGCCGCCGGTCGGGCGACGACGCCCGCGGGACGTCCATCCCGTTCTGGAGCTCCGAAAGTGACCCGCCACCGCGCTCTTCCAGCGACTCGCCGAGCCGACTCCCGCGATTCCGTCGTTCGGCCGCCCGCTCGTCGAGGCGTTCCAGCACGCGGTCGAGGTAGGTCACCCGGGCGGCGATTCGCGCCTTCGTCGCGACGCCGTCGTAGGTGGCCGGCGCGTCGACGAGATCCACCCGCTGGTCGCGGATCCGGTCGGCGAGCATCGCGGGCGGGTTCACCTCGAAGGACCCAACTGTGCCGCGTTCGACGCGAACCTCCACGCCCCGAACCCGCTCGCGGAGGTCCATCAGGTCCCGGTAGACCCACCGGTAGAGAGCGGTCGGGCGGTCCCCCTCGACGCGAACCGGATCCGTGTCGAGCGGCCCAGTCGCGGCCCGGGCCACGACGGCGTCCGTGCCGCCCCGACTCCTCACCAGGTTGTCGACGGCCTCGTCCCGGACGTCGGCCATGTTCGGTCCCTCGAGCGGTCCTTCGCCGCGCTCGTGTACGGTCGGGACGCCGTTGGCGGGCGCCCGCTCGCTCGTCACGTGCCGGCCGACCACGGCGACCGCGACGCGCCGCGTCTCGGTGGCTTCAGTCGCCGTCGTTCGCGTCTCGTTCCCGCGGCGCCACGTCCGAACGCGCGTCCGATCGACCTCGACCTCCCGTCCGTAGCTTTCGAGCCGGTGCCAGCCCGCCGGCGACGCTGGCGGCGGGACGTCAGCTGCCTCGACGTCGGTGGTGACGGCCAGGTCTTCGTCGACCAGCGTCCAGTTTGCCCCAGGAGACTCCGGCGCTGCCGGTCGGTCGCCACCGACGTGGTCGACGTCGCTGACGAGACGTACGTCCGCGCTGTAGACCGTTGCGAGTGAATCGTTCACGTCTCCGTGGGCGACGACGTCGAGGAACGCGTCGTCGGCCGTCTCGTTCACGCCGACGGGCATCTCGTCGTCCCGCCGGGTTCCATCCGGCGGTTCGAGCCCCTGAATGTCGTTCGGCGGCGGCTTCGTGGGGGAATCGAGAACCCCCTGTACCGGCGGTGCCTCCGCCCCACTCGCACCGAGCAGTTCGCTCCCCGCGAGCTTGCCCGTCTCCACCGCCAGCGTCCGGCGTCCCACGCCGTCGCTCGTGCCGATCGTCTCGCGCTGGACGTCGAGCAAGCCCGCGTTCGTCGCCAGCGCGACGTAGCGATTGGTCACGACGTTGTCTATCGGCGCACCGCCGTACTGGGCGTAGCCCCGGGCCCAGGTGAGCGCGTACAGCTGTGCGGTCAGGCGCTGGTCGAGCCCTGGCTTCGTCACGCCGGCGTCGAGTTGTCGCTGGTACGCACTCACCCGGTCGTGCATGCCCAGGACGGGCGTCCCGACGACGAACGTCGGCGAGAGGCGCTTCTCCGTTAGCACGCGCCCGTTCCGGGTCGCAGTCAGGGTGACGTTCTCGACGCGCACGCGCAGGGTCGTTCCGTTCTCGTCCGCGCGTTCGAGGTGGACGCGGTGTTTCGCCGTCTCGAGATCAGATACGTTCGTCACGGGCGATACCGACGCGCGGACGCGAACGTCACCGCGCCGCCGGTCGACGTCCCGCAACTGCTCGCGCGCGGCGAGATAGACACGGATCCGGAGCGCGTCGCGGAACGGCGCGGACTCGTTCAGCGCCCGACCTGCGGTGGTGTTCGCTCGTTCGACGACCGGTTCTCTGGCCGCGTCCTCGCTCGCCTCCCTCACTGCGTCGCGGAGTGCGGTCTGTGTATCGGCGGTTGCACCGTCGAGGGCCTTCGAGACCGCCGGCTCGGCCGGCGGAGCGCGTGGCTGGCTCGTCGCGGCGATGGTCGCACTGGTGACCAGCAACAGCACGCCCACGAGCGCGAACGGGATCCGGCCGCGGTCGGATCGGCTCACGGCGACCACGTCCTGACGGTGACGTCGACGGTATCGGTCTCGACCGCACGCGCGGCCGCGCCGGGCGATCCGAATCGCGACTCCAGATCCGCGACGAGTCGGTCTTGCAGCGCCGCACGAAGGCGGTCGTTCGAGACGGAGACGTTCGTCTCCTCGATCGTCGGCGGTTCGGCGCCGAATAGCGCCGCAGCCCGGCGATACCGCTGGGCTGCCAGCGCGTCGCCCGGATACGAGCCCCGGAGCGCCAGTTGGGTCTCTCGCGGCGGGAACAGCCCGCGGACGACGGCGTCGGCGACGACCGTCGCGACGCCCCGGAATCCGTCCTCCTCGGCCGCCCGCTCGGCCCGTTCTCGACTCGCCGGGAATCCACTGTCGACCGTCAGCGTGGCGGCGTGTACGTCGACGTCTCGTGGCGGTTCGTCACCGACGCGCGTCGTCCCGACGAGGTGTGCGTCGTCGTACGGTTCCCAGGTCACTTCGACGCTGGTCCGGACGCCCCGCCGACCGAGGCGGTCCCGGACCGTCGACGAGAGTCGGCGCTCGAACTCGTCGCTGGCGTGAGAGAGTTGCTCGCCGTCACTGGCGACGTTTCCGACGGCCGCGTCCGCGAGCAACGACGCGAGCGTGCCGTGGGCAGTCCGTTGGAAGCCACTCCCATCCGTCCGGTGGAACGTCACCCCGTCGGCTTCGGCTGTCGTCGCCGGCGCCAGCGAGTAGTCGACCGTCGCCGTCGTCGTCGCCAGGAGCCTGGCGTCTTCGGCGGCCGGGTTCCCCGACCCCAGACGCTCGTGGCTCTCCGCCTGCATCGTTCCGGTACCGGCGACTAACGTGGCGATAGCGCCGCCGACGAGCAAGAGGAAGACTGTCGCGTCGACGACCGTACTGATCGCTCTCATGTCCACACCCTCACTCGGAGCGTCCCCGTTCGGACCCGCGATGGACCGACCCGGACCCCGAGTCGTTTGCGCGCACTGTCCGCGTTCGCGGGCGCTGGGGGGCCCGCACGCCATCGCTGGTCCTCCGTGGTCAGCGTCAGGTTCGTCCGGTAGCCGCCGGGCCCGTTTGCCCGAGCATCGTCGGTCCGGTCGGGAAGCGCAACGGCGGACGGGGCCAACGCGTCCTCGACGCGTTCGATGGCCGACGCCGCGACGTTTCGCTCCGACGAGGGGGCCAGCTCCGCGTCGAGCACGCCGACGTAGAGGCTCAGCCCAAGACAGACGGCGACGACCGCCACGAGGGCCGCGAGGGGCTCCGTCTGGCCCCTATCCGACGAGCGTGACATTCCCCTTTCCCCAGGTGACGCGTCGGACGGTCAATCGGTCCGGTGCCGGTCGCCAGTCGGTCTTCCCTTCGCTGGCCGCTGACGCCGCGTCGGCGAACGCCGCTGGTGAGTCGAACGTCGAACGCGGTCTGTCCCCGTCGAGCACGCGTTCCAGCCGATCGTCTGCGACGGCCGGCGTCACCGAATAGGCGAACGTCGCGTGCGCGCGACCGCCGTCGTTTTCGAGTCCGATCTGCGTCGGTCCGAGTCGGAACCGGTCGGCCGCCGGGAGCGTGTGCGTCCCGACGGCACCAGAGGGGCCCACGGCGACGGCGTCGACAGCGTTGGCCGCAGCCCTCGCGTCCGGCGGCGCGGCGCTCGGCAGTCCGACCGCGACGCCGAACACCGCGAGACTGACCGCACCGACGCCGAACCAGACGTACGTCGAATCTACCGGGACGTCGAACATGGGCGTCCTGGCCCCGTCATCAGTTTTAAACCTTCAGACGGTGAGACCGGTGCCGACGAACGCGGCCAGGTATGTCGCCGTGGCAGCCAGCAGCGCGAGTCCCACCCGGTAGCCCACGAGCGCGCGGTCGAAACCTCGTGAGAGACCGGTCGACAGCGCCGTCAGAATCGCGGCGAGGACGAGCACGTACGCCCCGACGACCAGGCCGAGGCCATCGGCCGTCCCTCCGCTGGCGAGCGGGCCGGCCGACCCCATCGCCCCGGCGAGTGCGACCGTCGCGCCCCCGACGAGCGGACCGAAGACGGCGGCGGTGTTCGCGAGCGTCCGCGTCACCTGTTCGACCGAGCGGCGTGCCTCGGCCTCTACGGCGGCGAGTTCCTGGAGGTGCTCGCCCATCGCGGTGACGGCCGCACCAGCCGGTGGTCCCTCCGCTGCCGCCAGCGCGAGCAGGGTCGCGCTACTGCGCACCCGGTCACTTGGAATCGCTTCGAGAGCGCCGTTCGGCCCGAGAAAGGCCGCCTCCACGCCGACGCCGAGCAGTCGCTGCCGACGGGCCGCGGCTGCCAGAAGTTCACCCGTCGACCCCGGAACGTCGTCGGCGACGCCGGCCACCGCCGACTCGACGGACTCACCGCGTTCGACGCGACGACCGAGCAACACCAGTGCGTCACTCAGCCCGTCTTCGACTTCACTGACCGATTCGCGTACCTGGACGATCGGCCGGTAGTGAACGACGAGTGCGACTCCGGCCCCTGTACCGGTGACGGCGACCGGTGTCGCCCACGGCGGAAACACCAGCGACGCGGTCCACCACGCGAGGATGGCTGCGAGGCACCCGACGAGCGGACCCGGCCAGCGACGGGCGGGGACGTCCGGATGAGACCGTTGGACCGTGGTCGGTGGAAACGCCACCGGTCTGCGAGCGAGGAGCCAGGCACTCGCCCCCACCAGGCAGAGCGGAAGCACGAGGTCGTAGACGAGGGCGACGATCCGGAGTGGTGCGGGGAGGCCGGCCGCTCGGAGCGCCGGAAGCAGGGAGACGAGCGCCAGCGGCAGCAGGACGCCGAAGGCGTAGACCGCCGTCGCCGGGCCCCGGATCGACCCCGCGAAGTCGGCCATCCGATCCCGCGTCGCGTCCAGGACTGTGCCCCGGGCGAGTTCGAGCGTCGCGGACCGCTGGTCGGCGGGGACGGTCCCGGCGCTCTCGACGAGTGTACACGCCCGCTCCAGTTCCGGGAACCAGGGCTTCCACTCCGCGACGAACCCGGAGAATCCGGTCTCGGGGCCGGCCGCCGAGCGCCGAACGTGGGCGTCGAGACTGCTGGCCAGCGTCCCCTCGCTCGTCGCCGCGGCGAACTGTGCCGCCCGTTCGGGCGACGGCGCCAGTTCCATCGACAGCGCCGCCCGAGTGACGAGCGAGGGAGCGGATCCCAGGGCACGCGTCCGTTTCGCCCGCGCGAGCGCCAGCGGTAGGACCGGCCCACCGACTGCGACGGCCGCCGCGAGCGCCAGGAACGGCGCGGCGACGATCGGTGTACTCCGGCTGACAGTCGTGACGACGAATCCGATCACCGCGAGCGCGACGGCTGCGGCGTACGCGGCGCGATGGACCGTGTCACCGTCGACGTCGGCGCCGACGAACGCCAGCGCCCTGTCGAGGTCGTCATCCACGCTCACCGGGCCTGGCCAGAGGCGTGCGGTCGATTCGAGGACGCGGATCAACACGGCCCAGCGTCCGTCGGTTCGGCCCACGTCGGTTCGCCAGGGACGCCCGCTTCCGCCCGAAGTGACCGCTCGCGTTCGGCCAGCGTCGCCAGGAACTGTGCGTACGTCTCCCCGGACTCGGTCAGGAACGGAACGAGGCGACTGTTCCCCCTGTCGATGCGTCCAGTCGGTCGGAGTTCGCCGTCCTCCAGTGCGAACAGCGGCGCGAACCGGACGCCCGCGTCGCCGTCGACGACCGCCTCGATGCTGGCGACGCGACGGCCTCGGTCGCCACCGTCGTCGTACGGTTCGAGCGTTACCACGAGGTCGGTCGTCGCGAAGGACGACTCCGGAACGCCGAGGTCGGAGACGACGCGTTCTCTGACGCGCTCGCCGCCGTCGCCGTGGATGGTGCCGAGGACGGCGCTCCCGTTCGCGCCGACGCGCATGGCCTCGTAGAGCACGGCAGCCTCTTCACCCCGGACCTCGCCGACGACGAGGGCACCCTCGCCGAGTCGAAGTCCCGTTCGCAACGCCTCCGCTGGCGTAATTCCCGGCCCGTCGCCGCCGTTTGCGCGCAACGACTGCACGTCGCGCCCCGCCTCCCGGAGCGCGTCGACCGGGAGTTCCGGCGTGTCCTCGACGACGAGCGTTCGAACGGACGGCGAGAGCTCCCACAGGAGCGCGCCGAGCATCGTCGTCTTGCCGGCGCCGCGGGTGCCGGCGAGGAGCGTGGCGGCGGCCCGCTCGACAGCCAGCGAGAGGAACGCGGCAGCGGCCGGTGGGAGTGTTTCGTTGGCGACGAGTCGCTGGAGCGTCCACGCGTCGCGGTCGTGCGCCCGAAAGGCGAAGGCGAGCCCCTCGCTGGCCGGCTCCGTCGTCGCGGCGACGCGGACGCGCCGGTCCCCGACCGTCGCCGTAGCGTCGAGCGTCGGGTTCGCACGCGAGAACGCACGACCACTCCGGAGGCGAAACTGGGAGGCCAGCGCGTCGGCGCCCCGCCGGGTCACCCGGACGTTCGTCCGACGGAGTTCGCCGTCGACGCGGACGGTGAGTGGCGTCTCCGTGACGGGCGCGTTCGCGAAGACGTCGGAGACGCGCCCGTCGGCGAACAGGTCTGCGAGGACCCCGAGGTCGCTCGTGTGCTTTTCGAGGACCGCGCCGAGTCGTTCGACCGGGTCCCGTTCGTTCGCCACGCGGCGGACGGCTCGTCGTGGCGCCCGCTCGCCACCGACTGCCCCGCTCGCGAGGAACTCCCGTGCCCGGGCGAGCGTCGCGACGGCCGTCTCCTCGAGGTCCAGTTCGACTGGTTCGAGGTGATAGACGTCGAGGTCGCTCCCGGGCCGTTCGTACAGTCGAACTCTCGCGTCCGTCGAGAGGGTCCTGACGCCCTCGAAGTTCGCGTCCGGCGGCGGCGCGGTCCGGAGGCGTGCGTGGCCGATACTCAGGCCGAGGGACGGCCTGAGGGCGTCGTCGTACCCGTCGACGCGCTGGGCGCCCAGTGCCAGCCCGGATTCGGCCGCCACGTCGGCGACCGGGGGTGCCCGTCCCGTGGCCTCGTGGGCCGCCGACAGCGGGTCCGACGTGGCCAGGTCGGCCAGCCGGTCGTCGTGGAAGGCGACGCGATCGGCGAATCGACCGGCGGCGACAAGCAGGGCCGCCGCGTCGTCGAGGTACGCCCGTTCGAGCCCGTCGTGACGGGTGACGACGGCGTCGACGTCGACGTCCCGCAGCGCGTCGACGACGGTCCGTCGGCAGTTCGGTTCAGACACCAGCCGTCCCCGTCCCGGGCAGTTCCCGGCGTCGACGACGAGCCGGTCTCGTCTCACGGTCGGTTCACACGCGCACTCGCCGGCCGCTTCGTCGCCGGTCGGTAACCACCGTCGCATGTGCCCCGCTGGTCCCGTCATCGCTTGTAAAGGTCCGGACCGTGACGACGGGCGCGGTCCGGTTGCCGTCCAGCGAGAGCACGAGCCGGTGTCTCTCCGTACCTTCGAGCGTCAGCGGCGTACCGTCACCCGTCCGCAGCGGAACCCCCGGAAGGTGACGTACTCGCTGTCTGCCGCCCGTTGCCGTCCAGGTGAGCCGTCCACCGCCACTGGTCCGGGACTGGCCGATCGTGACAGCGTCGACGCCTGCGTCGCTCCAGCTTCGTGCAGGCAACCGAATTTCGACGACGCGCCGGGCGCCGTCCTCGGTGGGAACATCGGTATCCAGCAGGTCCGTCGCCGCCCGTTCGAGCCCGCGTAGCTCCGTCCCGACCGTCGTTTCGGTGTGTTCCAGCCGCGCCTCGTCGATGGCCGGGAGGCTCGCGCCCAGCAGGGCGGTCGTGAGCAGGACGGCCAGTACCACCCGTATCATCCGAGCGTGCGCCGGATTCGCGCTACCAGGCCGTCGCCACCGTCGGTGCCGTCGTCGGAATCGGTGGCGTCGTCGGAGTCGGTGCCGTCGTTTCCACCGTCGCTGTGGCTACCGACGGGGCCGTTTGCCCCCGTCCTGCCGTCCGCTCGCCGTCGGTCCCGAGAACTGGCACGGAGCTGTTGAGAGTCTCGATGGGGACCTGACGACCGGGGCACATCGGGGAATTCGATAGATTCAGCCTCCGGTTCCGCCGCGTCGTCGAACCGCGCTTCGAGGCGCTCGACGGCGGCCAGCGCAGCGTCGGCGCGCTGTTCGACGTCTTCGTTGACCGAGCGAACGTTGCCGACGTAGCCGCGAAGCGCCTGCGTCGAGGCCTCGAGTTCGGCGATTCTATCCTCCGCTTCGTCGAGTCGGGCCGCCAGTTCGTCGATCCGGTTCGCCTGGTCGCCTGCGGCTCGGAGGGAATCGACGTCGTGGTCGCCGTCGGTCAGTGATCGCTCGACCGCGCGCAATCGACGCTGCAGCGCTTCGTCGTCGGACATGGACCGTCTGGTCCCGTCCCGGTACTTGAACCTCCGGAGCGGGGCAACGTTGATTAGTCGCCCTGTAGAGCCATGTGGTATGAAAGTCGTCCTGATAGGGGTTGGACAGGCCGGGGGGAAGGTCACCCAGGCCCTGGCGGAGTTCGATTACGACATGGGATTCGAGGCAGTGAAGGGCGCACTCGCGGTCAACACCGCCGAGGCGGACCTCCGTGAACTCGACATCGACACGTCCCTCATCGGCCAGGACCGGGTCAAGGGCCACGGCGTCGGCGGCGACAACGAACTCGGCGCCGAGATCATGCAGGAGAACGCCACCGAAGTGATGGGCGACCTCGACGGGCGCATCACCTCCCAGGCCGAGGCCGTCGTCGTCGTCGCCGGCCTCGGCGGCGGCACCGGCTCCGGTGGCGCACCGATGCTCACCCGCGAACTCCAGCGCATCTACGACGTCCCCGTCTACGTGCTCGGCGTCCTCCCCGGGCGCGACGAGGGGGGCATCTACCAGGCCAACGCCGGCCGATCACTGAAGACGTGCGTCCGCGAGGCCGACTCGCTGATCCTCATCGACAACGACGCCTGGAAGGCCGCCGACGACAGCCTCGAAGCCGGCTTCGACCGCATCAACGACGCCATCGCCCAGCGCGTCGGCCTGCTGTTCGCCGCCGGCGAGGCCGTCGAGGGCGTCGGCGAGAGCGTCGTCGACTCCTCCGAGATCATCAACACGCTCAAGAACGGCGGCATCGCCTCCGTGGGCTACGCCGCCGCCCCCGCCAGCGAGGACGCCGGCGAGAACATCTCCGTCATCACCAGCGTCACCCGCAACGCGCTGATGACCAGCATGAGCCTCCCGGACGCGACGGAGGCCGACGCCGGCCTCCTCGTCGTCGCCGGCCACCCCGAACGCATCTCGCGCAAAGGCGTCGAACGCGCGCGCAAGTGGATGGAAGACGAGACCGGCAGCCTCGAAGTCCGGGGCGGGGACTTCCCCATCGGCAGCGAGAAGATCGCCTCGCTCGTCCTGCTCGGTGGCGTCGAACGCTCGGCCCGAATCCAGGAGTTCATGGATCGGGCCCGTGAGGCAAGCGAGGGCATGGCCGAAGACCGGGACCCGATGGAAGGCATGACGAACGACGACCTGAACGACCTGATGTAACACAACGACCTTTTTTCGTGGGGGGAATCGCGCTCCCCTCCGGCGAGCGCTCAACCCCCCACAAAAAACGTCGGCGAAAAAAAGGCCGGATTCTCGCTTCGCTCGAATCCGGTGAAACCGCGGCGCGGTGCGCCGCGGTATGCTTGTAACGTACCGCAGAACCGCACCTCCTCACGCCACGCGGGCCAGCCGTTTTCGGGCTCGGACTCCTCTTGACAGCTATGTCGGAGTCAGACTTCGATCCCAGCGAGTTCCTCGACGGCGCGGACAACGAACTGAAGACGTCGATTCCGGGCGTCACGGTGACGACGCGGCTCGCGGACGCCGACGCCGAGGAGCTGGAGGAGGTCCACCGGCGACAACTGGAGTTCGCGCTCGACCACGCAGAGGACGCGAAGAACGCCTCTCGGATGTAAGATGTGGGGCCGGTGGAAGCCCGTCGCTGACGTCTCCTGATTCGGGTCGGTCCGTCAGCGACTCTCTGTGAACTCGCGAATCACGCTCGATTCCGCCTTTCTGAGTAGTTCACCGGCAGTGCTCGTTGCACAGTCGAGTCGCTCGGCCACGTCCCCGACGCCACCGGACCGCGGAACGTCGTAGTAGCCGACGGCGACGGCTGCGTCCAGTGCCGCGGTTTGGCGCTCTGTGATCGTCGCCGGCGATCCCCATCGGTCGAACTCCCCCACCCGTTCGACGGTCACGTCGGCGAGACCGGCGAGTTCGGCGTGGAACGTAGCGAGGTTCTCCGATTGGCCGACGGCCTCGAACGCGACGTGGCCGTCGTCGAAGAACGTTATCGGCGGCACGTAGACCACCGGCGATTCGGCCACCAGATCCAGCAGTACGTCCGGGAACTCGTAGTCGGTCTGGTGGACGAACGCGTACGTTCCGCCGTCACCGGGGACGAGTTCGGTACCGGTCGCCGAGTCGACGGCCTCGAACACCGCTGCCACGGCCTCGGTCGGTCCGTCGAACCACGTGAGCGTGGAGACGGTCGACAGCGGTCCCCAGACCAGGAGGTCGGCGCGTGACACGTCGTCCGTCGCCGCGAGCCGACGGTGGAACGGATGTAGCAGGTCGTCGGGGTACCGCGCCCGGAACGCGACGCGCTCCATGCCATCGTCTCTTCCGGCGATGTTATAAAAAGAACCGCATCCATCCGGGAGAACTGCCAGGCGGTTCGGCCCGCGACTACCGATCGATGAGCGAGACGGCGGCAACGGACGACCAGCGTCGGGTCGTCGAAGTCGAGGACGAGTGCAGTACCGTCAGGACCGACGAGGGACGGACTATCGCTTACGCCGAGTACGGAACGCCAGGCGGTGCGCCCGTCGTCTTCTTCCACGGCACCCCCGGATCCGGCGTCCTCGGAGAACTGTTCCACTCCGCCGCGCGCGAGAGCGACGTCCGCGTCCTGGCCATCGATCGACCGGGCTACGGCCGCTCGGACGGGTGGTCGGGCCGGACGCTGGCGGATACCGAACGATTCGTGCTCCCGGTGCTCGACGATGCCGGCGTCGCCTCCGCGAAGGTCGTCGGTTTCTCCGGCGGTGGCCCACACGCGCTCGCACTCGCGGCGACCTCTCCCGAGCGAGTCGAGGCCGTGGACCTCGTCTCGGCCTCGCCCCCGCCGTCGCTGGTCGAGGGCACCCCCCGGACGGTGCGCGTTCTCGAGATCCTCGCGAACAGGGTACCGTGGCTCCTTCGGGGATCCGTTCGCGCCCAGGCGTGGCTCGCAGCCAGGACCTCGCCCGCTCTCGTCGTCTCCCAGTACACGTCGAATGGCGGGGCCGACGTCCCTGGCCCGGTCGCCGAAGTGGTACGGCGCGACTTCGTCGCAGCGGTCGCGGGTCGCGGCGAGGGACTCGTCACCGAGAGCCGGTTGCTACACGGCGAGTGGGACGTCTCGCCGGGCGACGTCGACGCACCGGTTCGAATCTGGCACGGCGACGCCGACGCGAACGTCCCCCTCGACAGTGCGCATCGGCTGGCAGACGCGCTCCCGAACGCGGAACTGACGATACTGGAAGACGCCGACCACCTGAACGCGCTGCTGGAATGTAGAACTGACGTGCTGAGCGACTACTGAGAATAGCCGGTGGGCGAACCGCCCTCAGACCAGACTGCTACCGTCGAACTCGCCCCGCTCGTAGTCGACGTCCATCAGGTCCAGCATCGTCGGTGCGATGTCGAACAGGTCGACGTCCGACACGCGGACGTCGGGGTCGTCGACGAACAGGGAGGCGTTGTCGAAGCTGTGCATGCCGTTGCGCGGACCGAGGCCGAACACCTCGTCGCTGCCCTTGAACCCGGCTTTCAGGTCGTAGCCGTGGTTCGGGATGACGACGAGGTCCGGGGCGATGTCGTCGTGGTCGCCGCGGAAGGCCTCCTCCTTCGTGACGACGCGGTCGGCGACCTTCTCGCCGTCCGGGCCTTCGAGGGCTTCGAGTTCGGCCTGGAGTTCGTCGCGGACGGCCTCGTACTCGTCCTGGGGGACCGACCCGCGGGGTTCGCGGTCCTCGAGGTTGATGTAGAAGCGCCCAGGGATGAGCGAGTACGCGCGCGTGTCGTCGGCGATGTCGCCGAGGCTGTCGTGGTCGTCGTCCTCGTAGGAGAGCCACCCCTCCTGCTGGAGCCACTCGTTGAAGTGGACCTCGTGGTCGAGGCTGGTGAAGCCGTGGTCGGAGGCGACCATCATGGTGACGTCCTCGGGGAGCATCTCGCGCAGCTGGCCGAGGTAGTCGTCGACCTTGCGGTAGAACTCGAAGAACTCCTCCTGGTACTTGCCGTCCTCCTCGTAGTGTTTGAACAGGAAGTGGTTGACCCGGTCGGTGGTCATGAAGACGCCGAAGAAGAGGTCCCAGTCGTCCTCCTGGACGTAGTGTTTGAACGCCTCGAAACGCTTGTCGAGGGTCTCGTGGGCGTCCTCGATGAAGTCGGTCTTGTCCTCGTCGTGGCCGAGTTTGGCGTTGACGTCGATGCGGTAGTCGATGCCGTCGAGGTAGTCGCCGAGTTCGTCGGGGAAGGAGGCGTCGCCGACGCTCGGGGAGAGGAAGCCCGACACCATGCGCTGGACGTTGCGCTGGGGCGGGAAGGTGACGGGGACGTTCAGCACGGTGGCGTCGCGCCCGTCGTCGGCGACGCGGTCCCAGACGCGCGTGGCCTGGACGTCCCGGCCCATCGGGACGTAGGTGTCGTAGGAGCCGACCTCCCGGTCCTGGAAGCCGTAGACGCCGGTTTCGCCGGGGTTGACGCCGGTCGTGAGCGACGGCCAGCAGGCGCTGGATTCCGGGGGAACGATGCTGTCGATCGGCCCCGCGCTGCCTTCCTCGGCCAATGCAGTGAGATTCTCGAACTGGTCGGGGTGGTCCGAGACGAGGCTATACGGGACGCCGTCGATGCCGAAGAAGGCAACACGGGGTCCCTCGTCGCCGCGGAGACGGTCGAACAGGCCCATACGCGTCCTTTCAGCGGACGGGAACAAGAAACTTCTTTTCGCGGCCCGAATTCACGCACGTCGCCGGTATCGGCAATACCTACTCCTGGTGGGACGTCTGGCCGGCCACCGACTCACCGGTCACGGGCTCACCGGCCACCGACTCATCACCTTCGGTGTCCTCGTCGGCGTCGTCCGCGGCGTCGTAGTTCTCCGGAACGACTGTCGGGTGGTCCACGGCGACCCTCGGTTGCTTCGTTGCCATCACGTCTCCGCCTAGCCGCTCTCGCCACAAGTAATTACCCATGCTCATAATTTATCGGCAGCGCCGTCCGGTATTACCGTCGGGTATTGGTCCCCTCGCCGTCGACGACACTGGCGGGCGTCACTGGCGACGGCGCGAAATAGAGAGACGTCGTTCGGAGAAGCGAAACGGACGGTTAGCTTACGCGAAGTTCTGTTCGTACAGATCCATCGCGTGTTCGATGGCCTCTTTCGCGGCAGCCTTGTCCTCCCAGCCCTGGGTCTCGACTTCCTTGCCTTCCTCGAGGTTCTTGTAGGTCGCGAAGAACTCGTCGATCTCGTCGAGTTGCTGCTGGGGAATGTCCTCGAGGTCCTGCAGGTGGTCGTAGCGCGGGTCCTCCTCGGGGACCGCGATGACCTTGTCGTCCTGCTCGCCGTCGTCGTCCATCTTCATGAGCGCGATGGGGCGAGCCTCGATGACGCAGCCGGGGAACGTCTGGTCCTCGACGAGGACGAGCACGTCGAAGGGGTCCTCGTCGTCGTAGTACGACTGCGGGATGAAGCCGTAGTCCGAGGGATAGTGGACGTTCGAGTGGAGCACGCGGTCGAGGACGACGCCGGGGACGTCCTTGTCGTACTCGTACTTGTTACGCTCTCCCTTCAGGCACTCGACGACGGCGTAGATCGATTCGGGCGGGTTCGGGCCGGTTTCGAGGTCTTGCCACAGGTTCGTCATCACGACTCAGTCCGTGAGGTGGCCAAAAAGTACTTTCGTAATCCATTCTCATCACCACGTGAGACGCGGGGTAATCGGTTCGTACCGCCAGCTATTGGTTTCCTAATCAATTACAACAACTGTTATTCTGAATTGAACTAAGATTGGGGAATAGAGGCTATAGGCCCGCCGTCAAGTGGATTTTCGGGACAGCTCACTGGAGTTAACAAGCGTTAAATAGTTTGCTGACATTTCGCTAACCATGTCAGAGGCACAAGCCATCGACGGCACTCCGGGAATCGCACGAGAACTCACGGCCTTCCAGCAGAACATTCTGGTCATCCTCTCCGAGGAGCCACGGTACGGTCTGGCTATCAAGCGAGAACTCGAGACCTACTACGACAGCGAAGTGAACCACGGGCGCCTCTACCCGAACCTCGACGACCTCGTCGAACTCGACCTCGTCGAGAAGAGCGAACTCGACAAGCGGACGAACCAGTACGCGCTCACCGAGGAGGGCGAGGAAGCGGTCCTCGACCAGCTCGCGTGGGTCTTCGGGAAGTTCGCGGCCGACGACGAGCGCGCGGACGCGCTCCACGACCTCGTCGACGCCGAGCAGCAGTAGAATTTACTCCAGCGGACAGCTGACATCCGTTTTTTCGAACGCTACCTCCACAGAGTCTTCCACGCGCGCCAGCTGCCGGTCCGTCGGCCAGGCGTTCCGCGGGAGGTACTCCTCGATAAATTCGCGGAGTTCGGACCGCGTCAACTCCGTGACCGGCTTCGCGTAGTGGTTACTCGCGAAGTCGGCCAGCGCACGGGCGTTGGCAGCGTGGACGTCCTCGTGGTCAGCCGCGACCGCGTCGACGAGTTCGTCGTTCGTCTCCGCGACCGCCTCCCAGTCGTCGGGGTCGCCCGCGCCGGAGAGTCGACGTTCGACGCCGCGGTCCACGTCCTCGATGCGGTCCGTCCGGACGGTCCCGTCGTCCATCCACTCCGAGGGATAGCAGACGAGGACGTCGGCGTCGTCGTCTTCGCGGATCCGGACCGTGTAGTCGTACTCGCCGATCAGTTCGTCGCGTTCCGTACGGTAAGCATTGCTTTCGGCGGAATCGACGGCCTGTCGCGCGAGGCGCGTCAGCCGTTCGGCCTCCGCGACGACGTCGTCGGGAAGCTCAGTCATCGTCGAGCGCCTCGTTCGCCAGTTCGTCCGCGCGGTCGTTGACCTCGCGCGGGACGTGCTCGATGGACCAGTCGTCGAACGAGCGGAGTAGTTCGTGGGCGGTGACGCGACGCTCTCGCAGTTCGGGGTCGTCGGCGTTCCACTCCCCGCGGACCTGTTTGACCACGAGTTCCGAGTCGCCTCGCAAGACGATTTCGTCGAACCCGTAGCCCCGTGCGACGTCCAGCACCGTGATCAGTGCCTCGAACTCGGCGCGATTGTTCGTCATCCGGCCGACGGTCTCGCCGCCCTCGGCGACGATGCCGTCGTTCGTGACGAGTACCCATCCCACCGCCGCCGGGCCAGGGTTGCCGCGCGAGGCCCCGTCGAAGTACGCCTCGACGCGCCCGCCGCCGTCGCGGAGCACCGCCTCGAGCTGTGCGGTGGACCCGCCCTGGACGACGACTTTCCCGTCGTACGCCACGGCTGTCGCGCCGGCGTGGATCGCTCGCCAGCGTTCGTATTCGGTGTTTCCCGGTTCGACGTCGACCCCCGCCGCTTCGAGCCGTTCGCGTGCGGTGGTCTCGTCGCACTCGATGGTCGGCATCGCCTGAAGATGGCCGACCTGAGAGTAAAGGCGTTCCTCTTCACAAAGACACCGGCAGCGAATCCGGCCAGTGATCGTCGCCGACCGGTCGCCACCGGCCGCTTCTTGCGGCCCGAGACGGTAGCCCTTCCCAAGGTGTTAAATATCCTACTGCTCTTAACGTGTAATTGCGATGAAACGGTCCACCCGTCACCGTGAGCGGCAGCTACAGGAGGAGAACGAACGAGACGAGTCTGAACGGGCCAAGCAGTGTCCGGAGTGCGAGTCCGTGGACCTGGTCAAAGACGCCGACAGGGGAGAGGTGATATGCGAGGGGTGCGGGCTCGTCGTGGAAGAGGGCAACGTCGACCCGGGGCCGGAGTGGCGCGCGTTCAACCACTCCGAGCGGCAGGAGAAGTCGCGGGTGGGAGCGCCGACGACGCAGACGATGCACGACAAGGGGCTGACGACCACCATCGACTGGAAGGACAAGGACGCCTACGGTCGGTCGATCTCCTCGAAGAAACGCAGCCAGATGCATCGCCTGCGCAAGTGGCAGGAGCGAATCCGGACCAAGGACGCGGGCGAGCGGAACCTGCAGTTCGCCCTCTCCGAAGTCGACCGGATGGCGAGTGCGCTCGGTGTCCCGCGCTCGGTCCGCGAAGTGGCCTCCGTCATCTACCGGCGCGCGCTCAAGGAAGACCTCATCCGCGGCCGGTCGATCGAAGGCGTCGCCACCTCGTGTCTGTACGCCGCCTGCCGACAGGAGGGGATCCCGCGAAGCCTCGAAGAGATCGCGGACGTCTCACGCGTCGACCGCAAAGAGATCGGCCGGACGTATCGGTACGTCTCACACGAACTCTCCCTGGAGATGGAACCGGTGGACCCCAAACAGTACGTCCCCCGGTTCTGTTCGGAACTGGACCTCACCGAAGAGGTCCAGTCGAAGGCCAAGGAGATAATCCAGGCAACGGCCGATCAGGGACTGCTCTCCGGGAAATCACCGACTGGGTACGCCGCGGCGGCCATCTACGCCGCCTCACTGCTCTGTAACGAGAAGAAGACCCAGCGCGAAGTCGCCGACGTCGCCCAGGTCACGGAAGTGACGATCCGGAATCGGTACCAGGAACAGATCGAAGCGATGGGGATTCACAGTTAGGTTGGTACCGAGCGAAGCGAGGTACCAACGAATCGCGAACGGGGAGGAACGACCCGTGAGCAGGCTGGTGCCGACCGCAGGGAGGCACCAGCTATACGCGAACGGGAGCGACCGAAGGGAGCGACACGCGAGCAGGTTGGTACCGAGCGAAGCGAGGTACCAACGAACCGCGAACGGGGAGGAACGACCCGTGAGCAGGCTGGCGGGCCGTGAGACGAGCTGTTCACGCCGCTTTTGGCTGGTCCTCGCTCGCGTCCCGGCCACGCGAGACGCCGCGGACAGACCGGTCGTCGCCGGTGAACGTCGTCACGAACGCCACGAGACTCACGACGGCGACGAGGCCGCCGCCGATCATGGTGACGGACGTGAACACGGGGACGAGGCCGAAGACGATGGGGGAGACGGCGAGGACCGCCCCGAACACGGCCGCGGCGAGCGCGACCGAACGGGACGCGTCCTTGCCGTAGGCGATTCGGTACGCGGTGTATCCCATCGCGAGGGTCGCGAACTCGCCCACCAGGACGTTGGTCAGTGCCTGTCCGTGGCTCACGCGCCAGAGGGCCGGGGCGAAGATGGTACAGAGCGCGGCGACCGTGGCGACAACCGCCGCCAGTTTGAGAACGCGGGACATGCCTGGTGTAAACGTACGGACTGGACATCCCTAACTGTTAGCCTCAGCGAGAGGTGCGGCGCCAGCGGATCGGGTGTCGGGAAAGTCGCCACCGCCGCTGCGGCGTGAGACTCCGAGCCCGCCGGGACAGATTCTTACCCCCCTGCGTCCAAGGGGAGATAGATGCGTCTCGACGAGTTCGTCGCGGGGTTCGAGCGGGACGAAGCGGCCGAGCGACGGCGCCTCGCCGAGGAGAAGTCCTACGAGATCACCAACTACCTGGACGACGTCGAACAGCAGTTCAAGGAGACGGTCCAGGGCGACTCGCTGTTCGGCTCGACCGCGCCCGAGATTTTCGTCGGCCGGTCGGGCTACCCGAACATCTCCACGGGCGTGCTCTCCCCGATGGCGCCGGACGCCGACGCCGCCGACTTCGCCACGAGCGGCGAGTGGTACCAGCGCGGTCTGGGCATCGACGACGTGCTCCAGCGCCGGACCGGCCTGCTCAACTCCACGCGCTCGGCGAAGGTCAACGTCGACGACGTCTGGGACGGCTTCGTCGGCACCCAGCGCGAAGTGGCCATCGCCGACCGACCAGTCGACGTCGAAGTCGGCCTGGACGACGCCTCGAACCTCGACATCGGTCTGGACGATATCTCCACGCCGACCGGTCCGCGGGCGCGGGCCAACAGCGCCGAACTCGCGGAGAACCCCCACGTCCCCCGCTCCGTCGAGAAGACCCTGGAGGACGACGACTGGCGCGCCGAGGGCGCGATGACGTACCTGTACAACCGCGGCTTCGACGTCTACGAGGTCAACACCATCCTCTCGGCGGGCGCGATGGGCCAGAACCACGAGCGCAAACTCGTCCCGACGCGCTGGTCCATCACCGCCGTCGACGACACCGTCGGCAAGTACCTCCGCGGCGGGCTCCTGAACCGCGACACCATCGACACGACCGAGGTCTGGTACAACGAGTACATGGGCAACCGGTACTGGGTCGTCCTCACGCCGGGTCGCTGGGAGTTCGAACTCGTCGAGATGAAGGCGCCCGAGAGCGTCTGGAACCCCGTCGCCGAGTCCTACTACCTCTCCAGCGCCAGCGAGGGGTACGAGGGCCGCACCGGCTACGTCGAGGAGACCGCCGGCGCATACTACGCCTCCCGACTCGGTGTCCTCGAACACCTCCAGGAGCGCGACCGGCAGGCGAAGTGTCTGGTCCTCCGCGAGGTGACCGACGAGTACTGGGCCCCCGTCGGCGTCTGGCAGGTCCGCGAGGGGGTCCGCAACGCCTTCGAGCAGGACGCCGGCGACGCGAGCAACCCCCGACTCGCCGATCAGCCGGCCGAGGCCGAGACGTTCCGCGACGCGGTCAACGCCGTCGCCCAGCAGCTTCCGGTGTCGCTCAACACGCTCCGCCGCAAATCCGACATGGTCGCCGGGTTGCAGTCGCAGATCACGGACTTCTGATTCGACAGTGCTTTGACGAGTGCCGCGGCAGGCGAGGGTATGCAGATTGGTCTCCCCGCCGGTGGCGACGTCGCCATGCTGGTCTTCGTCGTCCTCTACTGGGCCGTCGTCATCGGCGGCGTCGTCAAGTTGATCGGCTGGATCGTGGATCGCCGGACGAGAGAACTCCGCCAGCGCGTCGCGCTGCTGGAACACGAGGTTGCGGAACTGGATGGAGACGCGTCGTCGGCCGAGTCGCCGCGAGACTGAGGTGAGCGACGAGAGGACCTCGTTTTATTTGGCCCCATGGGGAACTAGCAGCCGTGTACCCTCCAATCGCCCAGTTCGGAATCCCCGGCGCGCAGGAACTCCTCATCATCCTCATGATCTTCGGGATGCTGGCGATACCAGTCGTCGGTATCGCGCTGGTCATCAAGTACCTGACCGGGAACGACTCGGAGACTGACGAACGCATCGCGGAACTCGAACGCGAAGTCGAGGAGCTACGGGCGGCAGACTCCAAGAGCGACCGGGCGTCCGGCGATGATCGCTAACGAGTCAGGGACAGCCTGGAACCGTCTGTAGAAGCAACTATTTACCGAGTCATTCCGAGAAGTCATCGCCAATGTACCAAACCGCCCTCCAAGTAGGAATACCCGGCACGCAAGAGATACTGATCATTTTTCTCATACTGATCGTACTCGTGGCCCCGGCTGTGGTCGTCGTTCTCGTTGCCCTGGGTGTTCTCCGTCTGTGGCGAGGTGACTCGACCAGCGACGAGGAACGCATCGCGGAACTCGAACGGGAAGTCGAGGAACTCCGCGAAGAACGCGGGACGGCGACGACCAAACCTGACGACGAACTGGAGTAATCTTTACCAACAGGTATCGGGATCAGGTGAGTATGGCCGCTATCATCTTCCCGTTTACCATGGAGTTACTCGTCATCGTGCTGTTCGGACTCGTCGCGCTCCCGGTGTACGTCGCGACCCGGATCCTCGACGCAATCGAGGACGCGCTGGCCTAGCGCGCCTGTTTCAGAACGATTGTCTATAGCGCGCCGAAGGCCTCGTCGACCATCTCGCCGGTCTCTGCGACGATGTCCGCCCACGCCTCGTCGTCGGGGGCCATCCCCACCAGACGGGCGATTCGCATGATACTGACGTGGTAGACGGTCTGGACGCCCGGCTCTTCCTCCCAAACGACGACGTTGCACGGGAACAGCGCGCCGATCTGTTTGTCGCTGGCGTCGAGCGCACGGTCCGCCATCGCCGGGTTGCACGCGCCGAGCACGTAGTACGGGTCACGGTCCGCGTCGACCTTCTCGTTTAGCAAGTCAGACGGCGAGAACTCGACGGGGACGCCGAAGCCGGCGTCCGTGAACACCTCGCGGACGTGCTCGACGGCGGCCTCGTGGTCCATCTCCAGCGTCGCTCGTTCCTCGCCGATGTCCTCTGACCGCACGGCTTCCGGGTCGAACGGGAGCGTCATGACTGACGATACAGTGCCGCGCGAGAAAAAGCTGGTCGGTGGGGCGGTCGCCGGTCGATGGTCGGGTTCCGTGTCCTACTCGTTCGCCGTTGGAATCGGGCCGTCGCCGATGACCTCGCGCACCGCGCTCTCGAACTCGCGGCGGTGCTGGAAGTAGGGGACGTCGACGTCCTCCAGCAGCGTCGCGAGTTCCTGCGGGCCGTCCGGCGTCCGGACGAGCGTCTCGCCCTCGCGCTCGACGACGGTGCTGTGTTTGATGCCCCAGGTGAGCCGGGAGCTCACGCGAGCCAGCGGCGCGCCCTCGACCGGTTCGCCGTCACCGAGTTCGACGGCCGGTCCCTCGTCCTCGCTCTCGTCCTCGCTCATACCCTGCGGTTGCGAGCGGCCGTGATTAGTGCTTTCGGTACGACGTGACGGGGAATTGGCTCCGAACGGAGGAAGAAACAACAACACTTCGAAAGCCCCGGCCCTTTCATTCCCACCCGCTTGGATGGTCCATTAGCTGATTATCACGATGACTGGCCGACCGTAGCCCTGGCCAGTCGTCGTCGCCACTGGATCGCCTCCCCGTCCGACGGTCGTCTGACGCATTGTTTTGGGTGTCGAACCGAAAGACGCGCCCATGACGAGCCTCACCGACGTCTACGAGGGACGCGTCGGCCGGGTCGCCAGCCGGCGCCAGCAGCTCTTCGGCTCGGGGCTGTTTCTCGCCGGCGCGGCGATGCTGGTCGGTGCCATCGGCGTCGCCACCACGGGAATCGGGACGGCGGCACTGAGCGAGTACGGGGCCAGGGAAGTCGGCGGCATCCTGGCCGGAATCGGACTGCAGACGGTGCTGCTCGGCGTGTTCGCGTTGCTCCCGGCATCGCGCCGGGTACGCGGCGCGGCGGTCATCGGCACCGGCGTCGCGCTGCTCGGCGTGGCGCTGTTCCAGCACGTCTATCCGTACCAGTGGGTCGAGTCGGCCCCGCTGTTCGCGCTCGCGACGACGACCGTCTACTTCTTCGGCGTCGTCACGACGTTCTGGTGCCTGTTCGTCGGGCTCGCGACGTTCAAGACGCGGAACGACCCGGGCGGCACGGCCCGGATGGAGGTCACCCAGGAGGGGACTATCCGCCTCGTCGAGGAGGCCCAGTCGACCGGCGGGCTCGGCGGTATCGGCCTGTTCGGCACGGAGCCCGACGGATCGGTCGAGACGCAGACGAACGGCTCGTCGGGCCACTCCGGTGGTGGCGTCGGCCCGTCGGCGGCAGTCAGCGACGGTGGCTCGGCGGCGACGGACGGCCTCGACGAAGTTGGAACGAGCACGACGCAGGGGACCCAGTCGACGACCGACGCTGGCTCTCGGTCGACGACGGCCGGCGGGTCCACTGACCGGATGAGCGACTCGACGGCGCCGAAGACCCAGCCCGACTCGTACTGCGGGAACTGCCGGCACTTCGAGTACGTCACGCTCGACGGCGAGCCGGAGCCATACTGCGAGTATCACGGCGCCGAACTCGACGACATGGACGCGTGTTCGTCCTGGCGCGAGCAGTCGCGGTGAATCCCTGTCTTTAAATTACACCGGCGGCGTATACGAGTGACAACATGGAATTCTGCGACGAGTGCGGCTCGATGATGAAGACGGAAGACGGCACGTGGGTCTGCGGGAGCTGTGGGTACGAGAAGGCCCGCGACTCCGGGTCCGAGAGCGCGATGGTCACGACCCAGGGGCAAGAAGAGAGCGAGATCGTCGACACCTCCGAGGTCGACGCCGAAGACATGGGGCCGACGACGACGGCGCAGTGTCCCCAGTGCGACAACGACCAGGCGTTCTGGGAGATGAAACAGATCCGGTCGGCCGACGAGTCAGAGACGCGGTTTCTCACCTGTACCGAGTGCGAGCACAAGTGGCGCGAAGACGACCACTGACCGGTCGTGACGGGGAGCGAGTCGGTCTCGTTCCCGACAGTGCCGCGCGATAGACTCGACGCTGGCGGCTGGGTCCAGTCCGGGAAAACGGTCGAAACCGTGTTCGAACTCCCGGGCGTCAGCGTTCGAGGGGCGACGCTGCAGTATCGGGACGACGCCACGTCGACAGCAATTGCCGAGACCGCAGCCGTCGAGGCGACGTGGCGCTTCTTCTTCGCGACCGCACTCTCGTTCGAGCCGGAAGTCCCACCCACCGCGAGTCGTGCGTTTCTCCTGCCGGTCGTCCGCGCGCGAGCCACAGATCGCTTCCGGTCGACGCTTCAGGAGAGCGGCCTCACCGACGTCGAGCGAGTCCGGACGGAACGGCGGCGGATTGGGTACGAGAAGCGAGTGCCGCTGAGCCGGTTCGAGGCCGCGCTGGAACTCGAGACGCCGGCCGTGACGGTCCCGCTCGGAGGGTGGCTCGGGGTCTGGTACGACGACGGGTTTCTCGTCAGTGGCGGCGCCTACCCCGAACGACCGATAGGGGCGGTGCTCGGACTCGACGACCCGCCACCGGTACTCCAGCGCGACGTCGTGACGTACAGACGCGAACTGCTAGAACTGATGAGAGACGTCTCTTAACTGTCCGACTACGAAGGGGCCGGGAGACCGAAGAAGGCCTCACTCCCGCCGAGCGAACGTGAGATAACCGGTGTGGCCGACGCCGCGGGTCGAGGGCCGTGTGCCGCGGTCACCGACGTCCATCTCGCGCTGGATGGTCTCCAGCGTCTCTGGGTCTTCGAGGCCGGCCGCCCGCGCCGCCTCGACTGCTTCTCGGGCCTGTTCGACGAACGGCGAGTAGACGGCGACGTAGCCGCCCGAGACCAGCAGGTCGGGCGCGCGTTCGACCACGGCCGCCGCGTCGGCGGTGTCGAGGGTCAGGACGTCGAAGCGCTCGCCCTCGGTCAGCGTCGGGAGTTCGTCGGTTACGTCGCCGTGGCGCACCTCGACGGCCTCCTCGACGCCGGCCAGCGCCATGTTCTCGCGAGCGACGTCGGCGAAGTCCGCATCGGCTTCGTACGTCGTCACGCGCGCGCCGATGCGCCCGAGGTACGCCGACAGGACGCCGGTGCCGGTCCCCGCGTCGAGGACCCGGTCGCCCGATTGCAGGCCAGTCTGGCCGACGACGAGGCCGATGTCGCGTGGCATCATCGGCGCGCCCGTCCGCTCCAGGTGGTTGAAAAGGTCCGGGCCGCGGAGCTTCCGGACCCGGAACTCGGTGTCGAGATGCGTCTCGACGGTGTCGCCGGGTTCGACGTCCTCGGGCACCTCCAGGATGCCCAGGTCAGACTCCAGCGTGTCGCCCGGGGCTAGCAGGTACTCGCGGTCCTCGCGGACGAACAGGTAGCTCACTCTAGCCGCTCGACGGCGGCCGCGAGGTCACCGTCGGCCTCCTCGAGGGCTTCGCGCGCCGCGTCTTCGCCGACGCCGGCCCGCATCGCGACGAGTTCGACGTCGTCGTCGGGAATGCCGCCGGCGTCGCCACCGGCCTCAGCGCTCCCGGCGTCGCCCGACGCTGACTCGCCGCCCGAGTCGGCGCCGCGTTCGCGGCTCTCCGGGTCGCCGACGACCTGGTAGGTCTTCTGGCCCTGGGCCTCCATGAGCTGGACCTCCGCGTCGGTGAAGTACAGCTCCTCGTCGGGGGTCCGGATGATCACTTCCTCGGCGTCGATATCCTCCATATCGATGCCCATCTGTTCCATCATCTGCTTCATCTTGCGCGGATTGAGTCCGCCGCCGCCTCCTCCAAACATAGCCCAACCTGGGCCTTCCGTCCCAAAAAGCTCTCCCCTTTGCCGTGTACCGCACAGACCAGTCTCGTCCCAGTTACTCGCCGTCTTCGCCGACGGTATCCCGGACTTTCACGGCCATCCCCGTCTCGAACGCTCGCATGCCGTCCCCGGACAGTTCCGTCCTGCCCACTGCGAGGAGGCGGCCGTCCTCGTGGACGACGAGCACCTCGTCACCCGGCCGTATCTCGTCGTCGGCCTCGTCGACGAACTTCGCGAAGACGTTGCGCCCGTCGCGAACGAACGGCTCGCTCTCGTCGCCGACGACGACGCGGTTGCGCGGCGCCTCGAAGGCCTCGTGGAGCCGCCGACCGCCGTCGATACCGAGCGTGAAGCGGCCGTCGTTGCCGTAGCTGACCAGGCGGCCGTCCTCGGCCGTGACCTGTCGCGGTCGGCCGGAGCTGGTCCGGGTCACGGACAGCGATTCGAGGTCGTCAAACAGGGCCGCGCCGCCGCCGCGGCCGAACTGGTAGTCGGCGGCGCGGCGTAACAGCGTGGCCTCGGCGTCGGTCATCAACTGATGCTGACGACCCGGAACCAAAAGCGTCACCAACCGCGGACGGACTCGCAGAAACCCCTCGGTCGAAAACGATAACGATCGATCGCGTTTATCCCCGTTGGATTTGGAGAAATTTATACCGGACGACCGATTACCTTTGGCCGACATGGCAACGGATACGCGAAAAGTCGCAGTCGGCGTCCTCCTGCTCGTCGCGAGTACGGCCATCATCCTCGGTACGGGACAGCTCGGGAGCGGATTGCCGCCGGTTCTCGGATCGCTCGCCGCGCTCGGACTTGCCGCCGGCGCGCTGCTCGTCGGCACGTCCGAAGACGCTCGCCCGGTCTGAAACCGTCTCTTCGTTCTTTCGAGCCCGATTTCGCGAGTGGCTACAGCAGGTACGTGTCTTCGTTCTCGCTGAGGTTCTCGAAGCTGTCGGCCGCCTCGACGAGTTCCTCGGAGGTGGACTCGGCGAAGCTCATCGCCTCGACGCGACAGCCCTCGTGGCGCAGGTAGCGACAGAGGCGGGCGAAGTCGCCGTCGCCCGTACAGAGGATGATCGTGTCGACGTGGGGCGCCAGCGAGACGGCGTCGAGGCTCATCCCGACGTCCCAGTCGGCCTTCTTCGAGCCGTCCTCGAACGTCTTGATGTCCTTGACGCGCGTCTCGAAGCCGATGTCGACGAGCGCCTCGAAGAAGCTCTCTTCCTCCGGCGAGTTCGCCCGGATGACGTAGGCGATCGCGCGCGTGAGTTCCCGGCCGTCGAGGGCGCCCTCCAGAAGCGAGCTGTAGTCGATATTGCGAGAGTAGAGACTCCGAGCCGTGTGATAGAGGTTCTGCGCGTCCGCGAGGACGCCCACCCGTTGGGTCGGGTGCGTAACAGGCATGCACGTTCGTGTGACCCCTGTCCGGTTAATTTTTCGGGGTCCAGCGCCGCCCAGCGCCGACGAAACTGTCAGCACGGAGGCGTCAGCGCATCCCCAGGGGTGCGCACGTCCGCGGCGACAGGCGTGAACGCCACTCCCCGTGGAACGCAAGCACTAAGACGCTCCACTGATCTATTTCGTGCAATGACCCGGAACGCACCCACCCGTCGCGATTCGACGAGCGGTGCGTCCGTAGCGGCCACCAAGGCCAAGCCGAAACTTCCATTCTGAGCGGCTCGCGGCGGGCGTAGCGACCCCGTCACGGGCCCGGAATCCTGCCGTTCGAGTGACGGAGCCGTCTCCCGCCGGCCGAACGGCAGTCATTTTTGCATCGCGCGCAGACTCACCCACAACAGACCAGCGACCACTCACATGACAGCAATCGACCTCACCGGCGTGTTCCCCGCGATGTGCACGCCGTTCCACGACGACGCGGACCGCAGCATCGACTTCGAAACCCTCCGAGAGGACGCCCAGCGCCTCGAAGCCGCGGGCGTCGACGGCCTCGTCCCCGTCGGCTCCACCGGCGAGTCGGCGACGCTGACCCACGACGAGCACGTCGAGGTCGTCGAGGCAGTCGTCGATTCGGTCGACGACGTACCCGTCGTCGCCGGCACCGGATCGAACAACACTCGCGAAGCGCTCTCGCTCTCCCAGCGCGCCGCCGACGCCGGTGCCGACGCCCTGCTCCTCATCTCGCCGTACTACAACAGGCCCGAACAGCGCGGCCTCGTCGATCACTTCGAGACCATCGCAGACGAGGTAGACTGCCCACAGATCGTCTACAACGTTCCCTCGCGCACGGGTCAGAATATCGAACCCGACACGGCCGTCGAACTCGCGAGCCACCCCAGTATTCTGGGCTACAAGGCCGCCAGTGGCGACATGAACCAGATATCGGAGATCATCGAACGCACGCGCGAGGCAGACTTCTCGGTCCTCTCCGGCGATGACGGGATGACCCTCCCGATGCTCTCGGTTGGCGCCCACGGCTGTATCAGCGTCGCCGCCAACGTCGAGCCGGAACGCACCTGCGCGATGGTCGGTGCCGCCCTCTCCGAGGACTACGAGCGCGCCCGGAACCTGCACCACGAGCTCGGGCCGCTGTTCCGCGGGCTCTTCGTCGAGACCAACCCCATCCCGGTGAAGGAGGCGATGCGGATCCGCGGCTACGGCCCCGCGCACGTCCGCCAGCCGCTCTCCCGCCTGAGCGATGAGTACCTCGACGACCTCGAATCGATCCTCGCGGAACTCGAAAACCCGGACGGTGAGGACGCCTTCGCGGAGGTCGAGCGATGACGCGCATCGCGGTCAACGGCGCGGCCGGCCGGATGGGCCGGGCCGTCATCGAGGCCGCGAGCGCGCGTGACGACTTCGACGTCGTCGTTGGGTTCCACGTCGACGACGTCGACGACATCCAGGGGGTCCCCATCTTCCACGCCGACGACCTCGCGGACGGCCTCGCCGAGCACGAACCGCAGGTCGTGATCGACTTCACCGTTCCCGAGTCGACGCTCGCGCTCGCGGACGCCTGCGTCGACGCCGGCGTCGGCATGGTCGTCGGGACGACGGGCTTCGACTCCGGCGGGATGGCCTCGCTCCGGTCGGCCAGCCAGGACGTCCCGGTGCTCAAGGCGACCAACTTCTCCCGCGGCATCCAGGTGCTCCTCAGGACCATCGGCGAGGCCGTCTCCGCGCTCCCGGACTACGACCTCGAACTGATGGAGACTCACCACAACCAGAAGATCGACGCGCCCTCGGGGACTGCCAACACCATCCTCGAGACGATTCAGGAAGAACGCGACGTCGAACCCGTCTACGGTCGCGAGGGTCACGCCCCCCGTCAGGAGGACGAGATCGGCGTGTTCGCGCGGCGTGCGGGGGATATCCGCGGCGAACACGAACTCGTCCTGGCAGGCAACGACGAGGTGGTCTCGCTGTCCCACCGGGCGGAGGATAGAGGGGTGTTCGCCGCCGGTGCGCTCGACGCCGCCACCTGGCTCGCCGGGAAGGATCCGGAATGGTATTCATTCGGGGAAGTCATCGACGACACATGAGCCTCGAAGCAGACGTCAGCGACCTCTGGCAGCGCAAACAGGACGGCCTGACCGCCGCCGACGCGACCGACGACCACCTCGCGGTCCTCGACGAGTTCCTCGAAGCCCTCGAAGCGGGCGAGGTCCGCGCCGCGGAGAAGGGAAGCGACGGCTGGGAGGCCAACGAGTGGGTCAAGCAGGGTATCCTGCTCAACTTCGGCCTGCGCGAGACCGAGGCCCGGACCTACGGCGACGTCACCTACCACGACGTCCTCCCGCTCCGCGAGACGGCGGACCTGAACGAGCGCGGGACGCGAAACACGCCGGACGGGACCGTCATCCGCCGGGGCGCCTACGTGGGTAGTGACGCCATCCTCATGTCCCCCGCCTTCGTCAACATCGGCGCCTACGTCGGCGATGGCACACTCGTCGACTCCTGCGACACCGTGGGTTCCTGCGCCCAGATCGGCGACGACGTCAAACTCGGCGCCAACACGCTCATCGGCGGCGTCCTCGAACCGGTCGAGGACGCCCCGGTCATCGTCGAGGACGGCGTCTCGCTCGGCGCGGGCTGCCGGGTCACTTCGGGCTTCGTCGTCGGCGAGAACTCCGTCGTCGGCGAGAACACCCTCCTCACGCCCCGCATCCCCATCTACGACCTCGTCGAAGAGGAAGTGATCTACGGCGAACTGCCGCCGGAGCGCCGCGCGTTCACCCGCTTCGTCGAGTCCAGCGTCTCGGACCACGACCTGTTCGACGGCGGCGCCTACAAGCCCGCCGTGGTCGCGACGGACGTCGAGGAACAGACGCTGGAAGCGACCGAGCGCGAGGACGCGCTCCGGGAGTAGTCTCCCGCAATTGACCGTCGTTCTCTGCGGCGTCGGCGCCGACACCGGCAACGTCCGGCCAGTCCCGAAAGTCGACAGTGACGGGCGATTCGAGTACGTCCCGATTCCGGAGAAAGGCCCGACCACGGAGGCGGCGACCTACGGGTCGCTCGACAGTCGATTCAGCGACGGTCCGCTCGCCGCGATTCTCGACGGCGTCCGACCGGGGAGCGACGGCGACTGGGTGACCGATCCGGACGCCATCGCGAGTCAACCCGTCCACCGCGACCCGAACCTCGACGCACTGACCTACGGCGAACACCGGCCGGCCTACGTCGCCGCGCTCCGCGACCTCGACCCGGGCGACGTCGTCGCGTTCTACGCCGGTTTTCCGGGGCCCGAAAGCGAGTACAAACACCGCTACCTGTTCGGCTACTTCACCGTCGCGGAGCGGCCCGTGGTTCTGGAACCAGACGACGACCTCGACGCCAAGCGCGCCGTGCTGGAGAATCATCCGGAGAACGCCCACGCCAAGCGCTTCGCCGCCCACGGCGACCTGTACTACCACGACCCGGAGTTTACTGACCGAATGGATCCGGTGGTTATCGTCCCCGGGGAAGAACCGGGTGGGCTGCTCGAAAGGGCGATTCGACTCAGCGACAGCCGTCGCGGCCCGAACTACTACATGGACGACGGCGTCGAATCGGAACTGAGCCCCTGCCGGAGTGGCGCCGATGGCTGCCACCTCGGCGGATTCAAGCCCGCCGTCCGGTGTGACGTGGATTCGGAGGCCTTTCTGGAATTCGTCCAGAGTGCGACCGACGATGTTTCCCGAGTGCGCACTACCGTCGGGTGAGTTACCGCGAGCATCTCGAAAGCCCCCGTGCTCTGCGGTCCCGCGGCTCGCTGTGGTCCTCGCTCACTGCGTTCGCTGCGGTCCTTACGTCGTCCTCAGAAATCGAAGATTTCTGATGGGCTGCGCAAGAGCTTCGCTCTTGCGAACGCCGGGGTTCCCGCAGAGCACGGCCCCTTTCATTCCCACCCGGGTCGGCTGATTGGTCGGGAGAGACGGGTGGACTGAAAGGGGCGACGCGGTCCGGGAACCCCGGACGCGCAAGCACCGCAGGCGAAGCCGAGGAGCGCAGTGCGTCCGCGGGACCGGAGCGCGTCGGGGCTTTCGAGGTGTTTGCAGTAACAATGTCCTTGCCGTAGCTGCAAAGATCCCAGCTACTGGTGTGAAAAGTCGCCACTACTCCCACCCGAACTCGTAGAAACGGAACCCTTGTTAGCGGGCGCTGCCGTGTGTTCGCCAATGACCGACGCCTCGCCGCCGATCCGCCGACTCGCGGACTGGGACCACGACCAGTTACTCGACATCGCCGCGGAGTACGACACGCCGCTGTACGTCCTCGATCCGTCGCGCGTCCAGGAGAACTACCGCCGGTTCTCCGCCGCGTTCCTCGACGCCCACGTGATGTACGCCGCGAAGGCCCACACCGGCCAGGCAGTTCTCTCTGCCCTGCTCGAAGCGGGGGCGGACATCGAGTGCGCTGCCGCGGGCGAACTCCAGCGGGCCATCCAGGCCGGCGCCGACCCGGACACGCTCCAGTACACCGCGGTCAACCCGCCGGACCGCGACCTCGACTACGCCGTCGACCTTGCGTCGGACCACCCGGGGTTCACCATCACCGCGGGCGCGCGGGACACCTTCGACCGCCTCGAATCGCGGGGCTACGACGGTCGCGTGGCCATCCGGATCAACCCCGGCATCGGTACCGGCCACCACGAGAAGGTCGCCACTGGCAAGGACGCCAAGTTCGGGATTCCGTACGACGAGGTACCGGAAGTCGCAGACGACGTCCGCGAGCGCTTCGACCTAGTGGGCATCCACGCCCACGCCGGCAGCGGCGTCCTCCACGACGACCTGGACGACCACTGCCGCGCCATCGCGAAGGTCGCGGAGATGGGCCGCGAAGTCGCCGGGGCGGGCGAGGGCCTGGAGTTCGTCGACTTCGGCGGCGGCTTCGGCGTCCCATACCGCGAGGACGAGGAGCCCCTCGACATGGACGTCGTCGGCGAGAAGGTCCGCGAGGCCGTCGGCGACCTGGACGCACAGATCAAACTGGAGCCCGGCCGCTACGTCGTCGCCGACGCCGAGTTGATCCTCACGACCGTCAACACCGTCAAGGAGACGCCCGCCGCCACCGTCGTCGGCGTCGACGCCTCGCTCGCGACGATGATCCGCCCGGCGATGTTCGACTCCTACCACCCCATCAGAAATATCACGGCGCCCGAGCGCGAGGACTACCCCGTCGCTATCGGCGGGCCATGCTGCACGAGTGCGGACGTCTTCGCCACTGACCGGCCGGTCGCCCGCCCTGAGCGCGAGGACGTCCTCGCCATCGGGAACTGCGGCGCGTACGGGTACGAACTCGCCAACCAGTTCCACTCCCAGCCCCGGCCCGCCGAGGTCGCCATCGACGGGGACGACGTGCGCGTGGTCCGTCGCCGGGAGACGATGGCCGACGTGACCAGAGTGGAAGACGAAGCGGAAATCGGGTCGGCCAGCGCGGAGTCCGACCGATGAGCTTCGACGTCGAGACCTTCCACCGGAAGGCCGTCGAGACGGCGTCCCACGAGGACGTCGGGGAGATGCGGGATCTCCTGGTCGAGACGCTCGAAGCCGCCGGCCACGAGCCGACGGTCGACGAGGCGGGGAACGTCCTCGCAACTCGTGGCGGTGCCGACGACAGCACCGCAGACGGTGATGATGACAGCACGGGCGGCCGCCACCTCGTCCTCAACACCCACATCGACACCGTGCCGCCGCACGTCCCCTACGGTCGCGACGGCGACGTGGTCAGGGGTCGAGGCGCCTGCGACGCGAAGGGGCCACTCGCCGCATTGCTGTCCGGCTTCCTCGCCGTCGAGCCCACCGACGGGAAACTGACCATCGCCATCACGCCCGACGAGGAGACGGTCCAGTCGGGTGCAGCCCACCTGGCAAAGCGGATGGCCGACGGAGACCTGTCGGTCGACGGCTTCGTCGTCGGAGAGCCGACGGGCCTCGACGTCTGTACAGCCGCGCGCGGGCAGTACGAGGGAACGATCACTATCACCGGCACGGCCGCCCACGCGGCGACCCCCGAGAGCGGTGCGAACGCGATTCGCGCCGCCGCCCCCGTCCTGCAGGCCATGGAGACGTTCGACGAAGAACGCGGCCCGGGTAACCACGAGTCACTCGGTCAACCCACGCTCACGCCGACGGTCGTCGAGGGCGGGGAGACGTCGAACCAGGTCCCCGAAACCTGCGAAATCACCTTCGACCGACGGCCGGTCCCGCCCGAGAGCGCCGAGGAGTTCCGGGCCGACCTGGAGGAGCACCTGTACCAGTGGATGCCGACCGGGATGGACCTCCGCGTCGAACTCACTCCCAGAGAGTCACCCTTCCTCGGTGCGTTCGCCACCGACCGCGACGACCTGCTGGTCCGGCAACTCGTCGACGCCAGCGGCGGCGACGTTCGCCCGTTCGGCGCCGCCACGGAGGCTTCCTTCTTCGCCGAGCACGCGCCAACCGTCGTGTTCGGCCCCGGCGATCTCGCCGACGACGAGGGTGCAATCGCCCACAGCGAACGGGAGTACGTCCACCTCTCGGAGGTCGAGGCGGCCGCGGCGGCGGTCCGGACTGCCCTCGAGGAGCTAGTGTAGGTACGACTGCGCCTCGGCGTCGCTCACCTGGTCGAAGTTCCTGAAGTAGGCGCCCACCGCGCGGAAGGCCGCCGGGATCTCGAGGACCACCACCTCGTCCGCGAACGCCCGCAGTTCCTCGATACTGTCCCGTGGCCCGACCGGCACCGCGACCACGACGCTCGCCGGTCCTTCGTCGCGAACGTGCTTGAGGCAGGCCCGCATCGTCGCTCCCGTCGCGACGCCGTCGTCGACGACGACGACGCGCTTGCCGGATAGATCCGGTGGCGGTCCCTGCCGATACCGTCGGGCCTTCTCGCTCGCGGCCTCGCTGACTGCGACTCGCTCGTCATCGACGTAGTCCTCGCGGACGCCGACGTCGTCGATTAGCGACTGATTCAGCCACAGCGCCCCGTTCTCGGCGACAGCGCCGATAGCCAGTTCCGGGTTGTGCGGGGCGCCGATCTTCTTTGCCACGACGACGTCGAGCGGAGCGTCCAGCCGATCTGCGACGGCGCGACCGAGGGGGAGTCCACCGCGTGGGATGGCGAGGACGACGTCGGCTTCGACGCCACGCTCGCGAAGCGCATCGGCCAGTCGGTCGCCGGCGTCGGTGCGATCGCGGAACATACTCGAGTGTTCGATCCGCTAACAGTTAGGTCGACCGCCGGTACGCCGGTAGCGAGGAAATATTTCCGCTCGGGAAAAATTCTTGTATTGCCGTGTTGCACGGTAACGTATGGCATATAGGTTCCCCCTCTCCGGACGCTAGAGTCGTTGCGTGTGGACCAACTGACCGCGGCTGTGGCGAGGTCACCGTGTCATCACATCAATCAGAACCGATACGGCGGAGCATCGAGGTCGAGTACTGGGTGATAGACGACGAGGGGCGACTCGTCGAACCGGGCGAACTCCTGGACGCGTCGGCGGGCGCCGAGGAGGAGTTCGTCGAACCACTGATCGAGATCAAGACGACACCCTGCGAGACGACGGCGGAACTGCGCGCGGAACTGTTCGAGCGCGTCGGTGCAGTTCTCCGGCGCGCCGACGAACTCGACCGGGGTCTCGTTCCGCTGGCGACGCCCGTGTATCAGGACGAGATACCCGAGCGGGAGAGCGAGCGCACGCACATCCAGAACGCGGTCGTCGGCGAGGACTTCGAGTACGTCCGCCACTGCGCGGGCACGCATATCCACGTCGAGCAACAGCCCGGCCGCGCCATCGACCAGTTGAACGCGTTCATCGCGCTGGACCCCGCGCTGGCGCTGGTCAACTCATCACCGTACTTCCAGGGCCGTCGCCTTGCGGCCGGCGCGCGGTCGAAACTCTACCGCTGGATGGCCTACGACGACGTCCCCCACCAGGGCCGGCTCTGGACTTACGCGGACGACACCGACGAGTGGACCCGCCGGCTGGAACGCCGTTACGAGGAGTTCCTGACCGCCGCGACCGACGCCGGCGTCGACAGACGAGCCATCGCGTCGAGTTTCGATCCCGAGAGCGCCGTCTGGACGCCGGTCCAGCTCCGCGAAGAGTTCGGCACCGTCGAGTGGCGCTCGCCGGATACGGCGCTCCCCGGCCAGGTCGTCCGACTGGCCGACGACCTGGCCGGCGTCGTCGAGCGCATGCGCGACGCCGAGGTCCGCATCCAGGGCGACGGCGGTCGCGTGGACGGAGAAGACATCGTCCTCCCGGAGTTCGACGCCGTCATCGGGTACGTCAACGCCGCGATCAGGGACGGCCTGGCCGACCCCGACCTCCAGGCGTACCTCGAACGGATGGGCTTCGACGTCGACGCGTACGAACCGGTGTCGCCAGCGATCGATAGCGGCCGGACCATCTCGCCGGAGGCGGCACGCCAGCTACGGCTCGAACAGGCCGAACGGCTCGAACGGGACGTGCTGCAGGCCGACCCGATCAGAGGCGACTGACTGGAGTTGGAATGATCTCCCCTCCGCCTGCTCTCGTTCTAGACGCGCAGTTCGGGCGGTCTTTCGTGGTCGCCAACGTTCAGTTCGCCGAGATGATTTCGGCCGATCTGGTCAAGACACCACGAGAGAAGTGCCCTATCGACTCGCCACCCGTTTCGGGTGCGTAGTCGACAAGTAGATGGTTGATTGGGCCCCGGATGATGTCAGTTCTCGCGCGGACGTCCAATTGACCCTCGGAACCCGGTGTCCATGGATTCACCTCGTCGTTGTGCCGTCGTAACTGACCCAGTTCTCCCCGCTGTCATCCCAGACGTAGAATTCCGGCGTATCGTTAGTATATGCGTTATGAACGCCGATTTCGCCGGGATGCTGGCCGTTCGCATCACCAATATTCTTCGCAACGACTACTCCATTGCTACGAAGACGCTTTGCGATATCTGGGTCCGAGACCACGCCATCACTGTACCCGGGATAGTGCGTTCCCCGATAGACGTCTAGGCGTCGGTTCTGATCGCCGCTCTGGGTCGGTCCGTCGACCAGATAACTATAGCCGCCCTTGATACGAGTCCCATGCACAGTCGCAGTCCGGCATCCCTTGAGGTATATGAAGCTCCTGAGAGAATTGTTCAACGGGTTACCGTACGCGCTATCTATCGATAGTCCGTAGCAGCTTTCCGCGTATATCTCAGCACTCTCGGATCCAAGGCCAGTATCCTGCTTGTTCCCCTCCACGTAGGCACCGTAGACGTTCGCAGCGCTGAGCCCCTCCATGCGGAGCCCATACCCCTGAGAATCCTCGACCTGGCACCCCATCATATTCACCGCATGACTTCCATTTATGTTCACGCCGTGCCCGCCAGCGAAGAGAGTCCTGACACCGAACAGATTCGTCGAATGGGCGCCGCCTTCGATGTAGATACCATCGTCAGAACTGTCCTGGACTGAGGTGTGGTAGAGATCCATGGAATTCGTCGAGAGTGACGGATTTCTCACGGCGATCCCGTGCCCACTGGTCTCTCTCACGTGGACATTCGAGAGTTCACAGAATTTCGTGTCCTCGATGAGCAAACCGGGGTCGCCACCTCTGATCGACAGGTTCTGGAGACTCACGGCGTTCGGACGCTCGCTCTTGCTCACGATCTCGACCGCCGGTCCACTTCCTCCGGGGTTGTCGATGTAGGTATTTCCGTCACCCATCACGGTAATTTCGCGGTCGATCTCAATCGTATCTACCTCCTCGACGCTACTATCGTACGCCGAGGTGACGAACACGAGGTTCGACTTGTTGACCGCGTCCTGCAGGGACTCACCTTCCCCGACGAACCGTGCACTGCCGAGGTCGTCGTCGTACGGCGCTGCCGCGGCAGTTCCGGCGCCACCGAGGAGGAGCCCGCCCACGCTGAGCGCGCCGAGCATCTGACGACGCGTGGAACTCGTCGGCGAACTGCCTGCGGACGAACCCCGCGTTGCTTCCTGTTCGAGCTGTTCGATCCGCTGTTCGAGTTGCTGGATGCGTTCGGATTCGTCAGTCATAATATGCAACTGACCGAACAGCTCGCGCTGTTGTAAATTTAACCAGAATACAGATAGTATGAAGACGGGATGGAGTGGCTAACATTCCAATCAGCCAGCCACGTATCGGGAAACTGTCGTTGCAGAACCTCGACGGACGGTCAGTCGAGCGCGTCCACCATCTCGTCCGCGACGCCCGTGTAACCCGCCGGCGTCAGAGCGTGCAACTCCTCGCGGACGGCCTCGCTCACGTCGAGGTCGTCGATCATCGCGGTGAAGTCCTCCATCGTCACGTGCTGGCCGCGGGTCGCCTTCTTCACCTGTTCGTAGGCGTCCTCGTGGCCCTCCCGGCGGAGGATCGTCTGGACGGCCTCGCCGATTATCTCGGGGGTCCCTTCGAGGTCGTCGGCCATCACCTGCTCGTTCGGGACGACCTTCGCCAGGCCGTTCTGACACTTCCGGTAGCCGATCAGGCAGTGCGAGAAGGCGGCCCCGATGTTGCGCTTGACGGTCGAATCGGAGAGGTCGCGCTGGAGTCGCGACTTCGTGACGTAGTCGCCGAGGAAGGTCAGGTCGGAGTTCGCCTTCGAGAGGTTCCCCTCGCTGTTCTCGAAGTCGATGGGATTGACCTTGTGGGGCATCGTCGACGACCCGGTCTCGCCCTCGACGGCCTCCTGGCCGAGGTAGCGGTCGGAGACGTAGAGCCAGACGTCGAGGTCCAGGTCGAGCAGGACGTTGTTGGCGCCCCGCAGCGCGTCGAAGAGCGCGGCCAGGTCGTCACAGGGGTTGACCTGCGTCGTGAGCGGTTCGTGATCGAGGCCGAGGCCGTCGACGAACTCGCGGGCGAACGCGGGCCAGTCGACGTCGGGATAGGCGGCGTGGTGGGCGGCGTAGGTGCCCGACGCGCCGGCGAGCTTTCCGGAGAGGGCGTCTGCAGCCTGCTCGATTCGCACGAGTGCGCGGCCCAGCCGCGAGGCGTAGACGGCCATCTCCTTGCCGAAGGTCGTCGGCGTCGCGGGCTGGCCGTGGGTGCGCGCGAGCATCGGGACGTCACGGTACCGGCGGGCCATCTCGGCCAGCGCGTCGCGGGTCTCGCGCAGTTCGGGCACCAGCACCTCCTCGACGGCGGGCTTGACGAGCAGGCGGTGGGCGAGGTTGTTCACGTCCTCGCTGGTGAGCCCGAAGTGGATCCAGTTGCCCGCGTCGAGGTCCTCGGGCAGGTTCAGGCGGACGAAGTACTCGACGGCCTTGACGTCGTGGTTCGTCGCGGTGTACTCGCCGTACCCCTCGGTTTCGAGTTGCTTGACGACGCTGGCGTCGTCCTTGTCGAAGGACTCGTAGAGCCCGCGGAGGTGCTCGCGCTGGTCGGCGTCGACGGCCAGCGGGGTCGCGTCGAGGTCCGCGAGAGCGATCAGATACTCCACTTCGACCTCCACGCGCGCCCGCATCAGCGCGCGTTCGCTGGCGTAGGGCACGAGCGGTTCGGTATACCGGGCGTACCGCCCGTCGAGTGGCGAGACGGCGTCGAGCGCGCCGCGTTCTGTCATGCGCAAGGGTGGGCCGGGCCGCCGAAAAAGCGTATCGAATCCCGTGTGGATGGTTCGTCGAGTCATCGAAGACCCGTCCCGGACCGGATTCGGTCGGTGGTGAGCACCGGTGTGATACGCACCGATCCATCGAAAGAGACTCTGTGGCAGCGCTCTCCGAACTCGTGTCCGTCGACGACGAATCGGCGGAATTACTCCTCCTGGGCGCACGTATCGACGAAGAAGTCATCGTCTTCACCATAGACGACGAACGAAACCCCAGACTCAGGTCTCACGATTCCCAGGAGGAAGGCCTTCTCTTCGTCAGTCTCGGCCAGATCCAGCCGCTGCCAGTCACCGTCACCTGCGAGTCGCGCCTCGACGACCGGTTCTTCGCCGTCACCTTTCCACGAACACGGTAACGTTTCGGCACCTTCCTCCTGAACGACCGGCAGAGTCTCCTCTGTGACTATCTCGTCGGCCTGTTCGATCCGGACGTCGATGCGTTCGGTCCCGTAATACGGATTCACTAGCTGAACACCGGCTAGTTCGGTTCGCGTCCCAGAGAGCTGACGACACCCAGAGAGGCCACCCAGCCCCGTCAGGCTGACAGCAGAGAGAATCTGGCGGCGTGAAACGGACCGGCCCATGCCCTCTCTTTCCCTGATGTGCCCATAGTATCTTCCGGCTTCGACGGCGGCTGAGACGCAGCTCACAGAAGAAACGAGCGTGGAGACCCGGAGAGATCAGTCGTCCTCGGCAGTCGCACCCATCGCGTCCGATTCGTCCTCGGCGCGGTGGTAGTATTTCGTGTACCGGGAGAGCTTCCGGTAGAGGAAGTAGCCGACGATGAGGTCGAAGCCGAGGATGACGCCGAGGGAGAGGAACAGGTTATCGATCGGCAGGTACGTCACGAGCGTGTTGTAGGTGGCGTGGATGAGCGCGGCGATGAGGATGCCCTTGACGACGATGGGGCCGGCGTTCTCACGGTTGAACTTGGCGAGCCCCAGGTAGTAGCCCGCGAAGGCGGAGTAGAGCACGTGGCCCGGGCCGACGAACGCCCGGCTGGTGGCCGTGCCGATCGCACGCTCGATCTGGGTGACGCCGGCCATCTCCGCTGCGGCCTGGTACCCCTGGGTGATGTAGAGAGCGTTCTCGATAGTGGCGAAGCCGAGGCCGGCGACGGCGCCGTACACCGCGCCGTCGATGACGGCGTCGAAGTCGTCCCGGCCGTAGGCGTGGCTTCGGATGGCGAGCCACTTCACCGTCTCCTCGATGGGGCCGACGACGAGGAAGAAAAAGAGCGCCATCCCGATCACCGGGACGTAGCTGAAGACGACCTGGAACACCGAGTTGACCGCGGCGGCGAAGCTGGCGAACAGGACCGCGAGCACGAACGTGATGGCGAGCGCGTCGATGGGCTCCCGGCGCGTGGGGTCGTCGTACCAGACGTAGGCGACGAGCAAGAGCGCCGGGACTGCGGACAGCGCCGCCAGGAAGCCGAGCCTCGGTTCCTCGACGACGAGCAGCCCCGCGAACGCGAGCTGGGCCACGAAGAGGAGCAGCGCGAGCGCGATGAGGCCGAACCGCTTGATCCCGTGCAGGACGGCGTATATGACGACCGAGAGCCTGTCGATGATCGACCGGGCATCCCACTCGGCGACGTCGTACAGGTCCTCGGTGTCGCCGAGGACGATCGCAACCGGATCTCGATCACGCATACCTTGGAACAGGGCCGCCACACCGTAGTGATTTTCGGCGAGAGACCGTCCCTGACCGCCACAGACCGGTCGTCGCGGTGACGAGCGGGGTGGCTACCGCCCGACGGCGCTCGGTTCGAGGTGGTCGGCCGGGCGGTCGGGATGACGCCAGAGGTGGCTCCCGACCGCGACCCAGGCCAGTCCGACGGGCAGTGCCAGCGCCGGGACCCGGTTGAACCCCAGGAACAGGACGGTCCCGACGAACAGGCTGACACCGATCCACGGCGGGAGACGGCGGGCGCGCACGAGGCCGGCGGCAAGGAGGAGCGACCCGGCCACGAGCGCGAGGACCCCCGGCGCGAGGAAGGACGTCGTCAGCCCGCCCTCGCCGCGGACCAGACGGAGCGCCTGGCCGACGGCGAACGAGAGCGCCCCGACGGCCGCGAGGGCGGCTCCCTCGCCACCGGGGAACTGGTAGGCCCAGTCGAACGCGAGGACGACGCCGGCGAGACCGACGGCAAGCAACAGGCCGGAGGTCGCGACGAGCCAGAGCGCGACGCCGTCGGCGACCGTCCCGGCGGCTGCCGCGACGGCGGCCCAGCCAGCCCAGGTGAGTCCGGCCGCGACGACGGGGAGCGCGGCCCAGTGACGACGAGTTCCGTTCACAGGGGCGACTACGCCCGCCACCGTCAAATGGTTCGGGTGTCGACAGTGTCGAAGTGCCACGCCGCGGCGATGGCTTCGGCCGTACGACTGCACCGGGTGCGCCGACTGTGTCGACTGTGTCGAGGGTGGATTCGCAACTACTTTGCGCGCCCGCTCCGCGTCCTCGCACATGAAACTCGCCGGCATGGCCAGCAACCGCGGCCGGAACCTGATGAACATCGCGGACCGCGCGCCGGGCGGCGCGTCCTTCGCCGTCGTCCTCACGAACGACGCCGACGCACCGGTGCTCGACGCCGCAGCCGAACGTGGCATCCCGACCGAAGTGGTCGAACGCGAGAACGACGAGGAACGCGAGGCCCACGAGGAGCGCGTGGTCGACGCGCTCGCCGACTACGACGTCGACCTCGTCTGCCTCGACGGCTACATGCGCGTCCTCACCGAGACGTTCCTCGACGCGACGCCGACGACGCTGAACGTCCACCCCTCGCTGCTCCCCTCCTTCGCCGGGATGGACGCCCACGAGCAGGTCGTCGAGTCGGGCGTCAAGCTCACGGGCTGTACCGTCCACGTCGTCGACGAGACGGTCGACGGCGGCCCGGTCGTCACCCAGGAACCCATCCCCGTCTACCAGGGCGACGACGAAGACGACCTGAAGGAGCGCGTGCTCTACGAGGGCGAATTCGCCGCCTACCCGCGAGCGGTCAAGTGGTTCGCGGAGGGCCGCGTCGACGTCGACTTCGAGGCCGGGACCGTCGACGTCGACGGTGACGACGGCGGGGCGTTCCCGACGCGCCGCCTCGTCAGCGACGACCGCGCCGCGGACCTGCGCTACGGGGAGAACCCCCACCAGGACGCCGCGCTGTACGCCGACCCCACCACGACCGAGGCCAGCGTCGTCCACGCGGACCAGCTGAACGAGGGCGCGAAGGCCCTGTCCTACAACAACTACAACGACGCCGACGGCGCGCTCAACCTCATCAAGGAGTTCGACGAGCCCGCCGCCGCGGTCATCAAACACACGAACCCGGCCGGGTGTGCGACCGCCGAGACAGTCGCCGAGGCCTACGAGAAGGCCCTCTCGACGGACCCGATGAGCGCCTTCGGCGGCATCGTCGCGCTCAATCGGGAGTGCGACGCCGACACCGCCGAGCAGATAATCGACTCGTTCAAGGAAGTCGTCGTCGCGCCGGGGTACACCGACGCGGCGCTGGACGTCCTCTTCGAGAAGGAGAACCTGCGAGTTCTGGACTGCGACGGCGAGTTCGAGGCCACGGAGACCCTGACCGAGAAGCCCCTCGTCGGCGGGCGACTCGTCCAGGAGCGGGACCGCCAGCACCTCACCGCCGACGACCTGGAGGTCGTCACCGAGCGCGAACCGACCGACGAGCAGGTCGAGTCGATGCTGTTCGCCTGGCACACGCTCAAACACGTCAAGTCCAACGGCATCCTCTTCGCCAAGGGCACGGAGACGGTCGGCATCGGGATGGGACAGGTCTCCCGCGTCGACGCCGTCCGCCTCGCCGCGATGAAGGCCGACGAGCACGCCGAGGGGAAGGATTCGGCGGGCGCCGTCATGGCCTCTGACGCCTTCTTCCCGTTCCCGGACGGCATCGAGGAAGCGGTCGACGCCGGCATCGAGGCCGTCATCCAGCCCGGCGGGTCGAAGAACGACGACGCCGTCGTCGAGGCCGCGAACGAACACGACGTGGCGATGGTCTTCACCGGCCAGCGCTCCTTCAGGCACGACTGAGCGCCAGCGACTGCCTCGCTCGCCACCCTCGAACGAAGTTCCTTTCCGGGAGTTCGTCATACCAACCCTGTAATGGCTGATCCCGACGAATCCGAGGGGAACCAGGTCCGCGACGCAGTCGAGCGGTCGCGCCACGGCGCACCCGCCGCGGGGGCGGTCGTCCGCGACCGCTTTTCCTCCGACGAGATATTCCAGCGGATCCTCGCCGCTGCCGACGAGGAGATTCGCGTCGGCAACCGGGAACTGTTCTTCAGCGGCCTCGCCGCGGGCTTTGCCATCACCATCACCTTCCTGCTGTACACGTCGATGACGGCCAAGACGGGCGGTGACCCCGTGTTGAGCGCCATCCTCTACCCGCTCGGCTTCGTCTACATCATCCTCGGTGACTATCAGCTGTTCACCGAGAACACCTTGCCGCCCGTCGCGCTCGTCCTGGAACGTCTCGCGAGCGTGCCTGCACTGCTGGGCATCTGGGCCATCGTGCTCGCCGCCAACCTCGTCGGCGGCGTCGCCGGGGCGTTCTTCCTCTCCTCGACGGGTGTGTTCACGCCCGAGGCAGCGGCTGCGGCCGAAGGATTCGCCGAGAAGGCCATCGACACGGCCTGGTGGACGCTGTTCGCCAAGGCCGTCTTCGCCGGGCTGATCGTCGCCGGCGTCGTCTGGGTCGACTACGCCTCCCGGGACACCATCTCCCGGCTCGTGCTGGTCTACGTCGCCTTCCTCGCCATCCCCTTCGGCAACCTCTACCACGTCGTCGTCTCGTCCACGGAGATGGTCTACCTCGTCTTCCAGGGCGAACTCGCCCTCGCCGTCGGCATCTGGGAGTTCGTCCTGCCGGTGTTGCTCGGCAACTCCGTCGGCGGCGTCGCCCTCGTCACCGTGGTGAACTACTTCCAGACGACCGAGCGTCGGGTGGAGGAGGCCCGGAGCGAGGACTTCAAACGCCAGCTCTCGCTCCGCGAGTCGCTGCTCGGCGGTATCAGCGGTCGCGCGTACGTCCCCATCCGCGGCGAGAACGACGAGGGCGAGTGACGAACCGGGGTGACGCCGACGTGCCGACACGGCTTTGTGCGCGCGGCGTCGGGTGCGTGGTATGACATACCGCGCGATTCAGGTCGGGACCGGTGGCCAGGGCGCTCGCTGGTGTGACACCTTCCTGCAGCCCCACGTCGAAGCCGGCCGGGTCGACGTCGTCGCCGCCGTCGACGTGGACGAGTCGGCCCACGCGAACGCCCGCGAGCACCTCGACGTGCCCGCAGAGGCCTGCTACACCGACGTCGAAGCGGCGGTCGCCGAACACGACGCCGACTTCTGTATCGTCGTCGTCCCGCCGTGGGTTCACGAGGAGGTCGTCGACGCGGCCCTCGCCCACGACCTCGATATCCTCTCGGAGAAGCCCATCGCCGACACGCTGGAGGCGTCCGTCCGCATCGCCGAGAAAGTCGAGCGCGCCGGCGCGAAGATGGGGGTGACGATGAGCCACCGGTTCGACCGGGACAAGACGACGCTGCGTCGGCAGATCGGCGCCGAATCGAGCGGCCCGCTCGACTACCTCGTCGGCCGATTCACCTGTAACGCCAGGACCTACGGGACGTGGGGCGCGTTCCGCCACGACATGGACCACCCGCTCATGGTCGAAGGTGCCGTCCATCAACTGGATTTCCTCGCGGACATGGCCGGAGCGCCCTGCGAACGCCTCTACGCCGACACCTGGCAGCCCGAGTGGGCCGAGTACGCCGGCGACGTTCAGGCCACCGTCCAGCTGCGCTTCGAGAACGGCGTCCGGGCGACGTGGGAGGGCGCGAAAGCCAACGCGACGACGCTCAACGGCTGGGGGAACGACTACGTCCGCGCGGAGTGTCGCGACGCCACCCTCGAACTCGACGGCCGGGAACTGACGCGCTATCCCTACGACGCCGACGCAGAGGGAGTCGTCGGAACGACGGGCCGAGAGCGGGGCGAAGCGGTCCCACTGGACGAACGCGAGCACTGGTCGAACACCTGGCTCGTCGGGCAGTTCCTCGAGTGGCTGGACGGCGGTGAGCGTTCCGACGGAACGCGAGCCTCCTCGGAGCGAAGCTCCGACGGCGGCGAACCGATGGAGACGAACGTGCACGACAACCTCCAGTCGGTGGCGCTCGTCGAGGCAGCCATCGAGAGCAGCGAGACGGGCGAACCGGTCGCGGTCCAGGAACTACTCGCCGACGCGCGCGCCGCTCTCGACGGCTGATCCTTCCGCGCGCGGCGGCATCCGTTCGTCCCGCTTGTGTCTTGCGGTTTCGCCGTGTTTTTGCCCCCTCACTGCGAACTGTTCGCCGTGAGTTGGTTCTCGCGCAACGCCCACTGGGTGACACTCGCGCTCTCGCTCGTCGTCGGGTACGTCATCGTGGGGTTCCTCGGCGTGAGCGCGCTCGCGTTACTGGCCGGCGCGTTCGGTGGGGCGAGTCCCGGCGCGTTGCTCGCCGACGCGGCCGTCGTCGTCGGCGTGGCTGGGCTGTTGATCCTCGCCGAGGTGACGCTGACCGTCGCGTTCGTCGTGAGCGTGGTCCGGCGGCTCTCCTTCCCCACCAGCGACCGCGCCGCTTGGGTGTTCTCGCTCCTCGAAACCGTCCTGCCGCCGATTCGCGGGCTCGGCCTCTCCGAGCGGTTCGCACCGAGCCTCGAAGAACGGGAGCGAGCGATCAAGCGCCGCTACGTCGAGGGGGACCTGTCGGAGAGGGACTTCGAACGCGAGATGCTCGACCTCCTCGCCGAGGCCGAACCGGAGTCCCCGCTCGCCGACCACACCGACCCGCTCGACCCTCACGAATCGACGCGCGGGAGCGACGACCGGGGCGGGGATTCGCCGGCCCCGGACCTGTTGAACCGTAAGCGACGGCGCGAGACCGAGTGAGCGCCCGCCGAGAGCTGTCAGCGTCGGTGGTGTTTTTGGTGGCGGCGCCCGTTGGAACCCACATGAGCAGAGAGTTCACGTTCTTCCAGTTCGACGTCGACGAGGACGCTATTCGCCGGATCCTCGCGTCGATTCCGGGTGTGGAGCCGGTCCAGGTCGACGAACGGGATCAGGCCGAGACGGCGAGACCGGCGAGCGACGCCGAGGCTGGCCCGTCCACGACCGGCGGCGACGACGCGAGTTCGACCGGCGCCGACGTCGGCCCGACCGGCGCCGACGTCGGCCCGACCGGCGAACCATCCGCGAGATCTGCAGGCGTGGAGGCACACCTGGACGACACGCCCAGAGAGAGTCGAGCGACGGCGTCGACGTGGACGCGCCCGTCGACGCCGTGGCCCGGCGCGCCCACCGACGAACCTGACGACGAGGACGGGGGAACCGTGGCCCGGATGCTGGAGAAGAAGCTCCTGATCGGCGGCGTCGCCACCGCGCTCGGCGTCGTCGGTGCCGTCGCCGTCTGGTTCCTGAAATTTCGGGACAGCGGCGGAGCGGACGAGTTCACGAGCGACAGGCGCGGAGCCACTGGCCAGGACCCCACCCCAGACGACCCCCACGCCGACGACGAGGACTCCCGGGACTACCCGGTCGACGTCGCGCCCGTCGTCGGGATGGCGTTTCTCGCCGTCGCGACAGTCATCCTCCGGAGATTCGACGCCGACCGCGAGGACTGACGGGCCACCGCGGGCCGGAATTCCGGGCGCTGGGGCGTCGACGGTGTCGTCCCCGTCGTCGCTGTCGTCGGTGTAATCGTCAGTCTAAAGCGCGCGGCGGGGAACACACGAGCATGGAGTTCCACGAGGCGGCGAACTTTCTCTTCGATCTGCGGCGTTTCGCTTTACGGCCCGGCACCGAGGCAACACGGGACCTGCTCGCTCACCTGGACGACCCCCACGTCGACCTGCCGTGCGTGCAGATCGCCGGCTCGAACGGGAAGGGGAGCACGGCGCGAATGCTCGAGCGCACCCTCCGTGAGGCCGGCCTCGACGTCGGCCTCTACACCTCGCCTCACCTCGACGACGTGCGCGAACGGGTCACCGTCGGTGGCCACAAGATCACCGAGAGCGCCATCGTCGAGTTCGCCGAGGAGATTCGACCGTACGTCATCGACCGGGCCGCCGCTGGCGACTCGCCGACCTTCTTCGAGACGCTGACGGCACTGGCCCTCTGGGAGTTCGACCGGCAGGACGTCGACGTCGCGATACTCGAAGTGGGCATCGGCGGCAAGAAAGACGCCACGAGCGTCGTCGACCCGGTTGCCAGCGCCGTCACTGAGGTCACGCTCGAACACACCGGGATCCTCGGAGACACGATCGACGAGATAGCTCGCGACAAGGCCCACGTCGCGCCCGACGACGCGCCACTCGTCACGGCGACGACCGGTGAGGCGCTGGCAGCGGTCGAGGACGTGGCCGGCGACGTCGTGACCGTCGACGACGTCGTGACCGTCGGCGATGTGGCGCAGACCGACGATTCCGGGGCCGACGACGGCGACGATTCCGAGGACCCAGACGTCGAAGTCGCCTACCACGGGCGGGCGGGGCTGGAAGGCGAAATATCCCTGTCGGGCCCCGACTGGGCACTCGAGACGAAGCTTCCGCTGATCGGGGCCCACCAGGCCCGGAACGCCGGCATCGCGGCGACTCTCGCCCGACAGGTCGCCGACGTCGACGAGGCCACTATCGCCCGTGGCCTGCGGAACGCCCACTGGCCCGGCCGCTTCGAGGTGATGGACGAGGACCCGCTCGTCGTCCTCGACGGCGCCCACAACCCCGGCGGCGTCCTGCGCGTCGCCGAGACGCTGAGCGAGTTCGACTACGACGACCTCCACCTCGTCGTCGGTGCGATGGTGGACAAGGACCTGCGTAGCGTCGCCCGGGCAATCGATTCGGTCGACCACGTCGTCGCCTGCCAGCCCGACGTCGACCGCGCCGAGGACGAGTCCGTCGTCGCCGCGGCCTTCGAGGAGGAGACCGACGCCGAAATCGAGACCCGTAGCGACGTCGCGGGCGCGTTCGACATCGCCCTCGACGCCGCCGGCGAGGACGACTGCGTGCTCGTCGCGGGGTCGCTGTACGCCGTCGGCGAGGCCCGATCGCGGTGGATCCGCCCGAAGATACCCAAGCGCGTCGACTCGATCGAGTCGGCCCGGGAGACCATCGAGGGAGCCCACGTCACCGACGCTGGCGCCTGGCGGATGCGCGGCAAGGCAGTCCACCGCGTCCTGAAGTCCCGCGTCCAGCCCCGCCAGGCCCAGTACCTCAAGGAGGAACTGCTGTCGCTCGGCGGCGAGTGCGCGGTGTCGGGGCTCAACAATCAGGACCAGGAGAACCTCGACGTGGTGCTCATGGCCACGATGGCCCAGTACAGGCGCCTCTGCGACAAGCTCGACGGCCAGCCCTACGGCCTGTCCACGCTGGCCAGAGAGCTCCGGGCCGCGCTGGATATCCAGCAACCCGACAGCTCCTGGGACTATCCCTGGGAGGACGGCACCGCCGTCATGGGCATACTGAACGTCACGCCAGACTCGTTCCACGACGGCGGCGAGTACGACGCCGTCGACGACGCCGTCGCGCGGGCCGAGGAGATGGTCGCGGCCGGCGTCGATATCATCGACGTCGGCGGTGAGTCCACCCGCCCCGGGGCCGACGTCGTCCCCGTCGAGGAGGAGCGAGACCGCGTCGTCCCGGTGATCGAGGAACTCGCCGACATGGACGCGCTGGTCTCCATCGACACGCGGAAGGCGACCGTCGCCCGCGCCGCGCTGGAGGCGGGCGCAGATATTCTGAACGACGTGTCGGGACTGGAGGACCCGGAGATGCGCTTCCTCGCCGCCGAGTACGACGTCCCCCTCGTCGTGATGCACAGCGAGGCGGTGCCCGTCGACCCCGACAACGACGTCGAGTACGACGACGTCGTCGAGGACGTCGTCGACCAGTTGACCGAGAAAGTCCTCCTGGCCGAGAAAGCGGGGCTGGACCGCGAGCAGATAATCGTCGACCCCGGCCTCGGCTTCGGCAAGACTCGCACCGAGAACTTCGAGTTGCTGGGCCGGCTGGGCGAGTTCGAGACGTTCGGCTGTCCGGTGCTGGTCGGCCACTCCCACAAGTCGATGTTCGGCCACGTCGGCGAGGGCGGCGGCGACGCGCCGAACGCTACCGTCGCAGCGACGGCGCTGGCCGCCGAGCGTGGCGCGGACATCGTCCGCGTTCACGACGTCCACGAGAACGCGACGGCGGTGAAGGTGGTGCAGGCGGCGGACGATCCCGAATCGCTCGATTCCTGATCCCATGTGAACCGATGACGGTGCCACCCCAGATTTATCGCCGTCCTGGTGCCCGTCCGTAGCGATGACTTCTCCCGACACCGTTCTCCTCGAAGAGCTAGCGTGGCCAGACGTCGAAGCAGCGCTCGACGCCGGGACCGACACCGCCGTCGTCGCCGTCGGCGCGGTCGAACAGCACGGCCCGCACCTCCCGCTGGTCGTGGACGCCCTCGCCGGCGACGAACTCGCGAGACGGATCGCCGAGCAACTCGGCGACGCGCTGGCCGCACCGACGATCCGGCCCGGCTGTTCGGGCCACCACATGGAGTTCCCCGGGACCATCACCGTCCCGCCCGAGACACTGATGGACGTGATCCGGGGTTACTGTCGGTCGCTCGACGAACACGGGTTCGACCACGTCGCGCTCGTGCCGACCCACGGCGGTAACTTCGCGCCGGTCAACACGGTCGCGCCCGAACTCGGTCGCGAGCTCGACGCCAACGTGATCGCAGTGGCGGACCTGGACGAACTGATGGAGTTACAGAACGACGGGCTCGAAGCGGGCGGCGTCGACTACCGCGAGCCGGTCATCCACGCGGGGGCCGCCGAGACGGCCGTCGTCATGGCGGTCCGGGAGAACCTCGTCAGGACCGACGAACTCGCCGCCGGACACGACGGCGAGCTATCGACCGCCCGTCTGCTAAGCGAGGGATTCCGGGCAATTACGGAGTCCGGCGTGCTCGGCGACCCGCGGAAAGCGACGCCCGAGGCCGGCGAAGCCATCCTAGACGCCGTCACCGAGGCCTACGCCGAAACGATAGAACGGGAGCGAGCGGCAGTCCGGTAGGCGCTCCTCGCAGTCTCACTCCAGTTCTGTCTCCACCACGTAGCCCCACGTCTCCATCCCGTTGGCCTCGTAGAACTCCCTGGCCTCGTCGTTATCTAGAACGTTCGCCAGCGCGACGTACTCGCAGTCCCGTTCCGCTGCCCACTGTTCGATCCATTCCAGCAGGGCCGCGCCGTGGCCCTCACCTCGATACGCCTCGTCAACGACGAAGTCGTGGACCCAGGCGTGGCGCCGGTGGTGGAGGACGCGCTGGACCGAGAGGCCCGCGACGGCGACGAGGTCGCGGTCGGCGTCGTCGCTCTCGCCGCTCCCGTCTTCGGCGTAGTAGCCATACAGTTCGTAGTCTTCTTCTTCTCGCCACGACCGCACGAAATCTTCACTCTCGTGGGACCAGAGCTGTCGGAGGATGGGGACCGCCTCGTCCCACTGCTCGTCGGTGGTCACCTGCTCGACCGTCGGCTCCGGCATGGGCGAGTTGACCCCTCGCGGGACTAAAAGTGCTGCTCCCGCGTGGGAGACGGCCCCATAGGACCGGAAAACTCATTCCCGGATGCTCGCAGGTTTGGACTATGGACCAGCGCGACGTCGTTCGCGAAGGGTACGACGCCATCGCGGAGACCTACGTCCAAGAGCGTCGCGGCGAAGGCCGGGAGCGGGAGATCGCCGCGGAACTCGCTGCGTCACTGCCAGACGGATCGCGCGTCCTGGACGCCGGGTGCGGCGCGGGTCGGCCGGCGACGGAGACGCTAGCCGCGGCCCACGACGTTGTCGGCCTCGACATCTCCCGCGAACAGCTATCCCTGGCCGGCGAGCGAGTTCCCGACGCCGACCTGACGATGGGTGACCTGGCGACGCTGCCGTTCGCCGCCGACAGCTTCGACGCACTCGTCTCGTACCACGCTATTATCCACGTCCCGAAGGAGGAGCACGCCGACGTCCTCTCGGAGTTCCAGCGGGTGCTCCGGCCCGATGGTCGGCTCGTGGTGACGATGGGTACCGCAGAGTTCGAGGATGAAAACGACGACTGGCTCGACACCGGCGAGACGATGTCCTGGAGTTTCTACGGCCCCGAGAAGAACCGCAAACTGGTGGCGGAGGCGGGCTTCGAGATAGCGGACGTCGAGGAAGTCGACGACGAACTCGGCGGCACCTTCGAGTTCTTCCGTGCGCGAGCGTAGGTGGGTTACCGTGTTGATTAGGCTGTGTACTCTGCATCTCGGGTGTGGAGAGTAACCAGATCTAGAGGACGTCCTGCTACGTTCAGTCCACAGTCCCGGACCCACCGGACGTGTCGGAATCAGCGTCGCCGTCTTCCAGCGTCGACTCCCGAACGTCGCCAACCTCGCTCTCGCTCTCGGTCACGCGAATCCCCTTCGACGCGAGGTGACGCATCTGCCGGCGGACGAAGTCCTCCTCCTCGGTCCCCCGGGTAGCGAGCACGTACAGCAGCGCGTCGCCGACGGGACGCATCGTCCGGCCGGCACGTTGCGCACCCTGCCGTCGCGACCCACCGAGACCGGAGGCGATGATCGCCAGTTCCGCGTCCGGCAGGTCGATGCCCTCGTCACCCACCCTGGACACCACCAGTGCGTCCCGTTCGCTGCGGCGGAACTCGTCGAAGAGCTTCTCGCGGCGGGCGTGTGGCATCTCGCCGCTGATGAACGGCACGTCCAGTGCTTCGGAGATGGCCTCGCCCTGGTCGAGGTACTCGACGAAGACCAACGCCTTCGCGGCGGGGTGTTCCTCCAGCAGGAATCTGATCTCGTCTATCTTCGCGGAGTTGTCCGCTGCCGCTTGCCGCCGACCGTGGCCGACGGCGGAGACGTACTCGTCGGCCTCTGAATCGTCGCCCCAGGGGACGAGTCGGATGTTGACTTCGGGTTCCTGGACGAAGCCGGCCTCGAACAGCGCCGACCAGTCGGTGCCGATGGGCGGGCCGACGAGGGTGAATATCTCCTCCTCGTCGTCGGACTCGCGGGTCGGCGTCGCGGTGAGTCCCAGCCGGTGTTTCCCCTGCAGGTCGGCGCTACGCCGGTAGACGTCGGCGGGGACGTGGTGGACCTCGTCGTAGACGATGAGTCCCCACCGGCGCTCGTCGAAGAGCTTGCGGTGGCGGTCCATCCCGGCCGTCCGGTACGTCGCGATGGTGACCGGACGGATCTCCTTGGTGCCGCCGTGGTACTCGCCGATGTGGGACTCCTCCAGGTCGGTGTGGAGGATCAACTCGTCGTGCCACTGGCTGGCGAGTTCACGCGATGGGACGAGGATGAGCGTCTCTCCCCCAACCGCTTCCATGGCGCCCATCGCGGCGACGGTCTTGCCACTGCCGGGCGGGCCAACGAAGACGCCCGAGCCCTGCTCGACGAAGCGCTGGACCCAGTCGGCCTGGTAGTCCCGGAGGGTGAGTCGGAGTTCCAGGTCCAGGTCCTCGCCCTCGTCCAGCTCTCGCTCGTCCCGGACGGGATAGCCCGCGTCGTACAGCGTCCGCTTTACCTGGGCCGTCTTCTCCTCGTTGACCCAGCTCTCCGAATCGGAGATGGGCGCCCGCAGCGCGTCGTCGTCGAGTTTCTGCCGGGCGACGTTACCCATCAGGTCGTCGCTCTCGGCCGCAAGGACGGTATAGCCGTCCTCGTGGGTGTACAGCCTGAACTTCCGGGCGCGCTCCCACTGGCTGGTCACCCACTCCTCCAGGTGGGGCGAGCGCTCGCCGAAGACGTCCCGCATCGTCGCGATCAGGTCCTCGAGCGAGTCGTAGGGTGCCTGCCAGATATCCTCCTCCCGCATCTCGTAGATTGCCCCACCGGAGCGATTCGTGTCGACGAGGTGGGCAAACTGCGAGAGTTGTGCGCGGGTGAACTGGTCGGCGTGCTGGACGACGACCTCGCGGCGGTCGGGAAAGAGCACGACGCGCTCGCGGTCCGTGACGGCGTCCAGATCCGTCGGGTACCAGACGGCGTCGGCGCTGGTGACGTCCTGCCGGGCCACCTCCTCCAGGTCCGCGAGGCGTTCGAGTTCCTCGCGGGCCCGCTCGGTCGTCAGGTCGGTCTTCCGCGAGAGCTCCGCGGCGGTGAGGTGGGGCCGGCCGACGCTCTCGATGGCGTCGTAGAGGTCCGACAGCGAGAGTTCGTCGTCGTCTGTCACTGCCGCGGGCTATCCGTCGGAGGGGTAAACGCCTTGCGCCACCGGCCCGCTGGACGGGGGCTACTCGGAATCCGTCGGGACCCACGCGGGGTCGCGGGACGCCGTGTCCGGGCCGAATCCAGCGAGCGGGAGTTCGACGGTGATCGTGGTGCCGTCCGGGCCTGTCTCGGTGAGCGCGACGGTCCCACCGTAGCGTTCGGCCAGGGTGCGGACGATGAAAAGTCCGAGTCCGTGGGTGTCGCTCCTGGTCGTGTCGCGTTCGAAGAGGGTATCGAGTCGCTTCGCCGGGATCCCGGGACCGTCGTCGGCGATGCGGACGACCGCGCGCTCTCCCCGCCGTTCCCCCGTCACGCGGACCGTCGTGGAGTCGCCGTCGTTGTGTTCGACCGCGTTCGAGAGCAGGTTCGAGAACAGGCGGGGCAGGAGGTCGTCGGCCATCACGGTGAGGTCGTCTGCAACCGACAGATCGGTCCGGACGCCCTCGTAGCGGTCGTGGAGGCTCGCTACCTCCGTCTCCAGCGTGCTCGCGAGGTCGGCGGCCTCGTACTGAGGGTGGCGGTCCGTCGCCTCGAGCAGGACGCGCACGTCGCGGATGACCCTCGTCAGGTCCTCGCTCTGGCGGGTGATCGTTTCGAGGTGGGATCGGGCCTCGTCGTCGGGGTCGTACTCCTCCAGCAGGAGGGTGGAGCGCCCGCCGATGACGTTCGACGTGTTGAGCACCTCGTGCCTGAGGAGACTGTTGAGGTAATCGAGCCACTCTTGCTGGGACTCGGCGAAGTCGGCACGGGCGATGGCGCGTTCGGTAGTTCGCTCACGCTCTATCGCTCGCGCCTCGATGACCCCGACGAGCAGTCCGACGCCGCCACCGATCGACACCGCCCACCGCAGCCAGCCCACGAGGTACCACGCGTCCGGCGGCGGCGCGCTACTCATAATCAGGAGATTCATCGCCGAGGAGACGGTGATGCCGGCGACGGTCCACCCGATGACGCGGACGTGCCGGTCGGCGGAGACGTCGCTCTGAGCGAGCCAGTGGCCCCCATAGACGAGCGCTGCCATGAAGGGAACGCTGGTGAGTAAGCCGGTAAGATTCGCAGGATGGAGTATGAGAGCGAGCTGGAGCCGTGCGAAGAGTATCCACTCGAGGACGACGACGACGAGGAGCGCGACGCCGATTGCGGAAATACACAGGGGCGCGGCGTCTTCGGCACGGAGCCGGCGGATTCGTGCGAGCGAACCCGACAGGTCGCGGCCTCTATCGAGCGAATTCACGTTCGACGCCTCGAATTCGACGTCGGTCTGACTGGTTTCTTCGGGGCTTTCATACCCAGTAACGTGCACGTCGTACCACGTGTGGCGTTAAGTAATCGTGGTTGAGAATCAGAGATGATAACCATAATGGGGGAGTGTTCACCTCCAAGAGGGGTTCTCCTATGTCTCTGTACGACATGTATAACTCCAACGTTCAGCGTATTCACTCCCGATAACTCGAATTGTCGGCTAGCTCGAACGACGGAACGCCCTGTCGCACGCTCACCCGATCAAGCCGAACTCGCCAACCAGATCCTGGTAGCACCCTTCGTACTCCGCCCGGACGCTGTCGTGGTCGTAGGGCGCGAGCGTGTCGTCGACGGTGAGGCGCTCGAACTCGCCGGCCTCGACGATGGCCTCGGCCATCTGCTGGGTGCTCGTCACCCGGAAGCTCCGTTCGCGCTGTTCGATGAGTTCGTGGGCGCTGGAACGGGCCTGGTACTCGACGATGCCGACGCAGCCACACGCCAGCGCCCACAGCAGCTCCGAGGCGAAGAACTCCCGGTAGGCCGTCTGGACGAAGACGTGGGCGCCCTTGTATATCTCGACGCGGCGCTCGCGGTCGCAGGCGCCGACGAACTCGACGCGGTCGTCGATGCGCAGGTCCGACGCCTGGCGCTCGTAGTCCGCCCGGTTGGGGCCGTCGCCGATGATCGTCGCCGACCAGTCCTTCTCGCGCAGTTCCGCGAGGCCGAGAAAGAGGCTCTCCAGGTTGGCGCTGTCGTCCAGCGAGTGCGCGAAGGCCACGTCCACCTTCTCCGCCGGGTCGGCCTCGCGGACAAGGTCCATGTCGATGCTCTCGGGGATAACCGTCGTCCCGTTCTCCGTCGCGCCGCGCTCGCGCGCGCTGGTCCGCACCATCTCGGAGGGGGTGACAATCTCTGCCGGCGCGCGCACCGCGAGGTCGCTCGTCCGCGAGTGCAGGGGCTCGTTGTCACCGAACCACTCGACGAGCAGGGGCGCCCGCGCGAGCGTTCCACCGAACCGCGCGAACAGCACGACCGACGAGGGCGCAGACGTGGCGTGGATCACGTCCGGTTTCAGCCGGGCGAGTTCGTAGGGCAGGCGGACGCAGAACGAGGCCGTCGCGGGCTCGTCCGCCAGTGCGTGGTACGTGACGTCCTCGGGTTCGAACACGTCGCCGTCGCTTTCCCACCACCGGGAGCAAAAGACCGTCACGTCGTGGCCCGCTCCCGCGAGCTGGTGTGCGAGCCGGTCCAGCCGTCGATTTCCCTCCGTGTCTCGCAGGTGGACCGTCTCCATCGCGACGAACGCCACGCGCATACTCCCGAGATTGCTATGGGGGATGAAAAATCCCCTCGTTCGAGTGATGGGAGTGCGTCCGGTCGTTCCTCGGCGTCGACAGGACGCCACCCGGAGATTGCGTGAGCGTCCGGTCGGCACCGGCAACACGTCGAGTGAGAAGAGATTTATTCACGGTGTATATCTCGGTAGATATGCGTCCTCGCACGCCCCTCCTCCGCCCCGACAGGTACTTCGCGCAGCGAGTGCCGGACCCCGTTCGAGGCCTGATCCTGGCCGTCGTCGTCACGCTCGGGTTCCTGGTGACCATCTGGCTGCTCGGCGCGGTTTTCATGGACAGAATCGACGGGACCGTCGCAGTCGACAATCCGGACCGACCCCCCGAGGCGTTCTGCGACGACGGAACGGGGAGCACGTTCGAGGAGATGGACGCGTCGGCCTTCGATTGCGACGCGCCGGCACAGGTCGACCGGGACGTCGATACGATACTCAGCGACGCCCTGAGTCAGTTCTATGGCCCGATACTGGTCGGGCTACCGATCGTGTTGTTGCTGGCGGCTGCGATGCTCCACGTCGGCACCGCTCTCTTCGACGCCGACGGCGGGTTCGGGCAGACGCTGACGGTGACGGCGTGGGGGTTCGTCCCGACGCTCGTCGTGATGCCGGTGTCGATACTCGCGCTGTGGGCGATGATGGACCCGGTAACGGTGTCGCCCGGTGGCGACCCCGCCGCCTTCCGGGACCCGGTGATGGCGAGTCTCGAACGGTGGCGGCCCGTCGCATTCGCACTCAACGCCGTCGGGTCGCTCTGGGGCGCCGTCGTCTGGACGTTCGGCCTCGAATCCGCCCGGTCGGTCACCCGCTCACGGGCCGCGATTGTCGCCGGGTCCGTGACGGCGCTGTTCCTTCTCTTCGGCGCGCTCTGAGGGGCGCGCAAAACCGTTATTACTCCCATCGCGCTATAGGTCCCACGCATGGACGACGAGATTGGGGACGTGGTCGTGGTCGGTGGCGGAGACATCGGGTTGCTGACAGCGCTCTCGATCAACAAACTGAACCCCGAGATGGACGTGACCGTCGTCGACGACCTCCAGCGGGACGCGCCGGCGGTCGGCAAGAGCACGTTCAAGAAGATACAGGACATCCTCCACGGGACGCTCGACATCGACGAGCGGCGGTTCATCGGCGAGGTCCGCCCCGTCTGGAAGGGGGCGCTGTACTTCCGGGACTGGTGTGACCGAACGGCGTTCCACTACCCCTTCGATCCGGAGGACAAGTACCCCGACCCGAAGAATCCGAACGCGGTCGAGCACTACTACCACCAGTACGCGGACCTGTACGACAGTCCGGACCACCTGACGAAGGGTGAAGCCATCGTCGAGAAGGGGAAGTCGCCGTGGTTCTTCGGGCCCGACGGCAACCTCGACCGGTACGAGAAGGTGGCCTATCACCTCAACACGAAGCGCTTCGCGTCGTTCCTGCGGACAGTCTGTCGCGAACGGGGGATATCGATCGTCGACGACGCGATCACCGGCGTCGAGACGACCGGCGCACACATCGACGGCGTGCTGAGCGAGGAGGCGCGATACGAGGGGGACCTGTACGTGGACGCGACGGGATTCGGGCGCGTGCTCCGCCGCGAGCAGGACGCCGAGTTCAGGGACTTCGGCTTCCCGCTCGACTCGGCCTACACCGTTCGGATCGACAGGGATCTCTCGGAAGTCCTGCCAGCGACGGCCGTCGACACGGGCGACCACGGCTGGTTCTGGCAGATCGATACCTACGACGAGCGGGACCTGGGCTACGTGTTCAGCTCCGAGCACGTGGACGACGAGACGGCCCTCGAGGAGTTCCTCGGCCACATCCCGGACGTGGCCCCCGACAGCGCCGGCGGCGATCCGGACGTCGACAGGGACGACGTGGCGAAGTACGAGTTCAGTTCCGGCTACTACGACCGCGCCTGGATCGAGAACTGCGTCGCGATCGGCAACTCCCAGGGCTTCGTCGAACCGCTGCAATCGACGGGTCTGACCGGGAACGCCACCGCGGCCGAGAAACTCGCGACCATGCTGTCGATACGCGGCGGGATCGCCGACGACCGGTTCCGGGAGGAGTACAACACGTGGGTGCGCTGGGTCTGGGAGTCCATCTACGACTTCATCGCGATCCACTACCGGTACGCGACCGGGGAGACGGCGTTCTGGCGCGACGTCGCCACCAGGGAGTACAGCCCGCGCGTCGACGCCATCGTCGAGCAGTTCGACCGGAACGGGCTGACCAGGGAGGTCGTCCCGCTCTCCGAGGACGACGACCTGCTGAAACTGTCCATCTTCTCCCTCCCGGATTTCTACACGATGATGCGCAACCTCGGCGCCGAGTCCGTCTTCTACGAGACCAACGACTTCGACGTGAGCGAGGAGGTCGTCCGGAAACACGACGAGTACTACGAGCGGATCGACGCCGAGGTGGAGGAGCACCTCACGACCAGGGAGCTGTACGAGGGCCTCCTCCAGTTCTGAACTCGCGGGCGGTGTGCTCGCGACGCGCCCAACCGTTATACTCGCTGCGGACGTCAGCACCACCGTGTACGACCTCGAACGGTACCTCAACGTCCGGAGCGCCTACGGGGCTACCTTCGGACCCGACGGCGCCCTCTCCTTCCGGATGGACACGACCGGCGTCCCGCAGGTCTGGACGCTCGAATCGCCCGGTGCCTGGCCCGAACAGCGCACCTTCTACGACGAACCGGTCTCCTTCGCTTCCTACTCGCCCGAACGCCCGGAACTGATCTTCGGGATGGACGAGGGCGGCAACGAGCGGTTGCAGTTCTACCGACTCGACGACGACGGGCAGATACACCCGCTCACCGATCGGCCCGACGCCAAACACAGGTGGGGCGGCTGGAGTCACGACGGCGAGCGCTTCGCCTTCGCCGCCAACCGCCGGGACGGGTCGGTGTTCGACGTGTACGTCCAGGACCGGGACGCTGTGGGTGCCGATGCCGAGGTGATCCTGGAGGGCGACGGCTGGCTCTCGGTCGGCGGGTGGTCGCCCGACGACGAGAAACTCCTCGTCACGGAGGCCTACTCGAACTTCGACCAGGACGTCTACGTTCTCGACGTCGAGTCGGGCGACCTCGACCACCTCACGCCCCACGAGGGCGACGTCCGGTACCAGAGCGCCGAGTGGGCGCCCGACGGGGACGGGCTCTACCTCGTCACCGACCGCGACAGCGACACGCTGTATCTCGCCCGTCTGGGACTCGACGGAACGCTGGAGACCGTCGCCGACGGCGAGGGGTGGAACGTCGACGGGGTGTCGGTCGACCAGGAGTCGAATCAGATCGCCTACTCGCGCAACGTCGAGGGGTACAACGAACTCACCGTCGGCGAGATAACGGGCCCGGCGACTGTCGACGAGTTTCCCGAACCAGACCTCCCTGGCGGCATCGCCGGCGGCGTCTCGTGGGGACCCGACGGCGAGCGGTTCGCCGTCACCGTCACCGGCCGCACCGTCAACACGAACGTCTTCGTCGTCGAGACGGCCACGGGTGAAGCCGAGCGCTGGACGTACGCGTCGACCGCCGGTATCCCCGAATCGACTTTCGTCGCGCCCGAGGTGGTCCGGTTCGAGAGCTTCGACGGCCGGGAGATTCCGGCGTTCTTCTCGCTGCCCGACGGCGCCGCGACCGACGGCGACGCAGCCTCCGACGAGACGGGGACCGTCGGAGGGGGAACCGGCGAGACGCCCGTGATCGTCGACATCCACGGCGGACCGGAGAGCCAGCGCCGCCCCTCCTTCTCCGGGCTCACCCAGTACTTCCTCTCGCAGGGGTACGCTGTCTTCGAGCCGAACGTCCGCGGATCGACTGGCTACGGGACCGAGTACACCCGGCTCGACGACGTCGAGAAGCGCATGGATAGCGTAAAGGACCTGAAAGCGGGCGTCGAGTGGCTCCACGACCACCCGGCGGTCGACCCCGACCGGATCGTCGCGATGGGCGGTTCCTACGGCGGATTCATGGTGCTGGCGGCGATGACCGAGTATCCCGACCTCTGGGCGGCGGGCGTCGACGTCGTCGGCATCGCCAACTTCGTCACGTTCCTGGAGAACACGGGCGACTGGCGCCGGTCGCTCCGGGAGGCCGAGTACGGGTCGCTCGAGGACGACCGCGAGTTCCTCGAATCGATCTCGCCGATTCACAGGGCAGACCGCATCGACGCACCGCTGTTCGTCCTCCACGGCGCGAACGACCCGCGCGTCCCCGTGGGCGAGGCCGAACAGATCGTCGAAGAGGTGAGAGACCAGGGCGTCCCCGTCGAGAAACTGATCTTCGACGACGAGGGTCACGGGATCGGCAAGCGGGAGAATCGCGTCGAGGCCTACACCCAGGTCGTCGAATTTCTATCCAGACACGTCTAGCCCGAAACAGGCAGACGGCACAGCTATTTCGCCTGTCGAGACGACGAGATGGATTTATCCATTCTCGGCGGTGAGTATCCCGTATGGGATGTGATGGGACGATGCAGGACCGGGTCGGTGCCGGTATCGAGCGACTGGAGGAACGCTTCGGCTCGTTTCCCGTCAACCAGACGACGCTGACGGTCCCAGAGCCCGACTACGAGACGGCGCGCGAGCGCGCCGACGCGGGCGCCATCGACGTCTACGTGAGAGTGTACGACGACGAGGGCGACGCCCTGCACCTCGGCGACGACCGGGACTGCCCAGTGCCGCGGTGCGTGGCCGGGCCGGACGAACCCCTCGCCATCGCCGTCGCGAGGGCAGTCCGACGGGAATCCGGCGTCGAGGTGAGTCTCGACGAGGTCACGCGAGTGACAATCGCCGGCGTCAACAACGAGGCCGATTCCGACGCGCCGACCGTCTACCGATTGATCGCACTCCTCGACGCGACGTACGTGCGCGGAAGCGTAGAGAACGCGGCGTGGGCCCCCGAGACGCCCGCGGTTCCGGAGTACGTCTAGTTCTTAGTTGACGTCTAGTCCCTAGCTGCTGGCTAGATAACGCCCGTCACCGTCGCCGCCTCGATAGCGGCGGGCTCGTTGACCCCGTCGCCGAGGATGGTGTAGCGGTCGCGGATCTGGTGGGCCGTCGTCAGCGCCTCGATGACGGTGTCCTCGGCGATGCCCAGGTCGTCTGCCGTGGTCGGCGCACCGATCGCTTCGAGCGCGTCGTGGACGTCGTGCCACTGGCCCTTCGCGCCCGTGTGCAGGTACTCCGTCATTATCGCACCGACGCCGACCTGGTGGCCGTGGAGTGCCGGCTCGGGCGCGATGCGGTCGAGCTGGTGGGAGAAGAGGTGTTCCGCACCCGACGCCGGTCGCGAGGAGTCCGCGATGGACATCGCGACGCCCGAGGAGACGAGCGCCTTGACGACGATCCAGGCCGACTCTTCGAGACCCTGCTTGATCGACCCGGCGTTCTCGACGAGCATCTCCGCGGTCATCTGCGAGAGCGTCCCCGCGTACTCGTGGTACTCGACGTTCTTCAACCGGTTGGCGAGCTGCCAGTCACGGACGGCCGTGAAGTTCGAGATGATGTCGGCACAGCCCGCCGTCGTCAGCTCCCAGGGCGCGTCGGCGATGATCTCCGTGTCGGCGACGACGGCCAGCGGCGGCTCGCTCGCCACGCTGTGGCGGGTGTCGCCCTCGGGCACCGACCCGCGACCCGAGACGATGCCGTCGTGGCTCGCCGCCGTCGGCACGGAGACGAACCCCAGGTCCAGGTCTTCGGCGGCCATCTTCGCGATGTCGATGGCTTTGCCACCGCCGACACCCAGCAGGAAGCCGGCGTCGACCTCCTCGGCCGTCTCGATGACGCGCTCGACGGCGCCGAAGCTCGCCGTCTCGACGATGACCTCGGCCGGGTCCTGGCCACGCTCTTCGAACTGCGCGAAGACTCGCTCGCCCGCCACCTCGTGGGGCGTCGGACTGGAGACCACCAGCGGGCGCCCCGATAGGTGGACGTCCTCGACGGCGTCGACCGTCTGCCCGATGACGCCGTGGCCCACCACGACGTTGCGCGGCAGCCGGATCCACGTCGCTTTGTCGAACATACTCCTCTCTTACCGGGGATAGGTGAAAACCTACTGGTGTTCAGGGCCCGGGAGAGCGGAGCTGCCGGACCGCTCCCGCGACCGTCGTCCCTCACGATCGTTCAGGCCGATTCAGCCCGCCAGACGATCGCCCGCGGTCGGTAAAAGCTTCATAACAAACCACGCTCGGTGCGACTAATCGGCCATGGGATGCATCAACTGTGACACCGACGGAACCGCGTACACCCTTCGAGCACACGTCGAGGAGACCGAGTCGAACGTCGACCTGGCCTTCTGCTCGACCGACTGCCTCGAAGAGTGGGTGTAGTCGGCCAGGAGCGATTCTCGGACGCCGTGTTCGGTCACGCGTAGCCTGTGGCCTGCTGTGCAGCCCCTGCTGAGCGAGCGAAGCGTCGAGTGATTCAGACTTTCCGACCCCGTTTTCACTAAACAGTTGCTAACGGTTAGCGACGTATCGGTCAGCGGGTGGCAAAGCCGTCGCTGTGACCACGATCTCGAACACAGCGAACGTCCCCGGGCCGCTCGAACGAGCCACGATCGGGCACGTACAGAAACAGTCGAAAGTGAACGAACGGAGCCGTCCAGCCCCTCATAGTGGTGGTTGTAACTATTTTCAGGAGGCAGACACTACCGGTGGTGAACCGGAGCTGAACCGGAGCTGAACCGGCCGGTTGCGAAGAAACACCGGTAACGAATTACAACCACCACTATCAGTCGTCGCTCTGGGCGGCGAAGTCGGCGTCGACGCCGTCGGCGGTCGGCGTCGCGGCCTCGGGCAGCTCGTTGCGCACGTCGTGACGGTCGCCCTCGGCAATGATCTCCGCGTAGGCGTCGGGGAGGACGCGGACGAAGTCCGAGAGGGACTCGTCCCAGTCGTCGAGGAGTTCCGTCGCGCGGTCCGAGTCGGTGTAGGCCGCGTGGTTCTGTACCAGTCGGGTGATCATCGCCTCGTCCTTCGGTTCGAGCGTCGTCGAGAGCGACGTCATTCCGGTGTTGGCCTTCGCTTCGAGCTCGTCGTCGGGGTCGTAGACGTAGGCGACGCCGCCGGACATGCCGGCCGCGAAGTTCTTCCCCGTGTCGCCGAGGACGGCGACGGCGCCGCCGGTCATGTACTCGCAGCCGTGGTCGCCGACGCCCTCGACGACGCCTTTGACCCCGGAGTTGCGGACGCCGAAGCGCTCGCCGGCCATCCCATTGACGTACAGTTCGCCGTCGGTCGCGCCGTACAGCGCGACGTTGCCGACGAGAATGTTCTCGGCGGCGTCGTAGCCGGCGGCCTCGGGGGTCCTGACGATCAGCTTGCCGCCGGAGAGGCCCTTGCCGACGTAGTCGTTGGCGGTGCCGACGAGGTTCATCGTCACGCCGCTCTGGAGGAACGCGCCGAAGGACTGGCCGGCCGAACCGTCGAAGTCGACCTGGATGGTGTCGTCCGCCAGGCCGCCGACGCCATGAGCGCGGGTGATCCGGTTCGACAGCGTCGCGCCCACCGCGCGGTCGGCGTTGTCCACGTCCGTCGCGATCGTGACCGGCTCGCCGCGTTCGAGCGCGGGTTCGGCCGCGTCGATCAGGTCCCAGTCGAGTTGCTCGTCGACGTCGTGGTTCTGCTCGCGGGTTTTGTACGGGTCGTCGTCGCCCGCGGGCTCGGCCAGCAGGCCCGAGAGGTCGAGCTTCTTCGCCTTGGGGTTCTCGACGTCGTCGCGCTGGCGCAGGACGTCGACCTGGCCGACCATCTCGTCGACCGTGGCGAAGCCGAGTTCGGCCATGATCTCGCGGAGTTCCTCGGCGACGAACGTCATGTAGTTGATGACGTGCTGGGGCTCGCCGGGGAAGCGCTCGCGGAGCGTCTCGTTCTGGGTGGCGATACCGACCGGGCAGGTGTTCTCGTGGCACTGGCGGGCCATCACGCAGCCGGAGGTGACCATCGACGCGGTGCCGAAGGTGTACCCCTCGGCGCCCAACAGCGTGGCGACCGCGACGTCACGGCCGGTCTTCATCCCGCCGTCGGTGGTGACCTTGATGCGCGATCGCAGCCCCGTCGCGCGGAGCATCTGGTTGGCCTCCGACAGTCCGAGCTCCCACGGGAGGCCGACGTTCTTGATGGACGTCTTCGGCGAGGCGCCGGTGCCGCCGGAGTGGCCCGAGATGTGGACCACGTCGGCGTTGGCCTTGGCCACGCCCGCGGCGATGGTACCGATGCCGTCCTCGGCGACCAGCTTGACGTTGATGTCCGCCTCGGGGTTGCCGGCCTTCAGGTCGTGGATCAGCTGCTTGAGGTCCTCGATGGAGTAGATGTCGTGCTGGGGCGGCGGGGAGATGAGGCCGACTCCCGGCGTCGCGTGACGGACGTGGGCGATCATCTCGTTGACCTTCTTGCCCGGCAAGTGGCCGCCCTCGCCGGGCTTGGAGCCCTGCGCCATCTTGATCTGGAGTTCGTCCGCCGAGGTGAGGTAGCCCGAAGTGACGCCGAAGCGCCCGGAGGCGACCTGCTTGGTCGAACACTCCTTCTCGGTGCCGAACCGTTCCGGCGGTTCGCCGCCCTCGCCGGTGTTGGAGGTGGCGTCCAGCCGGTTCATCGCGATGGCGTTGTTCTCGTGCATCTCCGGCGAGAGCGAGCCCAGGGACATCGCGGCCGTCTCGAACCGTTTGACGATATCTTCGACGGGTTCGACCGCCTCGATGGGAATCGAGTTCCGGGACCCGTCGTCGAACTCCAGGAGGCCGCGCAGGGTCTGGAGGTTCTGCTGCTGGTCGTTGATCTGCTCGGCGAACTCCTGGTACTTCTCGTAGTCGCCGGTGCGAACTGCCTGCTGGAGCGCACCGACGGTGCTCGGGTTCCACTGGTGGTGGATGCCGTTCGAGCGGAACTCGTACTCGCCCTGGCGTTCCATCTCCGGTTCGTCCTCGCTCCAGGCGATTTCGTGCCGGCGGAGCAGGTCCTCCTCGACGTCCTCGACGTCGATGCCCTCCGTTCGGCAGGTAGTGCCCTCGAAGTACTCGGCGACGAAGTCGGAGTCGAGCCCGACGGCCTCGAAGATCTGGGCGCCCTGGTAGGACTCGACCGTCGAGATCCCCATCCGGGCCATCGTCTTCAGCAGGCCGTCCTCGACGGCCTTCACGTACGACTGGATCGCTTCGTCCGTGTCGGCGCCGTCCGGGCCGGCGACCAGGTCCTCGATGGTCTGGTAGGCCAGGTAGGGGTTGACCGCGCCGGCGCCGTAGCCGACCAGCGTCGCGACGTGGTGGGACGTCCGCGGGTCGCCCGACTCCACCACGAGGCCGACGTGGTTGCGGAGGCCGTTGCGAACGAGGTGATGGTGGACGCCACCCACGGCGAGCAGGCTCGGGATGGGGGCCCGGTCCGGGCCGGCCGCGCGGTCGGAGAGAACGACGACGTCGTGTTCGGTCGCGGCCTCGGTCGCCTCGTCGCGGACCGTTTCGACGGCGGCTTCCAGGTCCGTCTCGGACTCGTCGTAGGTGATGTCCACGACGGCCGTCGAGAGGCCGTTGGCGTCCAGCTCCTTGATCGCAGTCGTCTCCTCGTCGGTGAGGACCGGCGAGTCGAGCACGAGCTGTCGGGCGTGTTCGGGCGACTCGTCCAGGATGTTGCGCTGGTAGCCGAGTCGCGACTCCAGGGAGGTGACGAGTTCCTCACGGATGTTGTCCAGCGGCGGGTTCGTCACCTGAGCGAAGAGCTGTTTGAAGTAGGTAAACAGCGGGCGGTTGAACTGCGAGAGGACGGACAGCGGCGTGTCGTCGCCCATCGAGCCGACGGGATCCTTGCCCTTGTGGGCCATCGGTTCGATGAGGTGGTCGACCTCGTCGTACGTGTAGCCGTAGACGGCCTGGTGGCTCCGGAGGTCGTCGACTGCTGAGCGTGGGAGCGGGTCAGCCCGGTCGGTGAGGTCGTCGAGGTGAACTTGCTCTTCGGCGACCCACTCGCCGTACTTCTCGTCGGTAATGTCCTCGAACACTTCCTCGTCGGAGATGACACGGCCCTCTGCGGGGTCGGCGAGGAAACACTGGCCTGGCTGGAGTCGCCCGCGTTCGGCGATCTCCTCCGGGCTGTGGTCGAGTGCACCGGCCTCCGAGGCCATCACGAGCGTGTTGTCTTCGAGCACGTCGTACCGGCAGGGGCGCAGGCCGTTCCGGTCGAGGACCGCGCCGATGCGGTCGCCGTCGGTCGCCGCGACGAGCGCGGGGCCGTCCCACGGTTCGACGAGCGAGGCGTGGTAGTCGTAGAAGTCACGGCGGTCGCCCTGCACGTCGTTCAACTCGCCGCGCCAGGCCTCGGGAACGAGCATCCGGAGCGCGTGGGGCAGGTCGCGGCCGCCCTGGAGGAGCAGTTCGAGGGCGTTGTCGACGCTGGCGGTGTCGGACTGCTCGGGGTCGTCGATGATCGGCTTGATCTTCTCTATCTCTGCTCGCGGTTCGTCACCGCTCGCTCGTTCGTCGGCGCTTCGCGCCGACCGGTCCCCGAAGGCCTCGCTCGCGATGTCCGTCTCGCGGGCGCGCATCCAGTTGATGTTGCCCTGGATGGTGTTGAACTCGCCGTTGTGGATAATGTTCCTGTAGGGGTGGGCGAGATGCCAGGCACCGAGGGTGTTGGTCGAGAATCGCGCGTGGACGAGCGCGAACGTCGACTCGATGCGCTCGTCGATCAGGTCGGGGAAGTAGGTCGGTAGCTGCTCGGCAGTGAGGAGGCCCTTGTAGACGATCGTTTCGCGGTCGAGCGAGCAGACGTAGAAGCGCTCGTGACCCGGCGGCTGTTCCGCCTCGACGGTGTTCTCAAGCACGCGCCGGGCGACGTACAGGCGTCGGTCGAACGCCTCGCCGGTTAGCCCGTCAGTCGAGCGGACGAACACCTGCATCACGGACGGTTCGGATTCCAGTGCGGTCGCGCCGAGTTCCTCGTTGTTCGTGGGGACGGACCGCCAGGCGACGACGTCGAGGCCCTCGTCGGCGAACGCGGATTCGACGACGTCGATCAGTTCGGCGGCGGCGTCCTCGTCCTGCGGGAGGAAGAGCGTGCCGACGGCGTACTCGCCGGGCTCGCCCAGGTCCGCGTCCACCTCGTCGGCGAAAAAGTCGTGCGGCATCTGGAGCATGATACCGGCGCCGTCGCCGGTGTTCTCCTCGGCACCGGTGGTGCCGCGGTGCTCCAGGTTCCCGAGCAGTTCGATCCCGTCCTGTACGACCCAGTGTTCGGAGCCGCCGTCGAGGTCCATGACGACCCCGACGCCACAGTTCGACCGTTCGTCGGTGGGGTCCGCGAGCCCTGCGGCGCCCGTGGCCTCACCAGTCGCGTCTTCTCCAGTCATCTACCCGTACGTTGATTCCATCGATTAAGAGCGTACTCCTGAAGGTATTAGGGTTGTACTATCACATTTAAGGCGATATATATCTATCACGGTAAATCACCACGATCGGGCCAGTGATCGCAGTCGACGAGGCGCAGCCAGCCACGAGAAACGAAAGAACGCGTAACAACTTGAATTCGACGCCGACAAATAGTCGTAACTAGGCAAAAGAATTGTTCGAACGTCGAATAGTCTGAGGGTTATCCGGGCGGGCTGGCAGTGAGGCGGTCAGCTAGGGCCAGACGCCGCCTTCCTCGGCCGACTGGACGACGCGCTGGAGGGCCACGACGTACGCCGCGTTGCGAAGCGTCGGCAGGTCGTGGTCCTCGTAGGCGTCCACGAGGTTCCAGAACTGTTCGACGATGATCGATTCGAGTTCGTCGTTGACGCGCTCTTCCTCCCAGTAGAAGCGCTGTCGGTTCTGGACCCACTCGAAGTAGGAGACGGTGACGCCCCCGGCGTTGGCCAGGATGTCGGGCACGACGATGACGTCCTTCTCGGCGAGCACGTCGTCGCCCTTCGGGGTGATCGGGCCGTTGGCGGCCTCTGAGATGACGTCCGCCTGGACGCCCTCGGCGATCTCCTCGGTTATGGCGTTCTCGAGGGCCGCCGGGATCAGCAGGTCGACGTCGAGCTGGAGCAGCTCGTCGTTGGTGACCTCCTCGTCGGCGCCCTCGAAGCCGACGACGCTTCCGGTCTCGCGCTTGTGGTCCTTCGCGGCGACGGCATCGAAGCCGTCCTCGCTGTAGACGCCGCCACTGGAGTCGGAGACGGCGACGACCGTCCCACCCATCTCCTCGATGAGCTTCGCGGAGATCCAGCCGGCGTTCCCGTAGCCCTGGACAGCGACGGTGGCGCCCTCGACGTCCTTGTCGAGGTAGTCGAATGCCTCGCGCGCAGCGATGACGGTCGAGCGACCGGTCGCCTCGACGCGGCCCTCGCTCCCGCCGGAGGCCAGATCCTTGCCCGTGATGACGCCGGGCTCGGTGGTGTTTTCGAGGGTCTCGTAGGTGTCCTTGATCCAGTTCATCTCGCGCTGGCCGGTGTTGACGTCCGGCGCGGGGACGTCCCGGTCCTCGCCGATGAGGGGCGTGAGTTCCTTCGCGAACGACCTGGTGATCCGCTCCAGTTCGGCCTCGGAGTACTCGTCGGGGTCGATGATGATGCCGCCCTTGCCGCCGCCCAGCGGGATGCCGACTGTCGCACACTTGTACACCATCCAGCCCGAGAGGGCCTTGACCTCGTCGCGGGACACCTGCGGGTGATAGCGGATGCCACCCTTGTACGGCCCGCGGTCGCCGTTGAACTGCGAGCGGAACGCGCGGAAGACCTCGATGTCGCCGTCGTCCATCTCGACGGAGAGGTTCGTCTCGAGGATGCGCTCCGGGTTCTTGATGCGAGTGAGCATACCCTCGTCGATGTCGAGGTACGCCGCAGCGTCGTCGACCTGTTCCTGTAAGCTCTCGAACGGATTGACGTCGTCTGCCATAACTGGACGTTTGTATAATGGAGTTAAAAGTGAATCGGAATTCGTTCGCCGAATGGCTGACAAACCATGAGGAACGGGGCAGTTTTGTTTTAGTTCTTAAATCCATTTAGACCAATAAGGTCACCTATTATACGATTAAGGAACAATCTATCGTGATAGATCGGCAGTCTCGTGGTATCGTCGGGGCCAGGGCGGTGAGGAAGGCTCCCACAGTCTGCCGGTCGTCCGACCGAAGTCTGACGGTGATTTATACGGGATGGCGGAACACGATTCCCTGGGGGCGCCGGAAATGTCACACGCTCCCTCCCCAACTCGTTCGACTGACCGGTACAGGCATCGGTTCTCTGCGCGCACCCACACGGTCAGTGACGGCTATCCCGGCGACCAGGTTTCGAACGCTCCCGCTCCCAGAAGAACGAATCGCGACGGAAAACGGGACGCCGCGGTCCGCTAGTAGCTCTTCGCGAAGTACGCCGTCTCTTCGGCCTCTTCACCGCAGATGGCACACTCGTCGTGGATCGGTTCCTCGTCGCGGTCGAGGGGCACCATCACGATCTCGGCGGCGATGGCGTCCTTGATGGGCTCTTCGCAGGCCTCGTCGCCGCACCAGCCGGTCTCGACGTAGCCGCCGTGCTGGCCGAGGGTCCCGAGTATCTCCTCGCGGGATTCGGCCTCGCGTATCTCCCCTTCCAGGGTCTCTTCGGCGCTGGCGTAGAGCTTGGCGAAGACGGCGTCGAGGTGTTCCTCGACAGTCGCGGGCAGGTCCTCGCGGCTCTCGGTGATCGATTCGCCGTCGGGCCGGTGGGAGAAGGTGACCTCGCCGTCTGCCATCTCGTTGGGGCCGACTTCGATACGCAGCGGGACGCCCTTGAGCTCCCAGTCGTTGTACTTGAACCCGGGGTTGCGGTGGTCGCGGTCGTCGAGGTGGACGCGGACGCCCGCCTCGTCGAGTTCCGCGGCGATGTCGGCCGAGTACTCCAGGATCTCCTCCTGGGTGTCCTCGGAGTAGATGGGGACGACGACGACCTGCTCGGGCGCGACGGCCGGCGGGAGGACGAGTCCCTGGTCGTCGGAGTGGGTCATGATGAGCGCGCCCATCGCGCGCCAGGAGAGGCCCCACGAGGTGGTGTGGGCCGTCTGCATCTCCTCGTCCTCGTCGACGAACTCGATGTCGAATGCCTCCGCGAAGGAGGTCCCGAGGTAGTGGGAGGTGCCCCCCTGGACGGACTTCCCGTCGGGCATCAGCGCCTCGACGGTGCTCGTCGTGTGCGCGCCGGGGAACTTGTCGTGTTCGGGCTTGCGACCCTTCATGACGGGCATCGCCATCACCTCCTCGTAGAGGCGCTCGTACTGGTCGAGGCGCGTCATCGTCTCGTCCCAGGCGCTCTCCTCGTCGGCGTGGGCCGTGTGGCCCTCCTGCCAGAGGAACTCCTTCGTCCGGAAGAACGGCTTGGTCTCCGTGGCCTCCCAGCGCACGACCGAACACCACTGGTTCAGCCGGAGGGGCAGGTCACGGTGTGAGCGCGTCCACTGGGCCAGGAACGGCGCGATGATGGACTCGCTCGTCGGCCGGACCGCCAGGCGCTCTTCCAGTTCCTCGTTGCCGCCGTGGGTGACCCAGGCCACCTCGGGGTCGAACCCCTCGACGATGTCCTTCTCCTTCTCCAGGTAGCTCTCGGGGATGAACAGCGGGAAGTAGGCGTTCTGGACGCCCGTCTCCTTGAACCAGCCGTCGAGGTTCTCCTGCAGTCGTTCCCACACCGCGTATCCGCGCGGGCGCGTGACGATGAAGCCGCCCATGGGAGCGTAGTCGGCCATCTCCCCTTTCTGGACGACCTCCGCGTACCAGTCACCCGTCTGGTGGGACTTCGAACTCGTGATTCCCAGGTCCTGCTCGTCGGTCATACCTGGTATTGATTCGTGGGGGGAATAAACGCGCTGTGTTTCGCAGGCCTTGGAGTGGCGATACCGATGGACGATACCAACGTGAAAGCCCCCGGGCGCCCGGCCCCTTTCATTCCCGCCCGTTCGGTTGCTCCACCTCCGAACCCTTAAGGCAGATGACGGGGCCACCGTGTATTGCCCGGGCCGGTGCCCCGCCTATCCATCACCGTCCACCGGGACCGGCCCGGGCGCTGTTTTGGGGGCCTGGGGGGAGCGGAGTTCGCAGACAGGGAGGACCCTACGGGGGTGGGGTCAGGCACCGATAGTCGCCAGCGAAGCGATCGAGTCCGCGATGCGGCGGTCCAGATCCGTCCCGAAGAAGTCCGGGGCCGGGTCGACGTCGACGGCGAAGAACGCCTCCCGCGTCGCGACGAAGTCGACGGCGACGGTCCGGGCCCCGAACCGGTCGAGTAACTCGCGAACGCGGGTGGCCAGTTCGACGTCGACGTCGGCCTCCTCCGCGGCGGGCCGATAACCGTCCAGTTCCGACCGCAGGACCATCGCGTGGACGTGGGTCTCCACGCCGTCGTCGACCGCGTAGTACCGGTAGGTCACCGGCTCGGTCCGGACGCGCTCGACGGGGACGTCCGCCCGCGCAGCCGTGGGCTGGTCCCAGCGAAACCGGGCCCGTTCGACGGCGTCGCCGTCAGTTTCGGACGGTCCAGTCGACGGTACCTGACAGCCCAGCCGGTCGAGTGCGTGCAGGGAGAGGAGCCGGCAGGAGAGCATCGTCGTCGGTGCGTACCCGTTCCAGGTCTCCAGGCCGGCCCGGTCGGCTTCGCGGAGCACGGCGAACGACCGGGGGCTGAGCACGGTGTTAGCGAGCGCGTCGAGTCCGTCGAGCGCGTCCGGACCGAGCGGCTCGCCCGGTGAGAAGAACTCGACGCCGAACCCGCGTGCTGCGAGACGTTCGGCCGCCCGCCCGAACACGGGATGGTCGGCCTCGCAGACGATCCCGATGGTGTCCATATCCGCCCCACGAAGGGGGGAAGGAAAAGCGTGGGGACGGCGGCGTCATTCGGTTCCGGTCCTGAAGGGGCTGGGACGCTCGCGCCAGGGCCACCCGGGCAAGCGCGTCTGGAAACCGGCGGCAAGCGCGGCGTCCAGGTCGTCGAGGCCCGCCCCGTCTGCGGGGTCGTCCGGGTCGCCGTGGGTTCGGACGTCGGCGTAGTGGAATGTCGCCTCGGCCAGCAATCGCAGGGGCTGGTCGCCGGCTATCGTCGCGGCGAGTTCCCGACCGATCAGTTCGTCGACGACGAACCCGGGATAATCGCCCTCGACGTCGAGATCGCGGAGGATACCGATCATGGCGGCGACGTTGACCGCGCGGTCGCCGTCGGTGAAGACGGCGTCGACCGCGTCGTCGACCTGGTCCACGGTGACGGTATCGACGTCGACGTCGAAGTGGTCCCCCAGGCCCGCGCGCGTCTCGTTTATCAGGTCGGTGACGACGGGTGTCCGCTCCGCGACCCAGTTCCGCTGGTCGCGGACTGTCTCTCGCGTCACGTGCATAGCGGCGAGTTCGTCTCCACTGGGCAACTGTCTACCGACTGCCAGCCGGTCGGCCACCGGAAACTCCGTATTGCGAAGGCTTTTATATTGGCAGGAGATACGCTGAACCATAGGCCGGTTTTCCGGACGTTCGACGGTCCGGAGACGTTACCGAGAGCCGATTACAGAGTTTCAATGATGTTCCTAGACCGTGTCGAACCCGGGTCACGCTGGTCGTCGGGTCCAGCCGCCCCGGGAACCGCCACAATCGCGTCTGAGTTATGAGTACGGTAGACAAGCAGCTAGAGACGGTCCGCGCAACGATCGCCGACGAGGTTCCGAACCGAATCTCCATCTCCGACGTGAAATACGAGGGGCCCGAACTCGTCATCTACACCCGGGATCCCAGGGAGTTCGCCAGCGACGGGGACCTGATCCGGCGGCTCGCGAGCAAACTCCGCAAGCGGATCACCGTCCGTCCCGACCCCGAGGTGCTCTCCCCGGCCGACCAGGCCCGCGAAGAGATTTCGGACGTCATCCCCGAGGAGGCGGGCGTCACGGATCTGGACTTCCACGCCGACACCGGTGAGGTCGTCATCGAGGCCCAGAAGCCCGGGATAGTCATCGGTCGCCACGGCGCGACCCTCCGGGAGATAACACAGAAAGTCGGCTGGACGCCGGAAGTCGTCCGGACGCCGCCCATCGAGTCCTCGACGGTCCAGAACGTCCGCAACTTCCTCAAGCAGGAACGGGAGGACCGCCGTGACATCCTCGAACGCGTCGGCCGCCAGATCCACCGCGAACCCATGTCCGACGACGAGTGGGTCCGGATCACGACGCTGGGGTGTTGTCGCGAGGTCGGCCGCGCCGCGTTCATCCTCTCGACGCCGGACACCCGGATCCTCGTCGACTGCGGCGACAAGCCCGGAGCCGAGGACGAGATGCCGTACCTCCACATCCCCGAAGGGCTCGGGTCGGGCGCGACGTCTATCGACGCGGTCGTGCTCACCCACGCCCACCTCGACCACTCCGCGTTCGTCCCGCTACTGTTCGAGCACGGCTACGATGGTCCCATCTACTGCACCGAACCCACCCGGGACCTGATGGGACTGCTCACGCTGGATTACATCGACGCCGCCTCGAAGGAGGGTCGCACCCAGCCCTACGACTCCGAGATGGTCCGCGAGGCGATCAAGCACACCGTCCCCATCGAGTACGGCGACGTCACCGACATCGCACCGGACGTCAAGCTGACGCTGCACAACGCCGGGCACATCCTCGGCTCCGCCGTGTCACACTTCCACATCGGCGACGGCCTCTACAACGTCGCCTTCTCCGGCGACATCCACTACGACGACACCCGGCTGTTCGACGGCGCCGTCAACGACTTCCCGCGCGTCGAGACGCTCGTCCTCGAATCGACCTACGGCGGGCGCAACGACTACCAGACCGACCAGGGCGACTCCGAACGCGACCTGAAGCGCGTCATCAACGAGACCTACGAGCGGGACGGCACGGTGCTCGTCCCCGCCTTCGCCGTCGGTCGGTCCCAGGAGATAATGCTCGTCCTCGAAGAGGCGATGCGCAACGGCGACATCCCGGAGATGCCCGTCTACCTCGACGGAATGATCTGGGAGGCCACTGCCATCCACACGACCTACCCGGAGTACCTCCGCGACGACCTCCGGGACCGCATCTTCGACGAGGACGAGAACCCGTTCCTCGCCGACCAGTTCGAACACGTCGACGGCGGCGACGACGAACGCGAGGCCGTCGCCGACGGCGAGCCCTGTATCGTCCTCTCGACGTCGGGGATGGTCACCGGCGGGCCGATCACGTCCTGGCTCGAACACCTCGGCCCCGACCCGGACTCATCGCTGGTGTTCGTCGACTACCAGGCCCAGGGCACGCTCGGCCGCCGGATCCAGAACGGCCAGAACGAGATCCCCGTCGGCGGCGGCTCCGGTCGTTCGAACACCGTCTCGATGGAGATGAACGTCGAGACCGTCGACGGCTTCTCCGGCCACGCCGACCGCCAGGGCCTGGAGAACTTCGTCCGGACGATGAACCCCCGCCCCGAGAAAGTGCTCTGCGTCCACGGCGACGAGTCCGCGACGCAGGATCTCTCCTCCGGGCTCTACCACGAGTTCAACATGCGCACCTTCGCCCCGCAGAACCTCGAGACGTTCCGGTTCCTGTAGCGACCTGTCCATCTCACCGGCGTCTCAGTTCTCTGGCCGCGTTTCTATCCCCGAGAGGAACTCCCGTAGTGCGCCCGTGAAGAACTCGGGTTCGTCGAGGTTCGACGCGTGTCCGGCCCCGGGAACGGCCCTGACGGTCGCATTCCGTATCTCAGCGCTCAGTTTCGACGCGTGCCGGCGGACGAACAGCGGTTCGCGTTCCCCGTAGAGGACCAGCGTCGGCACAGGTATCGAGCCGAAGTCGATAGTCGTCCGGTGGAAGTTCGCGACGGCGCGGATCACCTTGACGAACTCGTCTGTCTCCATCTTCGGGCCCGCCGTCCGAAGTCGCTCGATCTGCTCGTAGTCACCGCTGACGCCCTCGCCCGCGAACCGTTCCTGAAGCCACACCATGACCCGTTCCACCCGTTGGTACCCGACGAGGCGGACCGGCGGCACAGTCGCTTTCAGCAGGGCGACTCGCTGGAGCCACTCGCGCCAGTCGTCGATGGCGGGCGTGAACGTGTCCGCGAGGACGAGTCCTGCCAGCCGCTCGGGGTGGCGGGCCGCGTACACCTGCGCGATACACCCGCCCGTCGAGAGCCCGCAGAGCACCGGATTTTCCAGGTCGAGCGCCGCGAGCAGCGCGTCGAGGTCGTCGGCGAAGAGGTCGATCGAGTAGGTTCCTCTGTCAGAACCGCCGGTCCGACCGTGGCCGCGGACGTCGTAGGCGATGGTCTCGTAGTCCTCGCCGAGTTCGTCCACCTGGGGGTCCCACTGGGAGTGGTCCAGGATGGCACCGTGAACGAACACGATGGGTGGGCCGCTTCCGCGCCGTTCGTAGTAGGTATCGACGTCGTTCGTTCGGACGGTGGGCATGGCCTATCGAGGGGTTCCGCAGGGGAGAGGTTTTCTCCCGGACACCTTTGGTCGGCGAAACCGTCCTGCAACGTATGCCCGGGAAGTACTACGAAGGGTTCGAGGTCGGGGAGACCATCGAACACCCGCGTTCGCGAACCATCTCCGAGAGCGACAACCAGCGCTTTTGCGACCTGACGATGAACCAGCAGCCCATCCACCTCGACGCCGAGTTCGCCGCGGACACCGAGTTCGGCGAGCGCCTCGTCAACGGCCTGTACACCATGTCCCTCGCCGTGGGGATGACCATCCCGGAGACGACGGACGGGACCATCGTCGCCAACCTGGGCTACGACGATGTCGAACACCCCGCGCCCGTCTTCCACGGCGACACGATCCGGGCAGAGACGACGGTGCTCGACAAACGGGAGACCTCAGACGGGGAACGGGGCGTCGTCACGATGGCCGTCGAGGCCCGCAACCAGGACGACGAGGTGGTCTGTGCCTTCGAGCGAACGGTGCTGTCCGAACGGGCGGACTGACCTGACGAGCGCGTGTGGCCCGGCCGACAGAGTTTTTGCGCCGATCACCCGACTCCGGAGTAGATGGACCGCGGAGACGGGACCGAACACGGAGACGCCGTGGCTCCCAGTTCCTACGCGCTGGTCGTGCTGGGCGGCGTCAGCTACCTGCTCCTGATGGCAAACTGGTTCGCGCTCGCGGCGTTTCTCGACCCGATCAGCGACCAGCTCGGGTTCACCGGCGCCCAGGCCGGCGCGCTCGTCGGGGCGATACCGCTGACGTACGTCCCCCTCTCCTTGCTCACCGGGCTCGTCCTCGACCGGGTCGGCGCGCGAACCGGCATCGCGGCCGCCCTCGCGGTCTTCGGCGTCGCGCAGTTCCTCCGCTCGTTCACCGTCGGCTTCCCGGACATGCTGGCGACGACGGTGCTGCTGGCCGTCGGCGCCACGGCGATCACCTTCGGGCTGCCGAAGCTCGTCGCCGGCGTCTTTCCCCCGCGGTTGCTCGGGACGATGTCGACGGTGTACCTGCTTGGCTCCTACGCGGGCATCGCCGCCGCCTACAGCGTCGGTCGCGGGATTCTCGGACCGCTGCTGGGCGGCTGGCGGCCGACGTTTCGCGTCCTGGCGGTCGTCTCGCTCGCGTTCCTGGCAGTCTGGGTCCCCGTCGCCTTGTGGCACGCGCGCGAGCACGGGACGCCCTACGACGAGGGGAGCGAGTCGGCGTTTTCGCTCACCTCTGTCCGGGAAGACGTGGCCCAGGTGTTCGCCCACCGCGCGATGCGACTGCTCGTCGTCGTCGGGACGGCCTACCTGCTACTCGCACACGGCCTCCAGGGATGGCTCCCGACCATCCTCGAGTCACGCGGCCTCGACCCGGGCCTCGCGGCCACCGTCGCCACGCTGTTCGTCGTCGGCCAGGCCGCCGGGACGCTGGTGATCCCGCCCGCGTCTGACCGGCTCGGCCGACGACGCCCCGCTGTCGTGGGCTGTGGCGTCGCCGCCGCCGGTGGCGTCGGCTGGCTCGTCGTCGCCGAGAGCGTCGTCGGCGCGGGCGCGGCCGTGCTCGTCGCCGGCGCGGCCGTCGGCGGCGTCTCGCCGCTGATCCGGGCCATCCCCACCGAGATCGAGGACGTCGGTCCGGCGCTGACCGCCACCGCCGTCAGCCTGATCTTCGCCGTCGGCGAGCTCGGTGGATTCGCCGGGCCGTTCCTCGTCGGCACGCTCCGCGACGTCACGGGGTCGTTCGTCCCCGGCCTCGTCGCGCTCGCGGTCGGCGCGACGGCGATCGTACTGGCGGGAATGGGCCTCCCCGAACGCACGGAGTGACCGGAACAGGGCCAGATATTCGCCCGATTCTCACCGGCCAAGAATCGGCGGTCAGCTATAACCCCGCGCACGTCCCAGCACCAGATAGAGGGGCCAGACTATGTCGATACGCCACCGGGAACTGGACGGAAAAGCGCCGCAACTGATCGGGTACGTCGAGGAAGAGTCCGCCGGATCGGCGACGTACACCATCGCTCCCGACGACGTGACAGGATACGACCAGCTGAGTCAGTGGATAACTGCACCGGCGTCGGTCGTCCAGAGCCTCGAAGCGATGCGGTAACGGCCAGGGAGACCGGCAGGCGAGTCCCGACTCGGGAGTCTCGCCAGTAACGGATCGGTTCACAGCGATGCCCGGACGCGGGGTCCTACGCCAGCGTGACGGCGTTGAGCGCCACGGCCGTCAGCCAGGGGACCGCCAGTCCGAGCGGGATGACCGGCCCGTGCTGTGGATGCCGCCACCGCACGAGCGCGGCGATGCCGAGCACGGCCACCTTGCCGAGGGCGAGGGTCTCGATGCCCCCCGCGGCGATCGCCCACCGGGCGACCGGATTGCCCTCCGTCAGGCCGTACTGGAGTCCGAGATGCGTCAGGTGCACGTCCGCGACCAGCGCGAAGACGACGACGAGCCAGAGGTGTCGCTCTATCTCCCCGCGGTCGACGCCGGACGCCACCACCCGTTCCGTCAGTGAGTCTGCCCAGTTCGTCACCGGGGACTCCGACGTGTTGCGTGCGTCCATTCCTTCGACGGACCACCATTCACCGTGTTCCCACCAGGTGCACCGTGGTCCACCGGATAGGTGGGCGCAATATATCAAAAAGCTACCTGTTATTTCCCACTTCGCCCCGGCGAACGAGAACGGATGGCACGGCCTGAGTAGCGTTAAGAGCCAGTCTCCCGACGTCGAACCATGGGCGACCTCTTCCCGGAGCGGCTCGAAACCGACCGCCTGGAACTCGATGCGCTGACTGCGGAAACCATCGACCCGCTAACACTCTACGAAATCGCCTCGCACCACGAACCGGCCATCGACGAGATAACTCGGTATCTCACGTGGAACCCCCACCAGACGCCAAAGGACTCCCTGGAGTTCATCGAGACAGTCACCGCCGATCGTGAGGACGGCGAGGGCGCAGCGTACCTGATCCGGCCGGCCGAGGGCGAGGCGGGCGCCGGTGAGATCGCCGGCGGCGCCGCCCTCGACGTCGACTGGGAGCGCCGTCGCGGCACGCTCGGCGTGTGGCTACGCAAGCGGTTCTGGGGCCGGAGCTACTCCGGAGAGCGCGCGGCGGCGCTGTTCGAACTCGCCTTCGAGCGACTCGACCTGGAGGTCGTCGGCGTCACCTGCCACGTGGACAACGAGCAGTCGCGGCGCGCCATCGAGAAGTACGTCGAGGCCCACGGCGGGACCTACGAGGGCCTGTTCCGGAACGAACTCGTCTACGGCGACGAACCCGCCGACGTCCGTCGCTACAGCGTCACCCGCGAGGAATACGAGGCGGCGACGGACGGCGAGTAGCGCCGTCAGTTGCTGTGGCCGACGGCGATTCTCACTCAGATGACGGTCCCGTGTTTCTTCTCGGGCAGGTCCTTCTCGACGGTCTCGTAGAACTCGAAGCGGGCCGCGAGCTGGGCTCGCAGGTCGCTCGGCGGGACGACCTCGTCGATGACCACCTCGCTGGCCATCCGGTGGACGTCGATGTCCTCGCGATACGCCTCGCGGAGTTCCTGTGCCCGCCGTTCGCGCTCCGCTTCGTCCTCGATGCCGTCCAGCTTGTTCGCGTAGACGGCGTTAATGGCCGCCTCGGGGCCCATGATGGCGATCTCTCCCGAAGGAAGACCGAGCGTCGCCTCCGGGTCGTAGGCCGGCCCGGACATGGCGTAGATGCCGGCGCCGTAGGCCTTCCGGAGGACGACGCACTGCTTCGGGACCGTGGCCGACGACGTCGCGTAGATCATCTTCTTGCCCTGTTCGAGGATGCCCTCCTTTTCGACCTGTGAACCGGCCATGAATCCGGGAGTGTCACAGAGGTACAGCAGGGGGACGTCGTAGGCGTCGCAGGTCCAGACGAACTGGGCGGCTTTCTCCGCGGCGTCGGGGAAGATGGCGCCGGCGCGCTGGTTCGGCTGGTTGGCGACGATGCCGACCGGGCGACCGTCGATGCGGGCGAACGCGGTGAGGATCTCTCGCCCGTACTCCGGCCGGAGTTCGAGGACGGAGCCCGCGTCGACCACCCGGTCGATCACGCGCCGGACGTCGTACCCCCTGTTGGGCGCCTCGGGGATGACGGAGTCGATGCCGGCGGGTGGTTTCTCGGGCTCGGTGCCCTCGGTCTGGGGCGGCGAGTCGCCGGCGCTGTCCGGGAGATAAGAGATCAGCTGTGCCACCAGTTCGCGGGCGTGCTCCTCGTCCTCGGCGACCAGGTCGGCGCTCCCGGAGTGGCGGGCGTGAACCCCGGGGCCGCCCAGTTCGTCCAGGTCGATTTCTTCACCCGTGACCATCTCGACCATCCGCGGGCTGGCGATGGCCATCGCCGACATCCCCTTCACCATCACCGTGAAATCGGCGAAGACGGGCGTGTAGGCCGCGCCGGCGATGCAGGGCCCGTAGAGGACGCAGATCTGTGGCACGCGCCCGGACAGCATCGAGTGGTTGTAGTAGTACTTCCCGATGCCCTCGCGGTTGGCGAAGAAGCCCCGCTGCTGGTCGATGCGCCCGCCGGAGGAGTCCATCAGGTAGAGGACCGGTTTGCCGGTCTTGAGCGCCCGCTGTTGCATCCGGAGGAACTTCTCGACGCCCTTCTCGGCCATCGACCCGGCCTTGACGGTGAAGTCGTTGGCCATGAAGAACAGGTCCCTGCCCTCGAAGGTGGCCGCGCCGGTCAGCAGGCCGTCGGCCGGCAGCCGGGTGTCCGGGTCCGCCTCGTCCACGTCCGGAGAGTCCTCGTGCCAGGCGTCGAAGTTGGCGAACGTCCCGTCCTCGAAGCGGACGCCGTCGTCGCCGTCTTCTCCGTCGGGCCCGTTTCCCCCGGCCCCGTCGCCACCGAACCACAGGTCGAGGCGGTCGCGGACGAACAGCTTCCCTTGCTCGCTCAACCGGTCACGGTACTTCTCCGGGCCGCCGCGGTGGACGTCGGCGATCTCCTCAAGCAGTCGGCGCTCGCGGTCGGTCGGCCCGAGGTCCTCCTCGGCATCGTCCGACACGTCGCCCGGACCGGACGCGTGCCCGTCGGTCGCGGGGGCAGCATCGGCGTCGTGGACGACGGCGGGTTCCTCGGCGTCGCCGACGAACACCTCGACCGTCTCGCCGACGTGTTCCGCGACCGCGGCGGCGATGGCCGACGCCTCGTCCTCGCTCGCGCCGGCCGCGATGTGGACCTTCATACCACGTACCACGGACGGGGCTGTAACAACGTTTGTCCCCGCCGCGACCGCTCCCGGTTATCACCAGTTGTAATCGCGCCGGGTTATTGATGCTCCGGGGCGGGAAACTGGACCGGTAGTGAACGCCTCGTCCTCGCCAGCGGCGCCGTCCGCCTCGCCCAGCGAGCGGTGGCGAGCGCGGGCCGCCGTCCTGGCCATCGTCGCGGTGCTGGTACTCTCGCTACTACTGGCGACCTCGGCCCTCGCCCAGGAGTCGGACGACACTCCGCCGACACTGGCCGGGGGAGAGCGGGTCAACGCCACGACGATGCAGGTCACCGTCGCGGACGATACCGACGTCGACGAAGCGTCCATCGACGTCGAGGACTTCTCGCTCAGCGACGGCGACCTCGCGTCGATCAACGTCACCGAGAGCGGGTCGAACGCGACGGTGAAGCTCTTCCTCGAATCCGGTGTCAACACCGACACGGTCACCGTCCGGAGCCCCGCCGACGGTGCCGTCACCGACGCCGCCGGGAACGCGCTCGCCAGCGACTCGGTCACCGTCACCGGCATGGACAGCCGGCTCCCCTTCCTCCGGGAGTTCAGACTCAAACGTGTCAACGAGTCGGCGGCGAAGATCGTCGCCCGGTCGAACGAACCGCTGACCGGGCTCGACGTCGAGATCCGCGGCCCGACGTCGGCGAACCTGACCAGGGCCGACTTCCGCGCCGTCGACGACAACGTCTTCGGCGTCCCCCACGTGCGGACCGTCCACTTTCCCGAAGACGGGGTCTACACCGTCGAGGTGACCTCGCTCGAGGACGAATCAGGCCTCTTCGTCAATCTCACCACGGCGGAGACGTTCGTCCGCGACGCGACGGCGCCGACCACAGAAATCGACGGCCCCAGCCACGTCGAAGCGGGTGACCGCGCCCGCTTCGACGGGTCGGCCAGCACCGACAACGTCGGCGTCGTCGACTACGAGTGGACCGTCGACGGCGAGACTTTGGCCAACGGGAGCGGCTTCGAACACGCCTTCGACGAGCCAGGGACCCACCGGGTGGGCCTGACCGTCGCCGACGAAGGCGGTAACGCGGACACGGCGAACTGGTCGGTGACGGTCCACGACGCGCCGAGCAAGCGCGGCGTCGGCGTCACGGCGACGAACGACAGCGCCCGTCGCCTCGTCGTGGTGAGTTCGAACCGGACCGAGGAACGCGTCCGGATCACCGACGAGTACGGCCGCCTCGTGGGTGACGACGACGTGACGGTGCGCTCGCTCCGCGTCACGCTCCCGACCGACGAGACGCTTCGCCTGAACGTCTGTGGCAACGCCACGGCTCCCGGTTTCGAGGACGGAACGGGGCGCGAGGCGCTCACGGTAGTCTCCATCGACCACGGGAACGAGACCGTCCGCGATCCGACGTTCCGCTTCTCCGTCTCCGCCTCGCGGCTCTCCCGGGCCGGCATCTCCTACTCCGACGTCGCGCTGTACCGTGACGACGGGAACTGGACCGAACTCCCCACCGAAGTGGTCCGCGCGACGAAGTCGACGGTCGTCTACGAGGCCGAGTCCCCCGGACTGTCGACGTTCGTCGTCGGCGCGTCGGGGGCGGAGCGAGACTGGGAAGCGAGCGACGGGGGTGACGGAGGCGACATTCGCGTCGCCGACGCACGCCTCGTCCGCGACTCGGTCCCCCTCGGCGAGTACGTCGTCGTCGAAGTGACGCTCGCGAACGACGGAATCGAGCGGGGCTCCTTCCTCGCTGGCCTGTCAGTCGGGTCCCGGGTCGTCGACACGCGGCGAGTGACGGTCGACGCGGGCGAGACGAGGTCGGTGTCCTTCGCCACGCGCGCCGTCAGCAACGGGACCGTCAGCGTGAACGGCACCGTCGCTGGCGACCTTCGAGTGGTCACGCGAGACGAGACGCCCACCGAAGAAAGCGGGGGCGGCCTGCTCTCGAACGACGGCAACGATACCGGCGAGGAGGCCAACGGGAGCGAGAACAGTGGCGACGGAGGGGGATTCGACGTCCCGATACCGAACCCGCTGGCCCTCTGGCCCGACGGGCTGGTCGGGACGGTTCTCACAGGGATCGTCGGTCTCGTCGTCGGCACCTACGGCGTGCTCAAGGCCCTGGCTATCTACCTGGGATACTGACCGAAACGTGCGCACCGGCGCGGTCGAGAATCAGTCGAGTGCCGCTTCGAGCCGGTCGACGAGGTCGGAGTTCCCGACGTAGAGCGGCGTGCGCTCGTGGAGTTCGTCGGGTTCGACGTCCAGCAGCGACTGCTCGCCGTTCGAGGAGCGACCGCCGGCGGTCTCGACGACGTAGCCCATCGGCTGGCCCTCGAACTGGAGGCGCAGTTTGCCCTCGGGGGCGTCGCGGAGCGCGGGGTACGCGAAGATGCCGCCGTAGGTGAGCACCTGGCTGATGTCGGCGATCATCGCGCCGCCGTAGCGGAGCTTGAGTTCCTCGCGGACGTCGTCGGCGAACTCGGTGAACGCGTCGGTCCAACTGGGTTCGCCGCCGCCGAAGCCGTACACCGTCGGGTCGTCGGAGATGGTGACGTCGTCGTCGACGACGCGGGACTCGCCGTCGTGGAGGAGGTACTCCGTGACGCTCCCGTCGCGGGCGACGACCATGCTCGTGACGGGGCCATAGATGACGTACCCCGCGGCGACGAGGTCGCGACCGACCGTCGGTGGCTGGGTCTCGTAGACACCGAATATCGTACCCATCCCGCTGTTGGGCTTGAGGTTCGACGAGCCGTCGAGCGGGTCCATCGCGACGTGGAGATCGCCCTCGTCAGTGGCAACGTCGTCGCGGTCCTGGGTGACGACGTCCTCGCGCTCCTCGCTTGCGTAGCTCGCGACGCCGTCGATGGCCAGCAGTCGCTCCTCGAACAGTTCGTCGGCACGGACGTCGGCGGCCAGTTGCTGGTCGCCGGTCGCGTTGGAGTCCGCCGTGTACTGTCGGTACTCGGCGATGGCCGTCCGGACCTCGGGCGCCGTCTCGGCGATGGTCTCGACGACGGCGTCGACGGTCGAATTCGTTTCGTCGCTGGACACGTCGAGCGAGCCGTTCATCGAAGTGCAGCGTCGACGGTATCGTCCTTATAGATGACGCGTTCGAGCGAGTCGAGCAGGCTCTCGGGGTCCTGACGCTGCCAGACGTTGCGCCCGACCGCGAGGCCGGCGCCGCCGGCGTCCATCACCGCGCGGACGCTGTCCAGGAACGCCTCGTCGGACACCTTGGAGCCGCCGCTCATGATGACCTTCGACTTGCCGGCCATCTGAACCGCCTGTTCCATCCCCTGGCGGCTACCGGGGTACTTGACCTTCGTCACGTCGGCGCCGAGTTCCAGCCCGAGTCGGGCCGCGTAGGCGATGGTGCTCTCCTTGGTGTCGTTCTTGAGTCCCTGACCGCGCGGGTAGGACCACAGCACGACGGGCATGTCGTAGTCCCGGGCCGCCTCCTGGGCTTCGCGGAACTCCTCGACCATCTCCGTCTCCTTGTTCGAGCCGGGGTACACCGTGAAGCCGATGGCGTCGGCCTCCAGCTGGGTGGCCGCGTACTCGACGGAGCACGTGACGGACGAGTCCGGCTCGCCCATCCACATGTTGGAGGTGCCGTTGAGCTTCGCCAGTAGCGTCACGTCGTCCTCGTAGGAGGGGTAGTACGCCTCCGCGGGTCCCTTCTGGACCGCCAGTGCGGTGACCGCGTCGTGGGTCGCCGTCCGGAAGATGGACTCCGGGTCAGCGCTCTCCGGGCGCTCCTCGAAGTCGACCGGGCCGTGTTCCATGCCGTGGTCGTACGCGAGAATCAGCACTTTGCCGTCCCGAGCCAGTGGAGTGTCGTCGATGGGCCGCATCAGGTGTCGGTTCTCGGCGACCGACCAAGTATTTTGTTACTGACATTTACTACGAAGCGAGTCAATCCGCGTTCGGCGAGGCAGGAATTGCCAATATCCCCGGACGGAGCGGGTCTCGTGGTAGCAATTCACGCGACCGATCTGCGTGCTCGCTCGACGGCACCTCTATACGACAGGCGGGCGACCATTCTCGCATGAGTGAGATCGTCAGTATCCAGACGGTCGGCGTCGTCGGCGCGGGGACGATGGGCGCCGGCATCGCACAGGTCGCCGCGACGGCCGGCTACGACGTGACGATGGTCGACGTCGAATCGGACCTCGTCGACGCCGGTTTCGACCGCATCGACGACAGCCTGGACCGACTGGTCGGCAGGGACGACCTGACGCGCGAGGAGGCCGACGCCGCACTGGACCGCATCGACGGGTCGACGGAAACCGCGAACCTGGGCGACGCCGATCTGGCCATCGAGGCCGTCGTCGAATCGATGGACGTCAAGCGCAAGGTGTTCGCGGACCTCGACGACGTCTGTGGCGACGGGGCCATCCTGGCGACCAACACCAGCACGCTCTCGATAACGAGCATCGCCGAGGCCACCGACCGTCCGGCACAGGTCGTCGGCCTCCACTTCATGAACCCCGTCCCGATAATGCCCGGCGTCGAAGTCGTGGACGGCGAGAAGACGAGTGCAGAGGCGCTCCGGACTGCCCACGAGTTCGCCGAGTCCCTCGACAAGGAGACCTGGGAGTCCGACGACAAGCCCGGGTTCGTGGTAAATCGGGTGCTGATGCCCTGGATCAACGAGGGAATCCGCGCCCTCGACGAGGGAGTCGCCACGAAGGACGATATCGACCGCGGACTGAAACTCGGGACCAACGTCCCGATGGGGCCCCTGGAACTCGCGGACCACGTCGGCCTCGACGTCTGCCTCCACGCCTCCGAGACGCTCCACGATGAACTGGGCGACCGGTACAAGCCCGCCTACCTGTTGAAACGGAAGGTGGAGGCAGGCGACCTCGGCAAGAAGACCGGCCAAGGGTTCTACGAGTACGACCAGGAGTGAATTCGAGCGGATTCGGTACCGGGAACGTCGTACCGTCAAACGACAACCAGAAAGCCCCGACCGTTTCAGTCCCACCCTGAGTCGGCTGGTTAATCGGAGATGCGGGTGGGATTGAAAGGGGCGGCCGTCTCACCGAACCCCGGCGAAGGAAGCACGCGAACGGAGTGAGCGCGCGTGGTTCGAAAGACGGCGCGCCGTCTTTCGTCATCACGAGAATCTTCGATTCTCGGACGACAGCGAGCCGCGGGAGGTGAGACGGCCGGGGCTTTCTGGTTGTAGTTCTCGCCGATTCCGTCAGTTTCTAGCCCGCTTTCCACAGATCATGGGCGAACAATCAAGGCCCGTCCCACGATACCTGCTAGCATGGATTTCGCGCCGACGCAGGAACAGCGACAGATCCGGGAGATGGTCGCGGAGTTCGTCGACGAAGAGGTCGTTCCGCGCGCGAGCGACATCGACGAGACAGACGAGTTCCCACAGGACCTCGTCGACCAGATGGCCGATCTCGGGCTACTGGGGATGCCAATTTCAGAGGAGTACGGCGGCGCGGGGCTGGACTACCACGCCTACGCCATGGCGCTCGAAGAGATATCGCGAGGCAGCGGCGGCCTCGGGACCATCGTCGCCGCCCACATCTCGCTGGCCTGTAACATGATCGACGAGTTCGGCGACGAGGATCAGAAAGAGGAGTACCTCGTCCCGCTGGCCGACGGCGAGGAGGTCGGGGCCTTCGCCCTCTCCGAGGCTGGCGCGGGGAGCGACGTGCCGGCGATGGAGACCACCGCAGAGCGAGACGGGGACGAGTACGTCGTCAACGGCGGCAAACTCTGGATATCCAACGGCTCCGTCGCGGACACAGTCGTCCTCTTCGCCAAGACGGACCCCGAAGCGGGGAACAGGGGCATTTCGTCGTTCGTCGTCCGGCCGGACGAGGACGAGGGGTTCCACGTCGAGGGGACCGAGCACAAACTCGGTGACAAGGGGTGTCCGACGGCGGAGCTGCGATTCGACGAGATGCGACTCCCGGCGGACCGCCGCCTCGGCGAGGAGGGTCGGGGGTTCGTCCACGCGCTCAAGACGCTCAACGGCGGGCGGATCACCATCGCCGCGCGCGGCGTCGGCATCGCGCAGGCCGCCCTCGACGCGGCGCTGGAGTACGCCCAGGAGCGCGAGCAGTTCGACCAGCCCATCTCCGACTTCCAGGCCATCCAGCACAAACTGGCCGACATGGACACGAAGCTCCAGGCCGCGCGCATGCTGATGCACCGGGCCGCAGACCTGAAGATGCGCGACGAAGACTTCGTGAAGGAGGCCGCCCAGGCCAAGCTCTACGCCTCGGAGATCTCCCGCGAGGTCGCCAACGAGGGCATCCAGATCCACGGCGGCTACGGCTACACGAAGGACTTCCCGGCAGAACGGTTCTACCGCGACGCGAAGCTCAACGAAATCTACGAGGGGACGAGCGAAGTCCTGCGGAACACCATTGCCGACCAGTTGCTGGAGTGACGGCCACGTCCCCGTCGTTCCCACCGGTGGGTACGGACCGGGACCGGATCTACGTGAGGAGTTCTGCGACTGTGATGTTCCGGAAGCGGAGCCAGTACATCGTCGTCCCGGTCCCGGCCATTCCCATGGAGAGTGCTTCCGGGAGGTCGGTGAGCACGAACGCGAGCGCGCCAGCGACGGCCAGCAACCAGAACAGCATCGTCACGCCATCACCCCCCAGCTGGAGAAGTCGGTCGAGTGGAGTTACGATTCGCATAGGCCGGCTGGTCCGCTCTTTCTTATAAACCTCCGGTCAGGACCACCAGAGCACCGTGTCGAGGGCTGCCCTGATCAGCCAGAGCCGCGTCCCGTCTGCGACGTACCGACTCGCGCTGAGCGTCGCCAGGAGCGACCCGACGCCGGCGCCGAGGAGGAGCGCAATGAGTAGCAATCGACCCGGTGCGAACATCTCGCCGACGCTCCACACGGCGATAGCCAGACCGATAGCGAACGGCGTCGCGTCGAGGATGCCGTAGATAGCCGCCCGTCTCCGTCCCATGGCCGTCCGTCACGGAGCCCCGTGAAAAGTCATTCGTCGGCCGCTCGCTCTACCCGTCCGGGTGCTCGCGGTCCCCATCCAGATGCTCACGCATCCATTCGTAGTGTTCGTGCACGCGACGTTCGCCCGCCTCGGTGAGTGAGTACACGTCCGCGATGCCGTCCTCGTGCTTCTCGACGAACCCCGAATCGACCAGCGCCGAGAGCGCGCCGTAGAAACTCTTCGGGTCGATGCGTGTGTCGTAGTGGCGTTCGAGATGGGTCTTGAGCTTCTGTCCAGTGAGTTCGCCCTCGTCGGCGAGGAAGACGCACACATCTCGCCGCCGCCCGCTCTGGAGCCACCTGGTCATGCACGAGCGAAGGTAGCAGGGCCAGTAGTTCCTTGCGCTTCCTGTCGGCCGGTGCCCACCTCAGCAGTCGCCACGCCAGACGACGGTACTCGTGCGCCGGTCCGGGCCATCCAGCACGGACTCCTCGTCCACGCGTTCGAGCGTGACGGCGCGAACCTGCTGGTCACCGCTGGCGGACCAGCGACGACAGACGTCCCGCCCGAGCGCTGCCACTAACTGGTCCTCGTCGCCCCTGTCGACGTTCGAGGTGAACTTCCGCCAGCGTCCTCGTGGATACCTGTCGCGACCGTCCGTTGGCCCGCCCCAGCGTGCCGCCGAGACGTGCCCGGACACGTTTCGCCCCGAGTCGAGCGTCGCGTACGCGACGTACCAGCTCTCCGACTCCGGCGGATTCCCGAACATGTTCCAGGATCGGTCCTCCACGGCCTCCGGTGTCCCCGCCGGGGCGTCGACGAGTCCGACGGCGACAGCGTTGAGGAGGAGCATCGACGCCAGCAATCCAGCCAGAAACACCGAGCGCGCTGTTCTGGCTCGCTGTCCGACGGGGAGTTCCACACGACGGGGGTCGACCGAAGGGAAGCCAGTCCAGAGGCGCATCCGCACCGGTTCGGTGGCCGCTTCGACCCGGTCCCACACAGACGGCGGGAGGAAGGGAAGTAACGCTGTGAGGGAGACGAGCGGGAAAATACCCAGGTCCATCGTCAGAAACATGCCGAGGTGTCCCGAGGCGAACAGCGAGACCAGCAGGAGGCGGGCCCGGCCGGTGACGACGAGGAGCAGCGGCGAGATACAGAGCAGCGCGAACCACCCCAGCGCGGCCAGTTCGAGCAGCCTCGGGTACTGCGCGACGGAGGACGCCAGACCGACCGTGAACCGGTCCAGTTCGAACACGTACCGGATAGCGTCCCCCTGGAGCCAGACGTCGGTCCGGAGTTTGAACGCGACGTTGGCGAAGTACACCAGCACCACCTGCACCAGCAACGCCGCGGTGGCGACGGTCGCTATCCAGTCGCGGCCATCATCGCCAGCGTCGCCGGTGGCCGCGGTGTCGACGTCGACCGCCCACCTGGCACCGAGGGGGAGGAAGAGTCCCCAGAACAGCAGCCTGCGGAACAGCACGTCGCCGGCGTTGAGGACCATCGGGTTGCGGGCGTGCAGGGAGACGAGCAACACGAGGGACGCCAGCGTGGCGAGGCGGGTCCGATAGCCGACGAGCAGCGCCGTCGCGAACGCCGCGGCCACCAGGAACAGGACGCCCTGCACCCAGACCTCACCGGTGATGGCGTGGACTGACAGCGACCCCATGGCCGGATAGTGGTGGGCCAGGGCCGACCGCGGGAACACGCCGACGTCGCTGTAGAAGGTCGCCAGGTCGCGCGCTCGCAGGGCGAGGTCGAGTAACAGCAGCGTCCCGAGCGCGATACGCAACGCGGCCAGCGATCTGGGGTCGACGCCGAACCGGCGCTCGAGGCCGTCGCGAACCCGGGCGAGCGTCGACGAACCGTCAGTCGTTCGTTCGGTCACGGGAACCTTCTCGGATGGTACCTGCCCACGTCGGGTGAAAAGTCTTCTACTCCTGCGTCGGGTCGTCGACCGCGGACCGACAGCTTTCACTCCCCCGGCGTCGAACTCCCTCGCAATGACCGACGCGGAGGCGAGTGCGAACGGCGTGACGGCCCGCTACTACGAGACCGACACCGAGCGCATCCTGGCGTTCGAGGGCGAGGGCGACGGCGCGACGGGCACCGCCGCCATCGCGCAGAACCGCGATGGATACGCAATGCTCAAGGTGCGACCGACCGCCGACGGCGACGAACTCGAACGCTACTACGGCTTCGACATGGCGCTGGACCACGCCGGCGAACTTCTCGGCGTCGACCCGACGGCACTACCGGTCCCCGATGCCGCCAGCGACATGGGGATGTAGGAGGCTCCAGCGACGGGAATCGGACGCGTAGATTCGGCTTACCGCTACGCCCCTGCTATCTCCGAAGGGGCTTCCGAACGCGAGAACCGGCTCTCCGGAATTGAAGCCGCATAACAAAACCCGATCCAGCGGACGGACAGGTATGGGATCAGCGCACCGATCGGCGATCAGCGTCGTCTTCGTCGTCCTCCTCGCGGGGACGATGACGGCAGTCGCGGTCGCACCGGAACCCCAGGCACAGACCGCCCAGGCGGGCAACGCGACCGGATCCGCGACGACTATCTCCGTCTCGGCTTCCGGCGACGTCCAGGCGGAACCGGACGTCGCGGTCCTCCACCTCGAATCGGCCGCGACCGCCGAGGAGCCCCAGACCGCCACGGACCGCCTCGCCGCCAACACCTCGCGACTCCGGAGCGCCCTCCTCGACGCGGGCATCTCGGAGGACCAGATCCGGACGACCGATTACAACCTCTACGACGAGTCCGAACGCGGTGGACCCGAGCAGCCGCCCAACCAGACGCGGTACGTCGCCCAGCAGGGGATCGCCGTCGACGTGACGAACACCAGCCGCGTCGGCGAACTCGTCGACGTCGCCGTCGCCAGCGGGGCCACGGGCGTCCGCAACGTCGAGTTCACGCTCTCCGAGGAGTCCCAGGCCGACCTCCGGAACCAGGCGCTCGAAGAAGCGATGGGAAGCGCACGAACACAGGCAGAGACGCTCGCCGCGACCGAAGACGTCCGAATAACCGGCGTCAGTTCGATTTCGACGAGTTCCGAGGGTCCGCAGCCATACGCCACGCAGGACGTCGCCGCGCTCGAATCCTCGGGCACCCAGATAGACGGCGGCCCGGTCACCGTTCAGGCGACCGTGCAGGTGACCTACAACGCGACCAGCTAGGGACGAGCGGCTCCCGTTTCAGATCAGCGCGTAGGGAACGAGAAACAGCAGGACGAACAGGACGAGCAAGATCAGTCCGTAGCCGGCGGCCGTCGCGGCGGCCGTCAGCCACGTCGGATGGTCGAACTGGTCGGCGAGGGTGGGCATATCTGGAATTGCGAGCGAGGCCTCTTAGTTGTGAGTCCCAGTGAGAGCATGCGGTCGCTGTAAGCATACTGCGCCGAACGGAGTGAGGCGCAGTTTCACTTCTGGCGAGCGGAGCGAGCCAGAAGGACTTTTTCGCGAACGTTTTTCGAGGAGTGGTTCCCGCAGCGCGCTCTTCGAGCGCGCGAGGAAACCCGACGAAGAAAAAGGCTCAGGCGAAAGTCTTCGAGACGTCCTCGTCTTCCTCTTCTTCGGCCTCGATCTTCTCCCAGGCGTTCCGGAAGTCGTCCATCTGGACCTCGGTGCGGTCGTCGCGGATGGCGAACATCCCGGCCTCGGTGGTGATGGCCTTGACGTCGGCGCCGGAGACTTCGCCGGCCTCGTCGGCGAGCACCTCGAAGTCGACGTCGTCGGAGAGGTTCATGTTGCGCGTGTGGATCTTGAAGATCTGGACGCGGCCCTCGTAGTCGGGCTTGGGCACCTCGATGAGGCGGTCGAAGCGGCCGGGCCGGAGGATGGCCCGGTCGAGCATGTCGAAGCGGTTGGTGGCGGCGATGATCCTGATTTCACCGCGCTCGTCGAAGCCGTCCATCTCCGAGAGCAGCTGCATCATCGTCCGCTGGACCTCGGCGTCGCCGGAGGTCTTGGAGTCGGTTCGCTTGGCGGCGATGGCGTCGATCTCGTCGATGAAGATGACGGCGGGTTCGTGCTGGCGGGCGAGTTCGAACAGGTCGCGGACGAGTTTCGAGCCCTCGCCGATGAACTTGTGGACGAGTTCGGAGCCGGCCATCTTGATGAACGTCGCGTCAGTCTCGTTGGCGACGGCCTTCGCGAGCATCGTCTTGCCGGTGCCCGGCGGGCCGTGGAGGAGGACACCCGACGGCGGGTCGATGCCGACGTCCTCGAACATCTCGGGGTGTTCCAGCGGCATCTCGACGGTCTCGCGGACCTCGTCCATCTGCTCCTCGATGCCACCGATGTCGGCGTAGGTGACCTCGGGACTCTGGTCGACCTGCATGACCCGGGCGCGCACGTCCGTCTCGTCGTCGAGAGACTTCACGATAGAGAGGGAGTTGTTGACGGCGACGCGGCTGTCCGGTTCGAGCTCCGAGCGGAGCTCGTCGGTGACCTCGGTCAGGGCCTCCTGGTTGTTGCCGTGTTGCTTGATGACGACGCCGTCGTCGGTCATCTCCTGGACGGTGGCGACGAACAGCGGCGACTGCTTGAGCTTCTTGTTCTCGTGAGTGAGTCGTTCGAGCTTCTGCTGGTACTTGTTGTTCTCCGCGTTCGCGTCGAGGAGCTTGTCGCGCATCTCCTCGTTTTGCCCCTCCAGCACCTCGAGCCGTTCCTGGAGCGACTCGATTTTCTCTTGTTGCGACGTGTCGTCCTCGTACGGCATATCCACGTCGTCGACGGTGTCAGTCATTACCCCTCGCTAGCGGGTCAGCCATTATGAGGTTTCGGGTCGGGTCATCGGCCGACAGTTGCGCTATCGCCGGTTCGAAAGGCCGACGAGGAACGAGCCAGCCCGGGAGAATATTGCCCAATCATTCCCGCCAGTCATAAACTCGAACGGGAAATATTATTAAGCTGTATCCATTACGAGAGAGTACCATGAGTGCACCCGAGGCGACCACTGCCGACGCGGAGCCAGCCGAGGCCGACTGGAGCGCCGTTCAAGAGTTACCCCCCAGCGCGAAACTCGTCGCGAAAGTACTGGAGTACGACGGGACGCTCACCCAGAGCCAGCTCGCCGACGAGACGCTCCTCCCGCCGCGGACCGTCCGCTACGCGCTGAACCGTCTCGAAGACGTCGGGGTCGTCGATTCGCGGTTCTCTTTCGCAGACGCACGCAAGCGCATCTACACCCTCACGATCGAGTGAACGGGCCGCCGCGGGAGTCAACTACCCTGCTCGCTTCGACGAACCTTTTTCAGCGATCACGCACCAACTCGCTTCATGTCCGACGACGCCGTCCGACGAGCACTCGCGAACCTGGCGCACTCGGCCGATTCTGAGTCCGAGACGGTCGATGTCTCGGGCCCGGACGAGCAGCCGGGAACGTACCGCAAAACGATCGAACGCGCGAGCGCCGCCGTCGAAGACCTGGACGCGGCGGCGGCGTTCGTCGAGGACGGTGGCCTCTCCGAACTCGAACGCGCCGTCGAGCAAGCGGAGCAGTCCGTGAGCGCGTGTGCCGAGGACGGCCGGCGTGCGCTGGCCGCGTTTCGTGAGTTCAGGGACGCCGCCGAGGGCACCGACACGAGCGAAGCGAGCGGAGATAGCAGCGACGAGCACGAGAGGGGCGACGCCGACCACTTCCACCCCGGTCACGGAACCTCTTTAGGAAGTGGTGACATAGGCCCGAGCGAATGACGAGGGTGATACACACCGGCGACACCCACCTCGGGTACCAGCAGTACCACGTCCCCGAACGCCGGCGGGACTTTCTCGCGGCGTTCCGGCAGGTCGTCGAGGACGCCGTCGCCGACGACGTCGACGCGGTGGTCCACGCCGGGGACCTCTTCCACGACCGGCGCCCGACGCTGTCGGACATCATGGGGACGCTCGACGTGCTGCGGAACCTCGACGACGCGGACATCCCGTTTCTCGCCGTGGTGGGCAACCACGAGGCCAAGCGCGACGCCCAGTGGCTCGACCTCTTCGAGTCGCTCGGCCTCGCCACGCGACTTGGCGACGACCCCGAGATAATTGGCGACACCGCCTTCTACGGGCTAGACTTCGTCCCGCGGTCGAAACGTGACGATCTCGCGTACTCGTTCGAGGACCACGACGCCGACTTCGCGGCGCTCGTGACCCACGGCCTGTTCCAGCCGTTCGAGCACGGGAACTGGGACGCCACCGAGATCCTGGACGGGGCCGGCGTCGACTTCGACGCGATGTTGCTCGGGGACGACCACGTCCCCGACACGGCCCAGGTCGCGGACACCTGGCTCACCTACTGCGGGTCGACCGAGCGCGCGAGCGCGGACGAACGGGAGGACCGGGGGTACAACATCGTCACCTTCGACGACGACGTCCAGATCAGCCGCCGGGGGCTGGACACGCGCGAGTTCGTCTTCTGCGAGGTCGAACTCGCCGAAGACGAGGGCGTCTCTCGCGTCCGCGAGGCCGTCGGCCAGTACGACCTGACCGACGCCGTCGTCATCGTCCACGTCGACGGCGACGGGGAACCAGTCACGCCCGCCAGCGTCGAAGAGTTCGCCCTGGATGAAGGAGCCCTCGTCGCCCGCGTCACCGACCACCGGGAACTGGCCGACGACCGCGAGGTCGAGGTGAACTTCGCCGACCCGGACGACGCAGTCCGCGAGCGCGTGCGCGAACTGGGCCTCAGCGAGGCCGCCCGGGACATCGACGAGACCATCCGGGCCTCGAAAGTCGCCGGCTCGAACGTCGCCGACGAGGTCGAATCACACGTCCGGGAACTCGTCGCCGACGAGGACCTGTCGGTGTTCGACGCGGCGCCAGAGCCTGCCGGTGAGGAAGTCGAACCCGGCGGCGAGGAAGCAGGGGCCGTCGTCGAGGGTGGAGACGCTCCGGAAACAGATTCTGAGACGGGCGCCTCGACGGCAGCGGAGAAGGTCACGACGGCCGCGGAGGCAGATGGCGGCACCGAAACCGACGGTAGTTCGCCGGAAGACTCTGCGACCGACGATTCTGCCTCCCCGAACGAGTCGCGACCGGAACCAGACGCCAGTGACGGCCAGTCGTCGATGGAGGAGTACCTGTGATCCGGAATCCCGTGACCCGCCGTCCGACGGGAGGTGAGGCCTGATGCGCTTCACGCGCGTCCGGGTCGAGAACTTCAAGTGCTACGCCGACGCCGACCTCCGCCTCGACCGCGGCGTCACGGTCATCCACGGGCTCAACGGGAGCGGCAAGTCGTCGTTACTGGAGGCCTGTTTCTTTGCACTCTACGGGTCGAAAGCGCTGGACGAGACGCTCGAAGCCGTCGTCTCGATCGGTGCCGAAGACGCGGAGGTCGAACTGTGGTTCACCCACGCTGGCGGGGACTACCACGTCGAACGCCGGATCCGCGTCCGGGACGAGCGCGCCGTCACGGCGAAGGCCGTCCTCGAGACGCCGGAGGGGACCTACGAGGGCGCGCGCGCCGTCCGCCAGCGGGTCACGGACCTGCTCCGGATGGACCACGAGGCGTTCGTCAACTGCGCCTACGTCCGCCAGGGCGAGGTCAACAAGTTGATCAACGCCTCGCCCGGCGAGCGCCAGGATATGCTCGACGACCTCCTCCAGCTCGGGAAGCTCGAGGAGTACCGCGAGCGCGCCAGCGACGCCCGCGTCGGCGTGAAACGAGTCCGAGACGGAAAGCGAGACGTCCTCGAAAATCTCGATCAACAGATCGAGGCCAAGGAGGACAAGGACCTCCACGAGCGGCTGAACGAACTTGGCGGCCAGGTCAACGAGGTCACCGCGGAGCGAGAGCGCATCGAGGACCAGCGCGAACAGGCGGTCCAGACTCGCGACGACGCGGAGTCGGTGCTCGAGGAGTACGAGGAGAAGCGGGCGGAACTGGACGAACTCGAAGATGAGATTGCGGAACTCCGGGACTCTATCGCCGAGACGGAACAGGAACGCGACGAACTGAACGAGCGGATCCGCGACCGGCGCGAGACACTCTCCGAAAAGCGCGACGAACTGGAGGATGCCGTCACCGAGAGCGAAGTCGAGGAAGCCGACACCGGGACTGTCGAAGCAAAGGTCGACGAACTCGAAGCGACCGACGACGACCTCCAGGAGCGGATCAAAGAACAGAGCGTCGAGGCCCAGGAACACAACAGCACGGCCGAGTCGCTGCGCGAACAGGCCAAGGACCTCGAATCGCGCGCCGACGCGAAGCGTGAGGAGGCCGCAGAAACCGAGACCGAACTGGCCGAGACCCGCGAGGAAATCGAGAAGAAACGGGCGCAACTCGACTCCCTGGACGAGAAGATCGAGACGTTATCGAGCGACTTCGACGACGCGCCCGCCGACAGGGCGTCGGTCAGCGAGCACCGCGAGGCGGTGGCGAGCGAACTCGACGAGGCCCGCCAGACCGTCACGGAGCTGGAGACGACGCTGAAGAGCGAGCGCGAGGCTCTCGAGGAGGCCGAGCGACTCCGGGACCAGGGGAAGTGCCCCGAGTGCGGTCAGGACGTCGACGGCTCGCCACACGTCGAGACCATCGAGGAAGACAGAGAGCGTATCGCAGAACTGGAAGCGGAACTCGAATCTGCCGCCGAGGAGCGCGACGAACTGGAAGCGAAGTTCGATCGCACCGAGGCCCTCGCCGAGACCGCCACGAAGCTCGACCAGCTGGAGACGAACCGCGAGACGGTCGAGACGCTCGTCGAGGAGAAGGAATCCGGGCTGGGTGACGACGAGGAGGCCATCGAACGGCTCCGCGAAGAGGCCGAGGAACTGGCGTCGACGGCCGAGGAGAAGCGTGCGGCCGCCTCCGAGGCCGAGGAATCGGCCGAAGAGTGCCGCAACGTCGTCGCCGAGTGCAACCAGGAACGCCAGGAGATACGGGAGCGTATCGACCGGCTGGAACGGGTTTCGACCCTGCTCGACGAGGTCGAGACCCTGGAGGAGGCGATCGAACGTCTGCGCGAACAGCACGACCAGAAGGGCGAGGTCAACGACGAACGCCGGGAGCGGCTGGCCGACAAGCGCGAACGGAAACAGGATCTGGCCGGGCAGTTCGACGACGAGAAGGTCGAGCAGGCCCGGAACGAACGCGACCGCGCGACCGAGTACGTCGAGAAGGCCGACGCGAGGCTAGAGGAACTCGAAGAGCGCCTGTCGGAGTTACAGAGCCAGGTCGGCGCCGTCGAGAACGAGATCGAGGAACTCGAGGGACTCCGGGAACGGCGCGAGGAGCTCTCGGAAACACTGGAACGGCTCGAATCGCTGTACGGGGAGGCCGACGACCTCCAGGAGATGTACGGCACCCTGCGGGCAGAGCTCCGCCAGCGCAACGTCGAGACGCTCGAACGGATGGTCAACGAGACGTTCGACCTGGTCTACCAGAACGACTCGTACGCCCGCATCGAACTGGACGGCGAGTATCAGCTGACCGTCTACCAGAAGGACGGCGAGGCACTCGACCCCGAACAGCTCTCCGGTGGCGAGCGAGCGCTGTTCAACCTTAGTCTGCGCTGTGCGATCTATCGACTGCTCGCGGAAGGGATCGAGGGCGCGGCTCCGATGCCGCCGCTCATCCTCGACGAACCGACGGTGTTCCTCGATTCGGGCCACGTCACGCAGTTACTCGACATGATCGAGTACATGCGCGACGACGTCGGCGTCGAACAGATCGTCGTCGTGAGCCACGACGAGGAACTCGTCGGCGCGGCGGACGACCTGGTGCGGGTGGCGAAAGACTCGACGACCAACCGGTCCTCGGTCGAACACGTGGAGACCGGCGTCGTCGCCGAACTGGCCGACTAGGGTCGAGGGCGCCGGTCAAACGGGTCGATTAGTCCCGCAGTCGCGCGAGCGCGTCGTGGCCCGCGTCGGTGATCTGGTAACCGCGGCGGCCCGCGACGTCCGTCTCCTCGACGAGCCCGGCGGCGCGAAACTCCGCGAGCAGCCCGTGGAGGTCGCTCTCGCAGAGGTCGTACGAATCGAGGAGGACGTGGACGTCGAGCGGGCCGCGGTCGTCGACTTCGACGAGTAGCCCGAGGGCCCGCTTGTCCGGGACGGCAGTGACGAGGCGGCGGGCGGGCTCGGGAACGGCCTTCGCAGCCGTCTCCAGCGGCGACTCCCCGTCGACCGGTTCGAGTTCGTCGTTCGGGACGTGGCGCTCCTCGCCGGTCTCGGGGTCGCGGACGCGGCTCGACTCCGAGGACTCCTTCAGGAGTAAATAGCGGTCGCCGTCGGCGTCCCGGACGGTTCGCATGGAATAGGATTACCGTCCAGGAGGGTTAGCCGTTGTGCTCCCCGTCGTCGTCGCGACTCTCTCTGAACTGGTAGTACCGAAACAGGCCGTACGCCATGGCGAGGACGCCGACCAGCGTCACCTGTAGCCCGAGGTCCCACCAGCCCTGGAAGGCGATCATCATCGGTCCGATGGCCAGCGCGGCGACGGCGACGTTGAACACGAGCACGAGCACCCAGAACAGTCCCCTGACGGTCCGGTCGGCGTCGCCGGGGTTCGGCGGTGACGGAGCCCCGGGACCGGGGAGGTCTTCGTCCTCTTCCTCGGAGAGAAGCGAGAAGTCGAGGTCGGATCCGCCGTACCGGTCGGCGTACTGGCGGGCGAGGTTTCGGTCGTCACCCTGGTCGTCCGACTGGCTCACGAGTCGTCGTTGGCGGGGGACCGCAAAAGTCGTTCGCCTACGCCCGGTCGCTCAGGCGAACGGCGGCGTCGGTCTGGAGCCACGCAAGCGGATTCTGGGCGTCGTAGAATACTGTCCCCTCGTCGGTCTGGTACGTCTCCGTGGACTGGATGGCATCGGGCAACTGTGGTTCCGACGTCAGTTCTATCGCGTCGTCCGTTTCTCCACTGGGTGCGTGGTTCGACATTGGGGCGTCGGAATGTGGTATGGGATGTCATGCCATATACTTTCCGGCACCAGTAGTTCAGACGACAGGACCGGCCCACCTAACCGGCCCGCCGGATCTGACGGTCCCTGGGTGGGGGTACGCTGCGATTTCGGTCAGTCGCCGTTGTCCCCCGTCTCGTCGAACCACTCCCGCACCGTCTTGTTCCACCCGTGCTCGTCAGATTCGCCCCACTGGCTCGCGTTCTTCTCCGGCCAGTCGTGGGCGGTTTCGTTCCACTCGCTGGCGTTCTTCCCGTGTCAGGTGCGCTCGTCGTTCTCCTTCCAGCCGTGCTTTTTCCCGTGTTTCCCCTTCCCGTGACCGTTACCTCGCTTCCCCTTTCCGTGCCCGTTTCCTTTCTTCCCCTTCCAGCCAGGGCCCTTCCCCGGTTCGTCGTCCCGACCTGGTCCGCACTCCACGTCGTCGTCCGATTCTTCGTCGTCCGACTCTTCGTCGTCGGGGGAGAGTTCGACCGTCACCGTCTCCGTCTCGTCGTCGACCGTCACGATCTTCTCGCCAGTCAGTCCGCCCTTCCGGGCCCTGACGGCGTAGTCGCCTTTGAACCCGCGCGTCTCGAAGACGCCGTCGTGGTCGGTCCAGCCGCGCTCGTGGGTCCACCACTCGTCGAAGACCAGGTCCCTGTAGACTTCGCCGTTCTCACGCAGCGTCCAGTCCGAATCGAAGTAGGCGCCGGTCGGTCGCCAGTGGTCTTCCTCCCAGAAGCCCCAGGACATGACGCCCTCGACGGCCTCCTTGCTGAACGCCATCGTGAGGAAGTCACGCGTGTAGTCGGCCTGGACCGCGACGTCCTGGGCGTTGCGGCGACTGAAAATCTCGATGTCGAACTCGGTGATGAGCAGCGGCAGGTCGAAGTCGGCGAACGCGTCGAAGCCCTCCTCCATGCTCCGGTCGCCCGTGATGGGGAGCATCTGGCCCCACTGCTGCTGGTGGTGGCCCATGAATCCGATCCCGTCGACGGGGTAGTCGTTCTCGACCAGGTGCTCGATGTAATCGAGGTACTGGCTCCGCTGCCACGCACCGCCGATGGCGCCCATCTCGTTGGTGTACAGTTCGTCGTCCGTGGCCTCGTTCGCCACCTGCCACCAGCGGTCGACTGCCTCCCAGCCGAGCCCTTCCGTGTCGCGGAAGTTGCTCTGCCAGATGGGGTGGTTGTGCATGTCCCAGTCGGAGACCTCGCCGTCGAACGTCTCGGCGTGGTTTCGGATCTTCTCGGCGACGAGGTCTTCGATCTCGTCGGTCGAGAGTTCGTCCGCGTTCTCGATGTACATGCCACCGCCGCCGTCGGTAGTGTACTCCTCCCACAGGAGGTAGTGGCCGCGAGTCGGAACGTCCCGCTCGTTCAGCCAGTCGAGCGTCGACCTGATGTCGTCCTGGGACATGTCCCAGCCCCCCTCCCAGGCCGGGTACTTCAGGCCGTTCTCGACGACGGCCTTGTTGAAGTACTCGAGGAAGGTTTCACGGTACGTCTCGTCGTCCTCCTCGTCGCCCGTGACGTGGTTGACGGAGACGGCGCTGCCGAAGTCGAACTCGTGTTCCTGCATCTCGACCTCGACGCCAGCGCGATTCATCGGCTGGCCGCCGGGCCCGAGGACCTCGACCTCGAGGTCGGTCTTGCGGTGTTCCTCGATCCGCTCGTGGGCCTCCTCCCGCCACTCGGCGTCTGGCGACCGGCCCTCGTAGTCGTAGGGCGGCAGCGTCCCCAGGTCGACGTCGTCGTCGCTGTAGTCGATCAGCGCCAGCCCGCCGAACTCGATCGTCTGATCGCCGTAGCCCGTCCAGAACTCCAGGAACGGGACGTGGTCCGACCCGTCGGGTTTCGCGCCCACCTCGATGGGGAAGAAGTAGCGCAGCCACTCGCCCGTCGGGTCCATCTCTGCACCCCGCTGGACGAAACTGTCGCTATAGGTCGTCTCCCCATCCGAGTCGGTGTACTCGTACTTGAACGACGCCTTCGCCTGCGCGTGTTCGGAATCGCTCCGGACGTACGCGACGCCCAGGAGGAGATCACCCTCGCTGAATGAGGCGTCTTCGATGAGCCCTTTATACGATACCTCGTGGGGCTGACCTGCGCCACCGGAGACGTTCAGCCGTCCCGCGGTCGTGATCGGGACGGCGTCGGTGTCGACCGAAATAGTCGACTCCTCGCCGTCGCCCTCGAGCGAGAAGGCCTCCAGTGCCGCCTCCTCAGTCGTGCCGTAGACGTACTCTCCTGCCGGGAGCGTCCTGTTCCCCCCGCGACCCGTGAGGTCGTCCCGGAGCGCCTGGTGGTAGTCGCCGAGCGAGTCTGCCGACTCCGTCGACTCCTGGGCCGTGGCGACCGAACTGCCGGCCGCCGTGACCCCTAGCGCGCCCACCGATTTCAGGAACGTTCGCCGCCTGCTCTCGAACCCTGTCCGTTCGTCTGGCATGAATATCCATTCAGCTCAGAGTGGTGGCGGTTACTTAATCTGCCACAATCGTTCAAATAATAGCAAGACGTCTGCTAGTTACCTCCTAACCACGGCGGCCTGTACCCGGTGTTCGGCCGCCATATCGGCCTTAGCAACCGTTTAACATCGTTTACAGACAGGGTGTGATTTCGTCAGCGGACGGCCGGCGACACGCAGGACAGACGGTGGTTCGGCCCAGCGGCCGACGTAGATCCGGTCACGGTCCCCGGCGACGTTCGAGCGACCGGACCGCCGTAGTTTTTACCGGGCGTCGCAAAGGTCGTCTCAACATGACCGACGAGGGCCAGCAAGGCCTCGATGCGTTCGCCACGAACGACGGGGACGGCGGAGAGCGGGACGCGACGGCGGAGGCCGAAGCCATCGCCGGCAACGGCGGGTCGACGGCCGACGTCGTCGACGCGAGCGAGCACCTGTTCCCCGACGTCGACGGCCACGAGGAGTTCGTCGTGACCCAGGTCGACTACACGATCGAGGGCAACGGGGACGACGAGTACCCCGTCGTCCACGTCTTCGGCCGGACGAGCGAGAACGAGGCGGTCCACGCACGCGTCTACGACTTCAGACCGTACTTCTACGCCCCGGTCGACTCCGTCTCCGACGACCGACTCCGCCAGTACGACCGGATCACCGGCTGGGAGGAGTTCGACGACGACGGCGAGCCCTACGAGTCCATCCGCGGGGAACGGCTGGTGAAGATATTCGGCCAGACCCCCCGCGACGTCGGCCAGATCCGCGACGAGTTCGACCACTACGAGGCGGACATCCTCTTCCCGAACCGGCTGCTCATCGACAAGGGCATCACGGGCGGCGTGCGCGTGCCCGTTCGCGAGGAAGACGACGGCTCGTTGCGAGTTCACCACGCCGAACTGGAACCGGCCGAGGTACAGGCCGACCCGCGCGTCAACACCTTCGACATCGAAGTCGACGACCGCCACGGCTTCCCCGAAGACGGCGAAGAGACGATCATCTGTCTCACCAGCCACGACTCCTACGACGACGAGTACGTCGTCTGGCTCTACGAGGACCCGGACAACGTCGCCGGCCCGGAGGCGCTCGAACGCTACGAGCCCATCAGCGGCGAGTTCGACGCCGACGTCCGCATCTTCGAGGAAGAAGAGGCGATGCTCGAAGCCTTCCTCGACTACATCGACGAGACAGATCCGGACATCCTCACGGGCTGGAACTTCGACGACTTCGACGCGCCGTACTTCCTCGACCGACTGGAGGAACTGCAGGACTACAACCACGACTACGACCTCGACTCGGACCGGCTCTCCCGCATCGACGAGGTGTGGCGCTCGAACTGGCAGGGCCCGAACGTCAAGGGACGGGTCGTCTTCGACCTGCTGTACGCATACCAGCGCACCCAGTTCAGCGAGCTGGATTCGTATCGGCTCGACGCCGTCGGCGAAGTGGAGCTGGGCGTCGGCAAGGAACGCTACAAGGGCGACATCGGCGACCTCTGGGAGGAGGACCCCGAGCGCCTGCTTGAGTACAACCTCCGCGACGTCGAACTCTGCGTGGAACTCGACCGCGAACAGGGCATCATCCCCTTCTGGGACGAGGTGCGCCAGTTCGTCGGCTGCAAGATCGAAGACGCGACGACGCCCGGCGACGCGGTGGACATGTACGTCCTCCACAAGCTCCACGGCAACTACGCGCTCCCCTCGAAGGGCCAGCAAGAGGGCGAGGAGTACGAGGGTGGGGCCGTCTTCGAACCGATCACCGGCGTGCGCGAGAACGTCACCGTGCTGGACCTGAAGTCACTGTACCCGATGTGCATGGTGACGACGAACGCGAGTCCCGAGACGAAGGTCACGCCCGACGAGTACGAGAGCGAGGAAGCGTTCGAGGAGAACACCTACCGCGCCCCCAACGGGACCCACTTCCGCAAGGAACCGGACGGCGTCATCCGGTCGATGGTCGACGAACTCCTCAGCGAGCGCGAGGAGAAGAAGTCCCTGCGCAACGAGCACGACCCCGATTCGGACGCCTACGGCCGGTACGACCGCCAGCAGGCCGCGGTGAAGGTCATCATGAACTCGCTGTACGGCGTGCTGGGCTGGGACCGGTTCCGCCTCTACGACAAGGAGATGGGCGCCGCCGTCACGGCGACGGGCCGCGACGTCATCCAGTTCACCGAGAAAGCCGCCAACGACATCGGCTACGACGTCGCCTACGGGGATACTGACAGTGTCATGCTCTCGCTCGGTAGCGACGTCTCCGTCGAGGAGGCCATCGAGCAGTCCTTCGAGATCGAGGACCACATCAACGGAGCCTACGACGAGTTCGCCCGCGAGGAACTGAACGCCGAGGACCACCGCTTCCAGATCGAGTTCGAGAAACTCTACCGGCGGTTCTTCCAGGCGGGCAAGAAGAAGCGCTACGCCGGCCACATCGTCTGGAAGGAGGGGAAGGACGTCGACGACATCGACATCACCGGCTTCGAGTACCAGCGCTCGGACATCTCGCCCATCACCAAGCGCGTCCAGAAGGAAGTCATCGACATGATCGTCCACGGCGAGGACCGCGAGGCCATCAAGGACTACGTCCACGCGGTCATCGAGGACTACCAGGCCGGGAACGTCGACCTCGACGACGTCGGTATCCCGGGCGGAATCGGCAAGCGCCTGGACAACTACGACACCGACACCGCACAGGTCCGGGGTGCGAAGTACGCGAACCTCATGCTCGGGACGAACTTCCAGCGGGGTTCCAAGCCAAAGCGCGTCTACCTCGACCGGGTCCACGACGACTTCTTCCAGCGCATCGAGGACGACATCCCGCCGGGCGCCGAGGACCTGTTCAACGAGTTCCGCCGCGACCAGGACGTCATCTGCTACGAGTTCGCCGACCAGGTGCCCGAGGAGTTCGAGATCGACTGGGAGAAGATGCTCGACAAGACCCTCCAGGGTCCCATCGAGCGGATTCTCGAAGCCCTGGACATCTCCTGGAACGAAGTGAAGTCCGGCCAGGAACAGACCGGCCTGGGGCAGTTCGGCTGACTCGGCGTTTTCGGCTTCTTCGAGTTCTAAAGTGGTGCTTCTGGGAGCAGTTCAGTGACTGCAGTCACTAGAACGAAGAAAGCCCTCGGCGTGCTGGGGTCGCGCGACCCATGCTGCGCGCGCTTCGCGTGCTTGCGGGGTCGTGCTTCCCCCACCCCGCCTCGCCCTTTCAGTCCGCCAAGGATCGCTTCAGCAGCCCTGCCCTTCCCCTGGTCGCGAGGGCCTCGCTGTCGGTCGGCCACTCGCTCCCGGCCATTCGGTTGCGGTAGGAAGCGTGTCGCTCGCCGAACGGTGAGCGACCGGGGAGTAGTGGACCCTCACGTGAGCGCGTTTCATCGCGAGAGTACTGTGGCCCTGGTGGACTGAAAGGGCGAGGGCGTTTCCGGGAACCCGGACCCCGCAAGCACGTGAGCGAAGCGAGCGCGCACAGCGTGGGTCCCGGGACCGGAAACGCGCGAGGGCTTTCGTCGTCTTGGATCCAGGTTTGGCGATAGCTCACACACGAACATCCACTCCTAGCTCTCCCCCGCGTTTATTGGGGAGTACGTGGACAGAGTGGTAGATGAGTGGGACGGAACTGTACATCGAGACGTGGGTGGACGCCGACGTCGAGGACCTGTGGGGGGCGACGCAGGAACCGGACCAGCACGAGCGGTGGGACCTCCGCTTTACCGACATCGACTATCTCCCGAGGCCCGACGAGAGCGAACCGCAGCAGTTCGACTACGAGACGAGAATCGGGTTCGGCATCGGCGTCGCTGGTGGCGGCGAGTCGACCGGCGAGCGTGCGGATGGAGGAGAGCGGACCTCCGCGCTCCGGTTCTGGTCCGACGACCCGAAGTCGCTGATCACCGAGGGGAACGGGTACTGGAAGTACCTCCCGGAGGACGGCGGCGTCCGGTTCCTGACTGCGTACAACTACGACACGCGCTTCGGCCGTCTCGGCAGCGTCTTCGACCGGTTCGTCTTCCGACCGCTGATGGTGTGGGCGACGGCGTGGAGTTTCGACCGTCTCCGCCTGTGGCTCGAATCGGACGTCTCTCCGGAGGCGTCGATGCGCCAGGCTATCGTCCACGCCGTAGCACGGCTCTCGCTCGCCGTGGTCTGGGTCTACCAGGGCCTGGTTCCGAAGCTACTCGGGCCCCATCCCGTCGAGCGGGAACTGTCTGCGGCGTTGCTACCGGCGGGGCTCCCCGTCGACGGGACCATCCAGGCGCTCGGCGCGGCCGAGGTCGGATTCGGCCTGCTGCTTCTCGTAGCCTGGCACCGCCGGTTGGCGTTCCCCGCGTCGGCGCTACTCACCGTGGCGCTGGTGGGCGCCGGCCTCGTCGCGAACCCGGGCTTGCTCGCCCATCCTCTCTCGTCGATTCCGCTGGGCGTCGCGATGCTCGGGCTCGCGGCCGTCGGCTACGCCGCCGGCGAGGAACTCCCGAGTGCCCGTCGCTGTATCACCGATCGGACGGAGAGTGACCTCCAGTGAACTCCATCTACCAGCGGGCCCTCGGCGAGGAGTTCGACGACCTCCACCCGAAGATGCAGCGGCGGTTCGGGTTCACGAGCGAGGACGGCGTGGCCGCCATCGGCCGCGGGACGATGGAGTACGTCCGCAACGGCGGGCTGTACACCCTCCCGTTCCTCGCCGTCGGGGCGACGATGCACACCATGTTCCCGGAGGAGAGCACTGCAGTCCCGTTCACCATCCGGAACTACGCGTACGAGGACGCCTACGGGCGGGAGACGGTGACCTGGCTGCGGACGTTCGAGTTGCCCAGGGAACGCCACTTCGACGCGGCGATGATCTACAGCGAGGAGCGCGACCGTATCGTCGACTACCTGGGGAAGCGCCACCACCTCGCGGTCGACGTCGACGTCGGCGTCAGCGACGCGGGCGGAATCGAACTCACGACCGGCGCCCAGCGCCTGTACGCGTTCGGGACGGGAATCGACTTCCCGCTCGTCCTCTCGGCGACGGCGAACGTCCACGAGTGGTACGACGAGGCGGCCGATAGCTATCGGATCGCCGTCCGCGTGACGAATCCGGTCGTCGGCCTGGTCTTCGAGTACTCGGGGTCGTTCGACGTCGAGTGGATCGACTGCGAGACGGCGCCCGACGAGGTTCGCCCGGTCTCCCCGACGCGCGGGGAGTGAAGTGCCCGGGGGAGCAAGCGCTCCGGGAGAAGGGACCAGGGAGCGCGAGCGGTCGAAGTCGGTCGTCCTCAGATCGATTCGTCGAACGTCATCTCGTAGTGGTCGAGCGCGAGCACGGCCGAGGCCAGGTTCCACCTGATCCGCTGGGCCTCCGTCGGGTGTCGCCCGTCCTCGGTGGTCCGGCGGGTCGGCTCACACAGCAGGCAGTCGCCGTCGTACTGGCCGCCGACCTTGTGGCTGAAGAAGGTGCCCCAGCCGCTCTGCAGGTTCCCGACGATGTAGTCGTAGTGGTCCGGCCAGTCGGTGACGAACTCCTCGTTGAGCGTGTCGACGACCGCGGCCGCGACGTCACGCGCTCGACCGGGCGTCGGGTAGAGGGCCTGCCCGAACCCGTCGTCGATGCCTGATTTGTAGATGCCCTGTGAGCTGTGGAGGTCGAACGCGATGTCCGGCTGGTAGGACTCGAACCGGTCCCAGATGACGCGCGCGATTTCGATCGTCGGCTCACTGCCGACGCGCCAGTGGTCGTTGAGGCTCCCCTCGTCGCCGCTGTAGACACCGGCCTCGATCGCGGTCTGGTCGGCGCGCGGAACGACGACGAGCGTTCCGGACTGGGGCGTCATCTCGACGAGCAACTCGGCGGCCTTCCAGCCGGCTGGCTCGATGCCGTGCTGGCCCGCGACGACGAACGCAGTCGGCCCGTCCCTGGCCGAATCGATTTCGTGCAGCGGCGTCGCCCACTTGGTGTCCGGCATGAGCATCTCGATCGACCGGTCCACGTCCTTCGAGTCGTTCCGCTCGGTGACCAGCTGTGGGTTCCGCCGCCGGCGTCGATACCGGCGGTAGGCCGCGAGGGCTCGTTCGATCCGCTCGACGCTCTCCTCGAGCGTGGCGTCCGTCATCGGCCCCCTCCGGCGTCGGGTCGGTCGGTCGGTGCCTGCATCGTCTTCCTCACGAGCGCGCCGAGGACACCTCGAGGTCGAAGAAGTAGTAGTAGTAATCGACCGGGCCGTCCGTCGCCGACGGGCTGTACCCGCCCCGGAACGTGACGCCGTTCCGGGAGTCGTCCTCGAACTGGCCGTATCCCTCCACGCGCCGGAGTTCGACCGCGTCGTCCGAGGGTCTGTAGAGGGTGGCCGGCGCGTTCGGGTTGTCCGGCGCTTCACGGGGCAGGAGGCGCGTCAGCAGGTACTGACCGGGCTCGTCGAGGAGGAAGTCGAGGTAGATGGTCTGACGGCCACCCGTCGCCTGGACGGTCATCGCCTCCAGCCGTGTGCCGAGCCCGTCCGTCTCCGGGTCGTACTCGTACAGCGCCGGGCTGAACCGGCCGGCGGAGTCTGCGTCGATGGTACACTCGCCGAGGTAGGCGGGTCGGTCCGTCTCGATGAGTAACCCGAACTCGTTGGTGAGGTGATAATCGCCTGCGGGAAGCACGGGGCCCACACGCCAGGTATTCGCCGTGCCGCTGACGACCTCCAGGCGCGTCAGTGCATCGTCCAGCCGCGAGGCGACGTCGTCGTCGACTTCGCCGACAGCAGCCTGGAGTCGTCCGTCGGCGACGGAGAGGTTCCGGCCGACGAGGGATTCCAGGCGCTGGCCGTCCGCGACGCTTCCCTGGATCGCCCCGACTTCTCCCAGGTCGTAGCCGTTGCAGTCGAGATTCCCGTCGAGTGTACGCGAACTGGTGGCTCCCGACGTGACGAGACCCGTCCCGAGCAGGCCGCCGGTGGCGAGGAGACCACCGAGTCCGAGCGCGGCGCGGCGCGACACACCGCCGGACGACCTCCCCCGACCACCGGACAGCCCCTCTGTCACCGACTCCCTCCTGTCCGAATCGGTCCTGTCTGGCACTATCTTTGGATGACCCGGACATTATTTAATAGTTTCTTACGCTGTATTATCGGGTCGAATCGTCCACGCCCGTTCACTGCGAAACTGTCGGGACCATCACCTGCTCGAGAGGCCCGCCGACGCGCGCACGAGAGCAGTGTTGCTACCGAAATCAGCGGTATCACAGAAACCAGGGAGACGAGTGGTACCAGTGAAACAGTACCCGTTCGACAGATAGCGTACATCTAGAAACCGGGCTCTATCGAAGTCTGGTGTGCGTTTCCACAAACGGGATCGAACGACGTGGTGTAGAATTTTTCCTCAGAATAAATTGTGTTTCCGATTCAGAAAAGTGGCCCGGGAAAACTCGAAACTATTATCAGCGTCTCTCTCTAGGTTTCGGGTGACCTAAGCATCTACTATGGCAGTACTCGAAATCAACAATCTACACGCGGAAGTCGCTGAAGAGGGCGGTGAGACCATCCTTCGCGGCGTCGACCTCGAAGTCGAGTCCGGAGAGATCCACGCGCTGATGGGTCCCAACGGCTCGGGCAAGTCGACGACGGCGAAGATCATCGCGGGCCACCCGGCCTACGACGTGACCGACGGCGAGGTCCTCATCCACCTCGAGGACGACGAGTTCGGCGAGGACTTCGAAATCCCCGAGGACAAGCGCACCTGGAACCTCCTCGACCTGGAGCCCAACGAACGCGCCGCGCTCGGCGTGTTCCTCGGCTTCCAGTACCCTGCGGAGATCGAGGGCGTCACGATGGTGAACTTCCTCCGCACGGCGCTCAACGCCAAGCTCGAAGAGCGCGAGGAACTGTTCGAGGACGACGACGAGGCCGAAGCCGACGAGGAAGACGAGGACGTCGGCTACGACACCTCCCCGATGGAGGGTGACGTCGACGAGGGCGAGGTGGGCGTCGCCGAGTTCCAGCAGCTCCTCAAGGAGAAGATGGAACAGCTCGACATGGACGAGAAGTTCGCCAATCGCTACCTCAACGCGGGCTTCTCCGGCGGGGAGAAAAAGCAGAACGAGGTCCTCCAGGCCGCGATCCTCGAGCCATCCGTCGCCGTGCTCGACGAGATCGACTCCGGGCTGGACATCGACCGCCTGCAGGACGTCTCCGACGGCATCAACGCGCTCCGTGACGAGCAGGGGACCGGCGTCCTGCAGATCACCCACTACCAGCGCATCCTCGACTACGTCGAACCGGACCACGTCCACGTGATGATCGACGGCGAAATCGCCAAGTCCGGCGACGCGACGCTGGCCGAGGAACTCGAGGACAAGGGGTACGACTGGGTCCGCGAAGAAGTGTACGAGGCCGCGTGACCGTCTCGTATCGTCCCGGGCACAAGTCCCTTAACCGCACACACCCAAGCCGCAGACAACAACCATGAGCTCAGATCAAGACCAACTCAAAGAAACGGACACCGAGGCCCGCTTCGAATTCAAGAAGGAGGAAAAGTCCGCCTTCGAGACCGACAAAGGCCTCACCGAGGAGACCGTCCGCCTCATCTCCGAGGACAAGGACGAGCCCGAGTGGATGCTCGAGCGACGTCTCCGCGCACTCGAACAGTTCCAGGAAATGCCGATGCCGACCGACTGGCCCGGCCAGCCGGACCTCTCGGAGGTCGACCTCAACGAGATCGTCCCCTACATCCGGCCCGACATCGAGACCCGCGGCGGGGCCGAGAACTGGGAGGACCTCCCGGAAGAGATCCAGGACACCTTCGACAAGCTGGGCATCCCTGAGGCCGAGAAGAACGCCCTCTCCGGCGTCGGCGCCCAGTACGAGTCCGAGATCGTCTACCAGAACATGCAGGAGCGCTGGGAGGAGAAGGGCGTCATCTTCATGGACATGGACAAGGCCGTCCAGGAGCACCCCGACCTCGTCCGCGAGCACTTCATGACGAAGTGCGTCCCCCCGAGCGACAACAAGTTCGCGGCGCTCCACGGCGCCATCTGGTCCGGCGGCTCGTTCGTCTACGTCCCCGAGGACACGACGGTCGACATGCCGGTCCAGGCGTACTTCCGCATGAACTCCGAGGGGATGGGTCAGTTCGAGCACACGCTCATCGTCGCCGAGGAGAACTCGGAAGTCCACTACATCGAGGGCTGTTCCGCGCCGAAGTACTCCGCGTTCAACCTCCACAGCGGCTGCGTGGAGGTCTTCGTCCGCGACAACGCCCACGTCCAGTACTCCACGGTGCAGAACTGGTCGAAGAACACGTACAACCTCAACACCAAGCGCGCCATCGTCGAGGAAGAGGGCACGATGGAGTGGGTCTCGGGCTCCATGGGCTCGAAGGCCACCATGCTCTACCCCGCGACGATCCTCAAGGGCCCGGGCGCGACGGACAACCACATCACCATCGCGTTCGCGGGCAAGGGTCAGAACATCGACACCGGGGCGAAGGTGTACCACAACGCGCCCGACACGAAGTCGACCATCGAGTCCAAGTCCATCAGCAAGGACGGCGGCCGCACCAACTACCGCGGCCTCGTCCACATCTCCGACGGCGCCGAGAACTCCTCGACGTCGGTCGAGTGTGACGCGCTGATGTTCGACAACGAGTCCACCTCGGACACGATGCCGTACATGGAGATCCAGGAGAACAAGGTCGACGTCGCCCACGAGGCGACCGTCGGCAAGATCGGCGACGAGGACGTCTTCTACCTCCAGAGCCGCGGCCTGGACGACGACGACGCAAAGCAGATGATCGTCGCCGGCTTCATCGAGCCCATCACGGAGGAACTGCCCATCGAGTACGCGGTCGAACTGAATCGATTGATCGAACTCGAGATGGAGGGAAGCCTCGGGTAACTCCCCGGATCTACCATGAGTACGCAGCTAACAGCCAACCTCACGGAGGAGCAGGTACAGCAGATTTCCGCGGAGCTCGACGAGCCCGACTGGCTGCTCGAGACCCGCCTCGACGCCCTCGCGGCGCTCGAGGATCTGGACATGCCGAAGGTCATCCGGACCCCCGGTCGCGACTGGACCAACCTCGACGCGCTCGATTACGAGACGCTCGTCGACCCCCTCGAGTGGGAACAGGAGAAAGACCGCGTTGACGCCGAAGGCGTCGACGTGCTCTCCTGGGCCGACGCGCTCGACCAGCACGGCGACCTGATCGAGGAGCACTTCGGGTCGGTCGTCGACCCGCAGCGTGACTACCTCACGGCGCTCTCGACCGCACTGTTCGCGGCCGGGACCGTCGTCTACGTCCCCGAGGGCGTCGCCGCCGAGGACGTGAAGATCCGGACGACGATGAACAGCCGGTCGCTGTTCAACTACACGCTCGTCGTCGCCGAGGAGTCATCCTCGGTCACCATCCTGGAGCGCCAGCGTACGGGGACGAACGTCGACGGCGAGCAGTACTACTCCGGCGTCGTCGAGGCCGTCGCCGGCGAGAACGCACACATCCAGTACGGCACGCTCCAGAACCTGGCCGAAGACACGTACAACTTCCAGGTCAAGCGCGGCCACGCCGGCACCTACGGCAGCATCGACTGGATCGAGGGCAACATCGGTTCCCGGCTCACGAAGACGAACGTCGAGACCCGACTGCTCGGCGACTCCTCGGAGTCGAAGATCGTCGGCGCGTTCTTCGGCCACGAGGACCAGCACTTCGATCTGGCCTCGCGCGTCTGGCACGAGGCCGAGCACACCACGGCCGATCTGGTCACCCGCGGCGTCCTCGACGACGCGGCCCGGTCGGTGTACGAGGGCGTCCAGGACGTCGGCCGCGAGGCCTGGGACACGAACTCCTACCAGCGCGAGAACACGCTGATGCTCTCCGAGGATAGCGAGGCCGACGCGTCCCCGAAGCTGATCATCAACAACCACGACACGGAAGCGAGCCACTCCGCGACGGTCGGACAGGTCGACGAGGAGGACCTGTTCTACATGACCTCGCGCGGCGTGCACCCCGAACTCGCCCGGAACATGCTCGTCGAGGGCTTCTTCGTCCCCGTCCTCGAAGAGGTCGCCGTCGACGAACTCCGCGACGACCTCGACGACCTCATCGTCGAGCGTCTCGTCGAGTAACCAATCGCTCTTCGCCGCATGTTTTCTCGGGCGTTCGCTGTTCCGCTACTTGCTGCACGCCACCGACCAGCAGGGCAGATAGGGCTCCCCTCCGCGGGTGCGAACGACCTGCTTCTCGCCCTCATTCTCGTCGTCACTGCGGTGATGATGTTCGTCTTCTGGGGGATCGTCTTCTGGATCCTCTTTCGGATCACTCGGTTTCTCTGGGGCCTGATCGCGGAACGGGTTAGATACGACCAGCGAGAGCTGGAGTGACGGTCGCACGGAGGGAATCGCTTAAGTCGCCACCTCCCCGAAACTGGACCATGACCGCATCGTCCGACGAACGTTCCGGGAGGGGGTGGCAGTGAGCCTCCAGCGACCCATCGGCTCGGACCACCAGCTCGCCCGGCTCCTGCAGATCGGCGTCGTGCTCGAAGAGGTCGTCGAGGCCCGCGCCGACAAGCACGCCCAGGTGACCGCTGCGGACCTCGACGAGGAGGTCGTGACGCTGTTCGAACACGCCGCCGAGGAGTCCGCGGAGCACCGCGACCGGCTCGAAGCGCTCATCGACGACATGGACGCCGACACGGTGCCCTTCGAGGAGATAAAGCGCCTCGTCGAAGCCCAGTACGAGGCCGACGACGACTTCGACGGCGTCCTCTACGACCAGCTCTGCAACGAGGAGACCGCCTACAAGTTCTACGACGACCTCATCGGCGCCATCGCGGCGTCGAACACGGAGTTCAGCATCGACCGCAACCGGCTCGTCGATACCCTCCGCTCGATCCGCGACGAGGAGGCCGACGGCGTCGAGGAAGTGACGCGACTGATGGAGGCGCGAGAATAGAATGAACACGGCAGACCAGTATCTCAAAGCGATCTACCTCGTCCAGGAACAGGAAGACGGTCCCGCCTCGACCGGCGACGTCGCCGACCTGCTGGAGGTGAGCCCCGCCAGCGCCAACGAGATGATCGGCAAGCTCGAGTCCCAGGAGTTGCTCGACCACGAGAAGTACAAGGGCGTCGACCTCACCGACGAGGGGATCCGACGGGCCCGGCTCTCGCTCCAGAACTACTGCATCATCCAGCGCTTCCTCGTCGAGGTACTCGAAGTCCAGGAGTTCCGCGAGGAGGCCAAACAGCTAGAGGGCGTCATCGACGAGACGGTCGCCGAGCGACTGGACACGATCATCGACCGCGAGCCCCAGTGCCCCGACTGTTTCAACGCGGAAGAAGACGTCTGCGGCCTGCTGGAACCCGAACTCGAAGCCTCCGACTGAACGACTCGTCTTTTCGTTGTCGTCGCTGCGGACTCAGTCGCGCTCCGCTACCAGTTCTCTCGCCTCGTCGGTGTACCAGACGACGGAGAAGTCCGCCGGACTCGGCAGCGCACACGCCATCCACCCCATGACGACCATCGACCCGAACAGCGACCCCGTCACCTGTCCGCTCGTCACGGCCCACGCGTACGCGCCGACGGGGACCAGCATCGCCATGGGCGCCATCGACGCGCCACGCAAGCGCCAGTTGGAACAGTCCGCCGGGATCGACTCCATCTCGACCGACGCCCACGACCCGGAGACGAGCGTGTGGAAGCCGCCCCGTTCGCCGCGAACCCGTCGGAGCACGAGCGAACACCGCACGCCGCCGGACCGCAAGACCAGCACGTGGAGCAGTTCGTGGACGACGACACCGCCTGCGACAGACAGGAGGAGTCCGAGTCCAGCGAGAACTGCCGTCGCGATCATTGGTCTCCGTTTTCGAAGGGATCGTATAGGTCTTCCGTCCCAGTAACGCCGCCCTACTGCGATTTCGGTGAACGATCTGCGCTCCTAACGGGGGACATCGCACCAAGCTGGGTGCGGTATCAGTGTTCTCCACCGCCGGAAAGTAACGCTATTAAGGAATCAGGGGGAACCAAGGAATTGCAGTCCCGTGGTGTAGTGGCCAATCATATGGGCCTTTGGACGCGATCTGGTTTCGACCGGATTCGGAAGAGAGCCTATGACGGCGGTTCGAATCCGCCCGGGACTATCTTCTCGCGAACGCAGGTGAGCGAGAGATATCCCCGGCGGTTCGGGCCCAGAGGACGAGTGCAGCGAGTCCTCGCGGTTCGAATCCGCCGGAAGAGCGGGGCTCTTCCGAGCCCTCGTTCACTGCGTTCACGAGGACGCCCGGGACTATTCTGCGACGAACGGACGTGAGGAGCGAATAGCCCACAAGGATTCGAACCCTGCAAGACGAGCGTAGCGAGTCTTGCTCCGGTTCGAATCCGCCGCCGAACGCGAGCGTTCGGCGAGTCTGGGCTCGCGTCGCTCGCGCAGACGCCGAAAGAGCGGGCTCTTCCGAGCCCTCGTTCACTCGTTTGCGGGAACGGCCGCGACTATCTTCTCGCGAACGCACACGAAGGAGAGACATCACTCCAGTGAACCCGTTTCCGGCCCGCAAGTACGGCCGGCGGGGGAAGCTATTTGGTACCTCTTCACATGGTACCGAGTGGATCGACATGCAACCGTGCCAAAACTGTCAGGCGGTCATCGACGAGTACATCCTGGACAAACAACTCGAACCCCTGCGCGAACTCACGGTCGACGACTTCAACCTCTGTGCGGACTGTGTGACGATCGTCCCCGACGCGTGCGTGGAGTGTGGCGGCGCGGTCTACGTCCCCCGTTCCGAGGCCGGCGTCCCGGACTACTGCCCGGCCTGTCGGTCGGACCGGATCGAACAGACTGGCCAGGATCCCGGCTGGCACTGCGAATCGGTTCACGGCTGAACGGCGAGCGGTCGTTTCGGACGGTCTTTTCGGAACAGTTTCGTGGACGGTCGTTGCCGAGCACACCTCGACAGCCGGAGCCAGGCAAAGCCTCTATCAACCAACGCTCCGAGGAACCACCAACGTGGAAACGCAGCATCGCGTCGTCGTGGACGACTCCCGCGAGCTAGCACAGGTAGACGACGACTCCGTCGAACTCGTCGTCACGTCGCCGCCGTATCCGATGATCGAGATGTGGGACGACCTCTTCGCGGAGCTCGACCCGACGGTGGCGGACCACCTCGACGCGGGCGACGGACAGGCGGCGTTCGAGGCGATGCACGAGCAACTGGAGCGCGTGTGGGCCGAAGTCGAGCGCGTCCTCGTCGACGGCGGCATCGCCTGTGTCAACGTGGGCGACGCGACGCGAAAGGTCGACGACAGCTTTCGCGTCTTCCAGAACCACTCGCGGATCGTCGACGCCTTCGAGGGGCTGGGGTTCGAGCCGCTGCCGGAGATTCTCTGGCGCAAGCCCGTCAACTCGGCGGCGAAGTTCATGGGCAGCGGGATGTTGCCGCCCAACGCCTACGTGACGCTCGAACACGAGTACGTGCTCGTGTTCCGGAACGGCAAGGCACACCGGGACTTCGAGCCCGGGTCGGATCGGCGCTACGGCGCGGCGTACTTCTGGGAGGAGCGTAACCAGTGGTTCAGCGACGTCTGGGAGGACGTCACGGGGGAACACCAGGCGCTGGACCACGACGAGTTGCGGAGCCGGTCCGCCGCGTACCCCTTCGAGATACCCTACCGACTGATCAACATGTACAGCGTCTACGGCGACACCGTCCTCGACCCGTTCTGGGGCACCGGAACGACGACGCTCGCCGCGATGACCGCCGGCCGGAACTCGGTCGGCTACGAGATCGACGGCGAGTTCACGGGCGTCTTCGACGACCGGACCGGAGCGATCCCCGAGTTCTCCGGCGACGTGGTCGAACAGCGACTGGCGGACCACCGCACCTTCGTCGAGGACAAACGCGAGGCGGGCGGGGAGTTCGACTACGAGGCCGACTACTACGACTTCCCGGTCACGACAAAGCAGGAGAAGCAGATCCGGCTGTACGCCGTCGACGCCGTCGAATCGACCGGGGACGGGTACCGGGCGGTTCACGATCCAATCGACGGCGGGCGTGCCGGTCCGGAGGCGGGGGCAGAGACGGAGCCGGAGCCGGAATCGGCGACCTCCCCCTCCGATCCGTGAGACGGCGGTACTGGCGGCGGAGAGACGTCGGGGAAGGGATCACGAGGCGAACGGTCCACCGCGAGAGTCGGTGACGGCGGTCGTTCGTGCGGGCGAATTCGAACAGTTCGGCAGGTTTCGTTCGGCGTGGCTGGCAGTTGTGCACCCTGTCGTAACGCTAAAGAGTCGAACGCCCGTTTTTCCCTGTAAGATGAATAACGACATCCGTTCTGGGAGGTGGTTCTGTGGGCGTTGAGATCCAGGAGTCGCCAGTTTCGGACGACGAATTCGACGCGATGCAGACGTTCGTGCGCGACTACCTGACGGCCAGCGTGGAGAACGAGGACGAGGGCGGCCGAATGCGGTGGTACCCCTGGCACTCCGCGGAGTACCGGTTCAATCACATCCTGAACGTCGTCGACCTCGCCGGAGAGATCGCTCGCGAAGAAGGGGCGAACGCCGACGTGACGCGCGTCGCCGCCCTCTTCCACGACGTGGCGAAACTCGAGGTCGACCAGGACGTCCACGCCGACGCCGGTGCGGACATCGCCCGCGAGTACCTCACGGCCCACGGCGACTACCCCGACTCGTTCGTCGACCAGGTGTGTACGGCCATCCGCGACCACTCCTACCAGGGCGACGTGACGGACCTGCCGATGGAGACCCAGTGTCTCATCGAGGCGGACATCCTGGACAAGGTCGGCGCCAACGGGACGGCGCTGATGCTGTTGCGAATGGGGTACGAGGCCCGCTCACACATGGACGCCGCCGAGATGGTCGGGCGCGTCGTCGAACGGGGCCGTGACGCTCGCGACCGTATCGAGAGCGAGACCGCCGATGCCGTGCTCCAGCGCCGTCTCAAGCGCGCCCGCTGGTTCCAGGAGTGGCTCGAGGGCGAGGTAGCCGAGATGGACGGCGAGGAAGCCGTCGTCGACATGGCCTCCGGCATGGGCGGCGACTAGAGCCGCGAGGCCGCCTCCGCGAGGAAGAGCAGACCCGACCCGGCCAGCACCGCCGCCGAGAGCCACGCAACCACCGGCGCGACCGACTCCACGCGTCGCCGGGCCGAGACGAGCGCCGCCGGAAAGCCGAGTATCCAGGCCACGACACCGGCGAACAGGCCGACGATTATCGCCGGCTCGCCGGTCTGGACGACGGCGCGTCCGGCGAGCGACTGGCCGACGACGGGCAGGGCCGCCAGCACGTCGAGCTGGCCCGGTTCGAGCAAGCCGACGCCGACGGTCAGCCAGAAGGCGATCTGGAATGGGTTCGTGAGCGCGAGGACGAACGCCTTGCGGAACCCCTTGCCCTCGTCGACGTCGTCGTCCACGAACGAGCGAGCGCTCGCGACGGCACCGTACGCGAAGTACAGCATCAAGAGCCCACCGGCGACGAACAGCACGGTCCTGACGGCCGGTGACCGCTGGACGAACGCGACCAGGCCGACCAGCGCCAGCAGGAAGAAACAGACGTCGGCCAGCATCGCTCCGAGACCAGCGCGGAAACCGGCGCTCCAGCCACGGAGCACGCTCTCCGTCGCGATGACGGCGTTCATCGGCCCCGGGGGCGCTGCCAGTGCGAGCCCGAAGACCATACCACCGACCAGCGTCGCGGCCAGAGACATCGCCCGCACGTTCGATATCGGCGGTGAAAGGGGTAACGGGACCGTGCTGAGAACTCGTGACATGGCGCGGTCGGTCCGCGCAGGGCGAGTGGACTGGCGCGACGTGCGGCCGGGTCAGCCAGTGGTCACCGACGCGATAGCGATAGCAGCCGCTCGTCGTCGTGAGAACGGCGTAGAGAGAAAAGAGACCGGGTCTAGAGCTTGCCGGCCTTCTGCAGCTTCATCAGGTCCTCGGTGTCGAGGGTTTCGCCTTCCTTGAACTTCTGGTAGATCTCCTCGGCCTCCTCCTTGGCGGCCTCCTGTTTCTCCTCGCGGGCGGAGCGCTCGGCCTTCTCCTCTTTCTTGTCCAGTTCGCGCAGGCGCTTCTGGACGCGGACGAAGTCCTCGTGGTGCTGGTCGGCCGCCTCCTGAGCGTCCACGAACTTCTCGTGCATCTCGTCGGCGTCGTCGCGGATGTCGTCGGCCTCGCGATAGGCCTCGATCATCTCGTTATGGTGCTTCTGGGCCTCGTCGGCGAGTTCCGTCACCTTCTGGTGGTGGGTCGAGGCTTCGGAGCGGACCTCCTCTGCCTCCTCCTTGAGGCCGTCGAGGTCGCCCGTCTGGTCGAGCTTCTCCTTCTTCTCGGCGAGTTGCTCGCGTTTCTCCTCGATCTTCTCGATGAGTTCGCGCTCGTCGTCGCTACTGAGCACCTCGGTCTGCTGTTTGAACTCCAGGTCTTCGATTTCGGACTCGAGCTTGTCGACGGACTTTCCCTCGTCGAGCTCGAGGTCGTTCTTCATCTTGTCGACCTTGTCGAAGAGCTTGTTGGCCTCCGCGTTGAGCTCGTTGCGCTGTTCCTTGTGCTCCTGGACCTGCTCGTTGAGCTCGTCGCGCTTCTCGCGGTGTTCCTGGGCCTCGTTGACCTTCTCACGGGTCTTCGCGTTGAGGTCGTCCCGGCTGGACGCCCGCTCGGATGCCAGCTGGTTCAGGTCGTTCCGTCGGTCGCGGAGCTGGCCGGCGAGCTTGATGAGCTCGCCCTTGGATTTGTTTTCGAGATCTTCGTCTGTGACTTCTACGTTTTTGGATTCGTCTATCGATTCTGCCATTGTTGTTAATCCTCGATTCCATGACCGCCACGGCGCTGGGCAGTCGTATTCCTCTCAGTGGGCTGACGCCGATAACAAGGGTTCCCTGTCATACTGGGCGGAATGCGATACTGCCTGAACGCCGGAGACGTTCTGGTACCTGTAGGTACTGGTCGATTTCCTTTAAACATTGCGGTACAACGAACACCGTGGTGACCGCTCACACCCTCGAGAAGCCGCGTGCCACGGGTTCACACGTCGTCGGGAGACGTTAAATACGGTACTCGTTGTGCGCCACGCCGTCGTCGGTGGCCACGGCGATAGTGACGGCGTCGCCGGCCGATAGCGAGATCGTCGTCACGTCGACGCGACCGTAGGCGCCCACTTTCAGTTCCTCCTGCTCTCGCTCGCCGTCGACGTCCCACTCGACCGTGACGGTCGCCGGCGAGGGGCGGTCGTGAATGACCACGACGTCGCTCTCGCCCGGCGTCGGGTCCGAGAGGACGCCCTGGACCGGCTGGTAGGCCGCAGCGAGTCGATCGAAGGCGGTCTTCTCGCTGCCGTCCCGGGCGAGCACGCCCATCCCGGCGTCGCCGACGTCGCGAAGCGCGTAGGCGGCCAGGACGTTCGTCCCGCGCAGTCGCAGCCGTTCGGCGACGGTGCCGAGGACGTCCGCCTGGTAGTCCTGGGACTCGTCGACGCCGCTGCCGACGCGCGCCGCGTGTCGTTCGGCGTCGAAGTCCGTCTCGTCGGCCGGGTCGTCGGCCGCGAGCGCGCCGGCGCCGAACTCCGCGACGACGTCCCCCAGGTCGAAGCGGTCGCAGAGCCAGTCGACGTCGCCGGCCTCGCCGAAGGTCCAGCCGGGATAGATCGTCGCGGCGTCCGGCCCGATGCCGGCCGGGCCGACGACGGGGAACGTCGGCACTTCGGAGACGACGTCGGCGACGGAGTCGACCGGGCCGCGGTCGTAACTCGCCCGCCACGCGCGCCAGCGGTAGCGGAGGCGGTCGACGGCGCCGGTTCCGAGCCCCTCGCCGAGGTCCGGCGTGGGATCGTCGTGAACAGAGACGGCGGCCAGGCTGGGTCGGTTCCGTCGGGCCCGGAGGAGGCGCTCGGCCAGGTTCTGCCCGCGCTCGACGTCGAACTCGCCGGGCCCGGTCAGCGGGAGGTCCTGCCAGACGAGCACGCCTTGTTCGTCGCACGCCTCGTACACCTCGGGAGAGAGGACGTGCGCGTGGGCGCGCACCAAGTTCGCGTTCGCCCGGACGGCTCGTTCGACGTCCGCCTCGGTGGCGTCGGTCAGGTTGACGCCGCGGGCCGCGACGCGCTCGCCGTTGACGAGCAGGCCGTCCTCGTCGTAGTCGACGCTCCGGAGCCCCGTGACGGTGGTCCGCTCTGAATCGTCGAGCTTCGCACGTAACGCGTAGCGGGGCTGGTCCCCCAGGTCGTGGGGCCACCACAGCGAGCCGTCGCGCACCTCGACGTCGTGGGTGACCGTCACCCGTCCTGGGTCCGTCTCGACGGCGGCGCGGTTCATCATCCCGCCGCCGCGGACGTCGCCCTCCGGCCGTATCGACAGTGTCATCCGGTCGTCGAGGGGCTGGTCGGTGACGACGGTCGCTTCGACGGCGACCGTGGGTTCCCCGTTGCCGACGCGAGGGGCGACGCTCAGCGATTCGACGTAGGGATCGGGGTGGGTCTCGATGGTCGCGCCCCACCAGATACCCGGCACCGACGCGTTTTGGGGAACGCGGTCGGTGTCGTAGATCCCGCCGAACCGGTCCTCGGGGGCCCGGCACTCGACGACCAGTTCGTTCTCGTCCTCGACGGGCAAGGAAACACGGAGCGGGTCGAAGTACGCGTCGTGTTCGGCCAGCTCGGCACCGTTGAGCCAGACGCGGGCGTGTGCGAAAACTCCCTCCAGGACGAGGACGGCGTGCTCGTCGTCGGCCTCCCGGGGGTCTGCGAACTCGGTTCGATAGGCGACGGCGTCGTCACCGGCAAACTTCACCGGCCGTCCGGGGACGTCGACGTCCTGCCACGTCGTCGCCGACGGGACGCCGGACCCGGGTTCGACTGCCGCACCTCGCCACTCCAGCGACATGTACGTTGCGCTGTTCTCCGCGGGCATGTACTTTACCCCCTGTCCTCGTCGTAGTGGTTCGTTCGCTGACGTTAGACGGCGCTCTCGGCACAGTCGGCAGAACGCCAGCGCGTGTCGGCGGCCCGGACGTCAGTCACAGCCCCGGACGTCAGTCACAGCCCCGGGGGTCGTCACCGCCTCCCCGGGGGTCGTCACCGCCTTGGGCAACGTCCGGGCCCTCGGTCGAGTCCCGATCCTCGCCCGTCCCGCCGAACGGGGCGGTGACGTGGTCGCTCACGTCGTCGATGTACTCTACGGCCGTGTCCGCGTAGCGGTCGATAAACCGGAACGAGACGACGTAGCTGACGGCGGCGACGGCGACGGCGAGGATGACGTTGCCCACCACCAGGCGGAGGACGACCGCCGGCGCGGCGGACAGCGACGCGTCGGTCATCGTGACTCCCTCGACCGGACCGAGCAGGAACATCCCCAGTCCGAGACTGAGCCCGTAGACGCCCCACTTGACCACCGGGTTGAAGACGACGGCGGAGGCGACGAGCGCGAGTTTGCTCATGCTATCGAAGACGGCCGCGAGGACGAGAAAGACGAGAAAGCCGACACCGAGCGTCGGCAGCATCGTGATGAACACGCCGAGTCCGAAACTACGGGCGACCTCCTCGGTCGTGTGGTCCTCGGAGAACGACCGGCGGAGCAGGCGCTTCGCACGACCGACGTTCTCCCGGACGGACCCGCGAACTCTCTGGAACACCTGCGCGCCTGTTGTTCCAAGGTGGTTGTAACTGTTACGGCTAGCGTTCGCATACCACTCACGGTGGCTCCGTTTCACAACCGTCGGTCGCCCCGGGTTCGACGCTGTGGCCGCTCGTCGGGTCCACCCCCGCGCCGTCCCACACTTTCACTTCCACTCCGGGGGAGGCGGACCTTCATATCCGTTCCCCGTGGACTCGGATGTATGATAGAGGAACTCCGGAACGAGACGACGGCAACGTGTGACGGGGAGAACTGCGAGCGGCGCCTCGCCGAGGAACCGACGCTCACGTTCCGGACCGAGGGCGGCGAGCGGCGTGCCTACGAGTGCCGCTGTGGCGCCGTCACGGTCACGGTCGCACGCGATTCCGAGTCGACTCGCTGAAGTGGGCCGACGGGAAAGCGGGGGTATGACCGAACGGGGCGGGACGACCGAAATCGTCCACGCGCACGGACACGAGAACGTGAGTGCCGAGCACGCGAGCACGCTGGAGCTGACGAGCGACGACTTTCTGACGCCGGCCGGCGACTGCATCCTCGCCATCGAAGCCGACCGCGTCCCCGCGGACTTCGACGACGCGTTCGTCGAGGCGTGCCGGGACGCCGACGCGACGATCACGCTGACCATCGAAGCCGGCGATCAGGCGGAGACAGTCACGGGCAGCGGCCACCCCGACCTGACCTTCGACGGCGACCGCAGCTTCGTCTGCCGGACGAGCGACTACGTCGACGACCGGACGGTGATGGTCGAGGCGGACAAAGCGGCCGCCGACCTCGACAGGGACTTCGTCGGTGCCCTCGCAGACGGTGCGGACGTGACCGCAACCTTCGCCGTCGAGTGACGGCGGCGAGTCAGAGTCGAGAACTCGTTCGAGACGGGCCTGTACGAATACCGCAGAACGCCCCTCAGTTTCGGGAGTTCGACGGCGCGGGCGAACGCTCGACGGCGAAGTCGTTCGCGTGGTCTTTGACGAACGTCGGGAAGTCGACGGGACTCCGGCCCAGCACGTCCCGGACGTCGTCGGTCACCCGTCCCGCGAGGCCGAACCGGGCCGTCGTGTAGATGGCGCTCATCACCAGCACCTTGCCGAGCGGCGTCCCCCGGCGGTACGTCTCCCAGACGAACTCGGGCAGCGACGGGTTCGCGTCGGTCACCGGCCGGCCCAGGACGTCGCTGAACACCGCGGCGACCTCGTCGTAGGTCAGCGCTTCGGGGCACGTGACGTCGTAGGCACGCCCGGCGTGACCGGGTTCGGTCAGCGCTGCGGCGGCCACGTCGGCGACGTCGCGCGCGTCGACGAAACTCGTCTCTCCCTCCCCGGCCGGGACGAACAACACGCCGTCTCGCACCTCCTCGCGGTGCTCCTCGAGGAAGTTCTGCATGAAAAAGGAGGCCCGGACGAACGTCCAGTCGAGGCCCGTCCCCTCGACGTGGCGCTCGATCCGTCGGTGGGGGAGCAACGGGTTCTTCTCGGCGCCGAGCACGGAGAGGACGACCACGGTATCGACGCCGACCCGTTCCGCGGCGTCGACGAAGTCGGTGATGGCGCCCACCCTGGAGAGTTGCGGTGGTCGCACCAGGAACAGGCGGTCGACGCCGTCGAGCGCGTCGCCCCACGTCTCCGGCTTCTCGAAGTCGAACGTGACGACCGCGTCGGCGTCGAGCGACTCCCGGGCCGCATCCGGGTCGCGAGCGGCCGCGCGTACCGGTTCGTCCGCGGCGGCGAGCGCGGCGACGACGCGGGACCCGACGGTGCCCGTCGCGCCGGTAACGAGAACTGTCATGTCCGCGATTCGGACCGCGAGGGTGAAGAAGTCGCCGGCCGATAGCGTCTCCGAGTCGGGAGGTGTTATTGGCGACGCGCCGCTACGGACGGACATGACCGACGACCCGGAGCCGACGGAGAACATCAGCGGCGGCGCGTCGGGCAGCGGGGTCGCGGCCGAGTTCGAACCCGCCGAGGCCGCGACGCGCGCGGAGGAAATCGTCGACAGGCTGGGCCAGCTGTACTGGACCAAGACCTACGGCGGCCGGGACGCCTTCGAGTGTCTCGTCCGGACGATCCTCAGCCAGAACACCTCCGACGTGGCGAGCCAGCCGGCTCACGACGCCTTGATGGACAGGTATGCACCGGACAACGAAGCGCACGATGACGACCCCGACCTGGCCGTCGCGCTGGCCGACGCGGAGCAGACACACCTCGCCGAGACCATCTCGTCGGCGGGGCTGTACAACCAGAAGTCCGCCCGGATCATCGAAATCGCCGAACTCGTCGTCGAGGAGTACGGGTCGGCCGCAGGGTTCGACACATTCGTCCGCGAGGGCGACCCGGAGGAGGTGCGGGACACGCTGCTGGAGATGACCGGCGTCGGCCCGAAGACGGCCGACTGCGTCCTGCTGTTCGCCGGCGGCCAGCCAGGCGTCTTTCCCGTCGACACCCACGTCCACCGCATCGCCCGACGGCTTGGCGTCGCGCCAGCCGACGCGGACCACGAGGGCGTCCGCGAGGCGCTGGAAGCGACAGTCCCGGGCGAGAAGTGCGGCTTCGGTCACACCGCGATGATCCAGTTCGGGCGCGAGTACTGCACCGCCCGGAAGCCGGCGTGTCTCGACGGCCCGGACGCCTGTCCCATCGAGGACCTGTGCGACCAGGTCGGCGTCTACCCCGTGGACGGCGACGTCGTCGACCCGAGCGAGGCGCCGGAGGCCGACTGAAGAAGCGAAAGCGGCGGAGAGCTTACGCGTCTGCCTGCCCGGCCGCGTCGATGCGCTCGAACTGCTCGTCGGTGAGTTCCACGTCGACAGCGCCGAGATTCTCGTCCAGCTGGTCGACGGTCCGTGCGCCGATGATCGGCACGCAGGTGAATCGCTCGTGGTCCATCAACCAGCGCAGGGAGACCTGAGCCGGCGTCGCGTCGGCCTCGTCGGCGACCGCGCGGACCTCGTCGAGGACGTCCCAGGCCCGCTCCGAGAGGTACCAGTCCTCGAAGTGCTCGTCCAGGTCGGCCCGGGAGCCGTCGGGGGCCTCCACTTCGCCGTCGCCGACGCGCTCGTACTTGCCGGTGAGGAAGCCGCCGTGGAGCGGCGAGTAGGGACACACTGCGAGGTCCTGGTCGGCGCAGACGTCCAGATAGTTTGCGACGGGGTCGCGGTGGGTGGCCGAGTACTGGGGCTGCGTGACGGTGAACGCTTCGTAGTTCTCGACGTCGGCTTTCCAGAGGCCCTTCGCGAGCTTCCAGGCGTCGCACGTCGAGATGCCGACGTAGTGGACCTTGCCCTCGCTGATCAGGTCGTCGACGGTGCGCAGGGTGCGCTCGATGGGCGTCTCGTCGTCGAACCGGTGCAGGTAGAGGATATCGAGGTAGTCGGTGTCCAGCTTTTCGAGCGACCCCTCGACTTCGGCGCGGACGTTCTTGCGCGAGAGGTTCTCCTGGAAGCGCGAGACGTCGGACCAGTAGCACTTCGACGCGATCACGAAGTCCTCGCGGTCGCGGTCCGCGAGCCACTCGCCGATCCATTTCTCGCTGCGGCCCTCGCCGTAGCCGTTCGCGGTGTCGATGAAGTTCCCCCCGCGGTCGGCGAAGGCGTCGAGCAATTCGTGAGCGCCCTCGCGGTCGGTCTCCATTACCCCGCTGTCCTCGTGTTCCTTGCCGAAGCGCCAGGTGCCGAAGCAGATGGGTGAGACTTCCAGTCCCGTGGTACCGAGTCGTTTGTACTCCATGTGTTGTACTCAGTTCGGTTCCGCTTAGTAGTACTGGCTCCATCCACTGCTCTCCGGCACTGGACAGCCCGTACGCGTCGGTCGTGTCGACTCAACGATCCGTCGACCAGCAGTCTGGGAGCTAATCGGTAATCGAAGTTACGTACGTTCGGTGCGAACGGTGGCTATGGTCCGCAGGAGCGTCCTCATCTCGCCGGGCGACCAGCCAGACAAACTCCGCAAGGCGGCGACGAGCGGCGCGGACGCGGTGGTGTTCGACCTCGAAGACGGCGTCGCCCCAGACCGGAAAGACGTCGCACGCGAGGTCGTCCGGGACGCCATCGCCGACTTCGACGCCGACTGCGAGCTGTGTGTGAGGGTCAATCCCATCGGCGCTGGAGCGACCCACGACCTCGACGCCGTGCTCGAGGACGCGGCGCCCGACAGCGTGATGCTCCCCAAGACGTCGGGCCCGAGCGAGGTCAGGATGCTGTTCCGAAAGCTCCGGAACCGCAACGCGCCGCTGCCCGTCATCGCGCTCGTCGAATCCGCCGAGGGCGTCCTGGGCGCGACCGACATCGCGACCGCCGCACCCACGTCAGCGCTTGTCTTCGGCGCCGAAGACCTCGCCGGCAACATCGGCGCGACGCGGTCGGCCGAGGGGTCGGAACTGGCCTACGCCCGCCAGCACGTGGTCCTGGCCGGTCGGGCCGCGGGCGTCGACCTGATCGACACGCACTACACAAAATACGAGGACGAAGCGGGGCTCCGGGACGACGCCCGCCGGGGCTGTCACCTGGGATACGACGGGAAACTCGCCATCCACCCGGCACAGATCGACGCGATCCACGACGCGTTCAGGCCGGACCCGGAACGGGTCGAGTGGGCCCGGACCATCATGACGGCGAAGCGGGACGCCGACGCCGAGGACCGGGGCGTGTTCGTCGTCGAGGGAGAGATGATCGACGCGCCGCAGATCCACCAGGCCGAACGGATCCTCGAACGCGCCGGTGAAGGGAAGCGTCGCTGACCCGTCCGAACACCGTCTGCCGTCAGCGGTCCGCCGGCCAACATGGGTCGACTGACCAGCACCGAGGTCGTTTTCCACCTCCAGGCCCAACCAGCGGGCATGCCCGTGTACGAGCGGTCCACGCACGTCGACGCGCCGCTCGAAGACGTCTGGGAGTTTCACTCCAGTGGGGACGGCCTCGAGGCCCTGACCCCCGACTGGCTGCACCTCCGGATCGAGGAGGCGACAGGCCCGGACGGTCAGCCGGACCCTGACGTGCTGGAGAAGGGGGCAACTATCGTCTCCTCGGTGCGGCCGTTCGGCGTCGGCCCGCGCCAGCGCTGGACCTCGGTGATCGTCGACCGGCGCGAACGCGACGGACACGCGCTCTTCCGCGACGAGATGGTCGACGGTCCCTTCGCGTCCTGGGAGCACACCCACCGCTTCTCCGCCGAGGGCGAGGGGACGCTAGTCCACGACCGCGTCGAGTACGAACTCCTCGGCGGTCCGGTCGGTCGCGTCGTCGACCCCTTCGCGGTCGTCGGCTTCGAACCGATGTTCCGATACCGGCACCGCCGGACGCGGGAACTCCTCGGCTAGGTACCACATCTTTTTCTCGGAGTGGGCCCCACTCGATCGTATGACAGACGTCCTGATCGTCGGCGGCGGCCCCGCTGGCCTGAGCGCCGCGCTGTTCACCGCGAAGAACGACCTCGACACCGTCGTCTTCGACACGGACGAGACGTGGATGCACAAGGCGCACCTGTTCAACTACCTCGGCATCGAGAGCGAGGACGGGACGCAGTTCGTGGAGGACGCTCGAGCCCAGGCCGAGGGCTTCGGCGCCGACCTCCACGAAGCGAAGGTCACCGACGTCGCCGCGAGCGACGACGGCTTCACTGTCTCGACCGACGACGGCGAGCACGAAGCGCCGTACCTCGTCCTCGCGACCGGTGCCAAGCGCGATCTCGCGGAGAGTCTGGGCTGTGCGTTCACCGACGAGGACGTCGTCGACGTCGACGTGGACATGGAGACCTCCGTCGCGGACGCCTACGCCACCGGCGCGATGGTCCGGGCCGAGGAGTGGCAGGCGGTCATCGCCGCCGGTGACGGGGCGGCCGCGGCGCTGAACATCCTCTCGAAGGAGAAGGGGGAGCACTTCCACGACTTCGACGTCCCCGCCGACGCCGAGTAACTCTCGCCGAAGATAGCCCTCACGCAGTCGCTACCTTTTCGATTTCGCCCTTGAGCGCCGCGGCGTCGAAGTCGTGGTCCGGGCGGATGTTGACGAAGTCGAGGAACTCCTCGGCCGAGAGCAGCGCCGCCGAGTCGTAGTGAGCCGCCGCTGCGGGAACGGCGACGCGGGCGCCGACCAGTGGTTCGAGGGCCCCGAGCGCGCAGGCCAGGTCGTAGGACCGGGCGTCCTCGATGGCCTCGTCCCGGACGTTCGTCGCGTCGATGAAGTAGAGGTCGCCGCCGGAGACGAGCACGTTCTCGCCGCGGAAGTCGCCGTGGGCGAGGCCGGCCTCGTGCATCCGGTGGAGGAAGTCGAACACCGTCGGCGCGTGCTCGGCGACGACGTCGGGGTCCAGTTCCTCCAGCGTCTCGAACTCGGGCAGGTACTCCAGCACCAGAACGCCGACGCCGTCGTACTCGAAGGCCTCGACCGGTTCGGGCGCGTTGACGCCGATCTCGCGCATCTTCCGCGTCGCTTCGAGTTCGTGTTCGGCCATCTCGTACGGCGTCCCGAAGTGCTCGAAAAAGCCCTCGCGCCCGGAGGAAAACGCCCCCAGGTTCCGGCCGGCCGTCAACAGTGCGTGGACGACGGAGTTCTGCTCGGTGACCACCTTGACGAACCACTCGTCGTCGACCACCATCGGCGTCGACAGCCAGTTGTCCGCCTCCAGGAACTCGACACGGACCCCGGGCTGGTCGTACCGGCGCGCGACCTCGGCCACGACCCCCTCCAGTGTCTCCCAGGGGACGCGACCGCGGAGGAATCGGCGAAACGCCATCTGCTCACAGTAACGTGTGGGACCGCCATAGTGGTTCGGTTCTAGGGGATAGAGTGTTCGACGTGAACCAGAGAACAGAACTGCCAACAACTCGAAAGCCCCGCCCGACGTGGCAATCCAATCAGGCGGGGCTTTCGGATTGCTGACGGTCATCGTGGCATCGGTCGCGACAATTCCTGTCGAACCACCGGGTGCGTGAAATGCTATTTGTTCCCACGGAACTAAGCACCCTCCATGAACTCAACCTCCATGAACTTCGACCTCCCGGACGAGCACCGGATGATCCGCGACTCCGTCCGCGAGTTCTGCGAGGCCGAGATCGCACCGATAGCCCAGGAGATCGAGGACGAACACCGGTTTCCTGCGGAGATATTCGACCAGCTCGCCGACCTGGATATGCTCGGGGTCCCCGTCGCGGACGAGTGGGGCGGCCTCGGCGGCGACCAGCTGATGTACGCGCTCGTGACGGAGGAACTCGGGCGGGTGTCCGGGAGCGTCGGCCTCTCCTACGCGGCGCACACGTCGCTGGCGTCGAAGCCCATCGAGAACTTCGGGAACGACGAACAGAAAGAACGCTGGCTCCGGCCGCTGGCGACGGGTGAGTACCTCGGCGGCTGGGCGCTCACCGAACCGGGGAGCGGGAGCGACGCCAGCGACATGGAGACTACCGCTGAGCGGAGCTCAGCGACGTCTCACTCCGAAGGAGATGAGACGACCGCCGGGCGCGAGGGCGGCGAGTACGTCCTGAACGGGACCAAGCAGTTCATCACCAACGCCTCCGTCGCGGGCTCGATCCTCGTGAAGGCCGTCACGGAACCCGGCGCGGGCTACGACGGCATCTCCACGTTTATCGTCGACCCCGAGAACGACGACGGCTTCGAGGTGACGACGGAGTGGGACAAGATGGGGCTCAACGCCTCGCCGACCTGCGAGATACAGTTCACCGACTGCCGAATTCCCGCGGACCGACTGCTCGGCGAGGAGGGCGAGGGCTGGGAGCAGACGAAGGCGACGCTCGACGGCGGTCGCATCTCCATCGCCGCGCTCTCCGTGGGGCTTGCCCAGGGCGCCTTCGAGGCGGCGCTCGCGTACGCGAAGGAGCGCGAACAGTTCGACCAGCCGATCGGGAAGTTCGACGCCGTCCGCGACATGCTCGTGGCGATGGACCGGAAGATCGAACGGGCGCGGCTGCTGACGCACAAGGCCGCGACGGCGTACGATAACGGCGAGGACGTGACCCGGATCTCCTCGATGGCGAAACTGGACGCAAGCGAGATCTGTCGTGAGGTCGCCGAGGACGCCGTCCAGGTGCTCGGCGGCTACGGCTACACCACCGACTTCGCGCCCCAGCGGTTCTACCGGGACGCCAAACTCATGGAGATCGGCGAAGGAACTAGCGAGATACAGCGGATGGTGCTGGGGCGGGAACTGGGGCTGTAGCGACGACGGGGAGTGACGCCAGTTTCCGGTGCCGAAACCTCAATTATTTTGTGTCGTCTCGGTGAAGACATCCGCAACTGTGTCAGTACGGTGGAGTCGGGTTTCGGTGGTGGCTGCCCTCCTCGTCGTGCTCGCCTTCGTCACCGGCCCGGCGAGCATAACCGTCGCCGGGAAGGACCCCAGCGGATCCGCGGCCGGAACGGACGGCCTCTCGGTGACGACCACGGCGCCCACGTGCCTCGATAGCGGCCCGTTCCCGGCAGACGGGTGGATTCAGGCGTCCCGAGCGGCCGACGGAACGACGCTGACGATGAACGCCACCGTCGCCCACGATGCGGATCACGTCCCCGTTATTTCGGCCGACAGACGCCGCGAGCGGCTGGTCCTCTCGCTCGACGCAACGGACCGAGACGCTGCGACGGCGGCCGCCGCGCTCCCGGGACACGGCGAGTGCCAGACCGGTTCGCGAGTCGTCGTCACGGCCGTGATTCCCGGGAGTATCAGCGAAGTCACCGTCGAGATCGACGGGTCGACGGTCCAGACCGTCGACGCGGACGGCCTCGTCCCGTCGGTGTCGTCGGTTTCCGGTCCGCTCGACGCCTGAGGCGGGAGCGAGCGGCTCGGACCAGCGATCCTCACTCCGTCGCCTTCAGGTTGTGAACCGGCTCTAGCCAGTCGACCACCTCGGCGGTCGGTTCGATGGCCTCTGCGATGGCCTCGGCGGGCTTGTAGGCCATCGGTGCCTCGTCGCGGACCGCCTCGACGACCGATTCGGAGTAGATACCGTCCATCGCGTCGGCGAACTCGTCCATCCCGATGGTTTCGTTGGCGGCGCCGCGGCTCATCGTTCGGCCAGCGCCGTGTGGCGCGGTCTGGTGGTACTCGTCGTTGCCCTTCCCCCGGGCCAGCAGCGAGCCGTCGGCCATGTTGAACGGGACGACCAGGCGCTGGCCCTCGCGGGCGGGCGTCGCGCCCTTGCGAATCGTCATGTCCGCGAAGTCGACGTAGTTGTGGATGGACTGGAACCGATCGGCCGGTTCGACGCCGAGTGCCTCACAGATGGCGTCGACCATTCGCTCGCGGTTCCAGCGCGCGTACTGCTGGGCGAACAGCATGTCGACGTAGTAGCCGTGGGCCTCCCGGCCTTCGAGCCAGTCGAGGTCGGTGTTGCGAGAGTCGGCGGCGTCGCCGCTATTGTCACTGTCATCGTCGTCGGCCACGACGTCGCTCGGCCGGAGCTTCGACAGCGCGTCGAAGGCGTCCTCGATGTCGCTCCCCTCGAAGTCGTCGCGGACTCGCTGTTTCCGGATGTGTGACTCGCCCTTGCCGCCCGTGACCCACTCGTAGAGGTCGCGGCCCTCGACCGTTTCCGGGTCGAACTTGAGGTAGTCGCCGTAGCCGTCGGGAATCGCCTCGCGGATCTGCTCGACGCTCCGCCGGTCCGAGGCCCTGGCCTGCCAGTACTCGGCGACGGACTTCCCCAGGTAACGCGACCCGCTGTGGACGACCAGCCAGTAGTCGCCCGCCTCCCTGGCGCGGGCGAACTCGACGAAGTGATTGCCGCCACCGAGGGTGCCGGCGCTCTGGATGACGTGCCCCATCCCCTGGCGCTGGCTGGCCAGCACGCGCTCGCAGAGCGCCTCGAAGTACTTCCCGTCGTACCCCTCGAAGTCGAACTCGATGGGGTCGACGTGCTCGCCGAACCGGGCTTCGAAGGCCTCGTCGAACCGCTCGAAGACGCGGTTGGCCCGCTCGAACGGGAACTCGTTCACCAGGTGGGGTGCGTCGTCGTAGTCGTGGACGTTGCGGCCCATCGGAACTGCCTCGCGGACGCGCCGCTCGCGCTCCGCGTCGGCGAGGGGAAGTTCGTCACCGAGGTTCGCTGCCGCCATCCCACAGCCCACGTCGACCCCGACGATGTTCGGCACGATGCGCTCGGCCAGCGGCATAGTGAAGCCGATCGGCGCGCCGGCACCGACGTGGGTGTCCGGCATGATGCGTACCGGCTCGGTGAACGCCGGGTGGTCGATCAGCTCCTGGATCTGGGCCAGCGCCGACTCTTCGACCAGCGACTCGTCCCCGGACAGTGAATCGTCTTCGGACAGCGAGTCGTTCTCGGCCAGTGAGTCGTCTTCGGACAGCGAGTCGTCGTCGACCAGCACGCGCGCCGTCGTGTGCGCGCCCGTCAGCTCTATCGCCATAGCGTGATGTGGCCGTACTCGACTCGCGGGCTTGTAGCTGACGGGACCGTGTGCGTGACTCTCTGGGGAGACGCTTCGATGGAGAGTGGTGGAGGCTGGATGATTCGTGTGTCTGTGTGGTGAGCGGGTGGTTCGTGGGACTTTTGCTGGAAGAAATGACACCGCCAACACCCAGAAAGCCCTCGGCGCGCTCGGGTCGCGCGGACCACGCTGCGCGCCTCACTCCGTTCGGTGCTTGCGGGTCCGTGCTTCCCCGACCACGCCTCGCCCTTTCATTCCTCCAGGGCCAGCACCACACCACAGCCCTGCCCTTCCCCTTCCACGCGAGCGAAGCGAGTGTGGGCTCGAAAGACGAGGTGTGCCGAGTCTGTCGGTGGGTCGGCCGACGAGACGGCCTCCCGGCCGGGCGGTTGCCGAGCGGTCAGGACGCGTGATTCGCGCCGGACGGCGCGAATCCGGGGAGGGGTGGCGGACTCAATCGGTCGCGCGTTTCATCGCGCGAGCGATGCAGGGCCTGGTGTCTTGCGCGAACGGAGTGAGCGCAAGGCTCAGGAGAGCTTGCTCTCCTGGTGGAATGAAAGGGCGAGGTGGGGTCGCGTGGCCTGAGCGGGCCCTATCCGAGCGACGGAGGAGCGAGGATATCTCGCTCAGGGCGCGTCGAGCGCGCCGAGGGCTTTCTGGGTGGTGGCGGTCTCGATTCCGACTCCAGAGAGCGTGCCGAGGGCTTTCTGGGTGGTGGCGGTCTCGATTCCGACTCCAGAGAGCGCGCCGAGAGCTTTCGAGGTGTTGGACGTCGTGGTCACAGCAGCTCTGGCAATTCGTTCAGTCCTTGATCTGTACCACCCACACACGCTCACCCCCAGCCGAGTTTTGCCGAGTCCGGCGCCGCAAGGTCGAAGCGCTCCGTCCGCGCCAGCCCGGCCACGAGCACCAGCGCGAAGCCCACCGGAATCCAGTTGCCAGCGACGACGTTGATGACGCCCCAGAGGAGGGTGAAGCTCACCAGGTCGTCCAGCGCGAACGGGCAGGCCTCCAGACGGGCGAGTAGCGCCCCGCGGTCGAAGGCGGCGTGGATCAGGCCTACCGCCACGCTTCCGCTCAGCAGCCAGCCCAGGTAGTTGGAGACGGGGACGCCGTAGTACGGGCCGCCGTCGTAGGTCCAGAAGCCGATGGCGACCGCGGCGGGGTCGAGCACCAGGTCAACGACGAGCAGGAGGCCGACGGCGAGGGGAACCAGGACGAGCCCTCGCCTCGCTCTCGAACCCAGCAACAGCGTCGCCAGCAGGTAGGCGTTCAGCGCGAGCGGGACGAAGAAGAGCGGAAGCGCCACCGGGACGCCGTCGACCATCGGGCCGACGTCGGCGAGGTAGCGAAAGTCGCCGTAGGGGAAGCCGGTCGCGAGTCCCACGGCCTCGATAGCGTAGGTGTAGGCCACGAGGACGGAGAGGACGCCGATGGCACGGCGGTCCAGCAGCGGACCGAGCGCGGCGACGAGGGGCAGGCGCATGACCAGCGTCCCCACGAGGACGAACAGCGGGTTGTACGCCAGCAGCGGGGGCAGGAGGTCGGCCGAACTGGCGACGAGCGTCACGGCGCCCACGGCCGGGAAGACGACGGCAATGGTGAAGCGGTTCTCGCGGACGAGGCGTTCGAGTCGCGCGAGTGTCGCGTCGGGAATCACTGCGGCGCCAGTGGACGCGTCAGGCACCGACGACACCCCACAGGCCGGCGACGGTGAACACCGCGCCGACGACGGCGTTGACGCCCGGGTACCACCAGTACGCCCGGTCTACGTCGACGTCGCGCAGTTCGACGACGGCGACGAGGGCGGGGTAGACGAGCAGCAGGAGGCCGGCACGGGGGTCGAGCAGGGCGAAGGCGGCCGCCGAGAGGAGCCAGCAGGCGGCGCAGTACGCCAGCGCCCGGTCGCGGCCCAGCACCGTCGCCAGCGTCTCGATGCCGGCCCGCCGATCCGGTTCGACGTCGGGGACGGCAGAGTAGGTGTGCATCGCCATCGTCCAGAGCCACCCGCCGGCGAGCGCCGCGAGTGGTGGCGCCGTTCCCGTCAAGGCCGCGTACGCCGCGGCGCCGGGGAGAATGTACAGGCCGTTCGACAGCGAGTCGAGCGGCGGACGCGTCTTCAGGCGGAGCGGCGGCGCACTGTAGGCAGCGCCGAGGACGAAGAAGCCGACGAGCCAGGGGCGGGCGGCGGCGGGCGCCCACGCGACGAGGGCGACGCCCAGGGCGAGGCTGGCGACGACAGCCACCAGCGTCCAGACGTCCCCCCGGTACCGGACCTCCTTCTCGTCTTTCTTCGGGTTTGCCCGGTCGACGTCGGCGTCGAAGACGTCGTTGACCCCGTAGAGGAAGACGTTCGCGGGCAGGAGGAAGTACGCGACGAGCGCGAGCGAGAGCGGTGCCACCAGGTCCGTCAGTGCGTCCGCACCGAACGACAGCCCCACCAGTACGGGCCCGGCCAGGTAGAGCCAGAACCGGGGGCGGGACAGTCGGAGGAGGCGAACGAGTGTGCTCATGCCGGACGCTGGATCCGTCGGTCGTCGTCGAGGTCTTCGAGGACGGCGCTTGCCGCGTGCTCGCCGCTGATCAGGCACATCGGGACGCCGATGCCCGGACGGGTGAATCCACCGGTGAAGTAGAGGCCGTCGAGCGCCGACGAGCGGTGGTCCGGCCGGAGCGGCCCGGTCTGTCTGAGCGTGTGCGCGAGTCCCAGCGCCGACCCCTGTTCGGCGTTGTACCGGTCGGTGAACTCCGAGACGGAGAACTGCTCCTCGACGACGATACGGTCGCGGAGGTCGACACCGACGTTGGTCGCCAGGTCCTCGAGCAGCGCGTCGCGGGCTGCCTCCCTGGCTTCTGGGCCGTCTTCCAGGCCGGGTGCGATGGGGACGAGCACGAAGAGGTTGCTGTGGCCCTCGGGCGCGACCGTCGGGTCCGTCTCCGAGGGGACACAGCAGTAGTACGCGGGGTCGTCGGGCCACGACGGGTCGTCGAATATCTTCTCGAAGTGGTCGCTCCAGTCCTCCGGGAGCACGAGCGTGTGGTGTTCCAGTGGATCGACGTCGCCCTCGACGCCGAGGTACAGCAGGAACGCGGAGGGTGCGTACGTCCGCGAGTCCCAGTAGTCGTCGTCGAACTGCCGGTCCTCGGGGGCGAGCAGGTGCTTCTCCGTGTGCGCGTAGTCGGCGTCGCTCACGACCAGATCCGCCGTCACCGGCTCCTGAGTCGTTTCGAGCGTGAAGTTACCCCGCTCGCCAGTGATCCGTTCGACCTCGACACCGGTCCGGTAGGTGACGCCCATCTCGTCGCCGAGGGCGGCCATCGCGTCGACGACGGTGCCCATCCCACCCGGGGACGCCGTCTCGCGGTGCGGCGGCGAGAAGTCGCCGACGGCCTCGGGGTAGTGGACGCCGAGTTCGAAGTCCACGTGGCTCATCAGGTTGTACAGCGCGGGGGTGTTCGTCGGCGACCCCCCGAGGAACACCAGCGAGTACTGGACGAGCTGCTGGAGCTTCGGGTGGTCGAAGTAATCGGAGACGTGGTCCTGCATCGACCCGAGCAGACCCAGCCCGCGGGCGTTCCGGAGCACGTCCCAGTCCAGGTAGTCACGGAACGAGCCGCGGTCGGTGTAGACGAACTGTTCCATGCCCACTTCGTAGGTTTCGGCGGCCTGTTCGAGGTAGCTATCGAGCGCAGCACCCGCCCCCGGTTCGTACGACTCGAAGAGGCGGCGCATAGCGGCGCGGTCGGGCGTGACGTCGACCTGGTCGACGCCGTCGCGCGCGTGTCGGCCGCTCGATTGGCCGGAAGCAGCGCGCTGGTCGCCGTCCCTGAAGAAGACGCGGTAGTGGGGATCGAGGTGGGTCAGTTCGTAGAACTCGGTGTGCTCGCGGCCGAAGTCGCCGAAGAAGCGCTCGAAGACGTCGGGCATCATGTACCACGACGGCCCCATGTCGAAGCGGAACCCGTCGCGTTCGAGGACGCTGGCGCGGCCGCCCAGCGACTCGTTCTTCTCGACGACGGTGACCTCGAGGCCGGCGTCGGCGAGGTAGCACGCCGTGGAGAGGCCGCCGAAGCCGGCGCCGACCACGACGACCTCGGCAGCGGATCCGGCTGCCATCAGTCGCTCCTCCAGGGGACGACCGAGCCGACGGCGCCGAGGCCCTGGGGTGTTCGGTCCCTGATCGCCGAGGAGAGCCGGCCGCGTCGTCCCGCACCGGTCGTCTGAACCTCCTGCGGGACGTCTTCGGTCTCCGGAACGGGACTGACGTGGTAGAACACCGTCTCGGGGTCGTCGAAGCGTTTCCAGGCGGCCCAGGTCCGGGCGAGGACGACCAGCCGCCGGGCGGTCGAGAGCGACGGTCGGCCGGTCAGGACGTCGAAGTCACGCGCCCTGATGAGCCGGTGGTGCTCCGCGTACAGCGTCGCCGATAGCAGGACCGCGAACTGGCAGTCCGGAGGGAGCATCCGGATGCCCGCGACGCCGTCCCGGTAGCGCCGCTCGGTCCGGCGGAGTTCCGACCGGACGGCCCTGCGAATCGCCGGTGAGGGATCGAGGGCGCGCACGTCGTCGGTGCTCACGCCGTACTCTCGCAGCGTCGCCTTCGGGAGGTAGACGCGGTCGTAGTCCCGGACGTCCTCCCTGACGTCGCGGACGAAGTTCGTCAGCTGGAACGCCTCCGCGAGGGCCCTGGCGTGGGGTCGCGCCTCGTCGGCCTGCGGCGGGTCCATCACCGCGAGCATCATGTTGGCCACCGCCACCGAGGACCCGCGGAGGTACGCTTCGAGGTCCGCGTACGTCTCGTAGTCCGCCCCCTCGACGTCCCGCAGCATGGCGTCGACGAACTCGTCGATCTCGGTGGGCGAAACGTCGTGTTCGTCGGCGATACGGTGGAACGCGGTCACCACGGCGTCGTCGCTGTCGATCCGTCCGTGGGCGGCCTCGCGCATCCGTTCGAGTTCCCGGCGCTGCTCGGCCGGCGGGCCCGGATCGGGGTCGTCGACGACGTCGTCGGCGACGCGGAAGAACGCGTAGAGGACGTACGTCGCGTGACGGACGCGCTGCGGGAGCACTCGCGTCGCCAGGTGGAACGTCGCACCGGTCCGCCGCTGGATAGCTTTACTCTCGGCGACAGGTTCGGCCCGCCTCGTCGAGGCCCTGTCGTCGGGGAACCCTCCGGATGGCTGACTCATGACCTATTGTTCAATTGTCAGTACCATAAGCTGGATGCCGGACTAGTGGGGTACTACCGCTCGAAGAACTCGGCCAGGAGCTTCCGCTGGGCGACCCGGAGGTGCTGGTGGAACGTCGACCTGGTGAGGTCCATCGACGCGGCGAGTTCGTCGCCGGTCGCCCGCCGTGGCCGGTCGAAGAAGCCGCCCACGAAGGCCGTCTGGAGGGCCGCGAGCTGTCGGTCGGTCAGCGCCGTCTCGACGCGTGTGAAGAACTCCTGTTTGGTCTCGGGCGGCCGCTCACGGTGGGCGGTCGAGCGCAGCTCCGTGTCGGGGTACTCCTCGCGGACGCGCTCGACGAGCGAGCGCAGGTCCGCCCCCGCGGGGAGGGTAAACTCGACCGACGCCTCCCCGTCCTCGGCGACGATGGACCTGGTCTCCGCGCCGAAGGCGGCAAGCCTGCCGACCAGCGGGTCCCGACCGAGTTCGAACTCCAGCAGGTGTTGCTCCCCGTCCTCGATCACCGTCGACACCGCGACGACGTCCGGACAGTCCGCGGCGGCTTCGAGGATGACGTCGGCCGACGTGCCGGTGGCCGTGAAGTACAGCGACGGCACGTCGGCATCCGCCACTGCCCCCTCGTATGTCAGCCGACAGTCCACCTGCTCGGAAATCCTGACGAAGAAGAGGTCGTCGTCACGCACGGATAGCTCGACGTCGACGACGTCGTCGGCGACGAGGATGCGCCGCGTCTCGACGGCGGACAGCGCGGCCGCGATGGCACGGCCGAGCGCCGTCAGGACCGTCGCTTCGCGCTCGTCGACGCGGAGCCCGGCCGGGGCGACGAGCGTGATGACGCCGTACTCGGAGTCGCCGTGGCGCAGCGGGACGGCAATCTGCTGGCCGTCGTCACCAGTTCCGCCGTTGCCATCCGAGAGCCCGTGGAGGCCCTGAATCGTCCCTTCTCGGCAGGCGACCGCCGCGGGATGGTCGGTGTCGATGGGGACGTCCCCTTCGGGAAGCCACGGGTGGTCGCCCGTCGTACTCGACACCGAGATCGACTCGCCCGCGGCGTCGACGGTTCCGATCCAGGTGGCCTCGTACGGACCCGCCTCGACCAGCCCCTCACACACCGCCCGCTCCAGGTCACCCCGTGACGTCGGCGCGATGATGGCCGTCGTCACGGCGTCGAGGAGCCGCTCGACGCGCTGGAAGACGACGTCCAGGCGCTCGCGTTCGTCCTCGAGCGCCAGCTCCGCCTCCTTGCGCCGCGTGACGTCGTTCTGGAAGCCGACGAAGTTCACCGGTTCGCCGTCCGCACCCTCGATGGGGGCGATGGTCACCTCGTTCCAGAACTCCTCGCCGTCCCTGCGGTAGTTGCGCAGTTCGACGGTGACCGACTCGCCCGCGTCGACGGCCTCGCGGAGCTTCCCCACCGGTTCCTCGCGCGTCTCCGGCCCCTGCAGCAGGCGGCAGTTGCGACCGAGGACCTCTTCTCGGGGATAGCCCGTCACGCGCTCGAACGCCTCGTTGACGTAGATTAGTGGGTTGTCGGGCCGAGTCGCGTCAGTGATGGTGATACCGACCGGCGCCTCGTCCATCGCGCGCTCCTTGAGGGGGAACGACACCGCGGGCGCCTCGGGTTCGCTCATGGGCTAGATAGCGGAACTCACCAAATGAACGTTCGGGCGAGCCGACGGTGGCGCGACATCGACGGACCGGCCCCTCTGGACCGCGGGATTCAAATCAGTGACTCGCGAACGCTCGGGCCAGTATGGACGATGCACGCCGGATCGTCGCCCTGGACGAGGTGCCCGAGGACGGGAGCCGACTGTTCACCGTGACAGTCGCCGACGGCGACGGTGGCGAGTGCGTCGAGGCCATCCTGCTCCGGTCGGCCGACGGCGTCGTCGCCTACGAGAACTACTGTCAACACTGGACCGACGTGCGCCTGGACTCGGGGTCCGGCGCGGCGCTCCGGGACGACGAAATCGTCTGCGAGAAACACGGCGCCTACTTCGAGGCCGACTCCGGGTACTGCAACTTCGGCCCCTGCGAGGGCGCCACGCTCGAAGCCGTCGAGGTCGCGGTCGAGGACGACGTCGTCTACCTCGCCGACGACCGCTACGCGTTCGAGCACCTCGGGCCCGCAGCAGACGACGATCTCTCGTCGGGCAGTCGGATCGGCTTCTCCGGGAGCTAGGCTACGTGACGCGGCGCTCCGACGGGGCGGGTGACGATTCGGCCCCCGACGACGACGACGTCAGTTGATCCGATAGGCCGGTTCCGTCACGGACTCGCTCTTGCACTCCGGACAGCGACTCGGCCGGTTGACCAGGTCGTCGAAGGCGTCGAAGCCACACTCCTCGCAGGTGGGCGGCGCGACGAGCAACTGCTCGTCCGTCGAGTCCAATGACTTCGAGATGTGCTCGACGTGACTGAGCGCGTCGCTGGTCTGTATTTCGAACTCCCGGGCGATGGCCCCCGCCTGGAGGGCGTCGTCCCGGAGTCGGTCGGCGATGCGCTGGCGGGTCGTCCGACTTGCCTCGCGCATACCGGACCTTGGGAGATAACGGGTATATCTTTTCCGGGGGTGTGGGAACGGCCACTCGGTTCCAGTCGAAGCGACCCACAGCTATTTTTCGGCCTGCGCCGATGCCCCGACCGCAATGGTACACTGCCCTGAATGCGAGACGACACTCGACGACGCCGACGACATCGAGTTCGTCGAGACGGACTCCAGCATCGGATTCATCAAGGCCTCCAAGCGGTTCTACACCGCCAACTGCGCCGCCTGCGGCCGAACAATCGGCTCCGGCGTCGCCGGTGCGAAAGGAAACGGCGGCGCGGGGGCGGTCTGAGATGGTACACTGTCCCCACTGCGAGACGGAACTGACCGAGGCCGACGACGTCGAGTTCCTCGACATGGACTCCACGACGGGCTTCTTCACCGCCTCGAAGCGGTTCTACCTCGTCGGCTGTGGCGACTGCGGCGCCGCCATCGGTAGCGGCGTCGCGGGTGCGATGTAGGCAGCGAGCACCATTCGATTTCTCTGTCGCGCACCTTCTGTGACCGATCAGTCCTTCTCTGAATTGTTCTCACAGAACCCCACGGCCGGGAGCGCGTTTCATCGCGCGACCTGGGGAAGGGCAGGGCTGTGGTGTGGTGCTGGCCCTGGAGGAATGAAAGGGCGAGGCGTGGTCGGGGAAGCACGGACCCGCAAGCACCGAACGGAGTGAGGCGCGCAGCGTGGTCCGCGCGACCCGAGCGCGCCGAGGGCTTTCGAGTTGTGCGGTATCGGTTGGTAAGACGACGAGCGAGAACGTCCAGTATCTACTCTAAAGGAAAACGACTCCTAGCCGAAGTTCTCGATCTTGGCGCCTTCAGAGTCTCCACCGGCGGCGTCGATGGCCGACGTGGCGTCGTCGATGAAGTCGGCGAAGCCGTAGACGAAGAGCTGGCTGTCGGCGCCGTAGTCGTCGAGGACGTCTGCGACGACAGGGGGCAGGTCCTCGCCCGCGGCCAGCAGCGTGACGGTAGCGCCCTCATCACGAAGGTCCGAGAGGCGGTCCTGGTGGATGGGAACGTCGTCCCGGTAGACGACGGCGGCGCGGTTGTCCTCGGCGAGGGCGCGCTCGGCGATGCCGATCGCCGGGCCGACGCCGGGACCGCCGGCGAGGATCACGGCGGGGTCCTCGCCCTCGTAGTAGTCGTTGCCGAAGGGGCCGGAGACGGTGACGACGTCGCCCGCGGACAGGTCGGCCAGCACCGGGGCGAGCGTTCCCTCGGGGTCGATACCGACGGTTATCTCGAAGGTGTCGCCGACGTCGGGCGAGGAGATGGTGTAGAAGCGGGAGACGAGCACCTCGTCGCCACGTTCGAGTTCGTCGGCCGTCTCGACGTCGAGTTCGCCCTCGGCGGCGAGGCGCTCGAGGGCCTCGAACTCCAGCTTGTCGGCCAGGTCGAAGGTCAGCTTGACGAACTGTCCCGGCTGGGCGTCGAACTCGGTCGGCGATTCGAGGTCGATGGCGACCGCGTCGGGACCGACGTCGTGAACGGCCCTGACGGCAGTCTGCGTAGGATCCATACGTCCGCTTGGGCGATTACCGGCAAGCCGGTTTCGGTCCGCGAGCGAGTCGAACGAGGTACTCGGAATCGAGTACACAATCCGCGACCGGGAAAGAGGCAAAACCCACAGCCTTCGGGTCTCCAGGCGTTTACAGAAGGTTTTTCCATAGGCAACGGATACCCACGCGCTAGAATGCCCGACGACCTCAACTGGGCCATCGGCGGCGAAGCCGGCGATGGAATCGACTCTACCGGGAAGATCTTCGCCCAGGCACTCTCGCGGGCCGGTCGGCACGTCTTCACGTCCAAGGACTTCGCGTCGCGTATCCGCGGTGGGTACACGGCATACAAGATCCGGACGTCGCTCGACCGCGTCCAGAGTGTCGTGGACCGCCTCGACCTGCTCATCGCGCTCACGGAGCGCACGATCGACGAGAACATGGACGAGCTCCACGAGGGCTCGGTCATCATCTACGACAGCGAGCGCACCACGATGCAGAACGTCGAGGTGCCCGACGAGATGATCGGCCTCGAAGTGCCGCTCAAGCGCCTCGCGGAGGAGGCTGGCGGCGCCATCATGGCCAACGTCGTCGCACTCGGTGCGGCCTGCGAGGTGACGCAGTTCCCCATCGAGAACCTCGACGAGTCCCTCGAGAAGCGCTTCGGCGACAAGGGCGAGGCCATCGTCGAGAACAACATGCAGGCCGCGCGCAAGGGCCAGGAGTACGTCCAGGAGGAGTACGACCACGACTTCGGCTACGAGCTCCAGACCGCCGACGAGGACTACGTCCTCATCAACGGCGACCAGGCAATCGGGATGGGCGCCATCGCCGCAGGCTGCCGGTTCTACGCCGGCTACCCCATCACGCCCGCGACGGAAGTGATGGAGTACATGACCGGCCGCGTCGACCAGTTCGGCGGGAAAGTCGTCCAGGCGGAGGACGAACTCGCCGCGATCAACATGGCGCTGGGTGCGGCCCGCGCCGGAGCGCGCGCGATGACCGCGACGTCCGGTCCGGGGATCGACCTGATGACCGAGACGTTCGGTCTGGTCGCGACCACCGAGACGCCGCTGGTCATCTGCGACGTCATGCGCTCGGGTCCCTCGACCGGGATGCCGACCAAGCAGGAGCAGGGCGACCTCAACATGACGCTGTACGGCGGCCACGGCGAGATTCCGCGGTTCGTCGTCGCGCCGACGACTATCTCCGAGTGCTTCTGGAAGACCGTCGAGGCGTTCAACCTCGCCGAGAAGTACCAGACGCCGGTGTACCTCGTCTCCGACCTCGCGATGGCCGTCACCGAGCAGACGTTCAAGCCCGAGGCCTTCGACATGGACGAGGTCGAGATCGAGCGCGGCAACGTCGTCGACGAGGAGGACATCGACGGCTGGATGAACGAGAAGGACCAGTTCCAGCCCCACTTCCCCGCGGCCGACGGCATCTCGCCGCGGACGTTCCCGGGGACCTCCGGCGGCGCGCACATGACGACGGGCCTCGAACACGACGCCCTCGGTCGCCGGACCGAGGACACCGAGGTCCGCAAGGAACAGGTCGAGAAACGCGAGCAGAAGGTCGAGACCGCCATCGAGCGCGAGGACTGGGACTACCGCGAGTTCGGGAACCCCGACTCGGACACGCTGGTGATCTCCTGGGGTTCGAACGAGGGCGCGATGCGCGAAGGGATGGAGTTCCTCGAAGACGAAGACATCGAGGTCCGTTTCATCTCCGTCCCCTACATCTTCCCGCGCCCGGACCTCACCGAGGAGGTCGAGCAGGCCGACCAGACCATCGTGGTCGAGTGTAACGCGACGGGGCAGTTCGCCGACGTCATCGAACACGACGTGCTCGAACGCGTCGACCGCGTCAACAAGTACGACGGCGTCCGCTTCGACGCCGACGAACTCGCCGCGGAGATCAAGGCCGCGATGGCCGAGGAAGCCGAGGTGAAAGCATGAGCTCAGACGTCCGATTTACCGACTTCAAGTCCGACAAGCAACCGACGTGGTGTCCCGGCTGCGGCGACTTCGGGACGATGAACGGCATGATGAAGGCGCTGGCCGAGACCGGCAACGACCCCGACAACACGTTCGTGGTCGCCGGCATCGGCTGTTCCGGCAAGATCGGGACCTACATGCACAGCTACGCGCTGCACGGGGTCCACGGTCGCGCCCTGCCGGTGGGCGTCGGCGTGAAGATGGCCAACCCGAACCTGGAAGTGATGGTCGCCGGCGGTGACGGCGACGGCTTCTCCATCGGCGCGGGCCACTTCATCCACGCCGTCCGCCGCAACGTCGACATGAGCTACGTCGTCATGGACAACCGCATCTACGGCCTCACCAAGGGCCAGGCCTCGCCGACCTCGCGCGAGGACTTCGAGACGTCCACGTCGCCCGAGGGCCCGCAGATGGCCCCCGTCAACCCCAAGGCCCTCGCGATGGCCGCGGGCGCGACGTTCGTCGCCCAGTCGTTCTCCTCGGACTCCCAGCGCCACGCGGAGCTGGTCCAGGAGGCCATCGAGCACGACGGCTTCGGCTTCGTCAACGTCTACTCCCCCTGTGTCACGTTCAACGACGTCGACACCTACGACTACTTCCGCGACTCGCTGGTCGACCTCGACGAGACCGACCACGACCGCCACGACTCGGACGCGGCGATGGACAAGATCCGCGAGACCGAGACGGAGTACATGGGCGTCCTCTACCAGGACGAAGACAGCGTCCCCTACGAGAAGCGCCAGGGCATCGAGGGCAGCATGGCCGAAATCCCGGACGGCGCCCCCGAGGGCGCGATGGACCTGGTTCGGGAGTTCTACTGAGTCTGGACCCGGTCCGCGAGTTCTACTGAATCACTCGACGTCGAAGTTTTCGAAGACCGTTTCGAAGCCGTCACCGCGCGGAGCCGCTGCCATCGGTCCGACCCGGAGCGTCTCCGTCTCCGTGAGGTATGCCTGGCGGATCATCGTGAACTCCCGCCCGTCGCGAGAGAAGAACACCTCGATAGCGGGGCCGGTCCGCTCGACCCGGATCCAGACCGACGCCGGGTCGTCGTCGAGCGGGACGACCGACCAGTCGGAGAACTCCCGGGTGACGACGGCGCTCGCCTGCTGGGCGCCGTCGACATACTCGATTCCGCACTTCAGCCAGCGTTCCTCGCTGTCGCGGACCATCAGCCCCGCCTGGTCGTACTGGGACTCGTAGTCGCCTGTGAATTCGACGGTCGCGGTGAAGTCACCGTCGACCGCTCGATGGTAAAAGTGCGCGTCGTCCGCAACATAGTCGTGCAGCGTCACGCGCCAGCAGTCCGTCTCGGGTCCGGCCTGGACCACGAGGCTGTCGCCCGCTTCGCGCCAGTCCGGGGGTTCGTTGTACCACTCCATGCTAGTGGATACGGCCACACACGGGTAAAATTGGAGCTCCGCCAGCGAGAGAACGAGTACCGGCCGCGAACCCTCCGATCCCGTTCGCTACGAAATTCCGGACCCCGTTCGTTACGGACTCCCGGGCAGCACTTCTGGCTCGCCGGAGCGGTAGATGTACTCCACGGCGATGCCGGTCAGCGGCGAGTCCGCCCGCGTCGCGTAGGTCTTTGCCAGGTCGAGGTACTGCTCGGTGACGTCGACGACGCGGCGGTAGCCCGCGTCCTCGTCCGGGGCGAGCAGGTACTCGGCGGTGACGGGCGTCAACTGGCCGTTCCGTCGGTCGTCGTCGTAGTCGTCGACGTCGTCGAGCCACACCTGCGCACCGATGATGGCGAGCACGATGGCCTTCGCGAAGTCGTCGTCGATGTCCAGGCCGGCCAGCCGGTAGAGGCCGATCATCCCGTCGTAGAGCACGCCGACGCGGGCGTACTGGGTCTTGAGGTACGGCAGGCCGCGTTCGCTCTCGTCGAACAGCGCCGGGGGTTCCTCGAAGTCGGCGAACTTGTACTGCTCGCGGACGTCCCGCAGCGCCGACTGGTCCCCGTCCTCGGCGGCGCTCATCATCTCGCGGAAGTCGTCGTCGCGGTCCTGGTGGGCCTCCGAGTAGTCGACGGCCCGCGAGTAGGTCTCCTCGACGACCGGGGGGAGCCCCTCCAGCTTGGCGTCCAGGTCGGCCTGGAGCGCCGCCTGAGCGACCTCGGCGACGCGACGGGGGTCGGCCTCGAAGTCGACCGAGAAGTCCTCGAACTCGTCGTCGTTGATGGCGTCGCGCATGTCGCCGTCGACCAGCGCCTCGATGGAGAGGTACGTCATCTGCTCGGCCCGGACGACCATCTCGCGGGGCGAGAGAGTCTGGGAGGGGCCTTCTTCGAGGGCCGTCTCGTCGACTTCGGGGACGCCCGTGGCGACATCGTCGGTGACGGGGTCGGAGGCCGCTCGCTGCCTGGCCGACCGGTAGACGTATCCCAGGGTGAGCTGGGCCGGGAGGATCAGCTTGGTGTCGTAATCGAAGGACACCGAGGAGCGGTCGAACTCCTCGGCGAGGGCGTCCTCGACGAGTCCGAACACGTCCTCGACCATCCGCTCGGTGCGCCCGTCGATCTCGCGCTTGAGCGAGAGGCTGCCGTAGTCGAACACGCCGGCGTCGGCGTAGTACCCCAGCACCGCGCGAAGCGCCGTCGGCAACGTCGCGCTGTCAGCGAGCCAGCCAGCGCCTGTCTTCATGACCATGATGTATCCCCGCGGGCCCCGGTCCCCGCGCTTTCCCGGTGCTGTGTCCGGTGTCGCCTTTACGCTTTCGAGAACAGCGTCGCCGTCGCACTGTACAACCCGGTCACTGGACCGCAGTCACCTGGCAAATTCAGCAAGACTATTAGTGGGTACGCATGACCTGATGCTATGAGCGATCGCTTTGACGTGGTTATAGCCGGGGCCGGGCCGGCCGGCGCCCAGTGTGCCCGCGATTTGGCGGCGAGGAACTACGACGTCCTCGTGCTCGAAACCGAGCCCGAAGACGAGTTCCCGCGTCAGAGCAACAAGTCCACCGCCGGCACCTTCCCGTCGATGATGGCGTCGTTCGGCATCCCCGACGACGTCGTGATGCATTACACCGACAAGGTCGTTCTCGAGTCGCCCAACGAGCACTACGTGCGCGACCAGCCGGGCGCCGTCCTGGAGTTCGCCGACTTCAAGCGCTTCCTCGTCCGCGACGGCCGCGAGCGAGGGGCGGAGTACCGGTTCGACTCCCGGGTCTCGGCGCCCATCGTGGACGGCGGGGAGGCCGTCGGTGTGCGGTACGACGGGTCCGAGGAGGTGTACGCCGACGTGATCGTCGACGCCACCGGCCCCGCCGCGCCGCTGGCCAAGAAGCTCGACGTCACCGGCCTCGAACGCGAACACCAGGCCATCGGTATCGAGTACGAGTTCGAGGGCGTCGCCGTGAACCACCCGGAGTTCGCCGACCTGCGTGACTCGATGATGCTCCGCCTGGACCACGACCTCGCGCCGGGCGGGTACTCGTGGATCTTCCACACGGGCGCCGACACGGCGAAGGTCGGCCTCTGTTACATCCAGAACGACTCCCACGACACCTACGCGAAAGACGGGATGGGCATCGACGACTACCTGAACTACTGGATCGACCGCGACCCGCGCTTCGACGACGCCGAGCGAATCGAGGGCAAGCAACACCGCGGGTCGGCCCACATCCAGCCCCCGGAGGGGATGAGCACGGACAACTTCATGGCCATCGGCGACACCGTCCCGACGATCGATCCGCTGTGGGGCGAGGGCATCCACTCGGGGATGAAGTCCGCACGGTCGGCGGCGATTACGGCGGACGCCTGTCTCACCCCCGAGGAACCCGACACCTCCGCCGCGGCACTGTCGACCTACGACGAACTGTGGCACCGCGACGTCGCCCCGCAGATGCGTCCCCGACTGCTCATGACCCGCCTCCTCTATCTCGCGCCCAACGAGCGCTACGACCGCCTGATGGCCGACCTGCGCGCCACGGACGAGGACACCCTGGAGCAGGTGAACAACGGCAACCGGCTCGCGATGCGGAACCTCATGCACCTCTCGGACCTCCCCCTGATCGCCCGGTTCGCCCGAGATAGACTCGGTATCTGAGCGGCGGTGTCGTCGGCCCGCCAGCGCTCGGTCCATCGATAGCCCCCGTCGCGTCGGGCGAGGTCAGCAGCTTTTTCTCCGCCTGGCCTGAGTTTCGAATCATGAACGAGGGGGAGCCGCTCGTCGGCGTCGTCGGCGACGCGACGGCGGACCTGGAGGCGGCCGTCGCGGCCGCGGGCGCCCGCTCGCGCGTGAGCCACGTCGACTCCGTGCTTGCAGCGTCACCTGCACTCGTCGTCGCCATCGGCGACGCTGCCTTCGCGCGACTCGCGCGGTCCGCACCTGCGCCACCGGTCCTGCCGGTCGACGTCGACGGAGGATTCCGGTCCGTCCCGGCCGACTCCGCGGGGGCAGCCATCGAGGCCGTCCTCGCCGGTGACGCCGAGACGCAGTCGTATCCCGTGCTCGGCGTCGAGTACGGCGGCGAGCGCATCGCCAGCGCCGTCGCCGACGTGTCGCTGCTGACGGCAGAAGTCGCCCACATCTCGGAGTACGCCGTGGCCAGCGGGGACAGCCACGTCGGCCAGTTCCGCGCGGACGGCGTCGTCGTCGCGACGCCCGCCGGCTCACCCGGCTACGCCCACCGGCTCGGCTGTCCGCTCGTCGCCCCGGGGACGAACGTCGGGCCCGTCGCACCCATCGCCCCCTTCGCCACCAACCCCGACCACTGGGTCCTCCCCCTGGAGGAGCTCCGGCTCACGGTCGAACGCGACGAGACACCGGTGACGCTGGTCGCCGACGACCGCGAGGTGGCCACCGTCGCCACTGGCGAGCCGGTCACCGTCACGCCCGACGGGTCTGTCGACGTCGCCCTGACGCCAGCGAGCGACCCGGAATTCTAGCCGACGGACCACAGCCCGCCGGCAAAACTGTCACTCTTCGACAGACTTGCCGGATTCTACCCGCTGGAAATTGGAAAGACACTAATGGACGGTGGACACACTGCAAGATATGCAGACGGAGCCGTTCGTGAACCTGTTCGGGCCGCTGGACGCCGCGCTCCAGGGCCAGATCGAGATCGTGATACTGGCACTCGTCCTGGTCAACATGGTGACCCGGTTCCTCGCCCAGCGGCGATACGTCGACCAGTACGAGGACGACGGCGCCGACGCCATCACCCGGTGGGTCCCCCACGAGGTGACGAACCTCGTGCTCGTCCTCGCGTCGTTTTACTTCCTCACCGTCCACCACCACGGCGGCCTCGTCACCTCCGTGCTCGTGGTCGGGATGGTCATCACCGACTTCTTCGAGTTCGAGTCGCGCAAGGTCGAGGCCCGCCGCGACCTCCCGCTCGACCGGCCCAAGGCGGCCATCGGTGCCTGGGTCCTCGCGCTACTGTACGTGATCTTCCAGGTCGCCTTCACCGGCTCCATCGACTCGCTGGTCTAGCGCTCCTCGGTTCTCTCTTCTGGGTTCCCGCGCTGTGCCGAACGCTACTGTCGATTCCGCCGTTTCTCCACCGTGATCACTCCGGCAGACTCGCGAGTGACTGCTTCGACGCTCACTGTCGTTCGAGAGAGGGAGTGTCTGTAACGATCTGGTGTAATTCTGAGTTCTGGCACAGTACCGGCACGAACACGTCGAAAGCCCTCGGCGCGCTCGCGGTCGCTCAGCGGGATACCCTCACGTCCGTTCGGGTAGGGCCCGCTGAGCGACTGCCTTCCAGCGCGAGCCCACCTCGCCCTTTCAGTCCACCAGGGACAGCCTCGCTCGTGCGATGAAACGCACTCACGATCGACTCCGCCACCCCTCCCCGGTCGCTCGCCGTCCGGCGAGCGACACGCGTCCTGACCGCCCCGCAACCGCTCGGCCGAGAGGCCGTCTCGTCGGCCGACCAGGGGGAAGGCAGGGGTGCCGGCTGTGCGGACTTGGTGGACTGAAAGGGCGAGGCGGGGTGGACGAAGCACGACCTCGCAAGCACCGGAGCGTAGCGAGGAGCGCAGCGCGGGTCGCGCGAGTCCAGCGCGCCGAGGGCTTTCTGGTTGTTGTTGTCCCTACAGTTCTGTCCAGCACTCAAATCACAGAACTACCCGTTACACTCGCAATCTCCCGATAGCAAATACGTCGAAGCCGTCTGGCGTCCTCGGACGATACTGAAGAACGTCCCAGAGCGGGGAACCAGGCCGTGAAAACAGACTACTGCGCGCGTTCGGCGTACGATTCGCGGGCGCGCTCGAAGATGGGAATGAGGATCCAGAACGTGAGCGGGCCGAGGATCATGAACCAGAACAGCACGGGCTCGAGGAAGAGACCGATCTGGTCGTACACCGTCGCAGCCTCGGGTGGCGCGCCGGTGAGCTGTGTCCCTTCGAAGGACGGCGTCCGGTACCAGCCCGCCAGGGTCATCCACCCGAGACCGGCGACCACGAAGATGCCGAAGCCTTTCGCGAATTCGTCAGCCATTATCAGAGGGTTCGTCGGCGTCGTCTTTAGACTTTCCCATTTCCGCAGTGCGGAAACGCGTCGAGAAGGCGTAGGTCCCCGCGCCGACGACGATGAGCGCGATACCGGCGATGGCGACTACCGGGTCGATCTCCGAGGTCGGAAGCGTCGCCCGCTCGGTCGCCTGGTCGATGAGGAGGAAGCCGCCGACGACGGCGGCGACGGCGAACAGCGTCGAGAAGACGGTCACCGTCTTGTACACCCGGAGCGGGACCACGACGTCGCGCGTTCGCGCGTCCGGCTCGTCGACGCCCTCCGGCCGGTCGTCAGTCATTACGGACACGAACGGGGGGTACATACTTTACTGCGGCGAGTTCGTGTCGACGGCAACTGGCTCACTCGCCACGTCGCTCGTGGGCCGTGCATTTGCGCCCTGCGGCGCTGACGCTGATCGACGGGAGAGACGCTGGAAAACCAAGACGGTCGGAAACACTCGCAGCGCGGAAGGTGCTATTTCGGCGGTCGCAGGCGGTAGTAGCGGCGGTTGAGGTTGAACATGTACCCCTCGCGCATCGTCCGCAACACCGCGTAGGTGATGAACGCGCCGACGAAGGGCAGCAGGAACGTCAGGTCCTGCAGGAGCTTGGAGTCCATCGGGAGCAGGTTCTTGACCGACAGCGCGGCGATGGTGATCGAGAAGATCACGCCGGACATGCCGACGGCGGCCCAGAACGGCTGCTCGACGGGTCGCCGGGCGCTCCCCTTGTTCAGGAAGGGGACGATGGCGATGAAACCGACGATGACGACGTTTGCCAGGACGCCGTACGTTCGGTCGGCCAGCAGCTTCGTGTCCCCGAGCAGCGAGAGCTCGGGGTTGAGGAAGCCCAGCTTCAACAGCCCGAACGACCAGTAGAGGTACCAGTCGGGCAGGATGACCGCCGGTGTACTGGAGGCGTTGGCCGGCGGGCCGATGTGTGGCGGGAGCGCGGCCGAGAGGAAGATGATGATGCCGACGAAGAAGCTCGTCAGCGCGAGGTTGCGGATCATCTCGTGGGGCCAGGCCGGGAAGCCGAGCACGTCGCGCTCGACGTAGTCGGACTGCTGGCGCAGGTCCTGGTCCTCGCGGCGGGCCCGCTCGAAGTACTCGTAGGTGAGCCGGGAGAGCCCCTGGGTCCGCTGCTTGCGCTCGGACCAGGTCGGGGTCTCGTCGTCCGGCGGGACGATGCCCGTACCGCCGCTTCCGTCAGTGCGGACGTCTTCGGTGTCGGAGGTGGTGTCGTCTGTCATTGTACTAGTGTGGTTCCGCGATGCCCTGCATCCAGACGATGCCGATGTGCACCGCGATGAGTGCGGTCGTGACGAACGGGAGGAAGAACACGTGCAGGATGTACATCCGCTGGAGCGTCGACTGGCTCAGCGTGAAGCCCCCGAACATCAGCTGTGCGACCCACTCGCCGATGAGCGGAATCGACAGCGACATCTCGACGCCGATCTGACCGGCCCAGAACGCCAGCTGGTCCCAGGGGAGCAGGTAGCCCGTGTACCCGAACACCATCGTCAACGAGATGAGGACGATGCCGATGATCCAGTTGAGCTCGCGGGGCTCCTTGTACGCGCCCGTGAAGTAGACGCGCAGCATGTGGAGGAACACCGCGGCCACCATGAACTGGGCCGCCCACCGGTGGAGCGACCGGAGGAAGAAGCCGAAGTTCAGCTCGGTCATGATGAAGGTGATCTGCTCGTAGGCGATGGTGGGCTGGCCGTTGGCGTTGGCCGCTGCGGGCGCGTAGTAGAACCCCAGCAGGGCGCCAGACACCGCGGCGACGATGTAGGCGATGGTCGAGAACGACCCGAGCGCGTACAGCGGATACCAGTACCAGAACTTGTTGTCCAGGTTGTACTGTTCCGTGTGGCTCTTGGGCATCTGGAGGTTGACCTTGTAGTACATGTCCTCCAGGATTTCGAGGTAGTCGACGACGCGCAGGCGCTTGTCGAGCCAGATAAGCGTCGTCAGATAGATCTGTTCGATCGCGGTCAGGTCCCGCGATTCCATCCAGCGTCCGTGTTCGTGTTCGTCTTTGCGTTCGAGACTCATTGTATCACTGGTCCGGTCGCGGCAGGGCCACGAAGGATTTCTCCACTGGGCTGAAGGGGTCGTACACCGACTGGTGGCACTGGCAGTACACCTTGTTCTCGGCGTCGAACCGGGCGCTGTCCGCGTAGGCCTTGTAGCCCGGGACACAGCAGAAGTGGGTGCACTTGTTCAGCCAGACCATGAAGTCGTCGGCAGTCGCGCCCTCGAGGAAGGCCCGGACGCTCTCGTCCAGGTCGCTGTAGGGACCTTCGCCGTTGACCATCTGGGTCACGCGCGTGCTCCGGAGGACCTGGACAGGGATGGTCTGTGCGTCCGGCCCCTCCGAGCGCCAGCTGGCGGTCGCGGGCTTGCCGACGCCCGAGCTCCCGATGTCGTTGCCCCACTCCGCGTAGTCGTCGAACATGTCGACGGTGAGCGGTTCGCCGCCCTCGACGTCGCTCATCCAGTCGTACGTGCCCGGTGTGGCGCGGAAGTAGTTGTCCTCGTCCGCTTCGGGATTCAGGCCCGCGTAGGACTGGATCCCGCAGTACTGGAACCAGGACCAGGTGTAGGGGACGCCGCTCCCGTTGAACCCGTTGGAGCCTTCCCCGACCTCCTCTGCACGCTGTGGGGTCTGGCCGCGTAACTCGCCCTCGTCGGTGACCTCGACCGGGATGATGGGCATGCCGCGCGGTGCGGGCCCCGCAGTGTTCTCGATTCCGAAGAAGAACGTCTGGCCACCGCCGGCCCCGAGGGGCCCGGTGGTCGCGTCGAGCGCGGCGGCACCGCCCGCACCGACGCTCGAGAGCGCTGCGCTACCGACGACGCCTTTGACGAAACGGCGTCGTCCCGATTCGGCCGGATACTTGTCTTCGTCCAGTGGCATTGTTATTTCTTGTAGTAGGGGTAGACCGCACGTTTGACGCTCTCCCAGGGGTCTTCGTCGGCGATGGGCGTCCCCTCGACGTCACCCTCACGGACGTAGAGGTCCTCCCACTTGCGGCGGCGTTTCTTGACGATCATCACGTCGGGGAGGAACTCCTTGCGGTAGAGCACCATGATGAACGCCAGGTCGATGAAGATGACCGCGAGGACGCCCCCGAGGAACATGTTCCCCAGCGGGGCGTTCGTCCCTGCCCACTGGGCGATAATACCGTAGGTGAACAGCCCGACGAAGACGACCTCGACGACCGTCAGGAGGACGATCGCGAGCGCGGCGGCCGTGCTCTCCCGGGGCTGTTCGTAGCGGTGGATGTCGCCGTAGGTAGATCCGCTCGAAGACATCAGTCGTTCCCTCCCTTGGTGTTGGCCGATTCACCGTACTTGAGCGTGAAGAAGGTGAACACGAGCGACGCCAGGATGGCGAGCACCGTCGAGATGCCGACGAAGTGCGCCTGGAACGGGACGCCCATGTGTTCGGGGTTGACGGGCGTTCCCCCGCCCCCGCTCGTGTCGACGGTGGGGTAATCGGAGCCGACGACGACAGCGCCTTTCATCCCCTGGCCTTCGTGAGGTTCACAGACGTACTGGTAGATGCCGTCTTCCTCGATGGCGACCTCGTAGTTGACGCCGGCTTCGGCGACCGGGTCGCCCGAGTCGATGGTGCCATCGCTGCTGACGGCGTTGTGCGCGCCGCCTTCGCCGGTCCACTCGAAGAGGATGGTCGCGCCGGCGTCGACGTGGACGGCCGGCGGGTCGAACGCGAACGCGCCGCCGTTGCCCTCCGCACCGACGGTGATGGTGACCTCGCTCTGGCCGGTCGCGTCGACTGTCTCGCCGCCGTAGTTGTCGACGTTGCTGAACCAGGTGCCGTAGTCCGGCGGTCCGGCACTCCCGCCGCCTCCGCCACCGCCACCGCCGGTTTCGTTGCCACCGCCATCGCCGGCGCTGGTCTCGTTTCCGCCGCTGGTTTCGTTGCCACCGCCGGTCTCGTTCCCGCCACTACCCGGCGTGCCGGTGGCGGTCTCGGTCTCCTGGGCGGCAGCAGGGCCGGCGGCGCTGAGGGCCGCTGCGCCACCGGTGGCGCCCCCAGCACTCAGTAGAAATTCCCGCCTGTTCATGTACGTCCGAATTTCAGTCCCCGGTTTGTATAAACCCACCGAATACCGCCGGCAGGAACCGTCACGACCGTTCGGAACGGGTCTCTCCGGCGTCGTCTCCCGCAGCCTCCTCCCCGGGCGCTGGCGGCAGGAACTCGGGCCGTTCCCCGTCTTCGAGTCCAACGCCACGGAGCCGGTCGCGGAACTCCTCGGCGCGGAACGTGTCCGAGAGCCGTGCGTTGGCCACGACCACGAAGAGGACGACGCCGATGGCGAGGAAGCCGAATCCGGCGATGAACAGCAGCAGGGCATTCGTGCCCCGCGTGCCGAACGAGAACACGCCGCCGCCCAGCAGGACGAGGCCGGCGAGGATCTGGATGCCGGCGATGACCTGAAGCATGTTGTTACCGAGTTCGTTCCCACCCTCGGGGACCTCGTCTGGGCGCGGGAGGACGGGCCCGTCCGGCATCTCGGGGGCGTCGTAGGACTCCATCGAACACAGGGCCACGGTCGGCTTGACGTCACGGAGGACGGTCCCCTCGCCCTCGACGCTCCCGTCGGGGTAGATCATCGCGTACGAGTTCTCCGAGTACGCCAGCAACCGGGGCGGGTCCTCGTAGCGCTCGACGCGCGCGAACACCTCGCGGTTCCGGACCCGCGTCTTCAGGTCCGCCTCGACGCGGTCGATGAGTTCCGCGCCGGTGATCCACGTCTCGGGGTCGAACGCCGCCTGCCACTCGTCGATGGACATCTCCGCCATCTCCGCCGGCCCGAAGTTCTCGAAGTCGTACTTCTCGTCGACGGCGTCGCGTAGCTCCTGGACCGACTCGCTTTCGCCCTCCCCACGGTCCGAGTACTGTTCGTCCTCGGCGTCGCTCATTGTGCGAAACTGTGGCCCGTAGCCGCATAAACGCCGCGACGTGTCCTCGTCACGGTCACTCGGACGGCTGCGCTCCGGGCGGGCCCGCTCGAATTGCGGGATACCGTCGGGACGGGGCATAGCGTCGGGACGGGGCACGCGTCTTTTCACTCGCCGGACCCTACGTCGGCCAATGAGCGTCATCGGCGAGTTCACTGTCCCGGCGTCGGCGTTCGCGCTCGAGGACACGCTAGCGGCCCGGCCCGAGGCCGTCGTCGAAGCCGAACGGATGGCGACCCACAGCACCATGCAGGTGATGCCGTTCCTGTGGGAGTCCAATTGCGACGCCGACGAGTTCCGTGACCTCCTCCGGGAAGATCCGTCGTTAGAAGAAGTCAGCGTCTCGGAGGACACCGGCGACGGCGCACTGTACAAGGTCGTCTGGGAGCAGGCGTTCAGGGACCTGGTCGACGCGATGGTCGACCACCGCGGCGCCGTGGTCGAGGCGACCGGGACGGACGGCACGTGGTATCTCACGCTCCGCTTCGCCGAGGAACGCCACGTTGGGGAGTTTCAGGACTACTTCCACGAGAAGGGGCGCGACTTCGAGGTCGAACGGCTCTACCAGCCCTCGGCGCCCAGACAGCGCGAGTACGACCTGACGCTCGAGCAGCGAGACGCCCTGGTGGCCGCATACGGCGCTGGCTACTTCGGCGTCCCGCGCCAGTCCTCGACGAGCGATCTGGCGTCGGAACTCGGGATCTCCTCGAACGCCGTCTCCGCCAGACTCCGACGCGGGACGGCAAATCTCGTGGGCAACACCCTCGCCGTCGACGACGGGGACGACGAGAGCGACCAGTGAGGATCGGCTGGTGACACCGCAGCGGCACTTAAGAGGTGGGACAGATGAGACCGATTTCTCAAGCGGTTCGACGCCCTCCGACTAGTCGATGACCACCATTCAGACGACGATATCTCCCGACGCTACGCTCGACGAGGCGTTCACCGCCCTCTCTCACGAGCGGCGACGTGCCGTGTTCCGGTGTCTCCAGTCTGCGGACGGCCCCGTCGGCGTCGCGGACCTGGCACGCGACGTCGTGGCCCGGGAACGCGACGCCGACGGGCGAGCGATCCCCGACGAGGCCGTCGAACGGTGTTACGTACGGCTCCACCACGTCCACCTCCCGAAGCTCACAGACGCGGGCTTTCTCCACTACGACCAGGACCAGACGACCGTCGCCCTCGCGGACGACATCGGTTCGGTCGGGCCACTACTGGACTGGGCGACCGAGCAGGCCAACTAGACGCCACCGCACCGGCGTCCGGACCGACTTCGGCATCCTTTAGCGACCCACCCGCCAAGCCGGGGCCATGCAGGGCCTCTCGCCGGCCGCAATCTCGACGGTCGTGCTCGTCGCCGTCACACTGAGCCTGCCCTGCTTCCTCTACGGCGCCTACTACATCATCGAGACGGAGCCGGTCACCTGGGGCGTGCTGATGCACCACCTCAAGTTCGTCGTCACCGGCCTGATCCTGACGACCGTCCCGCTGGTCTTCTGGATGGCCCCGCGACTGCCAGACCAGTTCGGCGGCCTCTCGGCGCTGCACGCCATCCTCGGTCTGCAGGCCTACGCCATGCTCGCGTTCGGTTTCACCGGCATCGTCCGCATCTTCCGCGCGAAGTTCGAACACGACCTCTACGAGGAGTACGACGAGGACGTGCTGCTCGACGAGATCGGCGGGCCGACGATGAGCCACTGGCGCTCCCGCGTCCGCATCGGCGTCTTCGGCTACGTCATCTTCTGGATACTTGCGTACGTTGTCGGCGTCGCCCGGTTCGTCATCCGCTACGTGTACTGAACGTCACGGCACCCGTCGGTTCACTCGGCCACCGCGAACCTCGCCGTCTCGTCGCCGATCTGGACCTCGAACGCGCCCGGTTCGACGACGCGCTCGCCGTCGGGCTGGCGGACGCCGAAGTCGCTCACGTCCACGCCGAGTGTGACTTCGGCCGCGTCCCCTGCGTCCAGTTCCACCCGGGCGAAGTCCGCGAGTTCGCGCACGGGCGTCACCCGCGAACTCTGCACGTCGGAGACGTAGCAGTCGACGGCGGTCGCGCCCGGTCGTTGGCCCGCGTTTCGGACCGTCACCGTGGCCTCGACGGTTTCGTCGGGCGCCACCGTCTCGGCGGACAGCGAGAGGTCCTCGACGGTGAAGTCGATGTAGCTCAGGCCGTGGCCGAAGGGAAAGAGCGGGTCGTAGGAGGCGGGATGTTCGTGCGGGCCGACGACGTCGGTGTCGCGGGAGCGGTTGAACCGCGTCGGGAGGTGGCCCGCAGAGCGCGGCATCGAGATGGGGAGGGTGCCCGACGGATTGTGCTCGCCGAACAGCGTCTCCGCGACGGCCGTCCCGCCCTCGCTGCCGGGGTAGTAGGCCATCAGCAGCGCCGGTGCGGCGTCGGCGACGTCCGCGACGGCCAGCGGCCGACCGGTCACCAGCACGACGGCAGTGGGCGTGCCGCTGTCGACGACGGCCTCGACGAGTTCGCGCTGGGCATCGGGGAGGTGGAGTTGCGAGCGCGTGGGGAACTCGCCGGTCTCGCCGCTCTTCTCCGCGAGGGCGAACTCGTGGATGTACTGGCTCTCGCCCACCGCTACCACCGCGACGTCGGCGCTGGCGGCTTTCCGCGCGACGGCGTCGAGGTCCCGGGATTCGGTCATCGTCGCGCCCTGTTCGAAGGTGACCGACGTCTCGTCGCCGGTGACTGCCGCGACCCCATCGCGGATGGAGACGCCGTCCTCGTTGTCACCCCGACTCCACCCGCCGAACTGGTGGTCCAGGTCGTCGGCGTTCGGGCCAGCGACGAACACCTCCGAAACGGTCGGGTCGAACGGGAGGACCTCTCCCTCGTTCTGGAGCAGCGTCATCGACTCCCGGGCCGCGTCGAGGGCCACCTCGCGGTGATCGTCGGTCCGCAGGGTCTCTTTCGCTCGCTCCAGGTCGACGGAGGGGTCCTCGAACAGCCCGCTTTCGAACTTCGCTTCGAGGACGGGCGCGACGCTCTCGTCGAGTCGTTCCTCGTCGACTTCGCCCGACTCGACCAGGCCCACGAGCGCGTCTGCGTACGTCCCAGCAGCGGGCTGGTCGAGGAAGGCGTCCATCCCCGCGCCGACGGCGGCCAGGGTGCTCTCGCGGAGCGACCCCGTCACCTGGTGGTCGTCGTGGAGCATCCGGACGCCGTGGTGGTCCGAGACGACGAAGCCGTCGAACTCGAGGCCGTCGAGCAGGTCGCCCAGATACTTCCTGGTCCCGTGGACCGGGAACCCGTCGACGGCCGCGTAACTGGGCATCACCGCTTCGGCACCGCCGCCGGCCTCGATGGCCGCTGCGTGAGCGCGCAGGTGCATCCGCCGGAACGTGCTCTCGGAGAGTTCGTTGACCGCGCCGTCCTCGCCCCGGACCGGCTCGCCGTAGGCTGGGAAGTGCTTGACCGTCGCCAGCACGGTCTCCTCGCCCGCGATGCCGTCGCCCTGGTAGCCGCGGACTTTCGCCGCGCCCATCGCCCCGCAGAGGCGCGGACTCTCGCCGAACGTCTCGAAGACCCGGCCCCACCGCGGTTCGCGCCCGACGTCACAGATGGGGTCGTAGTTCTGGTGGGCGCCCGTCACGGCGAGTTCCGTGGCAGTGACCGACGCCATCTCTTCGAGTAGTTCGGGGTCACGCGTCGCCGCCATCCCGAGGTTGTGCGGCGCGACGGCCGCGCCCTTGGCGTAGGCGTTCCCGTGGACTGCGTTGGAGATGAGCAACAGCGGGATGCCCAGCCGCGTCTCCTCGACGGCGTACGCCTGGATGGTGTTGGCCACCTCGACCATCGCTTCGGGGGTGTCCGGCGCGTCCTCGCGGCCGAACGGCGAGGCCTGTCCGAGGTGGTGCCGGTCGACGTTCGACGTGACCGTGTCGACCACCTCGTCGACCGACCCGGTCGCTGGTTCGACCAGTAGCTGGCCGACTTTCTCTTCGACGGTCATCCGGTCGAGCAGGTCGGCGACGCGCGTCTCGACGTCCTCGGTGGGGTCCCGGTAGGGGACAGTTGGCATGACACACTCCTCGAAGGGGCCCGACAAAAGTCTCTGGCCCGTCGATATCGCCGTTTCGGAAACAACCGCCGCGGACTATCCGCGCTCGCCGGCCGTCGTGGCGTGGTGGCGTCCGTGGACGTACCCGACCCACACCAGCACCGCGGGGAGGACGACGAACGTGAGGAAGTCGAAGGCCACGAAGTAGATGACTGCGGTCTCGCCGACCGACCTCGCGTGCGGAAGCCACGCCGGAAACTGGCCGCCGCCGTCGACGACGCGCTCGATGACCGTCCCCACCGCGTACTCGCCGGCGACGATGGCCGCGACCAGGCCCGCGAGAATACCGAGTGACCGCCAGCGGACGCGGTCGCCCAGGCTCGTAACGTCGAGGCTCATGGTCGAACGCGGGGCGCGAACTGGCAAAAACCTGTCCGTTAGTTCCTTCCTCACCACGCCTCGCCGCTGGCGAGGTCGACGTCGCTGTCCATCTTCGCGGAGGGACAGATGTCGGCCAGGATGCACTCGTCACAGGAAGGGTTCCGGGCCGTACAGACCGCGCGCCCGTGGTCGATGAGGAGGTGGGTGAACTGCTGCCACTCGTCCTCGGGGACGACGGGCATCAGGTCCTCTTCGATCTTCGGTGGCGTCTCCGCTTCGGTGATACCCAGCCTGCGCGAGAGGCGCTGGACGTGGGTGTCGACGACGATCCCCTCGACGATGTCGTGGCCGTGCTGGAGGACGACGTTGGCGGTCTTCCGGCCGACGCCGGGCAAGTCGGTGAGGCCCGACATCGAGTCGGGCACCTCGCCGTCGTACTCCTCGACCATGATCTGGCCCGCGTTCTTGAGATAGCCCGCCTTGTTGTTGTGGAAGGTGATACCGTAGATGTCCTCGGCGAGTTGCTCCTCGTCGGCCTCGGCGTAGTCGGCGGCGGACTGGTACTTCTCGAAGAGCTCTTTCGTCTTCTCGTTGACCCGCTCGTCGGTACACTGCGCGGAGAGGACGACGGCGACGAGCAGTTCCAGCCGGTTCGAGTACCGCAGCGAGATGGCGGAATCGGGGTACTCCTCGTGGAGGCGCTCGACGACCGCCTCGGCCTGTGCCTCGCGTGACTCCAGCGGCGTTCCCATGGGGTGGCGTTACGAGTGGTGGGGCTTGAGCGATTCGACTCCGCGTCAGCCCGAGGCGACTGCCGACCTGATCTCGTCGAGTGGCAGATCCTCCCCGGGATTCTGCGCTGAGTCGCCTGCCGCCCACGCGTATCGGACGAAACAGTCCTCGCCGACGACGAACAGCGCCGGCCTGACCCGGATCGTTCGTTCGTCGAGAGGTTCCAGGATCCCGTACCGCTCGGCGAAGAAACCGTCCTGGTCGAGGAGCAACGGGAACGGGACGTCGACCTGTTCGGCCAGTCGGTCGTGACTCGCGCGGTCACCGACGCCGACGGCGAGGACGGAGAGGCGATCCGTGACCGCCCCCCAGTCGACTGACGCGATCTCGCGGAGTAACTTCGCCGACTCCGCTGTGTCCGTGACCGGGTAGAACGCGAGGACGACCGGTCCCTCACGGGCCGCCGCGGAGAGCCGATACGTCTCGCTCCCTCCGGCCGTCGGTCGCGGCAGGTCGAAGTCGAGCGCTGGGTCGCCGGCGTCGAGCATACCCGGTGGTTCCGCCAGGGGCGGCTTAAGCGTGGTCCAGGTCCGACGTTGTCACTGGATCGCACGCCGGGGAAATCCTGAAAGCGGCCGCGCGCGACGCTCCATGCATGTCTGGACCCACGTTCCTCCGTGGCGAGACGGTCACGCTCCGTGTCGTCGACGAGGACGACCTGGCGTTCGCCCAGCGCGTCGTCAACCACCCCGAGGTCCGCCGGGGCGTCGGCGCGTTCGCCCCGAAGACTGCCGAAGACGAACGCGAGTGGTACGAGCGCCAGGACGACGACGGACCCTCGTTCGTTCTGTACGCCAGCGACCAGCCCGTCGGCATCGCCGGCCTCCACCTCGACCCCTACCCCTGGGGCTACGCCGAGGTGGGCTACATGGTCCACCCGGACCACTGGGGCCACGGCTACGCCACCGACGCCGTCCGCTGCCTGGTTCGGTACGCCTTCGACGAACGCCGCCTGCACAAGGTCGGAGCGGACGTCTACGCCCCCAACGAAGCCTCCCAGCGCGTCCTGGAGAAGGTCGGCTTCGAACGCGAGGGGGTCCGCCGCGACCACGCCTTCGTCGACGGTGACCACGTCGACCTCTACGAGTACGGCCTGCTCGAATCGGAGTGGCGCGAGTAGCTGTCAGCGAGCGAGGGTTTACGGACGCCGAGGGCGAACGTGTCGTATGACCTACCAGACGACTGTCGGCTGGTCCCTGTTCACGTCTGGAATCGTGACCCTGCTGCTGAAGGCGCTCCCCTACGACTCGCTGTACTGGGGCATCCTGTTGCTGTTTGTGGGTATCGTGGTGCTCGTCCGACGACAGCTCTGATCAAATGGTATCGGCTTTGCAGCAGAGAACACGTAATCAAACACGTCGAAAGTCCTCGGCGCGCTCGACTCGCGCGCCACAGTCTGCGCTCCTCACTCCGTTGTCGTTCGAAAGAGCGCGTACGCGCTCTTTCGTGATGACGAGAGAGCTTCGCTCTCTCGAACCACGAGGAGCGCAGTCGGTCCGCGGGACCGGAGCGCGCAGAGGGCTTTCTGGCTGTTGGCGGTCTCGATTCCGACTCAAGAGTGCGCGCCGAGGGCTTTCTGGCTGTTGGCGGTCTCGATTCCGACTCAAGAGTGCGCGCCGAGGGCTTTCTGGCTGTTGTTGGCATCGTTTCTTCCAGCCCAAACTCACCAGAATACCTACTCACTTCACACACGTACCGAAGAATCCAGCGACGTATCCGGAGAACGACGTTCCATCCCGTCACCACCCGTCTCACCCGTAGTGCAGTTCCTCCACGCGTTCGTCGAACAGGCGCTGGAGGAGTTTCGTCATCGGCCCGCTACCGATTTCGATCCCGTCCACGCTCGCGATCGGGCGGATCTCCCAGGTCGAGTTCGTGAGGAACGCCTCGTCCGCGTTCCGGACCGCGTCGACGGAGTAGCGGCCGGTCTCGACCGGGAAGTCCTCGGCGTCGGCGAGATCCATCACCACGGAGCGGGTGACGCCGGGCAGCAGGTCCAGGTCCGCGGCAGGGGTCCGGAGGCCGTTCTCCGTCACGAAGAAGAGGTTGCTCGTCGCGCCCTCGACGACGGTCCCGTCCACGTCGCGCATCAGGCACTCGTCGGCGCTGTGGTCGGCCGTCGCGGCCCGGCGGAGTTCCAGGCGGCCCAGGATGCCGTTGAGGTAGTTGTGGGTCTTGGCGTCCGTCGGGAGCGCCGCGTCGGGGACCCGACGGGTCCGAACGGTCTGGACCGTCGCCGGGTCCTCCCAGACCCGGTCGCCGTCGGTACCGCCGCGGGGCAGTTCCTTCACGATGACCACGACCGTCGGGTCGACCTCGGCGGCAGGGGTGAGCTTCCCGGGCTGGACGCCTCTCGTCACCGAGACCTTGACGTACGCGTCCGCCAGGTCGTTGGCGTCCAGCGTCTCGGCGACGCGCTCGCGCAAATCGTCCGGTACTGCGTCGCCGAAACCGAGCGTCTCGGCGGTCCGCTGGAGGCGCTCGCGGTGGGCGTCCCACTGAAAGCACTCGCCGCCGTAGGCCCGCAGCGTCTCGAAGGCGGCGTCGCCGTACTGGAAGCCGCGGTCCGCGACGCTGACGGTCGCATCTTCTGCCGGGACCAGGTCGCCGTTCACGTGGTATTGCATCTGAGGACGAAGTTCTCCACGAGTTGTTTGCCGTGTTCGGTCAGGATGCTCTCCGGGTGGAACTGGACGCCGACGTGAGGGCGCTCGCGGTGGCGGACGGCCATGACGACGCCCGCCTCACCGTCGGCCTCGTCCTCGGTGTGCGCCGTCAACTCCAGCGAATCTGGCAGGTCGTCCCGCTCGACGGCGAGGGAGTGGTACCGACCGACTTCGAGCGGGTCGGGCAGGTCGGTAAAGACGCCCTCGCCGTCGTGGGTCATCGCCGAGGCCTTGCCGTGGACGACGGCCTCGGCGTGGCCCACCGGCGCGCCGTTGGCGGCACACAGCGCCTGGTGGCCGAGGCAGACGCCGAGCGTCGGGTAATCGAGGTCGGCGAATATCGGCATCGAGACGCCCGCCTCTTCGGGAGTACCGGGCCCCGGCGAGACGACGATGCCGTCCGGATCCAGCGCCCGTATCCCGTCGACGTCGACGGCGTCGTTCCGGCGGACCACTACGTCGTCGACGTTCCCCCCCAGGCGCAGCACCACCTCGCCGACGTACTGGACGAGGTTGTAGGCGAAGGAGTCGTAGTTGTCTAGCACGAGGACGGTGGGCGCGAAGTCGTCGGCCGGTCCTCCGGAACCGGCGGTCGCCCCGGACGTTCCGAACGGTCCGGTCATTCCGACCCCTCCACGGTCAGCTCGGTCCGGTCGTCGAGGGCAGCGTCGACGGCGTTGATCAGCGCGCGTCCCTTGTCCAGCGTCTCCTCGTACTCCCGTTCGGGGACCGAATCGTGGACGATGCCCGCGCCGACGCGGAGGTAGTAGCGACTCCGGTAGCGAACGAGCGTGCGGATGAGGATGTTCAGCGTCGCGCGGCCGTCGAAGCCGAAGATGCCGATGGAGCCCGTGTATGGGCCGCGCCGGGTGGCCTCCAGTTCGTCGATGATCTCCATCGTCCGGGGCTTGGGCGCGCCGGTGATGGTCCCGCCGGGGAAGACGGCCGCGATGGCGTCGGTCAGGTCGCGGTCGTCGCGCAGGCGCCCCTCTACCCTGGAGACCAGATGCATCACCTCGGAGTAGCGGTCGACGCGGCGATACTCCGGGACGTCGACGGAGCCGAATTCGCTGACCTTCCCCAGGTCGTTTCGCTCCAGGTCGACGAGCATGGCGTGTTCGGCCCGCTCCTTCTCGTCGGCCAGCAGGTCGGCCTCCAGTTCCTCGTCCGCGTCGGCGGACTCTCCTCGCGGGCGCGTCCCGGCGATGGGTTCCGTGAGCAGGTGTTCCCCGTCGCGTTCGAGCAGGAGCTCGGGGCTCGCGCTCACCAGGTCGACGCCGGGGAACTCCACGAGCGCGGAGTAGGGCGCTGGATTGACCTCCCGGAGCGCGTCGAAGGCGTCGACGGGGTGGACCGCCGCGGGCGCGACGAGGCGCTGGGAGACGTTGGCCTGGAACGTGTCGCCCTCGCGGACGTACTCCTTGACGCGGCGGACGCGCTCGGCGTAGGCCTCGCGCGTGCAGTCGCTCTCGAAAGTAGCGCGGTCGGTCTGGACCCGCGGCTCCCCGACCAGCGGGTCGCCGTTGACGGCCCGCCTCGCCAGGTCGAGGGCGTGCTGGCGGCCGAACGCGTAGGCGACGCCGGGGCTCTCGAACTCGTCGAGGCGCGGGCACGCGGTCACCCGGAGCGTCGTCTCGTCCGCTCCCTCAGTTCCGTCCTCAGCCTCGGCGCCGCCCTCACACTCGTCCCTGGGTTCCTCCCAGGCGGCGATGCGGTCGTACGCGGCGATCTGCAACCGGGGCAGCGCGCGGTCGGTGACGGCCGAATCCGTGAGGTCCTCCAGTTCACGCACGACGTCGTAGGAGAGCCACCCGATGGCGCCGCAGGGGTACGGGACGTCGCAATCGCCCCGGACGAGTCGCTCCTCGTCGAGGAACGAGTCGAGTGCGGCGAGCGCGGAGCCGTCTTCCGGCCCCACCTCTTCGAACCGGGCCGGGGTCGTCGCGAAGTACCCCCACCCGGACTGGCCGCCGGTGGTCCCGAGATAGACGCCGCAGGCCTCGTCGCCGTCGCGCGCCCGCCGGTAGGCGAGAAACGGGTCGTCGACCGCGACGTGGACCTCGACGGGGACCCGTGCAGTCGCCGGAGCGTCGGCCGCGAGGCCGAGAAACGCGTCCCGGTCGGTCGTGACGGTCGGCATTGGAGAGAGAGAGAAGCGGTCCGACTAATTCCCTTACGATACCGTCAGTATTCCGCGGCGGCGTCGATCCAGCCCTCGATGCGCGCGGCGGAGATGTCGGTGGCCGATTCGAGTTCGTCGGGGTCAGCCGCGGCGAGGTCGGCGACGGTCTCGACGCCGGCGTCGGACAGTCGCTGACCGTACGCCGGACCGATGCCGCTGATCTCGGTGACCGGGTCGTCCGGGACGTCGGCGGCGGCAGCCTCGGTCCCGTCGTCCTCGACCGACCCTTCGTCGAGGTCCTCGGTGGATCCCGCGTCCTCGCTCTCGGCAGACGTGTCACCGTCGCTTTCGTCGGACGCCTCCTCGTCGTCCGCGGCAGGTACCTCCTCCTCTACCTCCGCGTCTTCGATCGGAGCGTCCGCCGTCGATTCCTCGGTCGCCGCGTCGGTGGCCCCCTCGCCGACGTCCTCGATCTCGGTCTGGACGGTCTCGTCGTCGACCGCCTGGACCGGCGACTCGCCGGCGTCGGGTTCCGCTTCTTCGATCGGCGTCTCCGCCTCGCTCGATTCCCCAGTCCCGACCCCCACGTCGGATTCCTCCCGCTCGGAGGTCCGGGACGCCGCCGTTTCGGTCCCCTTGACGGCGTCCTCGGACTCCGAAGACGGCTCACGCTCCACGGTGACGTCGACGTCCCGCGGCGCGGCCGTCCCGGAGTCGGGAGAGTCCGCGCCGTCGAGACCGAGCGCGGATTTCAGCTTCTGTATCAGACCCATGGTGTGGTCTATTAATTGCCGGCACTTAATCCCTTCCGAGATTTCGGCGGCCAGCGGTCGGCGAGGCGACGACTTCGCGAATCCCCCGTGGTTGAATTCGACTCAGGGACCCCCGGCGGCGCGTCTCCCGGTCGACGGAATCGCTCGACGCGACGGCCGCGACGGCGTGGGAGATCAGTGCCTACGTCTCGTGAAGTCGGTCGCGGAGCGCGGCGTTCATCTGATCGACCGGTGCCCGTTCGCCAGTCCAGCGTTCGAACGCCTCGACGCCCTGGAACAGGAGCATCCACGCGCCGTCGACCGTCGTGGCACCGGCGGCCGCGGCCTCGCGAAGCAAGCGCGTCTCTATCGGTGAGTACACCGCGTCGAGCACGGCCAGGTCGCCGTGGAGCGCGTCGGCCGCCACCGGCGACCGGTCCTCGTCCATCCCGACGCTGGTACAGTTGACGAGCACGTCGGCGTCCACGAGAAGGTCGTCGAGGTCGTCCAGCCCGTGGCCCGAGGCGTCGGGGACGTCCGCTGCCAGGTCGTGGGCCGTTTCGACGGTTCGATTGGCGATTTCGACGGTCATGCCCTCGTCAGCCAGGCCGAATGCGACGGCCCGGCCCGCGCCGCCCGCGCCGACGACGACGGCCGTCCCCTCGATGGCGACGTCGTGCTCGCGGAGTGCCCGGACGGCGCCCACGGCGTCGGTGTTGTACCCCGTCGGCGTCCCCTCGCCGAAGTCGATGGTGTTGACCGCCCCGATGCGTTCGGCCAGCGGATCGGGGTCGACCGCCTCGAGGACGTCCCGCTTGAACGGGATGGTGACGTTGAGGCCGGCGACGCCGAGCGCGTCGGCGCCCTCCACCGCGGCGACGGCGTCGTCCGCTCCCGGTTCGAACGTGACGTACCGGGCGTCGAGACCGACCTCGCGATACCCCGCCTCGTGCATCGGCGGCGACAGCGAGTGACCGACCGGGTTCCCGATGAGACCGTAGACCTGCATACCCGATTGCGTGGGGCGCGAGGTATAAATCGCACCGGCTCGCGGTGGGCCCGGACGAACCGGTTCCCGGCCAGGGCCCCAAGTTCCCGGCCGGAGCTCGGTATTTCGCAACAGTTTCAAACCGAACCGCATTCAGTGGCAGTAGTGAGTCGTCTCCGCCATCCACTGGTCGCGGTCGGGGCAGCGTTCCTGCTGACAGCCCCGTGGATAGTTGCCTTCGCCAGCGGGTATCCGCTCTCGACGCTGGCCACCGTCGGTCTCAGCGGTCTCGGTGTCGTCGGCGCGTCGTTCCTGCTGGCCTGGGCGGCCGAAACCGCAGAGAAGGACGTGCCGACGGCCTTCGCCATCGCCGTGCTGGCCGTCCTCGCCGTCGCCCCGGAGTACGCCGTCGACGCCCTGTACGCCTGGAACGCGGGCGCCTACGCCGGCACGCCCCGCGGCGCCGAAGCGGCCAACCTCGCCATCGCGAACATGACCGGTGCCAACCGGATCCTCATCGGTCTGGGCTGGTCCGGCATCGCCCTGTTCACCGTCTACCGGGCGATGCACACCGGCGACCCCGCCGTCCGGAGCCGACCGGGCTGGCTCTCGGACTCGGTCCAGCTCGACCGCGACATCGGGCTCGAGATCGTCTTCCTCTTTCTCGCGACGGTCTGGGCGTTCCTCGTCCCCTTCGGCGGCGGCATCGGTATGCTCGACACCGTCGTCCTCGTCGGCCTCTACGCCGCGTACATCGTGATCATCCTCCGCGGCGAAGTCGAGCCCCCGGAGGAACACGGCGGCGTCCCAGCGTACTTCCAGGGGTGGGCCCGGCCGTGGCGGCCGCTGGTCGTCCTCGCGCTGTTCACCTTCTCCGGCGCGCTGATCTTCTCCGCCGTCGAACCGTTCGCTCACGGCCTCGAAGAACTGGGCCTGGAGTACGGCGTCCCCGCGTTCTTCATGATCCAGTGGATCGCGCCGCTGGCCAGTGAAACGCCCGAACTCATCGTCGTCGCGGTGCTCGTGAACAAGGCGCGCTCGACGGCCGGGTTCAACGCGCTCATCTCCTCGAAGCTGAACCAGTGGACGCTGCTGATCGGGACGCTGGCCGTCGTCTACAGCATCGCACTGGGCCAGATCGGGACCCTCCAGTTCGACCTCAAGCAGTCGGTCGAAATCTGGGTGACCGCCGCCCAGTCGCTGTTCGCCATCGCGCTGCTGATCAACTTCGAGATATCCGTCCGGGAGTCGCTCGTGCTCCTCGTACTCTTCCTCTCGCAGGTGATCATCGAGTTCCTGATTCTCCGCGTCCTCACCGTCCCGAATCCGGAGGAACTGAGCCTCCTCTTCCTCGACGCCTACATCGTTCTCTACGTCCTGCTCGCGGTCGGTCTCTTCGTGGTGCGCCGTGGTGCAGTCATGGAAATCTTCGGTATCGCAGCGAACACTGTTCGCTCGGCCATCTGGCGTGAGCCGTCGACGGAGCACGCCGACTGATGCTCGCCATCGTCGTCTCCCGGGCCGACAGCGCGTCCGAGCACGTCGGCGAGCACCTGCTCGATCTGGCCGACTGGGAGGAACGAGTCGACGACAGCCGGCCGGACGCCGACGGCGGCGCCACGGTGTACCACCTCGACGACGCCGAGTTGCGATTCTTCGACGAACTCCACCTCGAGACGACCCGCGTCGCCGACGGCTTCGACGACCCCGACCTGCTCGTCTTCGCCTCGCGCCACGCGGGCGAGACGGACGAACTGCTGACCGCCCACCACACCGGCAACTTCGGCGAGGCGGAGTTCGGCGGGACGGACGGCTCGCTCGCCCGCGCCTGCCCGAACGCTCACCGGCGCGTCCTCGAGGCCCTCGCCGAGCACGCGCCCGAGGAGTACGAGGTCGGGATGGAGTGCACCCACCACGGCCCGAGCGACGTCGGCACCCCCTCGATGTTCGTCGAGGTCGGCAGCGACGAGGCCCAGTGGGCCGACCCAGCGGCCGCCCGCGCCGTCGCCAGCGCCATCCTCGACCTGCGAGGCGTCGCCCCCGACGCGCCCCGGGAGAACGGGTCCCGTCGACAGCTCGTGGGGTTCGGCGGCTGCCACTACGCCCCCCGGTTCGACCGCGTCGTCCACGAGACGGACTGGGCCGTCGGCCACGTCGCGGCCGACTGGTGTCTCGACGCGATGGGTGACCCCGAAGCCAACGAGGACGTCGTCCGGCAGGCGTTCGAGGCGAGCGCGGCCGACTACGCCCTGCTGGAGGCCGACCGACTTGCCCTGCGCGAGACCATCGCGGCCCTGGGCTATCGCGTCGTCAGCGAGACCTGGGTCCGCGAGACGACCGGCGTCCCGCTCGGCCTCGTCGAGCGCGCGGAAGACGCCATCGCGACCGTAGACGAGGGGCTGCGGTTCGGTGACGTCCCGGGCGCCGTCGACGACGCGGCCGCCGACGACGAAGCGGCGGTCCCCGTCGACTTCGACGTCGTGTCCATCTCTGACGACCTCCTCACGGAAGCGTGCGGCATCGACGCCGAGGGCGTGCTGGACGCCGTCTCCGAGAGTGCAGTCGCCTTCGACACTGAGCAAAACGGAACGCGCGTCGTGGGCCCCGTCGCGGTCCGGAACGCGAGCGACAGGGACCGGATACTCGACGGAATCGCCGACGTCCTCCGGGCGAAGTACGACGAGGTCACGCGGAGCGGCGACGAGCTGATCGCCAGACGGCAGGCGCTCGACCCGGAGCGGGCGCGGATGATCGGCGTCCCCGAGGGGCCGAAGTTCGGCCGGCTTTCCAGCGGCGAATCGGTCGAGGTCGACGGCCGAACTATCAAACCCGAAGACGTCAGTAGAGAGCGAAAACGGCGCTTTAATTGCTAGTTACCGGCGCTGAAACGATACGTTACCGTCACCGCCCAGTCTGGCGAATCAGTCCGACGGGCGTCAGACGGAGGGGGAAAGCTAATAACGACGGGTCTGTTATCAGCGTTCAAATTATGGACAGCATAATCGACGACGCCATCGAGGAGGCCGAAGACGAGCGGGAGGAACCCACGTCGGGCGGGGATCGGGACGCGGCAAACACCCCCGAGACGACCGACGACATGAACACGTCGGGGACGATGACGGACGACGAACTCTCGAGCGTCGTCAAGGACCTGGAGACGAAGATTACCGTCGTCGGTTGCGGGGGCGCCGGCGGGAACACCGTCACCCGGATGATGGAAGAGGGGATCCACGGGGCGAAACTCGTGGCCGCCAACACCGACGCCCAGCACCTCGCCGACGAGGTTATGGCCGACACGAAGATCCTCATCGGCCGCAAGCGCACCGGCGGCCGCGGCGCGGGCTCGGTCCCCAAGATCGGCGAGGAGGCCGCCCAGGAGAACATCGAAGACATCCAGCAGTCCATCTCCGGCTCCGACATGGTGTTCGTCACCGCCGGCCTCGGTGGCGGAACCGGCACCGGCTCGGCCCCCGTCGTCGCCCAGGCCGCCCAGGAAGCGGGCGCCCTGACCATCTCTATCGTCACGATTCCCTTCACCGCGGAGGGCGAGCGCCGTCGCGCCAACGCCGACGCCGGCCTCGAACGTCTCCGCTCTGTCTCCGACACCGTCATCGTCGTCCCGAACGACCGCCTCCTCGACTACGCGCCGTCGATGCCGCTGCAGGACGCGTTCAAGATCTGCGACCGCGTCCTGATGCGCTCGGTCAAGGGGATGACCGAACTCATCACCAAGCCCGGCCTCGTCAACGTCGACTTCGCCGACGTTCGCACCATCATGGAGAACGGTGGCGTCGCGATGATCGGCCTCGGCGAGTCCGACAGCGAGAACAAGGCCCAGGACTCGATCCGTTCGGCCCTGCGCTCGCCGCTGCTCGACGTCGAGTTCGACGGCGCGAACAGCGCGCTCGTCAACGTCGTCGGTGGCCCGGACATGTCAATCGAAGAGGCCGAAGGCGTCGTCGAGGAGATCTACGACCGCATCGACCCCGACGCCCGCATCATCTGGGGCGCCAGCGTCAACGACGACTTCGAGGGGAAGATGGAGACGATGATCGTCGTCACCGGCGTCGAGTCCCCGCAGATCTACGGGAAGTCCGAAGCCGAACGCGAGAAGGCCGCAAAGCAGGTGGGCGAAGACATCGACTACGTCGAATAGCGCGGTACCGCTCGCTGCGTTTCTTCTGCGATCCACTCTCTCTATTCGCCCGGTCGACAGACGTTTCTCCCGGGTCCCCTTAGAATCGTGACACGATGGCTCGCGATCACGACGGCTTCGATCCGGAGGCACCGGCACAGAGCGAGATCGGTCGCGAGATGGTCGACCAGAGCACGGGACTCGGGTCGGTGGTCGCGCACATGTACCGCGGCGAACTCGACCGGGAGGTCAACTGGCGCACGCGCCTCGATTCGACGACGAACTGGGCAGTGACCATCATCGCAGGTATCCTGGCGTACGCCTTCTCCAGCGAGGACGTCGGGCACGCGATCATCCTGGTCGGCATCGTCATCGGCGTCGTCTTCCTCGTCATCGAGGCGGGCCGCTTCCGGCGCTACGACGTGTTCCGCTCCCGCGTGCGCTCGATGCAGGAGAACCTGTTCGCGAACGCGCTGGACCCCTCCGAGGGCGTCGAACAGCGCGACTGGCGCCGGCAGCTGAGCGAGGACTACCGGCGGCCGACGGTGAAGCTCTCGCTCCAGCAGGCGCTGGCCCACCGCCTCCGCCGTGTGTACCTGCCGCTGTTGTGTGGCCTGCTGATCGTCTGGCTGATCCGGCTGACCGGCGCCGACGGGTCGATGATCGAAGCGGCCCGCGTCTCGGGAGTGCCGGGATTGGCGGTGTTCGCCGCCGTCGGTCTCCTCTACGTCACCCTCTTCGCCATCGCGTTCTGGCCGGGCCAGACCGACATCGCGGAGACGAGCGACGAGGCGGACCGCGGCGACCTCGACCAGACTGGCTGAGCCGGTTCGACCGTCGAGCCCGAACCGATTCGCTCTCTGCTGGCCAACGCTTTTCCCGCTCGGCGACGATTCGTCGACAGACAGATGGGTCTCTTCGAAAAGCTCGGCCGGGAAGTCGAGGAGTTCAAACAGAACGCGAAGCAGGCCGCCGAAGCGGAGGCGGACTATCGCTGTCGGGACTGTGAGGCCCAGTTCCACCACGACTACGACGAGTGTCCGGAGTGCGGGTCGGACGACGTCGAGTCGACGACGGCGGAGTGAATCGGGGTCGCCGACAGGTGGGGACCGAAACATCGCGCCATCGCAATATAGAAAAGCAAGGGGTTGCAACCCACCGCCATGGACGTACCCTATGACCTCACCTCGTACGTGCGCGTGCTCAAGCTCGCGAGCACGCCCTCGTGGGAGGAGTTCTCCCAGGTCGCCCTCATCGCGGGCGCGGGAGTCGTGCTCGTCGGCCTCATCGGCTTCGCCATCTTCGTGATAATGAACTTCGTACCGGGCGCGGTCCCGACGTGATAGCATGGGTATCTACGCAGTCAAAACCACGGCCAGTCAGGAACGCACCGTCGCGGACATGATCGTCAACCGCGAGGAGCCGTCGATCCACGCGGCCCTCGCGCCGGACTCGCTGACCAGCTACGTCATGGTCGAGGCCGACGACGAGAGCGTCTTCGAGCGCATCCTCGACGAGATCCCCCACGCAAACGGCGTCGTGCCGGGCCAGTCCTCGATGACGGAAGTCGAGCACTTCCTCTCGCCCAAGCCCGACGTCGAGGGCATCGCAGAAGGGGACATCGTCGAACTCATCGCCGGGCCGTTCAAGGGAGAGAAGGCCCAGGTCCAGCGCATCGACGAAGGGAAGGACCAGGTCACGGTCGAGCTGTACGAAGCGACAGTCCCGATTCCCGTTACCGTCCGTGGGGACCAGATCCGCGTGCTCGACTCCGAAGAGCGGTAGCATACCGCGAGCGGAGCGAGCGGCTTTTTTCGCCCACGTTTTTCGAGGAGTGGTACCCGTAGCGAACGGAGTGAGCGAGGATACCCGACGAAGAAAAAGGTGGAGGTGCGAGGACCAGGTCACGGTCGAGCTGTACGAAGCGACGGTCCCGATTCCCGTTACCGTCCGTGGGGACCAGATCCGCGTGCTCGACTCCGAAGAGCGGTAGAACGGTCGCCCGGCCCAAGAGCGCTTCTGCTGCGAGCAGACCAGTCCGTTAGCGACTGGAACCGGTCATTGCGCCCATCCGAGCCCGCGGTGGGCCTCGTGCCACTGCTCCAGTTCCTCCGAGAGGTAGCTCTCGCCGCTGGTCTCGTCGAAGTCGGCGTCGACGTCCAGGGCCCGTTCGTTCTCGTCGACGATGGTGGCGTCGCCGGCGCGACGCTCCGCAGTCGGGTCGTCGGCAACGAGGTGCTCCTCTTCGACTTCGACAGAGGTGACGTCGGCGGTCGCCTCGTCCAGGTAGATGTTGAAATACCGATCGATGATGTGGACTCGCCCGGTCTCGTCGGCGAAGGTGTGAGCGCCGTAGAACGAAAGGTCGTACGGGTCGTCGTCGAGGACGTTGCGCCGCTGGAACTCGCTGTCCCGGTGCTCGACGCTCGGCCCCTCGTGCTGGTCCGCGTCCATGTGGTCGCGGGCGAACGACGAGAGCCACGTCCAGCCGTGTTCCTCACCGAGGCGTTCGAGGTGCTCACCGAGGGATTCGTCGTCGACGTCGTGGCGGTTCTCCTCCCGGAGGACGACCCGCTCCTCGTCCTCGTCGACCTCGCCGCGGTAGAGGGAAGATTCGTGGGGTGCGTAGATGAGCGGACCGCCCTCGTCGGTCTGGCCGACGTAGCCGAACCAGTCGGACTCCTCGTCGGCCATCTCCGTCCGGTACTCCTCGACGATCTGACTCCGGGTGTCGTCGCCCCGTTCTGTCGGGGACTGGTCGATCTCCCAGTCGGTGTACTCACCGTGCCCCTCGACCGGCCAGTTGTCGAAGCGCACGTCAGACTCGGAGTCTGGGTCTCGGTGTGACATAATCCTCTCGGGTCCGTCTAGTGGCCTCAGACCCATTGTTAGCCGGCCGTGATACGCGCGTCGGGTCACCGCTGTGGAGAAAGCCGAGCATACCGGCGCCCCGGCCACCCTGCGCGTGGTGCTCCCGGCCTTCACGACGCCGGCCGACACCGCCCGAGCAGGGCAGCTCGTATCCCCCGTAATTAGCAATGATAAATCAGGCTAGATACTGCGCCAGGAGAATGTATTTTTCTCATATACATATACAGAGAAAGTTAAAGGGTGACGGGCGCTATTGCCTGTTTGCGATGCCTTGCAGGCATGCCAGTCCGGAGCGGCATGGCTCCGGACCACACGACAGTCAGAGGGGGATAGAGCGGCGAGAATTCGTGAAGTCGGCGCTCGCCATCGGGGGCGCGAGCGCGCTATCCGCGGTGACGGGGTTCACCGAGTTCACGGGGACGGCGAGTGCACAACGGAGCGCCAGTGTGGCCGACCGGGACAATCGTCAACACGCCTGGACGGCGTACCTCGACACGGACGCCCGGGGTCTGGCGGTGCCACCGAGACATCACGTGCTGCTGTTCATGAACTACCAGAAAAACGGCGAGCCGTCGGCGACCGACCGGCTGGAGATGGAGACGGCACTCCGCCAGCTCGAAGAGGCCTTCGAGTGGAGCAACGATGGGCTGCTGTTCACGACGAACTACTCGCCGGAGTACTTCGGGCGATTCAACGACGACGTCCCGCCGGGGGTGGACCTGCGACCCCACCAGGACGTCATCGACGCCATCATCGTCGGCGACGAGGACCCGACCCCCGAACCGTTCGAGATACTGCTCGACCTGGCCAGCGACAACGTCGCTAACCTGCTGGCCGCCGAGGAAGCGCTCTGGGGGGAGCGGGACGAACTCAACGGCGTCACGATCGACGCGACCTTCGAAGGGATCTTCGATCGACCGACGGAGTTCCCGGCCCGGCGGACCGGGTTCGTGGGCGGCGGCCTGCCCAGGGAGGAGTTCGGCGACGAGAACATCTCCGCGGAGGCGCCGCTGTCGATGGGGTTCCAGTCGGTCTTCGAGGACAACATTCCGTCGGAAGACGACGTGTCCATGGTCCACGACCAGCGTCTGGGCGCGGACAGCCCGATGCCACCGGGCGTGTTCGCCCAGGGGAGCATCCAGCACGTCTCGAATCTCAGCATCGATCTCGACTCGTGGTACGACCAACCCCACGAGGAACGGGTCGAGAGGATGTACAGCCCGCACCACAGTCCCGACGACGTCGGAGAGACCGGAAACGAACTCGGCCGGACCAGCGGCGTCGATGGCCTCCCGATGCGGGACGTGAACGCGGACGACGACGTCGCGCGGCGCGCCCAGGCCGACGCCGAAGAACGGGGCGTCGTCGGTCACGAACAGAAACTCGCCCGCGCGCGCTTCGACCTCTCCAGGCGCGATACGGACGGCGAGTCGGACGGCGGTCACGACACGACGATCCTGCGACGGGACTTCAACACGGCCGATATCGGGAAGTCGGGGCTGCACTTCCTGGCGCTGATGCGGTTCAACGGCTACATGGTGTACGTCCGACAGGCGATGAACGGCGTCGAGTTCTCCGCCGACGAATCGATCCCGAACGACGGCGAGGACGCGATAAACCACGACGCCGTCGACATCGACGTCGAGGACGACGGGTTCCTGGCGTTCATCACGGCCCTCCGGCGGGGGAACTACCTCGTCCCGCCACTGACGCTCCGGTCGCTGCCGCCGGCGAACGCCACCGAGGCGACGCTGGAAGTCAAGTCCGTGGACGGCGACGCGTCGACCGGCACGATCGACACGACAGCGGGGACGGTCGACGTCACGGTCACCGCAGACGGGGAGGCGTCGCTCGACCCCGCGGCGGCCAGACGGATCCGGTTCGGACCGATCGAAGCAGTCAACCGGGGCGGCGGCGCCGCGCCGGATTCGGTCGGCGACGGAGACGGTTCCAGGGACCAGGAAGGTACCGAGGAGCAGTCGCCAGATGGTGATGGCACTGACGAACGGGACGGTACCGACGGCCACGACGGGGGCGGGCACGGCGGCGGCGGCGACGACCACTACCCACCGTGGACCTGGTGGACGGACGGACACGACGAGATGGGGAGCCAGGCGAGCGTGTTCGGAACACACGGATGGGACGACGACGGCTGGTCGTGGTGGTGGGAAGACGACGACGGCGGTGACGGCAACGGCGGCGACGGTGGCGATGGCAGCGGTGGCGGCGACAGCGGCGACGACGACGAGGTCGGCTGGATCTGGTGGTGGGACGACGGGCGAACGGACCGCGACGACGGTGACGAGGATGGACACGGCGATACGACCGAGACCGAGACGGATACCGCGACTGCGACCCAGACGGCGACCGGGGGCGACGGCGCGACGGAAACGGACCAGTCGACCGAGACGACGACGGCCGGCGAAACCACGACGGACAGCGAGACGGCGACGGACAGCGGAACGGCGACGGAGAACGCGACGGCCACCGAGACGCCCACGGAAACCGCGAGCGAGACGGAAACTGGGACGGCGACCGAGACGCCGTCCGACGGGAGCGGGACGGCGTCGCTCCAGTTCGACGTCGACGCTGCGGGGTTCGGGGCCGACACCGAGACGGCGAAGCTGCTGTGGATAGACGAGGACGGCCTGCCCGTCGAAGCGACGACGAGCGTGACGGTCGGGACCGACGGTCAGGGGGGCTGACCAGTGTTAGTAACCGGATAGCGTGTGTATTGAAAAACGACCGGCCGAGCGAGTCGGATTCGCGTCGAGAGCGCCGGGGAAGCGGGTCAGATCGAGCCGTCGCCGCCTTCGAGCCGGTCGATGACCTCGCGGATGTCCGCCGCGGCCTCGATGCGTTCCTTGACCTTCTCCCGGCGACGGACCTCGGAGGCGTCGGCGTCGTAGGCGCGGACGTACTCGGCCCTGCTGTGTTCGTCGAAGGCGTGGCGGATGGCGAAGAAGCCATCGGGGAGTACGGCACCGCAGACCTCGCACTCGATGCGGTCGTGTTTCGTCGACTGGTGGACGATGAGGTCCTCGACCCGGTCGAACACTTCGCCGTCGGCTTCGATGGCGCACTCCCAGCGTGGCATTGTGGAAACGCATGCGACCGGAGGTTAAAAACGTTCATCCCCGCCGCTCGCCGTTCACCGGGTGGACCGGGCTAGGGCCCGTGCTCGGACTTGTGTTCCTTGTAGAGGATGCCGGTGAACAGCGAGAAGGGGACGAGTCCCAGGATGGCGAGCGCGAGACCGGCCTGCAGGAGGAGGGGTGGACCGGTGTGGATGATCAGATACGCGGCGACCAGCGTGCCCGTGGCGATGAAGGAGACGACGCTCAGAATCGCCAGCCCGAAACTCCACTTCCGGTACCGCCAGGGGAGGTTCTCTGACTTGCGCAGCATCTGGATCAGGACGGCGATGGGTGGCACCGCCAGCGCCACCATCTGGAACAGCGCCGTCGCGACGTCGACGCTCACGAGTCACCTCCGGGGTCGCTGTCGAGGGAGCGTGGACCGACCACTACGTTCGAGTCTGTCTCCGCCCGGCCGCTGGTCTCTGCACCGGTCCGGTCCTCAGCCGCACCGTCGGCCCGGCTGCCGGCCTCGCGCTCGACGATGACGCCGCCCTCGCCGACGGCGACGTCCGTCTCGCCGAGTGCGATCCCGTGCAGGGTCGCCTCGACGCCCGTCTCGACGCCGGTCCAGCCCTCGCGAGGTCTGCGTTCGTAGGCGTGCCCGCCGTCGCCGACGACGGCGAGGCGCCCTTCACACCGGTCGATCCCGCGGAGGACGACCGTGCCGACGGCGACCGGCGTCCAGTTCCCGCAGGTCGCGTCGTAGCGATAGACGATGCCGCCCCCGCCCGTGACGAGCACGCTTCCGTCGGGACCGACGTCGACGTCGGTGAAGTTGATCTGGGCGTTCTCGATGCCGACGGTCGCCCACTCGCCGTCCCGTCGCTCGAAGACGTTCCCGCTCGTGTCGACGGCGTACGTGACGTCGTCGCGGACAGTCAGCGCGGGGATGGTGGACCCGCTTCCCGGTTTGACCGGGTCGCCGAACGCGGGACAGCCGTCATCGTCGACCGTGGCCTCGAGTACCTCGCCCGAGCCGTTCGCGAGGAAGAGGCGTTCGTCGCCGCGCTCGCCGGCGATCCCGATCGCTTCCCAGGTACTCGTCATCTCCATGGGCGCCGAGTAGTCGTACTTGCGACCGGTGGTCGTGTCGTACATCCCGATGGCGCCGCTACCTCCCGCGAACCAGATCCGCTCGCCGTCGTCGGTGACGTCGACGCCGGTCAGCGTGTTGCGCTTGACCGCCGGACCGCTCGGGATGGCGACAGTCCACTCGCCCCCGGCCCCGCGGCTGGCGACGGTCCCGCTGTCGCCGACGGCGTAGACGCCGTTCGCCGTCCGGGTGACGTCGTACATCGTCTTCTCGACGTCGGTGTCGACGACGCGCCAGGTTCCGTCGGCCGTCCCCGCCTCGCCGTCGTCGCCCGAGCCAGACGCCGTCGGTCTGTCGCCGTCGGACGGCGGCGTTCTGGAATCGTCCGACGGCGGTGTTCGCGAGTCGTTCGACGAGCCGCGGTCGGCCGACTCGCGGTCGGTCGATGAGTCGTCGTCTCGGCCGGTCGACGCCGCGTCAGGGTCGTCGCTCGCTGCGGACCCGGGCGCGGAACTCGGCGTCCCGGTATCGACGTCGTCCGTCCGGCGTTTCGCTTCGTTCGTGAGGCTATCGATCGTCGTCTGTAGTGAGTCAAATGCTTTCATGAGGTCGTTATAGTCCGGAGAGCCCGGCGTAGAGGAGCCGTGAGAGCGCCCAGGTGGCGAAGCCGACGGCGACGCTCGCTGGCCACGAAGCGCGGCCGAATCGTCGTACGACGGCACTCCAGGCCAGCGGCGCGAGGACGACGCCGACGACCGGGAGCCAGCCGAGCAGTCCGTCGACCAGCCCGGCGACCAGCACGCCGACGAGCGCCGTCGCGGCGGCGACCGGGTACTCGACTGCCGGCTCCCCGGGCAGGAGCTGTAATCCCGTGTAAATCGCCGGGCCGAACAGCAGGAACGCACCGACGAATCCGGCGACGAGGTGGATGACGAACACGGCCCGTTCACCGGGTGTGCTCGTCCCGCGCGACGCGGTCGGCCTCGTCGCTGGCCCGGAGCACCACGTCGTCGGCGGACTCGCTCAGTCGGTCGTTCGGTCCACCCGGTCGTTCGCTCGGATCATCCAGCGGTTCGGCCGGAACTCGTGTTTCGTCGGTTCGGTCCACAGCGGGCCCGCGCCGGTCCCCGCGGACCGACGTGGTCGTCTGCCGATCGATCTGTGCGCGCTCGGTCGGTCGGTTCCAGGAGTTTCTCGTCATATTGTCGGTTCAGAAGTACCGTCCCGTCTCCGGGGACGTCCGCGATCGACTGGTGCCGTCGCTCTCGACGCTGTCGTCGGCCTAGGGCTCCGTCTCGAACTCCGAACAGGGGTCGGCATCCGATTCCCCGTCAGTGGCCTCCGAGAGGCAGGCCATCGCCCACGAACAGTACGCACAGACGAGCGAACGCCCCCTGTCCGTCACTCGGTATCCCTTGGTCCGCCCGTCGATGGGATAGCTCGTTATCAGGTCGTTGCCCTTCAGTTCGCTGAGGTTCTGGTAGACCCGGCTCTCGTTGACTTCCTTCCCCCAGACGGTCTCCAGAGCCGTGTGGACCGCCTGACCACACGGGTACGAGTTCCCGGCGCAGGCCACGGTGAGGAGGAGGTCCCGCTGGAAGCCAGTCACGTCGAGGATCGCTCGCAGGTCGTCGGGACACTTGGTTGGCTGTATGCCGATACGTGCTTTCTCGCCCGTTTCGTCGTTCATGCGTCGATACTGGCGGGGAATCCCGCCACTGTCGCGCCCGGGAATCGAACCCGGCGGCGGCCTGAATACCTGACGCGACCGGGACGGCGACCGCGGTTCGCTGGGCCACGACGCCGTGCCGTCAGCGTTCGCGCCGTCGGTCCCACGACGCCGCGTCCCCGCGACGGTCGTCCGGTTCCGCGTCGGGGGAATCCAGCGCCGTCCACTCGGGAGTCGCACCGACGCCGCGGTGACCGGGACCGACGTCGGCGGCCTCGACCCGGTCACCCTGCCACAACGCACTGCCTACGTTCCATAGCCAGACCACCTGTCCGATCCCGAGGACGTACGCGCCGACCGTCGCGGCCGTCTGGAGCGGGACGAACGCCTCGGGGTACGTCGCCATCCGGCGCGGAAGTCCCAGCTGGCCCATCAGTAGCATCGGGACGAACGCGGTCAGCGTCCCGCCCAGCGTGAGCCAGAAGTGGACGCGGCCCAGCCGGACGTCGTACAGCCGCCCCGTCACCAGCGGGAACCAGTAGTACGTCGCCGCGAAGAGGGCCGAGACGATCATCCCGACCAGGACGAGGTGGAAGTGCCCGACGACGTAGTAGGTGCCGTGGAGCAACTGGTCGACGGGCGCGGCGGCGAGGAACACCCCCGTCACGCCGCCGAGGACGAACGTCCCGACCGCGCCGAGGCAGAACAGCATCGGGACGGTGAGCCGGACCCGGCCGTTCCACAGCGTCGCGATCCAGTTGAACGTCTTGACCGCGCTCGGGACGGCGATGGCCAGCGAGACGGCCACGAAGGAGGCCCGAAGCCTGGGGTCGATGCCCGTCGCGAACATGTGGTGCCCCCAGACGCCGAAGCTCAGGACGCCGATGGCCAGCGTCGAGTAGACCACGTAGCGGAAGCCGAACAGCTTCCGACCCGCGAAGCGCGGCAACAGCAGGCTCACGACGCCCATCGCGGGCAGGACGAGGATGTACACCTCCGGGTGGCCGAAGAACCAGAAGAGGTGTTGCCACAGCAGCGGACCGCCGCCCTCGACGGCGAAGTAGGTCGTCCCCGCGTTCCGGTCGAGCAGGAGCATCACGACGGCGCTCCCGAGGACTGGGAAGGCGAACAGGACGAGCCCAGCCGTCGTGAGCATCGACCACGTGAAGATGTCCAGCCGGTGCCACGGCGTCGCGTCGCCCCGCTCGGCGACGATGGTCACCACCAGATTGATCGCACCGGCCACCGTCGACACGCCGCTCAGGTGGAGCCCGATCAGCGCGAAGTCGAGGCCGACGCCCGCCTGTTCCGCGCTCATCGGCGGGTACATCGTCCACCCCGTCGCCGGCGGCGCGAGCCACGAGATGCCGAGCAACTGGCCGATAGTGCCCGCACGTACGAGGAGCAAGGCCGGCGGCAACAGCCAGAAGGCCAGGGCGTTGACCCGCGGAAAGGACATCTCGTCGGCGCCGATGAGCAGCGGCACGACGACGTTCGCCAGCCCGAACGCCAGCGGCGTCGCGAAGAAGAACAGCATCGTCAGCCCGTGGGTCGTGAAGAAGGCGTCGTAGGTCTGTGCCCCCCAGACGCCAGTCCCCGGCGTGACGAGTTCCGTCCGGACCGCCATGGCGTCGAGGCCGCCCCACGCGCCCGCGACCGCCGCGAGCGCTATGTAAAGCCGCCCGACGTCGCGGTGGTCGACGGTCGTGAGCCACCTGCGAAGGCCGGTGGGTTTCGTGGGTCGTGATGGGTCTGACATCGGGTTCGTTGGGATTCACCTCGTCCGGTTCGCCGGCCCCTCTCTCGGCAGGAATCGGCTGCTCGGCCGCCGACGGAGTCACCCGGTCCGCGTCCACCCGCGCCGGACCGTCTCCCAGGCGCCGACGGCACCGACCGCGGTCGCCACGCCGAACGCGAGGACCGGGTCGACCGCGTAGAGGACGCCGCCCAGTAGCGGCGCGGTCGCGACCGCGAGGGCGCGTCGGTCGCTCAGTGTGCGCCCCTCGCCGGCGGTTCGACCGGTCGAGTGGGGACCATCCGGCCGTTCGACCTCCCGAACGGGCAGGTCGGACCGGGCGGTGTCGGTCCCGGTCGCCTCTCCCCGAGGTTCGGTGCGGGACCGCGCCACGCGACCGACCGACCGCGTCCCGTAGACCGCGAAGACGGCACCGACGACCAGCGGCGTGGCCGGCACGGTGACGAGGACGAGCGGGAAGGCGGCGACGACGACGCTCGCGTACACCGTCGCCGCGCGGGCGCCGACGACGTCGACGACGCGCGGGCCGACGCGTGCGACAACTGCCGCGGTCGCCAGTTCCGCGACGAGGAAGAGCCCGAACGTCGCCGCCGGGGAGAGGCGACGGCCGAACAGGACGAGGTCCACGTCGAGGACGGTCGTGACGGCGACGACGACGAACAGCGAGACCATCGTCAGCCCGAACCGGGAGACGTCGCGGCCCAGCGAGGGGCGCTCCCGCGAGCGGACCGGCGACTCGCCGCCGGACGGAGCGGGGACGGAACCGGAGCCGTCGAACCCGCCGGTAGCCCACAGAGCCGCGACGGTGACGCCCAGCGCGGCGGTCAGCGTCAGCGAGACGCGGTAGCCCGCCTCGAACGACCGCGCGAGGGCGAAGATCACGACCGCGACCGTCAGCGCGGCGACGGCCCAGCCCGACCGATCCGGGCTCGCGGTGTCGTTCCAGTCCGCCAGGGACCACCGACCGACGCTCCGGTCCGGGCCGAAACGGGCCCACGCCGCGACGCCGACGCCGCCCGCCGCGACGACCAGCGAGGCCGTGACCGCGGAGCCGGCGGCCAGTTCCGGAACGAGTGCCCACAGCGAGAGACCGACGGCGGCGGCGAGTGCACCGGCGACGACCCGCCACCGCCGCGGGGAGGACCCGCCGGTTCCGAGCCGGCGACCGAGCAGCCAGAGGGTACCGAGGGCGCCGATCAGCGGCGCCCCGACGCCCAGCGTCTGGAGGTACTCGGGGACGTAGCGCACGAGGACCCACACCGTCGCTTCGAAGCCCGCCGTCGACGCCAGAACGGCGACGAGGTTCGACGCACTCCGCGTTCCATCTCCGCCGTCGTCACTTCCGTCGGGACGGGCCGGGAGCACCGGACCGTCGTCGTCGCCGATGCCGGGAGTCGGCAGGGGGCCCGCCGTCTCGAGGTCCGAGACCGGGACGCCGTCAGCGGAGCGGGTGGTGGGCTCGGCGGCGGGCGGGGGGTCGGCGGGCGGGGAGTCGGCGGGCGGGGAGTCGGCGGGCGGGGAGTCGGCCGGGTCGCCGGCGTCGCGGTCCGGTCCGTCCGTCATCGCCACGACCGCACGTGGATCCAGGTCCGGCGGATGGCCGTCGCCACGGTGCGACCCAGCGACCACGCGCCCGCGCCGAGGCGCTGGACGGCGTCCCCGAGTCCGACCGCCGCTCGCCAGGCGGTCCGGACGACCTGCGAGAACCCGAGGACGACTAGCCAGGCGTAGTACTCCGCCCGCCGGCGAGGTGTCGACTGTTCGGCGTCCCGGTCGAGGTCGTCGTCGCCCGCGTCGGCGGTCGTGAGCGACGCGTGCAGCGAGGAGAGCCGGTCCCGGAGCCAGTAGAGGGCACCGGCGACGGCGAGGAAACCCATCGAGAGCCCGACCCACGCGAGCAGCAGGGCGTAGTACACCTCGCCGGCCCAGTCACGCAGTTTCTCCTCGACGGCGTCGAGGCCGTACGTCGCCAGGACCTGCCCCGCGAACACCGGTGTGAACACGAGGTTGAGGACGGTCGTGTACTCGTTCGAGATGGTGCCGCCGACGACGCCCTGGGAGGGGACGATGCCGGCCCAGGTGACGAGGTAGTGGACGACGACGCCGGCGACGACGGCCGCGAAGAACAGCGAGACGAACAGCGTCGCGGCCATCCGGGTCCCGTAGTACCGCCGGTAGAGATTGACGAGCGGCGGGATGATGAGGTCGGCGTAGATGAACGCCAGCACGCCGCCGAAGGGGAGCCCGTTGCGCCACAGCACCAGCGCGAAGGGGACGTTGCCGACCGAGCACATGAACGTCAGGACGCCGATGAGGACGGCGATGGTGGCGTTGATGACGACGCCCTCGAACGTCCCCTGGGTGCCGAACAGCGCCGTCCACCAGGTCTCGGGGACGGCCGCGCCGACGACGCCGGCGATCACGAATCCGAGGACGAGGTCCCGGCCGATCATCTCCCAGTCCTTCATCGTCGCGCTGGCCGCGCTCGTCCAGCCGGCCCGGGAGAAGAGGGCGCCGCCGTCCCCCGTCGAGCGGTACACCTGCAGACAGCCCGAGCAACAGAAGTACTCGGTGCGGCCGTCGACGTCCTCGACGACGATCTCGTCCGGGTCGGCGCCGGGCTCGACTGTCATGTCGCAGGTGGCACAGACCGACTCGTCGTGCGTGCGGACGTGCTCGCGGGCGGCCTCGACCCACGACTCGGGAATGACGTGGCGAAAGAGGAGCACCATGACGGCCACGGCGACGACGCCACCGAGGTACTCCCCGACGACGAACTGCCAGCCGAGCAGCACCCACAGCACGAGGCCGAGTTCGACGACGAGGTCGGTGCTCGCGAACATGAACGCGCCGAGGGAGGCCGCCCCCGAGGCGCCCTTCTTGAACAGGGTCTTCGTCGTCCCGACCGCCGAGTACGAGCAGCTGGAGGAGGCGACGCCGAAGGCCGCACCGAGCGACGCCTCGCGCCAGCCGTCGCCGCCCAGCAGGCCGGTCAACTGTTCCTCGCCGACGAACACCTCGACGGCGCCGGAGATGGTCAGGCCGAGCACCAGCGCCCACCAGGTGTCCCAGGTCATCTCCGCGACGAGTTCGACTGCGCGTGCCAGGGTGTCGATATACATGAATCTCGTAGTGGTCTGCGGGTTTGGTGGCCGCCGTGGGCGGCCGAAAACGTGCGACGGAGAGGAGGTCGACCTGCCCGTCGCGAGAGAGGGTCCGCCGGTCTCGCTACTGTTCGACGTCGAATCCGAGGTCGTCGATGGCCTCCTGCACCGAACGCACGGCGCTGGGCGAGCCTTCGACCCGGACGCAACCTTTCGTCGCGTTCGCCGACACGCCGTCGACGGAACACAGGTCCGCGACTTCGTCTTCGACGAGCTGTTCGCAGTTGATGCACGTCATGCCGTCCACTTCGAGTATGAACTCCGACATCAACCGCTGTACGGGAGGGGGACGAATAAATAGGCAAAACTTGCCAGTTCGATGGACGGTCTGGCTCAGCCGAACCGCTCGAGTATCGTCCCGTCGTTGCCCACCGCGACGTCGGAGTGAGACTCGTTCCCGAGGGCGCAGCCCTGGAGCGTCTTCGTCGTCGGCGTGGACTCGGTCTGCCAGTTGTTCTCCTGGATGGCGTGGGCGCTCCCGTCGTTCCCGACGGCCAGGCCGCGGTGGCGGTCCCGGTCGACGGCGTGGAGCGGGTGCTCGCCCGCGCGCAACTGGAGCCAGTTGTAGCCGTTGTAGACGTAGATGGAGCCGTCGTCGGCAGCGACGTCGACGAGGTCGCCGTCGACTGCCGCCACGTCCCGGAGCGAGGCGTCGACGCCACGGACGCCCGCGGCCGTCCAGCCGTCCCCGGAGTTCTCGTCGTGTCGGTAGACGCCACCACCGGTGTCGGTGACGTAGACGACGCCGGCAGCCGTATCGACGGCCGCGGCGCTCTCGCCGCCGGTGGGCTTGGTGACCTCGGCCCAGTTCATCCGCTGGCCGCCCCAGCGACCGGGGAGCAGTTCCCCCGAGCTGTTGACGACGTACACCTGTTCCGAACCGCCGCTGCCGTCGACGGCCACGTCGGTCCAGCTACTCGTCTTCTGTCTCGGTGCGGTGAAGTCGGTCAGCTCGCCCGCGACGACGTCGTACCGGCCGAGCGCGCCGCTGGATCCACAGATCCAGAGCTTCCGGCCGTCGTCGGTGACGTCGACGCCCGAGAGCCCGTTGTTCGAGCCGTCGGGCCCGTTCTGGACGACCGTCTGCCACTCGTCGCCGCGCCGGGTGAGGACGAGGCCGCTCTCCCCGACGGCGTAGGGGCCGTCGGTCGTCATCGCGGCGTCCGTCAGTCCCTTCCGCGTGGGCGTCTCGACGTCGTTCCAGCCGTACCTGGTCTGGTCGTCGGAGCCACAGCCCGCGAGGCCGACGGCCGCGGCGGCGGCGCTCGCGGCGAGAAACCGGCGTCGAGTCGCCGAGGATTCGCTCCCCGTCATAGGAACGGGACGGGGACCGGCAGGAGGACGAGGACGCCGGCGACCGCGGCGAGGACGCCGACGGACCGGGATATCTCTCGGCCGCAGACCGGGAACCGTTCGGTGACGAGGACGCCGGTCAGTCCCAGCATCCAGACGACGTTCATCGACCCGACCAGCACCACGAGCGCGAACAGGTGCCAGGTGGCCAGGACGCAGTTCCGGCCGTGGCGCAGGCCCAGGCGCACCGCTTTCCGGAGACCCGGGCTGTCGACGGTGACGCGGTCACAGCAGTCGTCCAGGGCCGCGCCCTTGAACCCGGAGAGCTGGTACCAGCCGGCGAACAGGAGCGTCCCGCCGTAGGTGACGTCTGGTGCGCGCTGGACCAGCGCGTGGACGTCCACGACAGCGTCCACTGCGAGCGGGACGACCCCGGTGGCCGCCCACACCAGCCCGTAGGTCGTGAAAAAGGTCGCCAGCGCCGCCGCACGCGCCGGCCAGTCGCCCCCCATCGCGCTGTCGTACCGGCGGGCGAACGGGAGCATCGCCGGGAACATCATCGCCGCCATCATCACGGCCCACATCACGATATAGGCGCCGATGGCACCGCCGTGGAGGGCGGCTCGCTCCATCGCGCCCGGCGCGGACATGGGGAGGTCCGCGGGCGTGGGCATGGGTACCCAGCCGGCGAGCAGGGCGACCCACAGCGAGAGCGTGACGGCGAGCACCCCGAGCGTGACCGGGGGGATCTGTACACTGTCCAGTCGTCGTTCCAGTCGGTCGAGGGACTGCGAGTGGTCGAGTTGCATGGATTCGAAACGCCGGGGAAAGCGAGCGGTCGGTCGTCGGTCGGCGAACGGTCAGTCGTTCCGGTGCCTGGCGTAGGCGGGCGTCTCCCGCAGCGGCGTGAACGGACCGGGCGCGGCCGTCCGCGCGGTGATCGTCGCGATCTTCACGACGAAGGAGAGCAACACGGCGAAGGGGAGGACGACAGAGGCCAGAGCGAAGCTGACGGAGAGGTCAAGCAGGAGCGGCCAGCCGGCGAAGGGTTGTCCCTGGGCGAAGCCCATCACGACCACGATGGACACGAAGAACGCGCCGATGCCGGTGTAGCCGATCCACCGGGAGAGCCGGGAGAGCTCCTGCTGGATGTACATCGCCTTGTAGTACTGCCGGAGCAGGTCCAGCGTCGTCGAGAGGTCCTGCAGGTCCTGCAGCAGTTCGCAGGCGTGGTCTGACAGTTCGTCCGCGTAGGAGGATTCGATGCGGCGCGCGTCCTGGACGTTCTGCGGGTAGTTGTCGCCCATCATGGGCACCAGCAGGTCGCCGAGCCGCTGCCGGTCACCGTCGAACCGCTCTTCGACGTGGCCGGCCTGGGTCTGGAGGACCGCGACGTACTCGTCGACGGCCGTCTGCATGGCCGCCGACCCGTCGTCGACGGCCTGCTGGAGCCCCTCGGCGCGGTTTCGTAGCAGGGAGATCACCGCCCCCAGGAACGGGGCCGGCTTGGTCGAGACGACGTCGGTCTCGACGCTCATCGACGCGACCTGTCGCTGGAACCCGCGCGCGCTCTCCATCTGCTCCTGTATCTCCGAGATCGATCCGACGACCCGCGAGACAGTCAGCTGGTTGACGGACACGACGATGGGGACTAACGAGAACAGCCCGGAGATGAACGCGCTGAACATGGTGGTCACGAAGCCGCCTTCTTCGACGCCGACGAAACCAGTCGCCGACAGCAGGAACGTGCCGACGAAGGCGAACGCGGTAATCCCGCCGGCGATGACCCAGCGATTGCCGTCGAGCAGGAACCAGCGGCGAATCGACGCCTGGACGCCGTCGTCCGCGACCGTCGCGCCGGCGATGGCGACGCCGACGGCGACGAACCGGCCGGTGACGAACAGGAGGCGAGCCACGAGGAACAGCACCGTACCGGTCGAGGCCATCGCGTCGACGAGAACCCGCTGGAAGCCGGCCGCCGACGTCTCGTCCGTGCCCTCGTCGGGGCGTGTATCGCGGGTCATAGCAGCGGAATCGCCTCGGTCAGACCGCTGTTGGTCACCCGCGCGAGCAGGATGACGAGCGCGACGATGGCACAGCCCAGCGTCGAGATCCGGACGAGCATCGTCCCGCGGGCCCGCCGGACGTCGGCCATACTCTCGGGGTGATAGCCGAGGTACCAGAGGCTGATAATCGCCGCCAGCGTCATCGAGAACACGTTCATGAGGACGACGGCGACGCCGCCGACGACCGCGGAGGGACTCACCCACGCGACGCCGACGCCGACGACGCCGATGGGCGGCATCACGGCGGCGGCGATCATCACGCCGACGAGGTCGATGGTCCCGCTCGTCGAGAGGCTCAGCGCACCGGCGAAGCCCGCGCCCAGTGCCACGACGACGAGCAGGAAGTTCGGGGCGGTGTGGCTGCTCACCTGGAGCAGGTGACTGACGTTGAACCCCGCATCGACCAGGTCGGTGAACTTCACGATGGTGGCGAAGCCGATGGCGCTCGCCAGCGCCACCGCACCGCCCTGGATCTGATATCGAACACTGCGTCGGTACAGATTCGGCTCGTCGAGCACCGTCGAGACGCTCGTCGCCATCAGCGGCCCGATCAGCGGAGCGATGACCATCGATCCGACGAGCACCGACAGGGAGTTCAGCAGGACGCCCGCCGTCGCGACGACGGCGCTGATGGCGGTCATCAGCAGGTAGATCGTCCGGTCGGGGACCATGTCCGTCGCCGTCGATATCAGTTCACTCCGGGAGATACCCTGGTAGCCGAGTCCCCGGACCTCGTCGTAGGGGTCGTCGGACTCGCCGAAGCGGTCGGAGACGACCGCTTCGGGGTCGATGACGATGGTGTACAGCTCGTCGTCGATGTCGAGTTCCTCCAGTCTCGTCTGGATGTGTTCGACGGTCTGTGTCGGGAGGGGAAACGAGATGGTCGCCATCTCGGAGTCCCCGCCGCTCTCGTCGGTGAGGACGTACTCCAGTTCGTTGGCTTCGAGGACCCCCACGACCTCCTCCCGGGCGGTCCGGGTGAGCGTGAGGACCTCGACGACGCGCAAGTCCTGTCGTGCCATCCCTCGTTACTCACTCCCGTAACGGGGCAGTTGCTGGACGTCGGCCGGACGAACCAGGCGACTCCTATCCATCAGAACTGGAGTACCTCCTCGGGGTGGGCGGCGGATCCGTCGAAGGCCGCCGTGTACAGCGACGCGACGGTCTCACGGATCCGCGCCATCTGGTCGTCGGTCGTGCCGTCACAGTTCGTGCCGCACTCGGCGTGGACGACGCCGTCGTGGTCGTCGTCGAACTTCAGCCGACCGTGACAGCCTGGACAGCGGAGTCCCGCGTGGGCGTGCATCCACTGGACGTCGTAGCCGAGTTCGTCGAACCGGTGCTGGAGGGCGTACCAGACGTACCGGTCGGCCGCCTGCTCGCCAGTTGCAGCGCGTTTGAGCCGCGAGATGGCGAGCGCCGCCCGCCTGTACAGTTCCGCGTCGAACTCGCAGTGACGGCGGTGCGTCCTGCGAAAGTACGTGACGAGCGCCTGCCGCGTGGAACGGACCGCCCCGTTGGTTAGCTCACCGACCCGTCTATCGTCGTCGTCGCCGTCGCCGGAGAGCACCGACCGCCAGGCACGTCCGTCCTCGTCGTAGTGAGTTGGCTCGGAGAGCGGTGCGCCACTCCTGTGGCAGAATGCGTAGTATCCAATCATGGGCTGAGACAACCGCAGCTATTCGGGCCGGGATGTCATCCGCGCACGGAGGCGCGTCGTCCGGGCCGAACGCTACCAGATGTAGCACTGATAGCGATAAAAATCCTACAAACGCTCCAATTATTTAATATCTTCCCGGCCCAAACCCCGTGACGTGACCGCCCCTCTCGATTCTCCGATAGAGACAGAATTGTTACCATTATAGTCCTCTCGACTGACAACAGTCTGTGGTAGCGGGCCGACGGCGCATAGAAATCCATAACACCGGGCTGGCAGTACGTGTGGGCGTGACTGACGAGGGGTTCGCGGTCGACATGCACGTGAAGGTCCTGGACGAGGCCGTCGTCCGGCGCGCCAAGGCGCGTGGCCTGGACGCGCTCGTCTACGCGCCGCACTTCACGCGGCTACCCGACGTCCGGGAGCGCGCCGAGCGCTTCTCCGACGACGAGTTGACGGTGGTCCCGGCCCGGGAGCTGTTCACCGGTAGCTGGCAACAGCGCCGGCACGTCCTCGCGCTCGGCCTCGACGACCCCGTTCCGGACTTTCTCACGCTCGAGGGGACGATGGCGGAACTCGACCGGCAGGACGCCGCGGTGCTGGTCCCCCACCCGGAGTTTCTCACGGTGAGCCTCACCGAGGACCAGATCCGCCGGTACGAGGACCGCATCCACGGCCTCGAGGTGTACAACCCCAAGCACCTGCCCCACCACAACGAACGCGCACGAGAGCTGGCGCGGTCGATCGGCCTCCCGACGTTCACGTCGTCGTACGCCCACCTCCGGGGGACCGTCGGCGAGGCGTGGGTCAGTTTCGACCGACCGCTGACCGACGAGACGGCGTTCGTCGGCGCCCTGCGCGACGGCGAACCACGGCGTCTCTTCCACCGGAACGGCCCGCTCCACGCGCTCCGCTGCGGGCTGGAGTTTTGCCACCTCGGCTACGAGAACACGTGGTCGAAGTTCGACCGCGTCATGCTCCAGGGCACTGCGGCCACCCACCCGGACCACGTCGCCTACGGCGGCCGGTTCGACGACGTGAAGGTGTACTGAGCGCCACTGGTTTGCGGTCGAACGACGGCGTCACCGGGCTTCGACGGCGTCGAGCAGGTCCGACAGCGCCTGCTCGGCGACCCGTTGCTTGACCGTCTGCCTGTCGCCGTCGAACTCGTAGCGCTCGACGGTCGTTTCGGAGTCGCCCGTCCCCCACGGCGCCGCGTACGCCACGCCGATGTAGGCCGTCCCGACCGGCGTCTCCTCGCTGCCGCCGGTGGGCCCGGCGACACCCGTCGTCGCCACGCCCCACGTCGTATCCGCAGTGTCCCGAACCGCCCGCGCCATCTCCCTGGCCACTGGTTCGCTCACCGCGCCGTGGCCGTCGAGAGCCTCCCGGGAAACCGCGAGCACGTCCCGTTTGGCGTCGTAGGAGTAGGTCGCCACCGACCGGTCGAAGTAGTCGCTCGACCCCGGGACGTCGGTCAAGAGCGACCCGATGAGCCCCCCCGTACACGACTCGGCCACGGCGACCGTCTCGCCGCGCTCGCGGAGCGCCTCGCCCACTCGTTCCTCGGCCGGCGCTTCTGACTCGCTCATGTCCGGACGGTAGACTGGCAGCGCCAAAAGTTCGATCCAATGTTGTCCGGATCAGGAGCTCCGTCGGAAGGCCGATCGCTCTCTACCCGACTGCCAACGACCACCCGGATCACCATGTCACAGCCGGCGGTGAACGTGCTGGTAGCCCGATTTCCTTCAAGCCTATAACGATGATCCCTTCAAACCTCCTGAGGTGGATATCCACCATCATGAGTAGTTGTGGAAAGATGGAAAGGACGGCCGAATTGGTGACGCTTTGAACCCCATCTCAAAAGGGTAATGTCACATATCTCTACTGGGCGGTGTGGATCGATTGCTTATCTACCCAATACATTTTTGTTAGCATGTACCTAGGACCATTCCATGTTAGGCGGTAGAGACGGCGACACGACCAAGTTACAAGATTGTATCCTTGAGCAGTATGACATAATGACAACTAATCCAAAACAGATCGCGGCCAATTGCGATTGTTCGGAGAGTTACGTCAAGGAAACACTCAACGAATATCGCCCGGATTGGAACAAGAGTGGTGGTGACTTTGGCCTCATCTGAGATACTAGCAACGCTTCGGGCTCTCCCCCCAAGACACTTCGAACAGTTCATCGCAGATGTGTGGCAAGAGCGTCAAGGGTGGACGACTGAGGTGATGGACGCCGGCCCTGACAAAGGTCTTGACGTAATTGGACAGCCTCCTACTGGTGGCGGAAAGACAGCTGTCCAGTGCAAACGATACGCAGAGGGAAACAAGGTTTCAAGCGATAATGTCCAGCAATATTCCGCCCTCCGTCAGCAGTGGAGCGATGTGAACGGCGTTACCATCGTTACCACGAGCTCCTTTACTCGATCAGCAGAGGAACTAGCGGAGCGACTTGATGTGAACTGTATTGACGGAGACGATCTTGTCCGTATTGTCCACAAATACGATGCGCATGAGATCCTGCAATGGTACGCTGACGGCAAACCCAAAACGAAGCAACAATGACAGACGATGACCTCCGATTCGGAGATGTCAGTGGCGCTAATAGAACCGACAATAAGCTAGTGAACTGGATGATTCAAGCGTTCCAAGTGCTCGTTCTCGGTTACGTTTTGCTCAAGACCATCGAGATACTCTTAGATATCTCAATCCCGCTGATATAAGGACAGATGTTTCCCATGAAAGACGTCTGCCAGGAGCGATCCTCTCGGGCATCCAGTACACGATTCTGCGACGGCGACCGTCTCCCCGCGCTCCCGCAACACCTCACCCACGCGCTCCTCGATCGTCGCCTCGGACTCGCTCATGCCCGAAGACTGGACTGGCAGCGCCAAAAGTTCGATCCAACCGTGCCCGGTTTCGGTCCGGCCGCCGTCGAGGGGCCACTCCCAGCCCGACCGCCGACGAACCACCGGATACGGCGGACTACCGTTCACGGAAGTCGTTTTTGGAATTGATAACGACCGATTCGGCCGCTGTACCGCCATCTCAGTGAACTTCTACCCGGCCCTAGATATCGCCGACGTCGCCGTTTAAACGAAGGTGAACGATATCCGGTCTTTTCCCGCGAGGACACCATGGAGTCGAAAGTGAGTCCCGACGAACGCGCTGAAATCACCACCGTCGTGTCGATTCAGGACGTGCTCCCGAGCGTGGCGGTCGCGGAAGCGGTCGCCGACGCCGAAGAGACGGATCCGGGCGACCTCCCGCCCCTCTACGACGCTGTCGACCCCGACGCACTCGACCAGATCTTCCGTGAGGAGCGCGTCGGCACCGTCGCGTTCGAGTACTGCGGCTACACGGTCGCGATTCAGGACAACGACGTCGTCGTCTTCAGTCGCTAGCCCCGCCCGGACGTGTACGTTCGGCCACCGGATGGCCGAGGCGTGTGGGCCACCGCAACACCGAAGACCGACTGTCCCGACCCGGGAGACATGGACTACGAGACGCCGCAGTTCTACCGCGTCATCCAGTACGCGCGGCGCGCCGACCGGGACGTCGTCGACATGGTGTCGGGGAGTCCCGACTGGGACCCGCCGGAGGGGCTACGTGAGGGACTCCGCGAGTACGCCGACCTGGGCGCCGACGAGTTCCAGTACACCGCGAGCGCCGGACTGCCGGAGTTACGGACCGAGATCGCCGAGCGACGCGGCGTCGACCGCGACTGCATCGTCGTCACCAACGGCGCTGGCGAGGCGAACCACCTCGCGATGGTCGGCGGACTCGAACGCTTCTCCGGCGACGAGATACTGCTTGCGGACCCGGTCTACCCCTACTACGCTGGGCGGGCGAACTTCGTCGGGGCCGACGTCGGCTTCGTCCCGGTCGACGACGATGGCCACCTGACCCCCGAGCGGGTGCGCGAGGCCGCGAGCGAGGAGACGGCGGTCGTCGTCGTCAACTCGCCCAACAACCCCACCGGTGCGGTGTACGACGAGGCGGCGATGGCCGAGTTCGTCGCCATCGCCGAGGAGAACGACGCGCTGCTGATCAGCGACGAGGTGTACGACCACTTCGACTACACCGGCCGGTTCGCCTCGGCGCTGCAGTTCGACTCGCCCAACGTCGTCGCGACGAACGCCTTCTCGAAGTCGATGGCCATCACGGGCTTCCGGGTGGGCTACGCCGTCTTCCCGCCGGCGGACGGGCCGACCGGCGAACTGCTGGAGCGGGCCCGCACTCGTCACATGATCGTCAACGTGACCGGGTCGCGGCCGGCCCAGTACGCCGTTTACAGGGCACTGGAGACGACCGGACCGGACTACTACGCGGAGAACAGGGACCGACTCCAGGGTCGAATCGACACGTTCTGTGAGGCCCTCGACGCGGTCGGCGCCGAGTACGACCGCCCCGAAGGCGGGTTCTACGTGATGGGCCGCTTCGAGGGGTTCCCGGGCACCTTCGAGAACGTCTTCGAACTGGTCGACGAGGCCGGCGTCGCCGGGATGCCCGGCGAGGCCTTCGGCGAGTCGCGCCGGGAGTGGATCCGCTTCGCGCTCGTGACGCCGACGGTGGACGAGGCCGCCGAGCGGCTCGTCGAGTACTTCTGATCCAGGCGGCGCTGTCGTCCGAGAAGCGCGACGATACCCGGCGAACGCGTACCGAACGGTTTTCATCGAGTAGGACAATTATCTAACAGGTGTTCCGAACGTGGTCACGAGGAACGCGCCGACGTCCCGACGACGCACCGACCGAACAACCGGTCCGTCGCCCGTCAGATGAACGGACGCGCGATCGCGGTGCTTCGCGACCAGATTCGCGGGGTGATGGGCGCGCTGCTCGTCGTCGGGTTGACGTTCCACTACACGATGGAGACGTGGTGGCTCGGCTGGACGCTGCCGATGCCGTACCTCCTCGGGTTCGCCCTCGTCGGCCTGTCCGGCGTGGTCGTCGTCACCCGATTCGTCGGGTTCCACGAGGCGAACGGGGAGGCGAACGAACGCCCCGGGTCGGCGTCCCAGGTCGCGCTGGCGGTCACGCAGATACTCCTCCAGAGCTTCGTCGCCTCGTACGCCACCCTCCTGTTACTGGGTATCGTCGACCTCGGGTCGTCACCGGACCTCGCGGTCCGCCTCGGGCTGATCGAAGTCGTCCCCCTCGGGTTCGGTGCGGCGATGGCGAACCGCCTGTTCGGAACCACGAGCGACGAGGCCGCCGAGAAGGAGATGGAGTTCCCTCAGAACGTCGCGCTGTTCGTCGTCGGGGCCCTCTTCATCTCGGCCGCCATCGCACCGACCCAGGAGATGGAACTCATCGCCGCGCACATGGGCTGGGCCCACCACCTCACGCTGGTCGTCGTCACCGTCGCGCTGGTCTACCTGTTCCTGTTCGAACTCGATTTCCGGGGACAGCGGGGGCGTGCAGCCGACAATTGGCGGCTGGAACTCGGTACCGCGTTCCTGGCCTACGCCGTCGGTGCGACGACGGCGTTCCTCCTGCTCACCGCGTTCGGGCACTTCACGAACGCGACCCTCGCGCTGGTCTACCAGGAGACGGTGGTCCTGGCCTTTCCGGCGTCGCTCGGTGGCGCAGCGGCGCAGGTGGTGGTCTGAATGGATGGGGGCGACCGCACCGGCGGGAGCTCCGACGAGGGAGAGACGTCGACGACACAGAAGGTGGTGATGGCCGTCAGCATCCTGTTCACGCTGTCGCTGGTCGCCTACGGCGCGGCGCAGATGGCTGCGACGCCGAGCGGCGTCGCGCCGAGCGCCACCGTCGTTGGGACCGACACGATGCCGAACGACGAGGTGGCCGTCTCCGTTCGGCTCAGGAACCCGGGCGACGTCGGACTGGTCTCCGTGACCGTCGAGGCGGACTGCGCGAGGCCGCCGCCGAGCGTCCAGCTCACCTACGTGCCGGCCTCGACGCGTCGCCAGGCGACGCTCGTCTGTCCCGCGGGCACGACCGATCCGAACGTCTCCGTCGCGAACTGGGTGATGGCGTGACGGCGTCGGTCGGCAGTCAGCACCGGTGGCCGTCCGTCGTCGGCCGCGAGCGGCGACCCGCCGTCGGGTCGAAAAACGAGCGGTTACTAGACCGTCACTGAGCGACGCCACCGCTGGCGCCGCCGACGGCCGTCACCTCGCGCTGAACCTGCCGTCCCATCAGCACCATCGAGACGCCGGTGGCGATCAGGTTGATCCCGACGTACAGCCCGACGACCCACGCCGCCGTCGACGGGAACCCGGCGATCAGTATCACGCCCAGGGCCACCGAGAGGAGCCCGCTGGCGAGGAGAAGGGTCCACCGCGGCTGGCCGCGCAGTCGCAGCCCGACCCCGACCTCGACGAGTCCCGAGATCAGGAGGTAGGCGATCAGCAACAGCGTCAGCGTGGTCAGGCCGAGCAGCGGGTTCGCGAGCAGCGAGATACCGGCGAAGACGTACACCACGGCGAGCAGGACCTGTCCCGCGAATCCGGCCCATCCGCGCGCCCGGAAGGCGTGTGCGACGTGGACGAGGCCCCCGACGACGAGCAAGCCGCCGAGCACGAGCGAGATCGAGACGCCTGCCACGAGCGGGAACACCACGGCCAACAGTCCGAGGAGGACGATGAGTATCCCACCGACTTCGAGCGACCGCCAGCTGGTCTCCAGTCCGGGCATCGATTCACCGTCGGTCCGCGAACCGTACACTGTCGATTCTTCCATGTGGATCGCTACGCCGTCGGGCGACTTTGTTATAGATTCCTTGCGAGCGGTAAGCCGAGCGCACCGCGACGTCGCCCGCCGACTGCATCGCACTAACGCCGTCCATCGCGTGCACCACGTGGGCTTACCGTCGTCCCGGCGTCGCCGGCTCGCGGTCGGCTGCCAGCGGTAGCAGCCTCTGGGACGACATCGCGTGAGGGCGCCGGAAACCGGGTGTCGCCCCGACCCGTCCGTCTGGTCGTTGCGGGTCGGTCAGACCGGCGAGACAGCGATGACGTCGTGGCTAGCGCGACCGCGCATCGCCGTGGCGCGGACTCGTGTGGTCGGCACTGACGCGGTGCCGGTAGGCCGCAGGAAACTCTCACACGCGGACGGAGAGGACTGGAACCTGGGCCCTGTAGATGACGTGGCTGGACGTCGTTCCCATGGGGGTGTGACCGAGCAGGTCTGCGGCGTAGCCGACGACTGTACGGGGCCTATCGATGCCGACGACGATGAGGTCGACCGCTGCCTCGCGCGCGTAGTCGAGGATCACTTCGTGGGGGACGCCTTCCCGAATCACCGTCACGGGCTCGACCCCGCGGTAGCGCGCCAGCTCGGCCACGTCGCCGGTGACGACGTCGCCCCACTGGAACGGTTTCTGACGGGCATTCGACCCCGTGAAACGGCCCCGTTCGGCGTCGACCACGTAGAGCACGTGGAGACGAGCACCGAACTGCGAGGCGACGTCGATCGCGAGGTCGACCACCCTCGTCATCCGCTTGGTGCCGTCTGTCGGCAGGAGCAGATCCGAGAACGCGGGCGCCGCCGTGCCCGCGAGTTCACTGGTGGACGTCACTGGGCGTTCCCCGTGGGGAGACCGCGTCGTCCGAGACGCCGGCCGACACCGCGTCCGGGAGCGCGTTCGATCCGTCGCTACGAGCCTCGACGGCCGTATCAACGACCTGAACCGGGGGCCCCGGCTCCGCCACGACGCCGGCAGATTTCGCTCGCTCGACAGTCGTACAGAACCGCGACCCGAGGTCGTCGACGGCCGGCGGGGCGGCGTCCCCGCCGTCCCGCGCGGACGTGTCGAGCCGGGCAGCGGGGATAACGCCGCCGGCCATGTCTCGGTGACCACCCCCGCTTCCCGCGGTGCCGATGACGCTCGGCAAGACGGTCGCCAGGTTGACGCGCTGATCGACGGTGCGTGCACTGAGGTGGACCTCGTCGTCGACCACGCCGAGAGCGAGCACCGTGTCGACCGACTGCAGGTTCAACAGGTACTCCGCCGTCTGGGGGAGCGCCTCGCGGTCCGGTATCGGCCCGACCCACGAGACCAGACACGAGCCGACGGTGCGGCGGTTCCGGATCGCCGTCGCGATCGCGTCGATGGTCGTCGGTTTCATGCCCGCGCGATAGAGGTGGTCGATCGTGGCGGGGTCGCTGAGCGGGAGCATCGCGGCGGCGGCGAGGTAGTCGTGTCGCGTCGGGTGACGGACCTGATCCAGCCGTTCGCGATGGAGAGCGAACAGGAGCGCCGACGCCAGTCGCGCCGAGACCGGGACGCCGAGTTCTCGGAGGTACTCGACGAACAAGGTTGCCGTGGCACCGTACTCCGGGCGGACGTCGACGAAGTCGGCCGTCACGGGTCGGTCGTGTTCGTGGTGATCGAGGATGACGTCGACCTGCGTATCCCGGGTAAGTCCGTCGTGAACGCCCGGGACGGCGTGGTCGACGAGCGCGAGCACGTCCGGTTCGGCGGGAGTCAGCTCCGAAACCGGGCGGAGGTTCACGTCGAGATGGGCGATGAGCGCCAGGTTCTGTGGCCGAGATATCCGTGTGCCGTCGAAGTACTCGACCGTTTCGGCGCCACACCAGTGGGCGATAGTCCCGAACGCCACCGCGCTCGCGAGGCAGTCAGGATCCGGTTCCCTGTGACAGATCACCGCGACGAAGCTCTTGTCGGTGAGATAGTCCGCGAGTGCGGTAGCGAGCCTCATGCACATTTGGTTAGAAACATGACACTATAAGCGATCAGTTCGTTCGCCAGGTACGGCCGAGCCTTCGTGGGAATCGACTGCGGGTAAGCAGACGATAGCGACCGACTGCAAAGACCGGCCGCGTCGACGCCGTCGCCGCCACGGACGGCGTACACCCGGTCACGTCGCCGCTTCAGTTATGCCTCGTTTGCTCAGAAGTATGCTCGATTCATTCGCGTCGCATTGCCCCCGCCGGGCCGCGCTAACGGCTACGTCGCGTGATCCGCCCCGATCGACTGGAATGTCGGAGGGCCACGCCGAGACATCGAAGCCCCCGATGACGCGTCACTCGATGGCTCCCGCTTCGAGACGCTAGCCCGATCCAACGCGGCGAAAGGCTGAAATGAACAATGTCGACACCGCGACGTATCGTTCGATACGCACCCGCCAAACGAGATGTCGATACCAGACTTCCCCGACCCCGAGATCCCGTACACGGAGCCCATCGACTACACCGAGCCGGCGATCGGCGAGGAGGCGCGCCGACTCGACGCGAAGCCGATCGGCCAGCGAATCGCCCTCCGGCGCAGGACCCGCCGACGAGTGGTGCTGCTCGTACTCGGCTACCTCGCGACGCTCCTCGTGGGCGTCTCCATGATCAGTGACGGGCGAAACGTCATACAGGTCGCTCCGTCGCTGTTCGTCCCCGGCGTCTTCCTCGCCGGGTTCGTCTTCGAGACGCTGGACTCCGCCTCGGGAATGGGATTCGGGACGTCCCTGACGCCGCTGTTGCTATCGTTCGGCTACACCCCGCTGGAAGTCGTCCCGGTACTGTTCATCACGGAGACCGTCACCGGACTGCTCGCCGGCGCGCTCCACCACGAGTTCGAGAACGTGACGTTCTCGGTCAGCCGCCCGCTCTCGGACGCCACCAAGGCCGTGTTGCTGTTGGCCGGCTTCGGCGTCGTCGGGACGCTCGCCTCCATCGGCTTCGCGTACCTCCTGGTCGAGATACCGGAGCGCGCCATCGAGATCTACGTCGCCCTGCTCGTCATCGCGATGGGCGTCTTCGGGCTCCTCCGGCAGTTCCTGCCCAGACAGCTGACGTATCGCCCGCGCAGGCTCGCCGGGTTCGCACTACTCGCGGGACTCAACAAGGGCGTCTCGGGCGGGGGCTACGGCCCCGTCGCGACGCTCGGGCAGATCTACGCAGGCGTCTTCGAGAAGACCGCGACCGCGATCACGTCCCTGTCGGAGGGGCTGGTCTCGGTGGTCGGCGCGCTCACGTACGTGGGCCTGTTCCTCGCCGGGTTTCCCATCAGCTACGGCCTGTTCCCGTCGCTGTTCACCGGCGCGTTCCTCGCCGCCATCGCTGCGCCCTATCTCGTTCGCGTGCTCCCCGGCCGCGTGCTGGAGTACCTGATCCCGCTGTACGCGTTCTCGATCGGTACGTACGCGCTCGTCCAGCTCACGTGAGGAGGAACCCGACGCGGGGCGCCACCGGCGAGCGCTCGCCAGGGGGTATCGGACGACACGAGCCGACCGAAACGGTGCCTATCGGCCCTCGCCTTCGTCGCCCTCTTCGACGGGAATCGTCTGGCTCTGGGGCTCGTGACGGTCCCTGCCCCGGCGCGGCCCGCCGCCCATCCCCTCGCCGACGTCCACGGGGAGTTTCTCGCGGAGCTCGTCGGCGAACGACACGACGCGTCGACGAACCGTCTGGGCCTGGTCCTCGAACTTCTCGACGTTCCTGTCGACGCGCACCACCCGGTCGCGGGGAATCTGGCTCATCAGGTCGTTGCCGTCGTCGTCGGTGCCGGACTTGAGCATCCAGTGGTCGCGTGCGTAGACGACCATCTCGTTGTCGACGGTGTCCTCGACGACGTCGCCGTTCTGGTCCTCGTATACGATCGTCGCCTTGCCGAGTTCGAGCTGATCCATAGTTCAATTTTTCTAAGGTGTCTGGACGTTTAGCCTCTGCGCCGACGGCTCCCCGACTGCGGCCGGGTCCGACCCCGCATCGATGGCGTCGACGCGGTCGTTCTCGACGATATCGCGTAGATTCTCGCCCTCCTCGTCCATGTGCTGCTTGACGACAGCGAGTTCGTCCTGGATCCGCGCCGAGTGGGCCGAAATCGGCCCCGACCGGAGGAACAGTTTCTGGACGAAGTGGCTCCCGCGCCCGGAGTCGCGGAATTCCAGGCGCACCCGCCGGAGGAACAGCCGCCACACCGGATGGGTCAGGCGGAACTCGATGACGTGGTCGGGCACCACGGCCGTGTACTCGGCGTCGAGGGAGTGGTCGTCGCCGCCGACGACCTCCTCGAAGTGCGCGACCGTGCCGGTCTCGATGCGGTCGCCGCTGACGTACCGGAAGTCCCGGTGGGCCTCGGGGTGCCAGGCGCGGTAGCGACGGTCGTTCATGTGCTCGAAGAAGGCGAACACGTCGGCGCGCGGCGCGTCTATCTGGGTGCCGGCGACGATGGTTTGCATACTGGCCCTTCGTTCAGACAGGTGATAAGTATTCTCTGGCCCGCCAGGGTACCGACGGGACGCCACAGCCGGAAGTTATTCGGTCCGGCCTGGGGCACGGATCGGTATGTCCGACGCCCTCCTTCGCCGGACGATTCGACGGTGTACTGCATTCGTGTTGATCGTCCTCGGCGCCATCGCCGTCGAACTCGCATCCATCGAGTATCCCGACGGCGGGAACGTCGTCGGTGGTGCCGCGATGTTCGGCAGCGCGCTGTATCTTGCCCTGAGTGCGCTAGAGGAGATCGACGACCGAGACGAACTCCCCGGGAGAACACCGGAGACCGGAGACGACGGCAGTGACGACGACTCGGCGGGAGACGGAGACGGCTCGAACGACGATGCCGGCGGCGACGGACCATCGAGCGCGTCGATGCCACCGTTCGGAGACTAGATCCGCGATTGCCTCACGCGAACCCGACGTCGAGCTCTCGCGCTCGCTCCAGCAACTCGTCGTCGTAGAACTCGCTCGTCTGCTGTGGGTGGGCGTCGTCGATGGCCCGGACGTCCTCGACAGTGTTGGCGAAGTTCTTGAACGTCGCCTCGTCGACCATCTGGCCGTCCAGCACGACGGCGCCGGTCCCCTCGGCCTTCGCGTCGTTGAACCGCTCTATCTTCGAGACGTCGCGTTCGAGTTCCTCGCTCGTGGGCATGTGGATCCGGTTGGCCTGGACCGTCTGCTTGGGGTGGAGCGACCACGAGCCGTCGATGCCGATCTTCGCCTCGTAGGTCACCTGGTCGGCGTACCCCGGCGCGTTGAAGTACGTGACGCCGGCGCGCTCGTGGAAGAGGCGGTCGAACGGGCCGCCGACGCAGACCAGGTCGCTGGCGCTGGCCTCGTTCGAGAGGTGTTCGAGCATCGCGTCCCAGCGGGGGCGCTCGCCGTCCATCGCCCGGCCGCCGAGTTCCGCGGTGTAGTCGACGGGGCCGAAGATCAGGCCAGTGAGACGGCCGTCCTCGCCGAGCATGGCGATCTCACGCAGGTCAGACCAGGCGCGGGCGGTCTCGACGATGATCGAGAGGCCGATGCTCCCGTCGTCGTGGCCGAACTCCCGCTCGGCGTCGGCGACGGCCGACAGCGCCCGCTCGACGTCCGCGAGGCGACCGACCTTCGGCACGACGACGCCGTCGATGTGGTCGCCCGCCTCGTCGACGAGGGTCCTGATCTGGTCGCTCCCGCGCTCCCTGAATCCCGAATCGGCGTAGCTCCACTCGACGCGTGGCCATATCTCACCGCCGAAGTCGGGCGCGTGCTCGGGCACGAGGTCGGCGACGTTCTCGACGGCCTCGGCCTTCATGTTCGGCGCCGTCCCGTCCTCGATGTCCGGGACCAGCCAGTCGGGCGACTGGAACCCCTCGGCGGTCAGGCCGGATTTCAGGTACTTCGCGCTGTCCTCCTTCGGGACGGCGGCCGGTGCGGTCTGGAACGTGCGGCAGAGTCGTGTCATGGATGATGTGTCGTGGTTCGGTCTCGGTCGTCTGTTCTCTGGGCGGTCACTCCGGTCGGCAGCGGACGAGCGCCGTCCGCTCGCCTGAGTAGACGGGCGTGTTCTCCTGGTTGAAGGCGACGTGCTGGAACGTGACGGCGCCCGCCTCGGCGTCGGCCACCGGTCTGTCGGCGTCGAGCACGCGCGTGAATCCGTAGACGGTGTCCCCTAGCGTCACGAAGTCGTGGAAGCGCTCGTTCTCGAAGCGCCGCTCGCGGTACGTCGCCTCGTCCGAGCGGGCGTGGGCCAGCGCTATCGAGCGGGTGACGTCGCCGTAGGCGACGACGTCGCCCGAGGGCGAGTCAGCCATCTCGTCGCGGTTGTGGTGCTGGCGGGCGGTGTTCAGCGTCGCCAGTGGGAGCCCCGCGACCAGCGTATCGTCCATCGTCCGCCCGCGCTCGTGGCGGTAGGCGACGGCGGCGTCTTCGTCCTCGGCGCGGTCCAGCGCGGCCCGGAAGTCCTCCAGGTAGCCGCCGTCCGGGGTGACGAACGTCTCCGGGAGGTCGGGAACGTCGGAGGCGGTGTACGTGTCGCTCCGTTCGGTGGAACCGCCGTCGGTCGCCACCTGTTCTCTTCTCGGAATCATGTTCGTCCGCTCGTAGCTGACGAGCACGTCCCCGGTGTCGGCGTCGTACCCCTCGGTCTGCCAGGTGACGATGCCGTAGTCGGGCCGCGAGGAGGAGGTCCGCGTGTCCACGACGGTCGAGAGGACGTGGACCTCGGTGCCGGGGTAGACCGTTTCGTGATAGCGGACGTTCGTCCGGCCGAGGAAGTAGCCGCCCTTCTCCGAGAGGTCCTCGACGGAGGGGCCCATCACGCACGCGAGCAGGTAGTCGGGGTGGATGGGCGGTTCCTCGAACCCGCGTTCCGCGGCGACGTCGGTCCGCCAGTACGCCGGGTCGTGGTTGAGCGTCTGGCTCAGCCACTGCTCGTTGCCGGCCCGGGCGAGTCGGATGCCGGGGTCGTGTTCGATCTCGTCGCCCTCCGCGAAGAACTCGAAGAAGTGGCCCTTCTCGCGCGTCTCGGCGCGGTCGAGGGCGGCGGCGAACGTCTCCGCGTCGGTCCAGTCGGCGCCGTCCCCGTCAGTCATCGGCGGTCACCTCCGTGGCTGCGTCGGCTTCTCGACGGGCGATGGTCCGTCGCATCTCGTTGGTGACGACCATGAACCCCTCGTCGAAGCCCATCCCGGGCTTGGCCAGGACCTGGGCGGCGTTCGTCGCCAGCGCGACGTGGGCGCAGGCCCGTGCGGAGGTGACCGTCTCGTTGCAGGTGCCGCCGAGGTAGGCCCGGGTGTCGGTCCCCTCGCAGTAGCGGACGGCCTCCGCCGAGCGCTGGATGCCACCGAGGTCGGGCGCCTTCACCTGGACGACGTCGGCGGCGCCGGTGTCGACGAACGCCTGGACGTCGTCGAGCGTGTTGCACCACTCGTCGGCAACCAGGTCGACGTCCACGCCAGCGCTGGCCAGCCCCTCCCGGAGCTCCGCCATCGCGTGGATCTGTTCGGCGCGCCCCTCTGCGTCCATCGGCCCCTCGACCTGGAGTGGATAGGGAGACGCTGCCGCGCGTAACTCCTCGAAGTAGGAGACCACTTCCTCGCGGTCGTACGGCGGGCCGAACACCTCGCCGAGGACGCCGTAGACGTCGACGTGGAAGCGCGGGTCGTACGCTTCGCCGCGCTCGGTGGCCCGCTCGGCGAGCCAGTCGAGGTACTCGACCAGCGTTTCGCCGTCATCGCCCACCTTCTCGACCGAGTTGAACAGGCCGTGGGGAAGCACCGGGACTCCCTTGAGGATCATCTTCTCGGCGTTGGCGTACCGCTCGTCGCCGGACTGCCCGAACACCGGGACCGGTTCGTCGGCCGGGACGGTGCCGTACGCCTCGGCGAGCACGTCCGTCGGCGTCCGGTGGGAGGCCCGCGCGGCGGCGTTCAGCAGCGCCTGCGAGACGCCGTAGCGGACCGCAGTGTGCAGGCGGTCGCCGTCGGTTTTCGCTGGATCCAGCGATTCGACGACGGTCGCGTTCCCCCCGAACGCCGTCGCGTCCCGGCCGACGAGTGCGTCGGCGACCGGGCCCTCGACGACGGGTACGTACTCCGCGGCGCGGAACAGCGGGTCGCGCCCGCCGGCGCCGGAGTACTGCACCGCGGCGCAGTCCCCCCTGGCGACCGTTCCATCAGTGAGTTCCAGTTCGACGATGAGGCACTCGCCCGCCTCGCGGACGCGCTCGAAGCCGGGCGTCACGGGGTCGCCCTCGTAGTCGAAGCCGTCCTGGGTCGCCCCCTGTTTGATGGCCCGCTGGTCGTCGAAGAAGAACCCGGAGACGCCGGGGATCGCGCGGACGTCCTCAATCCGCATCGCCGACACCTCCGGCGAGGTCGGAATCACCGGTCGGACGGCCGATGAGCTTCCCGTCGCTGATGGCGTCGACGTCGTCGGCGACCATCCTGAACGACTCGTCGCGGCCCTCCGTGCGGGCGCGCTCGCCGAGTCGCGAGGCGTGGATCTGCTTGATGTCGTCCGGGAGCGCGAGGTCGCCGAACTCGAAGATGCGGACGCGCCCGTCGTCGTCTCTGGCGGGGAGGACCGCCCCCTTCGCGGCGTCGCTCGGCGCGAACGGCACGTCGAGCGCCCCCGAGTCGAAGGCGTTGAGCACGCCCTGGACGACGTCGCCCTCGCCCGCGTCGAAGACGGCGTCCATCAGCGCGTGCGTCGTGCGTTCGATGAGGTCCTGTTCGTCGTCGATGCCGCCGAGGTCGATGTCCTGTTCGATGAGCATGTCGATCAGCTGTCTGGTGGTGCGGAGGCCCGAGGCGTTGGCCTCCTTCGTCGGGACGCCCTGGAACTCCTGGGGGGACTTGGTGATGACTTTGTCCGGTCTGGCGACTGCCGCCGTCGCGCCGCCGAGGCCGATGACGCCGCTGGCGCGGGCCTCGTCCGGCGGGAACCCGCCCATCCACTCGTGGAAGACGGTGGTGACTGTCACATCGTCCGGGAGGTACTCTTCGCCGAGCGAGCGAAGCGCCCGCAGCGCGGCGACGTCCTGAACGAGGTTGCCGACCTGGCCGTACCCCAGCGTGAGCGAGCGAACGCCCTGGGTGGCCGCGAGCAGTCCCTCGACGAGCATCACGGCGATGGCGATCGAGGGCGGGACGAGCGTCCCGGTCAGCGGGCCGAACGGCTCGCGATTTATGGTGACGCCGCGTTCCGTGTAGGCGCCGCAGAGCCGGTCCACGAACTGCCAGTGTTCGATGGTCTCGGCCAGGCTGTGCTCCTTGGTGTAGGGGATGTTGTACGAGATCGGCCCGCCCTCGAAACTCTGGAACCCGCCGGCGAGCGTCACCATCGCCAGCAGGCGCGCGTCGGGAGTCCCGTGGCGCACCTCGATGGGGGCGTCGAGCGCCCGGACGAGTCGCCGGCAGTCCTCGACGCCGTGGTTGACCGCGGGAAAGCCGTTGAGTTCGTTGTCCGGGCTGTTGCGCGAGGCGGCCAGCCCCTCCTCGGCTTTCTCGTACTCGTTGTCGCGCGTGTACGAGTCGATGGTGGTGGGGAGGAGATCAGCGCCGCCCTCGTCCTGGAGGTATCGCAGGAGTTCGATCTGTTCTTCCAGACAGGGGACGCCGGCCCTGGGCTGGAGGAGCGGCGCGTCGGCCGACTCCAGCACGGTGGCGAACTCCTTCGAGTGCGGGAGGGACTCGTGGAAGGCGATGGCCTCCTCGAAGTCGACCTCGCGACCCGTGTGCCAGTTGTCGCGCAACTCGTTGGCGATGCGCTGTAGCTCGTCGGAGGCGAGCCGCGTGTCGGTGAGCATGGTCAGCTATCGACCCTGACCGCCTCGGGCTCGGTCGTCGTCAGCTGGAGGTCCCGCCGGAGCGAGGCGATGGCCTCCTCCGGGTCCGTCTCCGCGTCGAAGACCCGGTCGAACCCCATCTCGCGGAAGCGCTCGCGCGTCGACTCGAAGTCGTCCTGGCCGACCGAAAGGTTGCCGCCGACGTAGGTGAGGACGTCGAGTCCAGCCTCCTCGAGTCGCTCGTGGAAGCCCTCGCAGTCCTGGCGCGCGTGCCCGTACAGCGAAGAGACGAGTACAGCCCCCGCGTCCTCGGCTTTCGCCGCTTCGACGAACTCCTCCTGCGAGCTCTGGACGCCGAGATTCTCGACCTCGAATCCGGCGGCCGACAGCGCCTGTTCGAGGATCGTGATCCCGACGACGTGCGCGTCGGATCCTATCACGCCGAGGATGACCGTTTCGGGCATGTACTACCTCGTGGTGGGGCACCCACAATAAACGTAATGATTTTTCATGATAATACACCTTAAGGAGATTATAATGATTTATCACCAAGATTGATGTGGGCCCGGTCACTGGCCGAGAGCATGGGAGCCCTATCGGACCTCCGGGTGCTCGACCTGACCCAGGTGCTGGCCGGCCCGTACTGCACGATGTTGCTCGCGGACATGGGCGCGGACGTGGTGAAGATAGAGCGCCCCGGCGGCGACCTCATCCGGCCGAACCCGCCCTACGCCGAAAGCAGCGACGAGCCCTACGGCGGCTACTTCCAGAGCGTCAACCGCGGCAAGCGCTCGCTGGAACTCGACCTCGGCGACGTGGAGGACCGCGAGGCCTTTCTCTCGCTCGTCGAGGAGGCCGACGTCGTCGTCGAGAACTACCGCGCGGGGACGATGGAGCGCTTCGATCTCTCCTACGAGACCCTGCGCGAGCGGAATCCGGAGCTCGTCTACGCCTCCATCCGTGGCTTCGGCGACCCGCGGACCGGCGAGACCGACCGGCAGGGCCAGCCATCCTTCGACCTCATCGCCCAGGCCCTCGGCGGCGTCATGGAGATCACCGGCCAGGAAGACGGCCCGCCGACGAAGGTCGGCCCCGGCATCGGCGACCTGTTCACGGCCGCGCTCTCGGCCGTCGGCATCCTGGCCGCGATCCACCACCGCGACCGCACCGGCGAGGGCCAGTACGTCGACACCGCGATGTACGACGCCATGGTCTCGATGACGGAGCGCGCCGTCTACCAGTACTCCTACACCGGCGACGCGCCCTCGCGCCAGGGCAACTCGCACCCGACGCTGTTCCCCTACGACGCCTTCGAGTGTGCGGACGGGTACGTCGTCATCGCCGCGTTCTCCGACGGCCACTGGCGCGGCCTCTGCGAGGCGATGGACCGGGCGGACCTGGCCGCGGACTATCCGGACGCCGCGTCCCGGATGGCCGAGCGGGAGTCACTCAGGTCGGCCATCGCCGACTGGACCCGGGACCTGGCGACGGCCGACGTCGTGGACGCGCTGGAGGGGCAGGTCCCCGCCGCACCGGTGCAGGATACCGCCGACATCTTCGAGGATTCCCACGTCGAGGACCGGGACATGCTCGTCGACGTCGAACAGCCCGGCGCCGGCCGGGACGTGACCATCGCCGGCTCGCCGATCAAGATGAGCGAGACCGAGACCGCGCCCGGCGGCCGCGCCCCGCTGCTCGACGAGCATCGAGCGGAGATCCTCGGCGACGACGCGTCAGAGGCCGAGGGGCGACGGACCGCAGAGAGCGACGACTGAGACCTGGTGTGCGGTCGAGGACGCTATCCTTCCTGCTCGACGAGGTCGTCGAGCGCTTCGCTGACGAACTCGCTCCGGGTCGCGATGCCCTGTGCCCGGCACGACTCGTCCATCCGGTCGAGCACTCCCTCCGAGAACCGGACGGTTATCTCCTCGCGGTCCGGCGTCGATCCGGTGGCTGTCATGGCCCGTCGTTGGCCCGTCTCGGTCAAAAGGCTACCGCCATGGCGTCTGACGCCCGTCTTCCGCCGATGATTGATTCGGTGGGTTGTTGCGGGGAATAGGGGTGGACGAAGGAATTGATCAGTCTCCACACACACGTCGAAAGCCGTCGATGGATCGCTTTGAGTCGGTACCGATACCGCAAACAGAGGAAAGCCCTCGGCCCGCTCGACTCGCGCGGCTCGTTGCGCGCGCTCGCTTCGCTCGCGTGCTTACTTCACCGTGCTTCGTCGACCGCACCTCGCCCTTTCAATCCACCAGGACCAGCATCGCTCGCGCGATGAAACGCGCTCGCGATTAAAACCACCAAACCTCCCCGGTCGCGCCGCGTCCGCGTCGCGACACGCTTCCTGACCGCACCACACGGCCGGGAGCGCGTTTCATCGCGCGACCAGGGGGAGGGCAGGGCTGCGGTGGTGTGCCTGGAGGAATGAAAGGGCGAGGCGGGGTCCGGGAACCTCGGGCCCATAAGCACCGCAACGCAGTGAGGAGCGCAGTGGGCCCGCGGGACCGGAGCGCGCCGAGGGCTTTCTACGTCCCGTTCTCGGTACTCCTGTGTACGAAAGAACACCACACAACTCCGAGCCAGAATTCCGGAGGTTCAAATCCGGTGACGATCAACCCCTGTCCAATGAGTGACGGCGCGGCCCAGGAGGGAGACGCCGAGGGGGACCCAGCGGCCGAGGGGGAGGCCACCTGGCGGGAGTACTTCGCGTTCGAGGAGCCGTACGCGAACCAGGCCGACGCCGTCGAGCAGGCGATCCGGGCGGGCAAGTCGAAGGGGTACCTGGCGATGGAGGGGCCCTGCGGGACGGGGAAGACGATGGCTGCGCTGACCGCGGCAACCTCCCTCGTTCGCGACACCGACCTGTACGAACGGGTCGTCGTCGTGACGCCGGTCAAGCAACAGCTCCAGCAGTTCGTCGAGGACCTGCGGGCGATGAACGCGCACATGGACGAGCCGATGGACGGCATCTCACTCGTGGGGAAACCGGATCTGTGTCCCTACGGCCGGGAGGGGCTGTTCCCCGACGACGCGAGCACGCACGACCGCTGTGAGGACCTGCGGGAGGACACCGCCCGACTCGTGGAGGCCGACAGCAACGCGACGGAGTCGGCGGCGGCCAGCGCGGCCATCGAGGCCGAAGTCGACGACGATCAGTGGTGGGACCCCGAGATCGCGAGCGACCTGGCGAAGGCCGCTCGGCCAGAGGCCCAGGCCCAGCAGAGCTTCGGCGACGACAGCCTGGCGACGGCGAACGCGACCTCGCCCTATCGCAAGTCCCAGCCGAGCGCGCCCGAAGAACTGGCCGAGAGCGACGACCCGCCGCTGTACTGCCCGTTCGAGGCCGACTGGTACGCCCGCAACAAGGGCTCGCCGATCGACTTCGACGCCGGCCGCCAGCGCGTCGTCACCATCGACGACTACCTCCCGGAGTCCGTCGAGCGCGGGACCTGTCCGCATCGCGTGATGAACGTCATGCTCGAGGAGGCCGACGTCGTCGTCGGGAACTACAACCACCTCTTCGACCCGAAGACGCGCCCGCTGCTCGCGTCCATCCTCGACGACCAGACGTTCGTGATCGTCGACGAGGCCCACCGGCTGGAGGAGCGGGTCCGCGACCTGCTCTCGGACAGGGTCGGCAAGCAGACGCTCGTGCGGGCGCGCAACGACTGTAACCACCTGATCCAGCGCGCACAGCAGACCCAGGACCACAAACAGCAGGTCGAGGAGGTCCTCTCGGTCCGGGAGGTCCCCCTCGACGCCGTCAAGGACGCCCGCGAATTCTACGACGACCTGATCGACTGGCTCGACATGCGCGTCCGGGAGTACCTCGACGGCGAGGCCGAGGGCTGGCGCGCGGACCCATCGACGCTGCCCGAGCGGGAACAGGAGATCCCGCTTCGCGACCCGGAAGAGCCCGGACAGGACGACCTCACTGCGTGGGCCGAGGAGATGGGCTACGAGGGGAGCCTGTGGCGGACGCTCTCGAAGGTCGGCGCGGCGGTCGAGGACGTCCTCGACGAACTCGGCGAGACGCGCCAGCCAGTCTGTGCCGCCGTCGGCGCCATCATGGGCAACTGGTGGGAGCGCGACCACGCGAGTTTCCTCCGGGAGATCGAACTCGAACACGCGCCCGCCGACGAGCGCCACGTCGACGCCGACTACGAACAGATGTACACGCCGGGCCTGTTGCTGTACAACTGCATGCCCGCCCGCGCGCTCCGGGACATCTTCGACGAGTTAGGCGGGGGCGTGCTGATGAGCGCGACACTGGAGCCGCTGGACGTGTTCGCCCACGTCTCCGGATTGACGTTTCTCGAAGAGGGCGGCAAGGACCGGGACTCGCGGCCCGTCTACGATCGCACCTACGGGCTGACGTTCCCGGAGGAGAACCGAGCCTCGTGGCTCGTCGACTGCCGCCCTTTCACCGCGCGAAACCGCGGCGACCCCGAGGACATGCGCCCGCTCGGTGAGGGGTGGAACCCGACGCGCGACGAGTACGCCCACGCGCTGCGGGCGCTCGCCCGCTCGCCGGGCAACGTGATGATCTCGATGCCGAACTACCGCGAGGCCCGGTGGGCCGGCGCGTACCTGGAAGACGCCGTCACCAAGCCCGTCCTCGTCGACGAGTCCTCCAGCAACGAGGAGACCGACCGCCGCAAGCAGCAGTTCTTCCGCGGCGGCGACAAGGTGCTCGTCACGAGTACCAGGGGCACCCTCACCGAGGGCGTCGACTACGACGGCGCGAAGCTCTCGACCTGCGCCGTCGTCGGCGTCCCGCTCGTCAACATCGGCTCCCCCCGCGTCCGCGCCGTTCAGCGTGCCTACGGCGACGTCTTCGGCGAGGACGACGCCTTCGAGTACGCCCTGACCGTGCCCGCGGTCCGACGCGCCCGCCAGGCCATCGGCCGCGTCATCAGAGGCACCGACGAAGTGGGCGTCCGCGCGTTCGTCGGCCGCCGGTACTGCCCCGGCGCGCGCCACTCGGTGTACCCCTTCCTCCCCGAGGAAGAACGCGCGGAGTTCACCCGGATGACCCCCGAATTCCTCGCCGAACAGATCGACCGATTCTGGGACGAACGCTGAATTCTTTCTTCGTCGATCCCCAGGATCGACCCGGAGTTCTACGTGTATTCGGTCGACGGCTATAGGTAGCTGACTGGTATGTATCATGACTCACCCCGCGAACAAAAAGCCTATACGTATTTGAGTAAGTGTCTCTGTGAATGCCGCACTGTCAGAACTGTGAGTCGTTCGTCACCGAGCAGTACGTTCGGGTGTTCACGCCCGAAGGACACGACGGGCCGCGGGTCTGCCCGTATTGCGAGGACAAGCTCCGGGACGGCAACGACGTCCGCGAAGCGCGTTCGTCCCGTCAGTGACGGCGCTGGTCCCCGCCACCTGATTTTTTGGCTGTCGATGTTGTGTTGATGGTGTGAGTGTCTCCGAGTGCGGACTGGTGAGGCCGTTCGTGAGTAGCTGAACTGCTGTGTTCCACAGAGAGCGCAGCGGAAACGGGCGAGAGACCAGTTCGGACGCGCGTCCAGCCGCTAGAACGATAGCAAAACGGGTCGTTTTTGCCTGTCGGGACCCAATTTTTCGCCCATGGAAGACACCGGGAAGGCCGTCGAGACCAGAGATCTGCTCGACGACCGGGAGGACGAAAGCGGGATCTCTCGCAAGCAGGCGCTGCTGTTCGTCTCACCGTTCCTCTTCATCGGTCTCGCCGACCTCGTCCTCTTGCTCTTCTGGGGACTGGACCCGCTCTGGGGCTTCATGATCCTCCCGCCGATCCTCTTCATGAGCGTGCTGACGTGGATCGCGTTCCGCACCGGCTTCGCCAGTGACCGGACCGACTTCTAGGTGACCGCGACGTCGACACCCACAGCTACTGGAACTGTATCGCAAAAGCGGCCGGAACGGCCTAGAAGAGGTCGTCGACGGCCGACTGGGCCGCCAGCGCGGCGTCCTCGGCGACCTGGTCTTCGTCGGCGCGCGCGTCGGGCGCGTGGACGTAGACGTCCACTTCCAGCACGCCGTCGTCGAACGTGACGGTCACGTCGTAGTCGTCGAGCTCGCTCTTCGAGTACCGCGAGAGGACGACCCCCTCGGCGGCGCCCGACGCGACCTCGACAACGTCCTCGTCGGTGGGACCGTCGGCCGGGGCGTCCCCGCCGTCGGTCGAACTCTCCGTCGTCTCACCGTCGGTCGGCATTTACGCGCCGCCGGCGCCCGGGCCCGGTGCGCCGCCGGGGCCGCCACCGCCGCCGAGCATCTGCTGGAGCTCGCTCTGGAGGTCCTCGAACTGCTCGCGGACGCGGTCCTCCTGCTTCTGGAGCGTCTCGGTGCGGACTTCCAGGCTGTCGACCTTCTCCTCGAGGTCTTCCTGGGCCTCGGCGTAGTCGGTCTTGACGAGCAGCTCGCCGACCTCGCGGTACATGGTGGCGTCCTCGTCGATGTCGTCGAGTTCGTTCAGTGCGGTCTCGGACTCCTGCAGCGACGTCTCGGCCTGCTGCTTCTGGGCGGCGACCTGCTGTGCCGTCTCCTGAAGGTCCTGCAGTTCCTCGAGTTTCTCCTGTGCTTCCGGCGGCAGATTACCCTGCATGGTCGGAGGGTTGAGTCCCTCACTGAAAAACCATTGCTTTGTCACCCATACTCGGCCCGGGGGTGGAAGACGAGCGCCAGCGGGAGACGGAGTGGACGGGCGCGGGGACGGACAGGGTGCGGGACGGGCGCGGGGACGGACGGCGGGCGGAGTGTGGGACGCTACCGGTCGGTGACGGCCTCGGCGTGTTCGGCCCACTTCTCCAGCGTCGGGTTCCCCCAGTAGCAGACCGACTCGCTGCGGACGTCGAAGTCCAGGACGCCGGCCTCGTCCATTCGGGGGAGGTGGTCGTGGACGAGGGACTCTCGGATTGCTTGTTCGCGCGTTTCGGAGGCGTCGATCTCGTCGTCGCTGACGCGCCGCGCGACTGCGGCGGCGAGCGTATCGACGTGGACGGAGTTCGACCCGGTCGTCACGAAGTATCGACAGACAGTCCGGCGTCGCCAGTCGGCCAGCAACCCGAATACGTCGTCGACCATCGGCGCGGTGAGACCACGGTCACACGGGGTCATGCCGCGCCAGTCCTCGCTTTCCGGGCCAGACGGGGACTGTTCGGTCATTGGTTCGCGTCTGATCTATACCCGCGTGGTAACTATCAAGAATACGCCTAGCCACCTAGGTTTTACTCGCCAAAGAGTGCATCCAGGATGTTGCGCTCGGCGCGCCGGAGGTGCTGGTGGAGCGTCGGCGAGGCGATGCCGAGCGACTCGGCCAGTTCCTCCGCGGTCGTATCTCGAGGCCAGGCGTAGTAGCCCGCCAGGTATGCCGCCTGGAGGACCTCCTGCTGGCGGTCGGTGAGAGACTCCGTCACGCCGATTCCCTCCCGGCCGTCGAGCCTGGAGCGATCACCCTCGGTCTTGGTGACGAGCGTCGCGCCCGGGTTCGACCGACGGACGGCCTCGTGGATGGCCCTGACGTCGGCGTCGCTGGGCGCTTCGACGACGATTCGAGTGGATGCGGGGGTTATCACGGCGGCCTCCAGCCGGGCCCCGACTTCCGAGAGTGCCGAGCGTAGCGACCAGGGCGTCCGGAGTTCGACCACGCCCGCGTCGGACCCTTCGGCCCGGATGACGCGGGCGCCGGTGACGGCGTCGCTCTCGACCGCGGCGTCCGCGACCGCCTCGACCGAGGCCCCGTCGACGGCGAGATACTGGAGCACGTCCTCGCCGAGGTCGACCGATCCGACGATCTCCAGCCGACAGTCACAGGCCTGTGCCAGCCAGACGAGGCGCGCCTCGTCACTGTCGGCCCGGAACTCCAGTTCGACGGTGACGTCCTCCTCGAGCAATCGCCTGTTCTGGACGGCCGTCATCGCGAACCCGATGGTATCACCGAGCAGGTGGAACCGGTCGGTCAGCGCGTCGCCGAAGGCCTCCGGTCGGTCGCCGTAGACGGCGAGGACGCCGTGGACGGTTTCGCCGTGGATCAGCGGGATCGTCGCCAGCGAGTAGAGGTCGTGGGACAGCGCCAGCGAACGCCAGACGTCCTCCCGGTCGCCGTCCCGGAGGTCCGCGGCCAGCTTGACGTCGCCCGTCCGGACAGCGCGCATCGCCGGACCGCCCGTCGCCCCATCCACGGACGCCGACGCCAGCAAGTCGTGGAGGTACTGCCTGGGCTCGCCCACGACGGTGCCCGGAACGATGCGGTCGCTGGCACCCTCACGATTGCCGACCCACGCCAGGGTCACGCCGTCGACCTCGAGGAAGCACTCACACACTGCCTGTTCGAGTTCGTCGCGCGAGGAGACCTGCCCCAGTTCCCGGACGACGTTCTGGACGAGCGCGTCGGCGCGGTTGATGCGCGCCAGTTCGTCGCGTCGCTCCGCGAGTTCTCGTTCGCGCTTTCGACGTTCGGTGACGTCGCGCGCGACGCAGACGAACCCGTCGAAGTCCGTCTCGTCGCCGGCCAGGACGGTGTAGTTGACCGACACCGGAACCGGGTCGCCGTGACAGTCGAGGAACGTCCGGTCCCCCGCGCCGCCGGTGTCCTCGGAGTCGACCACGTTCTTGATGTCCCGCTGGGCCGCGTGCAGTTCACCCTCCGCGAATATCTCCGCGGCGTGTTTCCCGATCAGGTCCTCGGGGTCGTAGCCGAGCATCGAGGCGAAGGCCTCGTTGGTGAACACGACGACGCCGTCGGCGTCGAAGACGTAGAGCCCGTCGCGGGCCTGCTCGACGAGGAGCTCGTACAGCCCCGAGCGAGTCTCGCGCTCGACCCTGTCGGTCACGTCCTCGAACACGTCCAGCCGGCGCTCGTCCGGGATCCGGTGGCTGGCGTATCGATAGTAGCGCAGCACTGGACCCTCGTCGTCCGAGCCCGCACTGGCCGAGCCCGCGTCGTCTGTCTCGACTGTCACCAGCGACGTACCGGGGTCCGGGACATCCCCGAACACCGCGGCGAGCCGGTCGTCGAAGTCCCCGTCCGGAACGTCCGCCGCAGCGACCGGAAACGTCGTCTCGAAGGGGCGGCTGGCCCAGGCGAGGTCGCCGTCGTCGACGACGAAACACGCGATGTCCTCGTCGGCGTCCCCCAGCCGGGTGAGCGTCCGCGCGAGCGATTCGTCGTCCCCGTCCGGTCCCGCCCCGGCGAACTGTCGGGCCTTGTCGACGAGCATCGCCAGAATCCGCTCGTCGGTCCCCTTCTCCAGGACCATCGTCGCCGCCGCGACGACCGGGTCGGTGTCCGCGTCCCGACCGGCCCTCGTGAAGGAGACGATGGGGCACGACGCCGCCTCGACCAGTGCGCTTCGGTCGGCGGCCGGGAGGTCACCGCCGACGACGAGACAGCCCCACCCGGCGGACCGGAGCGTGTCGACCGCGGCCCCGGCGTCCGTCGTCCCGACGAGCTCGACGTCGGAGTACTCCCCTTCGACGTACCTGGCGACCGTCGCCATCGTCTCCTCGTCGGCGTCGACGTAGAGGAGTCTCGTCGCCGCCTCGCCCTGCACCACCCGGTAGTCCGCTTCGAGCTCACTCACCATACGTCGGCGTCCTCGCCGTGGTCGTCCCCCCACGATCTGTTCATCTACGTGACACCCGGAGTTACAGCAGTATAATAGTTCGCCGCCACGCCCCACGTCGACCCGGCCCCAGAACCAGTGCGTCGACGGGAACGAGTGCGTCGACGGGCTCGCTCGGCTGCGACTACGGAATATCGGCCGCACCAGCCCGCTCGGCCACGCCCACCAGCGTCGACCAGGTGTTGACGCCCGCCCGGAGCGCGACGAGGTCGGCCGCCGCGACTCGCACGCTCACGACGGCGCCGTCCCGGTCGAGCGTCGCCGTCGTGCGGTCGCCGTCGATGTCGCCGACTTCCGGCCGGACGCTCCGCTCGACCCGGCGCGCCCGCTCGCCGTCGTCGTATTCGAAGGAGAGAATCGCCTCGTGGTCCACGCTACCGCCCCCGGACTACTTGACTTCGACTTCCTTGACGTCGCGCGAGCGCTCCTTCAGCAGCACGCGGTGGCCGCAGTACGGACAGCGGACGCCGCCGTACTCGTCGAGCGTCACGTCGCGCTTGCAGCGGGAACACTTGTAGCTCATTATTCCTCGTCGTCGGCGAGCGCCGCGCGGATGGACCGGCGAACGGTCTTCCCGCCGGGGGTCTGCGGTCGGTACGTGCCACCGGTGTACTTGTAGCCGCAGTAGCCGCACTCCCAGATACCCGTGCCCTGGCGGTCGACGCGGTCCTTCCCGCACTCGGGGCACGCGTGGTCGTCGTTCATGTCGGACTCGATGTCGGCGACCCGGCGGCGGGCGACGCGCCCGTAGCGGGCGCCGAAGCGACCGGCGCTGCCGGTCCGTCCCTTGTTACTGGCCATAGTATCGACTAATCGGCACAGCGGCCAAATAAACCTGTTGAGTTGCGGCTAGGAGAGACGTGGAAGTGAGTCGAAGACGACAGCAGGAGAGACGAAGAAAATAACTCGAAAGCCCCGGCCCGTTGCGCTCCCGCGGCTCGCTGCGCTCCTTCCGGTGCTTACGTCGCCGGGGTTCGCGCAACGGACCGCCCCTTTCAGTCCCACCCATTCGGTTGACCAGTCCGTCGAGACGCTCACTCCTGAAGCTCAGTCTCCTGGAGGGCGTCGTTGAGGTCGGCGCGGACGCGCTCGCCGAGTTCGCGGTCGCCGGCGGTCGTGACGATGCGGTTCTCCTGGACGGAGGAGCCGTCGCGGATGAGCAGGCGGACGTTGCCGTGCTGGTCGGCGCGGGTCGCCTTGGCCCGGACGCCAGTTCGGGACCCCGACCCGCCGGCGTCGATGGGGCCGGGGATGACCTTCTTCACGTGCGGGTGGGCGGCGACGGTTTCGAGGGCGCGCTTGCCAGCGCGGCCGCCAACGAGCGTCGAGTGCGAGCCACCGAGCTTCTCGGAGAGGGAAGCCTCGACGACTTCCAGGGCCGGTTCGCCGCGGCGTTCGACGACGTGCTCGACCGGGTTCTCGGCCTCGACGCGGTAGAAGGGGTAGTGAAGCTGTGACCGGACCGCGGCGACGACGTCGCGGTCGCCGGTGACGTACACCTCCTCCGGGCGCTTACGGCGGACCTCGTCGGCGATCAGTCCCGCGAAGTTCCGGAGTTCGACGACGTTCGACTCACCGTCGTCTTCGTCCTCCGGCGTCGTCGTTATCGTCCGGGCGCCGACGACGTCCTCGTCGAGGAGGGCAGTGACAGTCGCCCGGTCCCTCTCGAGTTCGAGGACCACGGTGTCGGCGTTGGCCGTCCGGCAGACCAGGCAGTAGTCGCCCGGTCGGTCCAGCGACGACGCGCACTGCCGACACTCCATTGTCGGAGCGTCACTTCCGAACGTGGATAAGCGGGACGATTCGGGCGAAAGAGCGTGTCAACTGAGTTTAGGCTCCCGAGACCCGCCGCGCTCCGTCCCACTGTGGCCGGAACTCCTCGTACACCTCGTCGGCGAACTCGGGGTCCTTCAGGTCGATCATCGCGAACGTCGACCCGCCCATCGGGTGGGGCACCTCGATACAGACCTCGACGTCGTCGATTAACTCGAACGTCGACGTTATCTCGTCGCTGGCCCGGTAGTTGAACCGGTCGTAGTTCTGGAGGCGGCGCTGGTAATCGCGCCCCCGCTCGGTCGGGATGTGCTCGTAGAACGCCGGCGGGAGCAACATGAACACCTCGACGCCGCGTTCGAGGGCGCGTTCGATCTCGTCGACGATACGGTCGGCGGCCTCGGTGACGTCGAACTGCTGGGAGGGGACCGAGCCGACCATCACGATGCGGTCGTCGGCGGCCGCCAGACGCTCGACGAGCAGGTCGACGGTCTCCTCCGGGCCGACGGCGGCCGTCCAGAACGGCTCGTCGACGGGGTCGGCCGATTCCATCTGGTCGGCGAGTTCGTCGACGATGGACTCGTACTGGCTGGCCTTCTCCTCGAGCTGGCGCTTACGGTCCTCCAGCAGCCTGTCGAGGGCGGTCTCCGGTTCGACGGCGACGAACTTCTTCGGCCGGCTGGCGGCCTGACTCCGGACGAGGTTCAGCGTCTCCAGGCTGTTGAGCACGTCGTAGATGCGTCCCATCGGGACGTCGCTCGCGCGTGACAACTCCTTGGCCGTTGTCGGGCCAGTGTCGAGCAGCGATCGAAACGCGCGGGCTTCGTACTCCGAGAGGCCGAGGTCGCGCAGGTTGGGCATACCAGTCGTTCTCGGTCCCCATCCAAAAACGCACCGCCGGTTTGACCGGGTTGTCAGTTGCCGACCTCGCGGAGGACACGGCTCACTCGCCGGTCAGGAGCGCTTCGAGTTCGGCCGGCGACTCGGCCGTGCCGGTCACCTCGCCGTCGACGCGCTGCTCGGCCACGTCGTCTAGATTTGCTGCGTCGGGCACCACGACTGACTCGTGGTCGGCGAGTCGGAGCGCGGCGCGGTGGAGGTCGCTCCCCGCCAGTGCGCCGACGCGGACGCTCGCCGGTTCCAGCAGTCGGGACGCGACGCTCGCGTACGCCGCCACCTCGACGCCCATCCGGTCGGCCGCGCCGGCGAAGGCGGCGATGGCCTCCTCGGCAGCGGTTCGGTACTCCTCGTCGCCGGTGAGCTCGGCCAGGTCCGCCAGCGCGTCGGCGAGTTCGACGGTGGCGTCGAGGGGATACTGGGGCTCGGAGAGCAGACCCGCGCCCGTCACCGGCCCGTCGCGGAACGCGCCGTTCTCGGCCTGGAGTTCGTCCACGGTCCAGTCCGCGACGGCGGTGGCGGGGCCGCCCTCGCCCAGCACCTGCCACGACGTCGTCAGCCCCTGGAGCACGCGGGCCTGGTCGAGCAGCAGGCCGCGCTCGCCGACGTCGCCTGCGTCCGGGTCGGCGTAGTGGATCACCGCGCCGTCGTCGTCGACCAGCTGTTCGACCACGTGGTCGCGGGCGCGCTCGGCGTACCGCTGTGCGCGCTCGTCGTCGGTGTAAGCGACGTAAGTGCAGAGCGCGTCGACGGCGACGCCGTTGCGGTCCGCGAAGACGGTGTCGTCGACGTGGGGCGCGTCGGCGTCTTCCCGCTCGGTCGCCTGGAGCTGCGTGTAGGAACTGTCGCCGGCCTGGCTGCCGGCGAAGGCCTCAGCCTCGCCATTCCACAGCGTCGTCGTCAGGTAGTCGAGGGTTCCCTCGGCCGTCTCGCGGTAGGCCTCCTCGCCGGTGTAGCGGTAGGCGTGGGCGAACGCTCGCAGGATGGCCGCGTTCTCGTCGAGCAGTTTCTCGCTACGGGCATCCGACCAGTCGCGGTTGGCGGCGAAGCGGTAGAAGCCGCCGTCGTAGGTGTCCCGGAGGTGGGTCCGGATGGCTTCCAGCGTGCGGGTGGCCTGGTCGCGTGCGCGGACGAGGGCGAACTCGACGGTGCGGGCCATCGGGAACTTGACGTCGCTGCCCCAGCCACCGAACTCCTCGTCGTAGGCGCCCAGCAACTGTTCGACCATGTGCTCCTCGATTCGGGGGGTGACCTCACCCGCGGGCGGGACGCCGGCCCCGACCGAGCGGGGGACCGAGCCGGCAGCCTCCCCCTTCGCGTCCCACGTCTCGCGCACGCCGTCGAGGATGTCCCGGAAGCCGTCCGGGCCGAGGTAGGTCGCCCCGGAGAGCACCTTGCCGTCTGGCGTGAGGAACACCGTCGACGGGAAGCCGCCCATGTTGTATCGCTCGCGGACGCGCGGGTGGCGGTCGGCGTCGACCCGGACCGGGACGAAACCGTCGTTGACGTTGGCGGCGATGCGCGGTTCGCCGTAGGTCCGCCGGTCCATCTCGCGACACTCCGAACTCCACGGCACGGTCAGCGCCAGGAGCAGGGGCTTGCCGGCCTCGGCGGCGTCCTCGAACGCCGCGGGGCCCCACTCGCGCCACTCGACCTTCGTGTCCGCAGCGAACTCGTCCATACTCGCGCTACGTGAGAGGACGGAAAGTACCTTGCACTCTCCGGCGACGAGGCGTCCGGGACGACCAACGGCGGATATCGCATAAACGGCCCTCACCAGCGCGGGGGAACGGACTTGTGACCGGCGGGCCAACCCTCGAACGATGGCTACTAGCCACGGCGACGGCGAGGCCGAGCGACGGGTGGAGCGGGCGCCCGGTGAGACGCCGCCGGGTCCCGACGGGGTGCCGCTGGCGGGTAACACCTTCCAGTTCGTCCGCGACCCCTTCGCGTTCTACGAGCGCTGCCGGGAGGAGTTCGACAGCGACGTGGTCCACTACCGCATCGCGGGCACCAACGGCTACATGCTCACCCATCCCGACGACATCCAGACCGTCCTCGTCGAGCGCGACCGCGACTTCGTCAAGGGGACCGTCGTCGAGCAGTCGATCGGCGCGATCGCGCCGACGGGGCTCATCTCGACTAGCGGCGCGGAGTGGCAGCGGGACCGGAACCTCATCCAGCCCGCGTTCTACCGCGAACGCATCGAGACCCACGCGCCGATGATGGGCGAGTACGCCAGCGGGTTCGCGGATAGCCTGCCCTCGGGTGAGCCTGTCCGTATCGACGACCGGCTGAAGGGGCTCACGCTCGACGTATTGGCCAAGACGCTCCTCGACGTCGACGTCCGCGACAAGCAGACCGCCATCGGCCACGCCAGCGAGACCATCGCCGAGCGCTTCGACACCTCGGGGTTCTCGGCGTACCTCCCGCTCTGGGTGCCCACGCCCGCGAACCTGCGCTGCAAGCGCGCGGTCCAGGACTTTTTCGACGCGGTGGACGAGATTATCGCTGAGAGGCAGGCCGAAGACGAGGAACGCGACGACCTGCTCTCCCTGCTCCTGGAGCGAGAGTACCCGGACGGGACCACCATGGAGCCCCAGCGCGTGCGCGAGCAACTGATGACCTTCCTGTTCGCCGGCCACGAGACGACGGCGCTCACGCTGACCTACGCGATTTTCTTGCTCGCGACGAACCCGGAGAAACAGGCCCGCGTCCACGAGGAACTGGACGCGCTGGGCGGTGGGACGCCGACGGCTGCGGACCTGGCCGACCTGCCCTACCTGGAGCAGGTCATCCAGGAGGCCCTGCGGCTCTACCCGCCCGCGTTCGTCATCTTCCGCGAGCCGACGAACGACGTCGAACTCGGCGGGTACACGATTCCCGCGGGGTCGACACTCTCGCTCCCCCAGTGGAACGTCCACCGGGATTCCAGGTGGTACGACGACCCCGAGCAGTTCCGTCCCGAGCGCTGGACGGAGTCGATGGAGGAGGAATTGCCGGAGTACGCCTACTACCCCTTCGGCGGCGGCCCGCGCCACTGTATCGGCATGCGATTCGCCACGATGGAAGCCCGGTTGATCCTGGCGACGCTCTGCCAGCGCTTCGAGTTCGAGTCTGTGACGGAGGCGCCGCTCGACCTCTCGATGCAGATCACCCTGCAGCCGAGCGATGGTATCGACGTGATTCCTCGCGCGAGGTGATGTGAAGAGTACGAACGATACAGCTACGAGGACTGCGATCACGTCCAGCAACAACTCGAAAGCCCCGAGAGGCTCCACTCGAGGGGCTCGCTGCGCGCGTTCGCTAGCGCTCACGTGCTTACGTCGCCCGCCTTCGCGGAGCCTCTCGCCCCTTTCATCCCCACCCGCGATGCATGACGAACGATCCACTAGAAGTCGGCTGGATGAACAACCGGTGGGTGGGACTGAAAGGGGCCGACCGCTCGGGGAAGGCGGGTGCAGTAAGCACCGCAACGAAGTGAGGAGCGCAACAAGCCCCCCGACCCGAGCGGGAGGGGGCTTTCGAGTTGTTAGAAGCATTAGTTGGACTCACGGTTCGCGAAACTCCACCGTTTATTCCAGCGATGGGCACACCTAGCACGAAAACGGTTTGAGGCGTCACCGTCAAGACGAGGTATGCTGCGCGTCATCGCGGTGTTGCTGTTGATACCGCTGCTCGACGTCGTCCTGCTGGCAGTGGTGGGCCAGCAGTTCCTGGGCTGGCCGGTGACTATCCTCATCGTCGTCCTGACCGGGCTGCTGGGAATGTTGCTCGTCCGCGCCGAGGGGCGCCACACCCTCAGCGAGATACAGCGCAAGCTGGCGACGGGGGAGATCCCGACCGACGAGGTTATCGACGGCGGGTTGCTCATCGCCGCGGGCGCGTTCTTCCTCACGCCCGGCCTCGTGACGGACGCGCTGGCGCTGTTGCTGGCCATCCCGTTCACGCGCTGGCCCGTGCGCGTCGCCGCGAAGAAGTGGGTCATCACGCCCTACATCGACGCCAAGTCCGGCGGGTTCGCGACGGGGAACGTCTACATCGGCGGGTTCCCCGGCGACGACGACACCGACCGCGTGGGCTTCGGCGGGATGGGGCGACCGGGTCCCGACGGCGCCGGCGGCGCTGGCGGCGGCGAGAGCAGTGGATTCGACCACGACAACGCCACCGACATCGACTTTGAGGAGAAAGGTGACGAGTGAGCGGTCGGGTGGTACTGTGGCGCATTCGAGGCCGGAGTAGTAACGCTTAACAGTAGCCCTCGGATACATTCTGATGCGCTCAGCGGGCCAATAGCTCAATCAGGTTGAGCGCTCGGCTGATAACCGGGAGGTTCGCGGTTCAAATCCGCGTTGGCCCATCCCGATTCCACACGGCCTTTGGCCGGACGGAAACGGGCCGCTCAACTCCCCAGCCACCTAATCTCGGCGCCATAACGATTCTGAGCCCCCGGCTCAAAAAGATAATCCGAACAGGGTAGCAAGCGCGCACCCACCACGTCTTGCGACGGCATTAGTCGGAGGTGGGTCAGCGTGAGTCAGCCCGCCAGCCCACAGCAGCGGGTCGACGTCGAGACCGCCGTCCGGAACCGCTCGCAGTACGCGACGGCACTCCACCGGCAGGACCCCGACAGCGACGACGTGCAGCCGGCCTGTCCGGAGGCCGACTACCGGGAAGACGCCGAATGGACTGACGTCCCGGTCGCCGCGTACGCCGGCCACTACGGGATGTGTGGAAATCCCGAGTGTTTCGGGGGTGAGTGGCGGTGAAGCACCAGGCCACCCTCTGCGAGTTCGAGGAGGACCTGTCTGGGCTCTCCGGCGCGCAACGCGAAGTCTTCCTGGCTATCGAGCAAGATGGCTACGGGGTTCGAGAGTACGCCCGGAAAACCGGGCGAGCACCGGGTACTGTGGGCAACGTGTTGCGTCGCGCTCGTACCGGTTGGAGGTGGATAATGCAGCGTGAGATTCAGCGAGTAGAGGCGGCCCGGCCTGGAACCCTGGCTATCGACTCGTCACGAGGGGCTCTGTCGCGACTCACTGCTCGTTTCTATCGTCGGAAGATCCCGTCTCGTCTATCCGTTCACCAATTCGAGATTCGTGGTATTCCCGGCCAAAGTACCCACGCAGAGCCATCGTCGTGCCGATATAGGCCCCAACTGCGACGACGGCGACGTCGATCAAGTTTATCACTATGCCTGAGACCATATTCCGAAACTCGTTGCCAGCTGTTTATCTATAGTCATTTCACCGTAGTGAAAGCCAGTCGAGGTGGTCCCGGTAAGGGATAGATGAGTGTTCATCCGGGCCTCCCGTCTCTACGACGTAGAATCGGGTGATGCTGTCCCTTGGGACTGGTCGAAGCGCCAGCCCGCGACGGAGTCCCAGCGGGAAGTCGAGCGGGCCTTCGCCGACGTGGAGGGCGACTAATGCGAAGGAACCTCTCTCACGACCGCGAGCGGTTCCCCGGGCTGCGCGAGCAGCTCGGCGAGGACCCGGCGCGGTGGCTCGACGCGGAGATCCTCGGGATCGGGTCGAAGCACGTCGACGGGCGGTCTCGCATGGTCCGCGACCGCATCGAGAGTCTCGACCGCATCGAGGTGGTCCGGGCCTGGAAGGCCGTGGAGCGCCGGCTAGATCGTGGCGACGATGGTGGCCCACGGTCGGGAATCATCGAAGCGCTCGACGAGCGCGAGGCAGACCTGGACGAGATCGGCGAGCGGCCGAACCGCCTCGAAGGCCGTGACGAACCTCGTGACCTGCCGCCAGTCGAGACGATCTGGCCGATGCAGGTCTCGATGTCGCACCGGGCAACGGTAGCGGACCGTTCGTCGAGGATGCGTACTTCGGCCCTGAGGTGGATCACTCCGGACCGGATCCGGTGACGCTGTACCTGACGCGAGTCGAGCAACAACAGGAGAGTGTGGTCGTGCGGCATCTCTCAGACGGCCTCTCGCCGGTGCAGTGGGATTCTTTGGAGATGCTGGTGACTGACGGGGGCGAAGTGTCGCCAGCCGATATCGCGGACCAGTACGGCCGCCACGTCGAAAGCGTCCGCCGTGCGCTCCGCGAGATGAAAGATCTCGTCGTCAGCGAGTACGCCGACGTGAAGCTCCGGTCGGAGTACGTCGCGGAGATGGTGCATGAAGCGGTGAAAGAGGCCCGCGATGCGACCCGACGGGCTGTCGAGACCACTGCGAAGGCCGCAGAAGCCGCTGAGCGTGGGCTGGGCGAGACGATGAGCGCGTTTATCGCCTGGGCCGCACGCCACGGTGTCGACGTGAACGACGCCCGAGAGGCACAGATGACGCTCCGTTTTGACGGGACGAAGACGGTTACGAAGGCCGGCGAGTCACTCCGCGAGGGATTCCGGGTGTGGACAGATGCCGGACTGCCAGAAGAACGGTTCCGGCAGGCAACCGTACGGTTCCCCGACGGGAGTGTCGGCCAGGCTTGGCGGTTCCTGAACACCGGGTAGCGCCGGGCCTGGCCAGAGGCATCACTGTTCAACACCCCGAAAACACCGCCATTTTCGCCGCTTTTTCGCCGTCCCAGCCACGGTGACGATCTCGAGGAGCGTGGGCTGGTCACTGAGCCAAGAGCCTGGCCGCTTCGAATCCAACCCGGTGGGTTGTATTCCGCTTTAGAGGTGTGGCTAAGGCCACATCATCAAAATACACCGCAGTTCTAAATTCGGATCTTCGTACAAGCCCGAGGGGAATACTGAGATAGCATCAACATTTATCAGTGACCAATACATTTTGTATCTAATTATATCCGGATGGTAGGTACAATACCACAAATTGAGCTAGAAATTGGCTGGTCGGACTGGGTGCCGCTATTTCCCACGGACGAGTTAGATCCGATACCAAAGAAGCCAGGAATATACCGGGTGTCTCATATTCGGACAAACGGAATCTATTTGATCGCGTTAACGGGTCGGGACTTACGGGAGCGTATTCAGCATCTCGGGTATGGAATCGGTTCAGATGAACGACCCAGCAGAGAGATGCACACTGCAGGGCCTGTTTTGTGGGATCTGAGGAACTCCCTCGGTCCAGAATTTATTGTGTCTTGGAGCGAGATGGGGGACGACTCGATTGAAGATATTGAGGGTGTCTGGGCTGCAAGCCTGGCAAGATATCACGCTACTACCGGACACTCACCTATAGCGAACTTTGGCAATACAGTAAATCTTAGCGGGGATTTGCCCAATGCAGAACTTCAAGAACGCTCAAGAATTGAGGATGGATTGAGACACCGGCACATCGATTATAGTAATTTATCTTGGGACAACTGGAATGAAGTAACGGGTTCAGAATGGATGGGACTGAATTGGTCTAAAGAGTATGCGGTACATGATGAATTCTCAGATCCACTTCCAGCATCTCCGGGAATCTACCGAATAAGAGAACCAGAGAGCGAACGCCTCGATTATATTGAGGCCACGCGGAATATCCGAAACAAGGCACACGATGTATTAACAGAAGTACATAAGGACACATTGGTTTCCTTTACTGAAATGGATATAGTCGCGTCTCCAAGACCAAATGAGATTGAGGTGATTCTCTTGGGAGCTCACTATTTCTCAGAAAAGTCGATTCCAGAATCTGGCGGTGAGACTCTGTCTGACTTGACAGACAAAGCAAAAGGATTTCTCAACCGGTCTGAAGATGACGATATTGAATTGAAGAAAGGCGATTTGGACCATCAATCAACTACCCAGGAACTCGTTGCATTGGCTAACAGTGGCGGCGGTGAGCTATTTGTCGGCGTATCAAATAGTGGAGAGATTGTCGGGGTCTCAAATATCGATGATGTTGAGAACATTATCACAGATTGGGTTACAACTACTATCGAACCAAGTCTACGAGTCCAAACCTATAGGCCGGAAATTGACGACACCAAGATCCTTTGGGTTAGGGTCCCACCAGCGAAAGATAGACTCTACAGCGCAAATGGCGTATTCAAATACAGAACTGGTTCTAGAAAAGATCAGTTGGGATGGAATGATATTGAAGAATTCATAGGCGATAATCCACAGATATTACTACGAATTCTCCAGAGGTCCGAGATCGACGAAGAAGAAATTTCACTCTCATATTAGTCGAGAGGCGACCTATTCGCGCGTCTTATATATACACTCCTCTCCTGTTCTCCCGGCATAGCCCATGGAGTGCAGTCGCTCGCCACCAGGCGAGCAGCCGTCATGGGCGACGAGTGGGAGAATAAACGTGAACGTCACACCGCCTTCTGTCGGTATGAGAACCAGATCCGTTCACTAGAATACTCTCTATCATCCCCTTTCAACTCTTCAGAATATCAGGAAGCCCGTTTTCAGGCTTGGAGTCACCTAATTCGTGCATTCGTAATTGAAAGTTGCCGCGGTTGATGTACTATTGAGTACGGGAGGGGGGATGCAACGTGCAACGGCGCAATCCGACCGCCGTACAGTGGTCAAATCGAGGAGACATTGCACTCGATTCGACGCCTCACGTCCTAATGATGAGCGACCGCCTCCGTTCATAATGAACTGTCCGCAAGACCGCTGCTACCTTTCTTTTCCCGGCGAAAGCGAGTATTCCAGTCGTGCAACGAAATTTGAGCAGCAACCGGCGAAGTGCAAGGGCGGTGATCTGAGCATGGGCGCGAAACATTACTGCTTGCTGGACAACGGCGGCACTGGGGCCCGGCACTACGAGATTGCCGAGAGCCGCGTACCTCTCGACGTGCTTCCGGAGTACGGCCTGGTCGAGCGGGCGGCAAGTGGCCCGGCAATCCACCGAGCTCCGGCGCCCAGTGAGCTAAGCGACGAATCGAAGAACCCGTTACCGATTCGGCCAGCATGCCGATCTGGCCGGCAGCCCTACCGGACTGACCACCTGGGGCGCGAGGAGACGAAAGAGTACAAGCGCGTCACCATCGCGCGGCGGCTCCCTTTTGATAGCTACGCGCTATGCAGCAATCCCGAGTGCTTCCATGGAATAACTGTCAGGGACGCATAGAGCGGCTCTGTTTAAGCTCTTAGGAGGAGACATAAACGGCCTGCTGAATAGAGAGAGTGTATCCAGCGAACAAATACTGACCCTTTGTGTCCAGATAGTGAATTAATATGGAGTGCGATTATTGGTTTAGTACATGCTCTCAGACATCAAGGAAGGGTTCAAACACGTAAACATAGAAGTTCTAATAGTTTTTCCGTTGGCAATATTCGCTATCGGCGCAGCGCCCCCTATTTTAGAGATGCTCAATACGCGCACGCCACTCTATGAAATATTGATAGCATTTGTTGCAGCATTAGTGACTGCCATCGAAATTCTCCGAGTGAGGGGTAAATTAAGAGATGCTTCCACTTTGGGGTGAACAACTCCAGTTAGAGTGGTCACGCTCAGTTGATGGAAAAGCGCTGTCTAGTCATCACACCGCTCAGGACCCATCACCTGTAGAGGGTTTCCACAGAGCCGATAGAGCCTGTTACTAATCCACCGCCACCGTTTCCTTAACGTCGATCTCGTAGTAGCTGGGGACGCTCAACGTCTGGGCTATCTCCTGCTTTTGCCGGAGTGTCAAGTCTTCGCGGACGAGGACCTTCCGGATTCCGCTGTCGATGCGAACGGCGAATTCGGCGGACTGCATGAGTGCCGTGGTCTTGTTACAGCCCCAGAAGTCGGCAGCCTGCTCGATGGTGTCTTCCCGGCGGGCGTGCTTGCCGTCAGTGCGAATGCGCATACCGGGCACTCGTACACACGGGAGCGTAAACCAGGGGTAGCTTGGGTAACTCAAACCGGGTTAGCCTATAAGAAACACCGTAGCACATGCCCATCGCGGCCAGACGTCCCCCACTCAGCCGCTCGCACCGACCCGAGTATGCACACGGACTCCCTTGGCTCGTGTGCATATCGCGGCGAGCCGATTCCTCGACGCGCGACCCCCTGGGATAGGAGTGAGAAGAAGTTCTCCTGATCTCGTTTCCCAACCATCAATTGAACATCATCATTGAGATTAGATTCTTACGGCGGGAAAATGAACGGTAGATATGGCTAACGAAGGGGAGGATGACAGGGTTAAACCGGCACCCTATCCAGAATCAGATAAACATGAGCACGATGCTGTTGACGTTTTAAATATCATCCTAGCGGATTCTGTGAAGTCGTCTATCGATTCTCGCGATAAAGCCCCCAACCATGACGGAATTTTGGAAATGGTTGACGAGGATAATTCACCAATAGGCCGGTTAATCATTCAGGTCAAAAAGCTCCCAGATGACCATATAGAGACGCCAAAAAAGCAAATGGAAACAAGGCATCTCTCCTATTGCTATGCCTGCGGTGAACCATTTCTAATTATAGCAGTGGATGTCCAGAACGAGCGGGCCTACTGGAAGAATATTACTGTAGAGTGGTTCGAGAATGAGGATCTCCATAATCAGGACTATAAGACTATCCACTTTCCAGTGGAGAACGTAATCTCAGATAGCACAGAAGACTACGTTGAAGATTGGAGAGACATTGCAGACCGGACGAGGAAGCGGAACGATATTTTAGAGAAATACCAAAAACTCAAGCGTCGTTCAAATCCCACGATTGGAAAGCAGAGGCCTGAGTTCCGCGATATCCATACCTTCTTGGATAAATACCACTCTCTTCTGGATTCCGACTTCGAGATCGTTAAAGAACAACTCTATCCAAGAATCTGGAAATTTGGTTTTGGAAATATAATTTACGAAGAGGATGAGTTGAGTTATACTCTTTATCCAATCGAGGATGATGAAAATGATGCGCAGATTAGGGACATTGATTCAGATTGGGACGAAATTCACAAGTTAGGAGCTAATCGGATGTCTGGAAATCCAACAGATAATCCACTAAGAAGGGACCCCAAGGGATTCGCATATAATGCATTGGATCACCGTGTACCCGACTTGTTTGATGAGTACAATTTTGACTACTCATCTTGTCCGTTTCTGGCGATAGAGTACATATATCCCTTCATTAGTCGGTTCTCAGCATTACTCGGGCTTGAGGAAAAGGAAAGATACAGCGTTGACGAAATTAGAGAGGGATACTACCGATATCTTCAGTTTTGGTTATCAGAGGAAAGTAAGGGGATCTTCCAGGATCGCAATGTTAGTGATGTTCATATTGTTATAGACGGTTTCCTAGAGGGGGAGTCAGACGACCGTTATGATCATGCTCACGACATCGCCCAACAGAGGACAGAAGAAGCAGAAATTGACCCACCCCTTCACCGGATCATAGCAGAGGATTACGAACAAGAGGTGTTGGAGAGGATGATTAACGCATTAGTAGAGTCGTCAGTTGACTTTATCGAAAAACCATATAATGACCGGGATCGGATGGATCCGGGAAGTGACGTCTCCAACATCCTCGAATTCTACTCTGACGAATCGATATTTGAGAATATCCAAACATACTACACAAACTATTACAAAGAATATAACAACCTAGCAAAATCTAACTTCCCAGCCCTTTCTGAGATTTTGATCCCCTCTCAAACCAACTTTCTCTTGGTCGTCGTCGATCGCGATAATCTGAGAGATTTGCGTAGCACGTGTATTAGGCGCTACTGGCTAGAAGGAAAGGAACAAAGCCTTACTGTAAAATGTCACTGGGCTTCGGATGAAGAAATTCCGGAGAATTACAAAGAGATGGGTTCTGGCCAAGGGGGAGTCTTTGAATATGAGGGAGATACCTACAGAACACCCTATAGAGGAGCGGGAAGTCAATTTATGCTCGAATTTGACCATTCAAATCGGGTTGTTTTCGATGAAGTCCATAGAAGGATGGAAAGTGAGATGAAATCTTATCTCGCAGAAAAGAAGGTTCCAATTCAGTACGATAGTTGAATTCCATCAATCCCCACATATACATCGACTGTATCTTATTAATGGCATTCCCCGTTTACTTTCACTTTCAGTCCGTACAAGGCTAATCTACTTTCTTTCCCCTGTCTGTGGCTAAATTGGAATGAGTCACGTATAAACGAGCCGACTCGTGACGTTAGAAGCGGACAAACGAGAGATGTTAGCCCATCATGGCGGGCCGTGGAGAATACGACCTCTGGACTATCTATCAGAGATGCGTCGACGGACGGTACGCAGTTGCCCCTGTCGACGAACTTGTAGACAACGATACTGAGGCCCACTTGCTGGGCTCAATGACGCGGAGTTGTGTCTGCAAGAGATGCAAATCGTCGGTGACACGGTACACGTTCCAGACTACGGTGATGCGGAGATTACGCTATCGAAGAGAACGGAGCAAGTCGAGCGGACAAGTGTGGAATTTCCATTCTTCAGGGTCCATCGACTTCCGGCCCAGATCTTGTTCTGGAGCGCATTATCACTGAAGACGATTCTGCCCTTGGAGATTCGAAGTTCAGGCCATCACAAAACTGGTCGGTTCAGACATCGCCACGCAGGCGCTGGCCCCTACCCACGTTTCAACTGCACAGACTCACAGCAACCCAGAGCAATTGACGTCGTCTTTCCGCACCAGAAACGGATTCTTCGTTCGTCTCTGAATCTTCACGATCGGCGTTTTCGCCCGGTAGAGACAGTATGAAGGGCAGTCACTGGTCGTGTGTGAGCGGGCAGAAACGAAGGGCGGCAGCGCGAGGTGCACGTCACAAGTGGCCTGTAAGGGGTCCACATGGGTGTGAGAGGGGGAATTTACGAGAAGCGGTGGGCCACTCGAGCGATGGCACGAGCACAGTCTGAGACGGATTCGAGCTTCACACACGACTGCCGTCCTTCGATTTTGGTTGTGAGGCACCGAGCGCATGGCACTGACCACGAAGTCTCGGCCTGCCGTGAGTGCCAAGCGGCCCGAAAACAGGGAGTTTACTGTCTGTACAGCGCATTTTCTATATCACATTCGTGCCCATCCACGTTGCATGTCGTTCTTCACACACAGTCCTAGACACCCGCAAGAACCATTCTACCGGGCTATAGGGCCGATCGTGAAGAACAGACGGCGTAACGAGCCGTGCCTAGTGCCCCGTTCGACGGTCGTGATCGTGTTTCCCCGACTGTGGAGTGGTGCCGAGAGGCACAGCAGCTTCAAACCATTCCGAATTGGAAGAGAGGATTCTACCTGCGTTACACCTGATGCACGACTGCGTTTTCACCCTGGTACGTTTCAGGGAGATCGCCGATCCCCCAGCCTTCGCCCGTCGTTTCAATGTAGTAGTACTCTCGTCCATCTGCCTCCCAGTAATAGCCAGGTTGGTCTTTCCCGTAGATCCCGGCAGCCATGTGCTCGGGCGGCTGGATCAACACCATATCGTAGTTAAATGGCTCCGTCTGGAGAATGGCTGCGAGGAGAATCGACGTGTCTTCACAGTCCCCACGGACCTCGACCATGGTTTCAGTCACCGTCTTCGGGTAATCGTCGTATCCGGTATCGACGTCGTCGGTGACGTACGGGAAACTCTGGACCCAGTCGATGACGAACTCGACTTTTGCTCGCTTCCCGGTAAACGAGTTCGCTTCTGCAGCTTCGTCGAGGATTTCAGCGATCGTTCCGGCGTTCCCGTTCGATTGAGCGAGTGCAACGTACTCACTATAGCCTCGGCCCCGAGGTTCGTTCACGGATTGACTGTACGCGGATTTCCAGATGTACAGGCCAACTCGCCACGGCTGTCCCTGGGTTTGCCCGTCGAACTGGAGTCGATACGCGCCCTCGACAGATTTTCGCTCGAACCCATCTTGCGTGGCATCATCCTGGGCGTGGCTCGGTGGGTCGCGTGAGATCTCGCCCGTGTCCGAGTTCACCCGGAACGGGTCGCTTTCGTAGAGGAACGTTAGATCGTCTCCGTCGACGTTTTCGAGGTCTTGGTCCTCGGGCATGGCGAAGATCAGGTGATGGAGCCGTTCTCCACGGGAGACATCGCCTTCGGTCATCGAGACCGTGACGCGCGTCGAATCTCCGTCCCTGGGTGTGTCGATAGCATCACTGGAGCCGTACGCTACGCCCTCACCACGGGGGTACTCGTACGTAATGCCCACAATTTGGACACGATCGTGGGGGATCTCGGGGTACGACGTCACGACAACTGTGGCATCCGTCGCAGAATACGAGTGGAGTCTGGACTGTTCACTCAGATGCTCTGAGACGGTCACCGTGTTCGAACTGCCTGCAGGCGTATCGTTCGTCGGGGTCGGCGACCTCGTTGGTTCGGGTGAACTGGTTCGTTCGGGGGTCGTCGTCGACGTGGCTGGCGTCGGCGTCACTCGGTCAGCTGCTTCAGTCGCTGTCTCTTGCAGATCGGACTTTCGCTGCACGTCGGGATCCGTGGGGGCATAGTCTTCGCTATCGATCACGCCGTCCCCGTCGCTATCTTGAATCGTATCGTCTTCTGGTGTCCCTCCTTCCTCAGAGGTACACCCTGCGAGAAGAGGTACCGAAACCGCAACCCCGTGAATGAATGTTCGCCGCGTACGCCCCGATTGCATACCATCCTAACTCTTGGTTCGTGGCTTCAACGTTCGGATCACCTCACCTGCCGCTACGGTTCTTTCTGTACAGGGGCATAGTCGCGCTATCTGGTCGCCTCCAGAGAACAGGCGCCTGTACCTGCAGCCACGACCGGGTTCGGGTGAGTGGTATCCCCGGTCACCTTGTTGCGTCCGGTTTCACCTCTCCGCGGTGTTTGACCTGGGCTCGACCGTCGGGCGTCCAGTGAAACGTACAATCGAATCGAGCCGGCCGTTCACCGTGGTTACCAAGGGGTCAAGCTCCCGGCTTGCTATCGAGTGTGGTCGTCACGAGACAGAGGTGATTCACGGGCATATCCAGCGCGTGGATTGTATCGAGGACGTAGGGCCCGGACTGGTCAATCTGCTTCGTCTCGTAGCCCAGTGTACTGATCGCCCGTAGCTGATCGTAGATCTCCTCCCGTGCCCGCCAGGAGAATGCGTTCTCGGGGGGTTGATACTGGTACACCGGGTTCTCACCGGCGTGTGTGAGTTTCATTATGACGTCAGACTCGGCCGCGACGATAGCGTCGTCGATGGATTCGGCGTCGGTGATCGGTAGCGATCTGAGACCAGCGAGGGTGAGCTGGCGGTACGGCCAAGGGGCCTGAGACGGGGCGGCCCCGTCGGCGAGTGCGTCGAAGAACTCTTCTATCGGCGTCGTATCGAGTGGCATCCCGTGGGCGAGGATGCCGTAGTGGACGTTCACAGTCGTGTTGCCGTGCCGCCGTTGTGCCTGCAGGTAGAACGTCCCATAGCTCGTGGGCCAGACGCACGCCCCTATCACTTCGGGCTTCGTCGCGTTGCGCGTCAGAACGGGACGGCGCTTATCGACCGTCGGTGCGATGGACGCGACGTCCTCGAAATCGGTGAGAAACCGGCCCGGTGTGTTCGACGAGAGCTGTATCGACCCCGCGCGGACGCCGTAGTGACACGCTTTCAGCCCTGCTGGCGGGTCGAGCATCGATTCGACCGCGTCGAGGGCGGCCGCCATGTCGGCGACTGTCTGGTCGATGGGGCTGATCGAGATGTTCGTGTATTGCGCGCCGCCTTTGTCGATGCTCGGGTAGAAGTGGCGGGGGAGGGAGACGACGACATCGAGAGCGCGGTTTCGCGCCACCAGTCGGTCGTCGGGGAGACACTCCGAGAGCGCGTCGTCAAGACGCGGTTCGACCTCGTCGTCTGGTTGTCCGGCGACGTCCCGCGGAAGGCTGTACCGCTCTGCTATCTGGATTTCGGCCATGTGTACTGGAACCTCGTTGTTGTCCACCCTGGGTCGCGACGAGTTCGTGTGTGGCGTCGCTACGTGTGTCGATTTGGGGTGGGCGTATCAACTTTTTCTTGTTTCCTTCTTAGTTGAATTAAGGAGTGTGCAGATATCACCTGCCTAGTTACGGACAGTCGTGTTGTGCGTGTGCCTATGGCGCTGGCCGACGAGATTCGCCGCGACATCCACGGGGAACCGATCTACCTGACCTGTGACCTGAAACACGAGACATACGTCCCCGTCGATCCCGCCGGGTCCATCCTGATGGACGTCATCCGGGTCGACAATATGCCCAACTTCGCGCAGATGAGTGACCCCCCGGACGGGTGGGTGACTGACGTCCTGCGCTGTGGGGCCCACGCCGTGGAGGAGATTCCGTTCCCGACGGACGGCTACGACGAGGCGCTCGTCTGGGTGGAGACGGTGGACGACGCCCCACCCGGGTTCAGGAGTGCCATCGATGCTTCCGACCTGGATGTCGTCGACCACTCCCCGAGTTCCCACGGTGCCGAACCACCACTCGTGGATGGGCAGTCGAGTGCCAGGGCGGCCGCCCAGGGTGACTACGGCTTCCCCCGTATCGGTCGGCAGCGATCGTTACTGCCTGCGTACCGGTACGTGGAAAAGGATTTTCTAGTGGAGGGGATCGAACGACAGATAGCGCAAGCGCGTCGGGTACGGGACGGCGAGGAGACTACCTGACGGGAGGGGTCTGGGTTTCCTCTACGCGTAGGTTGGTGTTGACGTCTGTTCTTGCTTATAGAATAGAATCGCTACCACCCCGAAAGCCCCCGGGCAGTCGGCTCGGGAGGCTCGCTGCGCTCCTCACTTCGTTGCGGTGCTTGCGTCGCCTGCCGTCGCCGACCGCCCGGCCCCTTTCAGTCCCACCCTAGTGGTTTGTTGGGCATTGAGTCACGTGGTTTGCTGGGGTCGGTATCGGCTCGCCCCGCTCGCCGCTGCCACCCTCCGCGTCGCTCGCGACCGACCATTCCGGGCGTGCGGGCGCTCTCCGCACCGCCCGCGCCCGTTCCGGGCTAAAGTGAATGTGCCCTCGCGCCAGCACCAAGCGCGCTTTCGGTTGCGTCTCCCTGCGGTCGACGGACGCGAAACCGGCTTGTGTGCTGGCCGCTCGCTCCGGGTGGGTCGGCGCGCGTGGCTGGTTTGTTCTGCCTCGACAGCGCGTCTCGCTCGCGCCCGGGGGCGCTCGCGAAGGCGCGAGCGAGACGCGCAGACGTGTCTGTCGGTCGTCGACGTCGGAAAACCGCGATGTAGGAGCATCGCGGTGGTGGCGCAGAGCGCCTTCGGATTCTGGTGAATCCAATGAAAGGTAAGCACCTACTCCGTAATGAAGGATCGGTCGAGGAACAGGCGGTCGAACAGCGACACGAGCGAGCGGCTGGTCAGGAGCCGGAGCTGCGGCGGTCAGTCGAACAGGAGATACAGGGAAAGGTCGATACGAATCACCCCGACGCTGGACGGACGGGGTTGACACTCGAGGCGGAAGAGAAGCTGGCAGCTCGGGAGTGGGAGATAGAGCGAACGCACAAGCGGTGGGACAGTCGGCAGGAATCGAGTCGGGAAGCGCGGTCGCGACAGATGGTGAAGGAGGGCAGTGCGAGAAAACGGCGGGAGTTCGAGCGACGACGAGCGGGCGTGGACCAGTGGGCAGGCCCGGATCGGGGAGATCCCCGGGCGGAACTCACGCAGGCGGAACTCTCGACAGTGAACGAACAGGCGGCGAGGTTGGCGGAGGAACACGGTGGCCTGACGAGAGCGGCGATATCACGGAAGCTGGCCGAACGAATCGCGGCCGGGATGGATGTCATAGATGCAGTCGTCGAGGTCATCGAGTCGATTCGTGACGAGGCTGGTGTCATCGTGCCGATCGACCAAATCGAGAACGTCGATCGCAGCGAGGTGACTGTTGAGGGGCGCGTTACCCAGTTGTGGGACCCCTCTTCCCCAGCAATTCGGCAGGTCGGGCTGATCGAAGACGAGAGTGGACGAACCAAGTTCACCTCCTGGGTAAAATCCGACCAGTCCATGGTTCGTGAGGGCGAACGCGTCCGATTCAGGGCGGCGGCGAAGAACTGGTACCAGGGCCGTTGCTCGATAGCGCTCACCGGGTGGTCGGAAGTGCACTTCCCGGAACGTGGGCAGTGGTGGGAGTAGGCGACTAGTGCGGTCTTTTTCTTTCGTGCCAGACCGACCCAGGCCCCGCCTCCCCACCCTCCGCTCCGTGCTCGCTGCTCACGGGTCACTGCGTTCCCCGTTCGCTCTCAGAGGACTCACTCCGTTCGACCTCTCTTTCGCTGCGCGCGCAGCCACGACCGTGCGTGTTCTCCTGTAGGTGGATGGAGGACTTCGGTTTCTGCCGATTCAACGGAGCGTTCTTCGCATTTCCTTCACATTGGTTAGCAATAGTCAAGAAAAATTCGTTCCTTTTCCCGTCGAACTTAGTATCCAAAATTGGAGCGTAGCTAGCCTATGTCGCCTTGGTTTGTTCCCTCGTTTCCCGATACAATCGGACATAATAGAGAACAGGAATCAATGAACCAATAGCTCCGAAATCGGGCGCAACTTCTGTGAGCTACTACTCCCAACTATGACCAAAAACCATCAGTTGGATACTCCCTGTTCCAATTACAGTAACATCGTGCGGGATGGGAATCATAGAGAAAGGCCAGAAACACTGATAAGACTCCATTTGGGATTGGATGGGTTTAGCCCACGTCAATCGGCCGCATTAACGAGTCCATTGATAATTTTGCCAAAGTCAGAGCATTGGTGCGACAGCCAGAAGACTGCCTGCGGCAAGCACGGGGGCTTCATTCATCACATTCCAATTTCGGATTTCGGAATGAATCAAGAGATTACCTGCTACAACAACTGTCCCAGCGACCTGCACGGTGACGTAATCTGCACTTTGACTAACCATATCTGGCAACACTAATCCGACCATGATGCTGATCACCGTCATCACTCCAATTCGGGCAACGAAGGTCATCTCTTTCGTAGCGAAATCGTCTGTCATGAACTTCGAATAGCTATTACCATGTGTATACAGGCGCTTGCCCACAAATCCCATCACAATACCTTGCAGTGATGCGATGAAAAAATCACCGAAGGTGTATCCAGACATCACTATTTGGGTATCTAGCGACCTGAGGGCCGATGTGACAGAATACACTTCGAAGAAAATGCAACCACTGATACTGGCTGCAATGATGAGAGAATACCATTCCCAATTGTCATATTGGCTGTCGTCAATCCACCGCTGCACCTCATTTAGCATATACTCAGCAGTCTGGAGACTTCTGCATTAAACCTACCCCCAATATCTCAGTAAACAACGGTGCGAAACCGGTATGACGGCCTAATGTTCCCGCACCTCGTGTCGCCAAACATTGTCCCACAACCCACATTCACAAGAAATGTTCTACGGACCCTCAGATGCTGGCTAAAACGCTCCTCCCCCCGATACCCCTATGTTTCAGCCAATTCGATAGGAGAGCATGTTCGACGTTACCATCACGGTAAGCTGTCCTGAGTGCAACGCTTCCACCTCCATTGAGAAGAGCACAAATTCAAAAACGACGTACTCATGCGGAGCATGCGAAAACTGCGGGTACGAACGGGAGAACAAGCCCGGTCGCACTCGGAATGCCATTCCAGTTTCCTATGTGACGGTCGGTAAGTAGGTCCAATCACTTTCTACACCTCTTTTTCTACTATTATAGCGGATAGCACCCAATCCACGTGTGGACGAGGGTTTATACTTGGTAATTGCCAAGAAAACATCAATGAGAATCCTATTGGATACGAAGTACTGGATACGAATGGAGAACAATCCAACAGATTTTGGGAGGTTTAGAGAAATTGTGACTAACAAGGATGGGATTGAAGTTCTATTTTCCTTTGGAAACCTCGTTGACCTCGTAAAGCGTCGGGAGCAAGACGAGATGTCAGAGCTAATTGCCGAAACTGTAGACACCTATATCCCACCTATGCCCCCTGATGGCCAGTCTTATCATATTACTGAAGACCCCATCCATATGGTACCGGACGCTGGTCTCCGATATGACCTACGAAAGCTAACCGTTCCTTCTGACCCGGTGGGGACATTACAGATGATTTTTCGCCTGTCTGATTGGGTACCGACTGGGAAATATGAGGTCGGCATTAATCAGTTCAAAGACATCGCTGAAAATTATGAATTTGAGGACCTCAAGGCGATTGCTTTTGAATCTTATTCGAAAGAACGGGGTGACGGAATAATGGAACTGCAGATGGGAGACGTAGATATTATCGAATTTGTGAAGAAGATAATCTATGCTCACCGAATAGTACTGATGGCACCAAATGAGACGATCGACACCAACGATATTGCTGATATAGCCGTGTGCGCTCACGGAATAATCACAGAGTGTGAGATGCTATTGATTGAAGAGAAATGGAGAAATGTCGAACTCATTGAACGGGTAACAGATGAAATTGAAGGTGAAGATGATTTAGATGTATATGCAGACTTTGACGACTTTGTCGATGCGTTAGATCAGTTGTAGTTTCTCAAAGGGGGGTGCGTTTATTGTTGATTGACTATGTTGTCGGGGTATGGTAATCAGTGCGCCTGGTTTCGACCGAGACCTTTCAGGCCATTCCGCCGTAGAGCTTGAACGTGCCCCAGGGATCTGCCACGCTGTGGTCTCGGAATTCAACGAAGATGGAGAACAACAAGACGAAACGGAATGCGGTGTGCCAACAGAAGACGACGAAATACGCCCCAAGTTAAAGTTCGACGATAAGGAGATAGAATACTGCGAGGAGTGTTGGCCCCCAACTGTTTTGGAGACAGAATAGTACAATCGATATGCTCTTTGAGACTCTTCACAAGCCAGCCAGTCGGCATGAGGTTGTTTTCATCATTGGAAAATCTGAAGAACACGGCCTCAAACGCACTGAAGTACGGCCGTATACCTGCAAATGTGGCTGTGACCTAACTCCAGAACGTCTCGACGAGGGGGACCGGATGAAGACATCGTGGCCCAACTGTAAATCATGGCGAGATGGTGGGAATAAGCGGTGCCCAGAGTGCAACTCGAAGTTTCACATGCCTCCACGGGAGCAAATGGGGCGCACGTTCGGGTACGAGACTCGGCCGAAGGACGACAATACTGATACGATAACGAAAGCTCGGAAGCGCCGTGCTAGGGAGAAATATGGGGACTCCTGTATTCTATGCGATTCAGATGATGAAATTGGGTATGTGAGGATTGTTCCACCTAAATTCTGGGGCATTGCGGACGCGCCAAACCTCGTACCGTTCTGTTCTACGCACAAGCCTCGTCACCACGTATTCCTTGATATCAGTTACCCGGGCAAGTGGATGCGTTTTCCCGACCTCGTGGACTGGAAGGCATACACCTCTAGCCTCAAAGAGCAACTTTTAGAGGCGGGGCACGAGGGGACAGCATTCGTCGATCATCTTGATGAATTGCTTGAAGTGGGTCAAGTGCCACCACGAGACCCATACTGGTTGGCGAAGAATGTAGAGGACACTCTTGACGCCAGTCAATGAAGGCCTCCCTCTCTAGAACATCGTCACTTCAGCGGAATTGGACCATTTCCACCGATGAGCGCCGTTAACCGCGCATATCGCGAGGCGGTTCTCTGGGACATCTAACCTACGGTGTGTTTATTACCCCCCGAGGGGTGCGGGGGCAATCCCGCAGCACATCATGGCACATAGAGCACTCGTCGCGTACGAGCGACCTGACGGACGATTCAACCTGCACTACTCACACGAAGGCGCGTACGAACTTCGACTGGCGACGGACATCACGGCTGACACACCATTCGGTGGCGGCGTCCCGAGTACAGACCAGCGAAACCGACTCGATCTCATGCTGGAGGTCCAGCCCGGTGGCGCCGGTATCTCCGTGGACAGCGGCCGATATCGGGCGGCGCCGGTCGAGATGGAACCGAAAGAAATCGCCCTCGCGCTTGAGACAATCTGCGAGGGCCACGTCGATTACCTCACTCACGAAGCGTTCTACGTCGTCGACCGGGACTTCGACGTCACGGCGTACCGGACGTTCTCCTTCGCGATGGACCACGTCGAGCATCAAACAAAGGAGGGCGATACCGTCGGCAACGGCGCACTCGTCCCGGTCCGGTGGAACGACGGCGAACCAGTCGGCGATGGCGTCCTTCGTGGTCGGCTTCACGCATTGCGATCGATCACGCGAGACACGCTCGACAGGGACGTCTTCGACGAGGACGAGGCACAGACGTACATGATCGAGAAACTCCAGACGTGGGTCCACGACGACGCGGAAATTCACGTCCACAGCGATACTACGTAACTTCCTCACTCAGCTCGGCGTCGATGTTGCAAACGATTCGCCGTTGACGACGAACGTGGTCCAGTAGATCTCTCCCTCATAGCGAACGATGTACGACCCGCTCAGGTCGTCCTCGCCTGATTCGTCGAGACCTCTGGCCTGTTCCTGTGGACGGAACTGGTCGGCGAGTTCGACGAGTGGCTGGGGCGTTGTCTCGTCTGCTCTGACGACGTACCGTTCGTCGCCGGTAGCCGTCTCCACGATGTCTCGTTGCTCACTGGAGAGGCCGGAAAACTCGAACGCGAACTGTTCGCGCATCTGCTGGCCGTATTCCACTACGGTGGCGACCTCTTCGGCCGAATAGTCGTAGGTCTTCAGCGACATTTCGTAGGCGTCGTCGACGACCCATTCGGCTTCGGCGCCGTTCTCCCAGACGATGTAGGCATACTCCGATTCGGGGACGAGGACGGACTGCTTGCGTTCCTCGTGGGTATACAGGAGCGTCGTCCCGATGCCGACGACGTCGCCGTCGGCGAGCCCCTTATCGGAAAAGACAGTTCGGTCAACCTCGGGCAGATCTGTGAACCGGATCGCTTCATCGTCCTGGATCGAATCCTGGACGATGTCGACTTTGACAGAGTACGTCGTCGCCGGCGTCTCGCCGACGACCTCTTTCGACAGTTCGACCACTGCATCGTCGGTCGCGATGTGCCGGTTTGCCGGGAGCGGGGGCCGCGTCCCCTCAGTCGTCGCCCCACCGTCGCGTATCCGCTCGAGTAGTGCTGCATCAGGATCCTCGTCCGGATACGACTGGAGTGAGTAGAGAACCTTCTCCGGGAGTTCGGCATCGGTAACGGCGGTCATCTGGAAGCTGGCAGTCGGTACTTCGTCGACGAGGTTACCGCTGGTCTCTGGCCCGGTCTGGCAGCCGGACAGGGCAGCGGGAAGGAGGGCGGCCGTCGACGCTAACAGCGTTCGACGGCGCATCGTCCGGGCGGCCGCAGTCGTTCGATACGTGTTCTGGCATTCTCTCATAGTGGCCCGCTTGAATGTCTATAGCTATCTATCACCTTTGGCTGCAAATATACTTCCCATGGCACAAACGGGCGTTTGAGCGTCCGGGCTCCTCCCACGCTATTTTATCGCACCCTGGAAGGGGCGGGGGCGATCGAACCCGCACATTCCAGCTGATCACGTCAGAATTAGCGGCGAACGCAGTGGACACAGAAATCACAGTTTCCACAATAGACATAAGTCACAGCAGCCATAATCCCAGCCAAGGAGCAATCCACGATGCCAACGGTAACCATCAACGTCGACGACGACCTCAAAGCACAGATGGAGGACCACTCCGAGATCAACTGGTCCGAAGTCGCCCGCAACGCATTCGAAGAGAAAATCGACGATCTCGAGATGATGAATCGGCTCACGTCAGACAGTGAACTCACCGACGAAGACGTCGACGAACTCGCGGAGTTGATCGACAGCAATGTCGCAGAACGACTGGCAGGAAAGTAGGCCCCTCGTCATCGACACGAACACCGCTCTTTCGGGGCTCATTGGCGGTGCAACACGGAAGCTGATTGTTGATCTCGAACGAGACCTCCGATATCCAGAACCCTCGTTCGAGGAAATTCGTCGAAACCGGGGCGTGATCCAGGAACGAGCGGGCCTCTCCGCGACGGCCATCGACGAACTCATCGATCGTCTCTTCAAGAACATCACCCTCGTCCCGGAAGCGGATGTCCTGTTACAGTATCGAACCGCGGCCGAGGCGACGTCCTCACATCCCGATGCAGATCAGGAGCGTCAGTTCGAAGGCCGCGACGAGGACGACGTCGTGTTCCTCGCGGCAGCGATCGCGACAGGTGGTGACATCTGGAGTGACGACAAGGTCTTCGGGCACCAGGATTACGCTAGCTGGTTTCGGACCGAGGACGTCATCCAGCACGGCGGTGTCGAACTATAGCGGTTCTGCACTCCTGTGCAGGTAAATAGCGGCTACTGAGCCACTTTCCGAGGAGCTTCTTCATCGGTCAGCCTTGCTCAGCAGACAGCGTTTTATCGCCCCCTGAAGGGGTGCGGGGGTTCTCACACCCTCGCACTCCGAGAATGAGTTCACAAGACGATCAGCGAGTCTCCTTCGACGACCAGGAGACTCGCGACGACGAGATGCACAGCACGATCACCGAGTGGGTCGAAGACCTGGCCGACCTGACCGACGAGGCCGCGACCAGTGAGCAGTTCCAGGAGTGGCTAGATGTCCAATCACGCTTCCACGAGTACTCGTACCGAAATACGCTCTTGATCAAGGCCCAGTGCCCCCAGGCAACAAAAGTCGCGGGCTACCACACCTGGCAGTCAGAGTTCGATCGGCACGTGACGGAGGGCGAATCAGCCATCTGGATCTGGGCACCGATCGTCACGACGCGGTGTCCGGAGTGCCAGAACGCACCGTCGTACCACGATTCGATCGATTGCGAGTACGACGAGACGCCACCAGAGGAGTGGTCGGAAGGACTGGTCGGGTTCCGACCGACGACCGTCTTCGACATTTCGCAGACGGAGGGTGACCCACTGCCAGAACTCGATACTGAGACAAACGGTGACGCTGGGGACCTCGTCTCCGAGCTCCTCGAGGCAGCCACTGAACTCGGCATCGACGTTCGGCTCGTCCCGAACCACGAGTGGTCACACGGGGACGCAAAGGGCGTCTGTCAGTACGACGGCGACGGCAGTGCACCAGTCGTCGAAGTCCAGGAGACTGAGAACGACGCCGACCTGGCGACGACGCTCGTCCACGAGTACGCCCACGCGCTGCTACACAGTGACGTCGACGACGCGACGGAGCGCTCGAAACGGGAAGTCGAGGCCGAGGCAGTCGCCTACGTCGTTGGTCGCCACTTCGACTTGGACACGAACAACTCGGCGTTCTACCTCGCAGCGTGGGAAGGTGACGACAGCGACGCTATCACCGAAAGACTCGGTCGTATCAGCCGGACGGCAGAGAAAATCATCGACACGGTCGAAGTAACTTCCGGAGAACAGACCCAGAAGGACTGTGGTCCGCGGCGAGACTCTAGCTTTAAGTCCGACGAGAATCAACATGTGAATAATACGGGGAATTCAGATGGCTGCAGATAACGAGGATGGTGAGAGTCCGCTCGAAGCGTTCCTGAGCGGCCCGGCTCTCGATTTTGAATCTCTTGGGGAGCCTCCGCTTCACGATGGTGACGATCCGTTGCTGACGCGTGATCGTGTCGAACTCGAATCCTCCGAGGAGTAGGCGTGGCTGGAACTGACAGCGCTCCATTCGTCAAGGACAGTCTCATCTTTCCCGATGAAATCGGTTCTGTGGTCGTGTATCTCGACAAAGAGTCACTACTGGCCCGCCTCACCACGAATCATCGATCCGAACAGAAGCAAGCAGTCGTCGATCGATTCTTCGAGTTGACGGGGCAACGCGCGTACTACGTCACTGATGCATACGTGGTCGCAGAAGTCGTCTCGGCGTTTCGTTCTCAACGGGGCGCACACGAGGCACTCGATCTGTATGCAGATATCAAGGCGTCAGATATGCTCGTCCAGCACGGCTCGGATCCCTGGGACGAAGGCGAACTGTCGACGAGTCCACGGGGTGTCATGGATGCAGCAGCGGAATTCTTGGCCCAGTATCCAAAGCACGACGTTTCCCTCCAAGAAGCGATCTTAGTTCTACAGGCGAAACGAGGCGACGATTGTCTCTTCTCCTTCGATGGGCCACTTCGTAGTCTTGGCCGTGCGTGTGGTGTGTCGGTGTACCCCGTTACTGAAGACGTTTATCTCGGGTCGTAACTCCTGGGTCACACCCTCGTGACGTTGGCTTCTCTCAATTCTATCCGACGAGCTATCCTCCCCTATGTCTACAGTACGTTCGTGTCTGGTACGACCAGTGAACTGGACCCACCGGGGCATCCAATCGATCATACACGCTTCGGTCGTTTTTTCTCGCCTGCGAAGGGCGCAGGCGAGCCTGCACTGGTCGCCTAAAACGACGTATGACGACTGACTTCGACGATGAGCAGTTCGAACAGGTTGCACAGTCGCTCGAACGCTGGCTCGGAGGCCAGGCCACAGACGAGGTTCCCGAACTCGTGCTCGTCGGATTGCTTCGCGGCTACGCCGACGCGATCGAAGAACATGGCTATGTCCCTCGCTCGTGGCACGACCGTGTCCAACGGGCCAACCTCCCGGACGTCCCTCACACCGAATCGAATTCCTGATCGATCGGATTGTGCACATGCGTTTTCTCTGGCCCCTTCGGGGTGCGGGGCCACACGATTCGGGCCTCGCGGATTCTCGCATGACTCCACATCCACTCGACGAACTTTCGGTATCGAATCGTGTTTGCAAACGCGCTCAGTACGAGGCATTCGAGTTCGAACTGCTGGACACCGACATCCGGGTTCGAAACGCCAGCCACGCCGTCCCAGCCGACCACGAGTACCTCGTCACTATCGAGGACGGCCTTCCGGTGGACTGTACCTGTCCTGCCGATGCGAACTATGAGCACGCGTGCAAACACAGAGTCGCCGTCGCGATACGGCGGCCGGTCCTCGATTTCGCCACCGACGTGCAGTTGCTCGCTGATGGTGGGACGCGCCCACAACGGGATGATTCGGAGCAGGCTGAAACTCAGCTTAACGAGTCACCAGAATCGGACGACTGCGAGTGTGGCTTCCTCCCCGACGACTTCCCGTGCTGGGAGTGTGTTCGGACAGGGAGGCGACCGATGCCGACACGGAACGAACGAGATCGTTAGCGACTGTCTCCGCTTCACTGGCGAATCATTTAGACTCGATTAGACCGCGACAGCGCCGCAGGTATTTTTTCTGGCCCCTGTCGGGTGCGGGGCCTGCAGACGGGTGCCCGCGATAACGAATGAGTTCGAGAGACATCTACGTACGTGGCTTCGATGAATCGACTGGCAAGACGACTCCTTCGACGACGTGTCCCGACTGTGACGGCACGATTCGCACCGTCGATGGCGAGCAGTGCTGCGAGGACTGCGGGCTAATTATTGAGGCGTGTCGGCTCGACAGGCGCGGACCGAGAACCTTCTGTGGCGACGAGACGGAGAAGCGACGGACGGGCGGTCCCCGGACGGTAACGCGACACGACCGGGGTCTCTCAACGACTATCGGCCGGAAGCGCGATGCGAGGGGGAACGCGATCCCGAGCAAGAAACGACGGCAACTCGCACGATTACGCCGTGAACACGACCGGGCGCGGTTCCGGTCGAAGCGCGAGCGAAACCTCGCACACGGACTCGGTGGGATCGACCGACTCACGGCGCAACTGGACCTGCCGAGGTCCGTCCAGGAACAGGCGAGTTCCCTGTTCCGGACGGCACAGAACGAGAACCTCCTCATCGGACGGTCGATCGAGTCGATCGCCGCGGGTTGCGTTTACGCTGTCTGTCGGATCAACGACGTTCCACGCACACTCGACGAGATCGCCAGTGTCGCTACCGTCGGAGAGGAGAAAGTCCGAAACGGGTACATGGTCCTCAACAGGGAACTCGACCTCCCGGTCCCTCCGCAGCAGCCCCAGGAGTACATTCCGCGGCTCGTCTCGGCGTTCGATCTTCCGTGCAGGACTGAGCGACGTGCCAGAGATATCGCGACTGAAGCGGTGGAGGCTGACCTCACGACGGGCGTCAACCCCGCGGGCTTTGCGGCGGGGTGCGTGGCCGTCGCCGCGGCCAAGCAGGGGATCGAAGTTATCCAGCGGGATTTGGCCGATGAAGCGGCCGTCTCACCGACGACAGTGCGTGAGCACCGGGATACGCTGTGGTCGTTCCTGGGGAGGTAGGATGTTCGGACTCTTACTGGTCGTTCGGTATCTTCGAGAGAGCGATAGCGAAACGATCGTCGAGTGTAGACACTGCGGAACAGCAGTCGAACCCATTGCTGAACGGTGTTCGACGTGTGGTCGAGACGGAATCGTGACGTACGAAATCGAGTAATTTGGCCAGGAATCCCTGAAGTCGTTATTCTAAATATTTGTGAGTTTATCGGATTTTTCAATCATCCCTCAAAAACATCAATTGTCTCGGAAGCAGTTGGTGGAACAATAAACGTCGCAGAAGGTACTCGATCAGGACCGGCGGTTCTACTAAACAAGCCGATACTGGTTGGATTCCGTACAATTTAACCTGTTCAACTTAAAGCACCAAGGATGGCAGCTACTATCTTTAATATCATCCAGTAGGAAGCGGAACTATACAAAATGGCAGACCGCGGCGATGACGACATCGATATGGAGATGATATTACGCGAAGAGGCACACCGCACTGTTGATAACCAGATTAACACGCTGAACGATATCGATTCGAAAGTCGCCCGCATTCTTCGGATTAACCTCGTAATCCTGGGGATACTATTGACTGGTCTATCCGTCGCGACCGCACCCGAGTCCCAACCAAACCAGATCCTTCACTATACGGACCTCATCAACAATTACACGATTGCTGGTGTATCGCTTCTCCTGCTATCGACGGGCGTCGCGGCGATTACGTATACGGCGTCAAGCCTCCAAAGCGGTCTCGCAGCAACTGATCTCAGGAACTTACTGAATAACGACTATACTGACCGTCAAAACTTAGAGGGAATCGTTGAGGGGTATTCTGAGTGGATCGAGTACAACTACAGGACGAATGCGAAGAATGCACCGTTGGGGACACTTACGATCCTGCTGTTGGTTTACTCAATGGCCTGGCTAGCCCTGGGCGTCAAGAAAGCCGCAACAGGCGACGTCGAGCCTTGGCTGGTTACGGTCACGGTCTTGCTCTCACTAACCGTCATGCACTTTACGGGGTTCGTGGGGCAAGTCCGTCGCTGGCATCAGACACGCAACAACTAAGCAAACTTTCATCACTGGTGCCGACAAACCCTATAGTATGCCTGACCGCAATCCGGACGAATGCGACGAGGATCACGAGCGCCCTTCGCTCTCAGGCCAGATGATCTTCAAGGGCGACTTCGACGAAGAGGAGGATAATTAGCGATGGGTGGTGACTCAGACGCTGACAGTGAGGAATCTGAGAAACCTGACCGCCCATCGTTGGATGGCAACATCATCACAAACAGCGATGATCCGGAAGAACGGGCGGACTTCGACGGTGACGAATAACTGTCCGTCTATTCTTTTTATAACTGGCGTCGAGGTTCGGGCAAAGCATTGTCCCGGAGAATGAGCATAGCGGTCGGGGGTGTCGGAGGGACGAGCCCCAGTGATCTCTCATCAAACTGCGTGACTACCCTCGGTCTTCGAGTAGCGAATTCCGGACGTACTCGGCGGGATAGATCCCCGTCAGTCCTGGCGTTTCGATTTTGAACTGCTGGGGCGGCGTGTTCTGACTATAGGTCTTCTCGACACGCGTGTCGCCCTCAGGCGGGTCGTTCAACGCTGCGAGTACCTCGTGGCCGTCCGTGCGTGACATGACGATCCAGATGGCCTCCTCGGGTTCGCACGCGGCCATCTTGTCGAAGTCGTCGGGGACTGCCCGGTGGATGTCGTTGTTCACCCGTTCGACCTCGAGCGTGACGACGACGTCGCCCTCGCTGTCGAGGCCAGCGACGTCCAGTCGGCGCTGTTCGAAGTCGCTGGTTTCCTCCTCGACGTCGGCGGCGTCACCCATGAACGCCGCTGCGGGGAGCGAGCCCTCCTGTAACTCGTAGTAGGGGACGACTGTCTCGACGGCCGAGTCGGGGTCGGCCGCGTACTGTTGTTCGAGCAATCGGATCCCGAGTTCGACGCCGAAGACGTGTTCGCTCGACTCTTCGAGGTCGCCTTTCCCGTGGCCGTAGTCGACGCCGCGCCTGTACGATTCCCCGATCGCCTTCCGGCCGTCCGGCGACACCGAGTAGATGCGATGTGGGTGGTCAGTGTCGTGGCGCACCAGGTCCGCGTCCAGGAGGGGCTGGAGGTCCTCCCTGTCGATCCCGACGTACTCCTCCAGGCGAAGCATCGAATCGGTCAGGAGGTCGTAGGCCCGGGGGTCGTAGCGGCGCTGCTCGGCATTGTAGACGGCCTGGACGAACAGCAACTGCGTCAACGACCACTCCGAGGCCATGACCTCCTCCGGTGTGAGTTTCAGGTTGAACTCGCAGACCGGGATATCGTCGGAATCGACCTCGTCCAGCGAGTGACAGCACTCGATGGCGCGGTGCATCCCGTCGACGGACGGGTCGTACCGGTTCCCGCACCCCTCGCAACGTATCGCATCCGCCTCGGCGTCGTAGTCCACGCAGTCGGGCATGCGACGTGTGTGTGGCAGTAGCGTATCGACGCGGAGGGCGGGATACGTCGAATCCAGTCGCTCTGGTTCTGATTCGTCCGTCTCCGATTCGCTCCCCGTTCCATCAGTCTCGTCGACTTGAGCCGACTCGAAGCTCTCGTGTTGTCGAAGCCCCGCGTTCGCGGCAGTCTCCTCGCGTACCTGTTCGAAGGCAGTCTGGAAATCTCGTTCCTCGACTGCCGAGAGCGGGTCATCGCTGGCCGGGTGCCCGGCCGCGGCCGGGAGCGAGCGGGCGAGGAATGGCCGGACCGCCTCGTCACCGAAGTCAGTCCCGGGACGGACGAGCCACTCCCCGCGACTCATCGCGGTCAGGCGTTTGTCGACGGCCTCCCGAGACATCGACTCCGTCGCCAGGACGCGCGGCAGGTCGGTATCGACCGAGACGTTCCCGACGACGAACGTCGCCGTCTCGTTGAGCACTTCCTGGTAGGTGTTCCGGTCGGGATCGGGGGATTCGAGCTGTTCGAGAAACTGTAACCCGAGTGCGACGGACAGGCCGAAACTGCGGCCCTCGGCGAGGAGCGTATCGAGCAGTTTGGTCGCCCCGACGTCACGCGCCTCTTCGAGGTAGAGATTGACCTGCGGCAGGGCGTCAGACCCGGAGTGGCGACGTCGTTGCTCGCGGGCTTTGAGCGCTGTCCAGAGGTTCGAGAGGATGACCAGTGTCAGCGTCCGCTTGACCGACCCTTCCATCCCCGCGAAGTCGAAGACGACGGCCGTGTCCTCGTCGACGAGGTCCGTGAAGTCGAAGGACGGCTGTGTCGGGTCCGATTCTCCTCCACCGTTCTCGTCTGGTGTGTGTTCGAAGACCGGCGCGAGACGACCATCCGTCGCGATCCGCTCGACGCGACCGACTGCGCCGCCGAGGATCTTGTTGAAGACGTCCCTGTCGCGCTCGGCGAGGCCGGAGAAGTAGTGGGTCAGGTTCTCGTCTGTCGTCGAGGGCATCGCCTCGCCACGCTGGGTCCGCTGGAGGGCATCGTACAGGTCGGCGTGCGATATCGAGTCACTCCCGTGGACTGGGTCGTAGAGCGCTCGCAGGTGGTTGCGAATCGCCTTGACCGACTCGGTGGCGTCGCCGTAGTTCTCGGCGCCCATCACGCCCTGGAGGATCTCCGCGTAGTGACCCGCCTTCCGCGAGCGGGCTTCTTCCCTGGGGATGCCTGCCTCGAGGAGCGGTTCGATGTCGAAAAACGAGAATGCAGGCAGCACGCGCGCGAGGTCGAAGTACAGCACGTCGTCGAGGTTACCGTACTCGGCGTAGTGCATCCGGAGGTACTCCTCGGCGGTGCCACCGCCCTTGTAGTCGAAGAGGACATCGGGGCCATCGGTCGCCGCGACGTTCGTGACCATCCCGCCCTCCACGAGGACGGACTTTCCAGAGCCGGTGTCGCCGACGACGACGAGGTGGCGGTCCTGCTGGCTCGGCGTGAGGTAGAACGGCTGGCCGTACGGTCGCCGGTCGTGCGTCAACGGCATGCACAGGGCCATCCCGGGCGGGGTGTACCGCATGAGCTGCTGTGGCGGCGGGAGCACGAGCGCGGTCTGTTCGACCGGCCGCGTCGCGAGCGCGCGGTGCCCGTCTGGTGTGAGTTCCGTGCCGTCGACGAGACACAGCCCCGGCAACTCCTCGGGAGCGACGACGATCCCCTGGCTCTGGCACGTATTCCACGGGAGCTTGTTCGATCTCGATTCGTAGGTCACGGGATGGACCGTTCGGTCGATCATCTCCTCGAACAGCGCCGTCCCGGGTGGCGTCTCACCGAGTGGCCTGAGGTCCCCGTCGGTGACGACGTGTCCCCGCACTTTGTGGTATGGACCGTCGAGGCCACTGAGCGCGGTCCGCAACTGGCGGGCGACTGTCTCTGCCCGCTGTCTGTCGTCTCGCGTCAGCACGACGGCGCGAGCAGAGATCCGAAGCGTGTGCTGGGGGTCACGCTCCTCGATGGCCTCGATGCGCTTGCGGTCCGACGCCGGTGGCGTGTATCGCTCCCGCTCCTCCCTGGTCCGCGGATAGATGATCTCCCGGATGGTGTCAAGCCCCGTCGCTGCCCCGTTCTCTATATCCGAGAGATACGCATTCGCCTGACCACTCCAGTCGCCGTGAGTCTGACAGACCAGCTGGTAGACGACCGGGACCGCCGCGTTGCACATCGTCTCGACCAGTGAGGCTACCGACGGCCGGTGAGACCCATCGTGGTGGTCCGACGACGAGCTCACTCGTCGGGCTGACTGGTTCCGGTCAGCAAACGACGCCAGGGGCGTCTGCCAGTCGCGAGTTCGGTTCGTTTCGCCGTGATATTCGACCCCCGCGACGTACGGATGGACTGTCGTATCGATCGTTTCACCAGTCGGCAACGAGACCGAGTGATTCGCTGTCACTGGATCGCCGATGGGCAGGAACTCCTCGACGTATCGGGGGTGCCACGTAACGTCTCGCAGTTCGTAGGTGTCCGGGAAACACCGTCGGAGGAGGCCCCGCAGGTCCTCGATCAACGCCGGGTTGGACGTCCCGACGAGATACCGCAGTTGCGGGTCGGGACGCCCGTCGGAGACGAGTAGCCACTCGACCAGCGGAACCTGTGCTGACCCACGAATCGTGTCGAGCACCCCGGTCTGTGTCTGGTCGGCGAGCAGTGCCTCCAGTTGATCCATTGCCCGCGTCACTGCCGTCGGATCGACCATCGTTTCCGAAGGCCTGATCTCGAGGTACGGTCGAGGCTCGATCGGGTCCGTTGCCGGCGTGGACTCGTCCGACCGTATCGAGCCCGGTACTGGGATCGGGAGCGTCGACGAGGAATCCGTTGTTGACGCTGGGTCTCCGTTGCCTGGGACGTCACTGGCCATCGGCGTCGTCCCCCGCTGGGCGTGTCCCCACTGACGTCCTGGCCTGTCGACTAGAGTGTGTACTGCGACCGAGAGAACAAAACCAGTACCCCAGAAGCCCGTAGTTCTGCTGATCGGGGAGCCACGATTCATGCCAACGTCGCCGCTGTCGAGAGCTCCTCGCCTGCTCTGACGCACTCATATCACGTTCTGCTGCAACCTGGTGATAGTTAATTAATCAGTTGTGAAGGTGGGTTCAAGTGGGCGCGAAGAGGCTCTCGGCAAGGAGTGGGGGCATTTGGCGAGTGGAACCCCCTTCGAAATCTGGCGGGAGGAAGGCACTGCGACACCGGGTGTGAGAGCCGCTCGACACGGCCACGAAGCAGGAGTTCACACAGCGGGGCAGCCGTGACGACGCCGGCCTGGACGTCGTCCTTGAACACGATGGGGTTGTTCGTCGAAGCTGCGTATATGGCGCAGGATGTCGACGAAACCTGACTGGACCCGATAGAGCTGGAGCTGACCCGCGTCGAGCTGTCCCAGGCGAGCGTCGTTGTTTGCCACGTGGCGGGCGGACTGTCTCCGGAGCAGTGGGAAGCGCTAATCACGAAAAGCGGCCAGGTCGTGCTGACGGACATCGCGTTCAGAACTATCGGTACGCCAAGAGCGTTCGGCGGTGTTGCGGGATATGGACGACCTCGTAGAGCGCGAGTCCGCCGACGTCTCCCTCCAGTCGGACTACGTCGCCGAGATGGTCCATACTGCCGTCAGCGAGGCACGTGAGAGCATCCAGCGGGCCACAGAGACGACGGCGAAGGCCGTAGAAGCCATGGAACATGGGCTCGAAGAGACGCTGAGGACGTTCATCGCGTGGGCCGCTCGCCACTGCGTCGACGTCTCCGACGCCCGCGACGCGAAAATGACGCTCTGGTTCGACGACACCGGCCTAGAGAGCACTGAGAAAACGATGGCCGAGGGACTCCAGATCTGGAGAGAGGCCGGGATGCCGGAAGAGCGATTCCGGCTGGCGAGAGTTCGCTTTTCGAACGGTAGCATGGGCCAGGCCTAGCGGTTCCCGAACACCGGGTAGCGCCGGGCTTGGATAGAGGCATCACTATGCAGCACCCCGAAACCACCGCTATTTTCGCCGCCTTCTCGTCGCGCGAGCGTCGATCGTCTTCGCGACCGTCTTGGTCAGCTCGACGAGCGGCGAGTGTCGCCGTCTCGAATCCAACCCTGGGGGTTGAATTCTGCATTAGGGGTGTGGCTAAGGCCACATCATCAAAATACACCACCACCAAACGCAACAGAGCTTAATAGGACCCAATATCTCCTAACAAGCGACCCAATTACATGATAAATGAGTTATCGACCCTCATTTCGATAGTTAGCAGTTGGTTACAAGAATGGGGCCAAATTGGAAGTGGGTTTGCATCAGTTTTGCTAAGCGGCACCCTTGCATTCCTGTACTATAAGCAACATGGCGTTCTGAAGAAGCAGATGGAGAAAGAAACTGAAACAGATATCATATCAGAAGGTATTGGAATAAGCGAATCTGAACTCAGACATAAAACGTCATATGATAATCAGATATATTTCAGATTCTCAAATATCGGCCAAGGGAGAACAAATGAGATGGCTATCCGGGTCATCCCAGAACTGCTTTCGGAAGTAGAAGTAGATCTTGAGTCAGTCCAGGAAGAATTGGAGCGAATACAGATAGCAGCATTAGAAGAAGCAGGAACCGAAATAAAGCGCAGTGGGAATTATTTAGAAGGTGGGGAGAGGGATGTGAAGTTCGCCATCCCTGCACATACTGGAGGGTTCTTTATTCAGAACGAGTTCATCACGAGAGGAGGGCACCTTTCGTTATCAGAATTACCGGAACCAGTATCAGAAGTAAAACTACAGAGTAGAATCACAAAAAATAACTATCCTGACTTAGAGACGGAAGAAGAAACAGAGTACCATCTATCACTAGACGGGGAAGATAGGGTTTCTTCGATCCTATATGACAAACCGGATGTTTCAGATCTGCCAGTTGATTCAGAAGAAAAAATTCGTGAAAAGGTTAGCAAGGATGCGAAGAAGAAAATTGTCGATAATGCTGTGGGTACTCTCTTCGTTCGAATAAAGTATATTCTCGAATACAAAGATGGGGAGGGAGAAGTTCAAGAAAAGCAACTCTTAGACATGGTTTTCCCAAGCCGGTATGGTGTTTCAGACGAGATTTTATTTTCTTCAGGAATAGAGTTTGAGAGGTTCCAATTACAAGGAGATAAGCAATCAATGATTGAGAGAAGCATGTTTTCAAAGATTGGGAAGCCTGATTCCCCTCATACATAGTTTAAGATTGCTCGGTTAAAACAGGCTGTTGATCAATATTTTAGCCTGTTTGGCGTCGCGATGCTGGCCACCGCCATGCCAACTCAACTGTGGAAGGCGGCTACTATGCCTCATCTCACTCTTTAGCACTTGTAATCCATTTCCACGCACCCGGTATATAATAAAGATATACCACCCGTTCGTTCGCCAGAGGCGCCGGTGATACTTTGAATAAAGTTTGAAGTTTCCCGGCTGTCCATCTGCGTGCCGCCTCATCGTACTCTTGATTTCAACCGGCGTCCCATCGTCTCGGCGAGCATCGTGCCAACTCGAGCGATCTAACTCCAACCCGTATCGATGGACCGCTTTCCGCTCGCAGAGCGTCCCATAGTGGTTTGCCTTGTGCGACCGGTTCATCGCCGATCACGCGCTCGTCGCGCGTCATATATATCTACTCCTCCAGCCATCGTCCAGCGATTGCCCATGGCTGGCGTACGCTCGCCCCCGGCGAGCGAGCCATGGGCCTGCACTATCCAGTACGCCGGGGGTGGTGCAACACGCAACGCAGGGCGTCGTACTCTCATCATGCGATTAGATTCTCTACTCGTTGCACCGCGTCGACGTACTTGCCGTGCTCGCGTTCGCCCACGATGGGCCACACCGTGACGTTCTCGACGGTGATCCGGACGGTGGCCAAGTCGGCGACGTCCTGGTCAATGTTACTGTGCATGTGGTAGTGGCCGTCGACCGCCAGAACCGAGACGATAGAGGGAAGGACGACCGGGAGAGGGGCGCCCACGAGGGCCGACAAGATTGTGGTCGCGACGAGGCCGATCGTGATGATCAGTGCGTAGCTGAGGATGTCGTCCATCCTCGCTCACCCCAGGTAGCTAAAGACGTAGTAGCCGCCGAGCTGGACGCCGACGGAGACCAGGCCGGCCCACCAGTTCGCCATGATGAACTCGTGCGCGCCCATGACGTTGAGGCCGTTGACGGTGACCAGCACCACCGGCCACCGGCGATGTACGTCTCGTAGCTGGCCTTGAACCAGACGATGTCGTTCAGGTCGGTGCTGACCTGGATGTCCTTCCCACGTCGGCCGTCGTAGCGGTTCATCGCGTATGCGACGCCCAGGCACGCCAGCGAGATGAGAAAGGCAAAGCGGATCACCGTGCCGCCGTTGGCCCACACCTCGCCCATCAGGTCGACGTTATAGCCGGCGCGGATGAGCGTCACCGCGAGGATGCCGTTGCTTGCGAGGCTCGATACTGTGAACAGGCCGCCCGCGAGGGCGTCCTCGAAGTCGATTTGTCGGAACATTTGTGGTTGTGTGACTGCCTGTCGGGCTGTTGCCAGTCCTTCAGCAGCTACTCACCGCGTTCCGAGTGGGTCGGTTTAAGACAGGTAGTCAGTAGTAACTGGGAGAAGAGGCTGAAGTATACTACAACCAGAATTTGTTAAACAGAATTTTGCATTAGTTGGATCTATGGAATTATAATATGTTGCTGACGACCATGTCTCTGACATTAAGTATAAATGAAAGGGAAATGGATAAGTGAGCAATGGTGAGTTTTGATTGGTTTATCAACCCAATTCTTGCAAACTGGGTGACGATTTTAGTTACTAGTTTTGTCACTCTATTAGCTGCAGGGTTATCCAATTATGGAGTTAAAAGGAAGTTCAAATCTGCGAAAGATAAAGACCGACAACGGGCTTTAGAAGAACTTCGTACAGCAATTGAGAATATTGTCATAAATAATAGGGAGAAGATCGGAGATAGCGAAGTAGATATGGGCAGGTTAGGGCTGTCATCGGAGAGAATTGATGATTTAATTGACGCTGCAGAACGAGAGCATCAAGTGTCCTTATCTGAGTTTACGACCCCAGTATCTCTCTTACAGGATGTTGATCTTCGAATTAAAAATAGCCGATATCTTGACCCAGAGCAAAAAGTACGATATTCCGCGGCGATCACAGAAATCATCAATACCATTCGTGAAGATGCACCCAGCCCGGTCGTATTACCTGCTGAAAGTGCGAAGGTCCTTGATAGAATTAGTGAAAAAGCGGAATATCCCGGACACAATGAAGACATTCAGGAGATAGAACGGAATTTGGTCAAATATGATTCAGTTACAGAAACTACCGAATCCTTCGAAATAGCACGAAGATTAACCGTCGCAATAACTGCGTTAGTTGTATCACTATCCACATTTTCTGCATTCGCTCAATTCCAGGCTATGCAACTCTCGCTTGACCTTGCGGGAGTAATTATCACAGTGACCGGGATATCGTTTTTTGCATCTTTAGTAATCTTACTCTTTGGTGAGAATGACGAAGAGATCGGTGGGATTCTCGGAGCCCTTTTCGAATAAATCTTAGTTGAACACTCCAGAGTATCTTCTAACCAGATGATCCCCACCACTTGCGTGTAGAGAAACCCACTCGCTTCGATATACACACGAACTCGCTCAGTCCGTGTGCATATTGAGTAGGTGACGATGGGCGCAGTCCGGAGATAGACGAGCGATGGGCATGGGCCATGGAGTAGTACTTAAAGAGAAGCCCGTTTAGTTACGAAAAATTCGAGGCGAAAGCCTCGCCCTTCAGGGGCAGGGCGAGAGCAAAGCTCTCGCTGCAACCGAAAAGCTTCGCTTTTCGAGGACGGGGATGAAGCCGACCGATAGTATTCAACCGCCGACGATGGCATAGACGGGGTTCAACGTGATCTTTAAGCCGTCCGACTGTGATAGTATACATAGATGGTGAAGAGTACCCGTCACGCGAAATACGAACTCTACTACCACATAGTGTTCGTGCCGAAGTCAGGCGGGACCGAAGGTCCCGCTGACCTCGCGGAACAGGGTTCCGCTCAGTATCGGCGTTCGCACCTGACGGGGAAGACGAAGGAACGTCTCGAAACCATCTTCGCGGAAATCTGTAGAGACAAAGACCTCGAACTGGCCGAGTGTGAGATTATGCCCGACCACGTCCGCCTGTTCATCGGGAGTCCACCGAGGAACGCCCCATCCCTCATCGTCAACTGGGTCAAGGGCATCTCCGCCCGCAAGTACAACCAGCGGTACGATGACCGGGTGAAGTGGACTCGTTCGTACTACGTCGGTACAGCGGGCAGTGCCTCGAAGGGCGCTGTCGAACAGTATATCGCTGAACAGGAGGGTGACGACGAATGAAGCGCGTCAACACCTTCGAGGTGGTTCCACAGACCGAGACAGACAAAGAGTGCCTCCTGCGGTTACTCGACGCTTCCGCCTCCCTCTGGAACGAACTGACCTACGAACGCCGTCAGAACTATTTCGGTGACGGCGACGTATGGGACACTTCCGAATACCGAGGACGATACAACGACGTCGTCGGAAGCGCGACCGTTCAACAGGTCACGCGGAAGAACAGCGAAGCGTGGCGGTCGTTCTTCGCCCTCACGGAGAAAGGAGAGTCCGCGAACCCACCGTCGTACTGGGGCAACGAGGAGGATGGGCGCGAACTCCGCACCTACATCCGCAATGACCAGTACACGATTCAGTGGGGCAAGCGGTCGCGTCTCGAAATTCCAGTTGGGCAAGAATTGAAAGACGAATACGGACTCGGCTACTACGAACGACTCCGTCTCGACGTCCGGGGCAACCCGAAGTGGGACGGCAAACAGGGTCGTCTGGAACTCGAATACGACGAGGTTAGCGATACGTTCAGGGCTTTTCAACCAGTCACCGTCCCTGATTCTCGACTGGATTCACGGAAAATCTCCGATTTTCCTGAAGTCGAAAACGCGAAGCGTTTTCGGAATTCACCACTGGCTTCGGAAGAAGCCGCCCTCGACGTTGGCGCGAACAACCTCGTCGCCTGTTCCACGACTACTGGGAACCAGTACCTCTACGACGGACGCGAGTTGTTCAGACGGTTCCGCGAGACGACTGACGAAATCGCCCGCCTCCAGTCGAAACTCCGCGACGGACGGTACAGTTCCAAACGGATTCGACGGCTGTACCGACAGCGGACGAAGCGTCGTGACCACGCACAGAACGCGCTGGTGCGCGACCTCGTCGAACGGCTGTATGACGAGGGTGTTGCGACGGTGTACGTGGGCGATTTGACCGACGTGCTGGAAACGCACTGGTCGGTCAGGGTGAACGAGAAGACGCACAACTTCTGGGCGTTCAAGAAATTCATCCACCGTCTCGCGTGTGTCTGTGAGGAATACGGCATCAGCCTCGAAGCCGAATCGGAAGCGTGGACGAGTCAGACGTGCCCCGAGTGTGGCGACCACGAGGAGACGGTTCGCCACGGAGAGACGCTGACGTGTCTATGCGGATTCGAGGGGAACGCCGACCTCACGGCGTCAGAGACGTTCCTTCGAGAGAACAGCGATTGCGAAGTCAGGCCGATGGCACGGCCCGTGCGATTCAAGTGGGACGACCATGACTGGTCGGGGAAACCACGCCCTCATGACAGTCCCAAAGAAGTGCGCACGAACCCGCAAGTTGCCTCCGTGGACCGGTAGCCGAAACCCCAACGGAGGAATCCTCGCGCTTTAGCGCGGGGAGGATGTCAAGGCCCCGTGTGTACGAGCGGCGTTCGTGCGAATCCGAACTGACGGGAAGCACGCTCGACGCGAAGACACGATCGACGAGGCAGCAGAGTTCTGGAGCTGCAACAAGACCACAGCGCTCGTGAAGTCCGCCGAATTCACCGTCAGAATCGACCAGCGAATCCAGAAAGTGCTGGCGCGGGACGATTTAACTACTGTTCAGAGGCGGGAGATCGCGGAGACGCTGACTGTGCCGAGTTACTACGAGATAGATGTCTCTCAGGCCGTGGATGTCGAAAAATGAACTGAATTAGCGGTTACGCGTCTGGGCCTTCCCAGGTCGCGAGGGTCGAACTGCTGTCACCGGATGCGTCTGAATAGACGACACGAATGGTCGTTTCCGACAGGTCGAGATGATCGCCTGTCATCGAGGACGCGTAATCTGCCCCATCGTGGAAGTCGTCTCCATTCAAGGTGTCAGTTGTACCAGCACTGACCTCTGACGTGAAGAGCTCACCATCAGCGCCGCCTGGATGAGTTCCAAATTTCAGGTCTGTTTCTGAACCGCCAGAATAATCATGTGCTATCGCTCCTGATGCGGTCGCATTGATTCGTGCTGCTTCAATTGTGTCACCGCCGTCGTGAGTGACTTTGAGTGTATCGTCACCAGCGTCGTCTTGCGTGTAGTCGAAGCTAAAGCTGGCTTGTGGGGTCGTCTGTTGTGCCTGGTCGCCGAGACCGAGCACGAACGATGCGATAACGGCCGCGAGGATCACGGTGATCGCGACCATGAGAATGACACCGATGACCGGTGAAACGGCGTCGTCGTCGTTGATGAGTTTCTTTATATCCATTGTTCTTATGCTCCGGGTGCTTCGTACGTTGCGAGAGTAGAGGAACTGTCCCCGCTTTCGCCACTGTAGATGACTCGAACTACGTCGTCGTTCTCTATCTCCACAGTCACTGAATTGCCAGCCGACATTGCCGCGCTGGCACCCAATGCATCGGGATCGTCAAAGTCTGCAGAATTGGTTCCATCGCTAACACTCAGCCGTTCTGAATCAATCGTATCTCCACCGTCATGAACGATTTCTAGCGTGTTACCGGAACCAATACTGATGAACGAACCACTCGGGGACGTGCCTTGTTCGTAGTCAAATGAGAAGCTGGCCTGCGGAGTCGTATTTGATGTCTGGTCACCGAGACCGAGCACGAACGATGCGATAACGGCCGCGAGGATCACAGTGATCGCGACCATTAGAATGACACCGATCACTGGTGATACAGCGTCGTCGTCGTTGATGAGTTGTTTCAGGTCCATTGTTTCAATCAGGCGTTGGGTGCTTCCCAGGTAGCAAGAGTACTGGAACTATCTCCAGATTCGCCGGTGAAAATCACTCTGACCGTATCGTCGTTGTCAACCTCCACGGTCGTCGAGACGCCTGCAGAGATCTCAGATCCAAACTGGTGAGCATATGAGTCGTCGTCATCAACAATATCTACACGAGCATCTGCGATAGTGTCCCCACCATCGTGAGTAACCGTTAGGTCACCGCCCTCACCCGTGCTGTCGTCGTAGAGACCGACTCCAGGACTTGGACTAGTTGTACCGTCGTAATCGAAGCTGAAACTCGCCTGCGGAGTAGTCTGCTGTGCCTGGTCACCGAGACCGAGCACGAACGATGCGATCACAGCCGCGAGGATTACGGTGATCGCAACCATCAAAATGACGCCAATGACCGGTGAAACAGCGTCGTCTTCGTGGATGAGTTGTTTAAGATTCATTGTTTTACTTAGGCATCGGGTCCTTCCCAAGTTGCGAGCGTCGAAGAACTGTCTCCAGACTCGCCGGAGTACACGACGCGAATTGTGTCACCGTTGGCTACGCGAAGGGGAATTGTCGATCCAGCTGAGACTTCGTCGTTAGAAACGTACTCGCCCGTCCCACTTGAATCAGTAACAAGGTTCAAATCGGAGGTACTAGATGCTCCGACAATGCTAATTCTTGGAGCATCGATAGTGTCACCACCATCGTGAGTAATGGTTAACAGCCCGTCTTCCACTCCGGAACCGTGACTAAAGATGTCGGCCGTACTAGTCTCCTGTTCATAGTCGAACGAGAAGCTCGCCTGTGGAGTCGTCTGCTGTGCCTGGTCACCGAGACCGAGCACGAACGATGCGATGACGGCCGCGAGGATCACGGTGATCGCGACCATGAGGATGACGCCGATGACCGGAGAAACGGCATCGTCGTCTTGCATGAGGTGTTTGATCTGCATGTGCGAATTGAACCCTGATAGATTGCACATTAAACCCTCCGTACTGTTCGCTAATCTACGATTAATCAAGGGTCACTTGACGGGTATCGAAGGTGTGCGTGGGGTCGCAATGGGATCCCCTCGGCCCGAACCCATAGTATCCTCCGCATTCAGCAGCTAGAACCCCGTGAGACCGGCTTTATCAGACTGCGTTACTGCCTATTTCGGCCGCTCAAGGCCCGCTTGAAGGGGCGTACGTGTTGGTCCAGAGGAACGATGGTGCGCGTTGAGAGACAGCTAATCTTTGTCTCGACGACAGCGAATAGAGGGAGCGATCGGACGGAGTTTTGGCCCGTGATTTTTCAACCACATCGTAGGTCCTCGATGGCCGCTGACGAGATACTGACCCCGTCGTCGCGAATGTAGACCGGCCCATTTACCACCGCCCTGATCAGCCCGGCGAGTTCCTCGTAGAACTTCCGGGGGCGTTCCTCGATGATTTGCACAGTCGCCCCGTCGCCCATCTGCTGCCCACGATTCCAGACGTAAATCTCGACGAAGTCCCGCCGGAGGTACATCGGACAGTCGTCCAAGTACTCGGGAAGCGAGACGTCCGCCTCGCTGTTCTTCGCACCGTGTGGGGCACCGAGCGCCACGAGAACACGGCCGAGGACCGACGCGTCGGTCTCGGGGAGCACTTCGACCGGGCGGTCGGCGTCGTCGTCGCCGCGGGTTTTCGTGCCGGCGCCGAGCTGGACCAGCGCGTCTTTGACCCGGGTGACGGTGACGCATCCGGCGTCCGGCGTGAACGCCGGGACGTCGTTCTCGTTAATCGTCCCGCCCGAGAAGACCGCCGCGACGAGCGTGTTGAGCGCGTCGAATTGTTTAGTCTCGACGTCGACGTCGAGCCACCCGCGTTCCCGGGCCGTCTCAACGCCGCGGCCCACGTCGGGCTTCCCGTCGTCGTCGACCCAGGTCTCTATCTGGTACCGGGGGAGTTTGACCACGCTCGACAGCGCCGAGGACTTCTTGTTGGGATGTTCGGCAGCGGCCTGCATCACCCGCTCGTTGGTTTCCAGCCGCTCTATGGGCTCGCGTACGTGTCTTCGGTGTGCGTCTCTGAAAACGCCTCTGTGGTTGGATATGGTGGCATGGTTAGTGGGCCGGAGATTATTCCTCGTCGTCGAGTCGGAGATCGTCGGCGTCGGGGTCGCCCGCGAGGTAGTCGCGTCCTTTGTCCGTGATTCGGTAGTAATCCCAATTCTCGTCGACGCGAGTTCATTCCAGACACAATATGAAAACCGACACATAGCAGCAAGCACAGCTACGGATGGATCAGCAAGCGGAAATTCCGTACCCGCGTTGGACCATACTTTTTGCGAGGCGTCGAATGAAGTGAGACCCCCGAGCGTGAAGTATGAACCGAGCGGATTTGAACCCTGGAAGTCTAGCGAGCACCGCAAGCAAGACGTTGTCAGGGCTTCGCTCTGACACAAGTCACAGCCCCGGAACGGACGAGCGGAACGGGGCCGGACGCCCGGAACGTCTTTCTCTGGACGAGACTTTGTAATTAAAATGAAATAGGTGCATTTGAGCTAGATATCCGCCGCTTCTTATCGGGCTCAGATCGGAAGGCCAAGCCAATGAAGACAGCCCAATGGCGTTATGGCATTAATCAATGAGACACTCGCGGATTGTGCTAAGAGCCAGAACAATATATCATTTGTATTGACATGAGTGGAGTGATTTATGTCAATATGATATTGGATCCGAAAGTAATTGGGGTTGGATTTAAATGTAGAATAATAATGAAGCGGGGAACTGAGATTCAGGAGTGTAGGAACATTCTGACCGATGAGACGCCCGATCACCTACATATACGTCGGAAAGTCATTGTTGAGGGATTTACTGATGACCTCCAATCTGAATTAGAAGAATTTAATGTAATTTCAATTGACATCTCGGAGTGGGACCATGCCGAGCTGATGGAGACATTAAGATACGAGCTTCAGCGAGAGCTATCAACAATTAAATATATTTACAGCCGAATAAAGAATGTTGGAGCTTCCTTTGGAGCAGGTTTCAGTGCAGGAGTAGAAGCTAGACCGGACTATTCACGCACGAATGATTATCTCCATGATGTAAGCAATAGGACAGAAGATAATCTTATAGTTTTCGTTAATTACCATGGAAAAAGACCAGTCGATAATTTTGGTTGGATACCGAAACTGGATATCCCTGGCGACTCTACGATAATAACGGATGGATACACGGATTGTAAATTTGAGGATAGCATTCAGTTTGAGATAGGACGTTTAAGTAAAAAACAGGCCGTCAGTTATCTCACCCATATAGACGGGGAAGTAAATGAGGAGAAGGCCGCTGAAATTCACCGAATACATGACGGAAATCCGGTTGCGATAGAAATCGCTGCAGAACGCGGCTCACTACGAAAGAAACTATCGGGAGAGGCGTTACAAGAACTCTGGGCAAGTGTATATGAAGATAAGATCTCTGGAGACGAGCTAGACCTCCTGACAGACAGTGCACACCTTATCGACCTTGACCAACGGGACGTGGCATCAGTTACGGACAAAACACGTGGTGAAGCAAAGGAGATATTGACGAGATTACGCAGTAAAGGAGTTGTCTCACAGAAAAAGTCTGGCTTATTTACTACCGATAAATATGTTAAACTCTATACTTCGACAAAACTCACCGGCGATGAACTTTCGAAGCAGCACCAAATGTCGTTCCACGATTATGCTGAAAAGTGGGTAGATGCCCATGAGTCTCGGATGCAGGAGATGCAAAATCAGGTTGGGGGAACAGAAGAAGATGAGACGATATCTCCTCGAGATATGGATCCAGGACATACAGATCCAAACTTGTTCCTAGCCATACATCATTTGTCAAAATTAAATGAAGATATGGACAAAGGAGAATTTATTAGAGAGCTTGAGGAAATAAATGGAGATCCGTCAGGGGTATTCGCTTTTGGTCTGACAGCGCAGAGATTCTTTTTCGAAGACCCGACAGAGATTCTCCAAGACTTATCAGAGTCAATTCTTGGCATTGAAGGGGATGTAGAAAACGAACTATTCTCCGGTACATTAGGGGTCCTCTTTGGCTTTGATATTCAAGCATATGCTAATGAATTAGCTAGTGGTTGGTCAGGTGATGTGAACACCGAAAATCTTGACCTCGGAAATGTGTCAAACCCAGATGATGTCGTAGAACGGATTCAAAGGATGATGAACTCAGATTTGTTTGAGGATTTACCTAATGATGTAAACAGAGCTTTAGCGACTCTTATTGCTCTCGGAGTAACTGATAGTAGAACCGCTAGAGAATATTACAATAGATTTGGAAAAACTGCCGAAAAGTATGGCTTGGAGGAAGACCCATTTTGCCACTGGTTAGATGAAATCGAACATCTTGTGGAAGAACTAACACCAGAATTGGAAGGCGAACCAGATCAAGAGAAAGATCCTTTCAAAGAAAGGTTCGATTCACTAGATAAAAACATCAGAGACCGTATTGAGTTGAGGGAAATGCTGGAAGAGACACACACTGAAGCTCAACAGAGACTTCAGCAACGCTTAGACCTTATTCGAGATAGACCGAATGAAATTGCTGACGAATACATCAAATGCGGCGAACATCTAGAAAATATGAACAATAATATTTATGCACTTATCTGGTACGCAATCGGTCATGAGCTATTTGCAAAAGTCGTTTTAGACGGAGAGAACCGGAAACTGTTTGCAAAATACAATCGGTTAGCTGGGCAGCGGGATGAACAAGAAAAGGCGATCCCAAATGATGAGATTGTTTTATCGAGAGAAAGAGTTGAAGAGGTGTTAGGAGATATGGGTTGAATTCAGGACGAGCTTTGGGAATGGGTTATTTTATAACAACCAAATGGAATATGCGAATGTTAGAGTTAGATGAAATGGTCGACCAAACGGTTAGAGCGCGCACACAAGTCTTGAAGATTATATCAAAATCGTCTACATCGGACTATAAGCATTGGTCGGACCACAAGCCCCGCCGCTGTTTAAGTCATCCCGACACCAGAACCCACCCATGAAGGAAACCATCGAGGTCTACACGGGCGAGTCGGTGACCATCGAACACCTGGAGGCGCTCCCGGGCGGCGGCGCACGGTTCGAACTCACCACGGAGGACGGCCGGAAGTGGCACGTCGACGTCACGCGCGACGGCGCGACGGAGATCGTCACCAGCTGGCGCGACGGCGTCCTCGCCGACCTCGAGGAGCCGGAGTGGCTGGGCGACGTGGCCTCGCGACTCGCACGCGGCTAAGCCGACCACGACCAGCCCGACCGTGACCAGCCCGACCACGACCAGCCCAACCGCCCCCAGCCCGACCGCGACCGGCCGACTCCCCCCGCTCACTCCGCGCCGGGGAGGACGCGCTGGCCGGTGAGGTACACCGGCTCCGACGCGCCCTCGACGGGTGACTCGGGGTCCCAGGCCAGGTAGTGCCGGTAGTCGCGCCGGACCGGCGCCTCGTACACCAGCTGGAGGGACACCGCCTCGCCGGGGTCGAGGCCGCCGTACCACGCCAGCTCGCGGACCTGGGGCTCCGAGTCGGGCTGGTCGAGCGCGCCGAAGGAGACGCCGCCGGGGAACTCGTGGAGGTGGGCGGACGTCTCCCCGTCGACGCGGAGTTCGAACACCGAGTCCGGCAGCGCGTCCACCCGCGAGTCGCCCCGGTTCGCGACGGTGAACTCCCACGCGACGAACCAGCCGCGGTCGGACGTCACGGTCTCGTGCTCGCCGTCGCCGTTCTCGTACCGAAGCGCTTCCAGCGCGAACCAGCGGTCGGCGGTCACGCCGACGCCGTTCTCGGCGACCGCCTCGCCGTCGACGACGCGCTCGGCGGGGACGTCGCCGGGCCGCGGCGTGGATGCCTCTGGCGTGGCCGTGGCGGTGGGCGTCCGTTCGGTCGTCTCGGTCGACGGCTGGACGGTGGGCGGGTCGTCGTGGAGCTCCTCGCGATCGAGGGAACAGCCGGCGAGGGCCGCCGTCCCGAGGGAGGCGAACGCGGCGAGGGCGGATCGTCGTCGCATACTCCGGCGTTCGTCGCCTCCGAGAAGAGGCTTTCTCCGTGCGGTCGGTTCGAATAATTTCGTCGGTTGGATAGGATTTTACGAGTGACACCGATCCGGTTCGCACGAGCGGTGCTTTCGAGTCGAGCACGTCGAGACGGTACAGATTCCGTGACTCCGTCGAACTCCCTCGGTACGCTCGCTAGGAGTTGATCCCGCAACCGCCAACACCCAGAAAGCCCTCGCGGCTCTCGACCTCTCCGGGGCTCGCTGCGCTCCAGTAGGTGCTTGCGTCGCCCGGGAGGGACGAGAGCCGCTCGCCCTTTCAGTCCTCCAGGGACAGTACCGCAGCCCTGCCCTTCCCCTGGTCGCGAGAGCCTCGCTTTCGCTCGGCTACTCGCTCCCGGCCGGGCGTGTGCGGAGCGGTCAGGAAGCGTGTCGCGCCGCCAGGCGCGACCGGGGAGGTTTGGTGGAGTCAATCGCGAGCGCCTCCGTGGCGCGAGCGACAGCTGTCCCTGGAGGAATGAAAGGGCGAGGTGCGCTCGGCGAAGCACGACACGTCAAGCACCGGAGCGAAGCGAGGAGCGCAGACTGTGGCGCGCGAGTCGAGCGCGCCGAGGGCTTTCTAAATGTTGTTGGCGGCCTCGTTTCCGACTCGTGAGAGCGCGCAGAGGGCTTTCGACGTGTTTGTGCTGTCAGTGGTGACCGCGTAGACTCACGAAACGTTCGCCATACTCACCCACGTGATACCCGACGAACAGACCCGAGATCACAGTTCCCTTCACACGACAGACCGAACCCTCTCTCGTGACACGGGGCCACGCCAACGCCGGCTGGAGACGGATCTTCGACACCGATGGGCTCACCTTCGGGACCGGCTTCCCACTCACCGGAAGCAACGAGTCCCGGCCACCGATCGACGAGGAGATTGAACTGGCGGCCCACGCCGAGTCGGTCGGCTTCGACGCGCTGTGGGCCCGCGACGTCCCGCTCTACTGGCCGCGATTCGGCGACGCGGGCCAGACCTTCGACACCTGGCCGTGGCTGAGCCACGCCGCGGCACACACCGACGAGATCGCGCTGGGCACCGCCAGCGTCGTCCTCCCGCTGCGCCATCCCCTCCACGTCGCCAAGTCCGCCGCCACGGTCGACCGGCTCTCCGACGGCCGGCTGGTGATGGGCGTCGCGACGGGGGACCGCGACCCGGAGTTCCCGGCCTTCGACGTGGACCCCGGAGAGCGCGGCAAGCTGTTCCGCGAGAGCGTCGACGTCATGCGAACGGTGTGGCGCGAGGAGTTCCCCGAAATCGAGTCCTCGTGGGGCACGCTCGACGGCGAGATGGACGTGGTGCCGAAGCCCACCACCGACACCATTCCGCTCCTGCCGACGGGCCACGCCCGCCAGGAGGTCGAGTGGATCGGCGAGCACGGCGACGGCTGGTTCTTCTATCATCTGCCGATGGAGACCCTCGAGAGCTACCTCGCCGACTGGCGGGAGGCGGCCGGTGACAAGCCCTACGCGATGGCAGTGCAGACAGAACTGGCAGACGACCCGACGGCCGGCCCCGAACCGATCCACCTGGGCTACCGCGCCGGCACCGAGTGGTTCGCCGAGTACTTCCGCGACCTGGAGGACGTGGGCGTCGACCACGTGCTCGTCTCGCCGGGCGGCGACGACCCCGCGGCGAACCTCACGCGATTCGCCGAGGAGGTCGTCGACGAGGTGTCGTGAGAGGCGCGCTCGTCACTCCAGTGCGACCGTGTGACCGGTCTCGTCCTCGTGGACGCGCTTTCCGTGTTCGGCCATGTCCCGTTTCGGGAACACCTGTTCCCACTCACAGTCCCGGCAGACGGCGACGTGCTCGTTCATACCGGCAGATTCGTCGGGGCACAGATAGTGGTTTTCGCTCGGACGCCGTCCGCACGAAGGTGTACAACCTTTATCTGTCGTCTGCATGACTCGTCAGACCATGATCGTCGTCCACGCGGCTCTCCGAATCGACCCGGACCGGCGCGAACAAGCCCTCGACGCCGTCGAAAAACTCGTCGAACGGACGCGGGAGGAAGCGGGAGTGATCGATTACGTGGGCACGACAGAGGTGGCCAACCCCAACGTGGTCCGATTCGTCGAACAGTACGAGGACGAAGCGGCGCTGGAGGCACACAACGAGTCGGCGCACTACCGGGAGTTCGAAGCGCAGCTACCGCAGCTACTCGACAGCGACCGTGACCTTCTCGACGCCATCGACGTCACACAGTTCGCCGTCGACGAGGCCGTCGATCCGAACGCGGACGTCGAAGCCGACGTGGACCGGCAGTAGCACCGTCGTCAGAAAAAGACTGCACACCGTCCGGAGAACATCGGGTTCAGCGCGGGCCTCCCTAGAACGAAACGGCCCACTCGTGGCCGCACTCGGGGCACTGCAGGGTGGCGCCGACGACGAACCGGTCGTCGCTCACGCCGACGGTGGCGTCCTCGCAGCCGGGGCAGGCGTGGCCACGCTGGTCCGACTCCCCGCCGTCGCGAGGTTCGACCGTCACGGTGCCGGCGCTGGTGACGGAGACGTCGGCGTCGGCGTAGCGGAACGTGGTCGTCCACTCCGCGGTTCCCCGGTGGTCCTGGGCGTGAGAATACAGCGCCTCCAGCGCGTCCGGGTTGACGAAGTCGTAGAGCGGGGGCGTCGTCACGGTGCTGGTGCCCGCCTGGGTCGAGTCGCTGCCGATCAGATCCTCGCCCGTAGAGGGGTGGACAGCTTCGAGGACCGACTGGACCACCGACTCGCGGGCCCCGATGCGAGCGTCGACGCCGGATTGAGAGGAATCGTGCTTGGCCAGATCAACCATTGGACATCACGTCTGGGTAATCGCTTCGGGGGAGAGAAGGTTGGCCTTCAGTATGGTGGGTATTGAAGGGCCGGCAAGTTACCGTTCGGCGTCTGGGTCTTGCTCGTGAGCGATCGTCGCCTCGATCAGGTTCCGGTAGCCGCGCTTGAGGCGGGCGCTGAACGCCGAGCGAGAGATGCCCAGTTCGGCGGCCAGCGATTCGAGGTCGACCTCGGCGGGTTGCTGGTAGTACCCCCGGTCGTAGGCAGTCTGCAGGGCCTCGTGTTGCTCCGGCGTGAGGTTGTACCGGCCGGTGGTGGCGTCCTCGTCGAGTTCGTGTAACCGGACGAGGGACGCCTCGACGTCGATTTCGGTGAGGTAGCGCTGGAACGCGGAGAGGGCCGAGGGGTGCTCGGCGCGGAGTTCGAACAGCCAGTCGTCGGCCGACCCGACCGCCTTCCGGAGCGTCAGGTCGGAGGTCGCCATCGCCTGTAGAATGCCGCCCATCTCGCGGGTCCACCACGCGCGGAACAGGCCGCCGCCTTCGACCTCGTCGACGAGTTCGAGCCGCGAGACGGTGCCTTCCCGCCCCACGAGTTCCGCGACGGCGTCGGCGTCGGCGTCCCAGACCCAGAAGTACGGGAGCAACGCCTCGTCCGTCGGGACGACGCGGTCGAGCTCGACTGTCGCGTCCGGACAGGTTTCGAAAATCTCGGACAGCGCGAAGTCAACGTGGTCGACCGAGAACTCTGCGATGACGGCCATGCGTACTGTTCGTTCCATTGCCACGTACAAGACGGTTCGCGTCGCAGACCGAACTCGCCCCGGGGACGCCGGCCGTCACCGGGACCGTCGGCCGTCACCGGGACGCCGGCCCTCACCAGGACCGTCGGCCCTCACTGGGACCGTCGGCCCCCGGGAGTGTCGGCCGGCGTCGCTCGAACGATTTATGGCCTCTGGCTGACCAGTCGCGCCCATGCCCGCCCGCTGGTCCCGCCGGCGCACCCTGACGGCGCTGGCCGCCCTCCCTGCCACGTCGCTCGCTGGCTGTACCGCCCTCCAGAGCTACGACGAAGACGACGAACAGCGCGAGTACAGCCTCCACGTCCGCGACCTCGACGAACCGCTCGCGGAACACCTGCTCTGGTCGCCCGACGAGATAGAATCCTCGTGGGACGAACTCGAGGCCGAGGCCCGCCGGGGCGCCATCGAGGACGGCCGCTACACGACGTACGGCTACTCCGCCATCAACGACGAGGGCGAGTACACGGCGTACGAGGGGAGCTACTACCGCCTCTCCGTCGTCGTCACCGGGGAGAAGTCCATCGACCGGGACGTCCTCCGACTGCGCTGGGTCGGCGACGAAGACGACGAGGACGTCCCCGAGGCAGACGTCGCCGTCGAGGACCTCCCCGACGTCGACAGCAACGCCGCGATGATCGCGTACTTCGCCGCGAGGGGGCGCGAGCACGGCGTCGGTGCCCCGGACGAACTCACCGAACACGGCGGGTACGTCTATCGGCAGAACACCGCATCGGAGAGCGTGCTCGTTCCCGACCCCGAGTACGAGACGGTCTCGACCCACGGGACGGTCCTCCGCGTCGACGCGAGCGTCGAGCGCATCCGCGAGCCGGCCTACTCCGTCGTCGCCACGGAGCTGGGCGACTCGATGGCCGAGTACGCCGACGCCGTCGACGGCGCTCAACTCGACGTTCGCCTCTCGGAGAGCGACCTGTCCGAAGAACAGCGCCGGATGTTCCTCCGGGCGACCGGCGATGGCTACGCGGAGACGGCGCCGCTCGACGAGCCGTTCGCCGACCTGCTCGACGCACTCGACGTCGACGACGTGGACGACGGCGTCGCCCGGAAGTACCTCCGCTACGACGGTCGCGACTACCAGCACGAACTGTACGTAAACACCGTCTAGGGCGAGCGCGATCGTCGTCCGGCCGAGGGCGAGATGGTGTGCGAGCCGCCCGGGTCACCGGTTCCTCACTCGGTGAGCGCGTCGAGCAGGTAGATGGCCAGTCCCTTGTCGAGCGGGTCGTTCGCGTTGCCGCAGTGGGGCGACTGGACGCAGGCGGGACAGCCACCCTCGCAATCACAGGAACGGAGCATGTCGAGCGTCGTCGCCATCAACTCGTCGACGCCGCGGTAGCCGCTCTTCGCGAGTCCGACGCCGCCGGGATAGCCGTCGTAGATGAAGATGGTCGGCTCCTCTGTGTGGGGGTGCAGCGGCGTCGAAAGCCCACCGATATCCCGGCGGTCACAGAGGTACTCGAAGGGGAACATCGAGATCATCGCGTGCTCGGCGGCGTGGATGCCGCCCGGGAAGTCGCCGGGTTCGTCGGGGAGTTCGGCGACCGGGGCGGGGCCGTCCGGTTGGGAAGACCTCTCTTCACCCCCGCCGTCCGCGACCGCCTCGCCACCGGCACCCGCGCCCAGCATCGCCCGCTCGACGTCGCCGGGGACGGTGAAATAGAGGGCCCTGGTCTCCAGGCTGGTCTCGGGGAGGTCCAGTGAGCGTTCGCCGATCTTCTCGCCGCTCTGGCCGTCCCGGCGCTCGTAGCCCGTTATCTGCTTGCGCATGGTCACCTCGGCGAAGCGGACGGGGACGTCCGGGCGGGCGTCGAGTGACTGCTCGCCCAGGTCCGCCTCGACGGTGATCTCCTTGTCGTGGAGCACCTTGGTGTAGTAGTCGGCCCACGTCCGGTCGAGTTCGGCCACGCCGCGGTCCAGGTCGAGGTCGGTCACCTCGTATGTCCGACCCTGGTGGTGGTAGATGGCGCCCGGGTGGGCGTCGCGCAGGGCGTCGCCGAAGGGCAGTTTGGCGACGATATCCCCCTTGTGCAGCAGGCGGATCTCCTGTGAGTCGATGGTCCGCAGGCTCATCTCGTGGTGGGGGCTGCCGTCGACCGCGGAGAGCCAGCGGACGCCAGCGTCGGTGGTCCTGCGGTCGAGGTCCCCCGTCGCTTCGAGGTCGCTCACGACGTCGGGGAACGTCCCCCCGAAGTGACGGTCGTCGTCGGGACTGAGCCAGTTCTCCCGCGAGGCACATAGCACGTGGTCGGGCAGCAGCTGGTCGTTCTCGGGATTCGTGACGGCCTGCTCCGGCGGGTGGTCGAACAGCACGTCGGGATTGCGCATCACGTACTGGTCGAGCTGGTCCTCGCCGCCGAGCAGGACGACCAGCGCCGGGTCGGTGCCGCGACCCGCGCGGCCGGCCTGCTGGAACGTCTGCATTCTGGTCCCCGGGTACCCGTCGAGGATCACGGCGTCCAGCCCGCCCACGTCGACGCCCAGCTCCAGCGCGTTCGTGCTCCAGACGCCGCGTAGCTCGCCAGACTGGAGTTCGGCCTCCAGGTCCCGCCGGCGCTCGTCCGTGAGCGCGGCCTGGTAGGCCCCCACCGACCGGGAGAGGTCGTGTTCCCCCCGGTCCTGTAACTCGTCGGCGCACTGGCTGGCGTACCGCTCGGCGGTCTGGCGCGAGCGTGTGAAGACGACCGTCTGGAGCCCGCGCTCCACGAGATCGGCGAAGAGGTGCTTGGCCTCGACGTGGCTCGACCGGCGGCGGCCGCCGTCACCCCACCCTCCTCCGCTTGCGCTCCCGTCCCCGTCCGCGCCCCCGGATGCCAGTCCGCCTCCGCCGTACTCCGGCGGGTTCCACAGCAGCCAGTGTCGCGGCCCGCTGGCGCTCGAATCGTGGTCGACCAGCGCGAAGGAGTCCGCCGACTGGCCAGTCACCGTGGCGGCGTGCTCGACGGGGTTCCCGATGGTCGCCGAACAGCAGACCCACTCCGGGTTCCCGTCGGCCTCGTCGGGCCCGTCGTCGGCGAACCGCTCGACCATCCTGCTCAGCCGCCGCATCACGAGCGAGACGTGGCTGCCGAACACGCCGCGATACTCGTGCACCTCGTCGATGACCACCGTCTCCAGGCGCTCGAAGAACCACTTCCACAGCCGGTGGGCGTGGGGGAGAATCCCGTAGTGGAGCATGTCCGGCGTCGTCAGCAACACCGTGGGCTGGCGCTCCCTGATGGCCTCCTTCTCCGATTTCGACTGCCGGCCGGTGTACTGGTCGACCTGCACGCCAGAGGCGAAGCCCAGGCCCTGTGCTAACTCGGATAGGGTGTCCGTCTGGTCGTTGATGAGCGCGACCTGCGGCGCGATGTAGAGCGTGGTGGCCCGTCTGTCCATCCCGCGCTCGAACGCCGGGACGGTGTAGGCCAGGCTCTTCCCGCTCGCCGTCTCCGTCGCCAGGACGACGTTGTCCCCGCCCCTGACGGCGTCGACTGCCTCGGCCTGGTGGTCGTAGAGGCGGTCGATGCCCGCCGACTCCAGGGTGCTCGCTAGTCGCGAGTCGAGGTCGACGTCGGCGAAGTCGGCGCCGCGGCCGGGGACCGTCCGCTCGTCCCGGATCTGGCCCTCGTAGTACGGTCTGTCCCGGAGCCACGCGATCGTCTCGTCCACGCACGCGGTAACGCATCGAGCCCTATTCGTCTTGCTGATCGATCGGTACGCGTGTGAGTTGAGCGAGAGGTTTGGTGGGTCTGCGACGTGAGGACCAGGAACAACAACAACCAGAAAGCCCTCTCACGAGTCTGAATCGAGACCGCCAACAACCAGAAAGCCCTCGGCGCGCTCGACTCGTGCGAACCCACTGCGCGCGCTCGTTCCTCGCGTGCTTACGGGTTCGGACTTCGTCGACCCCGCCTCGCCCTTTCAGTCCACCAGGACAGCATCGCCCCTGCCCTCCCCCTGGTCGCGCGATGAAACGCGCTCCCGGCCGGGCGGTGCGGTCAGGAAGCGTGTCGCGACGCGGACGCGGCGCGACCGGGGAGGGGTGGGGAGTCAATCGCGAGCGCGATTTATCGCGCGAGCAATGCTGTCCCTGGAGGACTGAAAGGGCGAGGCACGCTGGGCGAAGCACGGACCCGCAAGCACCGGAACGAAGTGAGGAGCGCAGCGGGTCCGCGCGAGTCCAGCGGGCCGAGGGCTTTCTGGGTGTTGGCGGGCTCGGTTCCGACTCCAGAGAGCGCGCCGAGGGCTTTCGACGTGTTGTTGTCAGCGGATGCACCGACAGCTCGAAACCAACTAAACGAGACCGGTACACAAAGTACCCATCTCCAGCGATCCGAACCGACTTCCGGGAACGGGCCGACACCCCCAGATAATGAACAAACAGGACATCCGAGAGCGGGTCTGGGACGAACTGGAGGAGAGCGGCCAGGCACGGTTTCCGTTCCCGCCCCACGGCCGCATCCCCAATTTCGCCGGCGCGAAAGCGGCCGCGAACCGACTCGCGGAACTCGATGCCTGGCGATCCGCCGACTCTATCAAGGCCAACCCCGACGCGCCGCAGCTACCGGTCCGTCGCCGGGCACTCCACGAGGGGAAGACGGTCTACATGGCGGTCCCACGACTCAGGGACGAGGAGTGCTTCGTCGAGTTAGACCCCGAGCGCATCGACGACCTGGACGCCGCGCCGACGGTGTCGTCGATGGACGAGTACGGGCGGCAGGTCGGGCCCGAAGCCGTCGAGTCCGTCGACGTCGTCGTCTCGGGGAGCGTGGCGGTCCGTGAGGACGGCGCCCGCATCGGCAAGGGCGAGGGGTACAGCGACCTGGAGTACGCCGTTCTGCGGGAACTGGACCTCGTCGACGACGAGACGCCCGTTGTGACGACGGTTCACGAGATGCAACTGAGCGACGCTGACTGGGCCGTCGACGACCACGACGTGCCGTTGGACTACCTGGTCACGCCCGAGCGGACGATCGAGACCGAGACGCCGTTCGACCGGCCGACCGGCGTCGACTGGGACGAACTCGACGAGGAACGGATCGAGGAGATGCCGGTGCTCGCGAGTCGCCGCGAGCGCAGCGAGCGGCGAGAAACCGTGAACGGAGAGCGAAGCGAGCCGTGAACAGCGCGCCGGCCCTGAGGACGCGCCAGCTATGACGACGCGCCGGTCACTCGAACCGGAGGAACTGCCGGTCGTCGACCCGTTCCGCGCTGGCGGGGTAGACCACGACGAAGTTACCGTCGGTGAGCGTCGAGACGTCCATCGGGAGCGTCTGTAACGCGGCGTGCCAGCTCGGATCGGTCCGGCGAGCACTCAGGCAGACGACGAGGTCGTCCTCCTGGGTAGTCTCGCGGAGTCGCGTCCGGAGTTCGGTCCAGCCCGCGACCGACTCGTACTCGCCCGCCGCCCCGGCCCGGTCGAGCGCGTCCGCCCGTCCGTCCCCGTCGGAGTCGCCGTCGACGAGGAGCGAGTGGACCGGTGCGCCGACCTGTGCTGCGAGGTGCGTGCAGGCGTGGAGCGCCTCGGGGAACCCGGCGTTGTGGTCGATCCCCGGCGGGAGCACGAGGCGGATCCGGCGCGTCGTCCCGAGCGGCTCGCGGATCCGGCTCACGAGCGTCAACTGCGGAGCGCGGCGTAACACCTGGTCGATGACGTGACCGAACACGCGCTGTTCTCGCGAGGCGGCGCCGTCCCAGCCGATCACGACGGTCGAGATGCGGTTTTCGACGGCGGCCGTGACGATGCCGGAGGCGACGTTGTGGTCGACGCGCGTGTGGCCGACGAGCGGCACGTCGGCACCGGCGGCGTACTCGGCCATCGACTCCTGCAGCGCCTCGGCCCCGGCGACGGCCGCTTCGGTCGCCGCCTCGTCGCCCGGCTGGACGACCGAGAGCGTGTGCAGGGGGTCCGCCGCGGGCTCCTCGCGAACCGCCATGGCGAGGTCGAGCAGCGACTCCCAGTGCTCCGACTGGTTCGACACCGGCACGAGGACCCGCCGGGGTGCGTCGCTCGGGCCGTAGGGCTGCCGGCGTTCAGTCCGGGCGATGGCCGTCCCGGCGCGTTCGACGACCGCGGGGCTGACCAGGCTCACGACCAGGATCATCACCACGACGCCGTTGACCATGTGCTGGTCGAAGCCGGGAACGCCGGCGTCGAAGCCGATCAGGACGATGGCGAGTGCCGCGGCGGCCTGCCCCAGCGAGAGCCCGAACATCCCGAGCCACTCGTCCCGGCCGTAGCCGTAGATCCGGCCGGTGAGCCACGCCGCCGCGAGTTTCGTCGTCACCACGAGGACGACGAGCGACGTGGCGACGACGAGCGTCTCCGGGCCCGCGAGGAGCACGCCGACGTCGACGAGCATCCCCACGGACAGCAGGAAGAAGGGGATGAAGAGCGCGTTGCCGACGAACTCGATGCGGTTCATCAGCGGCCCGGACGAGGGGATCAGCCGGTTGAGGACGAGGCCGGCGAGGAACGCCCCGACGACGTGCTCGACGCCGACGAGTTCGGCGAGGAACGCGGCGACGAACAGGACCACCATCACGAAGAGGAACTCGTAGTAGCTCTCCTCGTGGAGCGTCCGGAAGAACCACCGGCTGACCCGCGGGACGACGACCCACACGCCCCCGAAGAACAGGGTCAGTCCGACACCGAGTGCGATCCAGAACGCCGCGTCGAGGACGCCCTCGTGTGCCGCGACGACGACCGCCAGGACGAGCAGCGCGAGCGTGTCGGTCAGGATCGTCCCGCCGATGGCCGCGGTGATCGCCTCGTTCTTCACGACACCGAGCCGGTTCACGATGGGGTACGCGAGCAGGGTGTGGGAGGCGAAGATGGCCGCGTAGAGCGACGCGGCGGGCAGCGAGAGGTCGAGCAGCCACATCCCGACCGCCGTCCCCGCGGCCTGGGGGATCAGGAAGGTCAACAGCCCGAAGACGACGCTCCTGTCCCTGTAGGCGACGAACTGGGCGTAGTCGATCTCCAGGCCGGCGACGAACATCAGGTAGATCAGACCCACCTCGCCAAGCAACACGAAGGTCTGGTCGCGTTCGAGCAGGTGGAGCCCGTTCGGCCCGATGGCGGCGCCGACCAGGATGATCCCGAGGATGCCGGGGAGCCGGTACCGCTGGAGGACGAGCGGCGCCGCGAGGAAGACGAACATCGCCAGCCCGAAGATCACGACCGGGTCGTGGAACGGCGGCGAGAGCGGCTGGGCGGTCGCCAGCAGCGGCCGCAGCGACGACGGTGCCGATGGATCGGCCAGTAGGGCCACTACGTGAATACGTCCCGTCATCGACTGGTCTACTGTCCACGTCGCGGGCGAATTCCTTCTAAATTTGCCGGAGAAACCCTCCGGTCTGCGGCCCCCCCAGTCCGCTCGGACCGATCAGGCGAGCAGCACGGGCCGGTCCATCGAGCCGGCGGCGGAGGACCAGCGGCCGTAGTCGGACACCGACAGTCGGCTCACTCGGTGTCGAGTTGCGCCACGCAGTCCCGGAGCAGGCCGTCGATGGTCTCGGGCGTCGTCGGGTGGTACGCCCGGTCCGGAACCTCGCGGGCGTCCAGCCCCATCTCGACGATCACCTGCATCGTCTTGGCCATCACGTCGGCGTGATAGTGGAGGCCCTGCCAGCCCAGCACCGTCCCGTCCTCGGCGTCGACGACGAGTTTCGCCAGTCCCTCGGGGACGGCCTTTGCCTTGTAGACGCCGTCGTCGCTGGCCTGGCGGGTCGCGACGACGACGTCGTGGCCCGCGTCACGGGCGGTCTCCTCGGAGTGGCCGACGCGGGCGTAGGGATAGACGCCCAGCCCGGTGAAGACGACGTGGTGGTGGACGTTGTGGTACTCCCGGAGCGAGCCGCCCTCCCGGTGCCGCAAGATGTTCTCGGCCGCGGTGAACCCCTGCTCTTTGGCGACGTGGAGGATGGGTTCCTTCCCGTTGACGTCGCCGACGACGAACACGCGCTCGTCGTCCCGGGCCTGCATCGTCGCCTCGACCCAGCCGACGCCGGGGTCGATGGCCGTTCGCTCGAAGCCCAGCCGGTCGACGCTGGGGCGGCGGCCGGTGAAACAGAACAGCTGGTCGGCCTCGTAGGTCTCCTCGGTCCCGTCGGCGCACTCGACGGTGAGCCGGACGCCGCCGTCGGCGGTCGGTTCGAGTTCCCGCTCGTAGACGTTGGTCTCGACGTCGACGGGGAAGTTCGCCTCGTAGACGTCCAGCACGGCGTCACCGAACGCGGGGTCAGCCTCGTCGAGCGGGCGGTCGTCGTGTTCGACCACCGTCAGCTCCATCCCGCCGGCCTCGGCGAGGTAGGGCACCAGCTCCATACCGACGTAGCCAAAGCCCAGGACGATGCCGCTGTCGGGGAATTCGGTGGCGTCGAGGACGTCGGCGCTGGTCTGGTAGTCGACGTCCTCGATCCCCGGCAGGTCGGGGACGTTCACGACCGAGCCGGTGGCGACGACGACGTAGTCGGCCTCGATCTCGCGGTCCCCGACCGCGACGGTCCGGTCGTCGACGAACTGCGCGGTGTCGTGGACGAACTCGACGTCGTCGCGCTCGGCAAGCTCCTCGATCCCTCGTCGGCGGTGGCCGGCCCAGTCCAGCGTGTGGTCGTCTTTGCGCTCGACGACCGCCTCCAGGTCCACCTCGGGGAGGTCACCGACCAGCCGGTCGTCGTGGCGGGCCTGGAACCGATGCTCGGCCGCGGAGAGTACCTCCTTCGAGGGCATGCAGCCGTCGAGGATACAGAGACCACCGCCGGGGTCGCCGTCGTCGACGAGGGTGAGTTCGATCCCGGGTTCGTCGACCAGTTCCTCGGCGACGGCGGATCCGGCGCTCCCGTAGGCACCGACGATGACGACGTGGGTCATACCGTTATGTACCGTCTGGGTCACCCATAAAGGGTCGAGTGGCCGTGCGTTCCACGATCACGACCGCGTCCGTTCCGCCGGTTCGTCGCGGTCGAGTCCGCTCGCGATGCCCGGGAGGAACAGCGAGCGGACGCTGACGTCGTCGTTGACGAGCGCATCCCACACCACCAGCGTCGCCGGGAGGACCAGCATCGACGCGAGGAAGGCGTACGCGATGGACATCCCGGTGATGACGCCGAACTGGCCGATAGCGGGGAACACCGCCAGGGCCAGGACGCCGATGCCGAAGACGGTCGTGAGCATGCTGCCCAGCAGTGCCCCGCCCGTCCCGCGGACCGTCAGGTCCAGCGCCGTGATCAGGTCGTGGCGCTCGCGTTCGTCGGCGAACCGGTGGGTGACGTGGACGGAGTAGTCGACGCCGAGGCCGATGGTGATCGCCAGGATCGTCGCGGTGATCGCGTTGAGCGCGATGCCGAAGTAGCGCATCGACCCCGCGACCAGGGCGACCGTAACCAGCACCGGGACCATGTTGGCGACGCCGAGCAGCGGCGACCCCTCGACCAGCCAGTAGATGAACACGAGGAACACCGTCGCGCCCACCAGCGCGAGGGCGAGACTCACCAGCGCGGACTCGAGGATCACGTCCGAGACGGCCTTGAACACGACCGTCTGTCCCGTCGCCGTCGCCGTCATCCGGAAGTCGTCGGCGACCTGCCGGGTGTCCGCCGTCACCTCGTCCTGTTCGGCGTCGGATTTGACTGTGTAGACGACGCGCGTGCTCCGGCGGTCCTCGGTGAGGTAGTCGCGCGCCTGGTCGCCGGCCGAGGACGCGAACAGGTAGTCGTAGACCTCCCGCAGGTTGTCGTCGGGCACGCCGTTGTCGTTGCGGTCGTTTCGCTCGACCAGGCGGCGGAACTCGGGGTCGCGCTCGGCGTGGTCCTGGATCACCGTGACGATGGACGTGCTCTCTGCGCGCCCGTTCTGACGGACGAAGCTCTCGGGTGGGTCCTCGCCCGCGCGATAGATCTCTTCGAGGGCGTCGTCCCGTTGCAGGTGCCCCTCCACGTACACCGTCGACTGGCTGCTCTGGGTCGACTCGAACTTGTCCTCGAGGAAGTTCAGCTGCTCGGTGACGCTGTAGTCGCTGGGCTTGAACGGCTCTGGAAGCTGCTGGAGGTAGGCGGGCGTCTCCTCGGGCGGGAGGAAATCCTCCTGGGTGAAACTGGTGTCGACCTCGCTGGCGTAGACGCCCACGCCCGCACTGGAGACCAGCACGAGCACGAGGAACACCGCCGGCGCGTTGGTGGCGATGACGACGCCGCTCCGGAGCACGGAGCCGAGCCGTGACTCCTCGGACCCGAGCGGCGTCCTGCTGAACGTCGGGATCGGATACCTGACCCGGAGCCGGTCGAGTTCGACCTTCGCGGCCGGCAGGAAGACGCCGAACGTGAAGAAGGTGAAGACGATCCCGATGGAGGCCACGAGCCCGAAGTCCTGTATCGGCGGGAGGTCGCTGGCGAAGTTCGAGAGGAAACCGATCACCGTCGTCCCGGTGACGATGAAGAACGCGACCAGCAGCTGGTCGGTCGTGGTCCGCATCGCCGGCCCCGGCGGGATCCCCTGGACCTGCTCCTCGCGGTAGCGGTTGACGGCGTGGATACCGAAGTCGATACCGACCGCGAGCAACAGCGGCGGCACCGCGATGAGCATCTGGCTGAACGCGATGCCGGCCAGGCCCATGAAGCCGAACGTCCAGATGATGGTGATCAACAGGGCCAGTAGCCCGAGCGCCAGGTCCGCCAGGTCACGGTACGCGATAGTGAGAAACAGGAAGATAAAGAGGACGGCCGCAGGGACCACGATCAGCAGGGAGTCGACGATGACGTTCGAGAACTCCTCGGCGATCATCCCGGACCCGAACACCGTGATCGTCCCCTGACCGGCCGAACTCACCGTGAAGTCGGCCTGTTTCTGGATGGACGTCAGCGGGCTCGACCCGCCCTGACCCGACCCCTCGGAGATACCGGCCGGGATCTCGTGGACGACGAGGCCGATGGTCGCCGACGCCGAGGCCGACTTCCGGTTGAAGTCGCTGCTCACGAGCCCCGAGAACTGGGGGCTCCGCTCGTCGGCGCTGCGCACGGCCTGGTCTATCTCGGTCGGCGTCGCTTCCTCGACGGCGTCTATCTGGGCCGACGTGGTCGTCGCTTCCGGGTCCAGCTGGGTCGCGACGATGGTCGCGGCGCTACTCGTCGAGGTGACGCGCAACTCGTCGTGGTCCTCGACGCGCTCCTGGGCGCGCAACATCCGCAACATCGACTCCTTCGAGAGGACGTTCGTCCCCTCCTGGATCAGCTGCGTGTTGCCGGTGTCGGCCGAGAAACTGGACGAGAACTCCCGGTTGATGTCCGTCAGCGCCTCCTCGGCGGGCAGGCCGGTCGTGAACTGGGAGGTCCCGGCCGCCATGGAGATGTTCCCCAGCCCGATGGCGAACACCCCGGTCAGGAGGAGGAAGACGATGACGACTTTCCGCGAGTCCTCGACGATGCGGTCGTCCGCCCAGTCGATGTAGCGCTGGTAGTCCATCTATCGGAACCGCATGAAGGCTCCGACGGCGACGATGACGAGCAGGACGGCGCCGCCGACGAGCGCCAGCGGGGACCCGCCGCCGTCGGGCGTGGTCACCTGCACCGGCACCCGGTACGTGTCGGAGGTCACCGTGTCGCCGTCGGGTTCGTCGTACTGGAAGTCCATCGACAGCGGGTACTCCTTCTCGAGCGCGCCGCCGCCCGCGCTGATGCCGAAGACGAGCGTCTCGGACTCGCCCGGCTCCAGGGACTGGACGTACTCCTCGTCGTCGTCGGCCGAGATGGGCGAGTCGGCGAACAGCGCGGCGGAGATGTCGGTCAACTCCTCGCCGGCGGTGTTCGTCAGCTCCAGTTCGATCGTGGAGCTACCCCCCGCCGAGACGTTCGCGTTGACGATGTCCACCTCGAACTCGTCGCTCGCACCAGCGACCTCCTGTCGCACGGTGAGCGGGTCGGTGGTCCGGTCGTCGCCCTGGTCGTTCTCGAACTCGGCGACGAGCGAGAACTGGCGCGGGCCGCTCCGCGCGGCGTCGCTGACCTCGACGTCGAACTCGAACTCGGCGGACTCGCCGGCCTCGAGGGCACCGACGGCGTACTCCGTCTCGGTCGGGTTGACGTTCCGTTGCTCGCTCGCCCACGTCAGGACGACGTCGTCTGCGTCGCTGGGCCCAGTGTTGGTCAGGACGCCGGACAGTTCCCCGTCGTCACCGACCGCGAGCGTCGATTCGACCTGGCCGACGGCGAAGGTCTGTTCGGGCTCGGGCGTGACGGTCAGTCGCGTCCCGCTCGTCGTGTACTGCTGGCCGTCGCCGTCCTTGTAGTCGGCCGTGAGCGTCAGCGGGTACGACGACGTGTCTGCGTCGCCGCTCGCCGCGACGCTGTAGTTGAGCGTGCGTTGCTCGCCGGGCTCCATCTGCCCTGCCGAGCGGGTCCCCTCCTGTGCGCCACTGAAGGTAAGATCCGCACTCGACGACGCCAGCGAGAGCTGGGTCTCGCGTGCGGTCATCGAGCCGTCGTTCTCGACGGTGACCGAGACGGTGCCCGACGAGCCGACGCCGACGTCGGAGGAGACGTTGACGACGTCGAAGCGCGCACGGTCCTCGACGGTCACCGGGATGCGGAAGGTGTGCTGTTCGTCGCTCTCGGTTCGGGTGCCGCCCTCGGAGATGTAGTCGTAGTAGCTGTAGGACACCCGCACCGGGATGCGGTAGGTGTCTGCCTCGGCGTCCTCCGGGACGACGACGGAGAACTGGATGGGGCTAGAGACGCCCTCGGGGATGGTACCGACGGCCTGGCGGCCGGTCTTCACGTCGAACGGCGCGTCGCCTGAGTTGACGTTGACCGTGACGCCGCGTGCCGTCGTCACCTCGCCGTTCAGCGAGGGGTCGGTGCTGGCGCTGGACTCGAGTTCCCCGTCGTTGAGGAGCGTGACCTGCAGCGTGGTTCGTTCACCGGGGACGACGTGGTTGTCGCCGATGTGGGCGGTCAGGTCCGGGCTCCCCCTGACGTCGGCCAGGGCGAAGCCGGGGACGGAGAGCAATACGACGATCGCGATCACGATCTGGAGGCGTCGTTTCATTGGATAGTCACTCGGTGGGTGGGTCGCCGGTCGCTGGACCGGACCGGCGTCGGTTTCGACACGCCGCGGAACGGCCGGGTTCGGTGGGCGGAAGAGATAGCTCGCGAGTCACCGGCTGTCTGGAGACCCGTCCGTCTTTCCATACTCGAACGAACGTTCGGTCGCTTATCAAACTATCGACTCTGGCCGGTGTCGTTCGGGCCGAAAGACCCTTTTGTCCCGACCGAATATTCGTTCGGTATGGACGAGGACCTCCCTTTCGTGGGCGAACCGGCAGACTCACGGGAGGCGATCATGCGCGCGACGTACCTCGCCTTGCGCGAATACGGGTACGCCGGCCTCTCGATCCAGCGGATAGCCGACGAGGCCGATCTGAGTAAATCCACGTTTTATCACCACTACGACGGCAAAGAGGACCTGCTCACCGCCTTCGTGGACTTCACGCTGGAGGAGTTTATACGGATCTTCTCGCTCGAATCAGGCGACGACCCGGTCGAGAACCTCCGGACCTTCGTCGAACTGCTCGTCGGTCTGGACCCCAACGTCGGCGACCACCCACCCGAGGAGGTCCTCCAGATCGTGGGGACGTACGTCGAACTACGGGCCCAGGCGGTCCGCGACGACACCATCCGCGAGAAGTTCACCGAGGCGGACGAGATCTTCGCCGACCAGCTCTCGGAGATCGTTCGCGCCGGGATCGAACAGGGCGAGTTCGAACCCGTCGATCCGGAGGCCGCCGCCACGTTCATCGCCACCGTTCTGGCCGGCAACATCTTTCGACGAACGACGGGGGACGCCCACGACCACGAAGCGGTCGCCGACGAGGTCAACGCCTATATCGAATCGCGCCTGCTGGCCGACTGACCGGCGTGCGCGACGGCACCGGGAGCCGGCCCCGAGACGCGTCGGCCGGGTGAGGTACAGTTATACCGCGGGCCATCCAGAGGCCAGATACGATGAAACAAAGGGGTCACGACAGCGAACGCGAACGGATGCCGTGGGGGCGTCGGCTCGCGGTCGCCTGGGGGGTCGGCGCCGTCGCCAGCGCGCTGATCGTCACCACGACGGGGGACGGCCTCGCCGTGGCGGCGTCGCTCCTCTTTCTCGGTGACGTGCGCGAACAACGGGGGCTCACCTGGCTCGTCGGCTGGCTGCTTGGCGGGTCACTACTGGGCGCCGGGATCGGCTACGCTGCGACCACCCTGATCGCCGGGTTCCCGCTCGCGGCCCAGGGCGCGATCGGGCTGGGCATCGCGCTCGGCGGCGGCATCGGCGTCGTCTCGAACCTCCTGGCCGCCGAGGCCCGGGGCGAGGACGTCGACCAGTCGGAGTCGATGACCGTCGACATGGAGACGGACGACGCGCCCTCGCCCCGGCCCGCCGACCTGTTCGACGACCACCCGGATCCGGTGCTGTACGTCGCCGACCGGGGCCACGGACCGGTCGTCCTCGCGGCCAACGACGCCTTCGCCGAGACGTTCGACGTGCCGGCCGACGCGCTCAGCGAGACGCCGCTCGACGAGTCACTGATGGCCGAGGAAGAGAGCGATTCGGCGGTCGAAGCCGTCGTCGACGCCGTCGCCAGCGGCGACCCGGTCGAGGAGACGCTGGCCTGCCGGACGCCGTCGGGGCCAGAACGGTTCCGGGTACGGACCGCCAGCGGCGGCGCAGACGGCTACGTCATCTACACACGGATCGACCGGGAAGAATAGCGGCAGTCGGCCGCGGCGGTGACGGTCGTCAGTTACCGGGGTGGCGACCGATCTCCTTGAACGCGGCGTCGATGTCGTCGAACGACGCGAGCGCCTCGTCCATCTCGGCCCTGATGCGGCTGGCCCGCTGTTCGAGGGCCGCCACCTTCTCGTTGGCTTCGAGGCTCTCGACCCGCTTCTCGCCCTGTAACAGCGCGAGCTTCGAGGTGGCCTTCAGGTAGTCGGAGAGGCGCTCGTCGTAGCGACGGGCCGTCAGCTGCTGGTCGATGGCGGCGACGAGGTCGGTCTTCTGGACGGGCTTGCAGAGGTAGTCGTCGAACGGCATATCGATGATGTCGAAGTCCGGGTCGACCGCGGTCAGCATGATCACCCGGCACTCGACGTCGCACGCGCGGATCTCCTCGAGGACGTCGTCGCCCGAGATCTCCGGCATGTGACGGTCGAGCAACACCACGTCGACGTCGTCGTCGAGCGACTCCATGGCTGCCCCGCCGCTGTAGGCCGTCCGCGTCTCGAACTCGTCTGACAGTCGCAGCGCGTAGACGTCGGCGACGTCCCGCTCGTCGTCGACGACCAGCACGCTCGCGTCGGCGGATGACTCCGGCACAATGAGTTGTTTCACGGCCGACAGCTAATAAGTGTGTTTGCTCCCGCGCCGGCCTGACCACCGACGACCGAGCGCGCGGGCGCGGAACGGAAGTTTATTGATTCCGCCATCGTGAGATTCGGACAAGGATGCTCGCGTTACCGCTGCAAGTCGTCGACAGCTTCCTGTTTAACTACAACATCGGTGACGTTCTCCTGCTCGTCGCCGTACTCGGTGCCGTCGGGATCCTCGTCCAGCGTTCGAACAAGCTGTTCGGGCTCCACCTGCTCACGTTCGGGCTCCTGTTCGTCGTCCTGCCGGGTAACATGCTCGAACCGAAGGCCGGCAGCCTGCTCGCGAGCGTCGCGATGTACAAGTTCGTCGGCCTGGCGCTCCTCGTCATGGCGCCCGTCATCTTCGCCGTGAGCCGGCGTTAGGCCAGTTTCCCGAGCGCACCGAAGAAGTCCCGTGGCGGCCCGGCGATCCGCACCGGGACGTCCGCCCGCGTGAGCGTCACCAGTTCCGGCGGGCCGACCCGCTGTCGCGCGCGCCCGTCGCTGACGACGACCCCGGATTCTGCGCCCTCGATTCGTACCGTCACCTCGCTGTCGGCACCGACGACGAGCGGCGGCATCGACTCCTCGCCGGCCATCTCGGAGACGACCAGTCCGTCGACGCCGGGGTGGACGAGCGGCCCGTCCTCGCTGAGGTTGTACGCCGTCGACCCGGTCGGCGTCGCCACGAGCACGCCGTCGGCGTGGCCGCTGGTGTACAGTGACCCGTCGACGCGTACTTCGAACTCCGCGCCGCCGCCGTGGCCCCGGCGAGGGCCGTGGACGACGACTTCGTTGATCGCCGGGGAGAGCGACCAGTCCGCACCGCTGGCGGCGATTCGCGCCATGTCGGTCGTCCGCGGTCCGCCGTTCTCCCGGCAGTGGCGGACTTCCTCGAGGACGGCGTCGATGGCGTCACTGGGCGAGACAGCGTTCAGGAACCCGACTTCGCCGAGGTTGACACCGACGATGGGCGTCGACCCCGCGCCGCGGGCGGCGTACAGGAACGTGCCGTCGCCGCCGATACTCACCACCAGGTCGCACGACGCCATCTCGTCGACGTCGACGCCGGTCGCCGGTCCCTCCACCGCAGACCACTCGCCGTCGTCGCCGTCGCCGTCGGCGCCGTCGAGCGAGTCCGCGGTCGTCTCGTCGAACACGACGGTCGCGTCTGCCGAACGGAGTCGCACGCCGAGGCGCCCGGCGAGAGACGTTGCCCGGCGGTTGTCCCGCTGGGCGACGATGCCGACCTTCATTGCCTCGGGCTTTCGGCGGGGTCCACATAAACCCGTCCACGGGCGGCCGCGAGCCGCGACGGGATTATCAGGAACGCGAACGCGGCGGGTAAGGTTAATCTGTCCGGACGCGAGTTAGATGCCAACGGCTCGCTGGCGGGGCCCGAATCACAGATGAGCGAGGAGTCCTCCGACGACGACTGGTTCGAACGCGCCGTCAGCGGCGACGACGGAGACGTCGACGAGAGCGAGGCCAGCGGTGACAGTGCGAGCGAGGGGACGACGGCGGCCGGGCCGTCGGACCGCGATCTCGAGGACGCGGCGGAGGACGCCTTCGCGGCGGCACAGGCCCACATCGAGAGCGAGGGAGACCAGCCGTCGGGCGCGACCGACGACGACCCGTTCGACGACGGCGGGTCTGGCGGGTTCGACGCGACCAACGGTGCCGGCGGCGTCGACCTCGGAGCCCGGGACGGCGGCGGATCGCTGTTCGAGGACGACTTCGAGTCCGCGTTTCGGTCGGCCGGCGGACCGGGCGAAGACGAGTTCGAGGACGAGGACTTCGAGTCCGAGATCCCGCGCATCGACCTCGGCATCGCCGGCCTCGACGCGATGATACAGGGTGGCGTCCCGGCGCGCCACCTGATCGTCGCCATCGGCTCCGCCGGGACCGGGAAGACGACCTTCGGCCTCCAGTTCCTGCATCACGGCCTCGAACAGGGCGAGAACGCCATCTTCGTCACGCTCGAACAGAGCCACGGCGACATCATGGCCACCGCCGACGAGTGGGACTGGGAGTTCGAAGCCTACGAGGAGGACGGCCATCTCGCCGTCGTCGACCTCGACCCGGTGGAGATGGCCAACAGCCTCGACAACATCCGTGGCGAACTCCCGGACCTCGTCGAGGAGTTCGACGCCGACCGCCTCGTGCTCGACTCCGTCTCGTTGCTGGAGATGATGTACGACGACCAGGCCCGCCGCCGCACCGAAGTCTTCGACTTCACGCGCGCGCTCAAGCGCGCCGGCGTCACGACCATGCTCACCTCCGAAGCCAGCGAGTCGAACCCCTACGCCTCCCGCCACGGCACCATCGAGTACCTCACCGACGCCGTCTTCGTCCTCAAGTACGTCCGCTCGGAGAACCAGGAGACCAGGCTCGCCGTCGAGATCCAGAAGATCCGCAACGCGAACCACTCCCGGGAGACCAAACCCTACGAGATAACGACAGACGGCATCAGCGTCTACCAGCAGGCGAGTATTTTCTAAGACGACCTTTTTTCGTGGGGGGAATCGCGCTCGCCTCCGGCGAGCGCTCAACCCCCCACAAAAAACGTCGATGAAAAAAGCCGGTCGCTCACTGCGTTCGCGACCGGTGTCCAACAGAGTGCAACGACGTTTGGCCCGTCAGAGCTCCGCTCTGACGGTGGAAACCGCTCGCCGGAGGCGAGTGGTATGCTGGTACGCTTTCCCGTCTGCCGATTTCCACGACGGTCACGACAGGACTCGGTCGGGCGGGGATGGATTCGATACAGATCGCAGGTGACAAATATTATGTAGGTAGCTCGCGGCCACCCGATCGTATGCCTGCACCCCTGGAGAGCCCCGCGATGCGCTACGGCATGGGCATCGGCAGCGCAGTGATACTCACGATAATCGCGTTCACCGTCCTCGACGGAACGATGCGTTGGCTCGTGCTCGGCATCGCCGTCCTCGAGATCCTGGTCGTCCCGCAGATCATGAAGATGGCGGCGGCGCAGAGTACCGCCTGAGAGCACACCGGTTTCGAACTCGACGGGCGATCGTCGCTCAAAACCGCGTTTGTCCCACCAGAAGGGCTTTTCTCGCGCGGGTGAACCACCCGGCTATGGACCGACGTGACGTACTTTCGCTGTCGGGCGCCCTCGCGGCCGCGGTGCTGGCCGGCTGTACGGGTGACGGAGACGGGCGATCGACGCCCGGGACGAGTAGCCCCACGGAGACGCCGGTCGATTCGCCGACCGAGACGCCGACGAGTACTGCGACTGACGAGCCGCCATCGGGCGAGCCATCCGTCGACGACGAGCGACTGGCGGAACTCGCGGTCGGGAACGCCGGGTTCGCCCTGGAGTTACACCGGCACCTCGCCGCCGGCGACGGCGGCAACCAGTTCCTGTCGCCGTACAGCATTTCCGTCGCGCTGGCGATGCCCTTCGCGGGCGCCCGCGGCGAGACTCGCGAACAGATGCGGGAGACGTTGCGCTACACGCTGGGCGAGGACGTCCACCCGGCGCTGGCCGATTTGCAGGCCGAGCTGGACTCGCGTGCGACGACGACCGATCCGACCGACGGCGACGACGTCGACGCGTTCCAACTCGCAGTCGTGAACGCGCTCTGGGGCCGGGAGGACTACCCGTTCTCCGAGGACTACCTCGCGCTGCTGGAGGACCACTACGGCGCCGGGCTGGAGGCCGCTGATTTCGCCGGTGACCCAGAGGGAGAACGCCAGCGAATCAACCAGTGGGTCGCCGACGCCACCGAGGACCGCATCGACGACCTGCTGCCGCCGAACGCTATCACACCCCAGACGGTGCTCGTCCTGACCAACGCCATCTACTTCATGGCGAGCTGGTACCAGGAGTTCGACCCCGAGGACACCGCTGACGGCACCTTCACCGCACTCGACGGCACCGAGTCCACAGTGCCGATGATGCACCAGAACCTCCGGACGGCGTACGCGTCGGTGCCAGGCGCCGAGGCGGTCGAACTCCCCTACGTCGGTGGCGACGTCTCGATGGTGTTGCTCCTCCCCGACGAGGGCCGGTTCGAAGCGTTCGAGCAGAACCTCGACGCCGACCGGCTGTTCGGCATCTTCGAGGAACTCGGCGACGCGGCGGGGGACCTGGCGCTCCCGACGTTCGAGTTCGAGACCGAGGTCCAGCTCTCCGACGCCCTCGCGGAGATGGGCATGCCAGTCCCGTTCGAGAGCGGCGCAGACTTCTCCGGGATGGTCCGGGGCGACGGCGGGCCGTGGATAGACGAGGTGTACCACGACTCCTTCGTCAGCGTCGACGAGGAGGGCACCGAGGCCGCCGCCTCCACCGCCGTCGTGATGACGGAATCCATGCCGCCCCAGTGGGGCGAACTCCGCTTCGACCGGCCGTTCCTGTTCTGCATCCGTGACCGGCCGACCGACGCGGTCCTGTTCCTTGGACGGGTGGTCGACGCCGGTGCCGCGCAGGGCGACGACTAGCCCCGAGTCCCCTCAGGCGTCGTCGGCGCCAGCGACCGAGAGTACGACCTCTCTAATCGCGTCGCGCTTGATGAGCGCGAACCCGACGAAGATAGCGATGAACCCCGCGACGATGGGGAGGTCGATCAGACTCCCCAGGAGGAGGTAGCTGAGCCCCGTCGCAGCCACCGGTTCGAGATAGCCGATGAGATTGATCTCGGCGGCGCCGAGGCGGTCCAGTAACTCGAAGTAGATGAGGAACGCCACCGCCCCGGCCACGAGCCCCAGGTACGCGAGCGTCCCGACCGCCACCGGCGTCCACGCGATGGCAGCCATCGACTCGCCGCGTGCGATTGACGTGGCGTGTAACAGCGGTGCGCCGATCACCATCGCCCAGGCCTGGAGGCTCTGGACCGGCATCTCGGTGCGGAACGGACGGGTCAGGACGGCACCGAGCGCCCAGAAGACCGCGGAGGCGAAGACCAGCCCGACGCCGACGACGTCCGCCGAGAGGAGATTCGACGGGTCGGGCTGGCTGATGAGTCCGATTCCGACGAGAGCGCACGCGAACCCGACGACACCGACCCCGGTGAACCGGTCGTCGAGGAGAACACTGGCGAAGACGGCGGTCAACACCGGGCTGAAGCTGATGACGATGGCGGCCACGGCACCGGAGATGTACGGAACCCCGAGATACAGGAACGCGTGCGTCCCCCCGATCAACAGTACGCCGGCGATACCGGCGACGAGCCACTCGTCGTTCCGACGGGGCCGCCAGTGGTCGGTAGAGACGGCCGCGTAGCCCAGGATGACCGCGCCAGCGACGTAGAAGCGGAAGGACGCGAAGAGCACCGGCGGAAAGTCGGCGAGCCCGACCTCGATGGCGACGAACGACCCGCCCCAGAGGAGGCCGAGGAGGAGAAAGAGCGCAGTCGTCGTCGCTCGACTCATTGGTCTGACCAGTCTACTCCCGCCGATATACGTTACGATGAGGCCACAGAAACCCTCAGACGACCATCCGGTTCTCCACCACGATGCCGATTCCCGGCCGGACGGAGAAGCCGATCCTGTTGCCCACCTGCGTGCCCATCCCGGCGAAGCGCTTCACCTCGATGTCCCGTCGCTGGTGGCGGCCGACCTGTGACACGGACAGTTCGAGGTAGACGTCGGCGATGGAGCGGAACGGGTCGAGCGAATCCCGGGAGAGGTTCGAGGAGTCTACCGTGAGGACGACGGTCCGGCCCGTCGCGGTGAGGCGACGGAAGAACGAGATGATCTCCAGGGCGGCCTGGCGGTGCTCGCCGTCGGCGACGAGCCCTTCGAACGTGGGGTCGTTGCGCAGGATGGCGTCGAAAGTGTCGACGAGGACGACGTCCGAGTCCCACATCGCCGTCGCACCCATGAGCCGTTCGAGGAGGTTCAGTCGCTTGCCGTCGCTCGTCGTTCCGCCGACGGCGCCGTGGAGGAAGAGGAGGCGGTCCTGGAGGAGCAGCGAGGTGACGTCGTAGCCCAGCGAGGCCATCTGGGTGACGAACTTGCCCGTCGTCAGTTCCGTCGAGAGGTAGGTGACGTCGTGGGACTCAGAGCACAGGCCGTAGCCGAAGCGCTGGGCGAGGACGGACTTGCCGGCGCCGTACTCGCCCTCGACCAGGACGATGCTCCCCCGGGGAAGGCCGCCGCCGAAGGCGTGGTTGAGGCGGTCGTGGTGGGCCATCCCGAGCGAGTAGAGCCGGCCGGTCACGCTCTCCATCGGGCCGGTCGGGAACGAGGACGAACGCATGGAGTGGAACCTTGTCCCATGCAGAGGAGACGGGACGATAAAACCCGCCCCCGCCCTGTCCAATCGCCCCGGTCAGATCCGTCGCGCTTTTGGCCGCGAGTACCAAGGATAGGACAAGCAGCAGTCGCAGTCTCCGATCCACCATGGCCCGTTACCACATCGAAACGTACGGCTGCACCTCGAACAGGGGTGAGTCCCGACAGATCGAGCAGGCGCTCCGCGACGGCGGTCACCACCCGGCCGACGGCCCGGAGTCGGCGGACGTCGCCATCCTCAACACCTGCACGGTCGTCGAGAAGACGGAGCGCAACATGCTCCGCCGGGCCGCGGAACTCGACGAGGAGACGCCGGCGGATCTGGTCATCACGGGCTGTATGGCGCTGGCCCAGGGCGAGGAGTTCCGGAGCGCCGACCTCGACGCCGACGTGCTCCACTGGGACGACGTCCCCCAGCACGTCCTCAACGGCGAGTGCCCGACGGTCACGCCGGACACCGAACCCGTCCTCGACGGCGTCGTCGGCATCCTCCCCATCGCCCGCGGGTGCATGAGCGACTGTTCCTATTGCATCACCAAGCAGGCGACCGGCCGGATCGAGTCTCCACCGGTCGAGGAGAACCTGGAGAAGGCCCGCGCGCTGGTCCACGCCGGCGCGAAGGAGATCAGGATCACGGGCCAGGACACCGGCGTCTACGGCTGGGACCGCAACCAGGGCGAGAGCCTCCTCCCCGAGCTACTGGAGCGGATCTGTACCGAAATCGACGGCGAGTTCCGGGTCCGCATCGGGATGGCCAATCCCAAGGGCATCCACGGCGTCCGCGAGGAACTGGCCGACCTGTTCGCGACCCACGACGAACTGTACAGCTTCCTGCACGCGCCGGTCCAGTCGGGCTCCGACGACGTGCTCGCCGACATGCGCCGCCAGCACTGCGTCGAGGAGTACGTCGAGGTCGTGGAGACCTTCGACGAGTACCTCGACTACTGGACGCTGTCGACGGACTTCATCGTCGGCTTCCCGACGGAGGACGACCGCGACTTCCAGCAGACGATGGCGCTCCTGCGCGAGACGCGCCCGGAGAAGATCAACGTCACCCGGTTCTCGAAGCGCCCCGGCACGGACGCCGCCGACATGAAGGGGCTCGGCGGGACGGTCAAGAAGGAGCGCTCGAAGGCGATGTCCGAACTGAAGATGGACGTCGTCGCCGAGGCCTACGAGGCGATGGTCGAGAGCGACGAGACCCGCGAGGTCCTCCTGGTCGAGGACGGCACCGACGAGTCGCTGGTGGGCTACGACGGGGCCTACCGACAGGTCGTTATCGCCGACGCCGAAGAGCGCGGGCTGGAACTGGGCGAGTTCGTCGAGTGCGAGATTACCAGCCACAACACGGTGTACGCCTTCGGCGAGCCCGTCAACTGAGGGACCAACCCGGGCCCGCGGGAGCGATCTCGGCCGAGCAGGACTGCCCGTCGGCCGGATTCAGCCGGCCCAGACCCCACTCAGTTGGCCGGGCTCACGTACAGGCCGTAGCGATAGAGTCGCTCGTCGTACCAGAGTACCTGTCCGTTCCTGCCGACGTCGACGTCGCCAAGCCCCAGACGTTCGAGCAATCCCTCGAACGAGGGGGTCAGCGGCGTCGTCTCGCTCGTCTCGCCGGTTTCGACGACGTCCTCGAGCGCCTGCCTGACCCCCGGGTCCAGGCCCGGGCCCTCGACCTCGGCGTCGATCCGGGTGGCGAGGACGACGTCATTGAAAGTTTGCGAGTCCTCGGCGACGTCGACGGCGAACGATTCGACCACGCGCTCGGTGATCCGTTCGGTGGCGAGCGAGAGGCGGTAGGCCGAGTTTTCCCCTGGATCCACCGCCACCGTCGCGTCGTCGAGCTCGCCGGTGACCGCGCTGTCCAGTTCGGCCGGCCGGCGGAGCACGTACGCGCCGTCCCAGAGCGAATCGGTCGAGTGACCAGCGCCGTCCGTCGCGTGGTACTCGTGGAGGATTTCGACGATACGGCGGCTCACCGTCGAGAGGGAGTCGAGGGGAACCATCTCGGCCGAGACGGAGTCCATTTCGAGGTGGTCGGCGCGGACGAGCGTTCGCTCCCGCTCCTCGCGGCCGGTGACCACGGCTTCGGTCTGGTAGTACCGGCCACCGTCCTCGACGTAGGCGCCGGTCGGGAGCGGTTCGTATCCGTACGTCGTGTGCCGGCCGTCCGGGAGTATCGCGTCGAGGGCGTCCCGCGCCGCGGTGTCGAACAGCGACTCGTCGTCCGGGTCGTACAGCGCGTAGTCGGCCAGCGACTGGTCGACGGAGTCCACTGTGAGGGTGTACTCGTAGTGGTTCGTGGACAGACACCCGGCGAGTGCGGCCAGGCCGGCCGTTCCCACCGTCTGGAGGGCGGTTCGACGGTCGATGGGCATGGCGGCAGTGCTCGTGGCACTCTGTTTATAGTATCGGTTGCCAGCGACGCCGGGCCCGGATAGCCCAGCGGTGACGAGATCGGTAATTCTAATGGCAAAATGCGTATAAATACCCCATATACTAAGATCTCAATCATATCTAGCAATCCGAGTCGAACGGACGGCCGTGCAGGTCCTGCCGAAGGGCGTTACCGGCTGAGATCACCGTGAGAGGAACCAGAGACACAGATTTACCCCGGAGGCGACCCGGTAGATCGGCGTGATTCCAGCGAACGGGAAATCGACTGGATCCAGATAACTCGCCGACCGATTGGGCACGCACCGCCCGTCTAGGAGCAATCTTCGAGCTACAGTCCAGACCTGACCCGAAGAAACGACCCGAACCAGCGCGGCATCCCGTCGCTGACGTTATTACACTATATCAGAAAGACAGGTATTATTAGATTTTTATATAATTCGTTCCCCGTTCGATCGGTTTCCGGCAGCCAGCGAGGACGTATCCGGAACGCTGAACGGCCCTCCCAGGAACACTTATGGGGGAGAGCGTGCAGGTACGTGGATATGGAACGGGCACTTGTCGTCGTGGACGACAGCGACGCGAATCGCGAACTGCTCGCAGAGGCGGGGCAACTCGCCCGGGGTGTCGATGCCGAACTGGTCCTGTTCTCCTGGGTCACTCCCGGAGAGTACGACGAGGACGCGGAGACGATGGAGGCTCTCGAGACGGCCGAGCACGCCTCCTACAGCGGGACCGACGCGCTGGACGTCGCGCGGAACTTCGCACGGACGCTGGCCGGAGACGTCTTCGGCGACGACGCGCCCGCCTTCGACGTCACCGCCTCGGTCGCCGACGACGGCGAACTGGCCGACGAGATACTCGACGCGGCGAGTCGCGAGGACTGCGACCACGTGTTCGTCGTCGGCCGCCGCCGCTCGCCGACGGGGAAGGTCATCTTCGGTGACGTGGCCCAGCGGATCATCCTCAACTTCGACGGCCCGGTCACGGTCGTCATGGGGTGAGGCGCACGGGAGAACGCACGGCGTGTACAGGCAGCTGACGCGTCACTCGCACTCGCAACCGCCCGCGTCGAACAGGTCGGTCACCGGATACTGGTTCTGGCAGTCGTTGCAGGTGACGCGGACGTCGACGTAGACGTGGTGGTCGCCGAGCGACAGCAGGTTCGCGTTCAGCAGGGCGCCGATCGTCGTCTCCGTCACCGCCTGGAGGCGGTTCCTGAGTTGCTGGACCGTCGTCCGGGCGCTCTCGACGGTCGTGCCGTCGCCAGAGGACGGTGCCTCGACGTCGCGGTACTTCGTGAGGTAGGTGTGGACAGCCTGGTGGGAGACGAAGTCCCGCTCGAGCCGGTCGACGTCGACGCCGGCCCGTTCGAGCCGGTGTTCGGCCTGGATACGGGTCCCGCTGGTCACCTCGTCGCCCGTGAGCAGTTCGTAGAGGTTCTCGGCCTCGCCGTCGAGGGGGTCCTGGTCGGCCGCTCGGAGCGCTGCCCGGAGGACGCGCCGGTTGAAGTGGTCCGCGAGATCCCGGAGGCTGTAGCGCTCGCTCCCCTCGCCGGTCCAGTACGCTTCCAGTTCCGTGCCCAGCCCGTCCAGGTCCCGCTCTGCGAGGACGCGCCCGACCTTGCTCCGCCGGCTTTCGGGCGTCCTCGGCCCGTCCCCGCCCGCGCCATTCTCGTCTACGTGGCCCTCGTCAGTCATACCTGTCCAGTCTTGGGGAATAGGAGTCAAATCTGTTATGATGAGCGCGGCGGCGTTCGTGTCTCCGGATCGGTTCAGACGGACGCGGGTGGATAGTGGCGATCCGTCCCGCGACGCGTCCGTGACGCCGCCGCGCGTACTCATAGCAGTGAGTAGCAGTGGTTCGTGGCTGTTCGATTCCACCAGTCCCGTGTGTTACCCCGGGACAGACCTAAATTGGTTCCCATCCTATATAAAATTACGACAGTCACGGACCGAATCGCTCGTCGGGACGCTCCTCGTCCGTGACTCGGAGACCGCTGGCACAGACAGAACGTCGTTCGGCCAGGCAGAACCATTATATTCGTTCGGTAAGTTGCGAAGGTATGGCACAGACGAACCATCCGGTCCGGACCGTGGACCGGACGCTGGAGATCCTCGAGATCATCCGCGAACTGGACGGGGCGGGGGTCTCCGAGATCGCCGACAGGGTGCAGGTGGGCAAGAGCGCGGTTCACAATCACCTCAACACGCTCGCCCAGCGCGAGTACGTCGTCAAGGAGGGCGACGAGTACCACATCGGCCTGGCCTTTCTCGGCCTCGGCGCCTACGCCCGCAACCGGAACGAGATCTACGACACCGCCCGGCCGGCGGTCGACAAACTCGCCGAGGAAACCGGCGAGCTCGTGAACCTGCTCGTCGAGAAACAGGGACGGGGCATCTTCCTCTACAAGGCCGAGGGCGACCAGGCCGTCCAGCTGGGCACCTACGCCGGCCAGCGAGTCCACCTCCACTCGACCGGGCTCGGCAAGGCCATCCTCGCGTTCCGCCCGCGCGAGGAGGTCGAGGCGGTCCTCGACGAGCACGGGATGCCCGCGGCGACGGACAAGACGATCACCGACCGCGAGACGTTCTTCGAAGAACTCGACGAGATACGCGAGCAGCGCTACGCCGTCGACCGCGAGGAGGGACTCCCCGGCCTGCGCTGTATCGCGGTGCCCATCACCGACGGCCACGACCGGGCGCTGGCCGCCATCAGCGTCGCCTGTCCGAGCCAGCGGGTCGACGACGAGCGGTTCTTCGAGGAGCTGCCCAACGAAGTTCTCAGTGCGGCCAACGTCGTCGAACTGGAACACAACCACTCCTGACCGGCGCGCACTTGCCCCCGATCTCACCGCCGTCCGAATCCGAACTCAGTTCTCGTCGTCACTCGCCGTCAGGTCGCCCGCCGAGATGAGGTCGTCGATGCGCAGGACCAGCGTCGCGGCGTCGACGGCCGACGACAGCGCACAGGATTTCACCCGGTAGGGCTCCATGACGCCAGCCCGATACGCGTCGACGACGTCCCCGGTGTCGGCGTCGAGGCCGGCGGCCCAGTCGCCGTCGTCGTGTGCCGTCCGCAGCGCGACCAGCGCGTCGACGACGTCGTGACCGGCGTTCTCCGCGAGCGTTCGGGGCAGGGTCTCCAGCGAATCGGCGAACGCCTCGAGCGCGAGTTGCTCGCGCCCCGCCACGTCCGTCGAGCGCTCGCGTACTGCGCGTGCGAGTGCTATCTCCGGGGCGCCCGCACCGGGTACGATGACGCCGTCCTCGACGGCCGCGACCGTCACACCGACGCTGTCCTCGACCGCTCGCTCGACCTCGTCGAGGGCGTGCTCGGTCCCGCCGCGCAGCAGGATGGTCCCGACCGTCTCGCCCGGCAGGTCGTCGAACACCATCGTCCGCTCGGCCGGTGCATCCTGTTTGTGGGTCAGCTCCCGGAACTTTTGCTGTGCGACGCTGCCAGCGAAGCCGAGGTGGTCCGCGGTCAGCACGTCGAGGTCGCCGACCGGCGTGGCGCCGGTCGCCAGCGCGACCTGCCGGCCGTCGTCGTCGTCGACCTCGTAGAACGCCGTCACGTCCGCCCTGGCCAGCCGTTCCCGGGCACGGGATTCGATATTCCCGGTCGCGAGCACCACGTCCGCGCCGGCGTCGAGAATCCGGTCGACGGCGGCGTCGAGTTCGGCGTGTTCCCGGTCGACGAACGACTGGTACTCGCCGAAGTCGGTGACCGTGGCCCCGCCGTCGTTGGACAGTTCGGCGGTCTCGACGGCGCCGTCGTAGACGAGCACGTCGGCGTCCGTCTGCGAGCGGGGCATCCCCCGGTGACACGGGTTGTAGTCGAACAGCAGTCCGGGGACGAACTGCGAGTCCGAGAGCGAGCGCGTCGGGAACGCCCGCAGGACGAGCGAGTCGTCGTTCACCCGGCCGTTCTCCGCCAGCGCCGCGCGCACGGCCTGCACGACGACCGAGGCGAGCTGGTCCCTGGCCTGCTCGGCGCCCTTGCCCGTCATCGCCGTCGCGGCGACGCGTTCGAGCGCGGGGACGTCGTCCGGCCCGACGCCCCTGGCCATCTCGTCGAGCGCCTCGCTCGCGACGTCGGCCGCCATCCAGTACCCCGTGGCGACGGTCGTCGGGTGGACGCCGTCGTCGACCAGGTCCAGGGCCTCCTGCAGGAGCGCGCCGGCCAGCACGACGGCCGACGTCGTTCCGTCGCCCACCTCGGCCTCCTGGGTCGTCGCGACCTGTATCAGCGACCGGGCGACGGGGTGAGAGACGTCCATCTCCGACAGCAAGGTGGCGCCGTCGTTGGTCACGACGACGTCGCCCGATCCGTCGACGAGCAGTTTGTCCATCCCGCGAGGGCCGAGCGTGGTCCGCACCGCGTCGGTGATGCCCTCGGCGGCGGCCACGTTCAGCGCCAGCGCCTGCTCGCCGGTACTACGCTGGGTTTCCTCGGACGTGACGCTCGTCGGGCCTGACTGCGTCTGCCGTGTCATGTGTACCCTGATGACTCGGTAGCGAAGATAAGCGTTGCCCTCCCGCGGTCCTCGCGAGCGGGCGGCGGCGTTCGGTTCGGTGCGACTGTCGCAGGCGGTCAGGACTTAGTCGCCGACGCCGAGTTCCGCCGTCCCGGAGCCCTCTGCGTCCTCGAGTTCCTGACTCGACCAGTACTCGTGGTTGTCGAGCGCCCGGAAGCAGGCCGCCTCGGTTTCCTCGGCGTCGTACAGTTCCGGGTCCTCGGCCGCGCAGGCCTCGCGGGCCTTCGTACAGCGCGGGTGGAACGCACAGCCCGACGGCGGGTCCTGCGGGTCGGGGACGTCGATCCGTCGCACGGGCGGTTTCTCCTTGATCCGTTCCATCGCGACGTCGGGGTCCATCGAGGGCGTCGACCACCGGAGCACCTCCGTGTAGGGATGGCTCGGGTTCTGGATCACCTCGTCAGGGCCACCGATCTCGACGATGTTGCCCAGGTACATGATGGCGATCCGACCGCCAGCCCGCTTGGCCAGGTAGCGAGCGTTCGCCAGGTCGTGGGAGATGAAGACGTAGGAGGTGTCGAACGTCTCCTGCAGATCGAGGATGAGGTCCATCATCTCGACGCGCAGGGAGACGTCCAGCGCGCTGATGGCCTCGTCGGCCAGGATGACGTCCGGGTTCATCAACAGCGCGCGCCCGAGCGTGATGCGCTGTTTCTCGCCGCCCGAGAGCTGGTGGGGGTACCGGTCGGCGTAGTCCTCCGCCGGCGTCATGTCCACGTACTCCAGGTAGCGGTAGATCGTCTCCTCGCGTTCCTGCGGGCCGAGTTCCGTCCGGTACTTCTTCAGGGGATCGGCCAGGATGGCCCGCACCCTGCGCGAGGCGTTGAGCGCGTTCGCCGGGTCCTGGTGGATGATCTGCATCGCCCGACGGATCTCGCGGAACTCGATGTCGGCCCCTCTGGGGTGGTCCTTGGCCTCCCAGATGTCCTGGCCGCGGTACTTGACGGCGCCGCCGGTCGGCCGTTCGAGCCCGACCGCGGACTTCCCGAGCGTGGTCTTCCCACACCCCGACTCGCCGACCAGCACGACGATGTCGTTCTCCTCGAGTTCGAGGTTCACCCCGTCGACAGCCTTCACGCGCTTGTCGCTGAGGTAGCGCTCGATGCCGGTCCCCGTATCGTAGTGGACCTCGACGTCCTCCAGCGCCAGGAGGGGTTCGTCGGCGCGCCCGGCTTCCTCGTCGTGCTGTTCCCCGTCGGTCGCGTCGTCGGTGCTCATCTGTCGTCCCCCGTGGATTCGTCTTCCAGCGTGTAGTCGATCTGTTCGCGCGCCTGGTCGGTGTAGAAACACGCCGCCTGGAGGTCGTCCTCGACGGCGGCCAGGTCCGGGTCCTCGATCTCACAGCGGTCGTCGGCGACGGGACAGCGCGGGTGGAACGAACAGCCGGTCGGGATGTTGACCGGGTCCGGCCGCGCCCCCTCGATCGGTTCCATCTCGTCGACGTCCGAGGTGATGCTCGGCACCGACCGTAACAGCGAGCGGGTGTAGGGATGGGCGGCGTTCTTCATGAGATCCCGCGTCGCACCGACCTCCACGAACTCGAAGGCGTACATCACGGCGATGCGGTCCGCGAGGCCGCCGACCAGCGGCAGGTCGTGGGTGATGAACACGATGGTGAGGTCGAACTCGTCGCGGAGGTTCCGCAGCATCGAGATGATAGAGCGCTGCATCAAAAGATCCAGCGCGGCGGTCGGCTCGTCCATCACGAGCACCTCGGGTTCCAGCACCAGCGCCAGCGCGATGAGCGTCCGCTGTTTGATCCCGCCGGAGAGCTCGTGTGGATAGGACGTCATCACGCGGTCGAAGTCGATGTACAGCGCGTCGAAGAGCTTCCGGACGTGGTCCATCCGCTCTTCGAGGACCGCGTTGTGGGCCTGGATGGTCTCGTGGAAGTGGGCCTTGATCTTCATCGTGGGGTTGAACGAGTTCATCGCCCCCTGGAACACCATCGAGACCTTCTCCCACCGGAACGCCTGCAGTTCGTCCGGGTCCAGGTCCAGCACGTCCACGGAGTCGTCGAGTCCCTCGTCGAACGAGCCGATGGTCTGGCTCTCCCCGGCCGCCTCGTCCGGGTAGTAGGTGACGTCGCCGGCTAGCCGTCCCGGGTCCTCGACGGCGTCCAGCAGCGCCGAGGCGAACATCGACTTGCCCGACCCGGACTCGCCGACGACGGCGAGAATCTCGTTGCGCCGGACGTCGAGGTCGACGTCGTTGAGCACCCACGCCTGCCCGCGGGCCATGTCAAAGGACACCCGCGCGTCGCGGACCGACATGACGATATCTTCCGGTTCGTCCTCGTCTGCGTCGGGCGTGCCGGTCGTTCCCGACTGGTCTATCGCCATCTCACATCACCCCCGTCCCGTCTTCGTCGGCACCGTGTTCCGTGTTCCGGGCCCGGAGTCGCGGGTTGAACACCCGGTCGAGGCCCTGCGAGAACAGGATCAGCGAAAAGCCCATCCCCGCCAGCGCGACGAGGGGGACGACCAGCCAGTAGAGGTGGCTCGGCGTCGAGATGGCGTTCCCCGTGCTGTAGGCGAACTGCATCATCACGCCCCAGTTGGTCGTGCTGAACGGCAGGATGCCCAGGAAGTACAGCGCCACGGAGTCCCTGATGATCCGCACCGCGGAGCCCGACCCGCGGATGAGGATGTAGGGGGCCAGCTTCGGCATGAGTTCCTGGCCGATGATGGTCGGCGTCGACAGCCCCATCGAGCGCGAGGCCTCGACGTAGTCCTCCGTCCGTAACGAGAGGACCTGCGAGCGTAACTCCCTGGCGAGCCTGGGCCAGACGGAGATAGAGAGGATGGCGCCGACGATGAAGGGGTCCCGCGGCGTGAAGATGGCCGACAGGACGATGATCAGCGGGAGTCCCGGGAGCACGAAGAAGATGTCCGTGATGGTCATCAGCACGGTGTCGAGGACGCCGCCCTTGTAGCCGGCGATCATCCCGAAGAGGATCGCGACGCCGACGGCGAAGACGAGACCGGCCAGGGCCATCTTCAGCATCGCGGGCGTCGAGTGGATGAGCTGTTTGAAGATGCCGCGACCGAGGTTGTCGGTGCCGAACGGGATCGTCCAGTCCTGGAACGGCTGGAGGTAGCGTGGCCCCTCGTTGAGCGTCGGCTCCGGCACGAGGAGGACGCCGACCGTGCCCATCAGGAGGTAGATCAGGATGCCGATGCCGCCGATGCGCGTCCGCCAGTCGTTCCAGGCGATCCGGAAGGGCGTTCGCACGTAGGAGTCGAACCCCCTGCCGAAGCGCTCCTTCGGCGAGGACCGGCTACGCCGCTCGTCGTCGCCGGTCCCGAAGATGCTCTCCTGCGTGACGCCGCCGTCCGTCTCGAGGTCGTCTCGTGACATGTTAGAAGGTATCCCTCGTCGAACCGGATTCAGCGCGCGGGTCGATGAGACCGTAGGTGAGGTCGGCGATCAGGATGCCGGTCACCGTCACCGTTCCGAAGAAGAGGAACGACCCCATCACCAGCGGGTAGTCCTGCTTCGTCGCGGACTCGAACAGGAACCAGCCGGCTCCCTGGTACTGGAATATCTGTTCGGTGATCACGTTCGAGGCGAACAGCGCACCGATACCGACCACCAGACCCGTGTACAGCGGCAGTATCGCGTTCCGGGTCAGGTACCGGGTGAGGATGCGGTTGGTGCTCACCCCCCGCAGGCGCGCCGACCGGAGGTAGTCCGAGCCGACGATGCGGACGGTGTTGGCCCGCATCCCGAGTGAACCCGCGCCGAACCCGAGGAGGAAGGTCGACAGGATGGGTAAGGCCCCGTGATGGAGTATCCCCAGCATGAACTGGAGGCTGAATCCCGGCTCGACGGCCCGCGGCGCCCGGCCACCGGTCGGGAACAGTCCCCACTGGAACGCCAGGACGGAGAGGAAGACGATCGCGCCGACGTAGTACGGGATGGCGTTCACCGAGAGGACGAGGACCGTCAGCCCGGAGTCGAGCTTCGAGCCCTCGTGCCAGGCCATCAACACGCCGACGAGGACGCTCGCCGTGAACCCCAGCATGATGCCGTAGACGCTGAGGAAGATGGACCACGGCATCGCCCGGAAGAGGATGTCGAACACCGGGTCCTGGTAGATGATCGAGGTCCCGAAGTCCCCGCGCAGGACGATCCCGCTGACGTAGTTGAAGAAGCCGACGATGATCGGTTCGTCCGGGTTGATCCCCGTCATCTGCTCCGCCATCCTCGCGACCTGTTCGGTGTCCACCTCGCCCCTGCGTTGCTGCTGGGCGATGAGGTCGGCCATGATCGCCTTCAGCGGACTCCCCGGGATGAGGCGATAGAGGGCGTACGTCAGGAACAGTCCCGACAACAGGGTAAACACTGACTGCGCTATGCGTCTGACATAGTATCGCATGTATGTTGACGCAACCCAGCACCCCTTATATCTTCCGTCAACAATGATGAGCAATTCACGGGACGGGCCACAGGCTGGTCGGGTGAATCGGGCCGGTCCAGAGCGGCCTCGTGTGCGTTCGGTGACGTTCGAGTCGACACCGTCGCGGTCGCCGACCGCGGCTTCGGCCGCGACGACCGCTCGCTCGCCCTGATCGGTTCGCCCGGTCTACAGCCCCGTCGTGGCCACTTCGTAGACCACGTACAGCACGTAGCCCACGGTCGGGACGGCAGCGACCCGGTAGGCCTCGTCGGTCTCGATGTCACGGACGCCGCGGACGGCGTACGCGCCGATGTAGCCCGCCCAGACGGCGAAGGCGATGCCGACGACGACGGCGGCGAGGACGGCGAGTTCGCCGGCCACCACGTCCCACACGAACGCCGCACGGTCCGCCGGACGCCGCGGAATCTCCGAGGTCGCCACGTCGGAAGCCGACAGCGAGAAGGCGGCGTACGCCATCGCGGCCGAGTGGATCAGGTTCGCGAACGCCAGCGGCACCAGCGCCCACGCCGTCCACTTCAGGAGCACGTAGTACTCACCGACCGCGGAGTAGAGCCAGCTGACGACGTACAGTGCCGTCGTCAGTCCCACCCACAGGAGGACGGCGCCGACCAGCGGCGCGACGACCTCACCCCACATCGCGAAGGCGACGTCCGGGCCCAGGGGCACCTCTATCTGTGCGAACAGTTCCTCGACCTGGAGGAGCGCGTAGACGTTCCCGACGAAGCCGACGGCGCCGACGACCAGCACCAGCAGTATCTCGACCCGGAGCCCGCGGGTGCCGACGTACTCGTCGTAGAACGTCCCGGGGTCGGTCAGCAGCGTCCGGTACATCCCGAGCGTCCGACTCAGGTACGATCGCGGGTTTCGAACCGCCTGTGAGATAGCCATTGTACTGAGATGTCAGGCCGGCGCCTCGACGGTCGGTACCGGAATCTCTTCGAGGACGTCCTCGATGATGTCGTTGCGGTCGACGTCCTGGACCTGTGACTCGGCGGTCAGGACCATGCGGTGGGCCATCGTCGCCCGCGAGACGGTCTTGACGTCGTCCGGCGTCACGTAGTTGCGCCCCTCGACGACCGCCTGGGCGCGGACGGCCTCGTAGAGACGCTGGGTCCCGCGGGGGCTCATGCCGACCTGGACGCGGTGGTCCTCCCTGGTCGCCCGGGAGATGGCCGCGATGTACTCCAGCATGTCCTCCGTGACGGTGACGGTCTCGGGGACCTCCTGGAGCGCCGTGACGCGGTCGTGGTCCAGCACCTGCTCGACCGTCGGCGTCGGCGCCGAGCGGTCGTTCCGGCGACGCAGGAGTTCGACCTCGCCATCGTTGTCGGGGTAGCCGATACTGGACTTGATGTTGAATCGGTCGACCTGCGCCTCGGGGAGCGGGAAGGTCCCCTCCTGCTCGACGGGGTTCTGCGTCGCGATGACGAAGAACGGCTCGGGCAGCTGGCGAGTGTCACCCTCGGTGGTGACCTGGCCCTCACCCATCGCCTCGAGCAGGGCGGCCTGGGTCTTCGGCGGCGCGCGGTTGATCTCGTCGGCCAGGATGACGTTGGCGAAGATGGGGCCCTCGTTGAACTCGAACTCGCCTTTCTGCTCGTTGTAGATGTAGGTCCCCGTGACGTCGTTGGGGAGCAGGTCCGGCGTGAACTGGATCCGGGAGAAGGAGAGGCCGAGCGCCTCGGCGAAGCTGTTCGCCGTCAGCGTCTTCCCCGTCCCCGGCACGTCCTCGAGGAGGACGTGGCCCTGGGAGAGCAGTCCCACCAGGACCGTCTCGAGGAACTCCTCCTCGATGATAACCGACGATCGTATCTCGTCGACTACCAGGTCAATCTCTTCACTTGCCGCCTGGATCGATAACTCTGACGCCATAGTATGGATGGGCAGACAGGTCACCTTAATTGTGACGGTGTCTCGCACCTCACGATACCACGGACCGTGCGGCGTCGTCGCCACTCCGTGACCCGGGAGCGACCGCGCGGCGCGTCGAGAACGAAGTTCCGGGGCGAACCGGTCAGGACCTGATGCCCCAGACCAGGAGCAACCCGCCGAACAGCAGGAACGCGAGCGCGCCGTAGGACAGGCCCTCGACGGCGACCGCGTACACGCCGTAGGCGACGCCGACAATGAGGATGCCGACCACGACGCTCGCCGCGGCGTGGACGACCTCGCCCCTGATGGTATCGGTCTGGTCAGAGAGCTGCGAGCCGACGCTGAAGGCGTTCTGTCCGTAGTCGAACGACAGCACCGTCGCCAGCGAGCCGAGCACCAGCAGCGGCAGCGAGTTGCCGAACACGCCGCTCAGGACGACGCCGACGAAGACGATGCCCGTCCCGATGGCGACGGCACGCTCGGACTCGAACGCGAACAGGCCCGCGACGACGCCGACCAGGCCGAAGGCGCTGACCGCCATCGCCAGCAGCGACGTGGCACTGGCGACGACCGCCACCAGTGCCGCCACGACCGCCAGGACACTGCTCACCGTCGCCGGGGAGTGCGTTACCTCGACCGCCCGTACCGTCTCGTCGCCCTGTTCCGAACCCGCCATACTGCCGTTGACTCGTTCTGAACTCATCATGCCCACCTCGCTTTGGCTCGATCGATCTGCAGTCGCAGTTTGTCGTCCGGATTCCAGTCGATGACGCGGATGCCACGCTGCCTGAGGTTGCGGACGCGCGCCGTCCGCTCCGCGCGGGTGAGGCGCTGGCCCACCGTCTGGTCGTTCGTCACGTCGGGGCTCAGCACCGTCACCAGGTGCCCCTTCGAGTCCAGCCGACTGGCGACCTCCATCGCGTAGTCGTCTGCCAGCGGCGTGAAGAGGAATATCTGGGAGTTGCTCGAGAGCCGCCGGAGGACGTGCGTCATCGGGTCGATGTAGCCGCCCTCGGTGTCCTGGCGGTCCGGCGGCCGCGGCGACAGCGCCGGGTGCTGGGCGAACAGCATCCGGGCGTGCTCGCGGTGCTCGCTGCCCGCGCCGGCGTCGTACCAGCACGGGACGGTGTCGAACGCCGCGATGCCGACGAGGTTCCCCTGGTCGAACAGCGCGCCGAACACGTCGCTGGCCGCGTGGACGGCGCTGTCGACGGCGTGGGGTTTGCCCGGCTCGGAGGCGACGTAAGCGCGCTGGCGCGTGTCGAACAGCAACGTCACCGTCGCAGCCCGCTCCTGGCGGAAGTCGATGGTCGCCAGGTCGCCGGTCCGGGCGACCTGCTTCCAGTTGATCCGGTTCATCGGGTCGCCCGGCAGGTAGTCCCTGACCGAATGGAACTCCAGGCCGGAGCCACCCTTCTGCGTGTTCACGTCGCCGGAGTACTGGGTCGTCTGGGCCCGGACGGGAACGTCGTTGGTGACTTTCAGCGACGGCACGCAGGTCAGTTCCGTCTCGGGCGTCAGCAGCGACGTCCGCTCGGCCCCGCCGCTGAAGTCCCGCGAGACGCAGACCACCGGCCAGCGGTACTCGCCGCGCTCGACCCGGGCGACGTAGGAGAACGTCGCGCTCGACCCGGGGCGCAGCGCGGTGTGGAGCCGCGGGACGCCGTCGGTGACGACGAAGGCGTCCGGGACGGCGTCGACCAGCCGCAAGTCGGGCAGTATCGAGTCACCCTCGTTGCGGACGGTGACGGTCACCGCGACCTCGTCACCGGGCTGTGGGTCGTCGGCCTCGAGTTCGCGCTCGACGGCGAGGGACTCGACGCGTGGGACAGCCGAGACGCGACCGTAGATGGTGTAGGCGATGCCGACCGTCCCGGCCATCATCAGCGCCGGGGAGAAGGTGACGACGCCGACGCCGACGGCGAACAGCCCGAAGGCGGTGACGCCGAGCCACCGGTTGGTGTGGTGGAGCGAGACGTCCTCCAGCGGCCCGTTCGTGTCGAAGTCCGGGATCGAGGAGTCCGCCTCGTTCCAGTTCGTCTCGACGCCCGCGTCGGCGTCGTCGTCACCGGACCGGCCGAAGATCCGCTCGAACCGGCTCGGCGGTTCCTCGGTCTCGATGGGGTCGACCTCGATCTCGCCGTAGTCGAGCAGCGCCTCGACGGCCGCGCGGAACTCGGTCTCGAAGCCGCCGTCGTCGCCGCCCTGGACGAGCCCCGTGAATCCGGCCTCGTCGGCCTCGGTCCGCTCGCCCTGGAAGAACGCGGCGGCGTCGGGGTCGTCGGTCCAGTCGCCGGACTCGAGGACCGTCCTGGCCTCCGCGACCGAGCAGTCCTCGCGGTCCTGGACGATGGCGACCCCGAGGCGATCCATGCGCTCTTCGAGGTGTTCGCTGTTCTCCGCGACGCCCTGGCGGAGTTCGGTCATCTCGTAGAGCATCCGGTCGACCTCGTCGCCGGGGCGCTGGTTGTCCGCCGGTCGCTCGGGGTCGGGCATCACCGTCTCGGTTATCTCGCCCTGGAGTCGGCCGCGGACCGTCAGCGCCGCGGCCAGGAGCGCGGCGACGCCGGCGGCGAAGATGACCTCTGCCCCGAACGGGAACGGGTCCGGGACGGCGATCAGCGCGACGCCGACGACGACGAACAGCAGGCCGATTCCGACGATCAGCCGCTTCAGTATCTCGTCGACGTTCATCGTTCACCTCCCTCGTCTGCGCCAGCGTCGTCGCCCGTCCCGTAGGCCGTCTCGATGGAGCGGAAGACCTCGATGGCCCGCTCCTCGCGGGACTCGGGGTCGCGCTTGCCGTAGCGGACCTCCTCGAACAGCTGCGTGAGCTGGCCGACGTCGTCCTCGTCGAGGCCCGCTTCGATAGCCGCCTCGGCGAACTCTCCGGGCGTGGAGCTCTCGGGTTTCGACACCCGGAGCAGCGCGGTCATGTCGCGCCACGCGGCGTAGACCTCGTTGTCCACGTCGGCGTTGCGCTCCTCCAGTCGGTCGGCCGCGGCGGCCGCGGCGGCCGCCAGGTCGCCGACGTCCGGCTTGCCGAGTTCCTCCTCGTCGTCCTCCTCGACCATCGCGACCGTCTGGTCGCTCGATGCGCGGTAGAGCACCACGGCCGTCGCGACCAGCGCGAGGGCGAACACGCCACCGACGACCATCGGCGAGACGTCCGTCGAGACGACGCCCTGTCCGGCCGCGTCGCCGATCCCCTCTACGACGCCCGACTGGCCGTTCTGGCCGTCGAGGGCCGCCGTACAGTCGGTCGTGAGGAAGTACGCCGTCAGCGCCACCGGCGCGATCGCGTACATTCCGAGGAAAGACGCTCCGAGCGAGTAGCGACGCTTGATCCCGTACAGGACGAGGGCGAAGAAGCCGAAGTAGCCGAGTCCGCCGTACCACTTCGAGAGCGGTTCCACGCAGGTCGAGGTCTGGGCGATGAACCCGTCCGAGCTCTCGCCCTCCTCCATGTCGATGCTGGTGTTGGTCTCCGACGTCGAGTCGTTCAGGCCACCGGCCTGGCCACCCGATTCGCCGATTTCGAAGCCGCCCGACGCGGTGCCGGTCCCGAACTCGACGGTGGTCTGGATGGTCGCCGCACCCATCGCGATGGCTACGATGCTCACCACCCCGATAGCAACGACTCGCGCCGTGTCGCGTGACACGTAGTCCATACACCGATGTGTTGACACCCGGTTATATGTTTGTTCGGATTGTTTTCATCCAGTTGGCAGTCGATCACCGGGCGACCCGCGCTGGTCGACCTCGGCGGGGCCTGTCCGGGGGAAAAGTATTTTCCCCAACGGTGTGAGCTATTCGCATATACCCGGCGACAGAGAGTTATGAAACGACGACAATTCCTCACGACGACGACAGTGACAGCATCGGCGATCGCGATGGCCGGCTGCGGCGGCGGCGGCTCCAGCGAACCACAGGGCGAAGTCACCGCGGAGGTGACGCTGACCGAGGACGAGGCCTTCGACCCGCTGCGCGTCCACGTCGCAGAGGGCGAGGCCGTCAGGTGGATCAACGAGACCGGCGAGCGGCGGACCGTCCGCGCCAACACCGAAGTCGACGGCTCGAACGAGTGGGAACTGGACCTGGCCATCGAGGCCGGCGAGACCGGCGCCCACACGTTCCAGAGTTCCGGCGTCTACTCCTACCACGACGCCCAGGACACGCACTTCCTGATGTGCGGCGCCGTCGCCGTCGGCGACACGAGCGAGGACGACGTCGGATCGCTTCCCTGCGAGTAGACCGCGGCCCCACCACTTCTCGCGGTGCCGCGCTCCGTCGAGCAGCCCTCCGGCAGTCCGACGGAGCGTTTATACACCCCGCTACACAACGAAGCCGCCAATGAGAGACGGCCGCGGACGCGACGGATCCGGTTCGGGGGCGACGACGCGACGGCAGGTCCTGGCGAGCGCCGGCGCGCTCGCCCTGGGCGGCCTCGCGGGTTGCTCGGCCGACCCGGACGACATCAGACACGCCTCGGACGTGTTCGGCCACGCCTTCCCCTACGCCACCGAGAGCGTCCAGCTCAACCCGTGGCTGTCGGGCTCGTACCCCTGGCACTTCTACACGATGCTGTTCGAGGTCCAGTCCGTCCAGCGACCCGGCGGGGAGCGTCGACTGGGCGACGTCGTCGAGGACGTCGCCATCGACGGGGCGACCGCGACGGTCACCTACAGCGACGAGTTCTCCTGGTGGAACGGCGAGCCCGTGACGGCGCGGGACCAGTGGGTGTACGAGCGGATCCAGTCGGCCGTGAGCGACGAGGACCGGCCGGCGGTGACGCTGCGCGACGAGCACACCCTCGTCTACGGGTTCGACCGCGCACTCGCCGAACCCCTGGTCCTGTCCCACGTCGTCGGCGGCGCCGTCAACACGCCGGCCTGGCTGTTCGAACAGTGGGCCGACCGTCTGGACGGTGCGTCGACGGCGGCGGCCCGCGAGGACGTCGTCTCGGAGCTCCACGAGTGGCGCGTCTCGCTCGAGGACGCGGCGGAGAAGGGGGTCGGCTGTGGGCCCTACGAGCTCGTGGAGGCGTCGATGAACCGGCTGATGCTCGAACGCTTCGAGGACCACCCCCGGGCCGACGACGTCTCGATTCCGACGCTGTGGTTCCCCGTCGTCCAGTCGGTGTCCCTCGACAAGTTCGTCCAGCAGGGAACGCTCGACGGCGGCAGCGGCCTGCTGACGGGGCTGAAGGGGTCGCCCGCGGACAACGTCGACCAGATCGCCCGGTACCCGACGACCGGCGGGACGAAACTCGCCCTCGACTGGCGGAACGCCCACCTCGGTCGGCTGGCGGTCCGGCGCGCGTTGCTCGCGGCCCTCCCGCTCGACGACGTCGTCGACGTGGGCGGGTTCGGCGAGGCGACGACGCGACAGACGGGGATGGCGACGCCAGCGGAACGGCGCTGGCTCGACGAGGACGTGCTGGCCGACCTCCGCGAGTATCCAGTCGAGGCCGAAACCGAGCGCGCGGCGGAGTACATGCGCTCGGCGGGGTACACGCGCGAGGACGGCGACTGGTACGACCCCGACGGCGAGTCGGTCTGGTTCCGCCTCCGCACGCCCATGTGGCCCGAGTGGAAGGCCAGCGGCGAACTCGTCGACCAGGCGCTGACCGAGTTCGGGTTCGACGTCGACTTCTCGCAGATCCCGGCTCCGCGGCTGGTCACCGACGTCGACACGCACAACTTCGACGTGTTGCTGTGGCCCAGCGACGGGAGCCCCCACACGCTCTACGACGTCACCGCGACGGGGGCGACCGCACTCGGCTACGGCGTCACCGACCCGGCGACCGAGACGTCGGCCCACGGCAAACCGGTCGAAGTCACGATTCCGGCGGCGGACGGCGACGGCGAGCGGACGGTGAACCTCGTCGACCTCTGGCACCGGCTCGGCGGCCAGTCCGACCGCGAGACGACGGCCGACGCAGTGGGCACGTTCGCCCGATGGTGGAACCACGCCCTGCCAGATATCCACGTCGCGACGAGCGTCAGCGGGACGTGGGGGAACACGCGCGACTTCGAGTGGGTCGGTGACGAGGACGCCTACCGGACCGCGGGCCCGGAGAACCAGTCGGCTATCCACGCGATAAAGCACGGGCTCGTCCGGCCGGGAGACGGCTAAAAAGTACGGCAGTCCGGGTCGCACCCGGACCGACGGTGCGTATCGCAGTGGTAGTGACAGCCTGTTCGTTCCGTTCTATCCGAGGTAACGCCGAGCCGCTGAAGGAAGGACCGACCTCAGCGGTCCATCTCCTCGTCGTAGCTGGCCTGGGCGATGCCGCCCAGGGTCACGGTGTCCGTGATGTTGAAGCTGCGCTCCCAGTCCAGGGCGTCGTCGTCCTCACCGGGCCAGTCGAAGTCGCGGACGTTCGCCCACTCGCCGTAGGTGTACTGGTGGAACGCGAACTTCGGCAGGTAGTAGTTGTAGTAACGGGCGCAGGTCCGGAAGAGATTCTGGAGTTCCTCCTCGGAGTCGGTGGGCCTGCGGATGTCCTCGACCACCTGGGCCATATCCACCTCCTCGTAGTCGGTGACGCCCTCGAGGTCCGGCTGCTGACCGGCCTGGTCGGGGGCCTCGATGGAGCCCGCGTCGGTCGGCAGGTGGGCCTGCACGACTTCGCCCTTGATGGTGAACTCGTCGCCCGGGTCGACGGCGCGGCGGTCCGAGCCCGTGCCGTTGGGGTCACCGCCCAGCAGCGACGCGTTGTCCCACCACGCGGCCTGGGACTTGTAGTAGCCGAAGCGGGTCGGCTGGTTGTACCAGTGGATCGAGGTGTCGAAGTTCGGCCCCTCGTTGTTGAACGTGTCCAGGTTGTTCGACCACGTCCCCCAGTCCTGCTGGGTGAACGTCGCGTCGACGCCGAAGTTCCTGAGCTCCTGGCGGATGGTCTGGCCGGCGCCGATCCAGTCCTCGATGTTCGAGGTGATGAGGACGTCGAGCTGGAAGTCGTTCCCGTCGGGGTCGACCCAGATGTTGCCGTTCTTCGTGTAGCCCGCCCGCTTCATGTACTCGTTGGCGGTCTCGACGTCGGGCCCCTTCGGCCAGGAGTGGAGGCTGTTCAGGAACTCCTCCGAGAACGTCGACTCGGAGTGAGCGTCGAGCATCCCGGTGTCGTGTTCGAGCGGGACGGAGCGCTGGTCGCCCCAGCCGTTCGCGCCCACGGTGTTCCAGTCGATGGCCGTGACGAGCGCCCGTCGGACCCACAGGCGCCCGAGGTGCGGGTTGTTCCAGTTGAACCACCACGAGTCCCCGCCGTTCGGGCGCAGGTAGGTGGTGATGTTGTCGACGTGGTCCGGGAGGCTCTCCGGGTTCCACGTGTTGTTGGGCGTGATCGAGCCCGCGTGGACGTCGATGGCGCCGTTGTTCGCCAGCGTCTGCTCACGGTCCTCGTTACCGAACTGGAGCTGGAGCTTCGGGATGTTGATGTGCTCGCGGTGGGGATGGGGCGACTCCGCGTCCTCGTCGCGGATCCGGAGGATGGCCCGGTCCGAGCCGATGTCGTCGGTCGAGCGGAGTTCGTACGGACCCGTCCCCCAGCCGTTCTCGGCGAGCCGTTCCAGCGAGACGCGGTCGCCGCGGACGTTGCTGATGACCTCGTTGTACCGCTCCTGGGTCCCGGCGGCGTCGAACTCTCGCAGCCACGGGTCGCTCCACTCCTGCGGGAGCGGCACGTCGCCGTCGGTCGCCGCCGCCTCGTCGGCCAGCAGCGGTTCGTTCGCCGGGTCGTCGTCTGCGCCCTCGACCTCCGCTCTCGCGTGCCAGAAGTGGTAGCGCCACTGGCTCTCGGCCTCGGCACGGTGGATCTGGCCCTCCTGGAACTTGTTGCCCTCGACGAAGTAGCGCACCTTGTCGTACTTGTACCGGGTGTCGGCGTCGTTGGGCTCGCCGTTCCAGAACGTGGAGCGGTCGTCGTGGGTGTTCCACAGGTCGTAGGGCGGTTCGACGTCCCAGTCTTTGATCCAGGTGACGAGGCTGATCTCGTCTTGCCCCTGGACCCACGGCGCGTCGAACGTCGCGTCGTCGCCGTGGAGCCGCTTGGACGTATCGTGGGAGTTCGACATGCCGTGCAGTTCGGACATGAAGAGGTCGCCAGTGGAGTTGTCCTGGGGCGTGTGAGGGTTCCAGTCGAACGTGTCCGGCGTGTTCAGGGTGAACACCCGAACGGTGTCGGTCATCCGGTTGCTCGGATCCGGCGTCGAGTCCCCGTCACTGGTCGTCGACTCGTCGGTGTCGGACTCGCTCGTCGAGGGTTCGGTCTCGGTTCCCTCGGACCCCGACTCCGGGCAGCCGGCCAGTGCTGCCGCACTCGATCCAGCTACCAGTTGCGCGTACCGTCGTCGCGACAACTTCTCGCGGTTATTGTCAGTATCCCGCATGCTACCTACGTTCAGCCAATATTATATAAAGGTATCCGATTCTTTCACGATCTTTGACGGCGGTACTGGTACCGACGACCCAAACTTTGAAATAATCTCCCGTGGCAGCACTCACCGATGAAGCGATCACTCGAACGGGCGAACGCGGAGGCCACGGGCGCGAAACGATACCTGCTCGCCGCGTACTACTTCCTGGCGAACAACACGTCCATCGTGGCCGTGCTCGTCGGCATCGCCATGATGGCATTCGGCGCCACAGTCCTCTCGGGTCGCCCCGGCTTCCTGTTCGGGGCCGACGGCCCGCTGAACGTGCTCGCCCACGGCGTCTTCGCGGGGATGTTCGGCGTCTGGGGCGCGACGGTCGTCCTCCTCGGCGTCCTCGCGTACGGCGCGCTCTGGCTCAACCAGTTCGTCGCGCGGATCCAGACCGATTCGTCGACCGAGTCCGACGCCGACACCGAACCCGAATCCGACCTCGACGCCGAACTCAACTCCTTCTAGTCCCGCCGGGCACAGGTCCGGAGGACGACGCCACTGCCGAGGGCGAACGCCGCGCTCCCGGCCACGTTCATCGTGACTACCACGTACAGCGCCGAATCGCTGTCGGCGACGAACAGGTAGGGCACCTGTATCAGCAGGAACACCACCGCGAACGCGAAGAGGACCACGAAGTAGTGCTGCCGGTCGCACAGTTCCGCCACCAGCCGCTCGCGCGACTCGTTCCCGCTGCGGGCCTCCTGATTCATGTCAGTTGGTCACCCGGGGGAGCGTAAAAAGATACCGAGCCCGTCCACCCGACTCCGGATGGTCCACGCGATAGCTTCGGTGGTCCGTCGCAGCGTCAAAAAAACGGGATCCGGTCTGCGATCGACTACGCGTCGTCGTCGTCGTCGCGAGTCAGCTTGTAGCCCGCGAGCGCACCGGCGCCCGCCACCGCCGAGCCGACGCCCAGACCGGGACCGACAGCCGACGTCGACTCCGTCTCCGTCCCCTCGTCCGACTCGCCCTCGTCCGTTGCCGTCGACTGCGCGGCGTCGAGCGTCAGTTCGACAGTGGTCCCGCCGTCCGAGAGCGTCGCCGTCGTCGAGGCGTCCTCGCCCTCGTAGCTCGCGGTGACCTCGTACTCGCCCCTGAAGGCCCACGAGGAGTACGTCCCCTCGTCGTTCGTCTCGCCGCTGTCCTCGGTCCACCACTCGTCGAAGACCAGGTTCATGAACTGCTCCCCGTGCGGTCGAAGCCCCCAGTTCGAGTCGAAGAGGGCGCCGGTCGGTCGCCAGTGGTCACCGGCCCAGAAGCCCCAGTTCACGAGGCCCTCGACGGCATCGTGGCTGAAGCAGGCGATCAAGAAGTCCCTGAGGTAATCCGCCTGCCAGTCGACCTGTCGCTGGTTGTCGCGACTGTCGATCTGGATGTCGAACTCCGTGATGAGGATCGGCAGATCCAGCTCCCCGAACTGGTCGAACGTCGAGAGCATCTCCTTGGGCGGGGTCACGTTGCCGTTGGAGAACTGGACGTGGCCCATGAAGCCGACGCCGTCGACGGGTGCGCCCTCGTCGACCAGGCGCTGGACGAACTCGTAGTGCTCGTCGCGGAGGAAGTCACCCGCGACGTTGCCCATCTCGTTGGTGTAGAGGCCGGCGTCCGTCGCCTCTGCGGCGGTCGACCACCACTCGAGAGCCGCGTCCCAGCCGAGGCGGTCACGGATGTTGCTCTGCCACATGGGGTGGTTGTGCATGTCCCAGTCGGTGACCTGCCCCTCGAACTCGGCGGTGTGGCTCTCGATCTTGTCGAGGATCTCCTCCTGCAGTTCGCCGTCCGAACGGTCCTCGCTGACGGCCATCCCGCCACCGTTGGCGCCGCCGTACTCCTCCCACACCAGGTAGTGCCCGCGCGTCGGAATCTCCTGGTCGTTGAGCCACTGGACGGTCTGTCTGGTGGCCTCCTTGTCGATGTCCCAGTCACCGCTCCAGGCCGGCCACTTCATCCCGTTCTCGACGACGGCCTTGTTGAAGTTCTCCAGGAACCGAGCGCGGTACACATCGTCGTCGTCGGCGTCACCGGTGATGTGCTCGACGGAGACGGCGCTGCCGAAGTCGAACTCGTGTTCCTGCATCGCGACGTCGACGCTCGCCCCGGGGAGCGGGTTGCCGTCGGCGTCGACGACGGAGACGTCCAGCGACGCCTTCCGGAGTTCCTCGATACGCGCGTACGCGTCTTCGCGCCACGTGGCACCCTCGGACCGGCCGTCGTAGTCGAAGATGGGGTGCGAGTGCCGGCCGACGGGAAGGTCGCCGACGGCGACGTCCGTGGCACTGTAGTCGATGAGCGCGAGCCCACCGAAGTCGAGATTCTGTTGTGCGAAACCGGTCCAGAACTCCATGTACGGCTCGTGGTTCGACCCGTCGGGTTTCTCGCCGACCTCGATGGGGAAGTAGTACCGTTCCCAGGACCCGGTCGGCTCGACCATCGCCCCTTCGGCGACGAAGTTCTCGTCCCCGTAGGCCGTCTCGCCGCTGGAGTTCTCGTAGCGGTACTTGAACCCGGCCTGTATCTGAGCGTCGCTGCTCCCACTCCGGACGTGAGCTACGCCCAGAAGTACGTCGCCGGCCTCGAACTGGCCGTCGGGGATGATCCCCTGGTAGGAGTACGTCCAGTTGTTCTCCGGGTCCTCGTTGATCTCGACGCGTTCGGCCTGCGTGAAGGGAACGTTCACGTCGTCCACGGTGAACGACGACGAACTGCTCCCCCCTGGGCCGACGTTGTCGAAGGTCTCGATGGTCGCCTGCTCGTCCGGTTCGTAGACGAACTCACCCTCGGGGAGGCCCCGGAACTGAGTGAGGATCTGTCGAAGCGTCTGATAGTAGTCGTCGATCGAGTCGTCTTCCTGTGCAGCGCCCACCCTTGCCGCTCCCGGCAGGGCGCCGAGTGCGCCCAGCGCCGCGAGCGAACCGATGAACGTCCGTCGGTCGCTGCCGATGTCCGCGCGTTCGTTTGTCATCTGTGGTTCACCCGTTCTTTCTATTAGCACGCCAAATATGTACTGGATAATTGCAGCATGGATGCGGAGAAAATTGCACGATCGAGGGTCGTGTTGGCGATTATCGAAGGGGGATGTCGGCGGCCGTCTCGCGGCCGATCGGATTGAGATTTCAGGTCCTGCCTTCCCGCGAATCAGGTCCTGCCTTCCCGCGAGTCAGGTCAGCCCACCCGCGAGTCAGGTCGGCCCACCCGCGAGTCAGGTCGGCCCACCCGCGAGTCAGGCCCCGGGGTACGTCTCGGCCCCGGCGAGCACGTCCGACTCCTCGAGGTGCCAGTCCGCCAGGTAGTCGACCTCGGCGGCGACGAGTTCGCCGAACAGGTCACGCGACTCGTCTGGCGTCAGCGTCTGGACCTGGGAGTCGATCGAGAAGCCCTCGAACGCCCTGTCGACGTCCCCGTCCCGTGCGGCCTCGATGATCGTCTCGATGGTGTCGACGTGGCCCTGGATCAGACTCCGGACCGGTCGCGGGAAGCCGCCAGCGGCGACTGGCTTGACCTGGCCCGCGCGGACGACGGCGTTCGTCTCGACGACCGGACCCTGCTCGATATCCGAGATCTGGCCGGTGTTGGGCAGGTTGACGTTCGTGACGTACGGGCCGTCGCCGGTGAGCCCCCCCAGGATGTCGAGGAACTCCTCGCCGGAGGGCTCGAGTTCGAACTCCTTCTCGCCCTCCAGCCAGGCCTCGACGTCCGTGGTCTGGTCGGACTCGGCCGGCGTCCAGTGTTTCGCCCGGTAGTCGGCACCGGTGCGCTTGACGCCCCAGCGGTTGAGCGTCTCCTGGCCGCCCTGGATGAACGACGTGGCGTACTCGACGATGTGGCGGTCGCCGGCGGCGGGCAGGACGCCGAACCGGCGGAACAGCTCCCAGGTGACCTGCCAGTTGTCGGTGAACACACTCTCGTCGGCCAGGTCCTCCCAGGTGAACCGCTGGTTCCCGCGCTCGCCGTCTTTCAGTTCTTCGAGCAGCGGCCAGAGGTCGACGCCCTTGCAGCGAGCCTCGTCGATCCACGTGAAGTGGTTGATCCCCTTGACGTTCACGTCGACGTCGGCGCGCTCGGCGTCCATCCCGAGTTCCTCCCGGGCGAGCATGGCGAGGTGCCAGCGCGTCCCGAGCACCTCGTGGCAGAGCCCGAGCGCGTTGATGTCGGGGTACTCGTCGTACAACGCGCGCGTGACGAAGTGAACCGGGTTGGTGTAGTTGAACACCCAGGCGTCGGGGCAGTGCTCGCGGACCGCGGCCGCGAACCGTCGATACACCGGAATGGTCCGCATCGCCCGGAAGATGCCGCCCGGACCGATCGTCGCCGACACGGCCCCGTAGATGCCGTACTCCCTGGGAATGGACAGGTCGTGGACGAACGTCTCCGTGGGGTCGTACTGGGTCGAGAGGATCACGACGTCGGCGCCGGCAAGTGCCGTCTCAAGCGAGCCGACTGCCTCGTAGCTCCAGTCGGCGGTGGCGTCGTCGTCTTGCTGGACCCAGTTCCCGAACTCCGCGTTGAGCTGGGCGCTCTCTTCGTTCGTGTCGTACAGCCGAACGTGTCCGTCGAACTCGGAGAGCGCCAGGTCCCGTATCAGGTTGGGGGCCCACTGCCGGCTTCCGCCCCCGACGTACGCGATCGTGAGGTCGTCACCGTCCAGCACGCCGTCCGCGTCGAAAGACTCGATTGTCACGTCCAGTCGATGGCGACCGGGAGCGTAAATAGCTGTGGTCGCCGTCGCGGACGGCCCGGTCGACGCGCACCGCCAGTCGGTGGCCACGAAGGGGCGTCGTCTCTCCTTCGATATTCCACCAACGAGAACGGATTCGAGAACAGGTAGAACAGCACAACATCCTACTAGACTCGCGTTCTGTTTTGCAGAACGACGGCCAGCACTCACTCCAAATTTCTCTACCGAGATTCGGCGCCGGAGACCGCGGAGAAATTCCGCCACGAGGGCGTATAACCCGGTAATTGTGAATAGCTTCCAGATATCACAGATTGAGTATCACGATCTATCCATCTGAAAGATGAGCCGACAGTCAGGGCCATCGGGATAACGGGCCTAAGGGCGTTATTGTGAGCGCGATCCGGTCGCCGACCAGCGATCGGCGTCTGAGGGCCTGACTCACCGTTCCAGCGTCGCCGGGCGCTGTCCATATCGTCAGTCCCACGGCGTCGTTCCGCTTTACTGAACATATCATGCGGTGGAATACCACGGTTTTCCCAGGCATAGAGAATTAGATTCTGGAACGGAGAACAGCGATCGTCAGGAAAGATCAGTAAGGTCTGCGAGTCCCGGATCGCTTCACTGTCGTTCCACGACAGTTCGTCTCCGGGCCGAGCGCGAGGCTAGCCGCCGTATCAGCGCCCTATTTGAGGGAGGACGGTAAAGGACCGTGCATGAATCTGGAAATCCCGACGCGATTCGCCGAACGAGACTGGGAGCGAGCCGTCGACGGCGGACCTGTCCGGTTCGCCGTCGTCGGGCTCGGCTGGTTCGGCCGAGACGTCGCCCTCCCGGCCATCGAAGACTCCGAGTACTGTGAAGCGACGGCAGTCGTCAGCGGATCCGCCGAAAAGGCCTCGTCGGTGGCCGAGGAACGCGGACTCGACGCCGCGCTCACCTACGAGGAGTACGCCGACGGGGAGCACGCCGAGGCGTACGACGCCGTCTACGTCGTCACGCCGAACGCACTCCACCTCCCGCACGTGGAGACGGCAGCGAGTCTCGGCAAGGACGTCCTCTGCGAGAAACCCCTGGAGGCGACTGGCGAGCGCGCCGAACGCGTCGTCGAGGTCTGCGAGGAGGCCGGCGTCCAGCTGATGACGGCCTACCGGATGCAGACGACGCGGTCCGTCCGGTGGGTCCGCGAGCAGGTCCGGGCGGGCGTGATCGGTGACCCCGTCCAGTTCACCGGCGAGTTCTCCTTCAACATGCTCGCCGGCGGCGGCGACCCGGACCAGTGGCGACTCGACCCGGACCTGGCCGGTGGCGGCGCGCTGATGGACGTCGGCGTCTACCCGCTGAACACCGCGCGGTTCGTCCTCGACGCCGACCCGGTGGCGGTTCACGCGACGGCCATCGAGAACCCGCCCGCGTTCGACGGCGTCGACGAGCACGTCGCCTTCACGCTGGCGTTCCCCGACGACGTCACGGCGCAGTGTAGCGCCAGTTACGGCGCGAGCGGCGCGAACCACATGACCATCGTCGGGACCGAAGGGCGCATCACCGTCGACCCGGTGTTCGACGTCGACGCCGACCGACAGATCACCATCGCGCGCGACCACGGCGAGACGACGGTCGACGTGGCCGAACCCCCGGAGATGGTCGAGGAGTTCGACTTCTTCGCGACGGCCGTCCTGGGCGAGCGCGACATCGGCCCGGACGGCGAGCACGGCCTCCTCGACCTGCGCGTGGCGGAGGCCGTCTACGAATCCAGCGACGAGGGCCGTCGGGTCGACCTGTAGTCGAGACGCGCGCCAGTCGCAGTCGACGAGCGCGCTTCAGTCGCTCGCGAGCGCCTCTTTGACCGCGTCGTAGGCGGGTTTCGGGTCGTTGCCGGCGTCGAACAGCAGCGGGTCGTCCGTGAGTTCGTCGAACCACGTCGGGATCCACGAGTCCGAGTCGCGGACGCCCCAGACGACGACGGTGTCACAGCCGGTCTCCAGGCAGGCCTCGACGACGTCGCGGTAGAACTCGGCCTGTAACTCGTGGCGCGCGGCCTCGTCGCCGGGGTCGTCCTCGGGGAGGTACGCGACGTCCATCTCCGTTATCTCGACGTCCAGCCCCAGGTCCTGAAAGCGGCGGATGTTCTCGGCCACGGATTCGGGGTCGGGTTTCTCGTGGAGGGCGTGCATCTGGAGGCCGACGCCGTCGATGGGGACGCCCCGGTCCAACAACCGCTCCAGGAGATCGTAGATGGCGTCGGACTTCTCGTTGATCCCGTCGGCGCCGTAGTCGTTGTAGAACAGGTCGGCGTCGGTGACTTCGCTGGCCCACTGGAACGCTTTGTCCAGGTACTCCTCGCCCATCGCGTCGTACCACACCGTCTCGCGCATCGACCCGTCGTCGGCGACGGCCTCGTTGACCACGTCCCAGGTGTCGACTTTGTCCCGGTACCGGCCCGCGACGGTGTGGACGTGGTCCCGCAGGAACGCCTCGAGCTGGTCGTCCGTGTAGTCCCACTCCTGGAACCACTCGGGTGTCTGGTTGTGCCAGACGAGCGTGTGCGCCCTGACCCGCATGTCGTTGGCCCGGCCAAAGTCGACGACTGCGTCGGCGTCGTGGAAGTCGTAGGTGTGTCGCGACGGCCGCAGCGGCCCCATCTTCAGCGCGTTCTCGGCGGTGATGGTGTTGAACTCCCGCCGGAGTGTCTTCTTGTAGCCGGGGTCGCTCCGGAGCGGCGCGGCGCTCACCGCCGCACCGACGTCGAACCCGCGTTCCGTGCCGACCGTTCTGAGGGTGTCGTTCTCTGGCATAGCGTTACTCTCGCCGGTAGTTGGATAAAATTAGTGGTGCCGGCGCGAGTGGACGGTATCCCCAGTCTCCATTACCAGCGACGCACTCTCCAAAAAGCCATTACAGCAGTAGTGTTGTAACGGGCCGCGGCGTCCGTGAACTGACTGTGCGATGGGGACCCCGGCGTTGGTGACGGGGAACGCAGCAGACGGAGCCAAAAATTATTCACTGATTACTTACGTGTCTCGAATAGTCACAGAACTCAGTAACACCGATCTGCGTGGTCAGACCGCTGTGCGTCGGCGACCCCACGACGGGGGACGTCGGGACAGGATCTGTGACGGGGACAGCAGACAGATGGCGTTCGATCCGAACGATGGCAACTCCGTTCGAGCCCGTACAGACGTAGGAACCGGCTCCGGAGAGCCTGACCAGAGAACGACCAGACTGCTCGCAGGATAGCGGTTGCAACCGTATTCAGTCCACTCTGAAACTGGTCGGGGATGTGCAGTCTCCGAGGTGAGGCCGATCTCGCCGTCAGGGCCTCTGGTCACGGGCGGAGTGACGACACTCGTCGACAACTGAAGAGCGCTCGCGCGTCGTGGTTCGGAGAGTCACCGAGACGATACATCGTGCCCCACGGAAGCGGTACCGGCATCCGATCTATACTATTCCGTATATGTATCTGGAACTGGTACGTTGGAGTGCTCCTGCCTGCGTGAGTGTCCCGGCGCTCGAACGCATTCGATGACCGGGCGACGACGTCGCATCGACGACCGGCGTTCGAGAGGGGGCGGGCCGCCTCGACGTCGACGGCATCCGTGCGAAGCGACGCCCGACACACCAGTGAGAAAACACAACAGTTTTTCGCGCTCTCCCCGATTTTCGGATAGATGGTCGGTTCCGACAGGGTCAGACTGGTGTTCGCCGTCGTTACCGTGGTCTTCGCGGCGACGCTCCTGGTGAGTTACGCGGCGCCCCAGGTCACCGGCGACGAGCTCCGCGACGAATCGAGCCTCGAACGCGCCTTCGAAACCGGGGACCGCGACCCCATCGTCGAACCCCGCGAGAACATCACCGTCATCGCGACGGACTCGACGGCGTTCGTCACCGGCGAGGGGTCCGGCCCCCGCGAGCGGGCCGAACTGGTCGCCCTCGCCCCCGACGGGAGTATCTACTACCACAACAACTCGCACACGCGGTACTGGGACGTCGACCCCGTCGCCGGAACCGACGCGACCGTGGAGTACGTCTACGCCGACCACCTCGACGCCGACGAGTGCGACGCAGAGACGGTCTGTACCCGCAACGGCGTCGAGCGCGTCAACCTCACGACCGGCGACGTCGAGCACGTCTACAGCCGGATCACGCCCGGCAAGCACTCGACCCGGTGGCACGACGTCGACCGGATCGACGAACACCGGCTGCTGGTCGCCGACATCGACCGCGACCGGGCCTACGTCGTCAACACCACGACCCAGCTGGTCGAGTGGGAGTGGGACGCCCAGGCCGACTTCGACACCGACAGCGGCGGTCCCTACCCCGAGGACTGGACGCACCTCAACGACGTCGAACTCGTCGAAATCGACGGCCGGGACGTCGTCATGATCAGTCTGCGCAACCAGGACCAGGTCGTCTTCGTCGATATGGAACGGGGGCTCATGGACGAGTGGACCCTCGGGAGCGAGGACGACTACGACACGATGTACGAACAGCACAACCCCGACTTCATTCCCGCCGAGCGTGGCGGGCCAGCCGTCGTCGTCGCCGACTCCGAGAACGGCCGGGTTCTGGAGTACCAGCGCGAAGACGGGGGCTGGGAGCAGTCCTGGTCCTGGGAAGACCGCCGCCTCCAGTGGCCTCGCGACGCCGACCGGTTGCCGAACGGCAACACGCTCGTCACCGACTCCAACGGGAATCGGGTGATCGAAGTCGCCCCCAACGGGAGCGTCGTCTGGAGCGTCGACGTCGGCTTCCCCTACGAGGCCGAGCGACTGGGGACCGGCGACGAGAGCACGGGCGGCGAGAGCGCCGCCAGCCTGGACCTGACGAGTCGTGAACCGTCCGCCGACTCCGGGACCGAGCAGGCGTCCCAGTCCGTCGTCGACCTGGTGCCGAAACCCATCGTCAACGGCATCATCTACCTGCTCCCGTCCTGGGTCGGCCCCCTCCAGATCGTGGCGGTCGTCGGCCTGCTCGTGGCCGTCCCGCTCTGGGCGCGCCACGAGTGGCGCCGGGCCGACCTGCAGGTCGACGTCCAGTCCCCGCTCGACGTCCGCCGAAAATGAGCTATCGCCTGTTCACCCGCTCGACCGACCGGTTCGATCGACCGCAGATCCCCCTCGACCGGCGGGACCGCCCCTGGCTCGGCGGCGCGCTGCTCGTGGGCCTCGTCGTCGCCGGCCTCTACCTCGCGCTCAACGAGTACCCCGCCTACGGCGCGGGGCTGTACACGCTCACGGCCGACGAGATCCGCGCGGCGGGCTACGGACTGCCGGAGACGATACCCCACTACACTGCCGAGGGCGTCCCCTTCGCCTACCCGCCGCTGGCGTTCTACGCGCTCGCGGTCCTGCGTGACCTGGGTGCCGGTGCCTTCGCGGCGGCACGGTTCGTCCCGCCGCTGGTCGTCGTCCTCGCACTCGTCCCCGCCTACCTGCTGGGCCGGGACCTGCTCGACGGCCGTCTCCGGGGAGCGGCCGCGGCGGTCCTCGTCACGGTGAACCCGCAGGTCCTCGAGTGGCACATCAGCGCCGGCGGGCTGGTTCGCGCGCCGGCGTTCCTGCTCGCGCTGTCGGGCGCGTACGCCGCCCTCCGGATCTTCCGCGACCGCGACCGGGAGTGGGTGGCAGTCGGACTCCCGCTGTTCGCACTCGTCCTGCTGACCCATCCGACCTACGCGCTGTTCGTCGTCGTGACCTACCTCGTGTTCTGGGCGGGCTACGACCGCTCACTTTCCGGCCTCCTGGACGGCGCCGTCGTCGGCGTCGGCGGCCTCGTCCTCACCGCCCCGTGGTGGCTGACCGTCGCCTCGCGGTTCGGGTTCGACGTGTTCACGTCCGCCGCGGGGACCCACGGCGGCGTCGGTGGCGGCCTGTTCGCCGTGCTTTCGGGCGTCTCGGTGTGGTCGCTCCTCGTCCTCGCCGCGGGTGCCGTCGCCGTCCTCGGCGGCTGGCGAGTGATCGGAGTCTGGCTCCTCGCCGCCGAGTTCCTCTTCGCACAGCCCCGCTTCGCCTACACCGTGGGCGCGTTCGCGTTCGTCGGCGCGGCGGTCGTCCTCGTCGACAGGAGTCGCTCGTGGTGGCCGGCAGTCGGAGAACACCGCCGGAAACTGGCGATGGCCGCGCTCGTCGTCGTCGCGACGGCCGGCGTCGGCACCGTCGGCTACGAGTTCGACGAGCGAACGGGCGACACGACGCCGGCGTTCGTCGACGACGCGGACGTCCAGGCGATGGAGTGGGCCGGCACGGAGACGTCGCCGGAGGCCACGTTCGTCGTCCTCGGCGACGCGGCAGAGTGGTTCCCGGTGGTGGCCGACCGGACCATCCTGCTCGGCCCGTGGGGGATGGAGTGGCGCGAGCCGGCCACCTACGAGCGCCACCTCGGCGCGTACGTGAACGCGTCGACGTGCCAGTCTGCCGGCTGCGTGGAACGGTGGACCCCCAGCCTCGAACAGGAGCCGGACTACCTCTACGTCCCGAAGGGCCACTACACCGTCCGCGGCTTCGACCAGGCGAACTTCGGCACGCTCGACCGGTCCCTCGCCAATCGCGACCGGTACGAGCCGGTGTTCGAGAACGAGGGCGTCGTCGTCTTCCGGGTTCGCGACGTCGGCGACGGTGGCAGTGGTGCGGGTGGCAGTGGTGCTACCGGGAACGGCGACGGCTAGATGGAGTGGACTCGCGAGGCGACGGCGACGGCGCCCGCGGCGAGGACGAGTCCAGCGACCACGTCGGTCGCCCAGTGGATGCCGAGGTACATCGTCGCGAGCGCGACGAGCACGGCGAGAACCGATGCTACCGGCAGCCAGCGCGGGTAGATATCGCGCGTCCGGACGGCCAGCAACGCGACGGTCGCCGACAGCGAGGTGTGCAGCGAAGGAAAGACGTTCGTGTTCGTATTGATCTCGCTCGTCAGCAGCTGGAACCGCGGCAACGCGTCGTACAGCAGCGACTGGACCATGTCGGGCATGTAGTTCCGGGGGCCGTAGGCGATAAAGAGTACGTAGCAGATCAGCCCGATGCCGTAGTTGACGACGTAGGCCGTCGCAGTCGCGCGGAGATATCGCTGGTCCTCCAGGGCCAGATACGCCACCAGCGGGAAGGTGACGAGGAAGGCGTAGCCGTAGACGTAGACGTACCCGAGCACCGTCGTGACGGCGGGTGTCCCGAGCGACTGGAGCCACGCGACGAACTCGCCCTCGACGGCGTAGATGGCCGCCGTGACGTTGACGCCGACGAGCCAGGACAGTTCCAGGCCGACGTCGCGGACGACGGCGTTGATCGCGAGGACCACCGCGAGCGCGACGATCGGTCCGAGGGCGGCGCGCACCCGGTCGCGAAGTGATCGACGGAGCTGTCGGAGGCGGTCCGGGCCGACGACGACGGCGGCAGTCGTCGCCAGCAACAGGCCGACGGCGGTCACGACCTCCACGACGACGGCCAGCAGCCCCATCTCAGACCCCCAGCAGTCGGCCCTGGTCGTCGTACTGGTAGCCGGCCTCGCGGAACGCCGCCCGGGCCTGGGCCTCGTCGACTTCCCCCGCGGCCCCGATGAACGGGGTGATCGGGTCCCGGCCGCGCCAGGCCAGGTCGTCGGTTACCCAGTCGGTGCGTGCCAGCGGCGAGATGGCGGGGGCGGCGAACGTCGAGAAGACCGACTGCACAAGGTGGCGTCGGTCGACGAGCTGTGCGATCAACTGGCGAAAGCGGGGGTTCGCGTACGGCGCCCGCCGGGTGTTGAACCCCAGGAAGTAAAACGACTGTGAGCGGTCGACGAGCAGGTCCAGCTCCTCGGCCTGCCCGATGCGTCGCAGGACGCCGGGGCCGAGCCCGGCGAGCGTCAGGTCCGCGTCACCGGAGTCGACCAGGTCGACGGCGGAGGAGTCCGACCCGACGTGTTTCATCACGAGCTCCTCGAAGGCGGCGCCGTCGGCCACCGCGTCGGGTAACTCCGGCGTGTCCGCCGTCTCGAGGAAGTGGTCCGCGAACCGCTCCAGGACGAGCCGGTCGTTGCGCGTCGCGCTGACGAACGCGAGCGGCCCGCTCCCGACCGGTGGAATGTTGGCGGTGACGAGCGCCTCCGTCGTCCCGCCGCCCAGGTCGAGGCCGCCGACCCTGGGCTCGCCGGTCCGCTCCGTCCACACGTGGCGCGGGAGGATCGGGACGGTCAGCGCGCGTTTCGCGACCGAGTCCGTCTCCTCGCCGAACGCGAGTCTGACCGTTCGCCGGTCGGGCGCGGTGGCCGATTCGACCAGCGTCGACCGGCCGCGAAAGCGCATGGTCGGCGCCGCCTGGTTTCGCTCGCCGCTTGCGGTGTCGCGGAGGAATCTGTACGAGAAGACGACGTCGTCGGCGGTCAGCGCCTCGCCGTCGTGGAAGGAGAGGTCGGGCCTGAGCGTCGCTTCGAGGACGCCGTCTTCGACCCACGTCGTCGACTCGGCGAGCCAGGGGTAGCGCTCGCCCCGGTAGCGTCGGACAAGCGGGTCGTAGATCAGGTCGGTGACGGTCCCGACCCGGCCGACCGAGGCCAGTAGCGGGTTGAGGGTACTGGTGACGCGCTCGTCGGTCGTCGTCACGCGGAGCGCGTCGGCGTCGTCGTCGACGCGGTGCAACTGGAGCATGCCCAGCGCCTCGTCGCTCCTGGCCGTCCCGAATCGTGAGTACCGGTCGTTCCGGGCGGCGCGGATGACGTCCGGGAAGGCCAGCACCGTGAAGGGGTTCTCGCGGGCGACGGTCGACTGGAGGTCGGCGACCGCCTGGCGCCGTTCGTCACCGTCGGTGGTTCGCTGGCGCGCCAGCAGGTCGTCGACCGAGAGGTTGGCGTAGCCGAAGGGATTCTGCCAGCCCGGCTCCGTGGCGAACTGGGAGTGCAACAGCGAGTACAGCGAGTCGGCGTCGAGGGTCGAGTCCGGATAGCGGCCGACGAACAGGTCGTACTCGTGGTTGACCAGCACTTGCCGGAGCAGTTCCTCGCTCGCCATCGGGAGGACGTTGGCGTTGATCCCCGCGGCGCGAAGCCACTCGGATAGCTGGCGGGCGATCAACAGGGCGTAGGGGTCGTCGTCCGCGGGGACGGTCTTGATCGTCACGGTCACCGGGTCCGGGCGCTCGCGGCCCATCACCGTCCGAAGACGGCTGACGCAACCGCTCGTGGCGGCCATACTGCCAGCGACACCTGCCAGTACGGCTCGCCGGGTCGCTGTCGTGGAGGGGCGGTCGACCGGCGGAGTCATCGACCTGAATATTTACGTCGATGCCATAACAGTCCTCCGTTGTCGAGCGGGGTCAGATCACGTCGAGTGCGGCGGCCAGTACCGCGGCCGACCAGAGACAGAATCCCGCGGTGAGCAACGTGCGCGACCGACCCGGTTCTCGCGTCCCGCCAGCGATCGCGCCGAGACCGGTAGCCAGGGCCAGGCGATGCCAGGCGAACCGGGCCATCACCGTCGCCGTGACGTCCATGGCCACGGCGTCCAGCGTGATGCCGGCAAGGAACCCCATCACGGCGAGGGCGACGGCCCGCTCGGTCGGAACGTCCTCGCTCAGCCGGTAGACGCCGACGGGGAGCCCGGCGACGAGGACGACGTACAGCGGCGCGGCGATCAGTTTCGGCGGGAGCCACGGGAGCGCCTGTTCCAGCCCGATGCCGGCGCCCCGGACGACGAGTGGGACGGCCAGCGCGAAGCCGAACAGTGCGACCGAGCGGCGTCGGGTCGGCGTCGCCAGTCCGGCTTCGTCGGCCACCGCGGTGACTCGCCGGCGGACCGCGGGCACCGACACCGCGAGCAGCAGTGTCGCGACGTGGATCACGGAGATGCCCTCGGACATCGGACCCCGTTCGGTCGCGTAGGCCCGCTCGACGTCGGAGACGAGGGGCTGGTCGGCGAAGTCCTCCTCCAGTTGTCGGCTCGTGCCCCAGACGTCGGTGACGCCGTGACGCATGCGGAACCAGTCCCAGTACTCGCTGTGGGCCTGGATGGCGCTCCACTCGCTGTCTCCGCCGGGGGCGTACACCCTGACGTGCGAGCGAGTCCCGAGGTAGGTGCCGGCGTGCAACTGGTAGCGCTGGGGGAGCCACCGGCCCCGCCCGTCGCGCTCGACGTAGGTGTAGCGCATCGCGCCGTGGGCCGAGTGCCAGTCGAACCCGACCCGTTCCTCGGTCAGTTCGACGCTGAAGTTCGCCGTCTCCTCGGACTCGTTGAGTTCGGTCCAGGTCGCGTTCGAGCGCCGTTCGAGCCGATAGCGGACGACCTCGGGGTCGTCGTAGACGATGAGGTTGATCGCCAGCGTCCGCGAGGCGAAGTCCGCGTGTCGGCTGGTGTAGGGCCAGAGGCGGTCGTCGCCCGTCTCCATGTCGACGAGGCGGACGTCGTCCGGTCCGGGCCCGACCCGCGGGTCGCTGTTCAACTCTGCGGCGACGACGACTGCCGTCGTGACGAGGACGACCAGGACGGCGACGGCGAGAGACCGGCGGTACCGCATCTACTGGACCGTAGGCGCGGACGTGGAAATATCTTGCACTCCCCCAGGTGGCCGACGGCGGCCGATTCGACCGGCCCCTCGTCTGCCCGTCGTCTCTCGCCTTCCGGGCCGGTTCACCCCCGAGACACAGGCGTCCCGACCGCGAAAATTCGGGGACGGCGGTGGCACGAACCGCTAAGTACCTCGACACCCTAGCGCGACCCATGTCACCACCTGGACGAGAGGTCGAGTACTCCGAATCCGACGTCATCCAGGTCTTCAAGGACCGCTCGGACTACGCCGAACCGCTGACGGCGTCGGAGGTGGCCGAGTTGCTGGGCTGTTCGCGCCGGACCGCACTGAACAAACTCCACGACCTGCAGGAGAGCACCGACGTCACGAGCAAGAAGGTCGGTGGGCGCAGTCGCGTCTGGTGGATCCCGGTCCGGATGGACTGATGGATTCTGGTCGGAGCTGTGGGTGGGAGACGTCGTCCATCAGTACCGCTGTCCCGGTCAGTACAGGGATTAGATGTAACGCTTAGCCTACGGGTCAGCGATCGAGTTTATCTTCGACAACTCCCTCAACCTGTCTCAAGGCTATATAAACAGCGAGATACGACGCAAAAATCGCAATTGGTAGTCCGGATGGGCCCCAGCTGATACTAAAAGTCGCTATAAAATAGAGTGCCACCAACAGGAATAACAGGTATGCAGCTCTTCGAGGGACTCCAGTAATGCCAAGATACTCTTCCAGCGAAGTCATGATTTGACGACAATACGTCATCACCTATGCCTTGGGGTTGGCATGTTATTATTGCACCCATAGTGTACAGTCAATTTAATACTCCTCGGTTGAAATTAGTAACCCACAATCGGTCAATACAGGTAAGAGACTGAACGATCGGTGGGTTCGTACTTCTCGCTGCGATCACAGACGCAAACACCTCGAAAGCCCTCGGCGCGCTCGCCTCGCGCGGACCACGCTGCGCGCCTCACTTCGTTCGGTGCTTGCGGGTCCGTGCTTCGCCGACCGCACCTCGCCCTTTCAGTCCACCAGGACCAGCTTTGCTCGCGCGGCCTCACTGTGTTCGGCACGCGCTCACGAGTCGCTTCGCTCCCCGTTCGCTCGTTCGGAGGCCCCTCCCTTCGGTCGTCGCCTCCCTGCGCTCGCGATTGAGTCCACTAACCCTCCCCGGACCCGTCGCGTCCGCTCCGGGTCACGCTTCCTGACCGCTCCGCAACCGCGCGGCGGTCGGCCGGGAGCGGAGCGGGCGCGAAGCGACCGCGTTTGCTTGAACGGCGAAGCCGTGAGAGCGCGTTTCATCGCGCGACCAGGGGGAGGGCAGGGCTGCGGTCCCTGGAGGACTGAAAGGGCGAGGCGGGCTCGGGGAAGCCGGGCGATGCAAGGACCGCAGCCGAAGGCGAGGACCGCAGCGAGCCCCGCGACCCGAGCGCGCCGAGGGCTTTCTGGTTCTTGCTGTCGGTGTTCATTTCACCAACACAACCGAGAATCACCCGTTCCATAAACATCCCTACCCAACAGCCAGTTCGTCGGCAGACAGCCCGAAACCAGTCCCCAGTCGACCGTTCGCTACCGCCTCCACCGACTCCCTCAGATCTGGACGCGCGACCGGAACTCCGGAACCCCCACCGCGTCTGGGTCGAACCGGAACAGCGCGCCCGCGCCGTCGCCCTCCTCGTCCCTCGAATTGTCAGTTAGCGCGGTCGTTACGTAGCCCGTCGACAGGTCCGGGCCGGCGAACGTCACCGAGGACACCTTCCGCGCCGGGAACTCGATCCGCGCGACTTCGGCGCCCGTCGGGTCGTGGCGGACGAGACAGCCGCCGTCCCAGCGGGCCGACCAGAGGTACCCCTCGGCGTCGACGGCCATCCCGTCCGGAATCGCCTCGCCCTCGTCCACCTCGACGACCGTCTCGGGGTTCGAGATGGCGCCGGTCGCCTGGTCGTAGTCGTAGCGGTCGATGCGGCCGTTGCCGGAGTCGGTGAAGTAGAACCGTCGGCGGTCGAGGGTGAACCCCATGCCGTTGGGGAGTCCCACTTCCTCGAGCACCGTCGTCACCGAGCCGTCGGTGTCCAGGCGGTACAGTCGCCCGGACCGGTCGTCGGTGGGCATCGTCCCGCAGAACACCCGGCCGCGAGGGTCGGCTATCACGTCGTTGAACCGAGAGTCGGCCTCGCCCTCGATGCCGTCGACGACGGTGGTCGTCCCCGCGCCCTCGACCCAGCGCTCGATGCGGCCGCCGTCCTCGAACAGCAGGAGCGAGCCGTCGTCCTGGATGGTGAACCCGCCGACGACGTCTCGATCGAAACACTGCTCGTGTTCGTCCGTCGCCGGGTCGTACCGGAACAGGTCGCCGTTCGGGATGTCGACCCAGTAGAGCCGTTCCTCGTCGGGGTGCCACAGCGGTCCCTCGCCGGTGTGTGAGCGGTAGTCCGCGACGCGCTCGTACCGTGTCATGAACGGACACACGACCGAACGGGCCTTAAGTCCACCAGAACGGTCGCGGTCGGTCGTCCGGCGACGCGGCCGCGGTTGGTCGCTCGGCGACGCGGCCGCGGTCGGTCGCTCGGCGACGCGCTCGCGCCCCGCAGCGACCCCGACGCTTATTCCGACCTCGCCCGTCTTGTCGGCATGGTCAGATTCGGCTACTTCGCCTCGCTGGAGGAGTTCTCGCCGGCCGCCTGCCTCGACCAGGTCGAACTCGCCGAGGCCGCGGGCTTCGACAGCGTCTGGGTGAACGACCACTTCCACCCCTGGTTCGACCACCTCGCCGACGGCTCACCGGCCCACGGCGGCAACTGCTGGACGTGGCTGCCCGCCGCGCTGGACCGGACCGAGGACGTCGACATCGGCACCGGCGTGACGGCGGTCATCAACCGCTACCACCCCGCCAACGTCGCCCACCGGCTGGCCACGCTGGCAGAGCTGTACCCCGACCGCGTCTTCCTCGGCATCGGCACCGGCGAGTCGCTCAACGAGGTGCCGCTGGGCAACCCGCTGCCCGACTACGGCGAGCGCGCCCGCCGCACCGCCGAGGCGATCCGCATGATCCGCCGGCTGTTCGCGGAGGAGTTCGTCGACCACGAGGGCCAGTTCTGGACGCTCGACGGCGCGAACCTCTACACCGGACCCGACGAGGCCCCGCCGATCCACGTCGCCGCGAGCGGCCCCACCTCCGCGCGGATGGCCGGCGACCTCGGCGACGGGCTGGTCACGGTGTACGAGCCGCCCGAACGCGTCCGCGAGGAACTGTTCCCCGCGGCCCGCGACGGCGTCGAGAAGTCCGCGCGCAACGACTCGCTCGACGACGTCCACCGCACCGTCCACGTCCACTGCGCCTACGACGAGGACGAGCAGGCCGCCCTGGAGGAGATCCGCCCCTGGGGACTCACGCTGCTCGACGACGTCTGGTCGTCGGATTCGGCCGACCCCCGCGAGCTCCAGAAGATGGGCGAGGACGTCTCCGACGAGCGCCTGCGGGAGGCGTTCGTCGTCACGTCGGATCCGCAGGACCTGGTCGAGGTCACGCAGACCTACGTCGACGTCGGCTTCGACGAAGTCGTCTTCCAGAGCTCCAGCCCCGACCAGGCCGCCTTCTGCGACGTGATGGCCGAGGACGTGCTGCCGGCGTTCGAGTGAGCGGGGCTGTCGCAGTCAGGACGCCAGTGGTCGGCAGGGGGCTACGTCACGCCATCCGGTACTGGATCCGCACGTCGGCGGTGACGGTCACGTCGCCGGGATGGACGCCGGTCGCGGCGCCGTCGCCGGCCGTCTCGGTCGCGGTGGCGGCCGCCTCGAAGGCGACCTCGCGGTGGACCGGGGAGACGCGCCCGTCGGAGGCGTCGACGACGGTGGTCTCGGCGATGGACGTGCCGACCTCGTCGGCGATGGCCTCCGCCTCCGTGCGGGCGCCCTGGATGGCCTTCCGGAGGGCTTCCTCGCGCAACTCGGTCCGGCGCTCGTCCGAGAGCGTGAAGGTCACCCGGCCGACCCGGTCGGCGCCGCCGTCGACGGCGGCGTCGATCACCCCACCGACGTCGTCGATGGCCGCGACCTCGACGGAGAAGGCGTGGGTCCCCTCGTAGTAGACGTACTCCTCGGCCTCGGGCGAGTCGGGCCGGACGCCCTCCTCCTCCATCCGGCGGCGGTCGACCCGGTCGCTGATGTGGAACCGGCTGGTCGTCACGGCGTCCTCGTCGAGGCCGAACTCGAGCAGCGCCGTCCGCAGTTCCTCCGATCGGGTCGCGAGTTCGGACCGGACGGCGCCGGCGGAGTCGCCGCTCGCCTCCACACCGACGTCGAGGATCGCCAGGTCGGGCTCGCCCTGGACTTCGCCGGTGTTGCTGACGATGACGGTTTGCCCAGTCCGCTCCTCGACGGTGGGCGAGGACTGCTGGGCGGGGACGTCGGCGTTCCCGCTACCGAGGCCGAGACAGCCAGACAGCGCGGTCGCAGCGATACCTCCGGACGCGACGATCAGTTCTCGTCGGTTCATACCCGGTCGTTCACCGGGACGGTCAGTTAAGCTTCCCTACGGTCAAAATCGAGTTTGAACGTTGGACGGGCCCCTACTCGGCGATCGGGACGGACGGTCGTCGTCGAAATCCGTCACGCCGCGTCGGTGCTCGTCGCAGTCCCGGTCGCTCGCTCGGTCGTCACGTCGACTTCGTAGCTCCTGTCGCCGCCGGGGTAATCGAAGGCGAAGTGCGCGCCGTCGTCGGATATCTCCCGGTAACTGACGGACCCCGACGCCGTCTCTCCCGGCGCGACCCTGACGTCCAACGTCTTGGGGTAGCCGCCGGTGCGGAACCCCGCGAGGAAGGTGCCGGTCACCTCGCCCTCGTTCGCGACCGTCACGCCGAGCTGGATGGGGTCACCGGATGCGACGGATTCGGGGACGTCGACGGATTCCAGCCGGAGTTCGGGTGCCGTGGCGAGTCGAGCGCGGTCCGCCTCGGAGAGCGGCTGGCTCGTTCCGTCGCGGACGAGCGCCACACTGTCCGTCTCGACCGCCGGGACGTCGAACTTGAGCCACCCCGACCTGCCGTCCGCGGTATAGACCGACTCGACGCCGGGGGTCCAGGCGCGGAACCCCCGCACCGACGACGCCGGCGTGTACTGTTCGTCACCGAGCACGAGCGAGAAGTCGGTCGGCGACGGGTCCCCGCTCGAGCCGGTCGGTCGAACGAACGCGAACTGGTCGTGCTCGGGCGCCTCTACGCCGATGCCGTCGTCGTTGATCCCGTACCTGAACGACGACCGGAGCCGCACGTCTGGCGCAGGGCGTTCCGTAGACGTAGCCGTGTCCGTGGCCGAACTGGTCCCGGTCGATGGGGTGGTCGTATCGTCCGTGCCGGGCTCGCTCACGCATCCAGCGAGTCCGGCCGCGAGCGGGAGGGCTGTCAGGAATCGACGGCGGTCCATAGGCGAGCCGTTCCCGGGCTGTGGTAAGTATTTTCTCCGTGTGAACTGGAGAGCGGCCGAAACCTCCTCGACTCAGAACGTGTAGCTCGCGATCTCGGCCGACCCGCAGTCGGGGCACCGCGCGGTATCGGTGTCGACGGTCGTCCCGCACTGTCTGCATTCGCCGTACTCGGTGGCACTGGTCCGCCGGTCCAGTGCTCGCTGCAGGCGTTCGATCATATCCCCGGCTTCGACCCAGACGAGTATATACGCCAGCCAACCGGAGCGGAAGTGAAACGCGACGCCGGTCGCCAGTCGCGTGGACGCGCCTCTCTCCCCGACGTAGCACCGCTACCGCGGCGTCCGCGGGCTCCCAGCGCAGTCGATTTCCAGCCGAAACCGTGGGAGAGGCGTCTGACGCCTGTCAGACGCGGACTGACCGGCCGTCGACGAACGACCGGCGCTACGAGAATCAGTGGTGGAACTTACTCCAGCGAGTCCAGGAGCCCGCGCATGTAGCCGATGGCCCACAGCCGACCCTTCGTGTGGTAGCCGGGATTCGAGTTGTCCTCGCCGGCCATCGTCGGGACGTGGTCGGGTCGGATCGGGACGTCGTCGTCGACCCATTCGACGTAAGCTTCCATCGCGGCGTGCATGTCGGTCGGTCCCTCGTCGTGCCACGTCTCGACGAAGCGGTCGGCGTCGCCGTCGACGTCGCGGAAGTGGACGAAGTTGATCTTCCCGCCGAAGTGGCGGATGGCTTCGGGGATGTCCGCGCCCATCGCGGCGAAGTTGCCCTGGCAGAAGGTGACGCCGTTGTACTCGCTGTCGTAGACGTCGAGGATGCGGTCGTAGTTCTCCACGCTCGTGACGACGCGGGGGACGCCGCGCAGTTCCTCGCGCGGCGGGTCGTCGGGGTGCAGGCCGAGTTTGACGCCCGCCTCCTCGGCGACGGGGACGACCTCTTCGAGGAAGTACGCCAGCGCCTCGAAGACGTCTTCGTGACTCTTTGCCGCCGCCTCGACGGCGGGGCCGCCCTGCATCTTGGCGTTGTCGTAGCCCGTCGCGAGGGAGCCTCCCCGGAGCTCGTTGTGGGCCTCGGTGCGTGCCCAGCGGACGCCGGCCATCCAGTCGTAGCAGACGACCGGAATTCCGAGGTCGCCACAGTGCCGGAGGAACTCCTTGAACACCTCGATGTCCTCGTCGCGGCCTTCCAGTCCGAGGCGGATCCGGTCCGAGATGGGGACGCTCCCCTCCAGGACGGAAAAGCGCAGGTCGGCGCCCTCCAGGTAGTTTTGCAGCCCGCGGAGTTCGTCGTAGGTCCACTGGGTCTTGTCGTCGCCGATCTCCAGGGGGTGGATGACGGCGTCGGTGACGCCCATCTGTTTGGCGAGTTCCCATCGCTCGTCGGGATACGGCGGCAAAACGAGTGCAGGTCGTACCATGCGAACTCGTGGGTCCAGGCGGGCAAATAGGCTTTCGCTGTCCGGGCGGACGTGGCGCCTGGACTCGTGAACGCGACGCGTGAGAAAGAGAGCCTGCAGATCTGTCGCGTTCGGTCTCTTTGCTCAGTTCTCGTTCCAGACGCGGACGCCGACCACGCCGGCGAGTGCAGACAGCGCGGCGAGGATACCGAATCCGGGACCGATCGCCGAGGTCGAGCCGTCGTCCTCGTTCGCACCGTCGGTGGTCGAGTCCGACCCGGACGACATCGTCACGTCGCGCTCCGAGAAGTGGTCGACCGCGATGGCCACGTCCGCGGCGGCCTCGGCGGAACTCGACTGCGTCACCATGTAGCGGGAGCCGTCCGACTCGCCGTTCGCGGCCCGTCGCAGTTCGGCGTAGGAGGACGCCTCGGCGGCCGCTTCGCCGTCGACGCTGACCTCGACGTCGTCAGCGGCGTCGAACGCCGCCTCCGAAGCAGAGACGATGACGACCTTGCCCTCGCTCTCGGCGCGGGAGACCGTCATGTTCACGCGGTTCGCGCTCCGTTCGGAGACTTCGACGGTGGTGTCCTGGCCGTAGTCGACGGTGTCGGTGACCGCCTCTTCACCGTCCTGCAGCAGGTAGACGCTGGCGGCCGCGGTGCCGTTCGCTATCATGCGCTCCTGTTCCTCGTCGTCGCTCGACCGCTCGTTCGGGTACGACCGGACGACGAGTCGGCTGTCCCGTTCGAGGGCAGCGGTGACGTTGCCCTCGTCGTTCAGCGTGACGTTGCCCTCGCCCGCCACGACGTAGGCCTGTTCCGTCCCGTTGGCCGTCGTGACGACCAGCCTGTCGTCGCTCGACTGGTCGGCCGAGGCCTCGCCGCCCAGCCCGACCTCGACGTACTGGGCCTCGTCGTCGGCCGAGACGACCAGCGAGCCGTGCCCGTTGTCGTGGGCCCGGAGCGTCGCACCGCTCTCGGACTGGACCGTCGCGGCCGTCTTCACCGAGGTGTCGAGGGAGAGGGCCGCACCCACGATGTCGGTCACGGCCGACGCGCTCACCGAGGCGCCGACGCCCAGGCTACTCTCCGCGTCGCTCTGGGACTGGACGCGGACCGACTCCATCACTGTCTGGCCGTCCACGCTGTAATCGACCAGCGCGTCGCCCGTCGCGTCGAACGTCACGTGGGAACCGGCGTACGCACTCCCGTCCTGGGCGTCTGCAGCGACCGTGGCCGGTGCCACCGCCGCGAGTAATACGACTATCGTCAGTACGAGTGCTCGTTTGCTCATCGCTGTGTCGTCAGGATAAATCCGAGTTCGCCCGATATACGTTCGGCCTAATTATCGAAAGACGGGAGCGGAATGGGACCATTCCACACGGGCAGTTAGTCCGCCCGTGTGGAGGCGAACGCTCAGTCGAAGCCCCACTCCTCGGCGCGGGCCTCGGCCTCTCTGCGGGCCTGCTCGCGGATCGCCTCGATCTTCTCCTCGTCGTCGAGGAAGGCCTCGACGGCGCTGCGGTCCTCCGGTGCCTGGCTCTCCGCCCCGTCGCTATCGGTATCAGACGCGTCGCCGCTACAGGTTCCAGCGTCGATTCGCTCGTCCGGGGCGGCGCGTCGCGTGCTGGCGGCCAGGGCGGGGTCGCCGGCCAGTCGCTCGGCGGGCATCCCCGGCGGCACCCGGAACGCCGCGGCGTCGTCGAGCGCGTCGAAGGCGTCGTCGGGCAGTTCGTACAGTTCGACGTGGTACGGCCCGGGCATCGCCAGGTCGCCCAGCGCCGCCGGACCGCCCCGCTCGGTGCCGGTTGCGTAGGTCAGTTCCGGGACGCCCTCGCGGAAGGTGACGACGCCGCGCCCCTCGCCCTCGAGCAGGAGCGTCTCCTGCGGTTCGAGGACGGCGTAACCGGTGAGGCTCCGGTCCAGCGCCTCCGCGAGCGGGTAGCGCGGGTCGCTCACGACGCGGGACTTCAGGAGCCGACCGTCGGGGAGGTTCATGGCGGGTCCGGGATGACGGCGCTACGGAAGCGGTCGGCCACGGCCTCCGAGCCCCCGTCGCGGACCTCGATGGCAGCCGCCGCCTCCTCGAACGCCGCCGCGGCGTCCGAATCCGGGGCGTGGGCCAGCAGCGGCCTGCCCGCCCGGCGGGCCTCGCGGGCGGCCTCGCTGGCCGGCACCGTCGCCAGCGTCGGCCCGTCGAAGTACCGCTCGGACTTCTCGGCGATCCGACCGATGGCGTCGTCGTCCCGCACCTTGTTGAACACCAGCCCGGCGACGCCGGTGCCGTAGGAACTCGCGTACTCCTGGACCTTGATCCCGTCCGACAGCGACGGGATCGTGGGCTGGAGCACCACGACGACCCGGTCGGCCAGGACGACCGGCAAGATGGCGGACCGACTCGACAGGGCCGCCGCGGAGTCGAGCAGGATGACGTCGGTGTCGGCGGCGAGTTCGGCGACGACCTCTCGCAACTGCGCCGGGTCTGCGTCGCGGAATCCATCCAGGCTCGTGCCACAGGGGACGACTGTCATTCCGAACCGCTCGTAACAGGACTCCTCGACCGGCACGTCGCCGGAGAGCACGTCGTGCAGCGTCGTCTCCGCCTCCGAGAGCCCGGCGTGAAAGAGCAGGTTCGCCATCCCCGTGTCGGCGTCGACGACGGTCACGTCGTGGGACTCCGCCAGCGCCATCCCGAGCGCGAGCGTGCTCGTCGTCTTCCCCGTCCCGCCTTTCCCGCTCGCCACAGCGAACGCCTCGACCATTATCTTACGGTGTCTTCGTGTTCTGATTAAAAGGTGTGGATCTCTGGGGAGGTGGTGGGTCGCCAGGTGTCGGCAGAACGACCGTCAACGCCCGGAAAGCCCTCGGCGCGCTCTCTGAAACCGGTACTGCGACCGCCAACAACCAGAAAGCCCTCGGCGCGCTCCGGTCCCGGGGCTTGCTGCGCTCCTCGCTGCGCTGCGGTGCTATCGGCGCCCGGGTTCCCGGACCGCGCCTCGCCCTTTCAGTCCACCAGGTAACCGCAGCCTTCCCTTCCCCTGGTCGCGCGATGAAACGCGCTCCCGGCCGGGCGGTTGCTGAGCGGTCAGGACGCGTGATTCGCGGCGGACGCCGCGAATCAGGGGAGGGGTGGTGGAGTCAATCGCGAGCGCGTGCCGAACAGAGTGAGGCCGCGCGAGCAAGGTTGATCCTGGAGGAATGAAAGGGCGAGGCGAGGTCGACGAAGCACGCCGAAGTAAGCACCGAACGCAGTGAGGCGCGCAACGAGGCGCGCGATTCTCGTGAGCGGAGCGAACGAGAGCTCGAAAGACGAGCGAAGCGAGTCTTTCGGTGGTCGAGCGCGCCGAGGGCTTTCTGGTTGTTGTCGGTATTCCTCGTAGCACCAACCACTACCCGAGAATCGGAGACAGATCGACATACTCCTCGACGAGCGAGGCGGCGCGCTCGTAGGGATCAGACTCCACGGAATCACCATCGGGTCGCTCACGTCCTGCCACCTCGAACACTCTCTCGACGAACCCATCCAACGCGACCTCGTTCTCGAAGAGGCCGTGGAGGTAGGTACCGAGGACGCGGTCGGTCGCCGCGCCTTCGTCGGCGAACGGCCGCCGCACCTCACCGACGACTTCGGTCTCTCCGGCGTGGATCTCGTAGCCGGAAACCTCGCCGTCGGCCTCGGCGAGCGGACCCACGCCGGAGATATCCCGAGTGACCGCCTCTAGCGTCTTCTCGGGGTCGAACCGGGTCGTGATCGGAAGCAGGCCGACGCCCTCGACGCGCTCGTCCTCGCCAGTGCCTTCGAGAGAAGCGTTCGTGATCTCCTCACCGATCATCTGATACCCGCCGCAGAGGCCGACGACGGGGCCGTCGAAACGTCGCAGTTCCTCGTGCATCCCCGCGTCCCGAAGTTCGAGCAGGTCGTCGACGGTGTTCTTCGTCCCCGGGATCACGACGGCGTCGGCGCCGACGTCGGCCAGCGATCCGTCGAGCGGGACGTACGCCACCCGGACGCCGGGTTCCGCGGCGAGTGGTTCCAGGTCAGTCGCGTTCGAGATTCGGGGAAGTCGGGGCACCGCGACGGTGACGGTCCGGTCCGCCGGTACGCCGTCGGCCGCCCCGCGAACCGACCGCTCGTCGGCCGCCGGGAGGGCGACGCTGTCCTCCTCTGGGAGGCCGGGGTCGTCGTAGGGAAGGACACCCAGCACTGGCACGCCCGTCCGGTCCTCGAACTGCTCGACGCCGGGATCGAGGATCGATCGGTCGCCGCGGAACTTCGTGATCACGCAGCCCACCACCTGCTCGCGGAGGTCGTCGGGCATCAGTTCGAGCGTGCCCACGAGGGAAGCGAAGACGCCGCCGCGTTCGACGTCGGCGACGAGGAGAATGTCTGCGTCGCTGAACCGGGCCGTCTCCACGTTCGCCAGGTCGCGGTCGTGGAGGTTGATCTCCGCGATAGAGCCCGCGCCCTCGGCGACGACGACGTCGTGCTCGCGGGCGAGGCGGTCGTGGGCGGCCCGGGCCGCCGACAGGGCGTCGTCCCAGTGGTCGTCGTAGTAGGTCCCCGCCGCGAAGTGGCCGGCGGCGCGGCCGTCGACTATCAACTGGGACTCGCCGTCGCCGCGGGGCTTGAGCAGGACGGGGTTGTGGTCCGTCGTCGCCGGGATTCGGGCGGCGCGGGCCTGGACGTACTGGGACACGCCGATTTCGCCCCAGGGATCCTCGTCCAGGGATTCGTCGTCCGGGGATTCGTCGTCCGGGGATCCGTCGCCCGCCCTCCCATCGGCCCGCGGCACGACGCGGGCGTTGTTGGACATGTTCTGGGCCTTGAACGGCGCGACCGACCGTCCCTCGTTCGCCAGGTGGCGACAGAGCCCAGCGGCGACGGTGCTCTTTCCCACGTGGCTCGCCGTGCCGGCGACGAGGACGGTCCGGGTCATCGGCCGTACCTGCGACGCGCGGGGCCACGTGTCTTTCGCCACTGCTCTCCCGGCGATTATCAAACACAACCGGTTGATATGCTAGTATTCAACCAGTTTTGATTTACCAACGCGGTAGTGAGTAAACCAAATTCGGTTTACCCACAACTGTTAAACCGGTATAGATTGAACATCGGGCAATGACCAGGCGTCGATGCGTGATCGTCGGGGACGTCGTCGACTCGCGCGCGGTCGAGGACAGAGAGGCGCTCCACGACAGCCTCGAAGCCGGCATGGAGCGGGCGAACGACGCCGTCGGCGACCGACTCGTCGCCCCCTTCACGACGCTGAAAGGCGTCGACGAGGTAGGTGGCGTCCTGACGGACCCGGGGCGGGCCTACCACGCGGTGCGGGAACTGACCGACGCGGTCCACCCGACGGGGATCCGGTTCGCCGTCGTCTGGGGGGACGTCGACGTGGGCGCCGACGCCGACGACGTCGCCAGGATGGACGGCCCGGCGTTCCACGAGGCCGACGACCTGCTCGCGGAGGTCGAACGAGGTGACCGGTACGTCGGCCTGTCCGTCGACGGGACCGACGAGTGGCTCGTCGACCTGCTGACCAACCAGATCGACCTCGTCTGCATGTGGAAGGCCGGGTGGACCGCCAGGCAGATGGAGGTCGCGAGACTGTACCGTGACTTCGGGGAGATGGCGGCGGTGGCAGACCGCCTCGAGGTCTCCATCCAGTCGGTCTCGCAGACGCTGGCCAGGGCCGACGCCGTGACGATTATGGGGATGGAGCGGGACCTCCAGACAGCCATGACGGAACTGTGGGGTGACCTGGCGTGATCGGGGACGGGTATCGCAGCGTGCTCCGACGGGTCGCGTCGATCGGTCTCGCGGCGGCGTCGGCCGCCGTCCTGCTCTGGCTGACGCCCGCACCGACCGTCGTCGCGGACAGCGGGACGGCGCTCCTGACGCTCGCCGCGGGCTACGGCCTGCTCGTGGCGACCAGCGGCTACGTCGTCGCCGGGTCGCTCCGCTTCGCGGGCGCCGACGTCGGCGAAGAGGAGGCAGACACCGGGCGGGCGGTCGGGAAAGTCGAGAACGTCCTCATCCTGACGCTGGCGCTCCTGGGCGCGTACACGGCGCTGGGCCTGGTCTTCACCGCGAAGTCCATCGTCCGCTACCAGGACATCTCCAGCGGCAACACGACCTACTACCTCACCGGCAGCGTCGCCAACGTCACCTACTCGCTCGTCTACGGCGTCGCACTCGCCCGGGTAGTCGGAGTCCCGGGCTGAGCGTGATAGTTTCCGGCCCGCGGGCCGGACCGCGAGACTCCCGGCCACCTTTCCCGCCGGCGCTCCTGCGACCAGCCGTGACCGACGACGCCGGGGACCTGGCGGCGCTCCACGACCACCTCGCCGCGACCGGCGAGTTGCCCGTCGAGCGGTCGGCCAGCAGGTGGCTCGGGGAGGCCGAAGCGCTCGCCGCGGACCTGCGCGAGAGCGACCTCCCGGCCGACGTGGTGGCCGATCGACTCGCGACTATCGAGAAGCTTCTCGGGGAGGTCGAAGAGACGGGCGACGAGCGAGCCGACGAACACGTCGCGGCCGCGCGGGAGCGACTCTCGGACGCTCGCGCTCGCTTCGACTAGTACTCGGTCCCCTTCCGTGCGGGGTGGCCGTCCTCCAGGGGGTGTTTCTCCTTGCGGACGTTCGAGACGAGGTCTGCGTGGTCGAACAGGTACTCCGGACGCTCGTGGCCGCCGGTGAGGACGAGTTCCAGGTTCTCGGGCTTCGACTCGACGAGGTCGACCACGTCCTCGGGATCGAGCAGGTCCCGGTTGGCGGCGTAGACGATCTCGTCGATGATCAGCATGTGGACGCCCTCGTCCGGGGTGCCATCGGGGTCCAGCGGCGATTCGAGGTCGGCGTCGGCCGACCCCTCGACGATTTCCTGAGCGCGGGCGAGCGCTCCCTCGGCCCGGGCCGCGTGCTCGTCGTCGTCGGAGCCGTCCATGAAGCCGTGCCAGCCGAAGTGGCCGGCGTTCTCGTAGGAGAATCCGGGGAGGGCGGCGATGGCGTTGTACTCACCGCGGACGTTCTCGACGGAGGCGGTGCCGCCCTTCATGAACTGGAGCAGGTGGACGCGGTAGCCGTGGCCGGCCGCGCGCATCCCCATGCCGAGCGAGGCGGTGGTCTTGCCCTTGCCGTCGCCCCACCACACCTGGACGAGGCCGAACTCCTCGGGCGCGCTGGGTTCGATAGCGTGGTCGGTGGGCGATTCGGCGGTAGCGGCGTCGTCGGTGGTGTCGTCGGTCATGGTAGGTCAGTGTCGGTCGGCGCACGGACCACGAGTATCGAGAGGTCCGAGAACGCGGTGTCGTCCGGGTCGTCGCCGCCGGCGTCGGCCGCCAGGTCGGCCAGGGTGGTCTCGGTTCGCGATTTGCCGTCGTGGGTAAGGCGCTCGAAGACGAGCGCCGTCGACTCGCCGGGCGCGCCGCGGTCAAGCAGGAACTGCGCCACGTCCTCGGGCATCCAGTCGTAGGGCCGCGGGATGACGATCAGGTGGCGCTCGCCGGCGTCGTCGGCGAGACGGTCCAGCGCCCCGGTCACGTCGCCGCGGACGTGCAGCGTCTGGAACGCGGTGTCCTCCATCGGCGTCCGCGCGCGACTGGCAGCGACCTGGATGGACGAGATGCCCGGGACGACGCGGACCGGCCCGTCGACGGCTCGTTCGACCTTGCCGAGGAACTGGTAGCCCGAGACGTTCGGGTCGCCCATTAGCAGCGCGACGCCGCGCTCGCCGGCGGCGACGCGGTCGGCGAAGGCCGAGAGCGTCTCGCCCTCGTCGGCGTAGCCGCAGGTGAGACAGTCGGTGTCGGCGTCGTCGATGGCCGCGCGAGCGAAGTCGACGACCGTCTCGAACCCGGCGACGACGTCGGCTTCGGCGAGCAGGTCGCGAGCGCGCCCGGTGAGAAACGCCGGCGCCCCGGGACCGACGCCGACGGCGTGGACGACCGGCTCCGCGGTCGACTCCGCTTCGCGAGACGCGAACGTCGCCGGATCCGTCGAACCCGAGTCCGCCGCCTCCGGGTCGGTCACGTCACCCCTCCGCAAGCGGCTGGCACTGGTCGCATGGAATGAAAACTCAGTTGGGGTAGACAAATATTTATTGGGTGCCGATGGAGTGCCTAGCAGAATGCGATACGCACCACTTTTTGGAGTCCTGTTGCTCGTGCTGGCAGCGACGGCCCCGGCGACTGCGACCGTCGCACCGGCGACGGCCACCGCACCGACCGCGCCGGCGGCCGACGCGGCAGCACAGGGATCGGAGTGCTCGTTCCCGGTCGAACTGACCGACCAGTCTGGGACGAACGTGACCGTCGAGGAAGAACCCTCGCGCGTCGTGACGCTGAACCCCAGCGCGGCCCAGACGATGTGGGAGATCGGCGCCAAGGACAAGGTCGTCGGCGTGACGAAACACGCCATGAACCTGGAGGGCGCCGAGGCGAAGACCAACATCTCCGCGGGCGGCCAGACCATCAGTAACGAGAAGGTCGTCGGCCTGGAGCCGGACCTCGTCCTCGCGCCGAACACCATCGACAACGAGACGGTCCAGTCGCTCCGCGACGCGGGCCTGACCGTCTACCACTTCGGCGAGGCCGGGTCGATCGCGGGCATCCAGGAGAAGACGCGGATCATCGGTGAGCTCACCGGCGAATGCGCGGGCGCCGAGGAGACCGTCGACTGGATGGACGCCGAACTCGCGACGGTGGACGCGGCCGTCGAAGGCCAGGAGCGACCCGGGATGATCTACACCTTCTTCGGCTGGACCGCCGGCAACGGGACGTTCATCGGGAACCTCATCGAGCGCGCCGGGGCGAGGAACGTCGCCGCCGAGGCCGGCATCGAAAGCTACCAGGAGCTCAACGACGAGGTGCTCGTCGACGAGGACCCCGACTGGATACTGCGCAACAGCGACAACGACCAGGTGCCGAAGACGGCGGCCTACAACGGGACGACCGCCGTTCAGGAGGACCAGATCGTCGTCGTCAACTACAACCAGCTGAACCGACCCGCGCCGCGGGTGATCTACCCGCTCGTCGCGATGACGAAAGCGATGCATCCGGAGGCGTACGCCGAAGCGAACGCGACCGAGTCGGCCACGGCGACGGCGACGGACACCGACACCGCGTCGCCGACCGACGCGACGACCGAGTCGTCGACGCCGTCGCCCACCGAAGTGACCGAAGACGGGCCCGGTACCGGCGCCAGCGGCCCCGGCTTCACCGCCGTCGGTGCGCTGGTCGCGCTCGTCTCCCTCTCGCTCCTGGCGGGCCGCCGAGGGACCTGACGATGACCGACCGGTCGACCGACCCCACGGTCGTCTCGACGTCGCCGTCGGGCACGGAGATACTCTGCGCCCTCGGCGTCGAGCCAGCGGTCGTCTCCGGGTCCTGCGACCACCCGCCGTCGGTCGCCGACCGGCCGCGGCTGGACCGCTCCCGCGTCGATGGCGAAACCAGCTCGGAGCGCGACGGCCAGGCCACCTCCTCGCACGAGGTGTACGACGTCGACGAGGAACTGCTCCGGGAGGTCGAACCGGACCTGATCCTCACCCAGTCGGTCTGTGGCGTCTGTGCCGTCGACGAGGGCCGCGTCCGCGAGATCCTCGCCGGCGAACCCGCCGACCCCGAGGTGCTCGGGATGGAAGCCAGCGACCTCGGAAGCCTGTTCGACACCATCGAGACCGTCGGCGCGGCCGTGGGCCGCGAGGAGCGGGCCGCCCGACTGATCGACCAGCTCGAAGACTGCTTCGCGACCGTCGAGTCGATCATCGACGAGGGGGTCGCCGCCGACGCCGGCGAGCGCCCTACCGTCGCCGTCTTCGAGTGGCTCGACCCGCTCCACCTCGCCGCGAACTGGGTCCCGGAGGTCGTCGAGCACGCCGGCGGCGAGTACCCGCTCGCGGACCCCGGCGACCGCTCGGTGAAGGTCGACTGGGACGACGTCCGCGCAACCGCCCCCGACGTGATCATCGTTGCACCGTGCAGCTACACGCTGGACGACTCCTTCGCCTCGATCGAGGAACTGACGGAGCGGCCGGGGTGGGAGGAGCTTCCCGCCGTCCGAAACGACCGTGTCTACGTGCTGGACGGCAAGGCGCTCAACCGCTGGACGCCCCGGCTGGCCGGCGAGTGCCAGCGCATCGCGACCGTGCTGCATCCGGAGCTGTTCGAGGGGGAACCGCTGGCCGAGCCGCTCGGCGAGTGACGTCCCCGACGGCCGGTTCTCCGGCGCGGCCGGCCGCGTCACACAAGAACTTTCAACTGGTCTGTAATTGGTACCGACATGAACGAGACGGTCCCAGGTAACACAGCGAGCGCGACGCCGGCGTCCGACCGCCGGCGCTTCCTCCGGGCGACCGTGGCGACCGGTCTCGCGTCGGTCGCCGGCCTCGGCGGGGTCGGATCCGCCGCCGCACAGGAGACCGGCACCCAGGAGACCGACGCCGGCGAGAGGCGCTGGGCGGTCGACCTCCCGTTTGACGCGCTGTCCTCGCCGACGGTCGTCGACGGCACCGCCTACGTCGGCAGCGCCGGCGGGACGGTCCACGCCGTCGACGCAGCGTCGGGCGACGAACGGTGGCGCTTCGAGGTCGACGCCGCCGGCCGCAGGGCAGTGAACGCCGCGCCGATGGTCGTCGACGACGTCGTATTCCTCGACAGCGGCGCCGGCGTGTTCGCCCTCGACGCCCCGACGGGCCGCGAGCTATGGCGCGCCGAAGCGGTGGTCGGCGGCGAGATAAACAACCCGCACTCCTCGCCCACGGTGGTCCACGGCACCGTCTTCGTCGGCAGCGCCGGCGCCATCCTGTACGCGCTGGACGCCGCGACCGGCGACGAGCGGTGGCGCGTCGACGCGGGCGAGTTCACGTTCTCCTCACCCACGGTCGTCGACGACACCGTCTACCTCGGCACCGACGCCGGGGTCGTCGCCGTCGACGGCGAGAGCGGCGAGGAGCGCTGGCACCGCGAGATCGGCGACGTCTCCTACTCGTCGCCGACGGTGGCCGACGGGCGCCTCTTCGTTGGGACGTTCAGTGGGGACGAGGCGGTGTCCGTCTACGCGCTCGCGGTCGAGAGCGGCGAGGAGGCGTGGCGATTCGACACCGGTCACGACGTCGGCTCCTCGCCGACGGTGGCCGACGGCACCGTCTTCGTCGGGACCCAGACCAGCGACGACGGGGGCGACGTCTGGGCCGTCGACGCCGCGAGCGGCGAGGAGCAGTGGCGCGCCGGCGTCGACGAGGTCGTCTTCTCGTCGCCGACGGTCGCCGGTGGGACGGTGTTCGTCGGGACGAACGCGATAGATGCACGCGACGTGAGCGAGAGCGAGGGGACGCTCCGGGCCATCGACGCCCAGTCGGGCGAGGAGCGCTGGCGCGCGCCCGCCGGTGCCGAGGTACTGTCCTCGCCGACGGTCGTCGACGGCACCGTCTTCGTCGGGCACTGGGACGCCGACGACGACGAAAACGGTGGCAGACTGGTGGCCATAGACGCCGGCGTCGACGCGTCGAGCGAGGGGACGCGCGTCACGCTCGGGACCCTCGGCCACCACGACGGCTACCGCCACGCCGACCAGTCCCTGGACGTCGACCGGCCGACCGACACGGCGACCGAATCCCCGACCGAGACGGCGACCCGCTCCGAAACGGCGACGACGGCGCCCGGGACGACCGGCGCTGGCGACGAGGGGACGGATGCGGTCGGTCCCGGGTTCGGCGTCGCCGCCGCTCTGGCCGGTCTCGGCGGCGGGGCGTCACTGCGGGCCCGTAACCGCGGCGGGGACGAACGCGACGAGGAGTGAGCCGGCGACGGGTCCGGTGGTTTTAATTGCTGCCAGTCGACGTGTGAAACCGATGGTCCCCCTCCAGTTCGGCCTCCCCGGTGCGACAGAATTGCTTATCGTCGGCGTGTTCTTCCTGGTCGTTCCGTTCGCGATGTCCTACTGGGTGTACACGGACGCCGAAGCACGCGGCGACGACGACGGCGCGCTGTGGGCGCTCGCCGTCGGCGGCCTGACCTACCTGACATTTTTCGGCGGGTTCCTCGCACTCGCCGTCTACGTGTGGCAACGATAATCCATGGACGCGCTCGTTCGAATCGCCGCCGTCGGCACCGTCCTTCTCGGACTCGCGTACGTCGCTGCTCCACGCAGGATGTACAGCACGGGATTCGATTTCCTGCGAGGGGAGTCGTCGGAGCCGACCAGGACCGATCTCTGGCTCCACCGGATCATGGGTTGCGGCCTCGTCTGGATCGGTCTCTCGCATCTCCCGTAGTCATCGGCGCACTCCCCGCGGTCTCTCTCGCGAGGGACACCTGTAGAGCCAGCGACAGCAGCCCGGGCGAGCGAGTTCAGTCCGCGTCGGCCGGGTTCCAGACGTCGGTTTCCCGGTCGGTCACCACGCCGTACTCCGCGTCGGCGACCGAGTTGGGCGGTTCCGCTTCCGCGTACCGCGACGCGAAACTCGCCCGGACCGCGTCCCTGACGCAGGCCCGCGCCCGGCCCCCCACGTCGGTCGCGCTTCCGGCGAAATCGACCGGGTCGGCGTCGGGAACGCAGCCGACGGCGACGGCGTCGCTCGTCGTGCCCGGGACGCCGGCCAGGTCCGAGAGCGTCGCGGCCTTCGCCTCGACGCAGGTCGCCAGCAGTTCGGCCAGCGTCCCGTCGGCGAGCGCCCGCTCCGCCCCGACGACGAGGTTGACGGTGCCTGGTCGCCAGTCGGACGGGCAGTCGTCAGCGCGCCCCGCCGCCGGGGATTCGGACGATGCCGGATCCACCGGGAGCGCCGCGGGGTTCGAGACGCCCGCCGTCGCCAGCGCCGTCACCGGGCCGGCGCTCGCACAGCGGGCGTGGGCCATCGAGACGCCGGTGAGCAGCGCTGGCCCCGGATCCTCGAAGCCCACGGCCCGGAGTCGTTCGTCGCGAAAGTCGGCCAGGTCGGTCCGGTCGAAGCCGTCGGGCACGGTGACGTTGTACGCCGCGTCGGCGTCGCGGTACCCACCGTCCCAGCCGGTGACCAGCCAGCGGGCGCCCGCGTGCCGGCACTGACAGACGCCGTCGCGGACCGTCGCGTCAAACACCGACGGCCTCCAGCAGGCGGTCGTTCTCCTCGGGAAGCCTGACCGCGACGCGGACGTGCGAATCCAGCCCGCGGAAGGTCCGGGCATCCCGGACGGCGATGGAGTGGTCGGCCGCGCGCTCCAGCAGGTCCTCGACCGCCGCCGAGGACCCGCAATCGAACAGCAGGAAGGGTGCGTCCGACGGCGACACCGAGTAACGGGTTTCCAGTCGTTCGCGCATGCGAGCACGCTCCCGATCGACCCGCGATCGGGTATCGTCGACGAACGACTCCTGTCGCATGCAGTACGCCCCCGTCGCGGCGGCGGGCGTCCCCAGCGACCAGGGCATCCGCGCTGTTTCGAGGCGGGCGCGGTGGTCGCCCGTGGCCACGGCAAAGCCGGCGCGGAGGCCGGGCAGGCCGAACAGTTTGGTCAGCGAGCGCGCGACGACCACCCCCTCGGCGCCGGCGATGGAGGGACGGTCCGTGAAGCCCAGGAACGCCTCGTCGACGAGCAGCGTCGTATTCGCGTCCCGACACCGGCCGGCGAAACGTTCGAGCGCGTCGGCCTCGACGGCCTCGCCCGTCGGGTTGTTCGGGTTGCAGACGACGGCCATCGCGTGGTCCTCGAGAGCGGCGTCGAGCAGTTCGTCGTGAACGACGAAGTCGGGCTCGGCGCCCTGCAGGCGGACCTCGCGGGCGTACTCGCCGAAGCTGGGGAACGGGACGAGAACCGAGTCGCCAGGGCTGACGGCCATCTGCATCGCGAGCCGAATCGCGGCGAGACCGCCAGCCGTCGGCACGACCGCGCCGGGGTCGCAGTCGACGTAGGACGCCGCTACACGGCGGAACTCCGGGTAGGCGTCGTCCGGGTAGCTGCGAGCGGCGTCGAACGACCTCCGGAAGACGCTCTCGGCGCCGTCGGGGACCCGCGGGTTGACGTTGGCGCTGAAATCGAGAACGTCGGGGTCGTCGGAACTCCCGTGGGGAACGCGGCCGGCCGCGTCGATGGCGTCCTCGGCCCCCGAGCGGAGCGTGTCGACTGCCTCCGGGTGCATGTCCGCCCGTCCGTCGCACCGGCGGATAATACTTTCGCGGGCGCAGAATCGGGGACGGACGGGGGAACAGGCTGTGACGAGACTGGGAACGGACCGCTTCAGAGTGGTGGTTGCACCTTTTTTCGGGCGTTCGCCGGCACCGGCAAGTCGAAGGGGGCCAGATTTACAACCGCCACTATCAGGCCCGCGACGAGATGGTCGAGACGGCGTCGTCGCGGGCGGTGACGGCGGTGAGCCGGCCGAGCTCGCGGTCGATCTCCGCCGACGGGTCGACCGCCAGCGAGACCGTCCGGCCGTCCGCCGTGCTGATCCGGACGTTACGAGCGCGTTCTCGGCGTATCTCGATACCGTCGAACTCGTCGACGTGGCGGCGCGCGTACTCGACGAGTCCGATGCCGGCGAGCATCGGGAGGAAGCTCAGCAGCACCAGCGGGTTCGCCGTCAGCGCGACGGTGCCGGCGAAGCACACGACGGTGAGGAACGCACTCACCGAGAGCAGGACGCGGCGGCCGTCGGCCCCGGCCGGCAGGGCTCGCTCGACGCGGCGGAGCGCTGCCACGCCGTCGAAGTCGGTGGCGGTCCGCTCGTCGAGGGCCTCCAGCGTCACCAGTTCGGCGACCTGGTCGTTCCAGCGGAAGAGGACAGTCGCGACGAGCGCGACGACGGTTGTGAGCGCGAGGACGGGGACGGCGGGGTTCGACGAGAACGCCGCCAGCGCGACGAATCCGAGAACCGAGAGTCCTGCACCGGCCCCGAGCACCAGGCGATAGTCGTTACCGCGGTAGGTGAACGTCGACTCGGGACGGCTCCGGATCGCACAGATGGCGTCGTAGCCCACGTCGAGGAAGGTCCCGTCGTCGGCGAGGCAGACCAACCGTCGGTCGGTCACGCCGACGGACACCTCCTTCGGCGCGCTCTCGTCCGAGAGCGTCGCAGCGTAGACGCCCTGTAACGGTTCCTCGGCGATGAGGCAGTCCCGAAGACGATCGGTCGTCTGTGACATCAGTACCGAGGGGTACACCGCTTCGTGACATTGTAAGGAACCGCTTAGGTCACCGATACGGTGACTGTCGACCGGTCGCGAGGCCCGCCGAGGGAAGGTGTAAGCCAGTCCTACGACGACGGCCATGGCCCGAGCGGTTCCGGCCTCACGCCAGTCGCCGGGCGAGGGTCAGGTCCGCGGGACGGTTGACGTTGACCGCGAGTCGATCGTCCTCGCGGACGAGCACGCGCCCGGGCTCCCCGCCGACCACGTTGAGACCCGACGGCGCGACCTCGCGGCCCTCGTGCGTGAACGACGAGTCGACACTCGCACCGAGGTCGCGCTTGAACGCGACGGGGACCGCGACCGTCAGCGATCCTGCGTCCCAGCGATCCAGGACGGCCGTCACCGATTCCGGCGTCAGCAACGGGAGGTCCGCGGCGACGGTGAGGACCGGCCCCTCGATCCGCGAGTCGGCGAGGGCCGCCTGCAGGTCGGCGACGTACCCCTCGCCAGCGGTCTCGATGACGGGGACGTCGACGTGGGCCGCCGTCGCGGGCGCGTTCGGCGAGGTGACGGCGTAGACGTCGTCGACGGGACTGCCAGCCAGCGCAGCGACGACGCGGTCGACCATCGGAACACTATCAACCTCGACGAGGGGCTTCTCGACGTCGCCGTCGAGCCGGGAGCCCAGGCCGCCGCACATCACCAGAGCGTCCACGCGACCACCCCCGCGTGCAGCGCGACGACGCGAGCGAGTTCGTTCGTCGCGCCGAAGACGTCGCCGCCGACGCCGCCGAGCCGGCGGTCGGCCCACCGGTGGACGAGCACGGAGACGGCGAGGGCCGCCGAGAGGCAGGCGACGCCGACTGGAATCGATCCGGGCGCGAGCAGTGCCGGCAGCGCGACGAGTGCGAGCAGCGGCCGATCACCGCTCGCGGCGCGGTCGACGAACCGGGAACCGAACCCCTCGTGGCTCGGCTCTCCCGTAACGACCAGGAGTGCGACTGCGAGTTTGGCGCCGACTTCCGCGGCGACGACGACGCCCACGGCGGTCAGCACCGGCAGTTCGGCGAGTCCGAGTCCGGCGAGCGCCAGCCCGAGGAGGCCGGTCCCCACCGCGAGCACCGCGCCGACGCCGACGGTGGTGTCTTTCATCACGTCCCGCCGGTCCGCCGCGTCGCCGTGGACGACCGCCGCGTCGCCCAGGTCGGCGAGGCCGTCGGCGTGGTTCACGCCCGTAATCAGGACGACCCAGGCGAGAAACAGGAAGGCCGTCGCCGTCGCCGGGAGGCCGAGTACGAACGGGAGTGCGAGTAGCGCGCCGACGACGTAGCCCGCCAGCGGAAACGCGACCGGCCTGTGCTGGAACGCGTCGAGCGCCGCCTCGTCGCGGCCGACCGGGAGCCGAGTCAGGAATCCCAGTGCACCCCGAATGGCTCTCAGGACCACGCGACCACCTCCGTCAGTGCGAGCGTTCCGGCGGCGAGCGCGTAGGTGAGCACCCCGGCGACGCCGACGGTCCGGACCGCCGACCGCGCCACCGCGGTCGTCGGCAGCGGCGCGTCCGGGTTCAGCACGTACGCGCCGGGCTTTTCGAGTCGGACGCTGGCCGTCGCGGCCAGGACACCCATCGGCCACCCGGAGTTCGGGGAGGGAACCCGGTCGAGCCACGCGCGTGCTGCCGGAAGGGCGTCCGGTCGTCCGCTTGCGACGGCGAGGAGAACGGCGCTCGTGCGGGCGGGCAGCCACATCACGGCGTCGTCGAGACGAGCCGGCGCCCAGCCGACGGGCTTCGACCGGTAGCCCAGCATCGAGTCGAGGGTGTTCACGGATTTTACCCACGCGGCCGCGCCGGCCGCGAGCCCGAGCTGTGCGGTCGGAGCGAGCGCGCCGGCCAGTGCGGCGACGACGGTAAACGCGCCGAGCGGCGCGACCAGTCCGTCGGCGAGGTTCTCCGCCGCGCTCTCGACGGCCGCGCTGCGGACCTGGCCGGCCGAGAGGTCGGCGGCGTCCCGCCCAGCGAGGGACCGGAGCCGTTCGCGCGCCCGCGAGAGGTCGGCGTCCGTCGTCGTCGCGACTCCCCCGGCCTCGGTCAAGAGCAGCCGCAGGCTCGTCGTGACGAAGAGCGCGACGCCGGCGAGGAGGACACCGAGCCAGATGTGGACCGTCGCCGCCAGGGCGACCACAGTCCCGACGAGCGTCGCGGCGCCCAGCGGCAAGACGAGCGCTGCGACCAGCCCGACGACTCGGGGGTGCGACCACTGGCGATCGAACGGGGCGACGAGGCGGCCCAGCCAGGCAACGGGGTGGAGCCGTTGCGGTGGTTCGCCGAGCGCCGCTTCGAGCGCGCCCGCGACGACGACGGCGCCGACGGTGGCGGCCATCAGCACGGCGATCCCTCCGCGTCGAGCCACGCCGGGAACTCGGTGAGCGGGACGTCCGCGACGAGCACCGACGTCGCGCCGGCCCGCTCAGCGCCGCCGTCGGTTCGGGCGTCGTCGCCCACGTGGACGAGCGCGTCGAGCGGGCACTCCAGCGCCGCCGCGGTCGCCTCGAATATTTTGGGGTGAGGCTTGCGCCAGCCGCAGTCGACGCTCGTGACGACGGCGTCGACGGAGAGGTCCGCCCGGTCGAGCGTCCGCTCGACGAGCCCCGGCACGCTGCAGTTCGAGCAGACGGCGACGGTGCTCTGATCGCGGGCGGCCGAGAGCGCCTCGTGAGCCCCGTCGCGGACCGAGACGTCGCCGTCGAAGGCCGCCAGCGTTACGTCGTGAGCCGTCGCCGCCGATAGCTCGACGCCGCGGCTGGCCAGCGCCAGTCGAACGTGCTCGTCGAGGGGGGCCTCCGCGCCACGGTCGTACTCGCGGTGGGACGAACGGTACGCCGCCTCCCAGTCGTCCGGGACCGCGACGTCCCGCTCGCGGAGCTCGGCCGCGACAGCTACCCACGGCTCGGCGGGCCGGTCTGCAGTTACGAGCGTCCCGAAGCAGTCGAACGATACTGCCACACACCTGTGATTACTGCAATCGCACTTGAACAGTGCGGTCAGGTCGAGCGGGACAGGTTCAGGTGATCGACGCGATGTCGTCGACCGGCAGTACCGAGTAATCGACAGACAGCGTGTCCTTCGTCGCGCGAACCCGACCGACGAACGACGAGATGTCCTCCAGTTGCCCTTCGAGGACGAACAGCTCCATGCAGTAGCGGTCGCCGACGTGACTGTGGAAGTTCGACGCGACGAGGTCCTCGTGGTCGTGGCGAAGGTGCATCATCTTCTCCTCGACGGCGGTGGTCTCGTAGTCGAAGAGGACGGTGACGATGGCCATCAGCTCGCGGTCCTCGAGGCGCTTGTCCTCGAACTCGCTCATCAGATTGCGCACGGCCTCGCGGACGATCTCCGACCGGCCCGTGTAGCCGTGATCCTCCGCGAACTCGTCGATCCTGTGCTCCAGTTCGTCCGGCATCGAGATGCTGACGACGCCCATGTATTAACGAAGACGGCATCGAGTAATAAAAATTCACATTCTCGAGACGCGACGAGCGTCCACTCGCCGTCCCACCAGCCGGTCCCTGCGGACAGACGACGCCTCTCGATTTCGGCGATGATCGCGTGGAAACCACTGTTGTAACAGGTATCAGCAGGAACGAGGCCAGAGATACCAAAGTGGAGTTTAATTCTCGTACAGAACCGTAAATTTTCCACAACCAGCCCGGGAGTTCCCGGCTTCGCGACGAGTATTTGATATAGCAACATACGGTTTTGTCATCGTATTTTCCACTCTTTGATGCAACTCCGGAACACGGCGCTGTCGCTACCCGAAACGGCGAAAGAAAAGTAATTACAGACTCAGAATCTTAAATGCAAATCATCTTCGGGAAGATTGATAGTCACCAGCGGTGGTGCACGTCGTCGAAGACGTACTCCTCGTAGACGTCGCGGACGGCGCCGTGGGTCTGGTGACTGAGCGGGTCGGCCTCGCTGGCGGCGACGTTGTCGCGGATGTGGTCCGGCGACGTCGACCCCGGGATGACCGTCGACACCGCGTCGAAGTCGAGGATCCAGCGCAGGGCGGCCTGGGCCGTCGTCAGGTCCTCGGGGAGGTGGGTTTCGAGTTCGTCGACGGCGTCCAGGCCACGCTCGAAGGGGAGTCCGGCGAAGGTCTCGCCGCGGTCGAAAGCCTCGCCCTCGCGGTTGAAGTTCCGGTGGTCGTTCTCCGGGAACTCGTCGTCCCGGGAGAGCTTCCCGGTGAGGAGCCCGGAGGCCAGCGGCACGCGGACGATGACGCCGACGTCGCGACGCTCGGCCTCTTCGAAGAACAGTTCGGCCGGGCGCTGGCGGAACATGTTGAAGATGATCTGCACCGTCTCGACGCCGGGGTACTCGATGGCCTTCAGCGCCTGCTCGACCTTCTCGACGCTGACGCCGTAGTGGGCAATCTTGCCTTCTTCCTTCAGCCGGTCGAGCGCCTCGAACGTCTCGGGCTGGTAGTACGCGTCGTTGGGCGGGCAGTGAAGCTGGACGAGTTCCAGCGTGTCCTGGCCGAGGTACTCCCGCGAACGGTCGACGAACTCGGAGAGGTGCTCGTAGTCGTAGTTCTCGGCAGTGTGCTCTTCGAGCCGACGGCCGGCCTTGGTCGCGACGACGACGTCGTCCCTGGCCTCGCGCTCGTCGAGGACGTGCGCGACGTGCTTCTCGCTCCGGCCGTCGCCGTAGACGTCCGCCGTGTCGATGAAGTCGATGCCGGCGTCGAGCGCAGTGCGGACGACGTCGCGACCGTCTTCGTCGCTCACGTCGCCCCAGCTTCCGCCGATGTTCCAGGTGCCCAGGCCGACCTCAGTGACGTTCCAGCCAGTCGTACCAAGTTCTCGTCGCTGCATACCCGAATCTATGCACCGATCACACTTGGATATGTGCAAAACGGGCCGTCACGCGGGACTGTCGAAACGGACCGATGACAGAAACGTCGGTCCGGACTGCCGCTGTCGTCGGTTCGGTGGGTCACGGACCCACTCGGACAGGACGTGCCGTTTCGTGGACGCCGGGAGTCACTCGCCGAGCCACTCGGCCCGTCGGACGTCGAACCCGCCACAGGACGGACACGAGTGGTACTGGACCTCGAAGGTCGCCTCACACCCCATGCAGATGTACGGACGGCCATCGAGGTTCCCGGGGCGCGATGCGTCGTTCGCTCCGGTGAAGACTCCCATTGCGACCACACCAGAGGTACCACACAGGTAGTTAAAAAGCGGGCCTATCGTTCACGTCGTTTTCGCCAGTAGCTACCCAGTCACTGACGTTTGAACGAATGGTACTGATAGATAACCGGTCAGGTGCACGTCGTACTCCTACGAGACCAGTTCAGCGTCGGTCGTTCCGTTCGTAAGACCCTGTTGGCGTGCTCGCGCGCGCACGCGAGTCGGAAAAAGTTGGACGTACGCCGAAAGCGAATGCGTCCGAACTCGATTCGGCGCCGGCCGAACCCGAGCGAGCCTGTCGGTGTGACGGCTTCCGACAATCGGCCGGGACGGGTGGAGAGATGATCGACCCGTGAGTACCGGGGAAAGGGTCGTCGAAGGTTCGACGAGATGCCAGTCATCCCTCTCGGCGAGAAAGCGAAGGACTGAGCCATCTCCGGTGGGTCGTCGGCGGATCAGCTCCCGACCGCGTCCGGGCCTGCAGCGGTGAAGCGGTGCTCGACGAGGAGGCCATCGACGACGCGGTCTGCGAGGAGACCGGCCGAGGGGACGCGAGCGCTGCTCGAGCAACCGGGATACCAGGGCCTGAACTACGATGGAGTCGCCACCGACTTCAGCTACGTCCAGTACGCCCTCGGGACGGACTACGAGGTCGAGATCTCCGTCGGCGTCGAGCGAGGGGCGTCGGTCCCCCCTGATCTCGCCCAGCGCCTCGACGACCGCCTGACAGAGGCGACAGGCGTCGACCTGACGGTCCGCGTCGCGTTTCTCGACGAACAGGTCTCGGAAACGGCGACGTTCCAGGGGGAGTGGGGGTCCCCAGGCTACCGCCGCGGGTCTGAGACGGAGAACTGACACTTCGGCAACATTCATTGAGTCGTCGGTCGAATGGGGAGACGTGCTCGTACTCCCGCCGACGATTCTCCTGGCCCGGGACCGTCACGACACGGCGCCGGACGACGTCACCGCTCCCGTCGAGACCGTTCGTCGACCGGACGCGAGAGAGCGACCGAGACGCACCTCGGCGAACCGTCACGGAGCATGAACGGGGAGTCGGACCGGGACTCGACGCGGTACTACTTCGTCAGCGACCTCCACATCGGGGGCGACGAGACGCTCCAGGAGGTCGAGTTCATGGACGAATTCCTCGCGTTCCTCCGCGAATTACCGGAACGCGACGAGGACGCGGAACTCATCGTCAACGGCGACCTGTTCGGGCTCTGGGAGTTCACCGAACTGGAGGGGATGGAGAAGTTCGACGCGCTGCTCGAGCTGTATCCCGAACTGTTCGAGCAGCTCCGGGCGACCGGCGAGCAGGTCCCGACAACCGTCATCCCGGGGAATCACGACTACGAACTCGCGTGTCACCCCGAGTACGTCGAGCGGCTGGCGGAGTACAACGTCACCCTCGAACAGGAGGTCGTCATCACTCGCGAAGTCGCCGACCGCGTGGTCTGGATCGAACACGGCCAACAGCGCGACCCGAACAACAAGAGTCCCGACTTCGGCAATCCCTACGCGAATCCCCCAGGCTACCACGTGAACCGACACGTGACGAGCAAGGCCGGACGCCTCTCTGAGCGCGGGCGGTTCAACTGGCTGAAGGACATCCAGTCGGTGACGCCGATGACGCGGATTCCCGACTGGATGATCTCCCAGTATTTCTACCGGGAGATGAGCCCGCTGCTTCGCTACACCGCGGTGCCGTTCCTCCTGCTGTTCCAGGTGAGTTTGCTCTACCTCCTGGCCGTGGTGCTCGACGTCCTCGGCGTCTGGTCGCTGCCGGCGGAGGCGGTGTCGTTCGCGCTCACCCGGTTGAGTATCGTCGGTTCGCTCATCGACCTCGTCCTCGTCGTGAACGTCGTCGTCATCGCCATTCTCGCCCTCCTCGCGATACCGGCCTTCTTCCTCGCCCGGGACGTCCGAAAGACGCTCACCCGGTTCGGTCTGGTCGGCGGCGACGACCCGGAAGACGTCAACGACAGGTACGTCGACGTGGCCCGGACGGTGTTCGACGAACACCCCGAGGTCGCGGTGTTCCTCTACGGACACACCCACCGCGCCTCCGTCACGGAGGTTGCCGACCGCGTCGTCGTAAACACGGGGACGTGGCTGCGGCGACTCCACCGGCGATCGGTGGTGCTCGGGTTGCTCCCGGACGTGTTCTACCCCTCGTACCGCCTGAACTACGTGTGCATCTCGGAGGCGGACGGCGACGTCGTCGTCGAGTACGAGACCGTCCAGAAACCGAACCCAGACGATTTGAGCATCCTGGAGCGATTGCTCACGCCACTGGCGACGCCTCAGGAATCGATTCCAGAGTGGACGAGCATCGATGGCGGCGAAGGACCGTGGGGACCCCAGTCGGAGCACCCCTCCGACGACCGAACCGGCAGCGACGTGGACAGCGACCGAACTCGGGACACCGAACGCGGCCGGTGACGCTACCGCTCGGTTTCGACTCGGGCGTCAGCTGGTTAGCCGCCGCTGGCTTCCTCTGGTCGGGGTCGGCACAAATTCAGGCCGCTCTCCCCGGTTTGAACGACTGTAAACGGTTCCGCTCGCTACGCTCGCGGACTGCGACTGCCGAGTACGAAATCGACTCGGCCGGATTTGTGCGCAAATCCGCCCTCCCCGATTTGAACACTGTGAGACGTGCTCGCATCGCTGCGCTCCCTGTGCGGAGCTGGGACTTCCAGGCTCAAATCGGGTCAGGAGAGACTTCTCACTGCTCACGGTCGTTCGCAGGAGAAATCCGCCCTCCCCGATTTGAACGGGGGACAAGTCGATCTACAGTCGACTGCTCTACCAGTCTGAGCTAAGGGCGGGCGTACTCAATGGTAGCGCCGTTGCCGGACTTAACGGTTATCATTCCGCGTGACAGGGGGGTCGGAGAGGAAACTTGATATAGTCCGCCGGTGACCCATACGACGAACCGAATGGCGCCGAATTCGACCGTCTCAGCGGTTGTTTGCAGACGTCGAGTGGTGCTCCGAACGGTGCGTGTAAACGGGTCCTGTGATCTCCTCGATCGTCCAGTTACGGCTCGAAACGCCCGATATTCGCGTTTACACACCTGCCGCGAGAACGGGCGCCAGACGGAACGCGGGATTTCAAGCCCGGCTTTCGACCCCTCGTCGCCGGGGTCGAACGGCCGCGACGGCAGGAGCCGTTTGCTCGGCCGAGAGGCCTGTAAACACCGTTTAGGCACCGTTTAGAGTCGTAAACGTGCCAGTGTCATACACCGTCGTAACCTTTATTATGCCATAGTTTGTTGTGAGGTACGCGTAAGACGGTTGTCTTACACAGTGCGAATCAGCGCGGACGGCGTTGCCGTCTGGGGGTTTCGCTGTGTGACACACTCGTCGGCGTGTAAACGCCATCCGTCTTACCGGGGAACGAATAACAATGGAGCGTGTGACACTACGGATTCCGAAGCAGCAGATAGAAGAGGTCGAACGAATGGTCGAGACGGGGGAATACCCCAACCGCAGCGAGGCTATCCGCTCCGCTGTGCGTGAGATGCTCTCCGAGCAGGAACCATCTCAGGAACGGCCATCAGAGAAACGCAAGCGGCGCACCTGGGCGAGGGCATAACGATGCAGGACATCGTCAAGGAAGCGCTCGAGCGTGACGAAGCGGAGCAGGAGAAGATGAGCGACGAGAGCGTCGACGGGTTCGGCGATCCGCGGATCGTCATCGTCGGCTGTGGTGGTGCCGGCAACAACACCGTCAACCGTCTCTACAACATCGGCGTCGAGGGCGCCGACACCGTCGCCATCAACACGGACAAGCAGCACCTCAAGATGATCGAGGCCGACACGAAGATCCTCGTCGGCAAGTCCCTGACCAACGGGCTCGGCGCCGGCGGCGACCCCAACATGGGCGAGCGCGCCACCGAGATGGCCCAGGGCACGGTCAAGGAAGTGCTCGGCGACGCCGACCTCGTCTTCGTGACTGCAGGCATGGGCGGCGGTACGGGCACCGGCGCGGCGCCGGTCGTCTCCAAGATCGCCAAGGAACAGGGCGCCATCGTCGTGGGCATGGTCTCGACGCCGTTCAACGTCGAGCGTGCCCGGACGGTCAAGGCCGAGGAGGGCCTCGAACGGCTCCGTAACGAGGCCGACTCCATCATCGTCCTGGACAACAACCGACTGCTGGACTACGTCCCCAACCTGCCCATCGGCAAGGCGTTCTCGGTGATGGACCAGATCATCGCCGAGACCGTCAAGGGCATCTCGGAGACGATTACCCAGCCGTCCCTGATCAACCTGGACTACGCCGACATGACATCGATCATGAACCAGGGCGGCGTCGCCGTCATGCTGGTCGGCGAGACCCAGGACAAGAACAAGACCGAGGAAGTGGTGAAGGACGCGATGAACCACCCGCTGCTCGACGTCGACTACCGCGGCGCCAGCGGTGGACTCGTCCACATCACCGGCGGCCCCGACCTCACGCTGAAAGAGGCCGAGGGCATCGCCCAGAACATCACCGAACGCCTGGAAGCGAGCGCCAACGTCATCTGGGGCGCCCGCATCCAGGAGGAGTACAAGGGCAAGGTCCGCGTCATGGCCATCATGACCGGTGTCCAGTCGGCGCAGGTGCTCGGCCCGAGCACGCAGAAGCAGGCCGACAAGTCCCGGCAGGCCATCGAGGGCGTCGACGACGACGACATGTCCTTCGACGCCAGCCAGAACGTCGAGTCCTCCCAGGAGTTCGGCCACACCGACGGCGGCCAGGACTCTCACGAGAAGAACAACGGTCTCGACGTCGTCCGGACGAACCAGTAACTCCCGGCACTCCACGCCCGGAGTTCTCGAACACGGTTATCTCGCTTTTTGCACGACGCTCGACCGGTGAGCGAGAGCGTCGTCGCGTGCGCCGATAATACGGAATTGGGCCACCTTATCTGGTCCGTAATAAACACGCACCCCAGTGTTCGCTCGGCCGGCAGCCCTATGAGCAGAAGACTACCACAGGTGGCCGTGTTACTGGTCGCGCTCGCGGTGGGCGCGGCCGGTACTGCGGTCCTCGCTTCTGGGCCGGCGTCTGCCCAGGCGACCTCCATCGATTCGTGTACAGTCATCGACGAACCGGGCCACTACGTCCTGACGCAGGACGTCGATCAGCCTGGCGAGACCGAGAGCGCGTGTATCGAGATCCGATCGAGCGACGTCGTCCTCGACGGCGACGGGCATACCGTCGACGGCAACGGCTACGGGACGGGCGTCGGCACGGCCGGTACGACGGCCATCGAGAACGTCAGCGTCGTCGACCTCACGGTCCGAGAGAGCGTGACGAACGTCCGGTTCGAGAACGTGAGCGACGGACAGCTGTCGAACGTGACGAGTCAGGGCCCTGACTCTACCGGCGCTGGGGTCGCCGTGATAGACGCAGACCGAATCGAGGTTCGATCGAGCGACCTCGCTGGTGGGAGTTTCGGGGGCCCGGCGATTCGGATTCGGGACTCGAAATTCCTGACCGTCTCGAACAACGCGTTTACGGGCGGTGTACGGTCGATCGACGCCGAGCTGATGACCCAGTCCACGGTGTCCGGGAACGAGTTCAGCGGCGTCGACTACCCGGTCGACGTCGACCGTGGTGCCGACAACGTGATTTCGAACAACACGATCCGGGACCGCCCACAGGTCGGTATCGACGTCAGCGGGCACGCGAATCGAGTGAGCGACAACACGATCGCCACCGCCGGCACCGGGATCAACGTCTCCGGGACGCAGACGAGTATCGAGAACAACGACGTCAGTCCGAGCGAAGAGTGGGCGGTCACCGCACGCGGGGACGACCATACCGTCGTGAACAACGACCTCAGTGGCGGTGACGGTATCGAGCGAAGCGGTGGTGCACTCCGCCTCGCCGGCGGAGATCACCGCGTTGCGTCGAACACACTCGACGGCGTCCACGGCGTGTACATCGAGAGTGCCGCGCGTTCGGTCGACGTTCAGCACAACGACATCGACGCGATCTACGGCGCCCGGGTCGCCGAGATGGAACTCTGCCTGCGCCGCCAGAGCGGCGCCGCGGCCGTCGACGTTCGCGCGAACAACTTCACGGCCGACGGCGGGGACGGACGGACTTACGCCGTCCTGAACGAGGACGACGGACTCCTCGCCGCGACGAACAACTACTGGGGCGCCGAGAACGGGCCGTCGAGTCCGACCGGTGAGAACGTGAGTGACCCGATAACGGGTGCGGCCGCCGACGGTGACGGCGCGCCCGTCTCCAGCGGCGTTCACTTCGACCCGTGGCTCACGCAGGAGCACACGAACCAGACCGCAGGCTGACAAACTCTCCGCTGCTTTTCGACTACACCGCTTCCAGCGCGTCGAGCAGCCCGCACTTCCGGCACACGTCGCGGGCCGTCGGCGCGCCGCAGCGCTCGCACTCGCCGAAGTCCGGCGTGTCTTCGTCGTCGGGGTCCTGGGCGCTGGAGGCCAGCGACGCGAGTTCCTCGTAGCCGGCCATGATCGAGTGGCGCGTTCCGGGGTGGTTCTCCTCCAGCTTGAGCATCAACTGCTGGATTTCGCCGCGGTAGGCCTCCTCGGCGTGGGGACACTCCGTGATGTGGGCCGGCAGGTCCCGGAAGCGCGCGTAGAGGGCGACCTCCTTCTCGGGAACGTCGCGGAGGGGTTTGGCCCGGGGAACGTGGTGGTCCTGGTCTTCGCGGGCGTGGTCCGTGGCGGCGTCGCCGTCGCCAGCGCCGTCCTCGCCGTCACCCCGCGACTCGTCGTCGAAGGGGCCCAGCGACGCCTCGAAGTGCTTGGCCATCTGGCCGACGTCGCCCTCGAGGAAGTTCATCAGCGCCGTCTCGGCCTCGTCGTCGAGGTTGTGGCCCGTCAGCAGTTTGTCGGCCCCGAGTTCCTCGGCGTAGCGGGAGAGGATGTCTCGCCGAAAGACGCCGCAGTACGCGCAGGCGGCCATGTTCTCCGGGTCGTCCTCGACGACGTCGTCCATCCGGACGTCGAACTCGTCCTCGTAGTGGACCACCTCGTGGCGAATCCCCAGGTCCTCGGTGAGTTCGACGCAGGCCTCCAGGCTCTCGTCGCGGTACCCCTCGATCCCCTCGTGGATCGACAGCGCGACGAGTTCGATGCGGGGGTCCTCGGCGAACGTCTCGTGGAGGATCTGCGTGAGGACGACGCTGTCCTTCCCGCCGGAGAGCCCGACGACCCAGGTGTCGGGGTCCTCCGGCGTCGCGTCGTCGGGTACGAGCCCGTCCTCGCGAACCCGGCGGCGGACCCGCTTGTCGACGGCCTGGCACAGGTGGCCCTCGCAGAGGTGGAGGCCGCTGTATTCGGCGTGGACCGCCGCCGAGTCGCCGCACTTGTCGCACTCCATTGGCGTGTGGTTGTGAACGCGCGAGGGTGAGGGTTTCGTTCTGGATGTGGATCACCGATCGATCGCTGGACAGTAAGGAACGGCACGAACCCGAAAGCCCTCGGGCGGTTCCGGTCCGGGGGCTCGCTGCGCTCCTCACTTCGTTCGGTGCTTGCATCGCCCGCGTTCCCGGAACCGCCCTCGCCCTTTCAGTCCACCAGGCACCGTATAGCTCGCGCCACGGAGGCGCTCGCGGTTACACCACCATACCTCCCCGGATTCGCGCCGTTCGGCGAGAATCACGCTTCCTGACCGCATAGCATGGTACAATCAATCGAGCGCATCAGGGCCTTGGCCAAGCACACCAAGCAACGTCTCCAGGTGGTCATCCCGCGAGACGGACGAGAACAGTTCGTGGCCGCCGTCGTAGAGGACGACGTGGTCAGAGTCGACGCGGTCGCCGATGGCGCGCGTCGAGACAACGCGGTCCGAGAGCGAGCAGAAGACGACGGCGTCGTCGTCGATAGCGGGGAGTCGGTCGTGGGCCTCGCGCGTCGCCCGCAAAAAGCGGGGCGAGACGCGGTCTGGCGTCGCGGCGACCTGCCGCTCGGTGGCGTACTCCCCGAGGAGGTGCGGCCCCGCCATCCCGCTGGGAAGGACCTTCGCGTCGGCGGGAATCTTCGCGAGGAGCGACGGGAGCGGGCCGCTCGTCGCCGGGGGATACCCCCACCAGGGACTGAGGTAGGTCCGCGTCGTCGCGCCGGAGACGCGGGCGTGGGCGGCCGTCAATCCGCCGGCAGAGTGGCCCAGCAGGGCGAACTCGTCGAGGTCCGCGGCGTAGCGCTCGACCGGAGCCACCCACTCGTGCCGGACGTTCGTGACGTGGACCGGGAGGGCGGCGGTGTGGACGCGCCAGCCGTCCGCGACGAGGCGGTCGATCAGCCAGCGGACGGGTTCGTGGTCCGGTCGATTCCCCCAACCGAGGACGAACAGGCAGTCACGCTCGGCCGCGCCGTCGCTGGTGTCAGATTCGCCGTCGACGACCGCGTCTCCACCAGCGTCGGCCGCGGCGTCCGCCGACCCGAACACGTCGAACTCCATGGACGAGCATCTGCCGCGAGCGGGAAAAAACGGGCGCCGATTCCGGAGAACTACGCGGCGTCGTCGTCCGGCCGCCACTCGACCCAGTCGCCGTGCTGTTCGAAGGCGGCCAGGAGGTCGGTCCTGACCGTGCCATCCTCGGCGCGGGTCCACTCCAGGCGGATGCCGTCCTGATCGCCGAACACCGTCTCGCCGGCGAGCCAGTGGAGCGGGCGCCGCGCGGCGAACTCGCGGACGGTCTCGTCAAGTTGCTCGCGCACGGCCTCGGGGACCTGGTACAGCACCAGCGTGTCGAAGAGGCAGACCGGTACGTCGTCGGGGACGTCGGCGAGGACGGCCGGGAGGTCCTCCAGGAGATCCCCTGTGACGAGGTTGGGTGGATCTCGCTGGGCGGTCTCGATGGCCCCCTCCAGCGTCCGACGACGCTCGTCGTGTTCGGGCCAGACGAGTGCCCGCAGCCAGTCCGCATCGTCCCGGTCGGTCACGTCCATCGGGTTCAGGTCGATACCGACGCGGGAGTGGACGGCCGGCGGGTCGTCGGGGAGCGGTGGGTCCTCGTCCCCGCGGACCGTCGTCCGCACGGTCGCAGGGGCGTCGGCCGGCCCGGCGGTGCGGTCGCCGAACTCGTAGCGGTAGCGGTCGAACAGGAGGTTCAGGCCCGCGCTCGGGCCGAGTTCGACGAGCGCGAGCGGGCCGTCGACCTGCCGGGCGACGTGGGAGATTGCGGGATACAGCGCCGCGGTACGACGGACCGAGTTCGTCTGGGTTCGCCGGGTCGTGAGCAGCGGGCGGAGGTCGTCCTCGTACGTCTCGCAGAAGTCGCGAAGTCGGTCGCTGAGCGCGTCGTCCGGCTCGCGTGGGGTCTCGGTCACGCTCGGGTAGTAATCGGCCAGCGGGTGGTCTGTGCCGCGCAAGAGGAGACACTGCACCGCGGCGAGGAAGACGTTGGCCGTCGAGCGGTCCTCGGGGACCGCCGCGGCGAGTTCGAGGAGGTCGGGGTCGTCGGCGACGATGCGACTGATGCGTTCGTACAGCGGCGAGGAGTCGGCGGCCCACCCGGCCAGGTCCGTAAACGCCTCGGCCACCCCTTCCTGCGCCGGCACGTCGTCCACCCCCTCGTGAGCGTCCACGTCGTCCACCATGCCCGCCGCTTCTGCCAGCGTGGCAGTAAGTGTTAGGCTCCCGTGCTGTGGAGTCCGACGATACCGACGACGATGAACCCGAGGAAGAACAGTCGGGCGGGACTGGCTGGCTCGTCGAGCACCGTCAGGCCGTAGATGGCCGTCGACGTGGCGCCGATGCCAGTCCAGACGGCGTATGCGGTGCCGATGGGCAGGTCACGGACGGCCCGGGCCAGCAGGACCATGCTGATGGCGAGAGCGACGACAGTGATTGCAGTGGGCACCGGCCTCGTGAACCCGTCGGAGTACTCCAGGCCGATGGCCCACACCGCCTCGAACAGTCCGGCGACGAACAGCAGGAGCCAGGACATCGACGAACTGTCGGAGCGGAGTGCCGGTAGTGTTTACGTTCGCAGTCCGGGGGCGGACTCGCCGGTGGACTACTCGAATTCGGGTTCCCGCTCTCGACTCCGGTCACGGTCACGCTGGCGGTCCTCGACGTTCTCCAGGGTGTCGGTTTCGAGGAGTCGCTCGACCTTGCGCTCGAACTGCTCGTCGGTGAGTTCGCCGTTCGCGTAGCGCTCGCGCAGTCGCGCCAGCGCCTCGTCGTCGGCCGCGTCGGTGTGGGTGTGGTCGGTGCGGGCGTCGTCCGCATCGGCCGACTCGTCGGTCGTCGATCCGACGTCGACGTCCTCGCCGACCCACTCCTCGACGTCGTCCTCGTCGCCGAACAGGATGGCGGTGAGGGGGATGAGCACGATGTACCCGAACAGCATGAACGGGAGCCACCAGTCGAACCCGAGGAAGAGCGCGGCCAGCCAGATGCCGGTCACGAGCATCGAGACGATCCCCGTCGCGTTCTCGCGGGCCCGCTGGGCCGGACTGGCGTCGTCCATACGTCCGGGTACCGCCAGCCGTCGCTTAATGGTTGCGTCGGTGTCGAGCGGTCCGTGACCGTCCGGGCCGACTGGAAACCGTTTTCCTTCCCAGTCGTCAAGAGAGGACCGATGAACGAGTTCGGTCGGGCGGAAGCCATCGACCGCGTCGCGGAGATCGTCTCGACCGTCGCGAGTGAGCCGATGCCGGTCCCGGTCCGCGAAGTCTGGGTGTACGGCGACGTCGCGCTCGGTCTCGACCCCGTCGAACGGCTGGACGTCTACCTCACCAAGGACATCCTGATGCGCGACGCGCCGGAGCGCGCCGAGGCGTTCGAGGCGGAACTCGGCGTCCAGGGCGTCGGCAAGACGGTCCGGGCCGACTGGGCCGACGAGTATCCAGAGCACGTCCGGGCGAATTCGAACGGCCACGCCGCGCCCGAGCAGTGTCTGGCGGCCCAGCTGCTCGACGACGACGAACCGGTCCACCTCGAGGTGTGCAACGCCTCCTTCGAGGACAACGTGCGACAGCGGCTGAAGGGCGCCCAGGCCCGCGAGAACTACGAACAGATCCTCGATCCGCGGGGCGTCTGCCTGTGGGTCGACGACGATTCCGGCGGCCAGCGTAGCGACGAGGCGTTCCGCAAACTCAGAGAGGGCGAACTCGTCTTCCCGACGCTCTCCGGTGCGCTGGAGATGCTCGGGATGGAGGCGGACGAGGCTAGCGAGGCCGCCGACGTCGTCGAGGCCTACCGCGAGCGCCAGGACGGCGCGACGGTCCGCGGCGACGTGGTCTGAAGGGTGTGACAGCCCCTGTCGCCGGTGACAGCGACAGTCTATTTCTACCCGGCGGGTGAACCCCGACCGATGGCCGAAACCCTCCACGTCGCCGTTCGCACGCTGCACGTCCTCGGGATGGTCGTCCTGCTCGGCGGCGCGGGCACGGTGTGGTACGTGGCTCGTCGCGATGATCCTGGCGGTGGCGGTGACACGGCGTCGTCGCTCGCCAGCGGCTACGAGTGGGCGTTCTGGGGCGCGCTCGGCGTGATGGTGGTCACCGGCGTCGGCAACCTCGGCGCGCTCGGGGCGCCCGGTCCCGAGACCCGCTGGGGGAGCATTCTGCTGGTCAAACTCGCCGTCGTGGCCGCGTTCGTCCTCGGTTCGCTCGTCCGGACCGTGGCGGTTGCCAGGATGGACGCCTGGAGTGACCGCGCTGGCGTTACGAACGCTCCCTTCTACCGCCGGGCCTACGGCGCGACAACGGTCGTACTTCTGGCCCTGGTCGTCCTCGCGGAGGTGCTCGCCCATGGCTGAGGTCGACCGGCGACTCCTGGTCTGGACGCTGGCCTCGTTCCACGTCGCCGGACTCACGATCGGATTTGTAATTCCGGCGTACGCCTCCGGCGGACTGAGCGACGTCCTCCCGGAGTTCGGGACGATTCCGGGCGTCCTCGGCTACGCCTACCTCTGGGTACTCTCCTGGCTGGCGACGCGCTGGGTGCTCACCGACGAGGTGTTCGAAGCGACGCTCGCGGGAGCAGTGCGGCCCGTGATCCTCCGGGGGAGCGCCGGCGGCGGGCTGGTCGGTCTGGGAACCTTAGTCGGGCCGTTGCTGCTCTTGTCGCTTCCGGACCTCGTGACCGGCAGTGCGGACCTGACGTCGGTCGTCCTGATCTTCGCGATCGGTGCAGGCATCGCCACCGCCGTCGGCGTCGCGTTCGGTCTGGTGTTCACGCTGCTGGACCTGGCCGCCGTCCGCGTCGCAGCCGTGGCCGTTCCAGACGGAAGCGGGTCCGATCCGATAGCCGCCGACGCCACGCCGGAGTCCGACCGCGTCGGCGAGCGGAGCTAAACCTGCTCGGGCGCCTCAAACCCGGCCCACGGTGACGAAGAAGGGGACCGTCTCGGTGCGCTCGTACGCCTCGTTTTGCATCTGCTCGACGACGTCGCGTCCGAGCGACCGCCACTCCCGGCGGAGCGCGTCGTAGTCGGCCTCGCTGGCGTCGCCGGCGAGGATCTCCGCCCGGTTGTCGGCCAGCGCCTCGCCCGTCGCCTTCCGGCGGGCCGCCTCGATAGCGCTCTCGGAGTACGGCGGACCCGTCCGCCGCACCTGATCGTAGCGCCGGGTCGAGACCACGTCGAGGCCCGCGTCGTCGAGGAGGGCCGCGGCGCTGGCGCCGAGCGCGACGTCCGTGTCCACGCCGTCGAGGTAGCGTTCGCGGGCCCGCCGGGCCAGTGCCGGTTCGTCGTCGACGGTGGACTCGACCGTGACGGCGCTGTTGTCGGGCTCGACCACGGCGACGGCGTCGGCGGCGACGCGGGCGAACTCCCGGACTGCGACTGAGGGGTCTGGCAGGTTGATCAGCAGCGCCTGGCACACCACCAGATCGACGGCGTCCTCGCGGAAGGGGAGGCGGGTCGCGTCACCCCTGACCACCGGCGGGTCGACGGCCTGGAGGAGCGCCGGGTCGGCGTCGAGGCCGACGACCTCCCCGGGACACTCCTCCCGGAGGACGCGCGTGAGGACGCCCGTGCCGCAGCCGACGTCGAGGACCGACTCCCGCTCGGCGAGATCGAGGTCTGTGAGGGCCTCCCGGGACCCCTCCCACATCCCCTCCCGCGTCGTCTCCAGGTAGTCGGCGCTGAACTGTCGCACACCCGTGGTTGCGCACGGATCGGAAAAAACGGGTCGATCATCTGGTGAGTGAGTTCGTGTGAGAGCGGGAGACAGGGAAAGGAGCCCGGAAGCCCTCGGCGCGGCCTCTGGAGCCAGAATTGATACAGCAAACAACTCGAAAGCCCTCGGCGCGCTCGACTCGCGCGAACCCGCTGCGCGCCATGGGTGCTTACGGGTTCGGGCGTCGCCGACCCCGCCTCGCCCTTTCAGTCCTCCAGGGACAGCCTCGCTCGCGCACGGAGGCGCTCGCGATTGACTCCCCACCCCTCCCCGGTCGCGCCTGGCGGCGCGACACGCTTCCTGACCGCTCGGCAACCACCCGGCCGGGAGCACGTCCCCGAGCAGACGCGAGGGGCGCGCGACCAGGGGAAGGGCAGGGCAGCGGTGCTGTGCTTACCTCGGAGTCCTCGTGAGCGAAGCGAACGAGGGCTCGTCAGAGCTTGCTCTGACGGTGGACTGAAAGGGCGAGGCGCGGTCCGGGAACCCGGGCGCAGTAAGCACCGAACGGAGTGAGGCGCGCAGCAAGCCCCGGGACTGGAGCGCGCCGAGGGCTTTCGTAGTGTTGGCTGACGTCGACTAGAAGCGGTCATTGGCGCAAATCCAGCCAAGAAATCCATCACCTAGTCATCAGAGGCCCACTCGTAGGGGCCGGGCGGAAGCCGCAACTCGTCCAGCGCGGGGAGGTGTTTGACGTTGTACACGACCTTCAGGTCGTCAGTGATCGGCTCCCCCACACACGACAGGCGAATCCCTCGGTCGGTCATTTCGGAGGGGAGAACGTGGCTCACGGGCAGGGAGAGGTCGCCCTCGACGACGGCGACGGCGCAGTTGGCGCAGGCGCCGCCGCGACAGGAGAAGGGCCAGGTGAACCCGTGTTCCTCCGCGGCTTCGAGCAGCGTATCCCGCTCCTCCACGCGGAACTGGCCGTAGTCCTCGCCGTCGAGGTTCGCGGCGGCGGCCTTCTCGAAGAGGTCCTCGTCGGTCAGCTCCCAGCCGTTGTCGGCCAGCACCTCGTAGTCGAGGTACTCGACGAGGGGGTCCTGGTCCTCGGGCTCGGTCGCCTGCTCGACTTCGGGTTCGGGCCAGGACTCGGGGAGCGTCTCGCCGGCCTTGATCGCCTCGTAGGCGGCTCGCACACGCTGGAACTCCGCCTTGGACCCGCCGTGGTCCGGGTGGGCCTCCTTCACCCGCCGGCGGTAGGCCTGCTTGACCGCCTCGTCGTCGGCGTCGGGGTCGAGGTGGAGGACGTCGAACGGGGAATCCACTGGGTTACTATAACCGAATCATGGCGAAAAATCTTCTGACGCGGCCGGCCCGCTCACTCCGTTCACGCGCCGGCTGTTGGCGAACGGCGTCTTGCGGAGTGAAACGACGCAAGGCTCGGAAGACGAACGGAGTGAGTCTTCCGGCGACCAGCGGGAGCCGTGAGCCGCCTCGTCGCGTTACTCCGCTCCAGCTAATTCTCTGGCTCGCTCGATGTTCCACGCGAAGCTCTTGCCGTCCTCGGTGGGCGTCTCCAGGACGAAGGGGACGTCTGCGAGCGCCTCGTGCGTCAGAATCGTCTGCATCCCCTCGACGCCGATTTCGCCCTCGCCGACGTGGGCGTGCTCGTCCTTGTTCGTCCCGCACTCGTGCTTGGAGTCGTTGAGGTGGATGCACGCGAGCTTGTCGAGGCCGACGACCTCGTCGAACTCCGCGACTGTCTCGTTGACGCCCTCGACCGTCGAGAGGTCGTATCCCGCCGCGAACGCGTGGGCCGTGTCGACGCAGATTTCCAGGTCCTGTGAGGACCGATCCAGCACCTCGGCGAGGTGTTCGAACTCGCCGCCGAGCTTCGTGCCGCTCCCGGCGTCGGACTCGACGAGGACGGTGACGCCGTCGGGGATGTCCAGTTCGTCCAGCGCGCTGGCGGCGTTGTCGAGGCCGCCGTCGACGCCGGCGCCAGTGTGGGCGCCGAGGTGGACGTTGACGTACTCGACGTCGAGCTTGTCGGCGGCGTCGACCTCCTTCTGCATCGAGTCGATGGATTTCTCGCGCAGGTCGTCCTTGGGGGTACAGAGATTGACGAGATAGGAGGAGTGGATGACCCACGGCCCGACGCCGTTCTCGTCGGTGAGGTCGCGGAACCGCTCGGCCTCGTCGTCGTCGATGTTCGGGTCCTGCCAGACCTGCGGCGAGTGGCTGAATATCTGCCCGCAGTTGCCGCCGTACTCGACCTGTTCGTCGACCGCGTTGTACGCGCCGCCAGCGATGGAGGTGTGTGCGCCCACTCTCATACCACGAGCCTACGCGAGCGCGACCATAGGGGCTTCGAAGCGCGGCGCGAGCGGAGCAGCCTGACCGGAAGGCATCACGCCGGTGCTCAGTCGTTTACGCCGGCGGTCAGTCGTCCACGCCGGCGGTCAGTCGTCCGCGGACGGCTGCTCGATGATCGCGAGCCAGAAGTCCTCGACCGACTGGACGAACTCGATGAACTCGCCGGGTTCGATCGGTTTCTGGATGATGTGGTCCGCGTCCAGGCCGCGAGACCTGAGTATCTGCTCGCCGGCGTCCGAACTCGACAGGACGACCACCGGGACGTCCGCGACCGCAGGCTCGCCCCGCAGTTCCGACAGAACCTCGCTGGCACCGACCCCGGGAAGCTCCGGTTCGAGCAGGACGAGGTCGGGACGCGGCGCGTCCGCGTACTCGCCGCGCTGACGGACGAAGTCGATGGCCGACTCGCCGTCCGAGACCGTGTGGAGGTTGTTCGCCAGCTTTCCGTCCCTGAACGACTCGGTGAACAGTCGCGTGTCTCCGGGATTCGGTTCCACCAGTAACAGTTCGATCCGGTCACCGTCCCGGTCGTCCGCCGTCGTCATTGCACGCAGTATTCTGCCAAACTATTTAGCTTGCCGGATAGCCGCGACCGGTCGGCCGGACGAAACCGAACGCCCCGTCGGGACGGACGTCGAGACTCGTCCCTTACAGCCGCGAGTCGTTCGTCGCGAACTCGCGCCAGTGGTGTAACGCCCAGAAGACGACGCCCGTACACACCATGCCAGCTGCAGCGAAGTAGAAGATGAGGTTCGACATCACGACCTCCTCGGGGGAATTGTACGTGTACATCACGCCCTCGGTGGCGAGGCCGACGAGGACGAACGCCAGCACGGCGATGCCGCTGGTCGAGACGAGCACCATCATGCCGTCGCGGTTCGGCGAGTCGAGTCGCAGGATGGCCACGACGAAGACGATGCCCATCACCAGCGAGTACGCCGGCAAGCGCGCGATCACGTTGAGATCTGCCCCACTGATCAGCCCCACGAGGCCGAGGAACGCCGCCGTCAGCGTCAGCGAGAGGATGATGACCCCCAGCGCCATCGGCGTCAGCACCCGCTGCCGCAGGAACCCCACTGTCCGTTCTCGAACGCTCATAGTAGCTGGTGAGTACAGGCCGATAAAAGGTTACTGGGAAATCGGATTCGAGTGACGCGTTGGTGATGAGTGGGGGTATCGTGACACTGTCGCAAGTGTGATGGCTGAGGGTCGGTCGTGAAGAATCGGCGACGTCCGAACGGGTACCGACGCCACCGTCGACGGAAGCGGTGCTTCAGTTCACGCAAGTTGACGCTAAATTACCCGCACACGAACAGGTTCCACACTCTCGCGTCGGACGTATCACACCCGTATCTATCATCTCAGGCGAATGCGTCTGACGAACGACCGAGGGACAGGAAGCATTTATCCCCCCAGCACATAGCCGTGTTCAGTACATGTCGAGCGCGGACCGGACGATGATACTGACGGAGGAACACAAGCCCATGCCCATCGCGGACGTGGTGACGGGGCGAGGGTTCATCACTGGCAAGTCCGGGAGCGGGAAGTCCAACACCGCGAGCGTGCTCTGCGAGGAGTTGCTCGACGAGGGCGTCCCGCTGATGATCGTCGACACCGACGGGGAGTACTACGGCCTCAAGGAGGAGTACGAGATGCTCCACGTCGGTGGCGACGAGCGCTGCGACCTGCGCATCGGTCCGCAACACGCCGAGAAGATCGCCGACATCACCCTGGGGAGCAACGTCCCCATCATCCTCGACGTCTCGGGGTTCATCGAGGAGTCCGACTCCAAGCGCCTGGTCCACGACGTGGTCCGGGAGCTGTTCATCAAGGAGAAGAAGGCCAAGGTTCCGTACCTCCTGCTCATCGAGGAGGCCCACGAGTTCATCCCCGAATCGGGCGGCCTGGACGAGGTGGGTGAGATGCTCGTCCGCGTCGCCAAGCGCGGCCGGAAGCGCGGCCTGGGCGTCTGTGCGATGTCCCAGCGCCCCGCCTCCGTCTCGAAGGACTTCATCACCCAGTGTGACTGGCTCGTCTGGCACCGCCTCACCTGGAAGAACGACACCCAGGTCGTCTCCTCCATCATGGGCTCCCAGACCGCCGACGAGGTCCAGAGCCTCGAACCCGGCGAGGCCATCATCATGGCCGACTGGGAGGACGACAAGATCCGGGTGAAGTTCCGCCGGAAGCGCACGCTAGACGCCGGCGCGACGCCTGACCTCGACGGCATCGACGACCCGGAGACCCAGTCGGTCCGCTCGGACATCGTCGACGAACTCGAAGACGCCGGCGCGAGCCTCACCGAGAAGGGCGAGCAGAAGGACTGGGACGCCGAGGACGAGGCCGCCGCGACCTCCAGCGCCGTCGACGCCGTCGCCGAGGACCCCGAGCGTGGTGCAGCGGACCCGGAGCCCGCCGACACGGCGCCTCGCGAGCCCAGCGGCCAGGGAGCGGCCGCCGGGGAACCCGCCGCCGACGCGGCGGCCAGGGACTCCCAGCAGGCTTCCAAATCGACCAGCGGATCCCAGGAAACGTCGAGCGACCCCTCGGAACTCGACGAACTGGACGAACCCGACCCGGACGAAGTTTCGCCGAGCGAATCGCAGTCCCAGTCCAGCACCCAGTCGCAGTCAGACGAACCTGCAGCGGAGACGACGGAGGACGCCCTCGAACGAGCGGCCAGAAACGTCTCCGCCGGCGACGTCAGTGCGTCCGCCGGCAACGCGAGCGGCAGGTCGCAGGCGAGCAAGGGGACCGCGTCGGCCAAGTCCGACGGCGGCGTCAATCGCCGCGCACGCCGGCCCAGCCCAGATCCCGACCCGGCCGACGATCCCGTCTGGGAGGTCGCCGAGTTCGTCGCCTACCTCATCGGCTCGCTGGGCGCCGCGACGGTCAACCTCGGCCTCACCGTCGAGCGGGCCATCGGCTCGGTGCTCGGTACGAACACCGGAACGGCCAGTTCGACCAGCCAGCCCGCCAGCGACAATCGCCCGCTCGTCGGCATCATCGTCGCAGTGATGTTGCTGACCATCGGCCTCGTCGTCGGCGTCGGCGTCGCGATGCTTCTCTGATTCGCCGAATTTTAGGTCGGATCCGTCCCGTCCCGCGTCCAGGCCTCGGTCTCGTGTTTTCGTTCGGCCAGGTCGTGAGCGCGGGCCAGTTCGTCGTCGGTCCAGTCGCCTTCGTCGGCGTCGACCCACTCGGCCAGCGTCGTCGCGAGCGCGTCGACGACTCCCGCTCGGTCGACGTCGACGTACTCGTCGATCCCACCGACGCGGTCGGCGAAGGCGGCCGGATCCGGGCCGTTATCGCGCTGGTCCGCGTCGCCGCCCGCTCCCGTGAAACACGCGCAGTGACGCTCGGGGTTCGTCGAGAACGTGAGCGAGCCGTGCTGGACGACGGCGTCGCGCTGGCGATACTGGGCGTTGCCGGAGACCTTCCGGCCGTCCGGTCCGACGACGTCGTGAGCGGGATGGAGCGCCCGCAAGTAGCAGGCCGGCTGATAGACCGCGGGGCGCTCCTCGTCGGCGAAGCCCGCGTCGACGCCCATCCGTGAGAACGCTTCGAGAACCGGCTCGCAGAGCAGCTCGTAGCAGTCCATCAGGTCCCCGGGCACCTCGTCGGCCGGGACGACGATGGAGTAGGAGACGTCGCCCCACGAGTCGTGGTAGATGGCGCCGCCGCCGGTCGGCCGCCGGGTGACGGTGATCCCCTCCCGCTCGCAAACGTCCCAGTCGACGGTCTCGGGGTCCTGGTTGTACCCCAGCGACAGCGTGCTAGGTTCCCAGCGGTAGACGCGGAGGGTGCGCGGCCCGCCGGCAGCCGCCGTCTCCGCGGCGATTTCGTCCAGCGCCATGTTCAGCGGCCCTTCGTGGGACTCCTCGGCGATGATCCGCCACTCCTCGTCCGCCAGCTCGGTCATTACTCGTGGGTTGGCGAGAACCGTGGAAATGGATTGCGGGCCGCGGCGGGTGAGGAGTTGCCACGGTGCCGTGTCACGTCAGAAGACATATAGGCCGGTCGAGAACACACGTGGGCAATGAAACGGGTCGCCGGCCGCACGCTGGTCTTCCTCGCAGTCGTCGCCCTGGCGGTCGCCGGCACGGCGATGGCGAGTCCCTCTCCAGACAACGTCTGTGGCGCCTGCGGAGACGTCTTCGAGGATGTGGCCAGCGAGCAGGGAGTTCCGGTCGAGGTGACTCACAGCACGGCGACGGTGTACGTCCACGAGAACGGATCGGCGACGTGGGTCGTGACCAATCGCGTCAACGAGTCTGCTGCCGATCAACTCGCCGCGTCGCCCGCCGCGCTCCACCGCGTCGCCCGGGCCACCACGACGGAGGGGTATGGACACCCCGCCGGTACGAGAGTGCCGAGAACGTCCGTCACCGCGTCGGTCGACGGCCGGAACGTCACGTTCCAGTTCCGAGAGCGCGACGCCAGCGAATCACGACTCGGTCTCACCGTCGCGGGCACGTTGCATAGAGGCAGCGTCATGGGCGGCTGGCTCCTCAACGCCGACCGGTTCACCGTCGTCGGTCCGCCGGGGACGGAGCTGGTCAACGAGCCGAACGAGACCATCCACGCCGACGACGCCGACGCACCGGGCGTTCCGGACGTGGACGGTCGGCGAGTGACCTGGACCGGGCCGGAGACCGACTGGGGACAGTTCGTTAGCGAAAACGTCTATCTCGTGTACGGACCGCCCGACACCAGCGAGTACCACGCCGATGGCGCAGTCGCGCTCGCCACCGCGCCCCTCTGGCTGGAGAACGTCAAGTGGTACGTCCTCCCACCGACGGCCATCTACGGAGCCCTGCTGCTCGGTGCCGTAGCGGCGGTACGGAGAGCCGAGAGCGGTGACTCGGACCGGCTCGCCCCACTCCTCGCCGGTCTCGGTCTCGTCGGTATCGTCGCGGCGGTACTTGCACAGCACCTCCACGAACCGGCCTGGTATGGCGGGCTGGCGGCGATATACCTCGTGACCGGCCTCGTCGCCTGGCGCCGGCCCGACCGCCTCGTGTCGGTGCGTGACGCACTCGGAGTGGCCGTCGTCGCTGCTCTCGGAGCCGGGGTCGTCGCCACCACCATCGAGCCTGCCGCCTGGACAAACGGCAGTTCCGCCCGGACCGTGCTCGAACAGACCGCGTACCACCTCCCCGTGGCGGTCGCGCCAGCGTTCGGGCTCGCTGTCGCGGGGCCACGGTCGGCCCGGACCGCACGGGCAGTCGCATATGGGTACCTTGGCTCCGTGTTTACGTTCTTCCTGGCCGCAGTCGTCCGGGTTCCCGTCGCGACTCGGCCGTTCGGACCCCTGATCCTGATGATTGTCGCCGGCGCAGTCGTCTCGGTCCTCGCTACCGTTCCGCTCGCGGTTCTGGCAGTTCGGGTCCAGTCCGGGCGGGAGTAGCCCTGTCCCGGTTCCCGGCGTTCTCACGAACGCGGTCGGTGGTTACGAGAACCTCTCAGATACGACGTCCGCCATCACGGACGCCTCGGCCCGCCGGAGATGTTCCGCCGCTGTCCCGGGCGAACAGCCCAGTACCTCAGCGACGTCGGCCACGCTCCCGCTGCGTGGTTCCTCGTAGTAGCCACAGTCGACGGCGGCGTCGACGGCCTCGTACTGGCGGTCGGTCAGTCGGCCGCCGGTGACGAAGTAGCGGGCGTCGTACTCGCCGACGGAGCGGACGTCGACGGTGAACGCCTCGGGGAGTGCTTCGACGGCGCGCTGGACCGTCTCGCCGGGGCCGATGACGGTGGCGCGCATCGTGCCGTCGGCGTGGAACTCGACGGGCATCATGAGGACGAGCCCCTGACGGCTGAACGCCTCCACGAGGCGGTCGTCGGCGTCGGTGTGCTCGCCGCGGACGTAGAGGTAGAAGGAGTCGTCGTCCCGGCGGGAGAGTTCGTACTCGATGACCTCCTCGGTCTCGCGCAGTGCGGCCTCGTACGGTTCCACGGGCGACCCGGTGACGTGGAACAGCGCGGTCTGGATGCCGAACCCCTCGCCGGCGTCGGTGCCCGGCTGGCTGTAGCTCACCTCCAGCAGGCGCGACACCTCGTAGCCGTCGTGGGCGACGACGAACTGGTGCATCGGGTGGCGCACCTCGGGGTCCTGGTCCAGTGCCAGGCGGACGTACTTCATGCGAGACGGCTGAGGGGCGCACCACATAAACCTACCTCACAGCTGAGGCAGAAACGCGAGGAGCGTTCCGGCCGGAGTTACGGACGATCGAAGGCATGCAACGACAGCTTACAACCGGTGAGGGGAGCGTTTTCGACGTATTACCGGACGACGCCGTGGTGGGGAACGAAGAGCACGTCAACGCGCCGGCGGTGGTGGTCCGGGCCGACGCCGTCCAGGAGGTTCTCTCCGCGCTGAAAGCGGACGCGGGCTACGACCACTGCGCCTGCGTCACGGCCCAGGAGTACGGCGACCGGTTCGAGGCCATCTACCACCTGAAGAAGTACGACGCCCCGACCGACGAGGTGTCCGTCGTCGTCCCGTCCCCGAAAGACGACCCGGGCAACGAGTCGGCGGCGCCGGTGTACGAGACCGCCGAGTGGCACGAGCGCGAGGCCTACGACCTCCTGGGGCTCCGGTTCGACGACCACCCCGACCTCCGGCGGATCCTCCTGCCAGAGACGTGGCAGGGCCACCCGCTGACCGAGGACTACGACCAGGACCAGCCACAGATAGTCACCTACCGCGAGCACGAGCGTATCATGGAAGACCGACAGGTGGGGCCGGACACGATGCTGCTGAACATGGGCCCGCACCACCCCTCGACCCACGGCGTGCTCCACCTGCTGGTCGAACTCGACGGCGAGGTGGTCGCCGACGTCGAACCGGACATCGGCTACATCCACCGCTGCGAGGAGCAGATGTGCCAGCAGGGGACCTACCGCCACCAGATCATGCCCTACCCAGACCGGTGGGACTGGGGCGGCGCGGGCCTCTGTAACGAGTGGGCGTACGCCCGCGCCGCCGAGCGACTGGCCGACATCGAGGTGCCCGAATACGCACAGGTGCTCCGGACGATGTCGGCGGAGCTGTCCCGGATGCTGTCGCACTTCCTGGCGCTCGGGGCGTACGCGCTCGACGTCGTCGGCGAGTTCAACGCGACGTGGATGTACGCCTTCCGCGACCGGGAGCTGATCCAGGACGTCCTGGAGGACCTGACCGGCCAGCGCCTGATGTTCAACTACTTCCGGCTCGGCGGGGTCGCCTGGGACGTCCCCGAACCGCGCGCAGAGTTCTTCGAGAAGATCCGCGAGTTCGTCGACGGCCTCCCCGAGAAAGTCGTCGAGTACCACGACCTCCTCTCGAACAACGAGATCCTGCAGGAACGGACGCTCGACACGGGCGTTCTCCCGCCGGAACGTGCGAAGGAGTTCGGCTGCACGGGCCCCGTCGCCCGCGGGTCGGGCATCGACTACGACCTCCGCCGGGACGACCCGTACGGCTACTACGACGAACTGGAGTGGGACGTCGTCACCGAGGACGGCTGTGACAACCTCGCCCGCCTGCTCGTCCGGATGCGGGAGGTCGAGCAGTCGGCCCGCATCGTCGAACAGTGCGTCGACCTGCTGGAATCGTGGCCCGACGACGAGCGCACGCTCCAGTCGAACGTCCCCAGAACGCTCCGGCCCGACAAGGACCGGGAGGTGTACAGCGCCGTCGAGGGGGCGAAGGGCGAACTCGGCATCTACGTCCGCTCAGACGGCACCGACACGCCCGCTCGCTTCAAGATCCGCGGGCCGTCGTTCTCGAACCTCCAGGCCCTCCCCGTGATGGGCCGGGGCGAGTTCGTCGCCGACCTGGTGGCCACTATCGGTAGCCTCGACACAATCATGGGTGAAGTCGACAGGTAGTTACCACGCCGTCTTCCCGTGGTTCCCAAAATATTATAGCTGAGAACGGCGTTGTATTTCGCATGCAACAGGTCGCGCTCGACGTGCCCGGCGTCCGCCCACGGGAGGCGGAACGGGCGGTGACGTCGGCGCTCATCAACCTCCCGGGCGTCCAGTGGGCGGCGACGTCCTCGCCCACCGGCGTCGTCGGCATCCGGTTCGACCCCGCGATGACGGAGCTGAACGATCTGCTCGACGCCGTCGAAGCGGCCGGCTACCCGTCGACGTCCTGAACGTGACGCGATTCGAGGTGATTGCTCGGTAGAGTTTTGAACTGAGTGGGTGGTTCTCGGTTGGGCCAGTGAAACGAATGCCGACAGCAAGACGTCGTGCTAACAGCGACAACCCCAGTACCCACCAAACGCTACGTAGCTGATCTGTACCGACCAGCCATCAGGTAACGGAATTGACAGACGTCCAACAAGAACGATCCGTCGAGAGTGAGGGTTTAGTGGCCAGGCGCCCAACCGGTGGTAATGACCGACACAGAGACCGCGACAGTTGCGGGCGGCTGTTTCTGGTGCACCGAGGCCGTGTTCAAGGAGCTCGCGGGCGTCGAACGCGTCACGTCGGGCTACGCCGGTGGACACGTCGAGGACCCGAGCTACGAGGCCGTCTGTCGGGGCGAGACGGGCCACGCCGAGTGCGTTCAGGTCGAGTACGACCCGGACGTGCTCTCCTACGAGGACGTGCTGACGGTGTTCTTCTCGACGCATAATCCGACGACGAAGGACCGGGAGGGACCGGACGTGGGGAGTCAGTACCGCTCGGCTGTCTTCTACCACGACGAGGCCCAGCGCGAGGCCGTGGAGGCGTTCGTCGACGAGATCCAGTCGGGGTACGACGACGACATCGTCACCGAGATCGCGCCGCTGGAGACGTTCTACGAGGCCGAGGAGTACCACCAGGACTACTTCGAGAAGAACCCGAACGACGCCTACTGCTCCGTCAACGCCGCCCCCAAGGTCGAGAAGGTCCGCAAGCAGTTCCAGGAGCTGATGGCGGCGTGAGCTCCGAGGATCCGGCCTTCGAGTTCGAGACCACGGTCGCCGTCCGCTACTCGGACGTCGACACCTACGGCCACGTCAACAACGCGACGTACGCGACCTACCTGGAAGAGGCCCGCATCGACTACCTGGAGGAGGTACTGGGCGACGAGGCGCGGTCGCTCGCCGCCGAGTCGGCCGAGGGCGACGGGGGCGGGGCGGCCGTCGGCGTCGTCGTCGCCAGCCTGGACATCCAGTACCGCCACTCCGTCGGCCTGGTCGACTCGGTGTCGGTGGGCGTCCGCGTCCCGCGGCTCGGCGACGCCAGTTTCCCCATCGAGTACGAGATCAGATCGGACGGCGACGTGGCGGCCGAGGGGACGACCACGATGGTCGCCTACGACCGCGAGGCGGGCAAGTCCCGACCGTTGCCCGACAGCTGGCGGGAGCGAATCGCCTCGTTCGAGGGACTCTGAGCCGCCAGCGACGCTATTTCTCGCCCTCGATGACCGAGACCTCGTCCGCCGTCGCGTGCCGTATCTCGACGTCGTGGCGCGTGTGGCGGGCGTGGGTCGCTGCCCAGCGGTGGGCCGCGTCCTCGTCCAACCGCTCGGCCTCCTCCGGGCAGTTCCGGCAACTCGTCCGCCAGGTCTCGATTGAGTCCGGGAAGTGGCCGGTGTGGCGGCGGTGGTCCAGCGCGAACTGTTCGAAGGCCTGGTTGCCGACGGTCGCGAGTTCGTCCGAGAGGTCCCACTCGCGGTCGCATCGCTCGCAGGAGACGATGATGTCGTCAGGTTCGGGGTCCGATGGGGGCGTCGGTCGGGAATCGTCGTCTGGTCCGGGCACGCCGGTACTTGGATCAGCGGGCCCTTGAAGGCTGAGATAGCACGGGACCGAACCGACGAGACTCAAAACGTGTCGTATCGCTCTTCGTTCCAGGGATTCGCCGTGTTGGAGTAGCCGCGTTTCTCCCAGTACCCTCGCTCGGGTTCGGTGAGGAACTCGACGCCCGTCACCCACTTCGCTCCCTTGTAGGCGTACTTGTGGGGCGTCACGACCCGGAGCGGTCCGCCGTGGTCCGAGGGGAGCGGCCGGCCGTCGAGGTCGTACGTGAACAGCACTTCCTCGCGCGTGCACTCCGCCAGCGGCAGGTTCGTCGAATAGCCGTCGAGCGCACGGAACATCACGTGCACGGCGTCGTCAGTGACGCCGGCCCGCTCGGCGAGTTCCGGGAACGTGACGCCGGTGAACTCGTTGTCGAACTTGCTCCACCCGGTGACGCAGTGGAAGTCCTGGCGCTGGGTCTCGCTGGGGAGGTCACGGAACTCGTCCCACGAGAACCTGAGTTCGTCCTCGACGGCGCCCGAGACGGTGAACTCCCACGTCTCGGGGTCCCACTCTGGCGTCCCGCTCTTGGAGAGGACCGGATACCGCTCGGTGCGGCGCTGTCCGGGCGGCAGGCGCTCCCCGCCGAACTCCTCGTGGACGTCGGTGACGTCTGTCACTGACATACCTGTGAGTTCGTCCGCCATCACGGTAAATGACAGCCCTGCGATCCGGTTCCGGGCGTGCGTTTATCGGTCCCGAGGTGCTAGTCACCCGCATGCCGATACTCCGATTCGAAGCGGCCGACACCACCGAACGCACGCAGATCGGCGAAGGACTCGTCCGCTTCGCCGTCAAAGCCGGACGGCTGGAGACCGGCCGCGAGGAGGGGCGGTACTTCCTCCAGCACGCCGACGGCTGCGGCGTCGACGGGGAACGGATCCGCCCCGGCGACCCGTTCGCCTTCGACACGGACACCGGCGAGATACTCTGTGTCGGACACGCCGCGGAACGAGCCGCCAGTCAGCGCCCCACCGCGAACTGAGCGGGAGCGGCCGCCGTGAATCGGCCGGGGCCGGGCACGGCCTCGTCCCTGACCGTGACGGCCCGTTCCGGAGCCGGTCGGGCCTCAGGGAGACTCGTCCGCCCCCCGCGGAGACTCGGATGCGGCGTGGACGGCCGCGATCACGCCGAGTGCGGGCTCCACGTCGCCCACGGATTCGACGAACACGAGCGTCTTCGGTGGCCTGCTCGCCTTCGGTCGAACCCGCAAGCCCGCCGCGTCGGCGGACGCCGCCGCGACGGTCGGCGCAGCCTCGAACTCGACGTAGGCGCGCGTCGGCTGGGCGTACACGGCGGCCAGCGACCGCCCGTCGGCCGCGAGGGTCGCCGCGAGCGTCCCGTCCGGTGTCGGGTCGATCGCAGTCTCGTGGTCGACGTCGAATCGGGGAGTGGACCCATCGTTCCGGACCAGTCCCTCCCGGAGACGGCGAACGAGACGGAGTCCCTCCGATCGGTCGTCCTCGATCATCCAGAGCGGCCGTGCCCCGGGGCCGGTGACGTGCCGGGCCGAGGCCGACGGTCGGGGATCCCGGAAGCGGCACCGGAAGCGGTCGAGCGCGTCGGTTCGGACCGACCAGACGACGCCGGTGCCGGCGCTGGGACCACTCTGACGTCCGCGTCGGGATTCTGCACCGGGTCGACGCGGATCCGCCCCGACAGCCTCGCGTCCCGGAGCAGGCCACCCGCGGTACGGCGGTCCATCGGACCCATGACGGTCATCGCGTCGAGGAGTAGCTGCTTCGGGACGGCCGAAGCAACACCGGCGTCCGCGATCCCCCGTGCCCTGTCGAGGTCTGCACCGACGACGGTCGCGTACTCGACCGGATCCGTGACGCCGTCGAGACGCTGGTGCCACGACAGAGGGTAGACGCTAATCCGGTCGGGTCCCGTCCGATACAGCGCGTTGGGCAGCCAGAACGCCGCGTCGGTCACGCGGTCGTCGAGCAGCGCCGAGAACCGCGTCAGGGAGTAGGGCGCGCGGTTGCCGAGGTCTGACAGGACGTGGTCGGCGTACGAGAGGACCAGCGACCGGGGAACGCCGGGTTCGCCACCGGCGTGGTACCGTTCGACGATCTCGACGACGTTCGTCGGGTAGAGGTACCGACCCTCGTGGATCAGTTCGTCGAGGGCGTTCCCCTGGAGTGAGTCGTTCATTGCTGTTCCGTTGACAGTACGGCAGGTGATCGTATAAACCGTCGCCGGAGGGGTCGCTACTGGTACGCAGACGGTCTCACTGCGTTTTTACGAGTCGGGCGATTACGGGGGGCTAATGGTCCAGAACGTCGCCAGCGAGATGGCGGACCTCGAGGCGGAGGACTTCCACCTCCTCTCGGGCGTCGAGCAGGGGATGCGCTTCTCGGAGTACGTCGACCGCGAGAAGATTCCGAAGTTCTCCCGGCTCACCGCCGAGAACGTCGACTACCGGCTGGACCGCTGTGAGGACCGGGGCTTCCTCGAACGGAAGACCATCCAGTACGAGGGGTTCAAGCTCACCTTCGAGGGGTACGACGCCCTGGCGTTGCACACGCTGGTCGAACGCGGGACGATAGAGGGATTCGGCGCCCCGCTCGGCGTCGGCAAGGAGAGCGACGTCTACGAGGTGCGCTCGTACAAGCCACTCGCGCTGAAGTTCCACCGCGAGGGGTACACCAACTTCCGCGAGGTCCAGAAGGAGCGGGAGTACACCTCCGACCGCGACCACGTCTCCTGGCAGTACACTGCCCGCAAGGCCGCCGAACGCGAGTACGAGGCCCTGGAGACGCTGTACCCCGACGTCAGCGTCCCCCAGCCGATCGACCAGAACCGCCACGCCATCGTGATGGAGAAGATCGACGGCGTCGAACTCGCGCGGACGAAACTCGAAGACGAGCAGGTCGTTCCCGTCCTCGAACTCGTCCTGGACGAGATGCAGACGGCCTACGCCGAGGGGTTCGTCCACGCCGACATGAGCGAGTACAACGTGTTCGTGAACAGCGAGGGCGTCACCGTCTTCGACTGGCCCCAGGCCGTCCCCACCGACCACGAGAACGCCCGCGAACTCCTGGAACGCGACGTGACGAACGTCGTCGGCTACTTCCGCCGGAAATACCCCCAGTTCGTCGACGAAGTCGACGTCCCCGGCCTGGCCGCCGCCATCGCCGACGACAGCTTCGACGCGCTGGACGACCACCGCAGCTGAGGCCGCTTTTCCTCGAATTTCGATGATCTGCGACTAGCGACCGCCACGACTGGGGCGGATCTGTCACTACTTATAAACTATATAACGCTATAGGAAATCAGTACTGATCAGAACGGTACCGGCTGTTCCCGAACCGTCGAAAGAAGTGCTGTGGCTCCCGAAATCGTGCGATTCAGATATTTCGAGCGAGAAATTCGACTGTAGCGGCGGCCACCCCCGGGGGTTCGCGGCGATTCGGCGGCCGGAGTCGACTCTCGAAGCCCGGGTATCGGCGCTACCGACGTTCGGCGCTACCGACGTTCAGGACTACCGACGGAGTCGAAGCCCGATGTCGTCGGGGTCGGAGACTGCCAGGCCGTCGTCGGTCGACTCGAGGGACGCTCCACCGCTGTCGAGCCGAGACCGGACCTCCTCGAACGCCTCGTCGTCGGGCACGACGAGTTCGAACCAGTCGAGCCCCCGTGTGCCGGCCGATGCCGGTTCAGACCGGCCGTTCCAGGTGTTGAGGCCGACGTGATGGTGATACTCGCCCGCAGCGACGAACAGCGCGGACTCGCCGAACCGCTGGCGAACGTCGAATCCGAGGCGGTCCACGTAGAACTCCCGGGCGGCGGCCAGGTCCGTCACCTCCAGGTGGACGTGCCCGACGTCGGTTCCGTCCGGCGCGGCGTCGCCACCGGCCGCTGCCGCCCGCAGGTCGTCGAGATCGAGTGGCAGCGTGTCCATCCCGACGCGGCCGTCGTCGGTGACTGGCCACTCCTCGCGCGGGCGGTCCCAGTATATCTCGACGCCGTTGCCCGCCGGATCGGAGAGGTACAGCGCCTCGCTCACGAGGTGGTCTGACGCCCCCGACAACTGCCACCGTTCCTGCACTCGGTCTAGTGCGTCCCCAAGGGCCCCACGCGTAGGCAGGCGGAACGCGGTGTGGAAGAGGCCCGCCTCCCCGCGGCCGCGCTCCGGAGCGTCCGGGTCGGCGCGAAGGACGACGAGCGGGTCGCCGTCCGCCCCCAGCGTGGCCTGGTCGTCCTCGCGGGACTGGACCCGGAGGCCGACCACGTCGGCGTAGAACCGGACTGCTGCGTCGAGGTCGTTCACGGTCAGTCCGACGCGGCCGACGTGGGCACTCGCCGGCATCGCAGCGTCTGTGCTCTCCATGGGAGAGTACTCGAGCGCCGCAAAGAAATGATGTGGGGGCAGTCGACCGCTATCGCTCCGGGGTCGACCGGCGTCACGTCCCGTTCAGTTGGGCACGCGGTACTTCAGGTCGATCTCGTCGATGAGCCGGTCGTTCCGGCTGAGGTTCGTCTCCAGTTCGACGTGGAGCGAGTCGAGCATCGTGTCGACGAGGTCCTGACGCGCCGAGGACGAGGACCACTGGTCCGGGTTCGCGGGCGTGCCGACCTCCATCGCGACCTGCTGGTTCGGGTAGATGGTCCGCATGTGGTACGGCTCGTCGTGGTTCGCACAGCGGACGGCGTACGACGAGAGGCCCTCGTAGTCGGGGTGGATGACCTCGATAACGTCGCGCTGGGGGTGACCCAGCGACTGGGCGGGCCGGTGTGGGTTGTTCCAGTGGCCGTCGGCGAGGTTCGCGGCGTCGCCCGACGGACCGAGCCACGTGATGACCATGCCGTCCTGGAAGTAGGGCACCTCGCTGGTGTTCTTCAGGACGATGTACTGGTTCCAGTAGCTGCCGCCGTTCTCGTGGATCTCGATGCTCGCCTCCATCGGCGCGTTGGCGGTGAAGCCGTCCCCACCGAGCGAACTACCCGTCCGCGGGTCGACCTTGTCGGCGACCATGTCGTGGATGGGATTGTCCGGGTTGTTGACGACGTCGTCGGGCAGGTCTGCGGAGCTTCCCCACTCGCGGCTGTCGTCGTACTCCGGCTGGTCGTGGACCCGGTCGCGCACCCGGACCTCGTCGGGCTGGTAGGACCGCGCGTCCGTCGGCCAGCGGTCCTGGATGAACTGGCCGGGGCCGTTCGTCGCCGCCGTCGGGCCCGCCGTCTCGCTCCAGACGTTATCGGGGTCGTCGTGCGTGCCGGGGTCCTCCGTCTCGTCGGGCAGCAACGCCAGCCGGGGGAGGAGCTTCACCGTCGCGTGCGCGGGGAAGTCGTTGTCCGCGAGCTGCTGGACGTAGGGCAACGCCTGGGTGCCGAGCTGGTCGAGGGTCAGCGACCCGTCCTGGACGTTGTCCTGGACGGCCGCGACGTCGTAGTCGAACTCCTCGGCCTTCTCGGAGTCGGTCCAGGTCTGCCCGGTCGAGGACGTCTCGCCGGGCAGGTAGTCCAGGAAGTCACGCGGGACGTAGTACGGGTCGTCGAAGTGCTCGTACAGTTCGGCGACCGTCGTGCTGCCCGTGATGTCCGACGGAAGTGTGTCCGGCTCCGGCGGTCGGTCCGGGAACGGGACGTCCCACGTGGGCTCCTCGCCGTTGCCGGTCTCGGTTTCGGTCTCCGTCTCTGTTTCGGTGTCCGTCTCCGTCTCGGTCTCCGTCTCGGTGTCTGTGGTCGTCGGTGGCGCGGTCGTCGTCGGCGTGTCCGTCGGGGGCTCCGAGCCAGCGGTGAAGGCGATGGTGTCGATCTCGATCGCGCCGGAGGCGCCCTGCCAGAAGTTGAACCGGACGGCGCGCGGGTTCTCGGGGTCGCCGCCGGCCGCGGAGAGGTCCACGGACACCGTCGACCATTCCGTCCCGATGGTGTCGTCGGTCAGATCCGAAAGAAGACCCCTGGCGCCGCCGACGTCTACGACGAAGTCGCTCTCCTCGCCGCCGCTGTCGCCCCGAACCACCAGATTGAGCGTCGACTGGTCGGCGACCGACTGCTGGACGTTGCTGCCGAACCAGCCGGCGTTGTCGTACTCGAGGCGGAGGGCGCCGTCCGAAACCTCGCCCGACCCGTCACCGTTGGCGAAACTCCCCGCGTCGGCCCAGTTGCCCAGGTCGTTCGATCCCGGATACGTGCCGCCGTCGAAGGAGTGGACGACGAGCGACGACTCCTGACCGAGCGCCGTCGCCGCCAGCCCGAGGCTCCCGAACGCGATGCTACTTTTGAGTATGGTTCGTCTTTTTACCATTGCACGTGACAATAACTCCTCGGGCAAAATAAATTTAACGGATTAGTAAATAAATTTTATAATCTAGTAAGCGTGCCGCTCGGCCGAGCCGGCCTGCGGCGGGTGGGCTGAAAACGGCCCGGGCTGAAAGCGGCCCAGGTGCGGATGAGTCGACTTACTCGAAACGCACCTCGTCGAGGTAGAGCGTACTCGTCCCGTTCTCACCTCCCCAGAAGTCGAATCGGAGCTCACCGGGCGAGGAGCGGTCGATCCCTGCGGCTGCCATGTCGACGGCGACGTCGGCGGTACTCGTTGTGATGGCCGACCCAGCGACGCTGCTGAACTGGGCGCGCGCGCCGCCGACGTCGAGGACGAAGTCGCTCCCCTCGCCGCCGCTGGCGCCGCGGACGCTGAACACCAGCTGGTCGTAGTTCGAGACGTCCCGGTTGACCTGCTCGACGAACCAGCCGCCGCCGTCGTACTCCAGGACGAGTTCTCCGTCGACCACCTCGCCGTCGTCGTTCGCGAACGACCCCGCACCGTTCCAGTTACCCAGGTCGTTCTCGCCCGACCACGCCGGGTCCCCGTCGTAGTCGTTGACGAGGAGTGCGGTGCCGTCCGGCGTCTGTGGTTCGGTCGTGGTCGTCGTCGGTGGTTCCGTCGTGGTCGTCAGCGGTTCCGTGGTGGTCGTCGGCGGTTCCGTGGTCGTGGTCGTCGGCGGTTCGGTCGTGGTGGTCGTCGGTGGCTCCGTCGTGGTCGTCGTCGGCGGCTCCGTCGTGGTCGAGCCGCCGCCGTCGCCGCTCGGCAGGTCCGAGTTGCGGTTCTCGTACAGCAGGTCCTTCACCAGCCCACCGTGGGTGTCGTTGTTCCGGAGCAGTTCGAAATCGTCCCGGGACTCCCGATTGAAGAACTGCGGCGTCCACCGGAAGTCGAAGATCCACGGCACCGGGTGGAGCGGGTAGTTCTCGAACAGCTCCTGGAACTGCTGGCCCTGTTCGTCGGTCGTCCCCGAGAGGTACGGCGCGCGGCCGTTCTTGTACCCCCACTCGGTCATGAACACCGGGACTTCCTCCCCGGGTTCACCGAAGGACGCCGACAGGGGCCGCATGTTCTCCTGGCCGTAGACGTGGCCGGTGTAGGCCAGGTTGTCGCCCTCGAACTCGTCGTTGGGCGCCTGAGCGGTCCACTGACTCCAGCGTGGCGAGCCGATGAGGACCAGGTTCCGCGGCGCGTGCTCGCGGATCAGATCGACCCACGGCTGGGCCGTCTCCTTCCAGGTGGTCCAGGTCTCCTGTGCGGCCTCGGAGTCCGACGTGGGGTCGGTCTCGTCGGCGTACGGCGCCGTCGGCTCGTTGTACAGTTCGTAGAGAACGTGGGAGTCCTCGGCGAACTCGGGCGCGATCGTCTCCCAGAACATCCGGATCTCCTCGTCGATTTCGTCGCTCGTGTAGTGGAGCGTCTCGTCGTGCTCGCCGCGGTGGCGGTGGTAGTCGACGATGGCGTAGACGCCCTGCTCGGCGCACTTCTCGACGGCCGGCCGCAGGTGGTTCTCGAGGTAGCTGTCGAGCTGTCCCTGGTCGAAGCCGGGCGCCGGCGGGGCCGCGCCGGGGTCGTGCCCGCCGATGTCGACCGGCTGGACGGGCAGGCGGATCACCCGCGAGTACCAGCCGTTCTCCTCTTCCGTCCCCGGCGGCGAGTTGCCGTTCGTCGCCCAGGTGATGTACTCGTCGACCGAGTAGGAGTAGTAGTTGTCCGAGTTCAGCCGCTTCAGGTCGGGGATGTTCACCCCGCGGAGGATCACCTCGTTCCCGCTCGGATCGCGGATAAGGTTCCCGTCTCGTTCGAGCCACGGCGTCGGGATGCCCGCCGACGCGGAGCCGCTGACGCCGAAGCCGATCCCCGCAGCGACCGCGCTGGCTCCGGCGGTCGCCTTCAGGAAGTCGCGCCGGGAGCCGCCGCTGATGGAGTCAGTGAGCGCACTTCGCTCGCCTCCCCGCGGGCTGGTGTCGCTATCCGCGCTCGTTCTGTCGTCCTGTTCTCCCGTGCCGTCGGCGTCGTCCGTCGGTCGTGTCATTTGTCTGCGTTCCGCGTCGTCGAGCAGTCGTTCGCCGGTTCTCGGTGTCGCCCGTCGTCTCGGAACCGCGGGCCCCTCGTGAACGAAGGGCTGGGGGGCCGTCGGCGTCCGTCGACGGCGAGCGGTAGCGCCCGCAACGCCGTCGCCGCCGACGGATCCGTCCCCTTCAGATCAGGAGATCTGGACGGTCACCTCGTCCGTGGACGTGTTGCCCGCACTGTCGGTCGCGGTGAGGGTCACCGTGTACGTGCCAGCGGACTGGTAGCGCTCGTCGGTGTACCAGCCACTGCCGGTCGAGCCGTTACCCAGTTCCCACTGGAGGTCGGTGATCCACGTGCTGTTGCCGGTCTCGTCGGTGATCCAGAACTGCATCAGGTCGCCGGTCGACCCGGACGTCGCCCCCGGATCGATCGAGGCGATCAGGTCGCCAGAGGGCGGTTCCTCGGTGTCGGTTTCCGTCTCGGTGTCGGTTTCCGTCTCGGTGTCGGTTTCCGTCTCTGTGTCCGTCTCCGTCTCGGTGTCAGTCTCCGTCTCCGTATCAGTCTCCGTCTCCGTCTCGGTGTCAGTCTCCGTCTCGGTCCCGGTGCCATCGCCCTCGACGTCCACGGTGACCGACGTCGTGCCGGTGTCGGTGACCGAGACCGTCGTCGTCGCCGAGTCGCTGTCGGTGCTGACGGTGATTTCGTGCTCACCGAGGAACGCCGTCGTCGAGTAGGCGCCCGACCCGTCGGTCGTCCCGCTCTCGTCGGTCCACCACTCGTCGAAGACGAGGCCGGTCCAGACGTCGTAGGCCGGCTTCTCCGACCAGTCGTCGTAGAACAGGGGCGCCTCGTTCTCCCAGTGGCGCCCGTCCCAGAAGCCCCACATGATAAAGGCGTCACAGCCCGGATGCGAGAACGCGCCACGGAGGTAGTTCTCCAGCATGTCGGCGCGCTCCTGGTCGCTGTTCCAGTCGTCGCCGTTGTACGTGTCGAACTCCGTGATCTTCAGGCGGGCACCGAGGTCGGCCCACTTGTTCATCTCCTGGACGACCTGGCTGGCCGAGATGCGGCCGTCCGGGTCGTCGTTTGAGTTGTACTCGCCCTGGCGGGCACCGACGTGGGCCTGCAGGCCGACGATGTCGATGTCCGTGGCGTTGTCGTTCAGGTGCTGGATCTGGTTGACGTAGCGGTCGTCGGTGTAGCCGTAGGCGAACTGGTTGAAGTCGTTGACCGCGATGTCCAGGTCGTAGCCGTTCTGCTCGATGACGTCCGCCGCCTGGCTGTACCAGTCGGCCAGCAGGTCCGAGGTCCACGGGATAACCTCGCCGGTCCAGGGCTCCTCGGTGTCGATCTGGTCGCCGTAGACGCCGAGTTGCATCTGGTAGACGTGCATCACCTCGTTGACGACTTCCCACTCGGTCAGGTCGTCGCCGTAGTGGGTGATGATCTCCTCGATGTGGTCCATCGTCCGGGTGCGGATCGTCTCGGCGTCCTCGTTGTCGATGGCCGTCTGTATGTCGGAAGGGATAGCGGCGACGTCCTCACGGCCCCAGAGGCAGACGTGCCCGCGCATGTCCAGCCCCTGGTCGAGGATCCACTGGGTCGCCTCGTCGGCCAGTTGCTGTTCGTTCTCCCAGAAGTCCCACTTGTGGCGGTTCTCCATCACCGCGGTGTTGAACAGCTCCGGGATGTACTCCCGGTAGTTGTCCCCCTCGCTGGAGCTGTTGATCAGGGTGTTGGCGTTGACCGCCGTCCCGAAGTCGAACGCGTGGGACTGCTGTTCGACCGTCACGTCGGCACTGGAGACCGTCGACCCGTCGGCGTTCTGGACCGTTATCTCCAGGTCACCGGTGCGGTGTTCCTGGATTCGCTCGTCGACGCTCAGCGAGGTGTCGGCGGTCTCCGCCGTCGCGGGCGAGGACGCCGCGCCGCCGATGGCGCTGGCGGCTGCCGCTGCGCCGACCGCCTTCATGTAGTCCCGCCGGTCTATGGACTCCAGGACGCCGTCCGCCTCCGCCGTGACCTCGGCCGCCGTCGGGTCGTCCGCGTCGTCGGTATCGATCGGCTCGTTCGCCGTTTCGATCCCCGTCTGTTCGTCCGTCAGTTCCCCGTCGTCGCGTGTGTCGTCGTTCGTCATTGGATTGTCTCGAACGTCTGTCGGTTGTTCCACTATTCGAGTCGGATCTCGTCGATTTCGAGCGTGCTACTCCCGCCCTGCCAGAAGTTCAGGCGGACGGCCAGGCTCGACGAGGACGTGTCGACCCCGGCCGAATCGAGATCGACCGCCACGTCGGCGGTGCTCGTGCCGATCGAATCGTCGGTAACGTCGGCGAGCAGGCCGCTTGCTCCGCCCATACTGAACTCGACCTCCGATTCCTCGCCACCGCTGGCGCCGCTGACCGAGAAGACCAGCGAGGAGTACTCGCTCACGTCCCGATTGATCTGCTCCTGGAACCAGCCGCCGTTGTCGTACTCCAGAACCAGTGCGCCGTCTTCGACCTCGCCGCCACCGTTCTCGAAGGACCCGGCCCCACACCACTGACCGAGGTCGTTCCAGCCGGACGACCACGACGGGCTGCCGTCGTAGTCGTTGACTATCAGCGTCCCTCCGGACGGGTCATCGGTCTCTGTCTCAGTGTCAGTCTCCGTTTCCGTCTCGGTCTCCGTCTCCGTTTCAGTCTCCGTCTCTGTCTCGGTCTCCGTCTCGGTCTCCGTCTCCGTTTCAGTCTCTGTCTCCGTTTCAGTCTCTGTCTCCGTTTCAGTCCCCGTGTCACCGTCGCCGTCGCCGAACTCGATCCAGTCGAAGTTCCAGGCGCCGGACTCGGCGGTGATCCGGACGACGTGCTCGCCCTCGGGGAGGTCGAGGCTGCCGACCCGGATCGCCTCCCAGTTCGTCCAGTCGCCGGTCTGCCAGACGTCCTGGGTGGCGACCGTCTCGCCGTCCACGTCGATGCGCAGGGCGCCACCGCCACCCTCGCCGGCCGCCGCGTTGACGTGAGTAACCAGCCCGTCGCCCGAGTCGACCTGGACGGTGTACTCCAGCCACTCGCCGGTGTCGATGTACCCGACGTTGTAGCCGGACTCGGCCGACGTCCCGATGTCGACGGCAGTATCGCGGTAGGAGCCGTCCGCCTGGTTCGACGAGGTGGTGTCGTAGTAGGAGATGCCCTGGCCGCCCTCGTCGAAGTCCTCGGCCTGTATCCGGCCGGGGATCACGTGCGGACCGTTGAACGCGGACTGCTCGGCGTCGGTCGCGATGGTCTCGGCGATAACCGTCGCCGGGCCGGACTCGTTGCCGGCGTCGTCCACGGCCCGGACGGCGATCTCGTAGGTCGTCGCCGGGTCGAGGTCGGTGACCGACGCGGACGTGGTGTCGGGCAGGGCCTCCTGGTTCGGTTCGCCGTCGACGGAGAGGACGTAGTGGGAGAGGCCGGCCTCGCCCTCGTCGGTCACGGCGTCCCAGGACACCTCGACGCTAATCTCCGAGGTCCGGGTGACGGTGAGGTTCGAGGGAGCGGGCGGCGCGATGGTGTCGTCGATCGTGTTCTCCGGGATACTGTCGTCCCGGGTCTCCGCCAGCCAGGTCTTGATGAAGCCGCCCATCTCCTCGTCGCCGTCCTTGAGCGTCCAGGGCTCGTTCGCGCCCTCGCCCGGTGAATCGAAGAACGTCGGTGCCCAGCTGTCGTCGAAGCACCACGAGATCCACCCCATGTTCTCGTAGCCCTCGGCCCACTCGCGGAAGGGCTGGCCCCACTCCGAGTTGGTTCCCTGGTCGATGTTCCCTCCAGCAGGGTCCCAGCCGAACTCCGTGACGACGACCGGCACGTCGTTGGCCGGCTCGCCGTAGTACTGGTCGAACTCGGAGGGCGCGCCGTTGTCCGGATAGATGTGGGCCGCGTAGATCAGGTTGTCACCCTCGAAGGGGTACTCCGGCGCCATGTGCGTCAGCGACGTCCACCGGGGCGAACCGACGATGATTGGCGTTTCGGGCGCGTGGTCACGGACGAGGTCGACCCACGGCTGGGCCGCGTCGCGCCAGGCCTGCCAGGCGCCCGCGTCGTCGCCGTACATCCCCGGCCGGGTCGGCTCGTTGAACAGCTCGTAGATGACGTGCTCGTCGTCGGCGAACTCCGGGGCGACCGCGTTCCAGAAGGTCCGCATCACGTCGTCGATGGGCGCCAGCTCCTCGTCGTTCTCCGAGTTGTACGTCTCGGTCGCGTCCTGGGTGTAGGGCCTGATGAGGTGGAAGTCGACCAGGGCGTACACGTCACGGGAGGCCAGCAGGTCGACCGACGGCCGGATGAACTCCTCGACCAGCGTGTCGATGCCGTAGTGGTCGACGTTGTCCTGGGTGAACGGCAGGCGAACGACGTTCGGGTGCCACCCGCGAGATTCGTCGGTCGCCCACCGGAGCACCTCCTCGAAGCTCTTCGAGTGGGTCCGCCGGTAGAACGCCGGGTCAGCCGGCGCCATGCCGCGGAGCTGGACCTCGTTCCCGTTCGGGTCCCGTATCCACTTCCCGTCGGTGTGGAGCCGCGGCGTGGGGATGCCGGCGCTGACGTCGCCCGCCAGCGCCAGGCCCCCGACGGTCGCGCCGATGGTCTTCAGCGCGGTCCGCCTGGTCGTTCCGCTACCGAGCCCGCGGTCCGTCGTCTCCGCGGCTCGCGTCTGTTCGTCCCCTGTGCCCCCCGTCGCGTCGCGTGGTGAGTCGTTTGCTGTCATCGTTGGATAGTTCCGCCAGTTTCGTCGCTATTCGAGTCGGATCTCGTCGATTTCGAGCGTGCTGGCACCCCCCTGCCAGAAGTTCAGGCGGACCGAGAGCCCCGGGGAAGCGGTGTCGACGCCGGCCGATTCCAGGTCGACCGCGACGTCGCCCGTGCTCGTCCCGATGGAGTCGCCGGTCACGTCGGAAAGGAGCGACGTGACGCCGCCCATGTTGAACTGGACCTCGGATTCTTCGCCGCCGTTCGCGCCGCTGACTGCGAAGACGAGCGACGAGTACTCCTCGACGGACTGGTTGATCTGCTCCTGGAACCAGCCGCCGTTATCGTACTCGAGGACGAGCGCGCCGTCCTGGACCTCCCCGCCGCCGTTCTCGAAGGACCCGGCCCCGCACCACTGGCCGAGGTCGTTCTGATTGCTCGACCACGCCGGGTCGCCGTCGTAATCGTTGATCACGAGCGCGTCGTCCGCGGGCGGTTCCGTCTCACCCGCTTCGGTCGTCGCCTCGACGGTCGCCGTCCCGGACTCGTTGCCGACGCCGTCGACAGCGCTGACGCCGAACTCGTAGGTCGTCTCGGGTTCGAGCCCCTCGACGGTCGTGCTCGTCGTCCCGGCGTCCACGGTGTGGTCTTCCTCGCCGTCGACGGAGACGACGTAGCCGTCGAGGCCGGCCCCGCCCTCGTCGGTCGACGCGTCCCACGCCAGTTCCACCGTCGAGTCGGTCTGGGCCGGCGAGGTGAGGTTCGCCGGAGCGGTCGGTGCCTGTTCGTCGGTCGCGCCGGCCGTCGTCACCGCGACGGTCGCCTGCGCGGACTCGTTGCCCGCGCCGTCGACGGCGGAGACGGCGATATCGTAGGCCGTGCCGGCGGTCAGGTCCTCGACCGTCGCCGACGTGGTGCCCGCGGCGACCTGCTGGTCGATTTCGCCGTCGACGGAGACGTTGTAGTGGTCCAGGCCGGAGCCGCCCTCGTCGGTCGAGGCGTCCCACTCGACCTCGACGGCCGTCTCCGTCTGGCTCGGCGACGTGAGGTTCGACGGGGCCGATGGCGCCGTCGTATCACCGGTCTCGGCCGGTTCGCCGCTGTCCAGCCAGATCTCGTCGATGGCGATCGAACTGTCGCCCGCGTCGTAGAACCGGAAGGTGATCTGGCCGGGCGCTTCGAGGTCGGCGCCCGCGGCTTCCAGGTCGACGGACAGGATCGATTCGCCCGTTCCGATCGTGCCGTCGGTCACCTCGGAGAGCAGCGGGTCGATGCCCGCGAACTCCAGTTCGATCCCGCGCTCTTCCCCGCCGTTCTCGCCGGAGACCTTGATCCGGAGCGTCGGGTAGTCGGTGATGTCCTGCGAGACGCCGGTGCCGTACCAGCCACTGCCGTCGTAGTCGATCTCCAGGGCACCGTCGACGACCCCGATGCTCTCGAAGCCGCTGCTCCCGACCCAGTTACCCAGGTCGTTCGAGTCGGGCCAGGCCGGGTCGCCGTCGTAGTCGTTGATCAGCAGGTCGTTCGGCCCGGCGCTGGCCAGGTCGGTGGCGACGCTGAGCGTCGCCTGCTCGGACTCGTTGTCCGCGCGGTCGACGGCGCTGACGCCGAACTCGTAGGTCGTGTCCGCGTCGAGGTCGCCGATCTGGACCTGGGTCGTCTCGGCGGCGACCCGGCGATCGCGTTCCCCGTCGACGTAGACGTTGTACCCGTCGATACCGGCTGTCTCGGCGTCGCCCGCGTCCGTCGCGGCGTCCCACGAGATCGTCACCGACTGCCAGGTTCGGGCCGGCGACGACAGGTTCCCGGGGACCGACGGCGGCGTCGAGTCCTCGAAGGCGTCGGTAGTCACTTCGACCGTCGCCGTCCCGGACTCGTTGCGCGCGCGGTCGACGGCGGTGACGCCGAGAGTCACCGTCGTGTCCGATTCGAGTCCCTCGACGGTCGTGGTCGTGGTTCCCTCGGGGACCTCCGCGGTCTGCTCGCCGTCGACGGAGACGGCGTAGTGGGAGAGGCCCGCCTCGCCCTCGTCGCTGGCGGCGTCCCACGAGAGATCCACCGTCGTCTCGGCGACCCCCTCCGCGCTGAGGTTCGTCGGCGTGGGCGGGGCCTGGGTGTCGTAGGGGACCGTCGGCGGGTTGTGGTCCCGGTACTCGATCAGGGCGTTCTTGACCGTCTCGCCCATGTAGCTGTCGCCGCCGAGCAGCTCCCACTCGCAGGGGAGGTCGGTGCAGTCCTGAGGGACGTCCTCCTCGTAGGGGTTCCCGATGTTGTCCTCGAAGTCCGCCTCGGCGAACGCGCGGTCGAACATGACCGGGCGCCAGACCGGGTCCGCACACCAGGCAGTCCAGTGGATCGCCTCGCTCTGCTCGAGGAACTCGAGGAACGGCTCGCCGTACCCCGACGTCGTCCCGCCGATGTACTCGCCGCCGCCCTCCTCCCAGCCCCACTCCGTGACGAACAGCGGGTACTCCTCGTAGACGCCGGCGACGCCCTCGCCGTTGTTCGTGGCGTCCTCCCAGTCCCCCGCCTGGCTGGAGTCGTGGCCGGGGTAGATGTGGTAGGTGTAGGCGAGGTTCCCGCCGTCGAAAGGCTCGACCAGCGCGCCCTCCGGGCTCTGGGACCAGCTCGGCGAGCCGACGAGGACCAGGTTCTCGGGCGCGTGCTCGCGGATGATGTCCACCCACGGCTGGGCGACGGCCTTCCAGTCACGCCAGACGTCGGCCCAGTTCTGGCTCTGGGTCGGGTCGCCCCACATCCCGGGCTCCGTGGGTTCGTTGTACAGTTCGTACATCACGTGAGGCTGGTCGGCGTACCGCGGCGCGACGACGTCCCAGAACGTGCGCACCTCCTCGTCGAGCGTGGAGTCGTTCCACTGGACGTCCCGGTGGCGGTGGTAGTCGACGATGGCGTAGGCGCCACGCTGGAGGCAGCGCTCGACGACCGGGTCGAGGTGCTCCTCCAGGTACGTCTCCAGTTGCCCCTCGTCGAAGGCGACCGGCGGCGGTCCCTCGCCGGGCGTGTGCTCGCCGATATCGACGGGCTGGACCGGGATGCGGATGGCTCGCGAGTACCAGTCCTCGTCGGTGTTCGTCAGCAGGTCGACCACGTCCGTCGCTGTCTTGCCCCTGGCCGGCGCGGTGACGTTGATCCGCTTCGGGTCGGCCATGTTCACGCCGCGGAGCGTCACCGTGGCGCCGTCGGGGTCCTTGATCAGGTTGCCGTCGACGTGCAGCGGCGGCGTGTCGATGACCGCCGCGGCGGCGCTGCCCGCGAAGCCGCCGCCGAGACCGGCTGCGACGGCGCCGCTTGTGGCCGCCGCTTTCAGGAAGTCGCGGCGCGACGCGTCCCCGAGTGGCCCAGTGGACGCGCCGCTCGTCGCCGACGGTTCGGCGGCGTCAGTCGGTCGGTCGTCGGTGCGGTCGTCGTCGAATTCGTCTGTGGTCATGGGCGTACTGTCAGTCGGGTGAGTTGATCTCGTCGATCTCGATCGACACCGACGAGAACGAGGCGTCGAAGCCGTCGTTCGTCGTCGCGTGGTGGATCGGCCGATCGTCGGTCGGTCCGGTTCCCGGTGGGCGCGTGCGGGGACCGGCAGAGCCGGAGTGATGGAGCGCAGTGGCTCGGTTACGAGACCGTGATATCCACCTCGTCGGTGCTCGTGGCACCCTCGTTGTTGGTCGCGGTCAGGGTGACTGTGTAGGTGCCCGCCGAGTCGTACTGGGTGTCCGCGTACCAGCCGCTGTCAGTCGACCCGTCGCCCAGCTCCCACTGGAGGTCGGTGATCCAGGTGCTATTGCCGGTCTCGTCGGTGATCCAGAACTGGACCATGTCGCCGACGGACGCCGACGTCGTCCCCGGATCGATCGATGCGATCAGGTCGCCGCTGTCCGGCGTCTCGGTGTCGGGCGTGTCCGTGTCCGGCGTCTCCGTGTCGGGCGTGTCGGTTTCCGGCGTGTCCGTCGGCGGCTCGGTCGTCGGGGTCCCGTTACCACCGCCACCGCTCCCGCTGGTGTACGTCGAGCCGTTGATGGTGACCTCGAAGGAGTTGTACGTCGTCTCGCCGACGCAACCCCCCCAGTACTCGTTGCCGAGTTCGATGCCGGAGAGCCACAGGTCCTCGCTCGCGCCCAGTTCGGCGCTGACGTAGTCGATGATCTCGGTCATGTCGATGGGGCCGCCGTCGTAGCCGCCCTGGACGCGGAAGATGGGGAACGTGGCGCTCGTACCGCCGGAGTTGTACGTCGTCCAGTGGTCGATCGTATTGCCGTACTGGTCGGTCCAGGCGGCCTCGTTCTCCATCCCGCCGTGGTCGTGCTGGCCGTTCCAGTCAAGCAGCAACATAATCTCGTAGACGTGGGTTTCGGCCTCCTGGCCCGGTGGCTGCTCCATCAGCCACCACTCCTCGGCCCAGTTCCACTCGCCGCCTGACTGGCTGTAGTCGGCGTCGACCGCCATCTCTAGCTGGTCGACGTCGCGGCGCTGGATCGGGAACTCCGCGACCCCGGTGTCCTCGCCCCACGGGCGCGTCCCGATGAACACCTCCGGGTAGTTGGGGCCGCCGCTACCGTTCGAGGCGTCGAAGTCGTAGCCGTAGCTCCCGTCGTCGTTCAACCAGACGCACTGGGCCACATTCGACATGCTCCACTGGTTGTCCATCAGGGTGTAGCCGTCGCCGACCTCAATCTGGCCGAACTCCGAGTCGCAGATCTCCTCGGCCGTCGCCGCCGTGGCGGAGTTGCCCAGGCCGAGTCCGAGGCCGGCGGCGCCGACCGCGGCGCTCGCCTTCAGGACGTCGCGGCGTGCGGGGTTCGCGAGCGGGGTTCGGCCGTCACCGTCGGCCGGTCGTTCGTCGGCCGGGTCGGTCTGTCGTTCGTCGATTCCGTCGTCGGTCGTGTCTCGTGTCATTGGTGTGAATCAGCTGCGTTCGTTTATCTCGTGATCCCGGTCGTCAGCGTCGGGAACGTACCGCCGAGCGGCGGTTCGTCCCGCGACGGTCGAGCGTGGGATGGGTCGTCGGTTCTCGTTCGAATCACCCGCCCAGCCACGGCGTCCGGTCCGGGAGACCGGGAGCCGTCCAGGCGAGCGGTAGCTCGGTTCACGACACCGTTATCGTCACCTCGTGGGTCGTCGAACTGCCCTCGTTGTTGGTCGCGGTCAGTGCGACGGTGTAGCTCCCCGCCGAGTCGTAGGCGTGTTCGGCCCACCAGCCGGTAGCCGAAGCACCGTCGCCGAAGTCGAACGACAGCGAGTCGATCCAGGTGCTCGAATCGGTCGTGTCGGTGACGCTGAAGGTGACGCGCTCGCCGACGCCCGCCGTGGCCGTGCTCGGCTCCATCTCGGCGATCAGATCGCCGGTGCTCTCGGGGGGTTCGACAGTCGAGTCCCCGGAACCGCCGGTGTCTCCCGAACCACCGCCGTCGTCGCCGCCGGAGCTACCGCCGCTGCCGGAGCTGGCGAGCGAGAGGTCGATGTAGTTCAGGTCCCACCAGCTCTCGTCCATCGAGACGCGGACGACCTGCAGGCCGGCGTCGAGCGAGACGCCGGAAGTGGAGACGGTCTCCCAGGAATCCCAGCCACCGGTGGCGGGAACGGCCACGGTCCCGCTGACGTCCTGGCCGTTCACTTCGAGGTGGAACGAGCCACCACCGGAGTCGGAGGCGACGAGGGCCTCGAGGGTGTACTCGCCGGATTGCTGGACGTCGACGGTGTACTCGACCCACTCGCCGGACTCGATGTAGCCGATACCGTAACCCGACCCGGCGCTGTTGGAGGTGATGTCGACGGCCTCGTCGGTCCGCATCGCACCGCCCTCGTTCTCGGACGTGTTGTCGCTGTAGGCCACGCCCGAGCCACCCTCGTCGTACTCCTCGGCCTGGATGGTCCCCGGGACGGCGTGGGGCGAGCCGTCGTAGGGCTGCTGGCTGGCGGAGCCACCGCCACTGTCTCCGCCGGAGTCACCGCCGGAATCGCCGCCCGAATCGCCGCCGGTGCCACCAGTGCCGCCGGTACCGCCGACGTCGACGTGTTCCAGCATCTCGTTGGCGTAGCGCCGGCCGAACTCACGGTACGCCTCCGTCGTGAAGTGGGCGTAATCCTGGCCCGCCAGTCCCTGGGCCGAGACGACGTGGGCGTTCGGGATCACGTCCGGAAGTTCGTTGACCTCGGTGTTGTGCGAGCCACAGCACCCGCCCTGGGAGTCGTAGAGCATCTCGCCGGCGAGGAACGGGACGTTGCCGATCCCGAGGTCGGAGCGGAGGTTCTCGACGATACCGGCCACGTCCGACGTCCACTCCTGGTCGCCGGTGTCTGTCTCACCCTGGTGGAACAGGATGCCCCTGATCGTCCCCACCTGCTGGGCCGTCTGGGCCAGGTCCAGCAGCCACTCGTAGCCGCCGTCGAACTGCGACGGAATGTTGCGGTCGTTCCGGCCGATGGGCGCTCCCTTCTGGAAGAGCGCGATGTCGGCGCCCCCGACGGCCGCGGGGACGAGGCCGATACCCCTGTCCTCCGGCATCTCCTGGATCACGGTCTTCGCAAAGTAATCACCGGGACCGACCCCCGCGTTACATCGGTTGAGCGGCGGTTCGGCCAGGTACCACTCGCCGTACTCGCGCCCGAGGTTCGAACAGTCGAGGTCCGCGAGGACGTGTATCCGCGGATGCGTCTCCCGGTCCTGCTCCTCGATCGGACCCGCCCCCTCCATGTTCGACTGGCCGAACAGCAGGTAGATGTCGAGGTCCGACGGGTCGGTTTCGGTGGCCGCGGACGCCTCTTCGCCCAGTCCGAGCGCGAACGTGCCCGCGCCGACCGTCGCACCGGCCTTCAGGAAGTCGCGTCGATGCTGGGTTCCCCCGGTCTCGTCCCGCTCGTTCGTTCCGCCGTGGTCGGCGTCGCTACTCGGTCCCTCGCCCCATTCGTCGGTGCTGTCTGTCCGTCGTGTCATGTCATGTTCGTTCGCGTCGCCCGCCTGGTCGGCCCCGACCGCCGGGGCGGCGTCGCAGGTGCGTCGAGCAGTCGTGTAGCAATTCGAGTCGTATCCCGTCGATTTCGTGCGTGCTGGAACCCCACCTCGTCGTAGACGTCCGGGTCCTGCTGGCGGTAGTGACTGCCCTCGTCCGAGCAGCAAGCCCGCGGGGACGCGAGATCGAAATCGAGTGTCTCGCAGGCAGTCGCGAAGTCGTCGGCGTGCGCCCGGTCCTCCGACGGAGCGACGCTCCCGACGAGGGTTCCAGTGTCGACGGCCTGCAGGAGCGCCCGTCTGCTCGTGGTGTCGGATTCGCCGGCGCTCCCGTCCCGCTGCTCGCCGTGCGATCTGTGTCCCCTCGTCGGTCCGCTCGCGTCGGATCTCGGTCCGGTCGCATCGTTTTCTGTCATCGTCGTCTCGTGTCTGCGTCGGCCAGCCCCAGTGGTCGTCGGGCGGCAGTTACCCCCGTAACGTGCCCGACGATAGCCGGGAGCGGCGTGGTCGGTCGCGTGATTCGTTCCGGTGACCGGGGCCCGACGTGTGCCGCCATCGAACGGCGGCGAGTCGGTCGCCCCGGAACCGGCGAACCGGAGTTCGCTACCCCGTGGCGGGCGACCGCCGGACTGGGCGGCCAGCCGCCGCGTCGGTTCGGCCACTAGCGCTCGGGTCCGACCGGTGTGGTCGGGACCGAGTCCCCCTGCCTGGGCCGAACGGCCCGCGCGTCACGTGGCGCGGCGTCGTCACTGCTATCGCGTCGGTCGTCAGGAGATCGAGACTTCCACCGAGGTCGTGCTCGAGGTCCCCTCGTTGTTCGTCGCGGTCAGGGTGACGGTGTAACTGCCGCTGGAGCTGTACCGGTTGTCCGCGTACCAGCCGCTGTCCGTCGACCCGTCGCCCAGCTCCCACTGGAGGTCGGTGATCCACGTGCTGTTGCCGGTCTCGTCGGTGATCCAGAACTGGACCAGGTCGCCGGTCGACGCCGACGTCGTGCTGGGACGGATAGAGGCGACCAGGTCGCCGCTGTCCGGCGTGTCGGTGTCTGGCGTGTCCGTCTCCGGCGTGTCGGTGTCCGGCGTGTCCGTCTCCGGCGTCGACGTCGTCGTTGTCGTCGTCGGCGGCTCCGTCGTCGTGTCGTCGTCGCTCTGGCCGGGGAGGTCGTTCTCCGCGTTGGCCGCGAGGTACTCCTGCCACCACTGGGCCGGTCGGTCTTCGTAGTCGTGGATGACCCAGTTGCCGTCCTGGCTCTCGTCGTGGACGAAGAACGACGGCTCCCAGGTGTGGTCGAAGTTCCAGCAGATGGGGTGGACCGGGTACTCGTCGAGGAAGCTCTCGAAGTCGTCGGCGTAGGCGACCTCGTACCCTTCAGGCTCACCCGTCGCCGTCCCGTCGAGGAAGTTGAACCCGTCGCGACCGCCGTCGATCGCCCAGCCGAACTCGCTGAAGAACACGGGGACTTCCTCGGCGGCCGTACCGAAGGAGTCCGACAGCGGGCGCATTCCCTCGTGGGTGTAGACGTGGCCCGTGTAACAGATGTTGGTCCCGTCGAACTCGTTGGTCGGCGCCCAGTAGGTCAGCTGGCTCCACCGCGGGGAGCCGATGGTCTTGACGCTCGCGGGTGCGTTCTCCTCGACGATGTCGACCCAGGGCTGCGCTCGGTCGACCCACATGTCCCAGTACTGCTGGTTCTCGTCGGCGTCGTAGGAGGGGTTCTCCGAACCCTCTTCGCCAGTGTTTGGAAGCGAGGTCGGCGAGCCCCAGTCGCCGGCGTACGGGCCGGTCGGCTCGTTGAAGATGTCGTAGATGACGTGCTCCCGGTCGGCATAGCGGGGCGCGACGAAGTTCCAGTACAGCTCGAGCTCCTGGTTGAGTTCGGCGGCGTACTCCTCGGTGTAGCCGTCGAGCTGGTCGGCCTGGTCCTCACCGTGCCAGAGGACGCCGCGTTCGCCACAGAAGCCCAGGTCGTTCTCGAAGGACTCCTCACCGCACTCGTACTCACCGATGTCTTCCTCGTGCTGTGGCTGGTGGAAGATGGGGAAGTGCCGGTGATAGTCGATCATCATGTACGTGCCGTTCTCCTCGGCGGCGTCGACGAGCGGGTCGACGTAGTTGGTGAAGTACGTCTCCAGGTCTGACTCGTCGAACTGGCCGGGGAGGAGCGGGCCCCAGTCGTCGCCGTGAGGCATCGATCCGACGCTGCCGGACCCGCCGTCTGCGATGTCCTGGGGCTGGGTCGGCACACGGATGATGTGGCTGTGCCAGCCGCCGTCGTTCGAAGAGTCGGTGTTGGTCGCCTTGTCGAAGATGCCCATCGCGTCCTTGCTCCGCCAGCTACGAGCGGTCCGGGCTGGGTCGGCGATGTTCACGCCGCGAAGGATGACCTGGTTGCCGCTCGGGTCGACGAGTTCGTTGCCATCGCGCTCCAGCCGCGGCGTCGGAATGCCGACTGCAGCTGCCGAGCCGATGAGGTTGCTCGCCATCCCGGCCGTCAGTGCCGTGGCGCCCGCCGCCTTCAGTACGTCCCGTCGCGAGACGCTGTCGATCCGCCGTCCGTTGTTGTTCGTCGATTCTCCGCCGCCGTTCGCGTTGTCGTGTGACATTGTGTTGTCGTTCGTAGTCGTTCAGTTGCGTCGCTATGCGAGCCGAATCGCGCCGGTCCGGTCAGGAGATGGTGACCTCCACCGAATCCGTGCTCGTGTTGCCCTCGTTGTCGGTGGCGGTGAGCGTCACCGTGTACGTGCCAGCGGACTGGTAGCGCTCGTCGGTGTACCAGCCACTGCCGGTCGAGCCGTTACCCAGCTCCCACTGGAGGTCGGTGATCCACGTGCTGTTGCCGGTCTCGTCGGTGATCCAGAACTGGACCAGGTCGCCGGTCGACGCCGACGTCGTCCCCGGATCGATGGAGGCGATCAGGTCGCCATCGTCCGGCGGATCCTCAGTCTCCGTGTCGGTCTCGGTGTCCGTCTCCGTCTCCGTGTCCGTCTCCGTGTCGGTCTCGGTGTCCGTCTCCGTCTCCGTGTCAGTCTCGGTCTCGGTGTCAGTTTCCGTGTCAGTCTCGGTGTCCGTCTCAGGCGGCGTCCCGGAGCCGCCGCCCGGGAGCCCGTCGTTGCGGTACTGTTCCAGGGCGTTCTTGATGTTGTCACCCATGCCGCCTTCGCCGGTCGTGAGCTCCCACTCACAGGGCAGGTCCGAACAGGCCTCGGGGACGGACCCGTTGTACGGGTCGCCGACCGAATCGTTCGCGTTCTCGGTGAACGGCCGGCTGAACATCACGGGCCGCCAGACGGGGTCGGCACACCAGGCCGTCCAGTGGATCGCTTCGCTGGTTTCGAGCCAGTCGAGGATAGGTTCGCCGTAGCCAGAGTCGGTCCCGCCGATGTACTGGCCGGCGTTCTCCTCCCAGCCGAACTCCGTGACGAACAGGGGCGCCTGCTCGTAGACGCCGGCGACGCCCTCACCGTTGGTCGAGGCGTCCTCCCAGTCGTTGTTCTGACTGGAGTTGTGCCCCGGATAGATGTGGAAGGTGTAGGCGATGTCCTCGCCGTCGAACTCCTCGACGAGGGCGCCTTCCGGACTCTGTGACCAGCTGGGCGACCCCATCAGGATCAGGTTGTCCGCGTGCGAGCGGATGGTGTCGACCCACGGCTGGGCCATCTCGAGCCAGAGACGCCAGATGTCGGCGACCCAGTCCGTCGTCGTCGGGTCCTCCCACATCCCCGGCTCGGTGGGCTCGTTGTACACCTCGTAGAGGACGTGGGAATCCTCGGCGTAGCGCGGCGCGACGATGTCCCAGAACATGTCGACCTCGTCCTGGAGTTCGGTGTTGACCGGCCCGTCCTGGCCCTCGGCCCACTGGACGTCCCGGTGGCGGTGATAGTCGATGATACAGTAGACGCCACGGTCCGCACAGTGCTGGACGACCTCGTCGAGGTGATTCGTGAGGTAGCTCTCCAGCTGGCTCTCGTCGAACGCCGGTACCGGCGGGCCGGAACCGGGTTCGAACTCACCGATATCGACGGGCTGTACGGGTACCCGGATCACCCGGTTGTACCAGCCATCGCTCTCGTCGGTGAGCATGTCGATGACCTGCGTCGCCGTCATCCCGCGCGCCTGCGAGGTGACGTTGATGCGCTTCGGGTCGGCGATGTTGACCCCGCGCAGCGTGACGGTGTTCCCCTCGGGATCCTTGATCAGGTTCCCGTCTCGATGGAGCCGCGGCGTCGGAATACCGGCGGACGCGCCACCGGTGGCGAACGATCCCGCCCCGAGCGCGAGCGCGCCGGCCACGGCGCTGCTCTTGAGGAAGTCCCGCCTGAGGGCGCTCCCTCCGGGCTTCGATTGGTCGGACAGCGATGCCTCTCTATCCCCTTTCGGGGGAGTTTCTCGGTCTGTCATTGTGACCCCTTCTACACGCACCCGACGGTGCGTGTTGCCATACTATATACAGGACCATATAAAATACTTTCCTATACTGACGGGTTAATTATTTTAGAATATTAAAAACGTCCTAAAAACGCTCTAACCGCCGTTATTAGCAGTATTGTGTTTTCCACACCTGCTATAAGCAATCTGGTAGTTTACTATTGTTTTCCCCACAGGTAATTATTCATATATGAGTTCGAGAGTTCGAATTCCAGCCACATCGTGGACGAAAGTGGGCACACTGTCAGTTTCACCATCATTTTAACTCGCGTAAAAGTGTCTCCCTGACACGCAATTCGCAGGTAACTGGCGTCGCACGTAGGCGCCGCTCGCGGTCGGGCGCGGTGCGTCGAGAAACGGAAGTGGCGAGTGAACCAACCGGATCAGGCAGGCCACTCGATCGCGTCGATAGTGATACGACGTGCCTCGACGTCCTCGATGAGCGCGCCCCATCCACCGACCGTGCACACCCGATCCGGCGTCTTGACGACTACCGTCGCCTGTCCCGCCAGCTGAATCAGGCCGGGGGCGGTACCGGTCAGGTCCTTGCCGGGGAAGAGAACGTCGGTGATGACGCCCGAAACGACCCGTTGCTCGCCCGAGGTCGTGTCGATCCCCTCCACCGTCACGGAGATGACCGCGTCCTCCCACCAGACCGGGTAGACGTCACAGACGAACTCCTTGAGCGAGACGTACCGCACGGGATACCGGCGGCGCTGGTCGTGGGTCTCCCACACCGCCCAGAGACAGGTCTGGAAGTACCACTGGAAGATGAAGGAGATGAGTTCGTCGTTGACGACGACGCCGTAGGGGTCCGGCATCCGCTCGGTCGGGGCCAGACAGGCCACCGTCCGGTCCATCACCGCGAGGAACGGGCCGCTGATGGAACGGGCCCTGATCTCGGTCACGACGTCGGTCACCGGATGGTCGTCGAGGATGGACGACTCCCCGGCCTCCGAGTACACCGACGCGCGGACGACGACGTCGTTCGCCACGGCCGCTTCCAGCGCCCCCTCCAGGTCGGCGAGTTGCCGGTCGGTCACGGCGAGGTCGACGACCCACTCCGCGTCCCGAATCTTGGCCTCCGCGTGGTCGAGGACCGTCTGGGCGTGTTTGGTCACGTTGATCTCGTGTTCGCCGAGGGGGGAGTGCTCCCACCGGTCCTCGATCTCCGAGGCGACGTCGGAGAGGCGTGCGCTCTTGTGATGGAGGTCCTCGATGAACTCGACTGGGTCGCACGCACGCGCGTGCAGTTTGTCTCTATCGAGCGTCTCCACGTATCCCATCTGCTCCAGTTCGTTCAGGATGTCGTAGATGCGCGGGACCGGGATCGAGCAGTTCTTCGCCACGTCGACGGCCGGCGACGTACCGCGTTCGAGCAGCGTCAGGTACGCGTCGGCCTGGTACTCCGAGAGCCCACCGTCTACGAGTCCGTCCAACAGGGTCCGCCTATCCATAAGTATCGTTCATTATCTATATAGCGTCACCCCCCTTAATAATGCGTGTGATAACTATAATATTAAATTTTGAAACGGCCGGTACCAGCGCGGCCTCCGACCCGTGACCGGGCGATACCCGCCCGGGAGCTAGCAGAGTTCGAATCGCTTAAGGGGACGAACGGGATACTGTGGGGTAACTCGCTGGACGACGGGCACCAGCGGGCACCTGTCTGTACAGGTCGGGATGTGAGCCGCGAGCGGTCGAGTCGACCGCGGCGTGGCTTGAACCACGCAACGCCCGTGGTGAACACACATGGCACGAAGCTTCTACTCCCACATCAGGGACGCCTGGAAGAACCAGGACGACGACGACAAGCTCGCGGAACTGCAGTGGCAGCGGAAACAGGACTGGCGCGAACAGGGCGCCGTCGAACGTATCGAGCGCCCCACCCGCCTCGACAAGGCCCGCTCGCTCGGCTACAAGGCCAAGCAGGGCGTCATCGTGGCGCGCGTCTCCGTCCGCAAGGGCGGGGCCCGCAAGGTCCGGCACAAGGCCGGTCGCCGGTCGAAACGACAGGGCGTCACCCGCGTCACCCGGCGGAAGAACATCCAGCGCGTCGCCGAAGAGCGCGCCGCGCGGACCTTCCCCAACCTCGAGGTGCTCAACAGTTACTCCGTCGGCCAGGACGGCAGCCAGAAGTGGCACGAAGTCGTCCTCGTCGACCCGAACCACCCCGCCATCCAGAACGACGACGACCTCAACTGGATCTGCAACCCGGCCCAGACCGACCGCGTCTTCCGCGGCCTCACCGGCGCCGGCCAGCGGAACCGGGGCCTCGGCAAGAAGGGCAAGGGTAGCGAACACACCCGCCCCAGCCTCAGCTCGAACCGAGGACGCGGCAAGTAACCGACGCGGCCGTTCTTCCGTCGTTTGCGACTGTCTACTAGCAGCCGGTGAGCGCTCGCTACGCATTCCGGGCACCGGCTGGACGTCCAGTGAGTCCGTGGAGAGAATTCTGGGCGGTGTGACGCGATGAACCGGTACCCGTGGACGAACTGAACGCGACGGCCTCAGAGAGTTCCAGACCCGGAACGGGGCGGGTTGACGAACATGCCGTCGACGAGCGCGAGCAGCCCGACGGCCGCCGCCCCCGTCAGGACGACCCGCGTCGGGGCCGAGACGAACAGGCTCGCGATCCCGGCGAGCAGGAACGCCGTCGGAATGACGGCCAGAACGAGGTCGTATCGCGAAACCCGTCGAACGTCCGTTCGTTCCGCCGTGTCGTCGATGTCACTGGCCATCGTTCGTTCTCACCTCCGCCCGGAACTCCGGGCCCATCCCACTAAAATGTTATGTTAATCAACTTTTCCGAACACACACCGCCGTGTTTCCGTGGTTTGCTGTTACCTAACTCGAATATTTAAATATTATCTCCGAAATGATCTTGACTGTGACGAGGTGGGGCAAGTCGGGTTCTGCAGCATTTATCTGTGAGGAATTTTATATGCGAGCTATGGACCTGACGGGGAACGACGCACCGGGGTGTGGGACCGGGCGGAGACGACGTCGGCCACTGTCCGTGACGGCGACAGTACTCGGAAAGAAGTGGCATCCGCTGATCGTGTCCGTGCTGCTCGAAGCGGGCGCCCTGGGATTCAACGAACTGAAAGAGCGAGTCCAGGGCATCTCTGACAAAGTGCTCTCCGAGAGCCTCGACGACCTGGAGGAACGCGACCTGGTCGACCGGACCGTCATCGACGACAAACCGGTCCGCGTCGAGTACTCGCTCACCGAGTGGGGCGAACAACTCGAACTCGTCGTGACGGCGATGGACGAGTGGGGAAAGCGGTACCTCGACGCGCACGGCACGGATCCCGCTGCCGATTGACGGCTCCCTATTCCTCTACGACTTCGATCCCGCGATTGTTGACCGCGGCGGGGTCGAGACCGACCTCTTCGAGGAACTGTTTGTACTCGCGTTCGCACTGCTCGGCGTCTTTCTGCTTGTCGCTGGCCCGGTCACACAGGGCCACGAGGTCCTCCGGGACGTCGTTGGTGTAGACGATCCAGTGGTTGATCAGGTCCGAGAGCCGGCGGATGGGCGAGGTGAAGTGACCGTAGATTTCGAAGTTCAGCGCGTGGTGACCGCCGAAGGGGTCGTTCATGTACTTCGCCCGGGGCATGACCTTCATCACGGCCCACTGGATCTGGTCGAGCTGGCGCTTGGGCGCCTGTTCCAGCGTGGCGTTGACGGCCATCCGCGGGTCGTCCCACGAACTGCCGGGGATGGAGACGCCGTCGAGTTCCTGGATCTCGACGAGGGCCTCGTCCCACTCCTCTGGGCTGGGCTGTGGGTGGACGCGGTACATCGCCTCGACGCCGCGACCCCACATGAGTTCGTGCGTGACGGCCTTGTTGGCCTTGAGCATGCACTCTTCGATGATGGTGTGGGCCCGGTCGCGACTGGGGTTCAGGACGAGCGACCCCTCCTCTTTTCGCTGTTCGTGCATCGCGTCGGCGAGGTGCCAGACGAGGTCCGTCTTCTCCGCCAGGTCGACGCTCTGGTCTTCGAGCAAGTCGGCGGCGCTCTCTGGCTCGTCCAGCAGCGTCTCGGCCTCGGAGTAGGTGAGCCGGGCGTCGCTGCGGATGACGGACTTGTAGATGTCGATGGTCTCGTAGCCCAGGTCTTCCTTGTCGAGGTGCATCTCGACGGTGTGGGCGAGGCGGTCCTCGTTGGGGACCAGCGAACAGACCGTCTCGGCCAGCATCGGCGGGAGCATGTGGATGGTGTAATCCGGGAGGTAGACGGTGTTGGCCCGCTCGACGGCCTCGTCCCACATCGCCGTGTCGGGGTTGACGTAGTGGGTCACGTCGGCGATGTGGACCCAGAGGACGTACTCGTCCTCGCGCTCCTCGACGGAGATGGCGTCGTCGAAGTCCTGGGCGTCGATGGGGTCCGTCGTCCAGGTCGTCATCTCCCGGAGGTCCTCGCGCTCGTCGATCTCCTCGGCGATCTCCTGCTGGACGTCGGTTGTGCGCTCTTCGGCCTCCTCCATCACGGCCGGGGGGAACTCGTCGCGGATCTCGAACTTCTCGAAGAGCTCCTCGCGCTTGTTGGCGAGGTGCCGGGCCACGTCCTCGTCGATCTCGACGGGACCCTGGCCCTCGACGGTGCCTGCCGCGGCCTGCGCGTCGTCTGTGGTCATACGCCGGCTACGGAGGGTGTGTAGTTAGGAGTGTCGGGAGGCTGGTTCGAGCGCAGCGAAAACCAGCTCACGGCGAACGGGGAACGAGTGGCGCTACGCGCCACAGTGCTCGAACGGTGAACGAAGAGAACCGTGAGAGTGAAGCGAGCCGTGAGCTGGCGGGGAGCGACCGCAGGGAGCGACAGGCGTGCAGCGAAGGGCCGAGCGAAGAAAACGCGGTCTACGGGCGGTGTGACGCCTTACTTCGGCGAGTCGCGCCCCCGCACGAGGTCGTGGTACTGCTGGAGGAAGCGGGCCTGGTCGAGTTCGCCGGCGCCGGCGTCGTCGAGGGTATCTTCGAGGCCGCTCCGGGGCTGGTGGGTCAGGTCGCGATGGCAGGGCTTGCAGAGGTACTCGAACTCTTTGTCGCGGCGATTCCACCGGTCGCCGTGTTTGTCGTACTCTCGGGCGTCGGTCCGGTCCACGGACTCACCGCAGGCGATGCAGGTGACGACGTCCCGGGAGCGCCGGGATCCCAGCATGGGAACTAGTTGGTTCGCCTACCTATTTATCGTTTTTCGCACGTCGGCGACAGCACGTCCGATCGTCCGTGAACAGTCCATCAGGACGGTCGAATCGAGCACGCGTCGCGCACCAGTACCGCGAGAGCGGGCGATTTATCTCCGGGCCACTGCACAGTCAGGGTATGAACGTCAAGTCGCGCCACCACCTCCGGGCGGACGCAATCGACGACATCGAGACGGCCGTGTCGGAGAACCTCGGCGTCGACGTCGAGGCCGACAGCTACGAGAAAGTCGAGTTCGACGACAGCGACTGGGAAGTCGTCCTCGTCGACGGCGAACCGCTCGTCCTCTACGTGGACGACGAGCCGTTCCTCACCGTCCAGGGACTCAACGCCTTCCCGCCGACCGAGCACATCGTCACCGTCGACGCCGGCGCCGTCTCGTTCGTCTCCGACGGTGCGGACGTGATGCGCCCGGGCATCACCGAGGCCGACGACGACATCTCCGAGGGCGACCTGGTGGCCATCAACGAGGAGTCCCACGGCAAGTTCCTCGCCGTCGGCCGCGCGAAGGCCTCCGGCGACGACATGGTCGGCGACTCCGGCAAGGTCGTCGAGTCCATCCACCACGTCGGCGACGACCTCTTCGAGTTCACGGTGTAGGCGGGGCGGAAGAGCATACCGCGGCGACCGCAGGGAGCCGCGGTTTCTACCGGTCGCGAGTGAAACGAGCGACCGGCCTTTTTCACCGACGGTCGCAAGTGCGAAGCACTTGCGAGCCCATCAGACGCGCGAAGCGCGTCTGAGGGTGATTTTCGAGGAGTGGTGCCCGCAGGACCGCGAAGCGGTCCGAGGACACCCGACGACGAAAAAGGTCGCGTCTGACGTAAGACCTATACGGATTCCACCCACCTTGGGGAACATGGGATTGATGAGCAAGATTCTGGGAGAGGGCGGGTCGTCTCGCCAGACCGAGGACTACGTCGAACTGCACGCGGACGACTTCGACCTGGGTTCCGAAGAGGCAGAGCGACAGGTCCGGATCGCCCGAATCGGGAACAAGCAGGACGTCATCGAGATCAAAGACGCCGTCTACGACGGTGACATCGTCGTCGCCGACATCACGCGCCACAGCACGCAGGACCGGACGATGGAACAGATAAGCGACGAACTCAAGCGCGTCGTCAACGAGGTCGGCGGCGACATCGTCCAGAAGGACGACGACCAGTTGCTCATCACGCCGGCGGGCGTGGCGATCAGCCGCGAACGCCTCGGCCAGTAACGCGACGTTAGACGACTTATCGACGCCGGTTTTGTCGACGGAATTCCACGACGAGAGCCGTTTCAGCACCCTTTTGCGTGGCCATCGGTTTCGCATAGCCAATGACGGCACCCGCCATCGACGTCCGCGAGCTACGCAAATCCTACGGTGACGTGCAGGCCCTCGACGGCCTCTCGCTCACCGTGGAGTCGGGGGAGTTCTTCGGGTTGCTCGGGCCGAACGGCGCGGGCAAGACCACGTTCATCAACTCGCTGGTCGGGCTGGTCCACGCCGACGGCGGGACCGCGGAGGTGTTCGGCTTCGACGTGGAGGCCGACTACCGTGAGGCCAGGGACCGCATCGGTCTGGCGCCCCAGGAGTACAACGTCGACCGGTTCTTCCCGATTCACGAGGTTCTGGAGCACAAGGCCGGTTACCACGGCGTTCCCCACGACGTCGCCGAAGAGCGGGCGGCCGACGCGCTCAAGACTGTCGGCATCTGGGACAAGCGCGATACGCGCTTCGACTGGCTCTCGGGCGGGATGAAACGGCGGTTCGTCCTCGCCCGCGCGCTCGTCTCCGACCCGGACCTGCTCATTCTCGACGAGCCGACGGCGGGCGTGGACGTCGAACTCCGCCGGGACCTCTGGGAGCTCATCACCGACCTGAACGACGACGGGACCACCATCCTGCTGACGACGCACTACATCGAGGAGGCCGAGCGCCTCTGTGACCGCGTCGCCATCATGAACGAGGGGAACAAGGTGGAGGTCGCGACGCCCCAGGACCTGATGGAGCGGGGCACCGACACCGTCGAAGTGGGACTGGCGTCGGCCCCGACCACCGCGCCGACGCTCGACGTCGACGGCGTCCACGGCGTGACGGTCGAGGGCGACACGCTGCTGGTGACCGCCGCGGGCGGGAGCACCCTCGCCCCCGCGGTGATGCGGGACCTCGAATCGCAGGGGTACACCGTCACCTCGCTGGACGTCCGCCGGGCGTCACTGGAGGAGGTGTTCGTCGACCTCACGAGGGCGGAGCGCACACAGAGCGTCGAGACGGAGGTGGCACAGTGAGAAGTACGGGCTTCCGGACGCTGCTGCGCCGGGAGATCCTCCGGTACGTCCGTCGGCCGCGCAACACCTTCCTGCCGCCGGTGATCACCAACCTGCTGTACTTCACCGTCTTCGGCGTCGTCCTCGGCGCGCGCATCGACCTGGGCGACGTCGGCCTCCAGCAGACCGGCCTCTCGCCCAGCGAGGCGTACATCCTGTTCATCCTCCCTGGCCTCGTCGTGCTCGGGATGATCTCCAACGCCTTCGAGAACGCGTCGTTCTCCATCTTCCACGGGCGCTGGAACGAGTACATCCACGAGGTGCTCACCTCGCCGCTGTCCCACACCGAGATGGTGCTGGCCTACGTCACGGCGTCGGCGCTACGCGGCGTCGTCGTCGGCTGCATCATCTGGGCCATCGGCTGGCTGTTCGCCCCGGTGCCGCTGGTCAACCCGTTCTACCTGCTGGCCTTCACCGTCGTCATCCCGGTCCTGTTCGCCGGCTTCGGCCTGATCGGCGGCCTCTGGGCGGAAGACTTCGACTACCTGACGGTGATGAACCAGTTCATCATCCGGCCGCTCGTCTTCTTCGGCGCCGTGTTCTACCCGCTGGAGGCCCTGGACGGCATCGCGCTGACGGTGTCGTACTTCAACCCGATGGTGTACATGGTCAACGGCGTCCGGTACGGCGTCGTCCCCGGCGCCGTGGACGTCGCGCCGGACGTTTCGCTGGCGGTGTTGACCGGGCTGACCGTCGCCGTGGTCGCCCTCGATATCGCGCTCGTCAAGCGCGGCTACGGGCTCGTGGAGTAGAGGAACACCAACTTAGCAACTTAGAGTGGATTCGATCTCTGCTTGCTCACTGCCAGCCATTCCGAGAGTATAGCATTTCGACGATTCGTATTGGTACTTCGAACGGGATACTTTCAGATGACGATGTTTATTATCTAATGTCATTTATTTAGTGTATGAAATTGTTTCAGCTACTCTGGTTCACGCTTCCGGTCGGAGTGACGGTTTCAGTGGTTCTGGGGTTTGGGCTAATACAATGGACGGCAGATCGCGGTCTCATCCCTGAAGAAGGAGTCGTATATCGGCTCGTGGCGTTTGTGGTAGTAGCGATTACAACGTTCACTACTGTGATCGTGTATCTCCTCGTTTTAGGCGAATAAAAGCTAGCGCTAGAACACGGATCGAAAACCGGAATGCCGGGTTGTGCTGGCGGCCGGCCGCCAGGCACTGTCCGCCACCGGCGGGGCGGGACAAACTATGACAGGGCGCACGCCGACCGGGTACCCAGCCGGTCGGCAGCCGCACGAGCCGGGCTCGTGACCCGGATATTTACGAGCCGCCTCCGGGCCAGGCGTGTGATAACGTATGTCACACACGTACTTAGGAGTGACGACTGTTCGGGCCAGTTCGAATCGCTTGACGGAGACAGGAGTTGCCTAGACGTCGTCGGGCGCGTCGGCGTCGTCCTCGACGTCGCGTTTCATGGAGTCGCGGCGGGCCTTGGCGTCACGGCCGGTCGCCTCCTCGAGAAAGTCGTTCTTGGCGTTGACGGCGTCCTCCGCGGCGTCGACGTGGCCCTCGGCGATGACGTCCTCGGCCGGCCGCTCGGTGATGTTGAGCGCCAGCTTGTTCTTCTTGCCACTGAATTCGATAGTTCCGGCGACGACGCGTTCGAACACCGGATTCTCGGGCTCTTCGACGACCAGGAGGTCGTTCCCCTTGTACTCCTCCGTGTCGGTCGGTTCACCGAAGTAATCCTCGACAAATGCCTCCATGTCAGGAACGCGGTCTTCGAGGTGTTCCCCCCGACGCATCTTGTACTCTCGCATGCAAATCGGTTTGTGTGGGACCCGCCTTACTCTTTTCGCGTTTCGTCCCGTGGTTCGTGGACGAGCGATCCCTTGCGACAGTCGGGACAGAAGTCACCGGCTCGCAGCGAGGAGTCCTCTACCAGCGTCGTGTAGCCACACTGGGGACAGCGGAACTGGCCGTCCGGAATGGTGACGGCGGCGTTGTTCTCCGTCCCAGCGTCTGGGGCCGTGATCGGTTTCTCGTCGTCGAGCGCGTCACTCGGTGCCCACGCGTCGTCGCGGTCGTCGTCTGGCTCCTCCGGCCACGCGCCGGGCTCCCGACCACCGTCGCCGTCGTCGCTCTCGTCGTCCTCGTCGATGAACACGGCGTCGTCCTCGACCGGTTCCTCCTCGACCGGGTCGCTGCCGATACCCGTCTCCTCGATGGAGGGGTCGGCGAGTTCGTCGTCCACGACGTCGTCTTCGGTCTCGGCATCCAGAATCTCGGCGCCCTCGGTGGCGTCGACCGGGGTATCGCCGACGGCTGTCCCGTCGTCCGCGTCGACGGGGCCGTCGAACTCCTCGTCCGCGCTCCCGGACGTCTCGACGTCGTCTTCGCGGTCGTCGCCAGCGTCGTCAGCCTCGTCGGCGGAATCGGACGTCACGTCCTCGGCGCCGGCGGCCGGTTCCGACTCGTCCGATCCCGTCTCCTCGGATTCGTCCGCGGGCTCCGCGTCCGCACCGGCGGGCTCGTCCGGCGTCTCCAGCGTCGTGACTTCCTTGTTCTCGGAGACGACCCGCTCCTCCTCGCAGCGGCGACAGGCCTCGATCTCCCGGATGGTGATCACGACCTCGCTCCCCTGTTCCTCACGGTCGCGTTCGACCGTCGCGTCTCCGAACTTGTGTCCAAGGACGGAGCATTTGAGACCCATTGTCACGTCATGATTCGCTGCGAAACATAAGCCTACTGCTTGCCCCCCGCGATCTGATACGTTTGCCCGCGGTCGCCGGACGGCCCAATGGCGCCGGCCAGTCACTGGTTCGAGGGATAAGCACAAGAGTGGTCCACGTGTATCTGGAGGATATGAGAGTGAAGCCGGCGTATCGCGACCGTGACGAGACGGAGGTCGCGGTTCTCGACGCACTCGCCGACCGGCGCGAGGAGGGGATGACCGTGTTCGAGATCCGGTCGCGCGTCGACGCCGACATCGACCGTCTCGAAGACGCGCTCGCCGAACTCAAGGAAGACGACCTGATCCTGGTGAACCACGAGAACGAGCGAACCGTCATCGTCCCCGAAGACGGCGTCGTCGGCCCGGCAGACGTCGACGACGAGGAATCACTGCTGGATGCGCTCCGGCGCCGACTGCCGCTGTAACCGACCGATCGCGGGCCATTCGCGTCGAATCACTGCGCGCACAGTGTCCTGGTAGCCGTCGCGCCGTCCACCCGCCGATTGACTCAGTCCAGTCGGTACGTCCCGACAGTCCGTGCGGCGTAGCCGCCACTCACACCACCGAAGAAAGCGAGCAGCACCGCCGTCCCGACGAGACCGAGCGCGGCGAGGCCCCCATCTCCGTACGGGACGCTCGGTCTGACGAGTGAGGCGAGGACTGGATGCTGCGTGACCAGCACCGGGAGGACGGCGACCCCCAGCAACAGGATGTAGCCGACGAACGCCCAGGTGCTCGGGACGACCACCGCGTGGCTCCGGACCGTGGTCGTCTCGAACCGCGGGAAGACGACGCCGACGCCGGCGGCGACGGCCGGCGCACCGACCGCGACGACGATTCCGGCGCCAGCGGCGGCGGCGATGGCCGAAACGTCCAGTCCGGCAGCGACGCCCAGTGGGACGGCGAGCGCGACCGCCAGGCCGGCGGCCGGGAGCCCGCCGGCGAGGGCCAGGCCGGCGACGAACTGCGCCCCTGAGACCGTCGACGTCAGCGTCGCGGGCAACACGTCGCCCTCGCCGCCGAGCGGGTTGAGCGAGAACGCCGCGCCACCCGCGGTTCCGCTCGCCAGCGCGGCCAGGAGGGGGAGCGACGACGGGACGGTCCGCTCTATCAGGGCGACCTGCACCTGGAGGACGAGCAGGAAAAAGGGGAAGATCGCGAACTGGACGGTGAAGGGAGACCGGCGGGCGCGTCGCCAGCTCTTCTGGGCGACGACGCGCGTCTGGCGGGGGACGCGACCGGCGAGTAGCCGGTCCGACAGCGTCGTCGCCCGCGGGTCGAACGCGTGGTCTGGCTGGACCCGGTCCAGGTACCACACCCGCTCGGCGAGCACGTCGACGGCGACGACGATCACCGGGATACCGACGAACAGCGAGGCGACGCCACCGACCACGGGCAGCGGTCGCGCCGCCATCTCCGGGACGGCGAGGAACGTCACGTCGGCGTACCACGCGAACGGGGTCGCCGCGGCGGCCCGGAACGCGGCGTACTGGACCGCCGGCACGGCGTTCAGCGAGATGTACGCCACCGGGACGCCCACCGAGAGCACGAGCCCAATACCGGCGCGGTGGCGCGAGACGAACTCGGACCGACCCGCGACGTACTTCGCGACGAGGCCGAGCGCGTATCCCGCGAGCAGCCCGGCGACCGCCAGCGCGAAGAGGAGCGCGAGCAGGACCGTCCCGGCCAGGACCGAGCCGGTCCCCAGCCCGAACCCCACGACGATTCCCGTGACCGGGAAGAATCCCGTGGCGCCGATGCGCACGAACTCGGCCAGCAGGAGCCCCGCGAGGACGTCCCGGTACGGCGCGGTCGTCAACAGCCCGTCGGGGGCGTCGGGTTCGCCGGTGTGCTTGATCGCCCGCTGGACGGTCACGGCGAATACGAGCCCAGTCAGCCCGGCGAGCGCGGCACCGACGATCGGACGGGCGAGCGAGAACGATCCGTCCACGAGCGCGCCACCGAAGAAGAACGCACCGGCGCCCAGTCCCAGCCCGTACAGCGGCAGAACGATACCACCGGCAGTCAGCATAAGCAGCCCGCGCCTCGTGTCGGTGAGATTGCGCCAGCTCCGGCGGAGCTCCACCCGGGCGACGAGAGCGGCGTGACGGCCGCTCGGCCGCCGGCTCATCGCTGGGTGCCTGGCGCGTCCGCTTCGACCGCGCTGTCCCCCGACGGCGCCTCGGCAGTCACGTCGAGGAAGACGTCCTCTAGCGAGCCGTCACCGGCCTCGGCACCGTCTTCGGCGCGGCGGGTCAGCTCCGCGGGGCTGCCCTCGGTGACGAGGCGGCCGTCCGAGAGCACGCCTACCGTATCGGCGAGTTCCTCGACGACCGGGAGGATGTGCGTCGAGAGGAAGATGGTCGTCTCCTCGCGGGCCACCTCGGCGATGACGTCCCTGACGGTCCGGGCCGCCCGTGGGTCTAGCCCGCTGGTCGGCTCGTCGAGGAAGAGGACGTCGGGCCGGTGCAGTAGCGCCTGGACCAGCCCGAGCTTCTGTTTCATCCCCTTCGAGTACGCCTCGACGCGCCGGTCGGCGTCGCCGGCGAGGTCGAAGCGCTCCAGCAGGTCCTCGACGTGGTCCCAGTCGTCGACGTCCCGCAGCCCGGCGACGTACTCCAGTTGCTCTCGGCCCGTCAACTCGCCGTACACCGGCGGTTGCTCCGGCAGGAAGCCGAGGTGCTCGACGACGGCCGCCCGGTCGCCGACCGATTCGCCGGCGATGTGAGCCGTCCCCGCCGTCGGCGTCGTCAACGTCGTGAGCATCCGCAGCGTCGTCGTCTTTCCCGCCCCGTTCGGCCCGAGAAACCCGTAGATTTCCCCCCGTGGGATCGACAGATCGAGGTCGCGCACCGCGACCGCGTCGTCGAACTCCTTGCGGAGCCCCTCGGTCGCGATTGCCGGCGGACACATGCTAGACGAGGCGCCTGCCAGGCCCAAATGTCTTCGCGTGGAGGGGATGGGGCCGACGGCGGTCGGGTCGTCGGCTCATCCGCCGATCACCGACGCCGGAGCCCCTCGCCGAGCAGAAACAACGAGAGGACCGGGAGCCCGACCGCGACTCCAGTGGGAGGTTCGAGAACGTGTCCGCTCGCACTGCCCACCAGTTGGATCTGGACGACGACGAGAGCCGCCACGGCAGCGCCGGTCACGGCGACGCCGAGAGGGCGCCACAGGGCCGCGACGGGTATCCCCGCACGACCGGCCAGTTTCCGCCTCGCGACCAGCGCGACCGGTGGCGTGACGGCGACCCCGAGCCAGACCGAGTCCGGCAGCGGCAGGTCGATCGCAGCCCGTGCGAACTGCATCCAGACGAAAAACGAGACGTTCGCCGCGAGCCCGACGGTGAGCGCCGTCGCGGCCCGACCGTACCGAACGCGGGCCGAGAGCAGGCCGAACGCGACGCCGAGGACGCTGGCGACGGTCGCCACGCCGACCGCTGCGAACGTGACGACGCCGAGGGCCTCGACCGTCGCACGGATCGGTGACTGCGGTATTTGCCCGACTGGCACCGGATCCAGCAGGACGCTGCCGACGACGCCGATAGCCAGGAACACGCCGAAGCCGGCGAGACCGGCCTGGACGCGCCGATCGTCCCGGAGAACGGTGTCAAGGTCGCTGACGCCTGTACCGCCGTCGGGCACAGCGGGGCCGGGTCCCGCGTCCGCGCTTCCGAACCGGTCGCTCGACCCGGCGGAGACCGCGAGTTCGCGGGCGACGACGCCGACGAGACCGAGCAGGACGAGCGCCGCCCCGATCGCGAAGGTGAGGGGGACGTCGAAAGCCCTGTTCGCATCCATGTAGAAGTATCCCAGGCCGGGGATTTCGGCCGCTCTCTCCACGAAGACGACCGTTCCCAGGATCCACATCCCGAAGAGCCAGGCGTCGATCAGCCAGCCGCGGTTTCGGGGCTCACGGACGACGACTCGACCGGTCACGGCGGCGATGGGAAGGGCCAGGGCGGTCGCTTCGAGCCAGTTTCCGAGGGAGCCACCTGCACCGGGCGAGAGCCACGCCCATCCGGTCGAGGTACCTAGCGCGTAGCAGCCGAACAGGACGACGGGCACCGGGAACGCGCCGAGGTACCCGAACACCTCCACGAGCCGGCGAGCGCCGGGGCCGTTCCGCGAGAGCGCGACGAGCGCGCCGCCGAGGACGGCCGCCACGACTGCGACCTGTCCGAGGAGCAGAAGCGTCGTCGGCAGGGCGGTAGACACTATGTCGATCGCCGGCTCCTGGTACAAGATCGACAGGCCGAAGTCGAAGGTCAGCACGCCGAGGAACGACTCGACGAAGGACGAGGAAACCGCGCCGTCGAGTGCGGCCTGCATCTCGTCGTCCACCCGGACGAGGATGGTGGCCGACACTGCGGCGAAGGCGACCCACGTCCAGGCCGCGACCCCGACGCCGCGGAGGATGGAGACCACGAACGAGGACGGATCTGGGCGGTCCATAGCAGCCGTCCACGACCGCGACGGATAATATTTCCCCCATCGGCTCGCGGATAGAACGATCACACCGGAGGGGTCGCGACGGGAGCGCTTTTGACCGCGGCCGCCTCACTCCCACGTATGCGCGTAGTCACGCTGCTTCCCTCAGCCACCGAAATCGCGTACGCGCTCGGCGTCGAACCCGTGGGCGTCTCGCACGAGTGCGACTACCCGCCGGAGGCCGCGGCGTTGCCGTCGGTCAACCGCTCCCGCGTCGATCCGGAGGCCTCCAGCGCCGAGATAAACGATCAGGTGGCCGAGGCGGAGGCGAGCGACGGTGTTTATGCGGTCGATAAGGACGCCCTCGCTGCCGTCGACCCGGACCTGATCGTCACCCAGGGCGTCTGCGACGTCTGCGCGGTCGACCACGTCCTCGTCGAGGAGGCCGTCGCCGACCTGGGACTCGACGCCGAGGTGCTGACGATGGACGTTCACAGCCTGGCTGACCTGTTCGACACCATCGAGCGCTTCGGCGACGCCCTCGGTGAGCGCGAGGCCGCCGCCGGACTGGTCGCGAGCCTACGCGACCGCGTCGAGGCGGTCGAGGAGACGGCGGCCGAGGCGTCCGCGGGCGACGACGAAAGTCCCCGCGTCGCGGTGCTCGACTGGCTCGACCCCGTGATGGTCGCGGGCCACTGGGTTCCCGAGATGGTCGAGAAAGCGGGCGGAGCGTACGACATGGAAGACGCCGGTGCACACTCACGCCCGCGTGAGTGGATGGAGGTCCGCGAGTACGACCCCGAGGTGCTCGTCGTCGCGCCCTGCGGCTTCGACCTGGACCAGACCCGTGAGAACCTCGCCGACGTGACCGACCGACCGGGATGGGGCGAATTGAGCGCGGTCCAGGAGGGCCGGGTCCACCTCGTCGACGGCCACCACTACGTCAACCGGTCGGGACCGCGCCTCGTCGACACGCTGGAGTTCCTGGCGGCGCTGATCCATCCAGAGAGGTTCGACCGGCCCCCGGCGGACGCGGTGCAGTCGCTGGCGACGGCGCAACGGTAGTTAGTGGGGGCGGCCTGCGTCGCTCGCCGGTCAATCCGACAGCGAGCAGCGGCCCTCGTAGGAGACGCCATCGACGGAGTTCACGCTGGGGTCGTCGCCGCAGACCGGGCAGTCGGGGTTTCGATTGACCGGCACTTCGTCGAACGACATCGCCGAGGCGTCGAAGGCCAGCAGGCGGCCCTCCAGCGACTCGCCCTCGCCGACGACCCACTTGACGACCTCCGTCGCCTGGAGACAGCCGACGGTGCCGGGGAGCACGCCGAGCACGCCGGCGGTCGAACAGTCGGGCACGGCGCCCTCCGGCGGGGCCTCGGGGAACAGACACCGGTAGCACGGTCCGTCGCCGGAGAAGGTGGTGACCTGCCCCTCGAAGCGGTAGACGGCGCCGTGGAAGAACGGAACGCCGGCGACGGTGCAGGCGTCGCTGACCAGGAAGCGCGTCGGGAAGTTGTCCGAGGCGTCGACGACGAGGTCGTGCTGTCCGACGAGATCGGCGGCGTTGTCGCTGTCGAAGCGCGTCTCGTACGTCTCGACGGTGACGTCGGGGTTCAGGTCGGCGACGAACTCGCGGGCGCTCTCGACCTTCGGCCGGCCGACGTCCGCGTCGCCGTGGATCACCTGGCGCTGGAGGTTGGAGCGCTCGACGACGTCGTCGTCGACGATTCCCAGGGTGCCGACGCCGGCGGCCGCGAGGTACTGCAGGACCGGCGACCCCAGTCCGCCCGCACCGACGACGAGAACGCTCGCCTCGAGCAGGGCTTCCTGGCCCGCCGGCCCCACGTCGTCCATGATGACGTGACGCGAGTAGCGGTCGAGCTGCGTGGCGTCGAGGTCGACCATGCGTGAGCGTCGCTGTCGAGGGCCAAAAGGGGTGTGGGTCCGTGGCGTCGATGCCGACGATTGCCGTCTACGGCGTACGCAACTGGCCACAACCGGCTTTAGAGTGGCAGGCACAGAGTCGCCAATGGCACTCGTCGGCGAAGGCGTCCTCGCCACACCCATCCTCTCGGCGACGGTCGCCGAACTCGACGACGCGGAGTTACGACTCGAGGAGATACGGTCGATTCCCGACGAGCGACTCAGATTTCTCGTGTGGGTGGCGGAACGACACCTCCCCGGGTTCGAGGCGGCGGTGGCGACCGACGAGACGGTCCGGTCGTTCCGGCACCTCACTCGCACCGAGGACCGTCGGCTCTACCGGCTCACGCTCTCGGAGACGGGCCAGGACGTCTCGACGTACCTGGCCGCCGCCGAGGCGGACATCGTCATCCTCGACCTGACTGTCTCGGCTGACGGCATGCGGTTCGTCGCTCGGGTGCCTTCGCGCGAGGCGTTGCGGGCCTACGCGGAGGCCTGCGGGGATCGGGGCGTCGGATTTCAGTTGACCCGGCTGTACGAGGACGGAACGTCTGAGGACGCGAGTGGTGGAACGGAGTACGGGTTGACCGAATCCCAGTACGAGGCGCTGAGCAAGGCACTGGAACTGGGCTACTTCGAGGTTCCCCGTGAGACTTCAGTGAGCGAGATCGCCGCAGCACTCGACGTCTCGGGACAGGCGGTATCGACCCTGCTCCGCCGCGGAGAGAAGAACCTGCTGGAACACACACTCGGGAGGAGTAGCACTTAAAGGGTTGACCTGGAACAACACGCACCCATTCGTGCCTGTGGGACGTATCCAGCGGTAGTAGATGACTGTTGATTGTAACGATCCAGCCGCTGAACTGACAGACGGAACCACGACGTGCCGAGTTAGACCGGACGAGACGCCCTCACTCGCCGTCGTGCGTGCCGTCGCTGCGGCGTCCGGGCTCGACCCCGTCGGGGCGGGCGCAAGAACTGACTCGCTCGAACCGCTCGCAGAGAGCATCGACCCCGAGGCGCTCGATTGTATCGTCGAATCCGGGTGTGCCGGCCCCGGAGACACCGTCTCCATCGAGTTCTCGTACGCGGACCACCTGGTCACTGTTCGCGGCGGGGAGACCGTCTGTGTGACGGTCGACTAACGACCACAGGTCCCGCCCACCGGTTCTCGCGTCTCACTGCCACCGATACAGCGCCGCGAGGCAGCCAGCCCAGAGGAGTACCGTCGCCGAACGGGAGTGACCGCCGAGTTCGACGCCCACGCGAGCCGTCGTGATGGGATACAGGAGCGGGATGCCCGCGGGCGTCGTCGCATCGATGGCCAGTTGGGAGGCGTAGGCGGTACCAACGGCCAGGCCGGCAGACCGGCGCCAGCGTGCGACCAGTAGCGTCAGGAGGGCGGCCGCGAGAACGGTGTGCGTGACGCCCCGGTGGACCAGCGGCGGCTGCCACGCCAGCGGGAAGAGCAGGTCGAGGTCGGCGGCGACGCCGCCCAGCAGGCCCCAGGCCGGTTCGTCGACGAGCACTTTCCCGAGGGTGTATCCCACGAGCGCGTGTGTGGCGACAGCCATCCAGAGGAAGGCGGCGTGGTCACCGACTGGCAGGTCGACCGGCACGCGCGAGCGTTCGCGGGCGGACGCCAAAGGTCTACGGTCCAATGTCCTGCGCGACAGCACCAGTCCTTTGCCGCCGGACCGTGACCACCAGTCATGACTCTCCTCGAGACGACCTGGCTGGCGGTCGGGGCCGTGGCGGTTCTGCTCGGGTGTAGCGCCTTCTTCTCGAGCAGCGAGATCGCCATCTTCTCGCTGTCCGCGGAGGCGGACACCGACGCCACGCGGGAGAGTGCGCCGGACCGGCGGAGCGAGACGCTGGCTCGCCTCCGCGAGGACCCCCACCGCCTGCTCGTCACGCTGCTCGTCGGGAACAACGTCGTGAACGTGGCCATCTCCAGCATCATCACGGTCGTCCTGGTCGACCGGTTGCCCGCGGGACAGGCGGTGGCCGCGGCCACCATCGGCGCGAGCTTCACCGTCCTGCTGTTCGGAGAAATCCTGCCGAAGGCGTACGGGCTGGGCAACGCCGAGAAGGTGTCGCTGGCCGTGGCGCGCCCCATCCGCGTCGTCGGCCTCCTCCTGCTCCCGCTCGTGATCGTCTTCGACGGGCTGACGCGCCGGGCCAGCGGCGTCCTCGGCGTCGACGCCGGCATCGAACGACCGTACACGGACGACGAACCGGACGGCGATTGAGCGAACGGGCGAGTCCGCACGGACGGCGAACGTCGGGGTCCGTTCTCAGCAGTCGTACAGCTCGCGGTACTTCGCGTCGGCGTAGTCGAGGAAGTAGTCGGCGGTGAACTCCTCGCCAGTCGCCTCCCGGATCAGGTCGTCCGTCGTGTAGCGGCTGCCGTGGGCGTGGACGTTCTCGGTGAGCCAGTCGTGGATCGGGTCGAAGTTGCCCTCGCGGATCTGGCCGTCGAGGCTACCGAGGTCGTCCTCGGCGGCGGCGTAGAGTTGCGCGGCCAGCACGGAGCCCAGCGAATACGTCGGGAAGTAGCCGAAGGAGCCGTGGGTCCAGTGGATGTCCTGCAGGCAGCCCTCGCTGTCGGTGTCCGGGCGAACGCCGAGGTACTCTTCCATCTTCTCGTTCCACACCTGCGGCACTTCCTCGACGTCGAGGTCGCCGTGGATGAGGTCGCGCTCGATCTCGAAGCGCAGGACGATGTGCATGTGATACGTCAACTCGTCCGCCTCGACCCGGATCAGGTTGTCCGGGTGGACGGTGTTCGCGGCCTCGTAGAACGCACCAGGTGCCGCGTCGACTCCCAGATGGTCGTCGACGGTGTCGGCAAAGAGCTCCCAGAACGGCCGGGATCGGCCGACGTGGTTCTCCCACAGGCGCGACTGCGACTCGTGGACGGAGAGGTCACGGGAGTCGCCCAGCGGCGTGCCGTAGTGCTCGCGGGGCAGGCCCTGGGTGTACGTCGCGTGGCCGAACTCGTGAATCGTCGACCCGACGGCGTCGAGCGGGTCCTCGGCCTGGAACCGCGTCGTCACGCGGGCGTCGAACTGCGTCCCAGTGGAGAAGGGATGGGGCGCGGTGTCGAGGCGGCCGCGGTCCCAGTCGTAGCCCAGCGTGTCGAGGGCGGCCCGGACGAGTTCCTCCTGGTCGGCCTCGTCGTACGCCCCCGAGAACGGGTCGGCGAGTTCGACGTCGCTGTCGTCGATGTCGTCGATCAGCGGGACGAGTTCGTCGCGCAGGCGTTCGAGGATCTGTTCGGCGGTGTCCAGGCCGAGGTAGGGTTCGTACTCCTCGAACAGCACCTCGTAGGGGTCCCGGTCCGAGTCGATGGCCTCGGCGTACTCCCGCTTGAGCTGGATGATCTCTTCGAGGGTGTCGGCGTAGGCGTCGAAGTCGTCCTCCGCCTTGGCCTCCTTCCAGACGGGCAGCGCGTTCGAGGTGGTCTCGGAGATCCGCTCGACGAGGTCCGAGGGGACCTTCACCGCGCGCTCGTGTTCCCGGCGGGTCTCCCGAACGTTGGCCCGCTGGCCCTCGTCGAGATTCTGTCCGTCGAGTTCGTCGAGCCACCCCGACAGGTCGTCGTCGGTGAGCATCTCGTGCGAGACAGTCGACAGCGTCGAGAGTTGCTTTGCGCGGGCGGGCGTCCCCTCGTCGGGCATCATCACCTCCTGGTCCCACTGGAGGACCCCGCCAGCGTCCCCGACGTAGTGGTAGCGTTTGACGTGCTTCTCGAAGCGCTCGTAGGTGCCCGGTGCGTCGGCGTCTGTGTCCGACTCTGACTCGGCGTCTGTCGTCATGGCCCGTGATTGGACGGGGCGCGGTAAAACTGCCGCGCTCGCGAGTGTGATGGTGACAGTTGTCGAGGTGTTCTTCTGGTCGGTGTTTCGTCGACGTTTCTGGTCCCTGTGAGTGTGAATTGCTCGGGTGTTTGGGTGGGATAGTGCTGGAAGAAAGGAGACCGCTACCACCCAGAAAGCCCTCGGCGGGCTGCGGTCCCGGGGCTCGCTGCGCTCCTCGGCTCCGCCTGCGGTGCTTGCTTCGCCCGGGTTCCCGCAGCCCGCCTCGCCCTTTCAGTCCACCAGGGCCAGTACAGCACCGCAGCCCTGCCCATCCCCTGGTCGCACGACCCTCACATTCGTTCGGGCACGTGCTCCCGGCCGGCCGCCGCGCAGTTGCTGAAGGAAGCGTGATTCGCGCCGGACGGCGCGAATCCGGGGAGGGTTGGTGGTAATAATCGCGAGCGCGTTTTATCGCGCGAGCAATACTGTGCCTGGAGGACTGAAAGGGCGAGGTGCGGTCGCGTGGGCTGAGACGGGCCCTATCCGAGCGACGGAGGAGCGAGGATATCCCGCGCAGCCCGCGTCGAGCGCGCCGAGGGCTTTCGACGTGTTCGCGGTAGCGTCAGTCACGTCTCTCTGAACACAGCCGAACGATACGTAGCTCACCTACATTGACCACACCAATCTTCATGAGCCGACCCGACACACCTCCGAACGTGACACGCCAGACCGTCTCCAGCGGCACCCAGTGGGAGGAGGAAGTGGGATACTCGCGGGCCGTCCGCGTCGGCGACCGGATCGAAGTTTCGGGAACGACGGCGACGGACGAGGCGGGTGAAATCGTCGGCATCGGCGACCCGTACGCCCAGGCCAGTCAGGCCATCGAAAACATCGAGTCCGCGCTGGCCGACGTCGACGCCGCCCTCACCGACGTCGTCCGGACCAGAATGTTCGTCACCGACGTCGACCACTACGACGCGGTCGGGCGGGCCCACGGGGAGGCCTTCGGCGAGATTCGCCCGGCGACGAGCATGTACGAGGTGTCGGCGCTGGTCGAGCCAGAGCTGCTCGTCGAGATAGAGGCGACGGCGATAGTCGCTGACTGAGGCGATACTCCCAGCAGGGCCGGCTCACGCGACGTCGGGGCTCTCGTCCCAGGCGCCCTCGGGCGGTTCGACCCACGGCCGACGCGTCTCGAGCGAAAACCGCTCCCGCGCCAGCGTGACGCCAAGCGCGACACGCTGGTCCGCGCCGTCGAAGTGCGCCGGGCCGAGCAGCGGGTTGACGCTCGATATCTCCTCGTGGGCGTAGACGTCGACGCCGTCCTCGCCCGGGAACAGCATGAGGTGGAGCTGTCTGTCCGCCAGGGGCGAGTCACGAGTCACCCACGAGCCGACCTCGGGGCCGTCCTCGCGGACCTTCAGCCGCGAGAACGGATTGCGGACGAACCCCTCCCGCCAGAGCAGTTCCTCGAACTCGCCGCGGTCGCCCGGATAAGTGCCGGCGTACTCCCCCTCGGTGATGGGACGCGGACCGGCGCGGTAGTCGAGCGCCGCACCCAACAATCGCGAAGCACTCCTCCGCACGGGTTCCCACCAGCGACCAGGGGGGCCGACGTTCCACGCGAAGGGGAGGGCGTAGGTCTGGCAGAGCCCGACAGTGGCGCCTGTGGCCGTCAGGGCTCGCATTAGAACCGCTCGCGGGGAGACCATCTACAGTCGTTCCGCGACGCTGCGGTAGATCCGGTAGCACCGTTCGAGCACGTCCAGCGAGACGCTCTCGTCGGCGGTGTGGGCCTCGCCCGGCTCTGCCGCGCCGACGACGACGCAGTCGGTGCCCGCCCGGGCGAGGTTCCCGGCGTCGGTGGCGTGGGGCTTGACGACGTGTTCGGGCGTGCCGTCCTGCGAGTCGGCGGCGACGCCCAGCACCAGGTCTGCAAAGGCCGCGTCCTCGCAGGCCATCGGCGGGAGGTCCTGGTCGACGGTCCACTCGACGCCTGGTAGCTCCTCGACGCGCTCGATTGGGGCACGCTCGCCCGGGACCGTCCGCTCGTCGACGGTCACCTCGCAGCGCTCGGGGACGACGTTCCAGGCCGACCCGCCGTCGATTTCAGTGACGGCGACGCTCCCGGCCACCTCGTGACCCATGACGTCCGTCGACGGAAACTCCAGGTCGCGCACGACGTCGACGGCGTCGCTGGCTCGGTAGATGGCGTTCTCCCCCGACTCGGGCTCGCTGGCGTGGGCGGCGGTGCCGTGGGCGGTGATAGTGCTTCCTCGACGGCCCTTGTGAGCCACGGCGACGTCGGTGACACCCGCTGCGGAGTACCCCGTCGATCCCTCGCCGACGACGGCGTAGTCCGGCGCGAAGCCGTCATCGACCGCCGCTTCGGAACCCAGACAGCCCGCTTCCTCGGCGACGAAGGAGACGAAGACGAGTTCGCAGCCGAGGGCGGCAGGGTCGACGTCCCGCAACGCGCACATCGCCGCGGCGACGCAGCCCTTCATGTCGGCGGTTCCCCGACCGTAGAGGCGACCATCTCGCCGTTCGACGACGTAAGATCCATCAGCGTCGACCTGCGAGTCGTCCGGCGGGACCACGTCGTGGTGGCCCGCCAGCGCGAGCGTCGTCTCGCCCTCGCCCACGCGCGCGAAGACGTTGCCGTCCTCGTCCCGTTCGACGGCGGCCGCGGTCTGCTCGCGGAGCCAGCTCTCGACGAAGTCCCCCGCGGCAGTCTCGTCCTCGTGACTCGGGATGGAGACCAGTTCCCGCGTGAGGTCTGCGACGTCCATACGCCATCGTCACCCCCGACGGCAAAAAGTGTGGCCGGGTCACTCGCGGGCCCGTCGACCCACCGCCTCCCAAAAAGGACTTCCCGACGATAGGCGAACGTAAACCCAATGAGTACCCCCTCCGACCACGCCACAGAGGACTACACTGTGCGTGGCTCCGTCCCGCCCCTCCGAGAATGGCTGCGCGTGTACGTCATCGGCCTGTTCATGGGATCCGCCGACGCCGTGCCGGGCGTCTCCGGCGGGACCATCGCGCTCATCGCCGGCATCTACGAACGGCTCATCACCGCGGTGACCGCCGTCACCCCGCAGCGGTTCGTCCGGGGCGTCACCGCCTTGCTTCCGATTCGCGGCGGCGTCTCGATACCGCAGGCGCTCGACGTCTGGGAGGACGTCGACGGCTGGTTCCTCATCGCCCTGCTGGGCGGCATCTTCACCGCCGTCATCGCCGTCACCGGCGTGGTCGATTGGGCTAACGAGTACCACCCGCGAGAACTCCTGGGTTTCTTCTTCGGCCTCATCGCCGCCTCCGCGGTCATCCTGCTCCGTGCCATCGACATCGAGGGAACCGACGAGATAGCCGCCGCCGTCGCGGGGTTCGCCGTAGCCTTCCTCGCGTCTGGGATCAACTCGGGCGGCGGCGATAGCAGCCTCCTCGTCGTGTTCGTCGCCGGCGCGTTCTCGGTCAGCGCGATGATCCTCCCCGGCATCTCGGGGTCGCTGATGCTCGTCATCCTCGGGCTGCACGCGTACCTCTCGGCGCAGTTGCACGCGTTTCTCGGTGCGCTCACCGGGCTCGTGAGTGGCGGCTCCCCGGCCGACGTCGTCGGTTCCGGCAGCGTCGTCGTGGCCTTCATCGTCGGCGGGCTGATCGGCGTCCTGACGATCGCCCGGATCATCAGGCGCGCGCTCGACGCCAACCACGGGGCGACGCTGGCCTTCCTCGTCGCCCTCGTCGTCGGTGCGCTCCGCGCACCGGTCTTCCAGATCGGACAGAAGGGCTACGCCTGGAACCAGGAGACGCTGTTGCTCTTCGGCGGTGCCGCCGCCGTCGGCGCCGTCATCGTCCTCGTGCTGGACTGGTACGCCGTCGACATCGACCTCGACGCGGTCTGAGGGTCGAACCTGGATCGCGCTGCCTCGGTCACGCCGCCTCTACCCCCGGCCGAACGTATCGCTCTGATCGGCTATTGATCAGTACCCCGTGAGTACGCGACCATTGGTTTCGCAAGTATACCTATTATACAAACTCTTTCCGGTGCCGAGAACATCTCCGGTGAGTCGTGACACGAACGGGAACCCGGTCCGGTCGACGGACGCTCGTCGCTCTCGTCGCAGTGATTCTCGTGGTCGCCGCCACGCCGCTCGGCGCGGTCTCGGTCGGGGCTGCCACGACGCAACAAACCGCAGGAAACGCGGGTAAGAACCTCGCGTCCGCAGGGAACACGGCCCAGGATACCACCATCGAAAGCAGTGCGAGCCGGAACGCAACGACGCTGACGATTCTCTCGTACAACGACGTCCAGACGGCGGCCTCTGACCCAGACGCGATGGGACGGTTCGTCGGGACGCTGCACGAACGGCGCGCCGCCCACGACAACCCGACCGTGGTCGTCGGCGGCGGCGACCAGGTCAGTCCCAGTTCGCTCTCGCCGGTGAGCCAGTGGCGCGTGCCGGTCCGGACGCTCAACGTCGCGAACCCGGACGCCGAAGTCGTCGGGAATCACGACCTCGACTACGGCTTCGAACCGGTCGAGAACTACAGCGAGGCCTCGGAGTTCCCCTGGCTGGCCGCGAACGTCGTCCGCGAGGACGGCGAGACGATTCCGGGGACGGAGAACTACACCATCGTCGAGCGCGACGGCGTCCGCGTCGGCGTCGTCGGCCTCGTCGACGAGGCCATCGAACCCAAGACGGCGGTCGACTTCGAGGAACACGGCTACCGCGTCGCCGACTACAGCGAGGTCGGCGGTCGCATCGCGACGAAGCTAAAGACCGAGGAGGACGTCGACGTGGTCGTCGCCGCGGCCCACATCGGCGTCCCCGATTCGAAGGAACTCGCCCGCGAGACGGAGAATATCGACGTCATCGTCACGGGCGACGACGAGATCGACTACCCGCCCCGGGAGACGTCGGGGACTGTCATCACCGAGGCGACCGCCCGCGGCGAGTACGTCGGCGAACTGAACCTCACGGTGACCGAGGACTCGGTCAGGATGGAGAGCGGCCGCATCGTCGAGGTCACCGACGACGCGTCCGTCGACGAGACGGCGCGGGACGTCGTGGCCGAGGCCCGCAGCGATCAGCTCTCGAAGCGGGTCGGCCGGACGAACGTCCCACTCGACTCGACGTTCTCGTCGAACTACCACGACGAGACCGCCTGGGGGAACCTCGTCACCGACGCTTTCCGCAACGAGACGGGCGCTGAAGTGGCGGTGACGAACGCCGGCGGCATCCGCGGCGACTTCGTGATGGAGCCGGGGCCGGTCACCTACGACGACGTCTACACCTCGCTACCCTTCGGGAACTACCTCGTCACGAAGGAACTCACCGGTGAACAGCTCCGGGAACTCCTGGCCAGTCAGGTGATCACCCTCGACTCCGAGGAGGGTCAGCAGTACGGCGCCGAGCCGTCGCTCCAGGTCAGCGGCGTCACCTACGAGTTCGCGACCCGCGAGGGAAGCGGTCCCCTCGTCCGCGACGTCGCGGTCGACGGCGAGCCGCTGCGCGAGAACGCCACCTACGCCGTGACGGTCAACTCCTACATGGCGGACTGGAGCTTCGAGGACCGCTACGGCTGGTCGCTGGCCGACCGACCCACGGTCGGTACCGACTACACCCTCTACGGGACCGCCGCCGCGAACTACGTGAACCACACCTCACCGGTCGAGCGCGACGGCGAGGACCGGATCCGCCGCGTCGACCGTGAACTCGGCACCGGGACGGTCGTCGAGGACGCGGCGAACGCCACGAACGGGACGGTCGCGGTCAGGTTCGCGGTTCCAGACGCAGTCACGAACCCCACCGAGTCGACGTTCCGTCTGGAGAACGAGACGTCGGCGGTCCTCTCCGCGGAGTCGATCTCGCTCGGTGACGGGAATCTCACCGCCCGCTTCGACGCCACCGCGTTCGAGGCGCTGCGAGCGAACAGCGACGACGTCCAGCTGTACGGCGCGTACGACGACGCCGAGCACGGCGACTCACTGGTCTACCGCGACCAGGCCGTCCTCAACGGGGCAGTTCCATCCGGTGAGGACGGCGACGACGGTGGAGACGGTACCGGCGAAGACGCGCCGGACGACGCGGCGGCGACCCTCGAGATCTCGTCCGTCTCGGTCAGCGAGGGCGAGACGGCGACGGTCGCGGTGAACGCGTCGTCGCTCCCCGACGGCCTCTCCGGGGGACAGGTTGCCGTGTCGGTGTCGGACCCCTCGGTCGCGACGGTCACCGACGCCAGCGCCGGCGACGCCTTCGGGCTGACCGCCGGGCCGAACGTCACCGACGACGGTGCCGTCGTCCGGTTCGCAGACCTCGACGGCGCGGTCCAGCCGGGAGCCACGGACGCGACGCTCGCGACCCTGACAGTCGCCGGCGAATCGGCGGGGACGACGAACGTCACCGTCCGCGTCGACGCGCTGGACGGCGAGAACGGGACGGCCCTCGACGTCGCGACGCGGAACGGCACCGTGACGACGGGCCCGCCGCCCGTGGTGTCCGGACGGTCGCCCGCCGACCACGACCACGACGGGACCTTCGAAGACCTCAACGGCAACGGTCGGCTGGACTACGACGACGTCGTCACACTCTTCGAACACATCGAGTCGGGCGTCGTCGAGGACCACCACAGCGCGTACGACTTCAACGGCAACGGCCGCGTCGACTACGAAGACGTCGTCACGCTGTACGAGGCGCTGTAGCGCGCTCCGGCGCTCGCCCGGACCCGGTCCGTCCGGGTATCCTCTTCGGCCGGTACCGCGGACGCCGCTCGCGTCCGTCCTGTATCCGGACTCTTATCACCGCACGACCGCTCCAACTAGGCATGAACATCGTTCCGGACACGAGCGTGGTCATCGACGGCCGCGTGTCCGAGCAGATCGAAGCCGACGCCGACGCCGAGTCGGCCGCGAGCGGCAAGGGGTTCGCCGGCGCGACCGTCATCATCCCGGAGGCGGTCGTCGGCGAACTCGAATCGCAGGCCAACGACGGCCGCGAGACCGGCTGGGAGGGGCTCGAGGAGCTCCAGCGGCTGGTCGACCTGGACGAGGCCGGCGAGATCGACGTCGAGTACGTCGGTCGCCGACCGGACGCGCTGGAGAAGCGCGACGCCGGCGAAGGCGAGATAGACGCGCTCATCCGCGACGTCGCCCAGAAGGAGGACGCGACGCTGTTCACGAGCGACGACGTGCAGGCCCAGGTCGCTCGCTCGAAGGGGATCACCGTCGAGTACGTCGAACCCCGCGGGCGTGACGTCGAACGCCTGCAGATAGAGAACTTCTTCGACGAGGGGACGATGAGTCTCCACCTCAAAGTCGGTGCCAGACCGATGGCCAAGCGCGGCTCCATCGGCGACATGCACTACCAAACCATCCGTGACGACGTGGTCACGGAGACGGAGATCAAAGAATACGTCGCCGACGTCGAGGACGGCGCCCGGTCCAGCCCGGAGGGGTTCGTCGAACTCGACGAACCGGGGATGACCATCGTCCAGTTCCGGGACTTCCGGATCGCCATCGCGCGACCGCCGTTCTCCGATGCGACGGAGATCACCGCCGTCCGTCCCATCGTCAAGACGGACATGGACGACTACGAGCACGCCGACGAACTGCGCGAGCGCCTCACCGACCACCAGCGCGGCGTCCTCATCGCCGGGGCCCCCGGCGCCGGGAAGTCGACGTTCGCCCAGGCCGTCGCCGAGTTCCTCACCGAGGCCGACTACGCCGTCAAGACGATGGAGAAGCCACGGGACCTCCAGGTCGGCCCGGAGATCACCCAGTACACCGCGCTGGGCGGGTCGATGGCCAAGACCGCCGACTCCCTGCTGATGGTCCGGCCGGACTACACCATCTACGACGAGGTCCGGAAGACCGACGACTTCGAGGTGTTCTCGGACATGCGACTCGCGGGCGTCGGGATGGTCGGCGTCGTCCACGCGACGCGTGCCATCGACGCGCTCCAGCGCCTCATCGGCCGCGTCGAACTCGGCCTCATCCCGCAGGTCGTCGACACGGTCATCTACATCGAGGCCGGCGAGGTCCACACCGTCTACGACGTGACCACGGAGGTCAAGGTCCCCGAGGGCCTGATGGAGGAGGACCTCGCGCGCCCCGTCATCCTCATCCGCGACTTCGAGACCGGCCAGCCCGCCTACGAGATCTACACGTTCAACCGCCAGGTCGTCACCGTCCCGCTCGGCGAGAACGCCGACGGCGACAGCGGGCCTGGCAAAGACTCCGGCGTCGACCGCATCGCCAAACAGGAGATCGAACGGGAGATCCGCTCCATCGCCCACGGCCACGTCGAGGTCGACCTCAAGAGCCCGGACACCGCTGTCGTCTGGGTCGAGGAGAACGACATCTCCCAGGTCATCGGCAAGGGCGGCGGCCGCATCACCGACGTCGAGAACAGGCTGGGCATCGACATCGACGTCCGCACGCTCGACGAGAAGCCCGCTTCCGCCGGCGGAAACTCGGGAAGCAGCGGCGGTGGTGGCGATGGCGGTGCAGCCACCGGCCAGCCCGGCGAAATCGTCACCCCCGAGATCACCTCCCGCCACGTCGTCGTCCCGATGGACGGCCACGCCGGCGACACCGTCGAGGTCCAGGCCGACGGCGAGTACCTCTTCACCGCGACGGTCAGTCGGGGCGGCGAGATCCAGATCTCCCGGGCAGCGCCATCGCCGAGGAGATGGAGCAGGCCATCGACCGCGGCAAGGCGATCACCGTGGTGCCGTCGTAACGGCGAGCGTACCGCGAGCGAAGCGAGTGGTTTCACCGGCCGAACGGAGTGAGGCCGGCCTTTTTCATCGACGTTTTTCGAGGAGTAGTGTGCGAGGGAAGCGAGCACGCCCGACGATGAAAAAGGTCGTGGCGCAGGCAATCGACCGCGAGAAGGCGATCACGGTCGTGCCGTCGTAGGCGAGTAGGTCGCAAGCGGGAGGAGATCGTCTATAAGAACGAAGACGCCCGCTATGAATCAGTGAGCGAGGATTCCGCGACGACTGAATGAACCCCGAAACCACCTCACCGAGTGGCGGACTTTTCACTGATTCGGTTACCCGGAGAACCAGGCCAACAACCGGCTGCAGTTCACCGTGATGGTGTAGACGATCACGGCCCCAGAGAGAAGGAGTGTAAGGAACGCGACAATTGCGACACCCAGCAACGCCCAGTCCGGGAGTCGCTGCACTCCTTGAGTGAGAAAGATCGCTGCCAGGAGGAACAGCCCAACCGCGTCGGCGAGTCGCATCGAGCGATAGCGTGCGTTCATGTGGATAAGAAGGTTGCCACGATAGTACAAGTTGTTTTTCTTTCGACACGATGATCAGTGGAGCTACGGCACGGAACGAGCCACATCGGCTCAGTGACGCGGCAGCGCTTCGAATACCGAACGCGCCGATAGAAGCAATGAAAAGGGACCTCTGGGGTGGAGTGGCAACACGTGCCCGCCAGAGGTGTACACATAGAGCGGAACGAGTGTTCACCGTAGCACTGGCGGCCACTTGGTGTGGAGCAGGACGCCAGGCGGAGTCGGCGCAGTCCAGCGGGCGCCAGCAGATGCGGCGCCTTACCTGTCGACGGACTTACCGAGCGACCAGGCGTCGCCGCCGCATCCGATGTTATAGCTGAGAGGGCCCGACACTGAGAGCGACAAGTTATCCGGGTTCTATAGGTCCCCCAACGATCCAGGTATGGCCGTATTCACACCGGACAGTCCCGTAGGACTTGTTCTGTTGGCGCAGCTGCAGCTGGAGACGGCCGTCCCCCTCGGAGGCGAACAGCTTGGCCGGGTTGTTTCCGGGCGGCGCCGTCCGGTACTGGGTATCGTCGAAGCTGATCGTCACGCCTTCAGTGTCCTCATCTAGGTCCGGACTGCGCATGTCGGTCACGTTATTGATGTCCTCTTTCGCAGTAAAGCTGAGATCACCGTCGTGACTGACCGTCCCGGTAATCGAGCCGAAGACGTTCGCCTCCCAGACGCGGTCGTATCACCGATGTCAAGAACCGCCTCGGCATCGACAACGACGCCCCACGCTCTCCGAGAAAACCGTCTCCGGAGGCAATGCTTCGGGCAAAGGCGGCGGGAGCAGCTCCGGTGACGGAGCCTTAGCCAACGGCCAGCCCGGCGAAATCGTCACCCCAGAGATCACCTCCCGCCACGTCGTCGTCCCGATGGACGGCCACGCCGGCGACACCGTCGAGGTCCAGGCCGACGGCGAGTACCTCTTCACCGCGACGGTCAGTCGGGGCGGCGAGATCCAGATCTCCCGGGCAGCGCCATCGCCGAGGAGATGGAGCAGGCCATCGACCGCGGCAAGGCGATCACCGTGGTGCCGTCGTAACGGCGAGCGTACCGCGAGCGAAGCGAGTGGTTTCACCGGCCGAACGGAGTGAGGCCGGCCTTTTTCATCGACGTTTTTCGAGGAGCGGGTCGCGAAGCGGCCCCGACGAAGAAAAAGGTCGGGGAAGACGATCACCGTCGTCCCGTCGTAACGGCGAGAGGTTACTGACCGGCTGTCGTTTTTACGCCTCGCGCAGATCCCACTCGTCGAAGCCGTAGGACTCGATGGCGTCGAGGCGGCGCTGCTCTTCGTCGGTGAAGGAGACGTCCAGCGCGGCGAGGTTCTGTTCGAGCTGGTCGACCGAGCTACAGCCGACGACGGGGACCGTCGGTTGGTCGCGGCCGACCATCCAGGCCAGGGCGACGGCGTTGCCGTCGACGCCCTTTCGCTCGGCGAGTTCCGAGACGAGGCGCACCTTCAGGCGGTTCTCGGTACGGACGTAGCCCTCGGGGATCGAGCGGTCGTCGCGGCCGTAGCAGCCCCGGAGCGTCGGCGAGTAGGGGAGGACGGTGAGGTCGGCCTGGTCGCAGTAGTCGACGAGTTCGTCCGTCGTCGGGAGCTGGGCGTCGAAGTCGGCGTCGCGGTCGGGGATCAGGTAGGAAAAGCGGGGCTGGACGCACTCGAAGCGGGGCCAGTCGCGCTCGGCTGCGATGCGGTTGGCGCGGGCGATCCGCCAGGCGGGGAAGTTACTCGCGCCGAGGTGCCGGACGGCGCCGTCGTCGACGATATCGGCGAACGTGCCCATCACGTCGGTCTGGGGCGTCGCGGGGTCGTCGACGTGCGCGTAGAGGAGGTCGATGGTGTCGACGCCGAGGCGCTCGCGACTCCGCTCTACCTCCTGGCGGATCGTCTCGGGATCGAGTTCCCGGTCGACGTCGCCGTAGCCGAAGCCGACCTTGGTGGCGACGGTCATCTCCGCGCGCACGTCGCAATCGTCGAGCCACTCCCCGACGAGAGGTTCGCTCTCGGGTTCGTCGTAGCCGTCGACCCACGTCGCGTAGATGTTCGCGGTGTCGAGGAAGCGACCGCCGGCCTCGTAGTAGCGGTCGAGGATGTCGAACGAGGTCTCCCGGTCGACGCTGGAGCCGAAGTACATCGTTCCGAGACACAGCGCACTGACCCGTTCACCGGTCGCTCCGAGTGGAGTCGTTTCCATGGGCTACCCTTACACCGGCTGTCCCGTAAACGTACCACACTCCGCGGCGGCGGTAAGCGCGGTGGCGGGCGATGACGTGAGCGTGGCCCGCCTGAGTCGCTAACGATACGTTACTCTCGCGACCCCGCTGTATAACGAAGTGTGTCACACGCCAACGTATCGTATGTACCGCGCACTGGTGCCCATCGACACGAACGAGGAACGGGCGGCCTCTCAGGCCCGTGCCGTGACGACGCTTCCCGACGCGGCCGAGAGCGTGGAAGTGGTGCTCTTGCACGTCTTCGACGACGACGAGCGCGACGACGACACGACGCCGACGCAACTCACTGCGGGCAAGCGTGCCAGGGAGATACTCGAGGATCGGGAAATCGCCGTGAGACGGGAGAGCGCGGCGGGCGACCCCGTCGACGAGATCCTCGACGCGGCCGAGGATTTCCGCGCCGACGCCATCGTCATGGGCGGGCGAAAGCGGTCACGGGTCGGCGCGCTCCTGTTCGGCAGCGTCAGCCAGGCGGTGACGCTCGGGGCGGACCTGCCGGTGACCATCACCGGCGACGACGTCGCTGGCGCCCCCACCTTCGTCTGTGCGTCGTGTGGCGAACGCTACTACACCGAGACCGAGATACCCAAGTGCAACAGCTGCGGCGGCGTGAAAGTAGAAGAAGCAGTCTGAGAGAGCCGGGGGATCAGTCCGAAACCGCGGCGTCGGCCTGTTCGGCCTCGTCCGGTTCGACGATCTCGTAGAGGTTCTGGCGGGCGTCGGCGAAGTAGACGTCCTCCTCGATCACGCCGACTTCGTCGAGGCGTTCGAGGGCGTAGCGAACGGTCCGCGCCGAGAGCATCGACTCCTGGACGATGCCCTTCTGAGTGAGCGGGCCGTCGTACTCCAGAACCTTGTAGACGAGCTTCGCGCTCGGTGGAAGGTCAGCGATGGCCTCCCCGTCGGAATCAGTCATCATCTGGTCGGAGAGGCGCAGGCTCCATAAAGATTGAGGAGTCAGGGCGGTGAACCCGTCGCGAGTGGGTGATCGTGTATCCCGTCGTCGGGGGATTCGTGTTTCGACGGTGATGTGAGTCCCGACCGGGTCCCCGCCACTCACACGGATCGGGCGGCTTTTGGTGCCTCGTAGCCGAGATACCACCATGGCTACGGAAACGGTCGACGAGATGAGCGCGCACATGCGCGGGCTCACGGTCACGACGATAGCCGCGGTGGCGGGGCTCGCGGCTGGCGTCGCGTCCAACGCGGTCGCCGGGGGTGACCCGAAGAGCCAGATCGGCATCGGGGTCCTCGCGATCGCGATCCTCGTCCAGTTCCCCATCCTGCACGTGCTCGGGATCGAATACGACGGCCTCGGGACGAAGGACAAGGTCTACGTCGCGTTCATGACCTTCGCGCTGTGGTTCGTCTCGTGGGGCATCCTCCTGGCGTCTGCACTCTAAGATGGCGGACGACAGCATCGCGGTCGTGGACCTGGACAGGTGCCAGCCCGACCGCTGTAACTACGAGTGTATGAACTTCTGCCCGCCCAACCGGACGGGCAAGGAGTGCATCGTCAAGCGCGGCGACACGTACGAGGAGGGCGAGGACTTCGAGGGCAGTCCCGACCAGGTCCGCATCTCCGAGGAGATCTGTCTTGGCGAGACCTGCGGGATCTGCGTCGAGAAGTGCCCGTTCGACGCCATCGAGATCATCAACCTCCCGCAGGAACTCAACGACGAGCCGGTCCACCGCTTCGGCGAGAACTCCTTCGCGCTGTACGGCCTGCCCGCGCCCCAGGAAGGGCGCGTCACGGGCATCCTCGGTCCGAACGGTATCGGGAAGACGACGGCCGTCCACATCCTCGCCGACGAGCTGGCCCCGAACCTCGGCAAGTACGGCGAGGAGCCGTCATGGGACGAAGTGCTGGACCGCTACCGCGGGACGGAGCTCCAGAACTACCTGGAGGACCTCCGCGAGGGCGACGTGACCGTCGCGCGCAAGCCCCAGTACGTCGACCAGATCCCCGACCAGTTCGACGGCCCCACGCGGGACCTGCTCGAAGCGACGGACGAACGCGGCGCGCTCGACGACCTCGTCGAACGCGTCGGCATCGAGCCGGTGCTGGACAACCACATCGACAACCTCTCCGGCGGCGAGCTGCAGCGCGTCGCCCTCGTGGCGACGCTGGCCCGCGACGCCGACTTCTACTTCCTCGACGAGATAACGCCGTACCTCGACATCGGCCAGCGGATGACCGCCGCACAGCTCATCCAGGAACTCGCCGAGGACGAGGACCGCTCGATGCTGGTCGTCGAGCACGACCTGGCGATTCTGGACCTGCTGACGGACGCGCTCCACGTCGCCTACGGTGAGCCCGGCGCCTACGGTATCATCACCAGCCCGAAGTCGACCAAGGGCGGGATCAACGAGTACCTCGGTGGCTACCTCGACAACGAGAACATGCGCATCCGCCAGACGGAGATCGAGTTCGAGGAGCACGCCCCGCGCACGAGTTCGACCGGCGACGTCGTCATCGAGTACCCCGACCTCGTCAAGTCCTACGGCGAGGGCGAGTTCTCCCTCGAAGTCGAGGGCGGATCGATTCGCGAGAGCGAGGTCCTGGGCGTCGTCGGCCCGAACGGCATCGGGAAGTCGACGTTCGCCAAGATGCTCGCCGGCCGGCTCGAACCGGACGAGGGCGAGATCGACACCGAACTCGACATCGCCTACAAGCCCCAGTACATCGAGATCGACCAGCCGATGCGTGTCGACGCGTTCCTCGCCTCGATCACCGACGACTTCGGTTCGTCGTACTGGAACACCGAAATCTCCCAGCCGCTCCAGCTCAGTTCCATCATGGAGCAGAACCTCGACGACCTCTCCGGCGGGGAGCGCCAGCGCGTCGCCATCGCCGCCTGCCTGTCGAAGGACGCCGATCTGTACCTCCTGGACGAGCCGTCGGCCCACCTCGACGTCGAACAGCGCGTGCTCGCGACCTCGGCCATCCGGCGCTACGCCGAGAACCACGACGCCACGGCGATGGTCATCGACCACGACATCTACATGATCGACCTGCTGTCGGACCGCCTGCTCGTCTTCGACGGCGAGCCCGCCCACCACGGGCAGGCCAGTCCCCCCGTGGGGATGCGCGAGGGCATGAACGAGTTCCTCGCTAATTTGGACGTGACCTTCCGGCGCGACGAGCGGACCTCCCGGCCGCGTATCAACAAGCCCGGGAGTCAGTTGGACCGGCAGCAAAAGCGGGATGGGGAGTATTACTACGCGCCCTAGGGTGGTTCCGAACGCAGTGAGGAACCACCTTAACACCGAACGGCGAGTGAAACGAGCCGTGAGGGGGGCTGGTTCCGAACGCAGTGGGGAATCAGCTAAGTGCCCAGCGGGAGCGACCGGAGCGGGCGCGAAGCGCCCGCGGTTGCTCGAACGGGGAGGGACGACCCGTGAGGGCGCAGGGAGCGACACGCGAGGCGAGGTTGGCGCGAACGGAGTGAGCGCCAACTTACTGGCGAACGGCGAGTGAAACGAGCCGTGAGCCATCACTTTCCACCGTGCAACGTCTTTGCTATAGCGCCCGGAACCAGCGGACGTCGGTCCGATGGACGCCGTTATTAGCATGGAGTGACAGGTTGTAGACGGAGACCCCCATCGGTCCTGGCCGTCTACGCACTGCAGTGTCGGTGCGTTCGTGAGAGAGAAGGCCAGTGCCCCGCGGATCACGGCGGAACCAGTCCACCCATGTCATCCAACGATACACCGACGATGCGGATCGAGTGTACCGAGTGCGAGTTCTCGAAGGTGGTCACCCCGGCGGACGGTGAGAATCCGTACGAGACCGTCGAGATGCACGGCACGGAGTCGGGCCACACGCTCGAACTGACGGTCGTCGAAGAGTGAGCCGTGCGCCCGGGAGTCAGGTGCGGGTGAAGCGGCGGCCGGCGAGTCGTCGCCGAGACTCGTCGCTGGTGGCTGGTGGGCGGTAGATAGTGGGTGAGCGGTGGGCAGTAAGGAGCGGGTGAGCGGTGGGCAGTGAGAAGCGGGTGGTCGGCGGAAAGTAGACGGTCGGTCTCGAAAAAGCGTTCTCAGGCGGCCGGGTCCGAGGTGCTGCCCGTCTCTGCGCCGGCGACCGCGTCCTCGAGGCCGTCGTCGACGTCGACTGCCTCGTCGGCGGGGAGTTCGCGGTCGCTGTGGACCTCCTCCTGGACCTCCGTCACCGAGTCGTCCCCCGTCACTGATACGAAGATGTCGCTCAGTTCGTCGACCCTGGTTGTGGAATGACTTTCACTCATCGCACCTTGGTATAGAGGCACACAGAGGATACCGTTGATGCCTAATAGATTTGGCATCTGAACGGACGCGGCGACGCTCAGATCACGTCTCGCTGGCAGGAGCCACACAGCGACGGTTCCTTGACGTCGACCTGTCTGACCGTGGGCGAGAAGTTCATCACGCAGCGCTTGTTGTCGCAGTGTTCGAGGCCGATGGTGTGGCCGATCTCGTGGATGACTTCCTTGCGGACGCGGTCGGCGAAGATGTCGCTCGCCGAGCGGTTGGAGAAGCCACCGTCGGAGGACGTCTGGAGGCGGTAGGTGGAGATGACGCTGCCACTGCCCGAGAGGTACGCGAGGCCGAAGACGTAGTTGCGCCGGCGGTAGTACAGGTCCTTGCCGGTGATGGCGATGTTCTTGTCGCCCTTGCCCACCCGCTGTGCCAGGTCGATGAACTCTTCTGCCCGGTACTGGTCCCGGGATTCGTCGTGCGCACCGGCAGGGATAGAACGGGGCTCGTGCATGGAGACATCGCAGTCGTAGACGGAACGCAGGCCGTCCGAGGCCTCGCGCTTGACCGTCGCGGGGACGTCACCCACCGGCACGATATCGACGTGCATAGGAACGCATATGCATGGGTGTGGCATAAACATCCCGCCATGACCACCGCACGTGAGGCCCTTGTCGACCGGTTGAAGAATTTCGACCGGCTGGTCGAGGTCGGCGTGGGTCGCCAGCCCGAGGTCGCCACAGCGCTGGTCGAACGGGGCTGTGTGGTGACCGCCACCGACGTGGTCGAGCGTGCAGTTCCCGACGGGGTGGGGTTTGTGAAAGACGACGTGACCGAGCCCGAGAAGTCAGTGTACGCTGATGCGGAGTGCGTGTACGGGCTCAACCTGCCGCCGGAGCTCCATCGACCCGCGTGGGACGTGGCTCGTGAATTCGACGCGGACTTCCTGTTCACGACGCTCGGCAGCGACCAGCCTTCGATTTCTGTCGACCGGGAGACCCTTCCCGAGGGCGAGACACTGTTCGTCGCGAAGGAGGGGGTCCCGGGTAACCGCCGGGGCTGAGTGACCGAAGTCCTGCCCGGGTCGAACCTGTGTGTTCTGTTCAAGGTGCTTCTGTAACTGGTGGTTCTGTGATTTGAGTGCTGGAAGGAACTGTGGGAACAACACGTCGAAAGCCCTCGGCGGCCTGGAGTCGCGCGGACCACGCTGCGCGCGCTCGTTCCTCGCGTGCTTGCGGGTCCGTGCTTCCTCCACCCCGCCTCGCCCTTTCAGTCCACCGTCAGAGCAAGCTCTGACGAGCCCTCGTTCGCTTCGCTCACGAGGACTCCGAGGCCCGCACAGCACCGCAACCCTGCCCTTCCCCTGGTCGCGCGATGAAACGCGCTCCCGGCCGGGCGGGTGCGGAGCGGTCAGGAAGCGTATCGCTCGCCGGACGGCGAGCGACCGGGGAGGTTTGGCGGACTCAATCGTGAACGCGTGCCGAACGGAGTGAGGCCGCGTGAGCGAGGCAGGACCTGGTGGACTGAAAGGGCGAGGCGCGGTGGCCGAAGCCCGACCCCGCAAGCACCGACCGGAGGGAGGCGCGCAGCGTGGGTCGCGCGAGGCGAGCGCGCCGAGGGCTTTCGACCTGTTGCGGTCGTCAATAGCACCACCAAGCGCCCGAACAAACCCAATCGTTACAGCTAGGACCTCTCTGTACCGACTACTCGCGAAAGAACGCGACCTCGACCGACGAGAAATACGGCGAAGAAGAAGGGGAAAGGAATTGAGGACCCGCAACCACGAGTCACCCACATGAACGTAGACGCGGTCGTGCTGGACATCGACGGCGTGCTGGTGGACGTGGCGGACTCCTACCGGCGGGCGATCGTCGAGTCTCTGGAATCGGTGTACGGCGAGACCATCCCCAAGGAAGCCATCCAGCAGTTCAAGGACGCGGGCGGGTTCAACGACGACTGGGAGCTCACCTACGCGGCGGCGCTGTACCTGCTCGGGTCGCGCGAAGGAATGGACCACGATATCGACGAGTTCACCGACGGCATCGCAGAGCACGGCGGTGGACTGGACGCGGCAGAGGCAGTGATTCGGGAGTCGCTAGACGAATCCGCCGTCGAGGCCGTCTTCGACGCCTGGGACCCCGAGCGGCTCCGGGACGTGTTCCAGCAGCTGTACCTGGGAAGCGACCTGTATCGCGAACTGGAGGGGGGTGAGCCCGAGATGGAGACGGCGGGGTTCGTCAACGACGAGCCGGTGCTGGTCGAGCCCGAGACGATCGAGGCGCTGCACGAGCGCTACGACGTCGGCGTCGTCACCGGCCGACCCGCCGCAGAGGCGGACATCGCGATGGACCGTGTGGGCCTGTCCGTCGACGACGAGTACCGGTTCACGATGGACGACTGGGAGGAGGGCAAGCCCCACCCGCACGCGCTCCGGACAGTCGCCGAGCGCTTCGGCGCCGAGCGGGTGGCGTTCGCCGGCGACACGCTGGACGACATCCGGACGGCAGTCAACGCCGACGCCGCGGACGACGACCGTGTGTACTACGGCGTCGGGGTGCTGACCGGCGGGCTGACGGGTGACGACGGCCGGCGCAAGTACAGCGGGGCCGGCGCCGCCGCCGTCGTCGAGTCGGTCAACGACCTGCCGGACCTGCTGGAGTGACCAGTCAGGAAAAATCGGTCGACGGTTCGGGCGCTACATCTTCTCGCCGTCGAACCAGAGCGCGCCGGTTCGCGCCAGACCGGACAGCGTCACCAGCGCGACGACGGCAGTCGCCGTGACGACTGCGGCGACGATCGGGTTGGCGACGGCCCACAGCGCGAGGGGGAAGACGGCCACGACGGCCATCCCGCAGGCGAGGCATTCGAGCGTCGATCCGTCGCACGGCGTCGGGTCGAGGTGGGTCGGCGTCGGGATCCTCATCACAGGTGGATCTCGGGTCGCCGACGGCATAACTATAATCTGAATGATATTTTTGTAGCGCGAGTTACTGAACTGCGTTCGAGTAACAGGTCTGATAGAAGCGGGTGGCGAACCGGCGAAAAACGTCGCGGCGGGCCGCGGCTCAGACCCGTTCGGTGTCGACGACGGAGAGGTCGCCGTCGACGGTGACCCGGAGCGTCTCCTCGTTCTCGCTGATGTCGATGCGGATGGTCCAGGGGTTCTCCTCGAGGACGGTGACCGATTCGTCGTCGACGCACCACTCCAGTCGCCAGTAGGGCGTCTCCGAGAGTGCGACGTCGTGGTCGCCGTAGAACGAGACGACGGCGGAGTGGTCCAGCAGCCCCAGGCCCACCGCCGAGCAGAGCTGGTGGTTGCACTGCTCGCAGACGTGGTCGGCCCGCAGCGAGGTGCCCAGACAGCACTCACCCGCGCGCTCGATGGTCGTGTTCATGCGGCCGGAACACTCCGGGCAGACGCCGTCCTTGGCGAGGCAGTGGAGGTGGCGCACGCGCTGGTCGAACGCTTCCAGAATCTCCGCGTCGGAGCGGTCGTGGAGCCCGCCGGGCGGGAACGGGTACTCGCCGTGGCCGTGCCCGCAGTCGGGGCAGTCGATGGCGAGCACCTCGTCGTCGTAGCGGGCCGCGAGTTCCGACCCGCACTGGGTGCACGGGTCGTCGATGGCGATCTCCCGGCGCGGGTGTTCGGTGAACGACCCGGCGAGGATGGCCTGGACGATGCGCTCGCCGGCGGTTCGGAGTTCGTAGCCGGCGGGTTCGGTGCCACTGGCGGCTCCGTCGCCGTCCGCGGACGCCTCGACCTTGCGGACGAACTGGTCGGTCAGTTTGTTCAGGTGGTAGTTGAACTGCGCGCTGTCGCGGACGCCCACCTCGCTCCGGAGTTCGGAGAACCGGACCGGGTCGTCGAGGCGCCAGAGCGCCTCCAGGATGGACAGTCGCGTCTCGTCGCTGACGAGCGCGAAGGCGTCGGCGGGGGCCACGCAGTCCTCGCACTCCAGGATGGTGTCGGCCCTGCTCATGCCTCGACAGTTATCCCCCGGCCGTCAAAAGCCTTGGTGGGCGCGACGCGACCAGTAACAACGTTTATTCGGCGCTCGGCCCACCCAATAGCTATGCAAATTGCCTTGCTCGGGGGCACCGGCGACATCGGCGAGGGACTGGCGTTGCGCTGGGCGATGGACTCGACCCACGAGGTCGTTATCGGATCGCGCGAGGCCGACCGCGCGGCGGCGAAGGCCGACGAGTACGAGACCGAACTCGACAGTCGCGGCGCCGACGCGACCGTCGACGGCACCGACAACCGCTCGGCGGCCGAACGGGCCGACGTCGTCGTGGCGGCGGTCCCCGCCTACCACCTCACCGACACCGTCGAGGCCGTCGCCGACGCGCTGGAGGAAGGGAACGTTCTCGTCTCCCCGGCCGTCGGGATGAAACGCGACGAGGCGGGCTTCCACTACAACCGGCCCGGCGCCGGCAGCGTCACCGCGCTGGCCGCCCGCGCCGCCCCAGACGACGTCCCCGTCGTCGGCGCCTTCCACAACCTCGCGGCGGGCCGCCTGGCGGATCTGGACGCCGACGTCGAGTGGGACACCATCGTCGTCGGCGACGACCACGACGCCAAGGAGACGGTGATGGCCCTGGCCGACGACATCGAAGGCCTCCGCCCACTCGACGGCGGCCCGCTCGCCAACGCCGCGGAAGTCGAGTGCGTGACGCCGCTGCTCATCAACGTTGCCCGCCACAACGACGGGATGCACGACCTGGGCGTCGAGTTCCGGTAGGAAGCGGTCCGGCCCCGATTTCGATAGTCGTCACTCGCCGGTGGAGCCGAAACGAAAACGAAGCAACCGAGTTATGCGTTCGCCTGGTCGAGCGCCGTCTCGAGGTCGTCGTGCTGTGTGACGCCGACGAACCGTTCGACGATGCCGTCGTCGTTCTCGACGATGAGCGTGGGCAGCGAGCGCACCTGGTACTCGTTGGCGACGTCCTGCTCCTCGTCGACGTTGATCTTCTCGAATTCGACGTCGCCCCAGTCCTCTTCGAGGTCCTCCAGGATCGGGTCCTGGGTCTTGCAGGGGCCACACCAGTCGGCGTAAAAGTCCTTGAGCGTGACTGTCATTGCTGGTTCGCCCAAAGCTAACCGTGCGGGCCAGATAAGGATTTTCACCGAGCAGTCGACACGCGGGTGACCGGCGCGTCCGCCTTCTGGTGGTTCGCCGACAGGAGTGCTGCGCTGGCGGCTTCGGCGCGTCGGTGCCGGCGGAAGCGGGGCCGTCGCCACGCCGGCGTCGACCGGTCGCGAAAGGGAAAGGCTTACTCCGACGCGGGGTCCAGCAAATAGCATGAGCAGCAACGACGGCGGCGGGCTGATGTCCAGTGCCGGCCTGGTCCGGTACTTCGACGCGGAAGACCGCAACACAATCCGAATCGACCCCCGGACCATCGTCGCCTTCGGCGCGATGTTCGGGTTCCTCGTCCTCATCCTGAACACCTTCTGAACGGCGGGCGCCGTCGCGACGACGGATCGTCGCGCGAGTTCGGCCGACAGTACAACCGTTTTCACGGTTCGAATCCGAACGGTCGGTATGCACTTCACCCAGCGCGAACAGCAGGCGTTGCGCGAGGCGGGCCTCTCGACCGACGAGATCGACGCCGCCTCGGAGACCGTCGTCGAACTGACCGACGAGGCCGCCGCCGAACTGGAAGCGTTCTTCGCGGATCGGGAGACCGTCTACTCCGACATGGACGTCGCCCACAGTTCGAGCGACGTCCAGGAGCACACCGTCGATTACCTCGACCTGTTCACCCACGCCGACGACATCCGGGGATATCTCCGCTTCGACAGCTGGGGGGTCCCGGTCGAGGCCGGGCGCGTCCTCTCCGAGGGCGTGGTCGAACTCACCCTCGGGCCGACGGTCGACGGGCGGGTGCGCTTCGCCGCGGAGCGCGAGGCGCTATGACGGTCCAGGTGCGTGGCATCTACGCGACGGCGCTGACGGAACTATTTCGGGACGACCCGGGCGTCGTCCAGGCCTCGGACCCCATCCGCGAGCGCTTCGACGCCGAGTTCCCGCCCGAACAGGCCGACGCCGTGGTCTCGACGACGGACGATCGGCAGGGCGTCGGCGTCGTCGGCGACGAGGAGACGGTCGCGCAGGTGGCCGACGACCTCCAGTCGCTCGGCCGCGACGCGCTGGCCTGGGCTGACCCGACGCCCCGGGGCGCCGTCTTCGCCGGCGAAGTCGTCGATACCCGCAGAAGCGGCGCCGTCGTCGACCTGGGCGACGGGGCACAGGGGTTCCTCCCCTACTCGAACAGCCCGGAACGGGTCGACGACGGCGACCGCCTGCGCGTCCAGGTGACCGAACCGACGCCGCCGTGGGGCGACGACCGCACGGTGCTCGACGCGACGATGCGCGTCCAGGGGTCGCTGGCGACGCTGGTCCGCGGTGGGACGGCGGCGACCAACGGCCCCGCGCTCGCGGACATCCTCCCGACGGACCCCCGCCAGGGCTGGGGCGCTCGGTGGGACGCGGCGAGCGACGACGCGGACCTCGACGCGCTCTCGGACGCGCTCGAGACGCTGAACGAACGGGCCGCTACCGTCGACGATGCGCTCGCCAGCGGGGCCGAACCCGCCGACGGGGACGCACCCGACCCGGCCGCCGTCGCGCCCCATCGCTACCTCACCGACGAGGCGACGACCTGGGTGTGGTTCGGCCGCGAGAGCCGGTTCGCGCTCGACGAGGTCCGCCGCGAGGTGACGACGACGATGCCGGGCCACCACCGGACGAAGGCGGGGACGAACAGCGCCTCGGGGGCGGTCGACCTGGTCGAGGCGCTCGTCGACGACGAGGACGTCGACACCGGCGAGAGCGACTTCCCCTTCGCGGCGGTGGCGCGACAGTTCGGGCCGCAGGCCGGCGACACCGTGGACATCGCCCACGGGAAGCCCGACGGCCGCCTGTTCACGCTCGGCGAGGCGGCCGTCGACTCGGTCGAGGCGGACGGGACGGTGACGCTCCGGCGGGAGATGACGCCGGGCGGCCAGTACGACGGCCTCGGCGTCGATCGACAGGCCGGCGACGTCGCCATCACCAAGGTCACGGAGGGCCGCTGGTGGTACCCGACAACCTACGAGGGGGCCGAGGGCGAGCGCCGCGGGACGTACGTCAACGTCTGTACCCCAGTCGAGGTGTTCCCCGGGCAAGTCCGCTACGTCGACCTCCACGTCGACGTGGTGAAACACGCCGACGGGACGGTCGAGCGCGTCGACGACGACGAACTCGACGACGCGGTCGAGGCCGGCCACGTCTCCGAGGCGCTCGCGGAGAAGGCCCGGAACGTCGCGGCGTCACTCGTCCACGGGCTCGGCGGGAGCGAGTCGTGACCCGGAGGGTGCCGAGACCGCCGACCGGGATGGGACGACCGACTGGCCCGCAGCCAAACTCGTCAGCTTCCCCTGACGAGGTCACCGGGTGGTTGCGAGGAGGCGCCGGCCGGTCGGTGAAAGGTCGCGTTGAAAACTGTCAAACGCATCACCGGGCGGGCATATCCAGTAAATAGTTATATATCCGAGACCGCATGTTCTGTTCAGTGGGATACGGTCTCGCACCGACATCGCAATGACACCGAAGGGAAGCACACACTGATGGACGCCGACACAGAGACGTACCACTTCAGGATCGACGACGCGGATCCGTTCGGTGGAGTACTGGAGGCGATCCAGTTCGTGAAGGGGCGAGACGCCCTCGAACTGGAACCCCTCGGACGCGTGGTCGACCCGGACGCCCTGGACACGCTGGTGTCCGAATCGAGCAGCGTTTCCGTCTCGTTCACGGTCGACGACCTCGAGGTCGAGGTGACCTCCGCCGGCGACATCTACGTCGCCGACACGACGCCCGACGCGTTCATCCACGAGTCGATCGACGGGGCGGCAAACGTCCTCCTGACGACGCACTCACACTCCCACGAGGCCTGCGTGGACCTCCTGTCCGTCGCGCCGTATGACCAGGAGAACCTGCTGGGAGTGTTGCACGCGGAATCCTTCGATCGTCGCGTCTCCGCCTGGGAACAGTACATGGACGAACGACCGGCAGACACCGCCGCGATCAACCTGGGGGACTTCCCCCGGTCGTCGGCCGCCGCGACCACCCGGGGAGCGGCGAGTGGGCGCCTCGAATCATTCTCGTACATCCCGGACGCGAGCGACCTCCCGGAGCTGGCGGCGACGATTACGGAGCGCCTGGGATCACTGGCGGCGAGCGACCGACAGCTCGTCGTCTGCTTCGATTCGGTGACCAGGTTACTCCAGACTACGCCCCGGGAGCAGGCGCTGGAGTTCCTCCGTGCGACTACCGACCGGATGGCCACGGCGGACGCAGTCGCACACTACCACTTCGACCCGGAACCGTTCGGCGAGGAGACGGTGTCGGCGGTAACCGACCTGTTCGACAGTCGCGTCGTCGTCGCCGAGGACGGTGACTGGACCGTCCAGTAACCGCCGCTCCGCAGTCGCTTCCAGACGTTCTGTCGCCCGACAGCTGACGGACCGAGCCGCAGCTATCGCCGAGCGCGCCAGGCGCTGAACCCCAGCGCACCGAGGCCGGCGCCGGTGAGCGCGCCGAGACCGACGAGCGAGCCGATGCCGCCGTCTCCGGCCGAGTCTGTCGCCCCCGACTCCGTCGCCGGTTCAGCCGGTGCCGGGTCCGGGAAGACGTACAGCCCGCCGGCGCCGTCCTCGTCACCGGGGGACTCCCAGCTGCTGGCGAGGAAGAACTCGCCGGGCACGCCCCGCTGGGCCGTCCAGAACTTCGTCTGGCTCCCGTCGCGCCAGTGAAACAGCTCCCGCGGCGTCGACGGCTCGGAGACGTCGTGGACCTTCACGCCACCCTGGTACCACGAGGAGTAGCACCGGCCGTCGGCGAGTTCGAAGTTGTGGGCCGTCGTCCAGACGCCCGACCGGGTCGGGTCGGGCGACGGCGGCGGGTCGATCGTTGCCCGTTCGCGCGGGTCTGTCGGGTCGGAGACGTCGTAGAGGTGGATGCCGCCTGGGCCGACGTCCGCACCGTCTTCGACGGCCCACGACTCCACGCCGACACCGAGCAGCGTCCCGCTCTCGTCGACGGTGACGAAGTGGTCGTTGCCGGGCAGCGCCGTCGCTTCCTCCGAGGTGTTCGCCACGGCGGCGAGTTCCTCGACCGGCCGACCGCGGACGCGAGAGAGAAACTCAGGGCTGGCCGGGTCCGACACGTCCAGAATCCAGGTGCCGGCGTCCCAGTGGGCGAGGTAGGCGATGTCGTCGGCGACCCAGACGTCGTGGAGGACGCGCATAACCGGTTCGACGTCACCCCAGGCCTCGTCGTGGTCAAGCAACGACCACCGGCCGAACTCCTCGCCCGAGTCGGCGTCGACGGTGACGAGCCAGTTCGATTCGAAGTCGTTTGCCGTCAGGTAGGCGACGCCGTCGGCGAGGAAGGCGTTGTGGATGGGGTAGTCCGTCTCGTGGACGGCGACGCGGTCCGGTTCGGTCGGGTCCCCGACGTCGTAGACGACGGCGGCGTGGACGGCGTCGACGCCGCCGTTGGCCGGGCCAACCACGAGCAGACAGTCGCCGTCGACCTTCACGTCCCAGATCTGTCGCATGGGGCCGTGTTCGTGGTCGTCGAGAACGGCGTCGGAACTGTAGGCGACGGCCAGGTCGGCCGGGTCGCTCACGTCGACGACGGCGAACCCGTCAGTCGTCGCCAGGAAGACGGTCGTTCCGTCCCGGACGACCGCCTCCTTGGCGCCCGCGAGGCGGAGCGATCCGAGCGGGTCCGGTCCCGTCGGCGTCTCGGAGACCGGCGTCCCCTGCCCCCCGCCAGAGCCTTTCGGGTGTGCGCTGGCAGTTCCGACGCTCCCGAGGACGGCGCTTCCACACGCAGCCCGGAGGAACGACCGGCGATGCATGTCCCACAGTGGGGCGTCCGAACGTAGAAACGTTGCGCTCGTCTGCAGCGGACCGTGCCGACGAACGTGTGTCCAGTGTGATACGAGCGACAGACAGAGGTGTCCCGGCGCCCAACTGTGGGACATGGCGTCAGATCCGACCGAGGGACCGCGAGCCGACGACCGAACCGCCGCCGAAGACGCCGCCCACACCGGGAACCCGACGAAAGTCGACGACCAGCAGCGCGTCGCCGAGTCCCCTCACTCCGATGACCCCGCCGTCGAGGCCCTCCACCGCGTCGAACTCGGCCTGGAGTGGTTCCACCGCGCACACGGCCACCTCGTCGCCTTCCACCACAACACCGGTCACGCGATGGACCACTTCGCCGCCGCCGAGGCGTTGCTGCGCGACCAGGGTGAAGACGAACTGGCGGACGAACTCCGCGACGACTTTCTCCCCTGCGGCGTGCTCGACGACCGCTGGTCCTACGACGTGCTGGAGACGTTCCAGGCCGGCCTGCTCGACGACGCCGAGACGCTCGAGGAGCGAGCGCGCGAGCGTCTCGCCGACGGCGACCGCCACGTCGCCGAACGCGCCCAGGAGAAGGCCTGGAAGGGGCGTGCCGAAGAGGAATCGGAGTGAGGGTGCGCTTTCCCGTTAGCTACCTCTGTGCGGGAGGCAACTACTGTGTTGATCGGTCGGTACTGAGGCGGCACCTGCAACTCTAATCAACAGGCCGAAAGCCCCGGTCGGCTGAACTCCCGCGACTCGCTGCGCTCCTCGCTCCGCTGCGGTGCTCGCGTCGTCGGGGTTCGTTCAGCCGACCGCCCCTTTCAGTCCACCCACTTCGGCTGGTTCGTCAGGAGAAACGGGCGGGAATGAAAGGGGCCGACCGCTCGGGGAAGGCGGCCCCGACAAGCACCGGAGCGAACGGAGTGAGCGAGGAGCGCAGTCGCGGGCCCCCGACCCGAGCGGGAGGGGGCTTTCGGGGTTTTGTTTCTAGTTCTCGTGGTCGTCTCGATCCGGACTGATCAACACAGTAGTTCTACCGCTCACGAACGTTCTCGCCCTGGTGGTCGGCGAACGTCTCGTCGCCGCTCGCCGGGTCCCGTTCGTAGACGACCTCGCCTCGAACCATCGTCCACTCCGGGAACACGCCGGTGAAGCCCTCGAACGGCGTCCAGTCGATCTTGGTGTGCATGTCCTCCCCACGAATCTTCCGAGCGTCGTCCGGGTCGACGAGGACGAGGTCGGCGTCGGCGCCTTCCTCGATGGTTCCCTTCCGCGGCAGGTCGAACACGTCGGCTGGATTCGCCGCGGTGAGGTCGCGGACGCGCTCGTAGGAGAGGTTCCCCTGCCTGGCTTCTTCGAGGAGGAGCGGGAGCGCCGTCTCGACGCCGGGGACGCCCGAGGGCGCGTCCCAGATGGCGGCGTCCTTCTCCTCGCGCGTGTGGGGCGCGTGGTCTGTCGCGATCATGTCGACGGTCCCGTCGGCGACGCGTTCGTACACCGCTGCACGTCGCTCCTCGCTCCGGAGCGGCGGGTTCATCCGGCCGAACGTCCCGAGTTCCGCCAGGTCGTCGCGCGAGAGGAACAGGTGGTGGGGCGTCACCTCGCAGGTCATCCCCGCGTCGGCGGCGATATCGATCCCCTCGGGCGTGCTCGTATGCGCGACGTGGATGGTAGCGTCGTGCTCGCTGGCCACGCCGCAGGCCCGTTCGACGGCGGCTTCCTCGGCCTCGGTGGTCCGGAACGCGCTCCAGGCGTCGGCGTCGTCGCGCTCTTTCGCGTCCTGATTGAAGAGCGTCGCGTCCTCGGCGTGGACGGTGACGGCCCGACCCCTCTCGGTGGCTCTCACCAGCGCGTCCTCGAACAGGTCGGCGTCGATGCCCATGTCGCCCGTCGAGTCGGCGAGAAACACCTCGCCAAGGGCGAACAGCGGCTGGTCGAGGAGGCCGTCGGGGTCCCACGATTCGGTGACGCCGCCGTTGATGCCGTAGTCGACGACCGATTCGCCGGCGAGCGATTCCTTCTCCGCGACCGCGTCGGCGTCGATCGTCGGCGGGTCTGTGTTGGGCTGGTCGACGACGGTAGTGACGCCGCCCGCTGCAGCGGAGCGGGACCCCGACGCCCACGTCTCCTTGTGCGAGTAGCCGGGCTGGCGAAAGTGGACGTGGACGTCGATCATCCCCGGGAAGAGTCGCTTGCCCCGTGCTTCGACGACGCGCTCGTCGTCGTGGGGTTCGAGGGCCGATTCGACGGCGGCGATGGTCTCGCCCTCGACGCGGACGTCGCGCTCGGACTTGTCTGGGAGTGTCGCGTTCCGGATGAGCATACGGTTGGCTCCTCGGTGGCCAGACCTACGTGTTTCGGAGTCGCGACCGCGGACGGTGGTGTGCCCACGCACCGAGAACAGTTTACGCGCGTTCGCTCGCGAACGGTCGTCAAGCGTCTCCTGTAGCGTGTGCCTCACCGCGATCGTGTCGGCCGTCGTGAATTTTTCTGTCCATCGAACGGACGTTCCCCGTAAACTGAGAGAGCGCGTCAGATCGTATCGTAAAGAATCTCGGGCGGTCTCAGCCAGTCGTAAAATGGGGATGAAACGAATTCGAGCGCCGAAATCGGATTAATTGTTCCGGGCAGTCGCTAAATAGAGCAAAGCGACTCGCGTATATAACACCCACTGGGTGCAAGTGGTGACCGAAGCCAATGAGCGCAACAGCACCCCCCGCGGCTGTCGAGGAATCGCCCGCCGACTGCGCCGAGAGTGACTCCAAGGCCGAGCGCCTGCGTGCGTATCTGGCCGAAGAGACCGCAAACCAGGGTGAACTCTACGTCAAGGGCAAGTTCATCGCCGACGACGTCGACCTGTCGCCCCAGGCGATCGGCCAGCTGATGATCCGGCTGCAGGAGTCCGCGCCCGACCTCGAAATCGAGAAGTGGTCCTACACGAGCGCGACCACCTGGCGCGTGACGCGCACGCAGTCTGCCTGAGGTGCTAGAATGGCTATGTCCCCGTCCACCCTCCACGAATCCGTCGTCGAGACCCCCCGAGACGAAGGGCTCGGTACGCGCGTCCGATCGACGCTCGCGGAGTACCTGCGCCTCGTCTCGTCGCGGTCGGACGAGCGGAGCGAAGCGACCGACGAAGAGGTACGGAACGCGATTCGAGCCTTCGAACGGGACTGAACACCGTCTCGTCTCTCGCGGGTTGCTCGCAGTCCCTCCACGGCCCCTTGCTGACGGCCCTCCAAAGCCCCTCCACGGCCCCGACGGCATTTTCGCGCTTCCCGAGTACGGGAAGTCCGTCGACCGAGCCTACCTCCCCCGGACAGCGTCGGAGCCAGTCTCCGACTCCCCGGTGAACGCCCTCCCGACGGCGTCGACCACTCTCTCCGGAGTGGGTTCGCCGTCAGTCGCCGCGGCCAGACTTCCGACGTTCGCCGGATCGAAGGGCACGCCGAGCGCGTCGTAGACGGGGTCGAGAACGTCGGCGACTGTCGCGGCGTCGCTCACGACGACCACCCCAGCCACGACGGCGACGTCCTGGCGGACGCGCTGAGCGACGCCGGCGACTTTGCCGTCGTCCGTCTGCAGGGAGTGGCTTCCCGGACAGAACGAGTCCGGTGGTTCGCCACGTTCGGCGGAGATTCCGCGGTCGGCGAGGGCGCTCTGGAGCGCGTCGAGCGCGCGGTCGTACCGGGCACCGATACCGCGCCGGTGGTCGTCGACGGGTTCGGCGAGCGCGAACGCGACGGTCGTCCCGGTGTAGGCGACTGCCCGGCCCCCGACCTCGCGTTCGCGGACGGCGAAGTCCCGCTGTAGTACGAGTTCCCTGGCCCGCTCGTAGCCGTCGCTGCGGCGGTCGCGCCGGCCGAAGACGACCTGGCGAGAGGGCGTCCAGACTCTGAGGGCCGGAGCGTCGCTGTCGGCGACGGCGTCGACCATCTCGCGGGTGCGCCGCTGGTCGGTCTCGGGGTCACTCGCCCGACCGCGGAGCAGGCGCATACCCACGCTTCCCGCGCGACCGGCAAAACAGATGTGGCGTGCAGGTGGACTCCCGGCGTCGCGACGCGCTGGTCCACGCACCCGCGGACGCGCCGCGTCACTGGTCAGGACATGGTCCGGACTGGCCCCGTGTTCGTACTTGAACCCTCGGCGTCGGGAGGTTGAAGCCCGGCCAGGACCGACTGGGGGGTAGATGCCCGAGTCGCCGGTGACGCTCCACACCGAGGTTCTGGACCAGTACCAACGGTTCTCGCTCTACAACTCGCCGTTCGTCGCCCACGACGACGGGCGCGCTATCGACCTGTATCCCGAGGGCGAGACGGCACCATCACCAGTCGCTGGCGAGATCGTGGACGTGAAGCGCGTGCGGGCGCCGCCGAAGGCCTACGCCGCCGAGCACGACTGGCTCGTGCTGGTGGACACTGGCGAGTACGTCGCCAGGATCCTCCACGTCGATCCGACCGTAGAACCGGGAGACAGCGTTGGGTTCGGGGACCCGCTGGGTCGCCTGGTTCGGGCTGGCTTCTTCGCCCCGTGGGTTCCGAACCACGTCCACCTGGAGTTTCGCGATTCGGGGGTGGATCACTACCGCGCAAGCGGTTCGGAGCGCCTGACGGTCGCCGTCGACGTCGAACCGCTTCCCTGGGACGGCACCGGGACGGTGGTCGAGACGGGCGATACGTGGGCGCGCCTCGATGAACCGGCGCATCCGGCGCCTGGCGAGCGATTCGTCGGGTTGGCAAACGGACTCGGTGCTGGCTCGGACGCCGGCGTCCTCGACGGTGGCCTGTCCCACTACGACAGCGGCGGACTGCTGTTCGGCCACGACGGTAGCCGGGTTGCCGTCGCGGGAAACGAGGTCGGGACGGCGAGAGGGCGCAACGTCGACTGGCACGACGTCGATGTTCTCGCAAACGGCGACCCGGTGACCGGCATCGCCCTGTTCTGTGCCCGTGACTCCTTCGGCGTGAAACTCGTCGGTGAGGCGGTGGACCTCACGGTGGGCGAGGCGGTGACCGTCTCGGTCGTCGATCACTCCTCGCCGTAGCGCTCGCAGTGGGCCGCCTGCAGGCGCTCGTACGCGTCGTCCTCGCGCACCGCGTCGAGCGCGTCGCGGTAGACCAGCGCGATCTCTCGTTTCTCCTCGTCGTACCACTCCTGGGGTTCGCGCTCCTCGCCGTCCTCGTACTTCCGGCCACCCGGGTACTTCGCGTAGCGCATCGCTCGCGTCCATCCCATCTGGAGGTACTTGCGCGCGACGTCCATGCCGACGAAATCGTCGGCGTCGCGGTACTCGCAGTACCGGTCGTGGATGGCGGTTGCGGCCTCTTCGGCCGCCGCCAGGTCGGTGATGGCCCAGCGCGGCAACAGTTCGGACTTGTACGGTTCGACCTTGAAGACGCCGCGCTCGTCGGGGGTGTGACGGTACCGGCCGGGCTCGTCGCGAAAGTTCACGTCGTACTCCGGGCCGTCGTCGACTTCTCCGACGTCACCCCGGACGACGTCGTTCATCGGTCGGTCTCGAACGCCACGTCCTCCAGGGCCACCACGTCGCCGAACAACCAGTCGGCGTGGTCCAGCGCGTACTCGTGGTGGGCTTGCTCGATGTAGCCGATGGGGTCCTCGACCAGCACCGGGTGGTAGTCCCGAAGACCGGCACTGCCGGCGGTGTGGAGGACGCAGACGTTCGCGAGCGTGCCGCTAAAGAGGAGGTCGTCGATGCCGTGGGCGTCGAGCCATCCCTCGAGCTGCGTCTCGTAGAAGGCGTCGTAGGTGTGCTTGACGACGACGAGTTCCTCGTCGTGATCCGTTCGCGGCTCCAGCTCCGCGACCAGTTCGGCCTCCCAGGACCCTTCGAGGACGTGCTCGCCCCAGCGCTCGAACTCGTCGTAGTAGTGCGAATCCTCGAACTGTTCGGGTGGGTGGACGTCCCGGGTGAAGACGACGCTGGCGCCGGCCTCGCGGGCGCGCTCCACGAGGTCGACGCAGGGTTCGATAGCGTCCTCGCTGCCGGGCGCGTAGAGGCTACCGTCGGGGTGACAGAAGCCGTTCTGCATGTCGACGACGACCACGGCGGTGTTGTCGGGGTCGAACTGGGTCATACGCGACGATTCGACGCGGAACCCAAACAGCGTTGCGCCGCGAGCGCGGGCGAGTACCCGGACGCACGACGCCGCGGCTGGAAGGTGACTGCGCGCCCTTTTTGAGCGTGGGTCCCCACCATCCGTCAATGCTGCGTGCCGTCCTGCTCGCTCTCTTGCTCGTCCTCGCCGGCTGCCAGGCGCCGGGCTTCCCCGGGTCGCCGGGTGCCGACTCCGGCACCGAGCCTGGCGACAGACCCACGACGACCGATAGCGCTTCGTCGGCCGATTCCACCGGAAACGACCGGATCCCAACCGGTGGCGAGGTGCCCGAGGACCCCGAGAGCGACCGGCTCGGCTGGGAGAACGGCTACTGGCACAACGAGTCCGTCGCCGTGACGCCCGGGGACGGCTACAACGAGAGCGAACTCGACGCCGTCGTCGCGCGGTCGATGGCCCGGATGGAACTCGTCCGCGGGCTGGAGTTCGAGGAGGACGTCCCGGTGACCGTCATCGACCGGACGGAGTACCGGAACGAGTCGGGCGGGAACCACAGCGAGGCGCTGACGCGCTTCGACAACGCGAAGTTCGAGGCGCTCTTCCTCGTCGGCGAGCGCGACGACTCCATCGAGACCCAGGAGTCGACCCGCGGCGAGAGCGTGCTGGGCTACTACAGCCCCTCGCGCGACGAGATCGTCGTCGTCTCCGAGAGCGAGACGCCCCGGCTCGACGGCGAGGGGACGCTGGCCCACGAACTCGTCCACGCCCTCCAGGACCAGCACTTCGACCTGGCGGCCGACCCGGTGCGGACCCGCGACGCCCACCAAGGCCGCAACGGGCTGATCGAGGGCGACGCGTCGTTCGCGGAACGGCGATACCAATCCCACTGCGGCGAGGCGTGGGAGTGTCTGGGCGACACCGAGAACGGCGACGATGAAGGAGGCGGGGAAGGGAGTGAAGACGCCGGCGAGCAATCCGACGGCGCGCCCGGCCACCTCGGCATCCAGGTCCTCATGTACTTCCCCTACAGCGACGGCCCCGGCTTCGTCGAGTCGCTGTACGACGATGGTGGCTGGGATGCCGTGAACGACGCATACGAGGACCGGCCCGACGGCTCGCCCGAGGTCATCTACCCCGACCGGTACCCCGAGTGGGAGCCGGCCGACGTCGAACTGCGCGACCGGTCGAGCGACCAGTGGGAGCGCGTCGAGCCGCCGAACCGGCCGAACTACGCCGTCCCCGGCCAGTCGGCCATCGCCGCCACGCTCGCGTACACGCTCGCGGACGAGTACAACGACGCGGCGGTCGTCCGGCCGACGGACGTCATCAACTACCGGGCCAACGGCAGCGTCGACTCCCGGGACCCCTTCGACTACGACGTCGGCGCGGCGGCGGGCTGGGCGGGCGGCAAGATGTACGTCTACGAGAACGACGCCGGCGAACTCGGCTACGTCTGGCGGACGAAGTGGGAGAGCCCGGACGAGGCCCGCGAGTTCGCCTCCTCGTGGACCGCCGTGGTCAAGCACTGGGGCGGCGAGCGGGTCGGCGACAACGTCTGGGAGATACGCGATAGTCAGTTCGCCGACGCCGTCCGGATCCGCCAGCGCGGCGACACGGTGACCGTCGTCAACGCGCCCGACCGCGACGGGCTCTCGGAGGTCCACGATGCGTAGGGGGGTGGTGGTGCTCGTCGGCGTCGCCGTCCTGGCCATCCTGGCGGGCTGTAGCGGTATCGACACCGCCCTCCACCAGCCGCTCGAACAGGACCCCGCCACCGACCAGATCGGCTGGGAGAACGGCTACTGGTACGACGAATCGATCTCGGTGACGACCGAGGACGGCCTCAACGAGAGCGAGCGCGAGGCCGTCCTCGCCCGGACGATGGCCCGCGTCGAACAGATCCGCGGGCTGGAGTTCGAGGGCAACGTCACCCTGGAGGTGATCAGTCGCGACGAGTACCGCAACCGTTCGACCGGACTCGGCGTCTCGGGTGACCCCTGGAACGAGCAGGTCTGGGAGGGGCTGCTCCTCGTGGGCGAGGACCGCCAGGTCGAGAACGCCTTCGGCGACACGTTCAACAGCTCCGTCCAGGGCTACTACGCCCCGGCCAACGACAGCATCGTCATCGTCAGCGACTCGGAGACGCCGACCATCGACCGGGGGACGCTGGCCCACGAACTCGTCCACGCGCTACAGGACCAGGAGGGCGGCCTCGCCGGGAGTCCGCCGACGCAGGACCGGCAACTCGCCAGCCAGTCAGTCACCGAGGGCGAGGCGAACTACGTGCAGGCGCAGTACAGGAATCGCTGCGACAGCGGCCGCTGGCAGTGCCTGGAGAAGCCGCCGAGAGGGGCATCGGGCGGCGGCCAGGCCACCGACGGGGTCTTCCTGGTCATCTACCAGCCCTACGCGACGGGGCCGGAATTCGTCGCCCAGGTCCGCCAGTCGGGCGGCTGGGACGCCGTGACCGAGCTCTACGACACGCCGCCCAACAGCACGGAGCAGGTGATTCACCCCGAAAAGTACCCCGGCGAACAGCCGGCGAACGTCACCGTCCCCGACCGCTCCTCAGACGAGTGGTCCCGCTTCGACCACGACCCGGTGGCGGATACAGTCGGCGAGGCGTCCATCTACGGGATGCTCACCGTCCACGGTGAGGCCGAGGTTCCGCGCGACGAGGTGTACGAGTACGAGAGTCGGCCGTCTGCCGGCTGGGCCGGTGACGCGCTGGTGCCCTACCACAACGGCTCCGGCGACGGAGCCGACGCCGCGGGCTACGGCTACGTCTGGGAGACCCGGTGGGACACCGAGCGGGACGCCCGCCAGTTCGAGTCGGCCTACCGGTCCATCCTGGAGGGGCGCGCCGCGGAACGACCGGGCGAGAACGTCTACGTCCTGCCCGAGTCCGACCCCTACGGCGATGCCTTCCGCGTCGTCCGGGACGGCCAGCGCGTGACCATCGTCAACGCACCGTCTCGTGCGGAACTGTCCGACATTCACAGCAGGAGCAGCGGGTGAGCCGCGGGTTCTGACGAGTCCGCTCGCCGGAATGATGAAACTTTTTTGAAGAGTCCGCCGAGACACCTAGCGAATGCGCCCGCCACGCCCGACGAAGCGATTCCTGCTCCTGTGTTGCCTCGCCGTCCTCCTCGCGCTGGCTGGCTGCCAGTCCGGCACGGACGGCGGCGACGGCGTCACCCACGTCGAACGACCGGACCCCGAGTCGGACCGGCTCGGCTGGGAGGACGGCTACTGGCACGACGACCCGGTGTCGATCAACGAGAGCGACGGCTACAACGAGTCCGAGATCGAGGCCGTGGCCGCGCGGACGATGGCCCGCATCGAGGTGATCCGCGGCCTGGAGTTCGAGGACGACGTCTCCGTCGAGCTGGTGAGCCGGGCCGAACACCGCGAGCGCGGGACGGGCGGTCACAGCCTCTCGACGCGCCACGAGGCCTACCACGCCCAGGTGTGGGAGGCCGCGCTCATCCTCGGAGAGGACACCTCGCCGTCCGAGGCTCGCCAGAGCGTCTCCTCGGAGGCCGTCGCCGGCTACTACGACCCCGCGTCGGACGAGATCGTCGTCGTGGGGAACGAATCCCTCGACGCGGCGACGCTGGCCCACGAACTCACCCACGCCGTCCAGGACCAGCAGTTCGACCTCTCCGGAGATCCCGCGGTCCGCGACCGCTCGCGCGCCCGGACGATGGTCATCGAGGGCGACGCCGAAGCGGTCGAGTCCCGCTACGTCGACCGCTGTGGCGAGAACTGGTCCTGTGCCGGGGCGGCGGCCAACATGGACGCCTTCGACGACGTCGTCGACCTCAGCGAGCTGCTCGTCTGCGAACTCCTCCCGGGCTGTGAGAACGACGGCGGTCTCGACGTCGACCAGGGTTACCTGCTGACGTTCGCCCAGCCCTACCAGCTCGGCCCCGAGTTCGTCGAGGGCGTCCACGACGACGGCGGCTGGGACGCCGTGAACGACCTCCACGAGAACTACCCGGCCAGCACCGAGCAGGTGATCCACCCCGAGAAGTACCCCGACGAGGCGCCCGTCAACGTCACCGTCGAGGACCGCTCGACCGACGAGTGGTCTCGCTTCGACCACGAGCCCGAGGCCCAGACGCTTGGCGAGTCGATTCTCTACGTGACCTTCTACGACAACGACGCCCTGAACGGGACCCGGAACTACTCCAGGGCCCCCTCCGCCGGCTGGGCGGGTGATGCCCTGGTTCCCTATCACAACGGGACCGCCGGCGCGAACGAGACCAGCGACTCGGAGGCCTACGGCTACGTCTGGAAACTGGAGTGGGACACCGAGCAAGACGCCCGGGAGTTCGACGACGCCTACCGGTCCGTCCTCGCGGACCGCGCCAACGCGAGCGCGGACCAGTCGGTGTACGTCGTCCCCGGGTCAGACCCCTACGGCGACGCCTTCCACGTGAGTCGGGACGGGACGACCGTCACCATCGTGAACGCGCCCGCTCGTGAGGACCTGTCCGAGATTCACGCGCCAGTGGACGAGTGACTGAGAGAACTCCCGAGTAGGTTCCTTTTTTCTCGCAGGGGGGCAAAACGGCGGTATGGACCAGGCATTCGACGTCGTGCCGCCCGAGGCCATCGCGGAGGGGCGGGCGACCGACGCCTACTTCGACCGGACGGTCGAGGCGCTGGAACACGCGGGCAAGAATCCGGACGTCGTCGCGGAGGTGACGGCCGACCAGTTCCCGACGGGCGAGTGGAATCTCCTCGCAGGAGTCGAGGACGCCGCAAACCTCCTCGCCGGGTACGACGTGGACGTCGACGCCGTCCGAGAGGGGCGGCTGTTCGACGGCGGCCCAGTCATGCGAATCGAGGGCGAGTACCTGGAGTTCTGTCGGCTCGAAACCGCCCTCCTCGGATTCCTCTCCCACGCCACGGGCATCGCGACGAGTGCGCTCGAAGTCAGACAGGCCGCCCCCGACTCGCAGGTGCTGAGCTTCGGATCGCGGCACGTCCACCCGTCGCTTGGCGCCGTCGTCGAGCGCTCGGCGCTGATCGGCGGCCTCGACGGCATCTCCAACGTCGCTGCCGGGGAGATCATCGGGAAGGAGGCAAGCGGGACGATGCCCCACGCGCTCGTAATCGCCTTCGGGCGTGGGAACCAGGAGGCGGCCTGGACCGCCTTCGACGAGGGCGTCGGACCGGACGTCCCCCGCGTCGCGCTGTGTGACACCTACTCCGACGAGGTGGACGAGTCGCTCCGGGCGGCCGCGACCATCGACGACCTGGACAGCATCCGCATCGACACGACGGGGTCCCGCCGGGGCGACTTCCGCCACATCCTGCGGGAGGTGCGCTGGACGCTCGACGCCCACGGCCACGACGACGTCGGCATCTTCGCCAGCGGCGGCCTCGGCCCGGCGGAACTTCGCGACCTCCGGGACGTCGTCGAGGGGTTCGGCGTCGGGAGCCACGTCAGTAACGCCGACCCGCTGGACTTCGCGCTCGACATCGTCGAACTCGACGGCGAGCCCGCGGCCAAGCGCGGGAAGCTGACGGGGAAGAAAGAGGTGTACCGCACGCCCGACGGCGGTCACCACGTCGGCCTCGCGAGTCGGGAGGGACCGGAGAACGGCGAAGCGCTGCTCGAACCGCTGATCCGCGACGGCGAAATCGTCCGGGAGTTCGACGTCGACGAGGCGGCCGATCGGGCCCGAGAAGACGCCGAACGGGTCGGGTTCGGCGACGAGTGGGTGTGAAAGCGACGAGTGGGTGTGAAAGAGCGGGCCTATAGCCGGCTCGACGTCCAGTTCAGGGCGACGGTCGTGCCGGCCTCGACGCGGTCGGTCGGCGTGACCGCGATGACGCGGGCCCAGGTGCCGCCCGCCGGTGCGGTGTAGTTCTCGCCGCCGCAGTAGCAGGCCACCGAGAGGTACGGGTCCGTCTCCCGGTGCCCGTCGTACGGATGCCCGGTCCGCTCCCACGCGCTCCAGTCGAGGTCGCGGTCGCCGTCGTGCCGCGCGACGAGGGTCACTGCGAGCGCTTCGCCGACCGGCGTCGTCCCGTAGTGGACGTCCTCGTGCTCGGTGTCGACGGTCGGTAGCGCCTCGGGTTGATCCGGAACGAGGGGCACGTCCGAGAGGTCCTGCGTGTCGTAGGTCTCGGTGTCGTGGATCGTGGCGTCCTCGGCCGCGGGGTAGACCTCCGTCGTGAACGGTAACGAGGAGTCTTCGAGGCGGAAGCCGACGAGCACCTCGTCGTCGGGGGCGGACGTTGCCTCCACGAGCGTGCCGTGGACCTGCGTCGGGTTCTCGACGAACGTCACGTCGACCGACGGCGTACTCTCCGTGTGTCCGTTGCCGCCGTCCTGGGTTCCACTCTCGGTCTCGCTCTGTGACGGCGTTCCACCTTCGGTCTCGCTCCGTGACGGCGTTCCACTTTCGGTCGCCGTATCGGTCGTCGCCTCGGCGTCTGTGGGGGAACCGGACGACGCGTCCGTCGGTTCGTCGGCGGTGCCGTCGCCGAACGCACCGCAACCAGCGAGGCCGGCCAGCGCGACGCCACCGATCGTTCGCACGGCTCCGCGTCGGGTGAACTGACGCTTCTCGTCCATAGTCCACCCTCCCGCCGGACGACGGTTATACCCCGAAGACGGTTTCGCGGGAATAAACGCCAGCTAAGGTGAGGGGCTCAGGTGTGGCCGCGACGCCCGCAATACCCACGAAGAACGCCGAGATCGAGTGGTCTCGGCCACCGATCGGGACTTATCGACCGTCTAGAGACGGCGACGGATCCCGACGAACCGGAGTAGTTGACGGCCACCCGGCGAACACGCCAAAGGGCCGTTCGGCCGTACGCTCTACTGCCATGCTCGAACTCTACCAGGCCGAGGGCTGTCCCCACTCGGAGAAGGTGCGCGAGACGATGACCGACCTCGGACTCTCCTTCGTCGCGCACAACCCCCGCCGCCCGGGCGACGAAGGCGGTGACGTCCTGAACGAGCAGGTCCAGGCCGAGATGGAGAACATCTCGGGCGAGGACCAGATTCCCTTCCTCGTCGACCACCAGCACGGGAAGAACCACCTGGGGAGCGACGAGATCGTCGACTACCTCGAAGACCGCTACGCGGGGTCGCGACGGGAGTGACATCTCGGGCGTGCGCCGGACCGAACGCCTTATTCTCCCGGATTCGCTAGCAGTAGTCGGCAGAGGGAGCCCGGCCTCCGTCGCCCGGACCGCACCGCGCAAGGGCGATGAGGAAAGTCCCCCCACCAGCCGGGCAGGTGACCGGACGCAAGTCCGGGGCGGGAGACCGTCGGCTATGGAACAGAAACGAGACCGCTCCGCGGGACCGATGAGGTGCGCGAACCCGGACCGACGCGGCTTCGGCCGATAAGAGACGGGGAGCTAACCCACCGAGGACTGATCGCGGAGAACGGATGGAACGGCGAATCCTCACCGGTGCAAGTCCGCGCCGACAGGTAGCCCGGTTCCCGCGCCGTCGGGCGCGTGGGCGCGGACGCTCAGCCGAATGCCGGGCCGAACAGAAGGGGGCTTACTCCCCTCAGCCGCTCTCGATTCGTGAGTGGCGACGCTCCGTCGCCCCGATTTGGGCCGGATTCCCACACCACCGGCCAACAGCCGACTAGAGCGAGGGGCTTTGCTGGGGCATCCCCTCTCGGCGGAACGGCCCCGAGGGCTGGATCAGTTCGAGGTGCTCGCCGTCGGGCCCGTCGAAGTACGCCACGATAGAGCCGACGCCCTCGTCGGTGTCGTCTACCTCCCTGGTCACCTCGTGCCAGGGACCCCTGAACTCGATACCCGCCTCCTCCATCCGGTCGTAGACGGACGGGAGGTCCTCCACCTCGAAGCAGGCGTGGAGGCCGCCGTAGCCCGACATCTGGTACTCCTCGTCGTCCTGCGGGGGCTCCTGGACTTCCAGGAGGTCGATGTTGGCGTTCCCGAGGTGGATCGCAGCCCAGTCGATGGTCGACGTGCCGTCGACGCCGACGGCGTCGCCAAGACCTTCGCTCGACCACGTGCCGCGAGCGGCGGGCTCGTTGCCCGACAGCGCGGTGTAGAACTCGACCGACTCGTCGAGGTCGCTGACGCCGACGCCGAAGTGATTGACCGTGTCGAGACCGATATCTCGTGATGGCGGTTTCTGGTCGCTCACGTCCGAGCGGTCGGCGTGGACGCGAATAGATGTGGGCCCTGCTATGCAAGGATACTCCCCAACTCGATTTCAGTGGGCTAGACGCGCTCCGGACGTCCGCTTCGTCCGGGCCACTCCGCACTGCCATCGGTTCCCACACGTTGATTACGATCCGCGCCCTGAATGACGTGTGGACCGCCAGCGCCTCGAATCGGAGTTCGCCGACCGGTACGACGCCGACGAGGAGACGCGCCGCGTCGTCGCCCGCCAGGTCCAGGACCTGGCCGACTCCGAGCGCATCACCGAGGACTTCGGTTTCGACCTGACCGTCGACGACGTGCTGGCGAACCTCGCCGACGCCCCCGACGACCACTCGCTCGCCCAGCGGTGGAACTGGTGGATGAACGCGCTCGACCTCTCCCACGGCGGGTACGAGCGCTTCCACGTCCGCCAGGACCTTGTCGAGTAGGCCGTCGCACCGATCTACGGCAGTCGACCACGAACTGACCAGAGACGTCGCTTCAAAGATCACGCGTCCGAAGGTTCCTCACTGCGGTCGGAACCTTCCTGCTCGCGGGTCGCATCCGCTCCCCGCTCGCATGTCCGGGGGCGCGCTTCGCGCGCCCCCCTGTTCACGGCTCCCGCTGGTCGCCGTTCACGCGTCCGAAGGTTCCTCCCTGCGGTCGGAACCTTCCACCCGCCAGCCGTCCTAGAATACCGACAGCCCGTGTTCGTCCCGTGCGTGCTCGAGGAGCTCGTCCGTGGTGTCGAATCGTTCACCACAGCTGCACGTGTGATACGTCGATGTCGACTGGCGTGTCGCCATACACGTTGTGATTCGCGCCCTACCATAATGAATGTTTATGTGATATGCGATACCGTAACATGAACGGTTGCTAACAAGTCAGTGACGTCGCCGTCACTCGGTTAACCGGGCCACCTCGTCGGCGGAGAGGTCGATAGCCGAGGCGGCGACGTTCTCCTCCAGGTGGTCGATACTGGAGGTTCCGGGGATGGGCAGGACGACGTCGGAGTGGTGGAGCAACCAGGCGAGCGCGATCTGGTACTCGGTCGCGTCGTGGCTCTCGGCGACGTCCGCGACGGCCTCCTCCTTCTCGCCGAGGTCGCCGGCGCCGAGCGGGAACCACGGGATGAAGCCGATGCCGTACTCCTCGCAGGCCTCGAGGACGTCCTCCGATTCCCTGTTGCCGACGTTGTACTCGTTCTGAACCGTGGCGATATCGACGATGTCGCGGGCGGTCTCCAGTTGTTCGACGGAGACGTTCGAGAGGCCGACGTGGTTCACCAGCCCATCGTCCTTCAGTTCGGCGAAGGTCTGGACGGAGTCCTCGAAGGGAGTGTCCGGGTCGGGGCGGTGGAACTGGTACAGGTCGATCTGGTCCGTTCCCAGGCGGTCCAGACTGGCGAGCACCGCGTTGCGAATGTAATCAGGGTCGCCGTGGGGTTTCCAGTCGCCGTCGGTGTTCCGGAGGAGTCCGGCCTTGGTCGCGACGACGAGGTCGTCGCGGTCGGTGTCCAGCGCCTCGCCGATGAGGCGCTCGGAGACCCCAGGGCCGTAGGAGTCCGCAGTGTCGACGATGTCCACGCCCAGTTCGTCCGCCCTGCGGAGGACGTCGCGTGCCTCGTCCTCGTCCTCGGGCGGGCCGATGATGTCCTCCCCTGTGAGCCGCATCGCGCCGAAGCCAAGCCGGTGGACGGTCAACTCCCCGCCGACGTCGAACGTGTCGCTCTGGTTCTCGGTAGCCATCACTGGAGACGAGGCGCTGGACGCCCTTGAGCGTTGGTCACCGGGCGATCCGTCGGCTACAGCCGAGCCGCGAGGCTGTACCCGACGAGGACGATTCCGAGGACGACGAAGAGGACGGCTTCGAGGCCCCAGAACCCGGCCGGCCACTCGCCACTCACCACGTAAATCGCGACCGAGAGTCCCGCACTCAGGAACGCGAGCGCTCCGACCGTCAGCTGGGACGTGTGCCGGTCGACGGGGCGGCGCGTAACGTCAGACATTGGACGTCGACAGGTACGCCGCTGCGTACGATAGGGGTATACCCAAAGTGGTTTGGGCCCGACGGGCTGCCGGCGGCCCACGGCGCTACTCGGCGGCCGGGTCGAGTAGTTCGACGGGATGGCGCGTCGGCCCCAGCAGGTCGTCGAGTTGCTCCATGCAGGAGGTGCCCGAGGCGACGACGTTGTCCGCGTCGGCGAACTGGTCGGCGAGTTCCGCACCCACGGAGACGCTCAGTTCGTAGTACTGGCTCTTGTAGCCGAAGCTCCCCGCCATCCCGCAGCACTCCTGGTCGGAGGTCCGGACCGCGAATCCGCGGTCCGACAGGACCGCCTCGGTGTACACCGCGAGATCCATCGTCCGCTGCTGGCAGTGGCTGTGGTAGGAGACGGCCCGCCCCTCGCCGGCGGCCAGCGCGTCGGCGTCGGCGCCGTTCTCCAGCAGGCCGTAGACGTACTCCAGTATCTCGTAGGTCCCACTGGCGATTCGGTCGAACTCGCTCTCGGGCAGCAGGCGCTCGTACTCGCGGCGGAACAGCGCGGCGTCGCTGGGCTCGACCACGACGACGTCGCGGCCGGCGTCGAGGTGGGGACCCAGCGCCTCGCTGACCGACTCGGCCCGCTCGCGCGCGGTCGACACCATCCCCTGGGACAGCGGCGCGCGGCCGGAGGCGGGGATATCCGGCACGTGGACCGCACAGCCCAGCGATTCGAGCACCCTGACCGCCGCCTTCCCGCGCTCGACCTGGACGTAGTTCGTGTAGAGGTCGGGGTACAGCACCACTTCCCGCTCTGCGTCGGCGGGCGCCGCCGTCTGCCGGTTCGCGGCCCACTTTCGCAACGTGTCCCGGCGGAACGCCGGCAGGTCGCGCCGTGGGTCGACGCCGGCGACCCGTTCCATCACCAGGCGGGCCGGGCGCGTGCGCGCCAGCCAGTTCGAGACCGGCGCCGTGGCCGACCCCAGTTTCGCCAGCGTGTCGACGTTGCCGAACAGGCGCTTCTGGGGATCCAGCCCGCCCGGTTCCTCGTCGGGCGTGAGTCCCTCGACGAGAAAGTCGAACTCGGAGGGCGCCTCGTCGCGATTGAGGCGGTCGCGGACCACCGTGTTGATCCACGGGATGTCGATGTTCACCGGGCAGGCGTCGACACAGCGGGTACAGCCCGTACAGAGGTCGTTGAACTCGCCGGCGCTGTCGAGGCCGTGGACGCCGGCCTCCCAGCCAGTGGCGATGCCGCCGGTGTAGGTCTCGCCGCCGAAGGCGTGGCCGCCGACGTGCTGGAAGTTCGAACAGGAGTTGGCGCAGGCGCCACAGCGGATGCAGTACAGCGTCTCGCGTAGCTCGTCGTCCTCGCGCATGGCGAAGCGGCCGTTGTCGACGAGGACGAGGTGGAACTCCCGGTCGTCGCTCCCGTCGCCGTCTCCGTCGCCGTCCGCCCCCGCTCCACTCGCTGACTGCTCGGTGATGGGCACGTCGGGCTCGTCGAAGTCGAGCGTCGGCGAGTCGACCGGCGGCGTCAGCAACGAGAAGTACTGCGGGACGTCCTGGCCAGTCGCGGCCCTGGCGATGATCTGCGAGAAGGGCTGCAGATCCGCCACGGTCGGAACGATCTTCTCGACGCCGGCGACGGCGACGTGGGTATCGGGCGTCACGGCGCACTTGCGGGCGTTGCCCTCGTTGGTGACCAGCGCGAGAGTCCCGCTCTCGGCGACGACGAAGTTCGCACCCGTCATCCCGACGTCCGCTTCGCGGATGCGCTCGCCGAGGTAGTTGCGGGCGAAACGGGTCAGGTCCTGGGCCGTCGCCAGCTCTTCGTCTGGGTCGAAGTGGGCGTTGAAGAGGTCGGCTATCTCCTCGCTGGACTTGTGCAGGCCGGGGCCGACGATGTGGGAGGGCGCCTCCTCGGCGACCTGGATGACGAACTCGCCCAGGTCGGTCTCGAAGACGTCGTAGCCGGCCTCGCCGAGGTGGTCGTTGAGGTCCAGTTCCTCGGTCGTCATCGACTTGCTCTTGATCAGCGTCTCGGCGTCGCGGTCGGCCATGACGACCTCGACGTAGCGGTTGGCGTCCTCGGCGTCGTCGGCGACGTAGACGGTGCCGCCGTTCTCCTCGACCGACGCTTTCACCTGCTCGACGAGGTCGGGGAGGCGGGCGATGGCGTCCTCCTTGATCGCCCGGGCCTCGTCTCGAAGGGTGTCGTAGTCGAACCCCTCGATGGCCCGGTACCGTTCGCTGTTCATGTGGCCGGTGTTCTCGTGGATGGTCTCGGACTCGGTCGACAGCAGGTGACGGATGTGAGCCGCCTTGGACTGCCGGTCGTCGGACCTGCTCACGACTGGCTCACCTCCGGGTCGACCACGACCACGTGGACCTCGCTCGGCCCGTGGACGCCCGTGACGAGCGCGCCCATGTCGCCCGTCGCGCTCGGGCCAGTCGCCATGATTATCGAGTCGCGCTCGTCGGCCAGCGCTGGCCCGAGTTCGTCGAAGGCGGCGTCGGTGTCGGGGACGACCTGTTCCGCGCGGACGACGGCGACGTGGCAGTCGGGATAGAGGCTGACGGGCTCGACGCCGTTCGCCGTCGAGGGTATCGCGACCGTCCCGCGGTCGGCGACGGCGAAGGCGACCGGGGTGACGCCGCTGGCGGCGGCCTGCAACTGGGCGGGCGTCGGGTTCGTCTCGACGGCGGCGGGCAGGGACAGCGCAGGGTCGTCCAGGGGCACTCCGACAGCCGGCTCCCGAAGGGCGTCCCCGAGAGCCGCGTCGAACTCCTCGACCGTCGTCCGGGTGACCTGGCAGTCGTGGTCGATCAGCGCGTCCTCGAAACTGGTGAGCGAAGTGGCCACTGTTCTGGTGTCACATGGTGGTTCGGTCACTTAACGCGTGCGGCGGCGAATCCGGCGGAGCACCGGCACGGAAGGGGCGGCCGGGAGACGGCCGCCCTAGTCGGTCGTCGCGGCGGCGTCGGGGCGGTAGTCGCGGCTGACGACTTTCCAGGTGTCGCTGCGGTAGCGGTAGTACGTTATCGCCGCGGGGACGGCCATCTCCAGGACGATGGCCGCGTACAGCGCCGCGATTCCGATCGATGTCACGGCGCCGAGGTAGGCGACCGGGAGCGTGAACAGGTAGAGACCGGCCAGCTGGGCGTACATCGGCCAGCGGGTGTCCCCGCTCGCCCGCAGTGGACCCGTCGACGCGCCGTAGACCCCGTTGAAGAGGATGCTCACCGCGGCGACGGTGAGGAACGTCGTCACGAGCGGGAGGATGGCCGGCTCGTCGACGAACACCCGGGCGATGGGGTCGACGAAGACGAGGACCCCGACGGCGATGAGGGCGTAGGCGGCCAGCGAGAACCGCATGATATCGCTGGCCCACGCGCCGGCCTCGCGTTCGTCGTCCTGGCCCAGCGCCTGGCCCACGAGGCTGGACGAGGCCATGCTGAACCCCCAGTTAGGGGTATCCATGAGCCCGCGGACGCGCATGGCGACGACGTAGGCCGCGACGACGTTCGGCCCGAACAGCCCGACGATGAAAATCTTCGGGAACTGTCCGCCGCTGCGGGCGAGGTTGGTGGCGATGAGCGGTGTCGATATCTCGCGCAGGTTCGCGAGGAGATCGCGGTCGAGGTGCGGGCCGGAGAGCGGTATTCGGACGGGCAACTCGCCGACGCCGGGCAGGCGCCCGCGGGCGAGACCGGCGGCGAACCCCGCGGTCACGAGGACGTTCGCGACGACGGTGCCGATGGCCGCCCCGACGACGCCCATCCCCAGCCCGAAGATGAGGACGGCGTTGACGACGATGTTGACGACGGCGCCCCCGCCACGCAGGACCATCGGCGACCAGGCGTCGTCGGCGCCGACCAGCGTCCGGCTGCCGACGAGGTTGAGCGCCGCGAACGGGACGCCGACGCTGACGACGCGGAGGTAGTCCGTCCCGAAGGCGGTCGCCGACTCGCCGGAGCCGATCAGGTCGACCAGGACGCCCGGAACCAGGGCGAACAGCAGCGTGATGGGGAGCGTGATAGCCACGGCGAGCAGCACGCTCACCTTCACTGACTGGGCGAGTTCCTCGTGCGCACCGGCGCCGAAGCGCTGGGAGACGAGGCCGATGGTCCCGCCTGCGACACCGCCGCCGAGCGCGAACGCGATTCCCCAGAACGGGGCGGCGTAGCCCACGCCCGCGATGGCAGCCGGACCGAGCGCTATCCCGACCATCGCGACGTCGGCCGTCGACTTCGACATCCTGGCGAGGCCGGTGACGATGCGGGGAGACGCCAGGTCGAGCGAGTGTTCGACCCGCTCGCGTTCGATGAGCCCCACCCGGACGAGCACGGCCCCGACGAGGCCGAGCGCGAGCCGGACGGGATTGAGCGAGAACACTGGTAGTTGCCGGTATCGTTTCCGTTACTAACCATAAATTTGCCGGTTAGACGGCGCACAGGACGCAGACGCCGGTATCAGAGGCGAGAATGCGCGGTCGACACCCTGCAGCCGAGTGGAAAGAGGTTTGCACTCGCGGGAGCGACCCACGCCAATGCCCGACTGGTCCCGACGGCAGACCCTCTCGACGCTGGCCGGCGGCCTCGCGGTCGCGCTGGCCGGGTGTCGGGGGACCGACAGCAGCGACGTATCGCCCAACCAGTTCGAACGACGCGTCACGGACTACGAGATCGAACGGGTCCGCGACGAGGACGGCGCGGCTCTATTCACCCGTCGCGACGAGTTCCCGGACGGGCACGCCGGTGGCTACGACCACCTGAAGAGCACGGAGGACCTCGCGGAACTGACCTTCGCCGACGTGCCGGCGGCCCGGACGCTCCGCGAGTTCAGCGCCGACACCGACTTCGAGGAGCGGTCGATCTACATCTTCGCACAGTCGGTCCCGGCGTGTTACACCGTTGAACTCAGGCACGTCACGGTCGACCGGACCGGTCCCAGCGCGCAGTTCTGTCGCGACCTGCGGCCCGTCGACGTCGAGTGCGACGCCGACGCAGAGCACACCGCCGGCTACGCCATCAGGCTCCCGTTCACCGGCGACGAGTACAGCGGCATGGGGTCGGGGATGAGCAGTTCGTGCTCCCGGCCGCCACGGCCCGAACCGTTCGACGCCAACGTCACCCTCGCGAACGGGAGTGATGGCCGATGACGGATCCGACGCGGCGGAAGCTCCTCACCGGATGCGGCGCCGGGCTCGCGGCGCTGGCCGGCTGTTCCGGGCTCTCCGAGTTCGGCGACGAGACCGACGAGCGCCCCGACTACGACAGAGAGGCCGTCGAACGGGCGGTCGCGTCCGTCGAGGACGTGCTCGAACCCGACGCCTTCCCGGTCGGTATCCCGGCGGCGCTCCAGCACCACCACCGCGACCGCGCACGCGAGTACGTCGACGCCGTCCCCGACGAGCCCGGCTACCCGAACGGCGTCATCGCCTCGCAGGTAGCCGAGGACCGGGAAGCGGCCGCGTCGGCCCTGAACGAGGACGCGTCCGGGCGCCCGCGGAGCCGGCTGGAGACGTGGCGGAACCGCCGGGAGGAGGCGGCCACGGTCATGGGGACGCACCTGGCAGCGACCGGTGAGATAGGCCGGAGCGACGTCCGCGCGTTGCGCGAGCGCGCCAGGTCGCGACTGGCCGCGTTCGAGGCCGACTGGGCGTACCGGGCGACAGACCCGGTCGAAGCCGTGGTCGTCCACGCGACCCTCGAGGACTACGTACAGACGTGCCGCAGGCAGTTACACACGAGGGCCCCGTTCCCGGCAGACCCTGGCAAGTCGGTCTTCCAGGCCGGCGACGTCGTCGGGACCGTCGACGGGGCGATGGCCGTCGCGATCGACGCCGTTCGACTGCGCGAGCAGTACCGCAGCGGCGTTGACGACGACGTCAGGCACCGACAGCACCTCGCGGGCGCCGCGGCGCGGCTCGGTCGCTCCCTCTCGCGAACCGCGAGCGATCTGGAGGAGTACGTCGACGTCGAACCGGACGAGGTGTTCGACGGTGACCTGTCAGACACGCCGGCCGAGACGCTGTTCAGGGACACCTCGCGGACGGTCGAGTGGCGGAGCGAGCAGGCGGAAGCGGCGCGCCAGCGCCACGACCCCGCGACGGCGGTCCTCGCGGCCGGACACGGATTCGTCGCCGCCGGCGCGCTGGAAGCCGTCGTCGACGCCATCGAGGGCGGGCACTACCGGGAGTACCCGTCCGTCGACGATATCGAGGCGGCAGTCGACGGGGCGAGAGGCGCGCTCGAAGCCGCGTGGGACGTCGAGCCGCAGGCGCTGGCCGTCGACATCGCCGAGCCAGCGCTGCTGTCGCTCCGGGGTGCCGCAGTGCACGTCCGAGAGCACTACGGCGGACCGGAGCAGGCGTTCGTTCAGGCCCTCCACGCCGAGGCCCAGGCCCGGGCGGTCCCGGCGGCGACGGCGTTCGTCGCCGAGCGACTGCAGGCAACCGGCCCGGACTAGGGGGGCGATCCTCCGAGCGTCGGAACGCCCGCTCAGAGATTGAGCAGCGAACGGATCCTGTCGATCGGACCGCCGCCGAGTTCCGCCACCGTCGTCATCTCGTCGTCGGTGAGCGCGAAGTCGAAGACGTCGATGTTCTCCCGGAGGTGGTCCTCGCCGCCGGCCTTCGGGATGGTGACGACCTTCGGCTGCTGGACGAGCCACCGGAGCGCGACCTGCGCGCCCGTCTTCCCGTGGCGCTCGCCGATCTCCGTGAGCGTGCCGTCCTTCGCGACCCTCCCCTTGGCCAGCGGGCTGTAGGCCGTCAGCAGGACGTCGTGCTCGATGCAGAACTCGAGGAGCGCCGACTGGTCCTCGTAGGGGCTGTACTCGACCTGGTTGGTGAGGATCGGCGTCTCGGAAGCCTCCATCGCCGTCCGCAACTGGTCGACCGAGAAGTTGCTCACGCCGACGTGGCGGACCGTCCCCTCGGACTGGAGGTCGTTCATCGCCCCGATGGTCTCGGTGATGGGAACGGAACCGCTCGGCGCGTGGATCAGCAGGAGGTCGATGGTGTCTACCCCGAGCTTCTCGGCGCTCCGGCGGCCGGAGGCCAGCGCGTCGTCGCGGGCGAGGTTGGTCTTCCACACTTTCGTCGTCAGGAACACCGCCTCGCGGTCGACCGAGGACTCCCCGAGCGCCGTCCCGACTACCGTCTCGTTCTCGTACAGCTCCGCGGTGTCGAGGTGGCGATAGCCCAGGTCGAGCGCGCGCTTCACGGCCCGGATCCCCGCCCGACCCTGAAGCTGGTAGGTCCCGAGGCCGACGGCCGGCACCTGGACGCCGCGAACGGTCTCGTACTCCATGCGAGAAGTTGGCACTCCGTCGTGAAAAGGGCGTGCCGTGGCGGGGTTCGATTCACGCTAACCGGGCATCCACCGGAAAATAACCTGACTGACTCAACCACGAGGGTGGGACTGAAAGGGGCCGGGGGCTTTCTAACTGTTGCCGATAGTGGTTGCAGTGAGCACACTGTACACGCAAGATCAGAGAATCGACGGAGGAAAACCCCTGGAGCGACCACGAACGGTCGATGGAGGTCCAGTTCCTGGGCGGGGCCGACGAGATCGGTCGGAGCGCCGTCCTGGTCGACGACTCGCTGGTGCTCGACTACGGGATGGCCAGCGAGTCGCCCCCGCAGTACCCCGTCGGGGACGTAGACCCCGACGCCGTCGTCGTCTCGCACGGCCACCTGGACCACGCCGGGGCGGTGCCGTCGCTCATGTCCCGGGGCCAGGATCTGCCCGAGATTCACTGGACGCCGCCGACGCGGGACCTGGCGACGACGCTGGCCGAGGACACCCTCAAACTCCACGGCGGGACGATGCAGTGCCCCTTCACCGTGACCGACGTCCGGCGGATGAGCCAGGTCTCCCACACCCACGGTTACGGGGAGGCAGAATCATTCGCCGTCGCCGGCTACGAGGTGACCTTCTTCGACGCGGGCCACATCCCCGGGAGCGCGCACGTCCTCGTCGACGACGGCGACACGCGCCTGCTCTACACCGGCGACTTCCACACAGATAATCAGCGACTCGTCGCGGGCACGACGTCCCGCCCCGCGGCCGACGCCGTCGTCTGCGAGTCGACGTACTCCGACGTCACCCACGAAGACCGCGACAGCGTCGAACGGCGGTTCGTCGAATCACTCCAGACGACCATCTGGGAGGGCGGGACCGTCGTCGTTCCCGCCTTCGCCATCGGCCGAACCCAGGAGATGATGCTCGTCTGTGCAGCCCACGACGTCGAGTGCTACGTCGACGGGATGGGAACGAGAGTCACCGAACTCCTCCGTCGCCACCCCGAGTTCCTCCGGGACGCCGACGCGCTCCAGCGGGCGACATCTCACGCCCGCTTCGTCGACGGCCGAGACGGGCAGCGCCGGCGAATTGCGGAGCAAAACACGGTCATCATCACCACCTCTGGTATGTTGTCCGGCGGCCCGGCGATGACCTACGTCCCGGCGATTCGGGAACATCCGGTGAACAAGATAGCGATGACGGGCTACCAGGTCGAGGGGACGCCGGGCCGGGACCTGCTGGACACCGGGAGCGCCGAAATCGACGGCCGGCGGCTGCCCGTCAGCGCCCAGGTCGAACTGTACGACTTCTCCGCGCACGCGGACCGCGAGGGCCTGCTCACCTTCCTGGATTCCTATCGCGACACGCCGGTGCTCCTCAACCACGGCGACCGGACCGCGGCCTTCGCCGCGGAGTTGCGGGAAGACGGGTTCGACGCGACGGCCCCGGTGCTGGGGGAGACGGTGACTCTCTGAACCGTGCCGGCCGCCGGCACGCCGCTCGGTCGGTTCACTCTTTGTCGTCGCTCCCGTTCACCGGAGTAGATGCTCGTCGACCAGTACGACGCGTTCCTCGTCGACATGGACGGCGTGGTCCACGTCGGCGACTCGCCAGTCCCCGGCGCGGTCGACGCGATTCAGGAACTCCGTGAGCGTGGAAAATCCGTCCGATTCGTGACCAACAACTCCAGAGCCCGCCGCGAGACCCTCGTCGAGGACCTCCAGGGATTCGGAATCGAGGCCGATCCGGAAGACGTCGTCAGCGCCGCCTGGGCGACTGCGGAGTACCTCGCCGAGCAGGGCATCGAGTCGGTCTCGCTCGTCGGGGGCGAAGGGTTCGCCGAGATGATTCGAGCCCACGGCATCGCCGTCCGCGACGAGGCCGTCGACGCCGTCGTGGTCGGCCACGACGACACGGTCGCCTACGCCGATATCAAGCAGGCGACCCAGCTGATATACGAGGAAGGTGCGTCCCTCGTCGCTGCCAACGCCGACGGCTGGTACCCAACGTCGGACGGTATCGCGCCCGGGACCGGCGCCACCGTCGCGGCCATCGAGGCCGCCACCGGCGCCGCGGCGACCGTCGTCGGCAAGCCAGAACCCCGACTGTTCGAGATCGCGATGGAAGGACTGTCGCCCGAGCGGACGGTGATGGTCGGCGACAACCCGCAGGCCGACCTGGTGGGCGCCGAGGCCGCCGGTATCGACGCGGTTCTGGTGACCGGGACTGGTGGGGACGTGGACGCGGGGGATCTGGACGGTGTCGAGGTGAGTCCCGTAACGACTGTCGAGAGTCTCGCGACGCTGTTCACGTAGACTGGAGGACGTGATGCAGACTAAATGGGGTCCTCAGTTAGCGTCCTCGGGCCACTTCATTGTGGCACCCCCGTCCGCGGTATCTTCGAGAGTGCCAGAATCGATTGCGAACGTTGTTCCATTACGTGTTTCAAGAATTTCCACGGTGACTTCGAAGCGGTGATCCTCTGTTCCACCAGAACTGTACTCGACAGTGCCATTCGGTTCATTTGAGCCGGTGGTCTTGATTTCCGTAGCGGATTCCTTCTGTGTGTCCTCAAATGTGACTCTGGCACCACCGAATCGATCGGTGTTTGATGTTTCGTAGGAGACTGTATAGTTGGTAGTGTTGTTCTGAGTGGTATCGGTGAGGGTGAACGACTCGAGTTTTGGGCTGTCGGGACGAGTCGGATCACCGTATCCCGATGGGTCGCTTCCATCGGCATCGTCGTTAATTACAACGTCGTCGACAACAAGTCCGCTCTGGTTCTCAACCTCGATGGTTATCTCGAACGAGTCGCCTTCAGTCCCCCCTTCGTTGTAACTGAGGCTCCCCGTGGGAGAGTCCTGGCTCAGGTCGGTGTTCGTAGCCGCGCTATTGTTGGTGTCACGAAACCGTGCTCGAACTTGCCCAAAGCTATCAAGGTTTGAAACCTCGTAATAAGCGGTGTACTCACCGTTGTTGTTCTTGGTTGTATCCTCCACGAGGACCCAGTCTAACTGTGGACTGTTCGTGTTGCCGAACTCTCCACTGCTAGAGCCGCTCCCGCCCGCTTCATCGGTCGTCTGCTTCGTAATAATCGGGTCATTGGTCCCCTGCCTGTACACTCGGAATGTAAATTGATAACGCTCTCCCATTGCCCCGCCATCACTGCCCCCATCCCTGGGATAGGAGATCGTCCCCTCTAATTCGGCGCGCGTAAACGTGTCTCCACTAATGTTTGGATTGTCAATGTTTTCGACCTCGACTTCGATCCGATCGAAGTTAGAAACCCACTTGACCTGGAACGCGATCTGATACTCCGCGTTGTTATTCTTGGATTCGTCCTGAATCTGATAGTTCAGCGTCGGATCGCCGTCGACGGCGACCGTTCCGCTCGCAGAAAGGCTGTCTCGAAAGGACGCCGTGGTTTCGCCGTCGACCAGCATCGAACTCCCGCCGACGAGGAACAGGCTCCCGGCGACGAACTTCCGCCGAGAGATACCGCTCCCGCCAGGCTTCTCGGCCTCGGATCGGCGTTTCTTCCCACCCATGGTGCGGCGAACTCGCTACTAAATGGAGAGTGATTCTGATATATAAGCGACGTGGCCGATACCTGAACGGGTCAACTGGCTAACCTAGTCGACGGCTGACTCAACTACGAACTCCAGGACGTTCCGTTCCCGTCGGGCTCGTCGGTAACGGTCCCCGAATCGACGACGATGCCGTTGTCCTTGACGACTTCGACAGTGATGCCAAACGGCCCCCACCGGGGATAGGTTTCGCCGTCGTTCGGGTACGACACGGTACCGCTACCGACAGAATCGTTCGACATCGTCTGGTTTCCCTCGGGAAACAGGAACCCGAAGAACCCGTTGGTACTCTCGATGTGAACCTGAACCTCGCCGTCGAACCCGCCGGCGTCGGCGACCTGATACGAGACGTCGTATCGGGTCCCGTCGTCGCCGTTACTCAGATCCATCACGGTAAACGATTCGAGGGTCGGGTCGTCTGACCCACCCATGTCGTCTCCCGGCGGATTCGTTCCGTCTGGCGAATCAGTGAGGGCTTCCGTCAGGACCGGGTTCGAATCTCCGGCTCCGGCGACGCTCACTTCGAACGTGAACTCGAACGTGTCGAAATACGCTCCCGCGTCGGCAGTGTGCTGAATCACTCCTTCCTGCCCGTCGCTCACGTCCCGCGTGTACGTCGACGAATCGCCCGACGTGTTGTCCACCGTTATCTCGATTCCATCGTATCCCGTCTCCATCACCACCTGATAGATAATCTGGTACTGAACACCGGCCAAGAAGCGACTGTTATCCTGCAGCGCCACGTTGAGTTCTGCGACCTGGACGTCACCCGAGGCGGAACCGGTGCTCTGAAACTCCGCTTTCGTCGTCGCGGTCACGAGGTTCGAACTCGCACCGATAGTCGCTAAACTACCGGCGAGAAGCTTCCGCCGAGAGATGCCACTCCGGCGGTCCTCCTGCTCGCGACACCCGCGGTTATCCACACCCATAGCGTACCACACCCGGTCGTGACAGACATTGGTGAAACCCAACCATAAGGGCCCGTATCGTGTCGAACGGTGAGGAGGGACGCGGTGGCAACGCCCCGTTTTCCGGGATGCCGGTACCACCTGTCGATTACACTTTCACCGCGCTTGGCCGAGTATTATACCCATCCCGGCGAGAGCTACTGGTGGAGGGCGAGAACGTTCCCCAATCATACAACACGCTCCAGTCCTCCGACAAGGTGATTTCGGTGTCTACGTCTTCATCGGCTGCCGGCACGTGCCCGCGGTGTGGCGAGGCCGTGCCAACGCATCGACTCCTGATCGAGTACGAGACGACCGACGGTCGGTCGGCCTTCGCGGAGTGTCCCACGTGCGACGACGTGGTCCACCCCGAGCCCGCCTGACCCGGCGTCTCCGTTCCCTTTCGCGACCGAACCGCCACGAGCGACGGCGTCGGCCCCAGACCAGTCTCCGAGAGCTCAGTGGACCGGCGTGTACGCCTCCGAGAAGACGTTGAGGACGACGACGCCGACGACGACCAGCGCGACGCCGACGACGCCGGCCAGGTCGAGGGACTCCTCGAACAGGGCGACGCCGATGCCGACGGAGCCGACGATGCCGATGGCGGCCCACGTCGCGTAGACCAGCCCAAGGTCCAGGTCCTGGAGCGCGAGGCTGAGCAAGTAGAACGCGCCCAGATAGCCGAGGAGGACGACGGCGCTCGGGAGGGGATTCGTGAACCCGTCGGAGTACTTCAGCGCGGTCGTTCCGGCGAGTTCCGACGCGATGGCCAGTGCGAGCGCGAGGTACGGGTGCATGCAGGACCGGTCTCCGGGACAGTGGAAAACCGGTTTCAAACGGACTGGCACTTCAGGTCTGTTTTCTGATAACTTCTGGTTGGACAGACTCTTGTCACTGCGCCGAGCCGATGGTGTCGATGAGCGACCTGACGGAACTCGGCCTCTCCAGCTACGAGGAGCAGGCCTATCGCGCCCTGCTCACGCTCGGCCCCGCGACGGCACAGCAGGTCTCGGAGACCAGCGACGTACCGAAAGGACGCGTCTACGACGTGCTGAACGCGCTGGCGGCCCGCGACCTCGTCGAGGTCCGGGCGGGGGCCGAACCGCGACAGTACGCGGCGGCCGACCCGGACGAGGCAGTCGACCGGCTCCTCGACGAACGCCGCGCCGACCTCCGGGACGAACGGGCCAGGTACGAACAGCTAGCGGCGGACGTGAGCGCCGAACTCTCGACCGCGGTCCCGAGCGAGAGTCGCTTCTGGCCGATTCCGCTCGGGAGCGAGGACGCCGTCGCCGGGATGGGCGAGCAGTTCGACGCCGCCGAGGCGTCGCTGCTGTCTGTCGTCGCCGCACCGTACGAGGGCGCCGCGCTGGAGGCCTACCGGGACGAGATAGACGCCTACGCGGACCTGGTCCGGACCGGCCTGGAGGTGAAACTGTTGACGACGCCCGCACTGATCGACCGGACGCCGAGCGACCAGCTGGCACGAGCCGTCGCCGACGCGCCCGACTTCGCGGTCCGAACGACGACCGGGATCAACCTCACGTACGACGTGCTCGATCGCGATGCGGTGTATCTCAGCGTCCCGACGCCGTTCACCGACGGCGAGCGACTGGGAGCGGTGCTGGTCCGTGACGACGACCTCGCCGACCGGCTCGAGGGCAGGTTTCGCGAGGCGTGGGCGGCCGCCGAGCCGGTCGAGCCCGCAGTCGCCGGCGACGACTGAGCGGTCCGCCAGGAGCGCGAGCCAGCACCTTCAGAACTCGCCGTTGATCGCGTCGGCGACTCGCTGGCGGTCGAACAGCTGCTCGTCCTCGGGGATCTCGGGATACGGGCCCTCCTCGTAGGTCGGCCACTCGCCGAAGACGTCGGGGTAGAGCTGTTTGGCCGTCATCTCCAGCTGGAAGAGGTTCAGGATCGGTCCCTGGTAGCGGGCGCCCTGGGCGTAGACGCGGCCGTTCTTCACGGCAGTGATCTCCGACGCGACCGGGTCGTCCTCGAATGCGACGCGGCGCTCGGCCATGTTCGTGCCCGGTTCCATCCCGCCGAGGTGGAGGACGACATCGGGGTCCGCGTCCAGGAGCGCCTCGAAGTCGACCACGGAGTTGCTCTCGACGTTCCCGTCGAAGGCGTCGCGGGGCCCGAGCGGACGGGTGTGTGCCGTCAGGAATCCCGGCGTGTTCATCGTGTACGTGTATATCTCCTCGATGTCGGCGGCGGCGATCATGACCGCCGTCGGGCGCTCGGACTCGGCCGGAAGGTCGGCGTCGATCGTCGAGCGGAGTTCCTCGCGCACGGCGGCGAGTTCCTCGTAGCGCGCTCGCTCGCGGAACGCCTCGGCGACGAGTTCGAACTGCTCCCACAGGCCGTAGTACTCGTAGTCGTCGGCCCACTCGCCGGTCGGTTCGCGGTGGATGTCGCTGAGCGAGTTGCCGAACCACGGAGAGACGTTCTCCGCGATTTCGTCGATGTCTGACTGATCCCACTTGTCGAGCTGGGCGATCCACGCGGGGTCGGCGAGGTGGACGTCGCTGTCGAGTTCGTACAGCTTTTCCTTGCTCGGTTTCCAGGAGGAGTACAGCCCGGCCCAGTCCAGTGTGACGCCGGGGAGCCGTTCGACGTACTGGTTCCAGAGCCCGTCGTAGTAGTCCGGCGCGTGCATCGCCGTGACGTCGTCCCCGTGGCCGAGCGCGAACGCCATGTCGGCGTGGTGAGTGAGCCGCGTGAAGACGGTCTCCGGCGGCGACTCGAAGGTGACCTCGCCCACGGGCGACATGGTAACCGAGTACGAACTGCCTTCGGTGGTCGTTTCCGTCGCCGTCCCGGTCGCCGCGGAGGTGTCGCCGGTCGCGGTGTCGTCGGTCGCGGGCGCGGACTCGCTGCCCGAACAGCCGGCCAGCAGGCCGCCGGCGACGACCGCGCCGCCGTACTCGATCGTCTCTCGTCGCGTCAGTGAACCGGTCGCGTCGACGTCGTCGTCGCTCATTCGTCGAACGCCCCCGTCACGATATCGGCGACCCGCTGGCGGTCGAACAACTGCTCCGCTTGGGGAATCTCGGGGTAGTGCTCGCCGTCCTCGTAGTCGGGCCACTCGCCGAAGACGTCGGGATAGAGCTGTTTGGCGCCCATCTCTATCTGGAAGAGGTTCATGATCGGGCCCTGGTAGCGCATCCCGGCCGGGTAGACGCGGTCGTTCTCGACGGCGGTGAGCGTCTGGCCCGCGGAGTTGGATTCGAGTTTCTCCCGCGTGTCGGCCATGCTGTAGTTGGGCGTCATCCCCCAGAGGTGGAGGACGACGTCCGGGTCGGCCTCCAGCATCGCCTCGTAGTCGACGGTCCCCCACAGGCCGCCCCAGTCCTCCTCGGCGAAGGCGTCCCGGGCCCCCAGCGGACGGGTGTCGGCCAGCCAGTAGCCGGGCTCGTTGAGGTGGTAGGTCCAGAACGACTCGCCGTCACGCGAGAGCGTCACCCGGACCGCGGTGGGCCGCTCCTCCTCCGGCGGGAGGTCAGCCTGGATCGTCGAGACGAGGTCGGTGTGGACCTGAGCGAGCGCCTCGTAGCGTTCGCGCTCCTGAAACACGTCGGCGACGGCGCCGAACAGCTCCCACAGCGTGTAGTACTGGTAGTCGTCGTCCCCTTCCGGCGGCGACTCGTTGGTCCCGCTGTAGAAGTTCCCGAACCAGGGCGCGAGCTGGGTGTCGACCTCGTCGACGTCGGACTGGCTCCAGCCATCCTGGGCCGACGCCCACGCGGGGTCGGCGAGGTGGACGTCGCTGTTCAGTTCGTAGAGGAGTTCCTTCGGGAGGCCGTCACTGAGCGGGTCCTGGAGTCCTTCCCACTCGACGGAGACGCCGTCGAGGTGGTGGTAGTAGTGGTTCATCGTCGTCCCCGACATCTCGGGGACGTACACCGAGTTCACCGCGTCGCCGTGGCCCAGTGCGACGGCCATGTCGAGGTACTGCGGGAAGACGGTGAAGACGTTCTCTGGGACTGCGTCGAAGGCGACCTCGCCCGCCGGCGACAACGATGCGGTGAACGAGCTTTCGGTCGACGATGGAGCGTCGGTCCCGGTTTCGGTCGTCGTCTCGCCGTTCACGGTGTCGTCCGCCGTCGGCGTCGTCGCGTCGTCGGCGCCACCCTGGCTACAGCCGGCGATGGCCGTCCCGAGCGCGACGCTCGCGCCGGTCAGGAACCGTCGACGAGTGTTGTCTGTCAGGTCTCGCATACGATTTAGGGCTGCCTAAAGGACTAAAGAGCTACCGGTTTTTAGGCAGACCTAATCGGTGACGATCCGGTCCGGATCAAAACTGTTAACACAGAGATTAGGCGTACCTAAACTCAACATGGCCGGTGCGCACTCGGAGGCCCCAGTCTCGGACACTGCGGAGGATCGCGGCTGGCTCACCGGCGATCTCGTCGTCTTCTGTCTCGCGTGTACGGCCGTCACCGTCTTCGCAGGGCTGATCCAGGTCAGCTTCGGGGCGTTCACGATGACCATCGAACAGGCCTGGCGCGCGGTGTTCAACCCGCAGGTCATCTTCAACCCGAACGCCTGGGAGGCGTTCGTGTTCGGGACCGAACTCCCGGAGATGAACCGCCGGAGCCTGATCGTCTGGAACATTCGGCTGCCCCGCGTCTTCGTCGCCGCCATCGTCGGCGCGTCGCTGGCTGTCTCGGGCGCCATCTTCCAGGCCGTGACGCGCAACGAACTCGCTAGCCCGTACGTGCTCGGCGTCAGTTCCGGGGCCGGACTGACGGTCCTGCTGACCCTCGTCGTCTTCCCGAGCGTGACGATCGCGATTCCGCTCCTGTTCGGCACGTTCACGTTCAACACGACGTCGCTGCTCCCGCTACTGGCCGCGCTGGGCGGGACCATCGCCTTCCTCCTCGTCTACGGCATCGCCTGGAAGGGCGGGACCAGCCCGGTCAGGCTCGTCCTCGCCGGCGTCATCGTCAACATGGTGTTCCAGTCGCTCCAGCGCGGCCTGTTCTTCTTCGCCGACGACCTCGGCGTCGTCCAGTCGGCGCTGGCCTGGATCACCGGCTCGCTCACGGGCACGGGCTGGGAGCAGGTCCGCCTCGCTATCGTCCCCGCGACCATCGCGATCCTGCTGGCCGTCGCCGGCGCGAGACAGCTCAACGTCCTCCTGCTGGGCGAGCGGACGGCCCAGTCGCTCGGGATGCGCGTCGAGCGCGTCCGCTTCATGCTCTCCGGCGTCGCGATCCTCGCGGCCAGCACCGCGATCGCCGTCGCCGGCATCATCGGCTTCTTCGGGCTCGTCGTCCCCCACGTCGTCCGCATCGTCCTCGGGAGCGACTACCGCCGGCTCGTGATCGGCTGCGTGTTCGCCGGGCCGGCGCTGCTCGTCGTCGCCGACGTCGGCGCCAGGCTGGCGCTGAGCCCGATCCAGATCCCCGTCGGCGTCGTCACCGGCGTCGTCGGCGGGCCGTACTTCCTCTACCTGATGCGCAAACAGGAGACCATGGGTGACCTCTGATGGCACAGCGAGACGCCGCCCACGAGAGTGACCACGACCGGATCACTGACACCAACGACGTCGCCGTCGAGAGCGCGGTCGTCGCCGACGAACTACAGCTGAGCTACCCCTCGGCCGAGGAGACCATCGTCGACGTCGCGCGCCTGGACGTCCCCGAGGGCGCGGTGACGGCCCTGGTCGGGCCCAACGGCAGCGGGAAGAGCACGCTGCTGAAGGGGCTCTCGAACCACCTCGCGCCAGACCAGGGCGACGTCAGGCTCTGGGGCGACAGCGTCGACTCGTTCGGCGACAAGGAGCTGGCACGCGCGCTGGGCGTCCTCTCCCAGGAGAACGAGTCGCCAGGCACCATCACCGTCGAGGACCTGGCCTACCACGGCCGGTACCCTCACCGGGGGTTCTTCGAGAGCGTCACCGAGGCCGACCGCGAGGCCGTCGAGCGGGCCCTGGAGATGGCCGGCGTCCAGCACCTCCGGAACTCCGAGGTCGGCCAGCTCTCGGGCGGCCAGAAACAGCTCGCCTGGATCGCGATGGTGCTCGCCCAGGACACCGACGTCCTGCTGCTCGACGAACCCACTACCTTCCTGGACCTGCACAACCAGTTCAAGGTGCTCGAGACCGTCCGCCAGCTCAACGAGCGGACCGACGTCACCGTCGCCGTCGTCCTCCACGACGTCGCCCAGGCGGCCCGGTTCGCCGACTACCTCATCGCGCTGCGCGACGGGCAACTGTACGACTGGGGCCCGCCAGAGGACGTCGTCACCGAGCAGTTGCTGGCCGACGTCTTCGGCGTCGAGGCCACCGTCGAGTACGAACCGGAGTTGCAGGTGTTGCCCAGGCGCGCGCTCCCCGACGACCGGAACTGACGACGAGCGGCGGATGCTGGCGGCGGGTGGCGGGTGGCGGACCTCGTCTCCGGAGGACGGCGCGTCGACGTGGTCCGGATCGACACTGTTTTACAATTTTAGGCGAACCTAAATTGTGATGAGCGACGACACGCGACGGACTAGACGGAACGTACTCCGGACCAGCGCCGCCCTGGCAGCCGTCGGCGGACTCGCGGGCTGTAGCCAGGACGAGAGCGGCGCCCGGTCGACGGATGGAGAGACCGAGATGAACGCGGAGAACGAGACGGACGGCACGTCCGGGACCGACTCGGGCACGCCGTCGGAGACCACGACGGCGGCGGAGTCGAGCTACTCGGTCGCCATCGAGCCGATGGGCGAGGTGACCTTCGAGTCGGTGCCCGAGACGTGGGTCGCTAACAACGGAAGCTGGGCGGACATGGGCATCGCACTCGGACAGGAGCCCCCGAAAGGCCTCTGGCTGCCGAGTCGGTACCACACCCACTACTACGACGAGATTCCGGACGTCAGCGTCGACAAGAGCAACATGGCGACGCTCTCCCAGCAGGGCAGCGTGGGCAAGGAGCAGTTCTACGAACTCGACGGCGACGTTCACATAATCGACCCCAACTTCCTGCAGAACCGCTTCGACGGCTGGGATCAGACCGACGTCGACGAGGTGAGCGAACAGATCGGCCCGTTCTTCGGCAACAGCATCTTCTCGACGGGGTACACCTGGCACAGCGAGTACCGCTATTACTCCCTCATGGAGGCCTTCGAGAAACTCGCAGCGGTGTTCCAGGAGACCGACCGCTACGAGGCGTTCGAGTCGGTCCACGAGGAGTTCCAGAACGCGCTCGCGCCGGTCGTGCCCACACGCAGCGAGCGACCGTCGGCGGCGGTCGTCTGGGGCGCCGGCGACCAGCCCGAGACGTTCTACCCCTACACGATCGGTCCGGGGACGAGCTTCAAACACCTCCGCGACCTCGGCGTGAAAGACGCCCTCGCGGAGACGGACGTCAAGGACTTCCACACCAGCCGGGGCGCCATCGACTACGAGACGCTACTGGAGGTCGACCCGCCAGCCCTCCTCCTCCGTGGCCAGGAGACGAAGACCGCCGACGAGTTCCGTGACACCGTCGTCTCGTACATGCAGGACCACGACGTCGCCGGCGACCTCACCGCCGTCCAGAACGGCGACGTCTACCAGGCCGGGCCGCTGTACCAGGGGCCGATCACCAACCTCGTGGTCACCGAGCGCCTCGCCGCGACCCTGTACGACCACGACGGAGAACTGTTCGACCGCCAGCGCGTTTCGGACGTCGTCAACGGCGACTTCTGAGCCGTCACCGACCCGCCGACCTGCCGTGATCCAGTCCGGTCACTGTCGACCGGACGTCCCTTTTCCGCCGACCCGACGTCGACCAGCGCCGGCCGGCGTCGGCCAGCGGCGGCCGGCGTCGGTCAGCGTCGACCAGTGACGGCCGGCCCAGAGCAGTGCCGGCGCTCCGCGCCTCAGACGTACGGCGCCACCGCCTCCAGCACTGGCTGGTGGAGGTCGTAGTGGACGACGGCCGCGATGACGGCCAGTTCGAACGCCGTGACCGCGAGGGTGACCGCGTCCGACCACTTGCTGGAGACGGCCACGCCCACCGGGATGTCGTACTCCTCGGGGTAGGGGTAGAACAGGGCCATCCCGCGGATGTTGCCCAGCATGTCCAGCACGTAGTGGGTCGCGACACCGATCCAGACGTAGTGGAGGTTACCGAAGAAGACGGGGAAAGCGACGAACGCCCCGAGGGTCGCGAGGTTGTGGAAGGTCTTGCGGTGGGTCCCGAAGCTGGTGTCGATGTCGGGAAAGAGTGCACCGAGCGTGACCGGGACGCCGACGGCGAGGAGCGCCTCGACAGTCGGGATCGCCAGTTCACCTTCGAGGATGACCGCGATGCCGACGCTCAACAGGACGGCGTTTTCGACGTGCCCGCGTTCGTTCATCGGCGGTGACTGCGCCGCCGGGGTACGTCAATTATTCGGGACTGGTCCGGTCGCCGGGTGGCACCGACGGGCCGTCGGACCTGGGACCCGAAATTCATTGCCCAACGCGGCACGAACCGACCAGCGTGAAACGAACGACCCTCGAATCCGACGACTGGTTCGACGTGCTGCTGACGACCAGCGACGCCCAGGCGGCCGTGATGACGCTCGATCCCGGTCAGTCGACTGGCGGGCCCGACAACTACCACCGGGAGAGCGACCAGTGGCTCTACGCGGTCTCCGGGGCGGCCACGGCGACTGTCGACGGGGAACCCGTCTCGATCACCGCTGGCGACCTCGTCGTCATCGAGGCCGGCGAGACCCACGAACTGGCGACCGACGGCGACGAACCGTTCGAGTCGCTGAACCTCTACGTCCCGCCGGAGTACTGAGGGGCCTGCCCGTTCGTCGGCCAGACGGTCACCCGAAGTCGTACGCGACGCCGGTCAGATCTTCCGAGACGTCCCAGAGCCGTTCGGCGACGGCCTGGTCGTAGGACTCCTCGCTCGAGCGCTGGAAGCCGGGGTGGCCGCGCATGTCGAACAGGCCGACCGGACCGACGTACTCGCCACCGATGACCTCCTCGGACGTTGCGGCGAACAGCATCGGCAGCGCCCCCATCTCGGCTGGCTGGGCGAAGACGTAGTTGGCAGCTTTCATCGCCCAGAGCCGGAGCGTCGACCCCGAGGCCTCGCCGGTCCGAATCTGGAGGTTGGTGTCGGCGTAGCCGGGGTGGCAGACGACGCTGGTGACGCCGTCGACGCCGTGTTCGCCCAGGCGGTCGTCGAGTTCGTAGCCGAACAGCACGTTCGCCAGCTTGCTCTGGGCGTAAGCCGCCCACTTGTCGTAGGATTTCTCGTGTTGGAGGTCCTCGAAGTCTATCGTTCCCCGCTCGTGGACACCGCTAGACTGGGTGACGACGCGGGACTCACCCGGCGTGTCGGCGAGCGCGTCGAGCAGGTGGCCCGTCAGCGCGAAGTGGCCGAGGTGGTTCACGCCGAACTGGGTCTCGAAGCCGTCGGCCGTCTCCGACCGGGGGATGGCCATCACGCCGGCGTTGTTACAGAGGACGCGTAGTTCGTCGTAGTCGTCCGTAAACACGTTCGCGAAGTCGGTGACGGCGGACAGGTCGCCCAGGTCACACTCCCGGACGTCCAGGTCGGCGTCGGGGACGTCTGCCCGTATCTCGCCGGCCGCGCGCTCGCCCCGGTCGACGGACCGACAGGCCATGACGACCGTCGCTCCTCGGTCGGCGAACACTCGCGCCGCCTCGTAGCCGATGCCGCTGTTGGCGCCGGTCACTATCACGACCTCCCCGTCCATCGCCGGCACGTCGTCGGCAGTCCAGTCGTCGCTCATCGACCGAACGTTCGGTTCGACGGGTGAGAAAACTACCGGCTCTGTCCCCTCGGGCTGCCATCGCAGGCAGCCCGTTTTTGCCCCCGACGGCCCAAGCGCCGGCCGATGGACCACGCCCGCGCCGAAGAGCGCGGCCTGCTGGGCCTGGAGGCCCGCGCCGTCGGTGCCGGTCTCGTCAGTGGGTTCGCCGCCGGCCTGCCGATGGGGTTCCTGCTCCAGTTCGGCACGGACCTGCTGCCGGTGCTGGCTACCATCGCAGGCGTCTCGTCGGTCGCCGTCGGCTGGGTCGTCCACCTGGCCATCGCCGCCGTCTACGGGGCGCTGTTCGCCGTCATCGTGGCCTACCCCGCGGTCCAGGGCTTCATCGCGGAGTTCGGCGTCCGGGAGTACACCCTCCTCGGGATAACCTACGGAATAACCATCGCCGCCGTCTCCATCTCGATCCTCCCGTTCATCTTCGAGTTACCGTGGGTCGCGAACGCGGCGGCGGAACAGCTCGCCCTCGTCTCCGGCCCCTCGTTCGGCGGCCTCGTTCCGGCGGGCGTCTTCGCCGCCGGCCACGTCGTCTACGGCGCCGTCCTCGGCGCGGGCTACGCGACGGTGAAAGAGCGGTCCCCGGCGCTGGCCGGTTGAGCGGGCGGCCGGGCGACGTCTGCGGGAGCGGCCACGGTCAGTGTCCGCCGGTCTGAGCGCCCCAGAGTTCGGCGTAGCGGCCACCGCTGTCGACGAGTTCCTCGTGGGCGCCGCGCTCGACGACCTGGCCGTCCTCGAGGACGACGATCTGGTCGGCCCCGACCACCGTCGAGAGGCGGTGGGCGACGACGAACGTGGTCCGGTCCTCGGTGAGTGCGTCGAGCGACGACTGGATGCGCTGTTCGGTGTCGGTGTCGACGTCGCTCGTCGCCTCGTCCAGCACCAGAATCGCGGGGTCCTGCAGGACGACGCGGGCGATGGCGATGCGCTGGCGCTGCCCGCCAGAGAGTTTCACGCCACGCTCGCCGACGCGGGTGTCGTAGCCCTCGGGGAGTTCGGAGATGAACTCGTGGGCCTCCGCGGCACGGGCGGCGTCGCGCACGTCGTCCATGCTCGCCTCGAAGCGGCCGTAGCGGATGTTGTCGCCGATGGTGCCGTCGAAGAGGAAGGCGTCCTGGGAGACGTAGCCGACGTGGGTCCGCAGACTCGCCAGTTCGATCTCCCGGACGTCCGTTCCGTCGACGCGCACCGCGCCCTCGTTGAGGTCGTACAGTCGCAGCAGCAGGCGACACAGCGTCGACTTGCCGGCACCGGTCGAGCCGACGAAGGCGACCGTCTCGCCGGGCTGGGCCTCGACGGAGACGTCCTCGATGACGTACTCCGCCTCGTCGCCGGTCGATTCGAGGACGGCCCCACCGTCAGCCTGGGCCGTCCCGGTCGCCGCCGCCGTCCGGTCGTCCTCGCCCTCGGCGCGGGCCAGGAAGTCCGGGTAGGCGAAGGAGACGTCCTCGTACTCGACGTGGCCCGCCGGACTTTCGAGGGGAACGGCGTCCTCAGAATCCTCGATACGGACTGGAATATCGTACAGGCCGAAGACGCGCGAGGCCGAGACGCGGGCGTTCTGGACCTGGTCGACGATGCTGGAGACTTCGGCCAGGGGCGAGACGAACCGCTGGGTCATGAACACGAACGTGATGAAGACCCCGACGCTGAGTTCGCTCGTGAAGGGGCCAAATCCGTCGGCGAGCAGCCAGTAGCCCCCGACGACGAAGGTGATGGCGAAGGAGAGGCCGGCGAGCAGTTCCATCCCGGGCCGGTAGAAGTACGCGAGTTTCAGCACCTCCATGATGGACTCGAAGACGCCCCGCGAGGCGTCCCGGACGCGGCCGGACTCGTACTCCTCGCTGGAGGTGGCCTTGGCGAGTTCGACGCCGCTGATCCCGTTCTCGATGCGGGTGTTGAACGTCGCGACGGCGGACTGGCGGTCCTCGTACCGGGGCTCGATGACGCGCATGAACCACCAGGTAAAGGCGACCATCAGCGGGAGCCCGAGGAGCGTGACCACGGCGAGCTGGGGATTCAGCAGGAAGAGGATAGCGGCGATACCGAACACCATCACGACCAGTCGGACGCCGTTCATCAGCGCGTCGTCGAGGAACAGTTCGAGGTTCGAGGCGTCGTTCGAGAGGATGGACATCACCTCGCCGGTCTGCTTGTCGTCGAAGAAGGCGGCGTCCAGCCGGATCATCTTCTCGAAGCTGTCCGAGCGGACGTTGTGCATCACGCCGTGGGCGAAGAAGTTGGCGACGACGCCGTATATCCAGGTGAACACCGCCGTCGTCAGGAAGGCGCCGGCGATGAGGATCACTGAGAACCAGAACTGCTCGACCTGCTGCTGGGGGAGCAACGACGTCGGGACGAGCGGGAGCTGGTAGGCCGTGTCGCTCTCGCCGAACACGGCGTCGATGGCCGCGCCGAGCACCACCGGCGGGAGCAGCGACGCGGCCTGGGCGACGAGGTTGGCGAACAGGCCGACGATCAACCAGCGCTTTCGTTCGAGCCCGTACTCTCTGAAGAGCCGGACCAGCGGTCTATCGATGCGCTGGCGGTACCGGTCGAACGGCGTCTCCTCGTCGGCGGCCATGGAGACTGACTATCGAGTCAGTGTACATAATCTCTTGGAAACCCGTTCGGTCGCGGTGTCGCCCGAACAGGGCACTCGGGACGCCGGTCTCGTCGCAGCGACGTCCGCCACGAACGTCGTGCACCAGACGGAGGGTTTCGTGCGCAATCCCGATCGGTAAATCTATTTTCATTACCTCCGCACGGCCGTCCATGTCCCGCCCGCTCGCCGCCCTCCCGCTTTCGTCCCTCCCCCGGTGGGTTCCGCTCGCGCGCAAGGAGGCGCGCACCGTCCTCACCTCGAAAGGCACCTGGCTCCTCGCCGTCTTCGTGTTCGTCTTCGGCTGGCGACCGACGTACCTGGGCTGGGAGCACCTCGGCCCGTCGATGAGCGTCGGGTTCGTCCAGGTCGGCGTCACGACGCTCGTCCCGCTGGGCGTGCTCGTCCTGAGCTACGGGTCGGTCGTCGGCGAGCGAACGTCGGGCAGCCTGAAGTTCGCCCTCGGGTTGCCCCTGACCAGGACCGACGTCCTCGTCGCCAAGACCGTCGGCCGGACCGCCGGCTTCGTCCTCCCGGTGACCGTCCCGGCGGTCCTGCTGGGCGGCGTGGGCGCGTTCCGCTACGGGCTGTTCTCGCCGCTCGCGTTCCTCGGCGTCCTGCTGGCGACGTTCCTCTACCTCGCCGTCCTCGTGGCCATCGCGACGGCCGTCTCGGCAGTGACGACGAGCTCCGTCCGCGCCAGCGGCGTCGTCGTCGGCTACTTCCTGGCGTTCGTCCTGCTGTGGTCGCAACTCGCCGTCGCAGCGTACTCGTCCCTGACCGGGCGCGCCGTCAATCCCTACGACCCGCCCGCGGACGCCCTGCTGTTCGGCCTCCTCCGGCTCTCGCCGGACCGGGCCTACCTGACGCTGACGAACTGGATTCTGGGGGCAGGGAACGGGGGTGAGCTGTTCACTACCGTCGCGACCAAGGTCGCGACCGGACACAGCGTCAACGGCTACGTGGTCGAGACTGCGTTCACCGGGGCGTCGGTCCCGCTCTCCCTCCACGAGGTCGGTGGTGTCGTCGTCCTGCTGGCGTGGCTGGTGGTCCCCCTCTGGCTCGCCCGGTACCGCTTCGAACGGGGTGACCTGGCGTGACGACGCCGGCCATCGAGACCGACGGACTGACCAAACGATACGGGTCGACAGTCGCCCTCGACGGCCTCGACCTCACCGTCGAGTCTGGCGAAGTGTACGGGTTCCTCGGACCCAACGGTGCGGGCAAGTCGACGACGATCAACCTGCTGCTGAACTACGTCCGGCCGACCGACGGGAGCGCGACCGTCCTCGGGCTGGACCCCTGGGACGACGTGGTCGCGCTCCACGACCGCGTCGGCATCCTCCCGGACCGCTACGACACGTACGACGACCTCTCGGCGCGGCGCCACCTCCGCCTGGTGATCGATACCAAGCGGAGCGACGACGACCCCGAGGCGCTGCTGACGCGCGTCGGCCTGAGCGACGCCGTCGACCGGCCGGCCGGGGAGTTCTCGCAGGGGATGGAACAGCGGCTCGCACTCGCGATGGCCCTGGTCGGCGACCCCGACCTGCTGATACTCGACGAGCCGTTCACCGGGCTGGACCCCCACGGCGTCGCCCTCGTCCGCGACGTCGTCGCCGAGGAGACCGACCGCGGCGCGACCGTCTTCTTCTCCAGCCACGTCCTCGGCCAGGTCGAACTCGTCTGCGACCGGCTCGGCATCCTCCACCACGGAACGCTCGTCGACGAGGGGACGCTCGCCGGGTTCCGCGAGCGGCTCGACCTCGACGCGGACGCGGCGGTCGAGGACGTGTTCGTCGAACTGACCGAGGACGGCGTCCGTTCGGCTGCGCCACGGGACGAGTCTGCTTCCATCGCCGGGGACGCTCCCGAAGGAGGTGTGCAGTGATGGACGACCGGACGCCGATGCGACGTCGCGCCTACCTCGCCGGCGCCGCCGGAGCACTCGCGGGGCTCGCCGGCTGTATCGGTGGTGAGACGGAGTACCAGGTGACCGGCGCCTCGGGCGCGTCGCCTGCGGACCACCCGCTCTCGCTGGACGTCGCCGTCGAGAGCCCGTCCATCACCGTCGATAGCCCCGGTGCCCTGTCGTTTACGCTACGGAACGGAGGGGACGACGCCGTCGCCGTGCGCAACACCGGCGTCTGGCCGCTCGGGGTCCTGGCCGTCGAAACGGAGACGGAACACGGGCCCGTCGATACGCGCCTCCTCTCGGACCGGTACGGCGAGACCGACCGCATCGAGGTAAAGCCCAGCGGGATGAGCGTCTCCCAGGAACCGCTCGTCCGTCCGATCCCTGCCGACGAGTCGGTCACCGAACGGTACGTCCTCCACGGCGACGGCCTGATCCAGCCCGGAACGTATCGGCTCCGGGCCAAATTCGAGGAGCACATCCTGCGATACGCCCCACCGGGAACGGACCCGGAGGGCGGTGACTGGACCGACTTCGCTCCCGACGTGACGGTCACGCTCGAAGCCCAGTCGGTGCTTCCCTAGCGCATCCGGACTGTGACGCCCGCCGTGTTCACCCCTGCACGACGGCCAGTATCTCGGGCGCCTCGTAAACCTTGTTGCGCTGCTTGCCGGTCGTCTCCTCGACGATGCCCGCCGACTCCAGCTTCTCGATGGCGTCGTAGACGGCGGGCTTCGAGCGGCCCGTGGCCTCGACGGCGCGCGGGCCGGTGAGGTAGGGCTGTTCGAAGCAGTAGTCGACGAGCGCCCGCGCCGTCGGCGAACTCGGGAACTGCTCGCGGTACTCCTCGCGCAACTCGGTCAGTTCGATGCCGCAGTCGTAGCCGTCGATGGCCTGCTCGGCGATGGCGTCGAGGACGAAGGTGATCCACTCCTCCCAGGCGCCGTCCTGGCTCACCGCCAGGAGCTTCTCGCGGTACTGGTCGCCGAAGCGCTTGAAGTAGGCCGACAGGTAGAGGTACGGCCCCGGCAGCAGGCCCGAATCGTACAGCTGGAGCATGATGAGCAGCCGCCCCATCCGGCCGTTGCCGTCGCGGAACGGGTGGATGGTCTCGAACTGGTAGTGGGTCAGCGCGACGTCGATCAGCGGCGGGTACTCACCGCGGCCGACGTAGGAAAAGAGCTGGTCGAGCAGGAGGGGCACCAGGTCCGGGTTCGCCGGGATGAAGTTGGCGTCCTCGGGGGTGCCGTCGCGGGCACCGATGTAGACGGGGACCTCTCGTAGTTCGCCGGGTCGCTCCTCGCCGCCGCGGACCGACCCCATCAGCGTCTCGTGGAGGTCACAGATCAGGTCTACCTCGATAGACCCGCCGTCGTCGAGTCTCTCGAACCCCTGGGTCACCGCGTCGACGTAGTTGTACGCCTCGCGGACGTCGTCGAGTTCCGCCGCCGACCGGCTGGGCTCGGCGCCCACCTCGTGCTGGTAGATGTCCGAGATGGTGACGTTCGTCCCCTCGACCTGGGAACTCATCGCCGCCTCGCGGTGGACGAAGGGTGCGATGAGCAGGTTCGGGTTGTCGATGTCCCGGGCCAGCGTGGCCAGCCGGCCGAGTGCGTACTGGGCGTCGCCGTAGACGGCGAGCAGGTCCTCGGTGTACTCGAGGTCCGGCGGCAGGCTCGCCGGCGTGTAACAGGGCAAGCCCTCGTGGTCGTCGATGCGGCCCGGTCCTGCAGTGAAGTCGGCGGGGTCCATCTAACTACGAGTCCGCTGGACGGCTTGTTAGTTAACCGTTTCGGCCTTTGGTTAACTGTGGGTGAGTTGGCGACGGTAGAAGTTAGATCTGCGGGCCGAAGTCTCACCAGTCGGGTGATCCGCGGGCTCGTAGTTAGCCGTCAGGCGAATAGCCGTCATCTCGAAGTAACAAAATCGCTTAGGACGGCAAACACGAATGACATAGCCAGCCCATGCCAATTAGCACGGACCGATTCGACGAACTCGACGACGACGGTCCGGAGTCGGGGCCGAACGCGCACGAAATCCTCACCTATCTCGAGGGGCACGCAGACGAGGCGTTCACCCAGTCGGAAATCGCGAAAGAGACGGGAGTCGCTAGCGACTCCGTCGGACCGGCGTTAGTACGGCTTAGAGAGAGCGGTCGAGTCGACCTCAAAGGAACCTACTGGCGAGTCAGCGATCACGTCCGTGGTCTCGATTCGTCGGCGAAACACGCAGAGGTCGTCGCGGTGAGTCACGAGGCCGGGTCGTTCGATTACGACGAGTGGCAGGAACATGCGGTCGATCCGCGCGAGAACCGCGAGTGAGGCGTATCGGATAGGGACATCTCCTGATCGACCGAGACCTCGGCGACTCACTCCCGGTTTCGCCCGCCGTCGACGGCGTCTCGCAACGCCACTGTCGCCGTTTCGGGATCTTCCGCCTTCGTGATCGCCGAGATGACCGCCACGCCGTCGGCGCCGGCGGCCGCGACTTCGGCGGCGTTGTCGGCGGTGATTCCGCCGATGCCGACGACGGGAATCGAGACGGCGTCGGCGATGGCGCGCACGCGCTCCGGTCCGACGGCGTACTCGTCGTCGGGGACGTCCGCTTTCGACTCGGTGGCGTAGACGGACCCGACGCCGAGGTAGTCCGCGCCGGTGCCCTCGGCGGCGATGGCGTCCTCGACGAACGACGCCGAGCGGCCGATGATGGCGTCCTCGCCGAGAATCTCACGAGCGACTTCGACCGGCAGGTCGTCGTCGCCGAGGTGGACGCCGTCGGCGTCGATGGCCTGGGCCAGGTCGACGCGGTCGTTGACGATCAGCGGGACGCCGGCGTCGCGGGTGAGTTCCCTGACCTCACGACCGACGGCGAGTCGGTCGCGGACCGGCAGGGCCTTGTCGCGGAGCTGGACGACACCGACGCCGCCGTCGAGGGCGCTTGCGACGATTTCGGGCGTCGAGCGGCCGGCCGAGGCGCGCTGCTCGGTGACGAGGTAGACGGACCAGTCGACCATAGCGAGGGGTCGGCGGGCCGGGTTCTCACTCTTGCGCTTCGGCGGCTCGCTTCCGTGGTCGAGAGGGTCACTCCTCGCGGCGGACCTGCTCGTCGTCGTCGTGTTCGATGCGGAACTCGAGCCAGCCGCCGGGATACGAGATCGAACCCGACTCGTGGGGGATGGGGTCGTACTCGACGTCGTAGCCGTAGATGGTCGCCTCGCCGTCGCGGACCAAACTGGCGACGCGTTCGAGCTGGTCGGCGACGGCGTCGTCGCGGTCACGTCGCGCGGGCATACCCGCCAGTAGGGGCGCGAGCGGGAAAAGCGGGGAGGCAGGCGGGAACTCCTCAACTGGCCGACCGGATCCGGACGGAAGGGCAAGGGACAAGACCGGGACTCCCAGATGGGAGCACATGGATCTGGGCGTCCGCCTTCTCTACATGCTCTCGTTGCTGGCCGTCGGTCTGGCCGCCCGCCACGTCGGACTGCTGGAGGCGACCCGGCGGGATCGGCTCAACGCCGTCGCCTTCTACGTGACGCTCCCTGCGCTGATCTTCCTCTCGACGTACGACCAGCCGCTGGGAACGCTACTGTCGCCGGAACTGCTCGCGGGGCTGTGGGTCGTCCTGTTCGCCGTCGTCGGGGCCAGCTGGCTGGTCCACCGCCGGACCGACCCGCGCTCGACCCGGAGCATCGCGATGGTGCAGTCCTACCACAGCAACTTCGGCTTCCTGGGGCTGCCGCTCGTGGCCGTCACGCTCGGCAGCGCCGCGGCGGGCCGAGGGAGCATCATCCTCGGCATCGGCGCGCTGACGCAGGTGCCCCTCACCGTCCTCCTGCTCGTCTCGATGAACGACGCGGAGGCCTCCCTGGGTAGCGAACTCCGGAGCCTCGCGACCAACCCCGTCCTGATCGCCCTCGCGCTCGGCTTGATCGCCTCCGTCTACTCGCTGTCGGTGCCCGATGCGGCCCAGACCGGACTGGGCTGGCTCTCCGACCTGGCCCTCCCACTCGCGCTCGTCCTCGTCGGCTCGGCCCTGGAGATGCGCATGCCCGACTCGGACTGGCAGGCGCTGGGCGGCGTCGTCGGCCTCAAGGTGTTCCTGATGCCCGTCTTCGCCTTCGTCGCGTTCACGGCGCTCGGGGCGGACCCGCTCACCCGCAACGCCGCGGTCGTCATGTTCGGCGCCCCCACCGCCGTCTCGACGTTCATCTACGCGAGCGAACTCGGCGGCGACGCGGAGTTCGCCTCCGTCGCCGTCTTCGCGACCACCGTCGTCTCGGTGGGCACGCTCGGCGTCGCGCTCCAGTTGCTGGTGTGACCGGCCCAGTTGCGATGGGCAGTCGCCAGTCCATAGTTTCGTATAGCTGGCCCGCGCACGTATCTACATGGAAATTATCGCGACAGTACTCGGCTCGATAGTGACGTTCGTCGTCGGCCTGCTCGTCGGCGGGCTGGCCATCTTCGTCGCCGCCCAGCTCGTCGTCGGCAAGGGCGACTTCCGGACCGCCGTGTGGACGGCGGTGTTCGGCGCGCTCGGCTGGCTGGTCGCGACGCTCGTCGTCGGCTGGATTCCGTTCCACATCGGCAGCATCCTCGGGACCCTCCTGGGACTGGCCGTCTACCTCACGGTCATCGCCGTCCAGTACGACACCGACTGGGTGGAGGCCGCCGCCATCGCCTTCGTCGCCTGGGTCTCGGTGCTGGTCGCCCGGTTCTTCCTCGCCCCGCTCCTGGGCGACTGGGGCGTCGTCGGCGTTCCATTCGTGTGAAATCTTCGGGGGAAGAGGGTTCGTCGATCTGATCGTTTCTCTAGAGCGGCGTTTCGATGATAGTTCTGAACACTCGCTGAAGTCGGAACGATGAACGACGACACCCAGAAAGCCCTCGGCGCGCTCCGGTCCCGCGAACCGACTGCGCTCCTCGCTACGCTGCGGTGCTTATCGGTCCGGGGTTCCCGGAGCCCGCCTCGCCCTTTCAGTCCTCCAGGAAACCGCACCGCAGCCCTGCCCTTCCCCTGGTCGCGCGATGAAACGCGCTCCCGGCCATGCGGTTGCGGAGCGGTCAGGAAGCGTGTCGCGCCGCGAGGGTGGCGCGTCAGCGCCACCTCACCGCGAACGGCGCCAGCCGTGAGCAAGGCGCGACCGGGGAGGTCTGGTGGTTGTAATCGCGAGCGCCTCCGTGGCGCGAGCAATAGAGTCCTGGAGGACTGAAAGGGCGAGGTGGGCTCGGCGAAGCCCGAACCCGCAAGCACCGAACGGAGTGAGGCGCGCAGCGGGTTCGCGCGAGTCGAGCACGCCGAGGCTTTCGAGGTGTTATCGTCTGTTGCCGTCCCTGCGGAGATCCGAACCGCTACAGCGAGAACCTTCCCGCTCCACACACCAGAGACTCCCGAGCGTTCTCCCGGGAGTTTAAGCCGGGTCCCGCGCAACCCTCCTGCATGTTCGAGACGGTACTCATCGCGACGGACGGGTCGGCCAGCGCCAAACGGGCCGTGGAGGCGGCCCTGGACCTGGCCGAGCGGTTCGACGCGTCGGTCCACGCCCTCTATGTCGTCGACGCCGGCGAGGTGGCGGCCTCGCCCGACGAGGTCAGGGACGACCTCGAACGCGCGCTGGCGACCGCTGGCGGGCGTGCGCTGACGTTCGTTCGCGAGACGGCAGACGAGACGGCCGAGAAGGGCGACGTCGTCACGGCCGTCCGCGAGGGCGACCCCGTCGACGAGATTTGCCAGTACGCCACCGACCAGGAGGCCGACGTCGTCGTCACGGGCACGCGCGGGCGCCACGACGACCACGGATTTTTGCTGGGGAGCGTCGCCGAGGGCGTCGTCCGACGGTCCGGGCCGCCCGTGCTGACCGTTCGACAGCTGGAAGGCGCCGCCGCGGAGGAGTGAGGAGCCTCCCGCATCGACCGTCATTCCGAGGCTTCATTGCCACCGCGCCGTTCGTCGGCGTATGGACGACTGGCTCATCGACGACGAGCGCCTCTCTATCGAGCGGAAGTCGATCCTCCCCGGCGCGGGCTTTTTCACGCCCGACTCGGTCGAGGAAGAGGAAGCCGAACGCGAAGCGGCGGAGTCGCTAACGGACGCGGGCGTCGTGGTCATCGCCGACCCAGATTCGGACGGCCTGGCCTGCGTCGCGCTGGTCCGCGAGGCCTTCGGCGAGGGACAACTCGTCCCCGCCGGACCGCACGAGATCGAGGAGAGCCTGGAGTGGGCCGCCGAGTACGCCGAACCCGACGCGACCGTCGTGGTCTGTGACCTGTGTCCCGACAGCGAGTACGACGTCGCGGCGCTGCCGGACCTGGTCGACCGCGTCGAAGACGTTCGGTGGTACGACCACCACCAGTGGGACCCCGAACTCGCAGAGTTCGTCGACGACCAGGGCGTCGAACGCGTCGTCGGCGACTCCGACGAGGTGTGTACCGCCGACGTCGTGCTCGCGGAACTGGACCACGAATTCAGCGAGCAGTTTGCCGAACTCGCCGCCGTCACCCGCGACCACGACCTGTGGATCCGCGAGGACGAGCGCAGCGACGACCTGGCGGACCTCTCGTACTGGTCCGAACCCGAGGAGTACATCGAGTCCGTCCTCGAACACGGTCCGGACCTCTCCGCGGAGATCCACGAGTTCCTCGCCGAGAAGCGCGTCGAGAAGGAAGCGCTCATCGAGAAGGCCGTCCAGCGCGCCGAACTCCGCGACGTCGGCGAGTGGACCGTCGGCGTCACCTACGGCCGTTGCTCCCAGAACGAGGTCGCCGAGGCGCTCCGCGAGCAGGGCGCCGACGCCGCCGTCATCGTCAAGCCCGCCGGCTCGGCCTCCATCCGCGGCACCGAGAACTTCGAGCGCGCCCACGAGGTGGCCGGGCAGGTCAACGGCGGCGGCCATCCCCGCGCCGCCGGCTGCAAGCCCGACATCTACGACGACATGCTCGACTACGCCCACCACTGGTCGACTCGGGGAGCCGTTGCGAAGCAAGCCATCGTCGACGCGTTTCTTCGGCTGGAACCCGAAGAGGACGAGGGCGTCGACACCGAGCGATAGCCAAGCATACCGCGAGCGAAGCGAGCGGTTTCCCGCGAACGGCTGCGCCGTTCGCGTCTTTTTCGCCCACGTTTTTCGAGGAGTGGTCGCGAACGGGGCGAGCGACCCGACGAAGAAAAAGGTGGTTGCGCACCACTGGTCGACGCGCGGTGCGGTGGCGAAACAGGCGATAGTCGACGCCTTCCTCCGGCTCGAACCGGAGGAAGCGGAGGAAGGTGTCGATACAGAGCGATACCGAGTATACTGTCAGTGCCGTCGGGAGTGATCCGCCCCTTTATTGAGTGACATTAACAGTGTAATAATAATCACAACCGCCGCCAAACAACGGCCACACCGCTCCGACGAGCGGTCGAGAACACATGGTAGCGTACCGAAACGACGACGGCGACAGGGGAAATGGGGAATCGTCAGAGGGCCGTTCGCGGCGGGACCTGCTCAAAAACGCCGGGATAGCCGTCGGTAGCGCCGTCGGGCTCCGCGCGGCGACGAGCCCGGGCGCAGCCGACTCCGACGAGATACGCGAACTGGACCTGCGGGACGGCGTGCCGCCGGTCGCGGCCGCGCCACAGGGAGAGGACGAGGTCGTCTTCAACGTCCACGGCTACTCGGCCTCGTCGTTCAGCGTCACCGGGGCCAGGCGGCTACAGGGAACGCTGCGGGAGGTCGGGAACACCGAGACGGTGACGGCCGTGACCTGGGACGACAGCGGTGGCCCCATCGGCGCACTGACGAACGCGCGCGACCAGGGCGGCGTCTTCGCCGACTGGATGGCGGCGTACCTCAAGGAGAACCCCGGGACGACGGTCCGCGTCCTGGGCCACTCGATGGGGGGCATCGTCACCTTCGAGTTCCTCGCCGGGGCGGAGGGTCGTTTCACGGTGGCCAACGCCGACACGATAGGCTCGTACGCGGCGTCCGACGCACCCTGCGAGGGGTCGGGGTTTCACGACGCCATCGAGAGCGCCGCCGAGTCCGTCGGGAACTACTACTCGACGAACGACGGCATCGCCCGCCTCGGTAGCGGGCCCGCGAGCTGTTCGGCGGGGGCACTGCCGTCGAACTACGTCGACGTCGACGTGAGCGATTCGGTCGTTGGCCACACCTCGTACAAGGCGAGCACCGGGTGCGTGCAAGCGATCGTCGACAACTACGTCTCCGGGGGAGACGACGGCACGCCCACGGAGACCCCGACCGAAACGACGTCACCGACGGACACCCCGACGGAGACCGAGACCGGGTCGCCGACCGATACCGAGTCGCCAACCGAGACCCCGCCCGAACCGCCCACCGAGACCGGGCCTACCATCGACACGTTCGACGTCTCGGAGGAGGGTTTCGGCAACGACCCCGACGTCGAGTGGGCCGTCTCTGACGCGGACGGTGACCTCGCCACGGTCGAATCGACGCTCCGTAGCTACGCCGGCAGGACGCTCGATAGTGCCACTTCCGACGTCTCGGGCACGACGGCCGAGGGCCGTCACGAGCTCGACACGCTCTCCTGGTGGAAAGACGTCGTCGAACTGACCGTCACCGACGAGGCGGGCAACAGCGTGACCGAGCGGGCGCCGGCGCCGTAACCTCGAACCACGGCGTCTGCCCCGCCCACCGCGGTGCGTGACTGTGACGTGTGAATCAATGGGACGGTAGCAGACTCCACGTGGCACAAGGTCTGTACTATTCTCGGTGATGGTGTGATGAATAGCTGGAGTAAGCCGGTAAGAGAGTGGATAACAATGCCCAGGTAGCGCGTCGGACGGAGTGACGCGGGGGCTGTCGACGGTGAGTTCGGGATTCCTCACCACACGACGAGGGGTCGAGCGCGAACGCGCCCCCGGAACTTCCAACCATGAAACTGGCACTCATCGGCTTCGGGCAGGCAGGCGGAAAGATCGTCGACCGATTCGTCGAGTACGAGCAGCGGACCGGGGTGGACGTCTTCACCGACCCCGTCGCGGTCAACACCGCGTCGGTCGACCTCCAGGGGCTGGAGCACGTCCCCGAGGACAACCGGGTCCTGATCGGGCAGTCGCGCGTGAAGGGCCACGGCGTCGGCGCGGACAACGAACTCGGCGCCGAGATAGCCGAGGCGGACCTCGACGAGATTCAGGGCGCCCTCGACGACATTCCGGTCCACGAGGTCGACGCGTTCCTCGTCGTGGCCGGCCTCGGCGGGGGCACCGGCAGCGGCGGCGCACCGGTGCTGGCCAAGCACCTCAAGCACATCTACACCGAGCCGGTGTACGGCCTGGGTATCCTCCCCGGGCAGGACGAGGGCGGCATCTACACCCTCAACGCCGCGCGCTCGTTCCAGACGTTCGTCCGCGAGGTGGACAACCTCCTCGTGTTCGACAACGACGCCTGGCGCAAGACCGGCGAGTCGATGCGCGGCGGCTTCGAGGCGATAAACGAGGAGATAGCCACCCGCTTCGGGATGCTGTTCGCGGCGGGCGAGGTCGACGGCAACGCCGAAGTGGCCGAGAGCGTCGTCGACTCCTCGGAGATCATCAACACGCTCTCGGGCGGCGGCGTCTCCACGGTGGGCTACGCCGCCGAGGACGTCGAGCGGTCGGCACAGGGCGGGTTGCTCGCGCGCGTGGGCAGTGACCGGCTGAGCGACCGCGGCAGCGACGATGGCCTCGACAGCGCGAACACGACCAACCGCATCACGGCGCTGGTCCGCAAGGCCGCGCTCGGTCGGCTCACGCTCCCGTGTGATATTCAGGGCGCGGAGAAGTCGCTCGTGGTCGTCGGCGGCCCGCCGGAACACCTCGACCGAAAGGGCATCGAGCGGGGCCGCCAGTGGCTCGAGGAGGAGACCGGGTCGATGGAGGTCCGCGGCGGCGACTACCCCCTCCCGTCGTCGGACACCGTCGCGAGCCTGGTCCTGCTCTCCGGCGTCCACCACGTCCCCCGGTTCAAGGAACTCCAGCAGGTCGCTATCGAGGCACAGGACAACATCGCACAGCGCGACGCCCGGAGCGAGGAGAACCTCCAGCAACTCGTCCACGACGGCGCCGAAGAACTCACGTCGCTGTTCTGAGCGAAACGCGCCGTCGGTGCCCGATCCGCGGGAACCTACTCCGGCGGCGGCGTGCACTGGTCGTCGTCGGGAAGTCGGACCCGTGTCTCGACGCGTTCGAGCGTGGACTTCTGGAACTTGTCGAGTCCCTCCTTGAGGAACTGCTCCGAGAATCCGGCGAAGAAGGCAGTCAGGAACAGGAGGGACGCGGGCAGCTGGGTGTTCTCCTGGAGACCGAGGAACAGCGTCAGAAGTACCGCGGCGATACCGCCCCAGAGGAGTCTGACCCGGACGAACTCCTCGAGTAAGACGTCGTCGGGGACGGTGAGCCGTCCCAGTTCGAGGTTCACGTCGAAGAACCCCGCCTCCGAACCCGACCGCCAGACGAGGTTCATCGTCGCACCGAGGACGCCCAGTGCCGCCGCGACGGGGAACCAGAGCAGGCGGGCGGCGGTGGACGCGAGCGTCGACGGCGTCGGGGAGACGACCACGGCCGTCCGTCCGCCGGGCCCGGTCGCCCCGTCGAACTCCCGGACGGTCCCGTTCTGGACGACCGTCACCGTCTCACCGGTCGGCGTGTCGAAGGTCGGTACGCCAGAGTCGACGGTGGGACCGACGACGCTCGCGACGTCGCCGACGAACGCGACCAGTTCCGTACCGAGCGTCGGCGCGACGCCGGAGTTGACGAGGAGCGTCGGGGCGAGCACGACCAGCACGACGAGTGCGATGGGCACGGTGACGGCCAGCCCGAAGAGGAACCCGAAGACACCGAGTAACCGCCCGAGTAACCGCTTCATCTTCAACTGTTCGGCGAGGCGCTCCTCGTAGTACCGGTGGAGGCGTCTGGCGGCCCGCAGGTAGGGGGAGATGCTGCCGGTGGCCCCGGGGTCGTCGCTGGAGATACGCAGAAGGTTCACGAGCCGTCGTCGGCCGTCGCGGTCGGGGTACTGCACAGCCTGGTCCCGGTACTGGTCGACGATCTCCGTGAGGTAGCTCCGCTCCGGTTCAGCCCCCGCGTCGTCGAGGGCCTTGGCGAGCGTGATCAGCCCCCGTTCGTATCGGTAGATCGAGCGGAACGCCGCGAGGTACTGGTGGTTCGCCACCTGCGAACTCGCGTCGCCCCACCGCCGGTCACGACCGTCGCGGGGGGCCGCCTGGTCTTCGTCTGGGACGAGCAGTCGCTCGAGCCCGTCGAGCCGACGGGAGAGTCGCTCCCGGGTCTTCTCGTCGTCGATCAGCTTGACTTTCACCCGATAGACGTCGAGGTCACAGCGGTACGTCTCGATCAGCCCGGTCAGTTCCTGCTCGAGGACGCGGTGACGCTTGTACGGCCGAGGTCGGGAACGGTAGCGAGCGAGGACCTGGAGACCCCACGCCAGCGCGACGAGGAGGTACGCGAGGAGCACGAGGGAGACCCCGGCGAGCGCAGGGCTGACGTCCGCGTCCCAGGTCAGCGAGAGTGCCTCGAACGCGAGGCCGACTAGGATGAGCAAGACTGCCAGGAGCCCGAGGACGGTCCACAGGATAAGCGCGCCGCTGAAGCCGTCCCACCTGGCACTGGCGGACATGTCACTCGACAGTTACGCTGCCGGAGTGATTGTTACCACCGGGATACTGGGACGGAAAGCGACGACAGAGCGCACCGCTCGGAGATAAGGTTGTCCTGTACTTGCCACGTCGTAACGCCGACGTTGCTCGTGGCTTTCCTCACTCCTCGCCGACGACCCACTTCTCCGAGTAGGCCTCGCCGCAGGTACACACCGCGTACGAGTGGACGACGTCGCCTCGCTCGTAGATACCGCCGACCTCCTCGTTCTGTTCCTCGGCGAAGGCGAAGACGAACTTGACGACGTGGTCCTCGGCGGACTCCCCGTCGGCGTTCGGACAGACGCCGCCGGTCAGGTCCCGGTCGATCTCACCGTCGGTGCCCATCGCCCGCTTGGCCAGCGCCATCGGGTCCAGCCCGGTCGCGGACTGGAACGCGCTGCGGCCCTGGTCGCCGTCCAGTACGAGGACGAGGCCGTCCCCGACCTGTTCGGCGTACTCCGAGAGGGCGTCGACGTTGCCGACGCTGTCCTCGTGGAGGAAGAAGGCGATGTCCTCGACGCGCTCCCCGGCGAGAAACTCCTCGCGTTTGCTCATACCGGAGAGAAACACGGACGCAGTGAAAAGTTTCGCGGCTCGGGCGGGCGCGGGCAGCGGGAGACTGGTCGGAGGACGTCGGGTGGACCCGTCAGAGCGTGACGGCGGACCGGTCAGAGCGTGACGGCGGACCAGTCAGAACGTGACGCCGAGGACGCCGCCGTCCCCACCGTCGTCGGTCGCAGTGTCCGTCTCGGTCGGCGTCTCCGTCGCCGTCGACGTCGGCGATGCGGAGCCGGGTTCGGTCTCGTCGTCACCGCCGGAGAGGATGTCGCCGTCGTCGGTCGCCGTCGAGTCGCCGTCCGTTCCGTCCGGCGTCGGCGTCCGCGTGGACTCCTCGCCCCCGGCGTCGCTGGACGCGTCGCCGTCACTGGCGCTGGCGTTCTCGGCACTGCCGGTCGGATACTCGTCCTTGTTGCCGAACATGTCGGTCTCGATCTCGTGGGTCACGCTGTCGAGCGGGACGCGGATATCACCGGCACCGGCCGCCGAGAGGTCGAAGCGGGCGTAGAACTGGATCTCCAGGTCGGTGACCTGGTTGCGTTCGAGGTGGGAGACCCACCACTCGTCGAGGAGGCCGTTGTCGATGACCGTCGTCGCCTCGATGGTCCGCGTCTCGCCCGGCGGGATAGTGACCGAGCGGTCAGTCTGGCCCTCGCCGACGGCCAGGCCATTCATCGTGACGTCGTAGCCGATGGAAGAGGCGCTGATGGGGTAGTCCTTCGGGTTGTAGAGAGTGAACGCCATCACGATGGGCGTCTCCGCCTCGGTCACCTCGCCCCACTCGCCCTCGGTCTCGTTGAGGTAGAGCACGGGGTCGCTCACGAGCGGCTGGTTCGCGTCGATCGGCTGAGTCTCCGTCGAGTCGAACGAGGAACTGATGTCCGTCTCTATCTCGCGCTCGACCGACGGCGCCCCGAAGGACTGGCCGACCATCGAGGAGTGGACGTCGGCGTCGACGGTCAGCGCCGTCGTCTCCCCGTTCTGGAGGTGGCTCACCCACCACTCGGGGATCCGGTCGTTGTGGAGGCGCGAGGTGGCGTTGACGGTGGAGTTGCCCGTCTCGACGCCGACGCCCGCCTTGGTGCCCGTGGCCATCGTGATGCCGTTCATCTCGACGGCGTAGTCGACCGTCGTCCCGCCGAGTTGCACGCCGACGGGGTTGGGGTTGGACACGACGATGTCGGTGTGGACGTCGGTGGTCGTCTCGTTCACGTCGCCGAAGTGGTTCTCAATGCCGGCGACGCTCGGCGCCCCGAGAATCCCCGCGGCCGCGCCGGCCCCGGCGACGGCGACGAGCAGTCCGAGGCCCACCGCGACCACGCGGAGTTTGCTGCCAAGCAGTATCGCGACGATTCGTCCCAGTGCCATGGATGAGGTGTCTCCCGCGAACGGGCCTTAGCCTTGCGGCTCGGAAACAGTCGACCGAACGACAGATGTGGCGGGACGGCGACTGGCCCGTATGCGCGAGACGTACGACAAACTCGTCCGCGACGGGATTCCAGAGCTGATCCGGGCCGACGGCGACGAGCCGGTGACCCGCGTCGTCGAAGGTGAGGCGTACCGCGAGCGCCTCCAGGACAAACTGGACGAGGAAGTGGCGGAGTTCCACGAGAGCGGCGACGTCGAAGAGCTCGCGGACGTGCTGGCAGTGGTCGACGCACTCGCCGAGGCCTGCGGGTCCTCGTCGACAGAACTCGCGGATATCCGTCGGGCGAAAGCGGCCGAACGCGGCGAGTTCGAGGAAGGAGTCGTGCTCGAATCGGTCCGGCGGTCGTCGGGCGACGAGTGAGTCCGGTTCGAAACGCGGGGCGCGGCCGCGATGATCAGTTCCACGCCGCTGGCGTCCGGCTACTCGCCGACACCGACCCAGAGACCGCCGGACAGTGGTCGAATAGTTGACTATCCGACAATATATGGGCCTGCGGCCCCAACTGCCACCCGCAATGTCCACCAACACTGACAACCACATCGGCTGGTTCGGCTGGTTCTCGCTCCTGGGATTCATCATCCTCGGGTTGCTGGCGATCGGTGAATCGATGGCGGCCCTGGAGTGGCCACTCACCGTCGGGCTGACGGCCGCCCTCGCCATCCTCGCCGGCATCGGCGCCATCGCGCTCTGGATGGGCAACGACCCGACCGCCCACGACACGACGGCCGACGCCCAGCGCCGGTGACCAGGGTATCGAGACGGTCTGACAGTGCGATTTTCTTCGGGAGTGTGGATGCGATCAGTGTAGGTGAGCTACGTATCGTTCGGCTGTGTTCAGAGAGACGTGACTGACGCTACCGCGAACACGTCGAAAGCCCTCGGCGCGCTCGACGCGGGCTGCGCGGGATATCCTCGCTCCTCCGTCGCTCGGATAGGGCCCGTCTCAGCCCACGCGACCGCACCTCGCCCTTTCAGTCCGCCAGGTCCAGCCTCGCTCGCGCGATAAAACGCGCTCACGATTGACTCCCCACACCTCCCCGGACCCGTCGCGTCCGCTCCGGGTCACGCTTCCTGACCGCTCCGCAACCGCCCGGCCGGAAGCGGCGTTTATGCCGCGACCAGGGGGAGGGCGGGGCTGCGGTGCTGTGCGGGCCTCGGAGGACTGAAAGGGCGAGGTGCGGTCCGGGAACCCCGGTCCACCAAGCACCGGAGCGCAGCGAGGAGCGCAGGTGGGCCGCGGGACCGGAGCGCGCCGAGGGCTTTCCGGGTCGTGTTGTCGCTGTTCTTTTCACTAGCTTAACCGAGAACCACTCGAGCAATTCACAGACGAACTGATCGAACAGAATCCACCCGAAGTCGGTCAGATCGCGAGGAACTGCGTGACCAGCCACTTCGTCATGATCGAGATGACCGCGCCGATCCAGGCGAGCAGGACGAAGTGGATGTAGGTGTTGAGCTTGTGGCCGCCGTCGACGGTCCGGATCATCAGGGCCGACAGCATCGCGCCGAACATGATGATGACGACCAGCAGGAACTCGATGAGGGGGATGTTGTACACCTCGGTGTGGATGAGCGACCCGGCGTCGAAGTTGGCAGTGGAGTCGAGGCCCAGCGTCATCTCAGAGAGGATGTTGACGACCTGGAGACCGATGAAGAAGGCGAACGTCGAGGCGGCGGTGATACCGTAGAGGAGCCCGACGAGCTGGACCGTCGCCTGCTGGCGCTGTTTCCGGAGCTGTTGCACCTCGCTCATGTTCTTGGCGATGAGTTCGCCGAGCATCTTGGGCGAGCCACCCATCGAGCGCCCGACGAGGTACATCTCCGAGAACGTCTGGATGAGGTACGAGCGGCAGTCGGCGGTAAAGTACCGCCACGCGCCCTCGGGCTCGATCCGCATGTTGAGTCGCTTGTAGAGGTGGTCGAGGTTCTCCGTCAGCGGGCCGAAGTCCTTCTTCCGGAGTGACTTCAACACCTTCGACGTCGTCGACTGCTTGGCGCCTTCCGTCGCCCCCAGCGCGCGGATGAAGCTCGGGAACTCGTCGTCGCGGCTCTTGATCCGCTGTTCCTCCTGGCGGACGACGATGCCGGGGATCAACAGCGGCGTGATGGGGACGACCGGATGGAGCGGGATGGGGACGTCGTCCATGAAGAAGAAGACGTGCTCCAGCGTCAGCGGCGAGAGCCCGAACATGCCGCCGATGGAGACGAACGCGAGGACGGCACACAGCCCCAGGCCGACGTAGGTCGCCTTGTCGATGCGCTCCTGGGCGGGCGAGGGGTACTTCTCGGGGTGGAACCACAGCGGGTCGTAGGGGGCCATCGACCGGATGGCGAGGTAGAAACCCGACTGGACGAAGATGTACATCACGATGACGGCGCTGACGGTCATCGTCGGGTTCGTCCCCGTCAGGACGGGGAGGACGACGGCGAACACGAGCGCGAACGTCATCGAGAGGACCATCGACAGGTAGAGGTCCTTCATCACCTCCAGGTTGTCCATGGTCCCCTCGTACACCGTCGAGTAGTTCTGGATGATCTGCTCTTGCTCGCCGACGAGGTAGTCCTCCAGTGACTGGCCGGCGCCGAGGGTGTACCCCAGGCGGTCGAAGAAGTCCGAGACGGCGTCGGAGGGGACCTCCTTGGCGCGGCGGCGACAGGCGTCGTCGAGGCTCTGGTTCCAGGTGTCGACCAGCTGGACGATGCGGTGCATCTCGTTCGCCAGTTCGCCGTACTCCTCCTCGCGGGCAAGCGTGCGGAACACCTCCATCCGGTCGATCTTCGTCGTCGCCAGGACCGTCATGTGGGTCACCATGAGGTGGAACCGGTCGTTCAGCTGCTGGCGCCGCTGTGAGAGCAGTATCTTCGGGTAGATGACGGCGGTCCCCATCGCCAGGAAGCCCAGCAATGGAATGGGGAGCCGGATCATCAGCGGCAGGTCCACGAGCGCCGCCACGACCACCGAGAGGGCGAAGAACACCCCCGACGGGAGCAGGATGAAGAAGAGATATCGCTCCAGGGGGATGTGCATCTTCCCGTAGGAGTCGACGAGCGAGGCTATCGTCTCGGTGATCGTCGTCGGGAGTCTGTTATCGGCCTGGCTCGACGCCATCGTCAGTCGGGTCTGGCGATGGTGAACGGGAGGCCCTCGACGCCGTCCCGCTGGAAGTTCTCGATGAGCTCGTTCACCTCGTGGTAGCCGAGGATGTTCTCCTGGATGGCCCGCTCGATGATGCTCGCGCGGAACTGCAACTCGTTGTAGATGTCACGCGTGTCCTCGTAGCCCAGCAGCGTCGCGATCTGCTCTTCGAGGACGAAGGAGTTGTTCATCCCCTGGAAGACGATCTCGTCCTCGACGGGGTCCCAGTAGAACGCCTGGCGGGTGACGACCCCGTCCATCTCCTTGGAGTAGCCCTCGATCTCCTGGACCGAGGTGACGCGGCGCAGGACCTTGTCGCCCTGCTTGACGCGGTTCTGGAACAGCGCGACGTCGGCGACGTCCATGAACGTCTCGGGGACGTTGATCGGTTCGCCGGTGAAGCGCTGGATCATCGAGACGATGTCGCTCGCGTGGAACGTCAGCATGACCGGGTGGCCAGTCTGGGCCGCCTGGAACGCCATGCGACCTTCCTCGCCACGGACCTCACCCACGATGATGTAGTCTGGACGGGACCGGAGTGCGGCGGCGACGAGGTCGAACATGTCGACGCTGGTCCCCTCGTCCTCGCCCTCCCGGGTCAGCAGTTGCTGCCAGGTGTTGTGGGGCGGCAGCACCTCGGCGGTGTCCTCCGCGGTGTATATCTTCGAGTCCGAGGGGATGAACGACATGATGGAGTTCAGCGTCGTCGTCTTCCCCGAGGCCGTCTCCCCGACGACGAACACCGTCTGCTCGTTCTCCAGGCAGAGCCAGAGGTACGCCGCCAGTTCCGGCGAGAGCGTCATCCACTTGGTAATCTGGAAGATGGAGAGCGGCGTCTCGACGCCCTGGCGAATAGTCAGGGAGGGCCCCTTCAGCGAGACGTCGTCGGAGTAGATCAGGCTGAGACGCGAGCCGTCGGGCAGGGTCGAGTCGACGATGGGGTCGGAGTCGGAGACGGGGTCGCCGATGCGTTCGCCCATGTTCCGGAGCCACTGGTCGAAGGCCTGGTCGCTGGGCCACTCGACGGTGGTCTCCAGCATGCCGTACACCTCGTGGTCGACGTGGCACTCCTGGCGGCCGATGACGTGGATGTCCTCGTTCGCCGGGTCGCGCATCACCGGTTCCAGCGGGCCGAGGCCGACGATGTCGCGGTTGAGCCGGTAGAGGATGTTCTCGTAGGTGCGCTCGTCGACCTCCACCTTACCGACGGCGCCCAGGTTGGCGAGCCGGGTGAGGACGCCGCTGTTGCCGCTCTCCTCGCGGACCTTCGTCGAGTCCTGGAGCAGTTCCTCGATGCGGTCGTCGTACTCGGCCTCACTCTGGGGGGCGGCCTTCGTCACCGACTTCTCCAGCAGCTTGTTGCGGACCTTCTGGAAGACGACCTGCTCGTCCTGGTCCAGCTCCGGTTCGATGGCGTAGTACTTCATCTCCTGGCCCAGGTCGCCGTAGATGTGACAGTAGATCGGGCCACCGACCGGATAGAGGACGTTCGGCCGGTGGGACTCGTACTTGCTGTCGGCCTCCTCGATGTACTTGGGGAACTCGCCGGTGATCTGTTTGAACTTCTTGAGGTGGTCCCGCAGGTGCGGGCGCCGCGCGGCCACCTGCCGCAGTTCGTCCGACGGTTTCGGTCGTCCGTGGTCCGTCATCAGGCCACACTCCGTGATTCGATGACGATGCCGGTCCCCGAGCGAACGGAGTATCCGACGCTGTCTCCGACCTGTTCGCCCATGCCGGCGAAGCGCTTGACGCTGATCTGCCGGCGAACGTCGTTGCCCACCTCCACCATCTCCAGTTCGAGGAAGACGTCGGCGATGGCCCGGAACGGCCCGATGGCCTCTTCGGCCAGCGTCGACGGGTCGACGGTGAGCATCACGCACTTGCCCCGCGAGATGATGTCCCTGAAAAAGGAGATGATCTCCAGGGCCGCCTGGCGCTCGTCGTTCTGCCGGACCAGCGCCTCGAACTTGGGGTCGTTCCGGAGGATGGAGTCGAACGTGTCGACGATGATAACGTCCGACTCCCACATCACCTTGGCCTCCATCAGCCGCTTGAGGAGCTGTTTCCGTTCACCCTCCTCCTCGGTGCCCGAGAAGGTGTTTCCGTCGCCGATGTCGGCGTGGAGGAAGAGCAGATTCTCGTTGAGGACGTGGTCGACGACGTCGTAGGACAGCGAGTGCATCTGGTCGAGGAAGCTCCCGACGGTCAGCTCCGTCGAGAGCATCGTCACGTCGTTGCCCTCCTCGCAGAGGCCGTAGGCGAACCGCTGGCTGATGGCCGACTTCCCGGCTCCGTAGTCACCCTCGACGAGGATGATGCTCCCCGGCGGGATACCGCCGCCGAGTTCGGCGTTCAGTCGGTCGTGGTCGTCCAGTCCGAGCGAGAACAGGTCGTTGCGTGCGACACTCATGTTCGGAATTTAAACACCTCCTCGTCCGCGTTGACGATCAGCTTCACCCGGTGGTCGCCGCTGTCGAGCGGGTGGTCGATGTCGAGTCGCACCACGTCGCCGGGGCGCCACTGGTCGCCGCCCCCGATCAGCGTCGCCTCGGCGTCCGTCTCGAAGACGCCGTTGACGAACAGGTCGATCCGGTCCGCCCGCGGCGGTAACGTCTCCGAACCGGTGTTTTTGACGTGGAGCGTGATGTTGCCGGTCGCGTCGTCGTAGACGGCGTCGCTGCCGGCGTCGGAGATGATCTCGACGTCGGTCCGGACGTTCTCGGAGACGTCCAGACCCTGGTCGGATATCGCCTGTCCGAGGCGCCCGACCGTGTCGGTGAACACGCCGGCGACGCTGGCGGCGATGACCATGCTCGCGATGAACAGGATCAGGTGGGAGGCGGAGACGCTCGCCACGTCAGGCCACCTCCGTCGTTCGCGTCGCGGACACGCCGGGCCCGGTGACCAGCTTGATCCGGCCCGGGTCGCTGTCGAGGCTCGTCACGGTGATCGCCAGGGTCTCCTGGGAGAGCCAGAGGTTCGTCGCACCGTCCCCGTCGACCGACGTGGCGTACCCGCTGACGTAGGCGTTGTCCGCCAGCAGGTCGACGTCGTCGACCGACAGCTCCGTCGATCCGGTGTTGTTCGCGCGAACCGTGAGCTCGCCGGCCCCGCTGTCCCAGGTGGCCGACCAGATCTCGATCTCCGTGTTCTGCTGGACCAGGGTCCGGTCGGTCCGGTCTTCCTGGGCGTCCGAGACCGTCTCGAACCCGTTGACGGTGGCCGAGTGGAACATGCCGAAGCCGACGAACATCGCCGCGAAGATGATCGCCGCCGAGCCGCTAACGCTGAAGCCCATCGGCACCTCCACCCACGAGTTTCGACAGGGCGACCGCCTGGCCGCTGTCGTCGTCGAGCTGGCTGATGTACTGGAGACTGCGTGTGTGGTGGTCGATGGTCAGGCCGCCGTCGCCGCCGCCCACGTCGTCGAAGCCGCGCAGGACCTCCTGCAGGTCGGCCGCGACGTCCTCGTCGATCCAGTCGATCGTCTCGTAGTAGTCGATGGCGCGGGCGGCCTCGCGGTGGCCGGCCTGCTGGAGCAGGAACTCCAGCCACTCGACGACGATGAGGTCGCTGGCGAAGCCCGACGGCAGCGTGGCGAGGTAGGGCTTCCCGCCGTCAGTCGCGGCCGAATCCGCCGTAGCAGCGGTCTCCGATTCGGTCGCCGTCTCGGCCGACTGGTCCGTCGCGCTGGGCTGGTCGGTGCCAGCGCCCGGTTCCGCTTCTGGCGCGGTCGGCTCGTCGTCGGCCGTCGATTCGTCGACGACGTCGCCGAACTCCTCGTCCTCGAAGCCGTCGTCCTCGAACAGTTCGTCGCCTTCCAGGCCGTCGTCGTCGCTCTCGTCCTCGAAGTCGTCCTCCTCGAACAGCTCGTCGCCCTCGAGGCCATCGTCGAAGTCGTCGCCACCCTCGTCGTCGGGGGCTTCGCCGTCTGCCCACTCGGCGTCGCCGGAGTCGTACTCGTCCTTGAGCTCCTGGAACGACTTGCCGCCGTCGCCGCCGTCGCCGCCGTCGTCGTCGAAGTCGTCCTCGAACTCCTCGTCGAAGCTGCCGCCGTCGTCCTCGAAGGCGTCGTCGCCGCCGTCGTCGCCGAACATGTCGTCGACGCTGTCGCCGGCGTCGGCGTCGTCCTCGACCAGGTCCTCGTCGAAGAAGCCCTCGGCGTCGGCGTTGGCGATGCCGTCGTCGATGTCCTCCTCCTCGTTCCCGCCGTCGTCGCCGTCGTCGAAGAGGCCGAAGGAACTCTCCCCGCCCATGCCGCCGCCCATCCCGGCCTCGATGTCGTCGGCGAAGGGGTTCACACCGCGAGTGACCATCTCGTAGATGTCCAGCAGTTTCCGCACGTTCTCCTGGACTTCGTCGACGGACTCGCTGATCTGCTCGTTCTCCGTCCGGACCGTGCTGACCGTCGAGGACAGCGACCCGACCTCGTTCTCCAGTTCGTCGAGGCGGTGTTCGAGTTCGTCGGTGTCCGCGCCGGCCGCGTCGTCCATGTCGCCGAACTCGTCACCGCCGAAGCCGTCCAGCTCGTCTCCACCCTCGTCGCCACCGAGACCGCCGAGGTCGCCGAAGTCGTCGTCGCCGTCGCCGTCTTCGGCCATCAGCCCACCGCCGTCGGCCATCTCGTCCCCGCCGGCAGCGTCGCCGTCGTCCTCGTCGGAGAGGATGGAGTCGAACATGTTCTTGATACTCATCCCGACGAGCCCGCTCGTTAGCAAGATGATAATGGCGGGCGCGATAGCGGTCCCCCCGGGGACAGCCACCTGTAGTGCCGGGACAATCGCGGTACTACTCATTATCCACTACAATGCTACCTCCTACCCTTCAACATTCCGGCCGTCGTATCAATCCTGATAATATACTCGCCGGATATTCATCAACTATCCCTGATGGGTCTGACGGGCGGCAGACGGACGGCATCCGGCCGCTCTGAAACGCGGGCCGTACCGAATCGTCGAGAGAAACCGGCACCATCGGGAGCGGCCGCGCCCGGTAGACCTTGCAGGAGCGTTACAGCCGAGACGAAGAGTCGTCCTACGGAATCCCCGCCAGCCAGGATTCTCAGCGGCTACAGCGTGGTCGAGTCCTGGCTCGCACTCTTGACGACCAGGTCGCCCGTGGCCGCCTCGAGTTTGAGCGAGCGGCCGTGGTCGCCGCCGACGTCCTCGCCCTCGATCGGGATCGAAAACGTCGCGAGCGTCTCCCGGACGCTATCGAGGTTCCGGGACCCGATGGAGGAGCCGTTCTCCGAGAAGTCGAGCATGTCGCTCCCGCCAGCGACCTTCGCCGTGATGCGACGGCGGTCGGCGCCGCGGTCCTCCATCGCCTCGACGAGCACCTCGACGCCCGTGTCGGCGAACTTCGCCCGGTTCCCGTCGGTGTTCTCTGCAGTCGGCAACATGACGTGGACGAGCCCGGCGACCTCGGCCGTCCCGTCGTACAGCGCGACGCCGATACACGATCCGAGCCCGCTGGTGGTCAGCACGGCCCCGCTGGTGGTCACCTCGAACTCCGCGATGCCGACCTTCTTCTGCTCGGCCGGCATCTCGGTGCTTCCACCGGTGGTACTCCCGTCGTATACCTTCATCATTTGAAGAGCTGTTCGGCGTCCGCCTCTGTCTCGTCTGCGCGGTCGACGTCGAGGGCCTCCAGGGCAGCCCGCAGTTCGGCCTCGTTCGGGAGCGCGTGGATCTCGCTCTGGAACTCGATCTCGTCGGTCTTCATCGTCGAGTCGATGATGAACGCGTGTTCCTGGTGCTGGCCGACCTGGGCCGCGAGCGGGTCGACGATGGCCCGGCCCATGTCGTGGACCAGTTCCGGGGGCGTGTGTTCGACTGACGTCTGGAGGACGTTGGCCCAGCCGTCGACGAACCCACTTGTCATGATATTTCCTAGTTCTTCGATGGCCGACTTGTGTGCTTCGGTGAGGTCCGTCCCCTCGGCGTCGGTCGGCATGAGCGCGTCGGCGACGTTCCGCGCCGACACCTCGTCGAACAGCACCATCAGGTAGCCGCTGGGGGTCCCGGTGAACTCGACGACCGTCCCGACGTACGTCTCCGTCCCGATCTGTCTGGGGACGTCCTCGATGGCCGCGAAACTGATCTGGGTGACCTCCGCCGTCGTCTCGATGCCCGTCATCATCTCCACGTTCTGGGCTGCCTTCTCCGTTCCCTGCGTGGTCATGTCGTTGAACACTTCGAGCTTGTCCACGGGGATGGCGTCTTGCCCGGGGTCACCGAGTTCGCTCATCAGGCCCGCCAGCGGGTCGTACTCCGGCAGCATGTAGATGTAGAAGCTCACCGACTCCCCGACCCACTCGATGGACGATTTGAACACGAAGATCTGTTCGCCATCCTCGTTCGCGGGCGGCTCGGGAAGGACGTCGGCACCAGTCCGTTCGATGTACTGGGGCGGGCTGTGGTCGATAGTCGCCTCCAGGTAGTCGGCCCAGCCGTCGATGAACCCGCTCATCATGATGTTGCCGATCTCCGCGACGCCACTCCGGGCCATCTCGCCGTCGGCGCCGCCGGGGACGAGTGCTTCGATCAGCGTCCCGACCGAACCGGACTCGAACACCAGCACCGTCTGGCCCTGCAGCGCGCCGTCGAAGTCGAACTGGACGCCGACGAACTCGTCGTCTCCCAGTTCCTCGCCGACGTCGGCGCGGCTCATCAGCGTGATCTTCGTGATGTCCACGACGGCGTCGATACCAGTCAACTGCGACAGCGACTCGGTCGCCTGCGTGGCCCCCTCGTGTGCGAGCTGGTTGAACGTCCCCAGCGATTGGATGTCGACTCTCATCTCACGAAGGGACGACGTCCTCGATGGCCTCTATCACACTGGGTTTCTGGAAGGGCTTGGTGATGTAGCCGTCGGCGCCGGCCCGGACCGCCTCCTTCATCTTCTCTTCCTGCCCGACGCTCGTGCACATGATGACGTTGGCGTCGGGGTTGGAACTCTTGATGTCGTCGGTGGCCTCGATGCCGTCCCGGATGGGCATCACGATGTCCATCATCACCAGGTCAGGCGTCTGTTCTTTGTACACCTCGACGGCCTCGACGCCGTTCTCGACCTCTCCGACGATGGTGTGGTCCTCTTCGAGAATCTCCCGGAGGAGATTGCGCATAAACTCCGAATCGTCCGCGATCAGTACCTCTGGCATGCCTATCACTAATCGGATACCGTGATCATCCAGATAAACTCTTCCTCTAAATTATCGGCGCTGATATTCGATCGACGGCGGCGGCGAACGGGCCACACCAGGCCCGTTCAGAACAGCGGGACCGCTGTCGAGAGTTCCCGGGCGATACCGAGCGCGTACTGGCCATACTGGAAGTACTCGACCCCCGCCAGGAAGAGGAACGCCGTCGTCGCGCCTGCGGTGACGCCCAGAGCAGTCGCCACCCACCTGCTCCGGACCCGAACCGGCACGAATGCCCGGGCGCCAACCGTCAGCGCGAGGAGACCAGCGGCTCCCAGGTTGACGAGCGCGTGGAACTGCATCGCCTCGCCGACGGCGACGTCCGCGAACGCGAGGACACCCACGATCGCCGCGGTACCGCCGACGACCGTCACTACGTACGTCCCACCGGTCCGTCTCGGTGCCTGCGCTATCGCCTCGTGGACCGGCGGGAGCCTGACGACCCCGTACAGCCCGAACGGCAACGCGTAGACGATGTAACGGACAGTTATCATCGAGAAGAGCGGCAACCGCGACAGGTAGATAACCGTCAGCAACACGCCGAGCGCGACGACGAGCAGGTCCGTCTGCCGGCGGGGCGAGAGCGTCCAGGGCAGCGGAATCTTGCGTTCCGCGGACCGGTCCACGACGGACCGATAGACCACCGCGGGGAGCGCGAGGAGACCACCCAGCAGCGGCGCGCTCTCGAGGACCGTGAGGTCGATCATCTCGTGGTGGTTTATCCAGTGCCTAAGTCCGGGGATTCGGCCGCTCCGGCCGAAGACGTGCCAGAGGCGGTCCGGTTCCGACAGGACCGCAAGGCCGGATTTGACCGTCAACACGACGAACCCGAGGATGAAACCGATATTGTCGACGGCACCCTGGAGCGGGCCGAGTAACGGCGCCAGCAGTGGAGCGAGAACGCTGAGTGGGTTTCCGCCACCGCCGCCCGAACTGTCGCCGTCGCCGGAGCCACCACTGCCCCCTGCCTCACTCCCCCCGCCTCCGCCACCTGAGCCCAGCAGATCTCCGCTGCCACCACCCGATGTGCCGCCCCCACCACCGGTGGAGAGCACCTCACCAGACGGTGCCAGCTCGACGCCACCGGATCCCTGGTTCGGCAGCATCCGTGGCGGTTCGAGCGGGTTCCCCGCGATGAGGAGGTTGGTGATGAACATCGGCGCGAGACCGACGATCAGTCCACAGGCGATGACGGCGAGTTGCTTCCGGTCTCGGATCCCGCCAGTGAGCAGGTCGACGGTTCCGAGCGCAAGCAACGCGAAGAGGCCCTCGAACGCGTGGACCCAGGCGACCAGGGAGACGAACACGTACGCGCTCGCGAGGGCGACGTCGGCTCGCCGCCCGGTTGCCTGGCGACTCCGGGCGAAACAGAACACCGACCCGATCAGCAGCGTCGCCACCAGGACGTGGCGCTTGGGGATGGACGCCCAGAAGCCGATGGGGAAGGCCAGTACGACGGCGACGCCTGCGGCGACGGCCACGCGCCGGTGGTGGAACACCCCGACGAGCCGGTAGAACAGGACGCCGCCGAAGGCGGCCGCCAGGAGCGTGCTCAGTTGCAATGCGACCAGGTGGAGCAGGTCCGGGTGGAGCGGCGTGGGCGAGAGGACGTTCACGCCGAACGCCGCGAGCGCCACCACGATTCCGACGCCTCGCACGCTCGGCCGGTCGAGGAGCGTCGCGACCTGACGAGCGAGCGCGAGGACAGACAGACTCCAGCCAGCGGCCAGGACGAGATGTAACGGTGCGAGAACGGTCGCCGCCTGGAGTGCCCAGACCACCGGCAGCGCCAGGAAGACCTGCCCGTAGTTCCGGCCGTAGAGCCGACCCCCGGACTCGTGCAGACCGGGCTGGGAGCCCAGCGTCAGCGAGTACTGGATCTCGGTGATCGCCAGGCGGCCGTCGGCGACGTTGAACAGGGCGTTCGCGATGGCGTACGAATCAGAGATGAAGAAGCCGACGCGCCAGGTCAGCCCCAGGGCGAGGACCATCCCGAGCCAGAGCGCCAGTCCGGTCCGGTCGCCGAACGCGACGCGGCCGACGTCGTGTGCGAACGAAGGCCAGTCGCGCTCGTCCGCAAGATGCCGGTCGACTGCCGCTACGACGTCGGTCATCGTGCCACCACCACGACGCCGATCATCGCTCCACCGCCACGCTTTCGTTTACCGAGGCGACCGTCTCGTCGACCTCGAAGCTCTGGACCCTGACGGTGACCCTCGCGTCGTACCGGTCAGCCGTGACGTCGCCGGGATCGAACGCCTGGTCGACGCCCCGGACCGTGACCGTCTGGCCGTCCCGGTCAGTGAGGGACTTCGTCGTCGCCTCGTCGACGTCCAGCGCCGGTAGCTCGACGCGGTAGACGAGCCGCGGGTCGCCGTCGACGTCGTCAACACGAATACGGATGTTGGGGATCCGGAGGTACTGTACACCAGTCCCGAACCGGCCGTCGTCGATTCGCAGACGCTCGCCTGGCAGCGATACTACCGAAACTTCCGCCGTTCCGTCGCCCACGACTGCCGACGTCGTCCCGGCCGTAGTGACGCTGGCCACGCCGTCGCTCCCGAGCCCGGCGCTCGACGCGACGAGCGCGAGGACGATCAGGCCGACCACACCCCACTCCAGGCTCCGCAAACTCGCCATCTTGTCAGAGGGTACCCGGAGACGCGCTAAAAGGTTCGGCCCCAATTCTCAGCGTTGAACACCGCCGTCCTCCCCGACTGCCGCGAGGAGGTCGGCGATGGAGTCCTCGGGGGAGAGGCCCTCGGTCCGGACGAGACTCTGAACGCTAGAAGGCGGATACTTCACGGGAACGTTGGACTCGCTGAGGAGGATACCGAGCACCTCCTCGACCGGCGTGTCGGCGTCGACCTGGCGCGCGTACCACAGCATCAGGCTCTCGAAGACGGTGACGATGTCGTTCGAGACCAGCTGCTGCTGGCTCACCGTCCCGTCGAACTTCGCCGTGACGTCGAAGCCGTACTGCGAGTTGGTGTCCTCGAGATTCTCGTGGAGCCACTGGTGGACCGACGTGTCGGTGAACTCCGGCCGCGTCCTGGATTCGTCCCGTGGTCGGTCGGGCGACTGGTCGGACTGGGAGACCGACGCCGTCGAGTCGGTCCGGACGTTCGGGGAGACGACGTACCGCCCGTCGTCGATCTGCTCGACGTGCTCGTCGTCGTCGATGTCGAGCTCTTCGGGGGAGAGGATGCGGCCATCCTCCGGGTTCGGTTTGTCCTCCCCTGATGCCATGCCTTACAGTGTGTGATACACCGCTATAATTCCGTCGCCCGTTCGAGCGCGCTACAGCTGGTGCTATCGGGTGACGTGAAAAAACGGAAAAGCTGCGGCGTCAGTTTACAGCGCGACCGTGGACTTGCCGGAGAGCGTCTCGGGTGCGCTGATGGTCGCGGTGGTCGTACCACCGGACTGGGTGTTCAGCTTGATGGTGACCGTCTCACCCTCGTCGATACCGGGGCTCGAGATGTCTGCCGCGCTGAAGGTGAGCACCGCACGGTCAGCAGGGTCGTTTAGGACGTTACTCTCGCTGATAGAGCTGTCGTCGTCCTGGAACGTACTACTCGTGAAGTTCGTAGCTGCGTCGTAATTACCAGAAGTGGTTTCGTCCCAGGTCAGGTCGGCCGTAGAAGAGCTGTCGACCCACTGAGCGATGGTAGTTTCGAGGTCAACGTTATCGGCACCGGGAGCACGTTTGACAGTGATCTCGACTTCGGAGATGACGGGGTCGCCGCTATTGTCAGCAACTGACCCAACAGTACTCACGACCTGCAGCCGGTCAGTGACCTGCGAACTGGACTGCTGGCCTGTTTCTTCTGCGCTACTCTGGAGGAAGCCGGCGGTATTGATGAGGACGCCCGCGGCGATCGCGGCGACCAGCACCATCGCGATGAACACGATGAGGGTGCCGATACCGACCTGACCTCGGTCTTCGTTGTTTGCGATTTTCTCGAACATGGTTATCTCGTATGCGTCCGGGGCGCGATGCCGTCCGGACTCTGCTATCAACTCTCTACTTTCCCCTAATAAGGGTATCTGGCCAGTTATTGAGGATGATAACAAATAGTGGTGGTGTCCAACTTTGGATCAGCGAGCGATAATAGACGATAGAACGTCTCAAACAGCCATTCAGAATTGGCTGGTTCTGTCGTTCCGAAGATCGATATCTGAGAAGGGGGCGGGCTGTCTGGCTGTGTCAGGTCGAGACGGTTCGGTCGACGAGAGTCAGTCGTACGTGACGAGGCTGTACATCACGAAGAGGTACCCGAAGGTCGTGAGCCCGCTGTTGACGAACAGCAGGGATCGGGCCCCGTCGAAGTCGGTGATGAACGCGCTGATCATGGTCGCGGCCGCCCCGGCGACGGCCAGCGAGAAGCCCAGCGAGAGGTGCAACATAGCGCGGCGAGACGTCTGGACGTAGGCCCGCATCGCCATCCCCACCATCGTGAGGCCCGCCACGACGAAGACGAGCGTGGATATCGCGTAGAGCGTTTCTATCATCGGCATTGAATAGTTGGTTTCGAACTACCAGTATTAAATCCACCCTCGAAAATATCCCGCGTGATAATCGGAGACAGGGTTCCGTTCGGGCGGGTCGAAAACTCACCCGGCGGAGGTGGGACGGCCTTGCCGACGTGGCACGATTGTCCTTGTTTATTTTATGTAGTTTCCGCGCGTACGCGCGCGAGAAACGAGCGAGGAGAGATGAAAAACGATGCGAGGTGGATATCCTGGAGAGTGCCAGCCTCCTCAAGCGCCCGATACGGGTGCCGTGAGCGGCTGCTTAGCTCTCGGAGAGGGTCCGCCAGGCCTCGTCGAGCTTGTTCGTCACTTCCGTCCGTTCCTCGATGTGGACCGTCAGCTCCTCGTCGAAGTCGACGCGGACCTCCTCGACGTTCCGTCGGTACACCTTGATCCGCCGGCGGTCGTCCGAGAGGATGTTGTCGTGCAGTTCCAGGAGGTCGTGTTCCGTGAGCTCGTCGATGCGTCGGTAACACGTGGCGATCGGGATGCCGAGTTCGTCGCTGAGTTCCTGGGCGGAGGCTGGCTCGTCCGTGGCGTCGAGAATCTCGGCACTGTATTTGTTCCCGAGCGTTTGCAAAATATCCACTGAAGCCATCGGTTATCAAATGATATATTCTGTCTACTATAAAGCTATCGCCGGTGATACCGCCCGATACTGGCGGATGGCCGCTTCGGCGCGAGTCCTTCCCATGGCCAGATTAGGAGACCGATACGTCCCGTTTTTCCAATTAATAACCGGTTAGAGACCCTATATCGGAGAGTCGCCCTCACCCATCATGGAGAAGGCGCTCGCGTTCTCGTGGACGTTGATGCCGCCCCAGTCGATCTCCATCGGGTAGATGTCCGTCTCGATGTTCTGCTTGCGCATCTTCGCCACCCAGAGGTAGCGGTTGACGCCCGAGTCCGTCGGCGTCTGGATGAGGTAGATGTTGCCGTCGGTGAGGTAGTTCTCCAGACCGATCTCGGTATCGGGGAAGACGGCGCCCTGCTCGTTGGTCATCAGCGTCGTCAGCTCGTTCTCCCGGAGGATGTCGGTGAACTTCAGCAGGTAGGTGCGCTTCTCCCGCTCGGTCTCGAAGAACAGTTCGAACATCGCGAGCGAATCGAGCACGAGCCGGTCGTACTCGTCGTCCTCGAGGTCGTCGAGCAGGAGTTCCAGCGAGGAGGAAAAGTCGTTCTCGCGGAGGAGCACTTGCTTGTCGTACACCTTGATGTCGCCGCTCTCGACGTAGTCTGGCCACTTGTCGAAGCCGATCGATTCGGCGGCCTCGCGCAGGTCCTTCTCGTTCTCCTCGAAGGAGAGGTAGATGCCCTTCTCGTCGAACTGGTCGACGCCGTTGTAGATGAACTGGAGGCCGAGGATCGACTTCCCGGCACCGGGGTTCCCGCTGACCAGGGTCGTCGAGTTCTTCACGATACCGCCGTTGAGAATTTCGTCGAGGCCGTCGATGCCGGTCTTTGTGAGCTCTATCATAGTTGAATCGGTAACAGCGCGCAACTCGGGGATTGCGTAGAGGTGTGTCGGGTGAGTTAAAAAGTCTTGTTCATGGTCGGACGCGGTGAGTCGCGCGTTCGCGGGCGGAGCCGGCGGATCAGACAGTCATAGTGGTGGTTGTAACTTTTTACCGGCGTTCGCCGGCACCGGCCACGTCGAACGCCGGTACGGGCTTACAACCACCACTATCAGGCGGCGTGAACCGCCGCGGGGTCGACCCAGATGACGAACTCGTCGTCCCGCTTGACGACGCCGCGTATCGATCCGCCGCTCCCCTGGCCGGGCGAGGCGTCGACGTTCTCGGGGTCGACCTGGACGACCTGGTAAACCTCGTCGACGAGCCAGCCTGCGGCGGACTGGTCGGCGACGATAGAGGGGTCGAAGACGACGACGCGCTGTTCGGCGCCGTCCCCGTCGATGTCGAAGATCGTCTTCGGATTGACGATGGACGTCGTCCGCCCGCGCAGGTCCATCACGCCCTCGACGTGTTTCGGTGCGTTCGGTACCTGCGTCAGGTCGCCGACGTCGACGATCTCGGTGACGTAGTCGATGCTGACGCAGTACGTTTCCTCGCCCAGTTCGAATTCGAGCACCTGGCCCTTCGTTCCTGACATGGTATCCTGAACCGCTCGATTGCTGTACCGAGGAGAGCCCGCAGGGAGACTTAAAGATGGCTTCCGGACTATCAAAGTTGATTACGTAGGCGGAGTCTTTATTTCGGTTCCCCGACCGACTTCGGTGTACGAATGCATCCGTCCAGGACCGTCCGGTCGACCGTGCTCACTGGGGGTCGTCGGTGACGATGACCGGTGGTCGTACCAGCGTCGTCGTCGCAGACGACTCCCACTTCATGCGGAGCGTCATCTCGGACATCCTCGAGACGGGCGGCCTCGAGGTCGTCGCCGAGGCGCGCAACGGCCGGGAGGCCGTCGACGCCGTCAGGGACCACCGACCGGACGTCGTCACGATGGACGTCGAGATGCCGGAGATGAACGGCATCGAGGCGGTCGAACGGATCATGGCCGACTCCCCGACGCCGGTCGTGATGCTGTCGGCCCACACCGACGAGAACGCCGACGTGACGTTCGAGGCCCTCGACAAGGGGGCAGTGGACTTCTTCACCAAGCCCGGCGGCGAGGTGTCGATGGAGATGTCGCGCCTGAGAGACCAGCTCGTCGAGATCGTGACGACGGTCGCCCAGGTCGACGTCGCCCGAAGTCACGGGGACGAGTCCCGGTCGCACGCCGAGACCGGCACCGCCGCATCGTACGCGGCCGACCCGACGGTCATCATCGGCTCCTCGACGGGCGGACCGAAGATGGTCGAGCGCGTGCTCTCGGAACTGCCGCTGGACGCGGACCTGCGGGTCCTCGTCGTCCAGCACATGCCCGAGGGGTTCACCGGGCGGTTCGCCGAGCGCATCGACGCCCGGAGTGCGTACGACGTCCGCGAGGCGACCGACGGGGCCCGGATCGGCGGCGGCGAGGCGCTCGTCGCCGCCGGCGACAGCCACATGCGCGTGAAGAACTACCGGAACGGCCGACTTCGCGTCAAACTCACCGACGACCCGCCGGTCAACAGCGTCCGGCCGGCCGTCGACGTGACGATGGAGACGGCGGCGGCGACCGTCGACGACGTGCTCGTCGGCGTGATCCTCACCGGCATGGGCGAGGACGGCGCCGACGGGATCTGTCGGATCAAGGAGACCGGCGGGCACACGGTGGCCCAGGACGAGGCCACGTCCGCCGTCTACGGCATGCCGAAACGGGCCGTCGAGACGGGCTGTGTCGACAGCGTCCTGCCCATCGGTGACGTCTCCGCGGGCGTCGTCGACGCGATCACGCGGGAGGTAACCTGACCATGGACGACCAGTATCTAGACGCGTTTATCCGCGAGAGCGAAGAGGCGATCACGGCGTTGAACAACTCCCTGCTCGATCTCGAGTCCGATCCGTCGGACACCGAGGCGATGGAGGACATCTTCCGGCGGGCCCACACCCTCAAGGGGAACTTCGGGGCGATGGGCTTCGACGACGGGGCCGACCTGGCCCACGCCATCGAGGACCTGCTCGACGAGATGCGCCAGGACCAGATGGCAGTCACGCCCGAGGTGATGGACCTGATCTTCGCCGGCGTCGACCAGATCGAAGCCATCGTCTCCGGCATCGAGGACGAGGGCGAGGCCGACGTCGACACGGACCCGATCGTCGCCGAACTCCGGACCGTCCTCGACGAGGGCGTCGAGGCCGTCGAGGGAGACGACGCGGCAGAGATCGACACGACCGGCGGCGTCACCGCCGGCGGCGACACAGCCGACGCGGGGTCGGCCGACTCGGCGTCTGGTGAGACCGGCGACACCGTCGACGCCGACGCGTTGCCGGCCATCGATCCCGAGAGCGTGGACGGCCGGGTCGTCCGGGCGTCCGTCGACATCGGTGACTCGGAGATGGCCGGCGTCGACTCGATGCTCGCGCTCGAAGGGATCGAAGACTCACTCGAAATTCTGGCCTGTTCGCCCGACCGAGAAGCCGTCGAGAACGGCGAGTTCGACGACGAGTTCGCCTGCTTCGTCGCGGCCGAGGACGCGGACACCGCCGCCGCGGTCCTCGACGAGGTCGGGAAGATCGAATCCTTCGACGTGACCGACGTCACCGACGACGTCGCGGCCCAGCAGTCCGACAGCGCCGACGCTGACACCGGAACTGCCGACGCCGACGCCACCGCGGACCACAAGGTCGACGAGATCAAGTCCGTCCGCGTGGACGTCGACCAGCTCGACGACCTCCACGGCCTGGTCGAACAACTCGTCACCAGCCGGATCAAGCTCCGGCGGGCCATCGACGAGGACGACCTGACGGCCGCCGGCGAGAACCTCAACGAACTCGACAAGATCACCGCGAACCTCCAGAACACGGTGATGGACATGCGACTCATCCCGCTGAAGAAGGTCGTTGGGAAGTTCCCGCGACTGGTCCGGGACCTCTCGCGCGAGCTGGACAAGGAGATCGAGTTCACCATCGAGGGCGAGGACATCGAACTCGACCGGACGATCCTCACCGAGATCTCCGACCCGTTGATGCACATCCTGCGGAACTCGGTCGACCACGGGATCGAATCGCCAGCGGAGCGTGAGGCCGCGGGCAAGCCCCGAACCGGCCAGATCGAACTTCGTGCGTCGCGCGAACGCGACCACGTCATCATCGAGGTGGCCGACGACGGCGCGGGTCTCGATGTGGAGGCCATCGAGGCCAAGGCCATCGAGAAGGGCGTCCGGTCGGCGGACGAACTGGAGACCATGAGCGACTCGGCCATCTACGACCTCGTGTTCCACCCCGGCTTTTCGACGGCCGAGGAGATCACCGACACCAGCGGTCGCGGCGTCGGGATGGACGTCGTCCACGACACCGTCACGCAGCTCGACGGGTCGGTCAGCGTCGACTCGACGCCCGGCGAGGGGACGACGGTGTCGCTCCGGCTCCCCGTGACGATGGCCATCGTGAAGGTGCTGTTCGTCCAGGTCGGCGACGAGGAGTACGGCATCCCGCTGAAGAACGTCGACGAGATCACCCGCTCGAACGACGTCAAGCACGTCAACGGCCGCGAGGTCATCAAGCACAACGACGAGATCTACCCGATCATCCAGCTCGGCGAGACGTTCGACGTCCCCGGCGAGACGAAGAACGGGGACGGCATGCTCGTCCGGGTTCGAGAGTCCGAGCGCCAGGTGGCGCTCCACTGCGACTCCGTCAACAGTCAGGAAGAGGTCGTCGTCAAGCCACTGGAAGGGATCCTCAGCGGGACGGCCGGGCTCTCCGGGACGGCGGTGCTCGGCGACGGCAACATCGTCCACATCCTCGACGTGGTTACCCTATGAGCGCGGACGACGACCGCACGTTCCGGAAACTGCTGGGCTACATCGAGTCCGAACTGGAGTTCCAGTCGGACTTCTACAACGACGCGTACCTCGACAGGCGCATCACCGCGCGGATGCGCCGGACGAACAGCGACTCCTACGCGACCTACCAGCGATTGCTCGAACGCGACGAGGGCGAACACGAGGAGCTCCTGGACTCGCTATCGATCAACGTCACCGGCTTCTTCCGGAACCCGGATGCCTGGGAGCACCTCCGACCAGTGTTGCGAGAACTCACCGACGAGCACCGGAGCGTCAAACTCTGGAGCGCCCCCGCGGCGGACGGCCGCGAACCGTACTCCGCCGCGATGCTCGCGCTGGACGACCCCCAGATCGACGCCAGCCGAATTTCCATACTCGGGACGGACATCAACGCCGACATCCTGCGGGAGGCCCGGGCGGCCAGCTACGAGACGTCGAAGACGACGGACATCGCGGAGGAGCTCGAACCGCTCGACGACTACGCCGAGTACATCGACCGGGACGAGGACTCCTTCACCGTCCGCGAGCGGGTCAGGCGGATGGTCGAGTTCGAGCAACACGACCTCATCCGCGGCGAGCCCAAGCGGGACTTCGATCTGGTGTTCTGCCGGAACCTCCTGATCTACATCGATTCGGAGTACAAGGTCCCCATCTTCGAGACCATCCGCGACTCGCTTCGCGAGGGCGGCTACCTCATGATCGGCATGACCGAGACGCTGCCGGCGGCCTGCCGTGACTCCTTCGAAGCGGTGGACAAACAGCACCGGATCTACCGGAAAACATGAGCCTCTACGAACTCGAACGGACCGGGGACGTCCAGGAACTCATCCGCGTGATCCGCGAGAGCGACAACGACCGGGTGCGCGCCCGGGGCGCGGAACTCCTGCGGAACTTCCCCGACCACGACGACCGGCGAGACGTCGTCAACGCGCTCGTCCGGGCGGCCCAGGACGAGAACGACGACGTCGCCGCGAAGGCGGTCGACTCCCTCGACGAACTCGGCGGCGACGCCATCGAGCAGCTCATCGGCGACGTGGCCGGCGTCGACTTCGACCGGGAGGGCGCCGACTGGGTGAAGGCCAAGGCGTTCGTCAGGGCCCTCGGCGCCGACGTGCCGGAACTGCGGATGGCCGCGGCGAACGGGCTCGGCCAGCTCGAACAGGCCGAGGCCGTCGGCAAGCTGACGGACTGCTTCGACGACCCCGACTCGCGGGTCCGGGCGCGTGCGGCCCGCGCCTGCGGCAAGATAGCCGATCCGCGGGCGACGAGTCCCCTGGAGGAGCTCCTGACCGACCGGTCCGCCGAGGTCCGGCGAGAGGCCGCCGACGCGCTGGGAAGCATCGGCAACCGCCAGGCGCTCCAGGCGCTGCTCCCGCTGTACCAGGACGACAGCGACCGGGTCCGCCAGATCGCCGTAAGCGGCTTCGGCAGCTTCGAGAACGACCGCCCCGTCGACTACCTGGTGGCCGCACTGACCGACGACTCCCCGACGGTCCGTCGAACCGCGGTGTACTCGCTCGTCGAGTTGCTGTCGAACGTCCCGACCGAGCGGAGCCACGACATCCGCGAGACGGTCGTCGAGAAGCTCTCCCAGACCGACGACGCCAGCGTCGTCGTCCCGCTGGTCGAGATTCTCGAAGAGAGCACGCAGGAGGCCCAGCGGCGCAACACCGCCTGGTTGCTCGGACGCGTCACGGGCGAGGAGGAACGACGGCGCGTCATCGACGCCCTCGTGACGGCGCTCGGCGAGGACGACCAGATGCTCCGGCAGTTCGCCGCGACCAGCCTCGCCGAACTCGGTGGCGAGAAGGTCGAGGACCCGCTGCTCGACATCGTCACCGACGGCGACCGGGACCCGGAGGTACGTGCCCAGGCCATCTTCACGCTCGGGAAGGTCGGCGGAGAGCGTTCCCGCGAAGCGCTGGACGCCATCATCGACGACACCGAACACGAGACGATCCGGAAGCGGGCGTTCTCCGCCATCTCCAAACTCGGTGGTCGCCGATGAGCGACGGGGAACAGAAACTCGCCGACTCCACCGGGAAGTTCGTCCAGGTCGTCGTCGACGGCCGCAAGCGCAACGAGGTCGACTGGGTGAACGGCCGGCTGATCCTCTCGAACAAACGGCTCGTCCTCGTGAGCAACGAGGGCAAGCGCACCATCGCGCTCTCGGAGGTCAGCGGCGTCAAGTCCGGCACCAACGTCAACGAGGCCATCGCCAAGGTATCGGGGTATCTCTCCCTCCAGGTCGGGTCGAACGTCACCCTGATCGCACCCAGGGACGTCGAGGAGTTCGAGCGGAAACTCTACAGCGCAATGCTGGACCAGTCCGTCGTCCTCGTCAAACACCCCGCCGTCGAGGGCGGCGTCGTCCAGGACACGGGCTGGGAGAAGGGGCGACTATCCACCGAGGACGACGCCGTCAACCTGGCGCTCGCGAACGGCACGTTCGTCGAACTGCTGGTCGACGACGTCGGGACCGTCGAGCGCGCCGAGAAGACCGTCCGCGGGAAGAAACGGCGCGCCGTCGAGGTCGAACATACCATCGACGGCACCAGCGTCGAGACGCACGTCTCCGGCGGCGGCCAGACCGTCGCCGTCCTGGAGTCGTTCGTCCGCCGCGGCGAGGCCGCCACCCAGACCGACGTCGACCTCTCCCAGGCCGAGAACGAGGTGCTGATGGCGCTGTACTCCGGCGTCTCGCCGTTCCAGATCCCATCCTTCGTCGGCATGGACGTCGACCAGGTCGAGGAGACCTTCCAGCGCCTCGTCGAGAACGACATCCTGGAAGCCGTGCGGGTCCGGAAGGAGGTCCAGCTAGAGGCCCGTGGCCGGTCCGTCGCGAGCGACGCGATGGCCGACCAGTAGTTTCTACGACGTAAACATCGGATCCACTGCGAGCAGCAGAACGACGAACGCCGTCGTCAGAACGCCGAATACCGGACCAGCCACATCTACGGCAACCAGCGTAATCAGCACGACGAGCAGGAACTGGATCCGACGGAGCTGGTCGAACTGTGTTTCGGTCACGATAATTTCGATCGCACTATCCAAGTATAAATAACGACTCATCCGCGGAAGGCTGGTTCTGGACCGGCCCCACTGCAGTGTGTCCCAGCGTGTCACGCGTGGAGAAACGCTTTTGCGGCTGTCCGCGACGCACTCGCCATGGCCGACGACACCGGCTATCGAGGCGACGCGGCACGGCTCTACGACCGACAGGTGTCTGTCTCCGACCGCGACGACGCCGGATTCTACCGCGAACGAGCGAAATCCGTCGACGGTCCGGCTCTCGAACTCGCCTGCGGCACCGGCCGGGTCTATCTGGAACTGCTCCGTGCCGGCGTCGACGTCGACGGTATCGATCTCTCTTCTGACGTTCTCGACGTCCTCCGGGAGAAAGTCGACGACGAGGGACTCGAACCGTCGGTCTGGCAGGCCGACATGACGGAATTCACAGTCGACCGGGAGTACGACCTGATCTACTGCCCCTTCAACAGCGTGCAGCACCTCCGCACCGCCGACGATCAGCTCGGCGCCCTGGAGTCAGTGTACGACGCTCTCGCCCCCGGTGGTCAGTTCGTCTTCGACGTCTTCGTCCCGAGCTTCGACCTCGTCTGCGAGGAATACGGCGAGTGGCAGTCCGAGGACGTCGAGTTCGACGGGGAACCACACACGTTCCGGACGCGGACGCAGATCACCGACGAGGTCGAACAGTGGTTCTCCGTCGAGAACGAACTCCACCGGGACGAGGAACTGGTGTTCGAGGAACGGCTCCAGCTGACCTTCCTCCCGAAGCGCGAACTGGAACTCCTGGCCCGCATTTCCCCGTTCGACTCGTGGGACGTGGCAGGCGGCTTCGACGGTGAACCGATCGAGGACGGGGATACGACGCAGGTATGGACGATGGAGAAGTCGGTCTGAACAAGTCTCTGCGGTCAGTGCCAAGCATACCGCGCGAGCGGAGCGAGCGCGGTTTCACCGGACGCGAGCGAACGAAGTGAGCGAGACGTCCGGCCTTTTTTCATCGCCGTCGGAGCTTCGCTCCGACGAGCCCTGCGGTCGCGCCGCGACCGCAGGACGACGTTCGCAAGTGCTCCGCACTTGCGAGCCCATCAGACGCGCGAAGCGCGTCTGAGGGCGTTTTTTGTGGGGGGTTGAGCACTCGCCGGAGGCGAGCGCGATTCCCCCCACGAAAAAAGGTCGTTAGTCATTGACGTCCTCCAGGTGCCGGCTGGCGACGACCTCACCCGTCGGCGTGAGTGTCGGGCCGTCGGCGGAGTCCTGGAGGAGTCCCTCCTCCTCCATGTCCTGGAGGAGCATGGTCACTTCGGAGGCCTCGGCGCTGACGATGTTGGCCAGCGGCATCCCGTCGAGGTCGCCCGTGGAGTACATGGCGACGAGGATCTCCGTCTTGTCCGAGGTGAGTTCGACGTCCTGGAGTTCCTGCATGAGGTCGCTGTACTCGAGGCGGAGGAACCGACCGAGGATGGCCATCTTCCGCGGCGAGGCCAGGGCGGCCTCGGTGGTGATCGCGGTGCCGTCTTTCATGTGTCGGAAGGTCAGCGCCGGGCGGTTCGAGCCCGCGATCTCGCGAGTAGAGCGCTGGAAGTCGGTGACGGTCTTCAGCGAGACCTCGAAGGAGCCCTCGGGTCTGCGGAACTCCACCGTACCAGGCTTGAGGAACAGCTTCGCGGTGGTGTACTCCTCGCTGGTGACCCGCCCACCGACGCGGGCGCGTTCCTTGACGGTCGTCTCGGTGCCGTTGAGGATGGCCTTGAACAGCACCGTCGAGAATTTCGAGATCTTGTCGTCGTCGGCCTCGACGACGGCGACGTGGCGGGCGTTGCCGCGCTCGAAGGCGACGGTCACCGTCGAGTCGAAGAAGTCCCCGAGGTCGGGCGGGATGTGGCCGACGGCGACGTCGAAGATGCTGGAGAGCGGGATCGTCAGCTTGTCGTCTTCCTTGGCGGCGAGAACCAGTCGCTTCTGGCTGAGGAGGACGCGGCCCTTGACGGGTTCGGCGCGCGTCAGCACCTCGGCGTTGAATTTGCCGACGAAATCAGCGATGATGGACTCCGACATCCTGGCGATGGAATCAGCTACAGCAGCGGTAATCTTGAGCGTTTCGTGCGAGTATCAAACGAGAGAACGCGATTCTGCGGCGATAACGGGTCGCTACTCCTCGAGGTTGCGGGCGATGTCCGCCAGCGACGAGTCCAGGCCGTCCGTCGCGGTGTAGACGACGCGTTCGCCGGGCGACCGGAGGCCGTACTTGTGGCCCCCGGTGACGACGTCGAAGTGGACCGAGTCGCCGAAGGCGACGTCGACGCCGTCGAACCACTCGGCGAGGCGGTTCTCACCCTCGCCCTCGCGGACGAGACGGGCGTTGTCCGCGGCGCGGCGGATCACCCGGTCGCCGTCGAGGGTCGTCTCGACGCGGCCGTGGTACTCCTCGCCGTCCAGGACGACGCGAAAAACCTCGCCCTCGTCGACCGCGACGGAGTCGGGGACTGCGACCTGCGGGCGACCCATTCGGCCGACCTGCGAGACCGTCGCGCGGTGGGTCTCGACGGCGTCGTGGTCGCTCGGCAGGCGGTCGGCCACGTTACTCGTCGTCGCCGCCGAGCAGGTCCTCGACGGACTCGTCGCCGCGAGCGCTGATGCGGGCGTTGATCTGGGCCGTCGCGTCGCTGACCTCGCGGCCGCGGACGGTGATGCGCTTGCGCTCGCCGTCGCGTTCGGGGTTGAAGCCGACGCCGCCGTCGGTGAGGATGGACTTGAGGTCCGAACCGCGGACGTCGCCGCGCATCGGTCGGCCTGCGTCGTCGGAGCCGCCGGAGATCTCCAGCGTGTAGCCGTCGAGCCCGACTGCGCCGCCGTCGACGTCCTCGCCGATGTCCTTGCCGATGAAGCGGTTGGCGTCCTGTCCGTCCACGTCTAGCTGGTGCGTCTGGCCGCTCTCGGGGTCGGCGACCGCGACCGTAAATTCTGCCATACGGGATCCGTACCGGCCGCGCTTAAAAAGCCCGTCGAACCGTCGTCGGCCCCCTCCGGCGCCGCGGTCTCCGGCTACGTCTCGGCGTCGACGATGGTCGAGAGTCGCGCGTTCTCCTTGATCCTGATCCCGGCGCCGCCCACCGAAATCGGGACCCGCGGCAACTCGTCGACGCGCAGGGTGGGATGCGAGACGCCGCGTTCGAGCAGTTCAGTCCGGGACTGGACCGTCACCGTCGCCTCGCCGGTCAGCGACTCGTTGTACTCGACCAGGTACTGCCCCTCGCGTAGCGTCCACCACTCGTAGTCGTCGTCCGGATTTCGTTTCTCGCTGTCGTGGGGAGTCGTCTCGGCCGGTTCGAGTTCGCCGCCCCCGAAGTCGACGCGACCGGGTTCGACGATCTCGTGGACGCTGGCGACGGTGAGGTCGAACCCCTCCTCCCGGGCCTGGGTCTCCTCGTAGACGACGTCGCCGACGTACTGCTCGTACATGTGCGGTGAGTCGGGTGGGTTCCTGAAAAAGCTCGGCCAGTCTTCAGGCCTCGAACCCGTCCTCCCACCGGAATTTGCCGTTCACCAGGACTGGTTCGTCGTCGACGAGCAGGCGCCCGTTCTCCCGCAGGTCGGTGATCAGGTCGACGTGGACGGCGCTGTCGTTGCCGGCCTCTCCCTCGGGGAGACAGGCGTCGTAGGCCCGGCCCAGCGCCAGGTGGACCGTCCCGCCCATCTTCTCGTCGAAGAGGATGTTGTCGGTGATGCGGTCGATACCGCGGTTCATCCCGACGCCGAGTTCACCCAGGCGTTTCGCGCCGTCGTCGGTATCCAGCACGTCCCCGATGACAGACTCCCCACGGGCGGCCTCGTAGTCGGTGACGACCCCGTCCTCGAAGACGAGGCGGACGTCCCGGACCTGGGAGCCGTTGACCGTCATCGGGACGTCGAAGGTCACCTCGCCCTCGGTGGCGTGGGGCGCGGTGAACACCTCGCCCGAGGGAAGGTTGTGGGAGTCGTAGGCCACCGACGCGGCGGAGTTGACCGCGGTCCGGCCCTCGATGGACATCGAGAGGTCGGTCGTTGCGTTCGGGCTCTCGCGCACGATACGCACTTCGTTGCCGTGGTCGAAGACGTCCTTGAGCCGGGCCATCTCGTCGGCGAGGGACGCCCAGTCCCGCAGCGTGGCGTCGTAGACGAACTCCCGGTAGGCCTCGTAACTCATCCCGGCCTGCTGGGCCATCGCCCTGGTCGGGTGCTGGGTCGACACCCAGTCGGTGTCCAGGCGCGCCTCACGGATCCCCTGCCGGGCGCGCGAGTAGGCCTGCCGGCGATCTGCGGGCACGTCGGCCGCGCCGGCGGTGTTGTTGGTCCCTTTCAGCGCGAGGACGACGTCCGCCCGTTCGTAGAGCGCTCGCTCGTAGTCCGGGTCGGACTCGAACCCGCCCTCGTGGGCCCGGAGGTATGCGCGGGTTACCTCGCTGGAACTGTACGTAGTCACCACGTTCGCGCCCCGGTCGCCCAGTCGCTCGGCTACGGCAACGGCCAGGTCGTGAGCGCCCTCGCCCACCGAGAGGACGACGTCGTCCCCCGGGTCGACGCGGGCGCTCCACTCGACCAGTACCTCGGCGTGTTCCCTGATTCGCTCGTCCATACGACGACGTCGGTCGCCGGCGTCAAAACCCCAGCGTCACCGCCCCGTCTCCCAGTACGGTGCGTGTACTTATCCGGCGCGCGGACTGCTAGCGAACATGGACAGCGACCACGTCCTCGTGCTGTTCCTCGGCCTCGTGCTGGTCGGCGCCGCCGTCGCCCTCGCGCTCTCCTTCCCGGCCGCCTTCGGTGGCGACTCCGAGGGCATCGGCGGCGCCACGCTGGCCTCGTTCGAGACGACCGACGTGTACTGTGGCGACCCGAACACGACGAGCGGGTCCGCGGTCAGAGAGGACATCAGTGGTGGCGAAGCGCTCGTCCTCAACCGGTCGCTCCCGGTCGCCAGCAACGACACGACGGTTTCGGCCTCCTTCGAGGAGTTCGGTCCCCAGCGGTATCTCCTCGAGATAACGTCGGAGACGCCGGAAGCGACTCCGACCGAGACGCCGAGGCCCGAGACAGCCACCCCGACCTCGACACCGGTGAACGGAACTGCGACGAACGGGTCCAGCGCGAATCAGACGACGGCAGCACCGACCCCCACGTCGACGGCGGCAAACGAGACGGAGAGTAACGGGACCGGATCCAACGGAACGGCCACTTCGACCGAAGTCACTCCCACGCCGACGCCGACCGAGACCGGGGCGACGTGCCACCCAGAGATTCAGTACAACGCCACGATCCACATCGCCCAGCCCGACGAGTACACCGTCGTCGTCACCTACGACGGCGAGTTCGTCGCCGGCCACTGGCGAGACGGTGACGACGACGGGACCTACGATACGCTCCCCGAGCGCCCCGAAACCGAGTCCGAGGCGAACGAGACGGCGGCGACGGTCGGATCGGCAAGTCAGGATCGATAGAGTGAATCGCCGGGCGGGACCCGGGTTTCCAACGGGCAGCCCCCAGGGATCCGTGCCGACCTTTTTGGCGGATGAGGGGGCCAGCGGCGCCCACCGATGGGCCACCGTGCACTCGTCGCCTACCGCCAGCCAGACGGGACGTTCACTCTCCGCTACGCCCACTGGGGAGAACGCCTCGACGCCGCCATCGGCCCGACGTCGCCGCTGGGCGGCCCCGCTCCTCCCTCCGACACGGACGACGTCGCGACCGACCTCGGCGTCGAGCGACGGAACGGCTACGAGCCACCGGTCACGACGCGCGTGGACCCCCGCCCGCTCGACGTCGGAGTGAGCGCTGTCGACGTGCTCGATGCCGTCGACGGAAGCTACGAATCACTGGTCCGCGTCTCCCAGTCTTTCGAGGCGACGGCCTACCTGGTCTGTTCGCTCGACCCGACGGGGGTCGGAAACGACCTCGTGCTGGTCGACCCGGACGACGACCCCGAGACGCTCCGGGGCTGGTACGTCGAGACCAGGTCCCGGCTCTCGGCGGCCGTCGCCGACGGGACGCTCACTCCGGAGTCGGCGCGAGCGACGCTCCGCCGGGCGCTGTCGGTACAGGGAACGCTGTACCCGCCGGACGACGCGTCATTTTTACGCGACGGGTGACTATCCTGTCGTGTGACGACTGCCGACGGCACGCCGGTTCAGTCGACCACTCACCCCACGGCCGAGGAAGCGCAGGCTATCGCTCAGCGCGGCCTCGACCGGGGCGCGATGGTGACGCTGTTCGGTCGCTGCACCGTCGACTACGAGGGACGAGCGGCCAGCACGCTCGGTCCCGGCGACCGCCACGTCATGCTGAAGCCCGACGGCTCCGCGCTGGTCCACACCGACGAGGGGCAACAGCCCGTCAATTGGCAGCCGCCGGGATGCGACCACGAGGTATTCCTCGACGAGGGCCACGTCGTCGTCCGCAGCGAGCGTCCTGCGCCGGAGGAGGAACTGACCGTCACCTTCGAGGAGGTGACTCACGCCGCGAGCTTCGACGTCACCGACCCGACCGACCTCTCGCTCACTGGGACCGAGGAGGACCTCCGCCAGCGCATCCTCGACGACCCGGACCTGGTCGAACCGGAGTTCACGCCGCTCTCGACCGAACGGAACACCCCAGCCGGCGCCGTCGACATCTACGGCGAGGACGCGGACGGCCGGACCGTCGTCGTCGAACTGAAGCGCCGCCGGGTCGGCCCGGACGCCGTCGGCCAGGTCGACCGCTACGTCGGCGCGCTGGAACGCGACCTGCACGACGACGCGGCGATTCGTGGAATTCTCGTCGCGCCTTCTATCACCGACCGGGCGCGCGAACTCCTCGCCGAGAAGGGAATGGAGTTCGTCGCGCTCGAACCGACGGCCGAGTGAGCGACCGATGGGTCGGAGTTCGCCCCCCGGCCGCTTCTCAGTCGTCGACCCGTTCTTTCAGTTCCGCGAGCGCGTTCATCGCCTCCAGCGGTGTCATCGTCGCGACGTCGAGGTCGCGGAGTTCCTTGGAGAGACGGGCGTCGTCCGTCGGCGCGGCCGGTGACTGGTCGTCGGGTTCGTCCTTGGCCCCGTAGTCGGCGCTCTCCTGGTCCGATGTCACGCCGTGCCCGTTCGTCGCCGGGTCGCCACCGACAGTGGCGGCGTCGGAAACCGAGTCGGCGGCCCGTTCGTCGTCCAGTAGCGTCCGCGAGCGGTCGACGACGGCGTCGGGGATGCCCGCCATCTTCGCCACCTCGACGCCGTAAGAGGCGGCCGCCGCACCCGGTGCGACCCGGTGCTCGAAGACCACCTCGCCGTCGACCTGGCGCGTCTCGAAGTGGAGCGTGAACACGCCCGTGAGGTCGTCGGCCGCCGCAGTCAACTCGTGGTGGTGGGTCGCGAAGAGGGTGTAGGCGCCGATCTCGTCGTGGACGTGCTCGGTGACGGCGCGGGCGATGGCCAGGCCGTCAGCGGTGGAGGTTCCCCGCCCCACCTCGTCCAGCAGGATGAGCGAATCCTCGGTGGCGCCCGACAGGATGTCAGCGAGCTCGGTCATCTCGATCATGAACGTCGAGCGCCCGCCGGCGATGTCGTCGCTGGCACCGACGCGGGTGAACACGCGGTCGACGACGGGGAGGGCGGCCGACCGCGCCGGGACGAAGCTCCCGGCCTGCGCGAGCACGCAGGTCAGCGCGACCTGGCGCATGTACGTCGACTTCCCGCTCATGTTGGGACCGGTGATGACCGCGAAACGCTGGTCGGGCGTGAACCGGGCGTCGTTCGGGACGAACGAGTCCTCCGCGCGCTCGACGACGGGGTGGCGTCCGCCCTCGACGTCGATGGCCTCGCCGCCCACCGACGGCCGGCAGTAGTCGTGGTTCGCGGCCACCTCGCCGAAGGCAACCAGGACGTCCAGCGTCGCCAGCCTGTCGGCGAGCGCCTGGACGCGCTCGGACTCGGCGGCGACGTCGTCCCGGACCTGCCGAAATAGCTCGTACTCGCGGTCGTCGGCCCGTTGTTCGGCCCGGAAGATTTCGTCTTCCCGGTCTTTGAGTTCGGGCGTCACGTACCGCTCGGCGTTCTTCAGGGTCTGGCGGCGCTGGTAGTCCTCTGGCACGAGGTCGGCGTTCGCGTCGGTCACCTCGATGTAGTAGCCGTGGACGGCGTGGTGGTCGACCTTCAGCGATTCGATGCCGGTGCGCTCGCGTTCGTCGGCCTGCAGGTCGGCGATCCACTGCTTGCCCGACCGCTCGGTCTCGCGCAGGTCGTCCAGCGTCTCGTCGTAGCCAGGTTTGACGACGTTGCCCTCCGTCACTTCCTGCGGCGGGTCCTCGCGGATGGCGTGCTCTATCTCCTCGCGGACCGCGGTGAGCGGGTCGAGCGTCTCGTGGAGGTCGGCGAGCAGGTCGCTCTCGGCGTCGGCGATAGCGGCCTTCACCTCGGGCACGACGCCCAGCGTCGCGGCCAGCGAGCGCAGGTCGCGGGCGTTCGCTCGACCACGCGAGACCCTGGATATCAATCGTTCCAGGTCGTAGACGTCGGTGAGTAAGTCACGGAGTCGCTCGCGCGTCTGCACGTCGCCGACGAGTTCCTCGACGGCCGCGTGACGGCCCTCGATCCGCTCCTCGTCGAGCAGCGGCCGGCGTATCCAGTCGTTGAGCTGTCGGCGTCCGAGTGCGCAGGCGGTCTCGTCGAGCGTGTCCACGAGCGTGCGGCCCTCGTGACCCCGGACCGACCGGCGCTCGAACAGTTCGAGGCTGTCGAGGGCGACGGCGTCGAGCAGCATGTACTCGCGCGGGTCGTACCGCGTGAGGTGGTTGAGGTAGTCGAGACGGCCGTGGCCGGTCGCCGTCTCCGCGATCTCGTCTGCCGTCCCGCTCTGGCCGCCGCGGGTGTACTCAGCGTACTCCAGCAACGCGCCGCAGGCCCGGACCTCCACGTCGTCGGCCAGCAGCGAGTCGGGATCGCCGAAGTACGACCCCACGCGCTCGCCGGCCACGTCGCGCTCGAAGACGTGCTCGTCGTACGGCGTCACCATGCACGCCGGGCCGAAGACGTCGTCCGCGTCGGTGGCCCCCGCGACGTTCGGCCCGACGATGGCCTCCGCGGGGGCGAACCGACCGACCTCGTCGGCGATAGCGTCGACGTCGTTCGCGCTCGTCGCGTAGAAGTCGCCCGTCGAGACGTCCAGCAGGGCGAGACCGAATCTTCTGGAGTCCGTCGTCAGCGCCGCGACGTAGTTGTTGTCCGGCGAGCGGAGCAGGGCGTCTTCAGTGAGTGTGCCAGGAGTGATGATCCGGGTGACAGCCCGCTCGACCACGCCGCTGACCTCGTCGGGGTCCTCGACCTGGTCGGCGACGGCGACCCGGTAGCCCGCGTCCAGCAGCGTCTCGACGTAGCTCTCGGCGTTGTCGATGGGGATGCCCGCCATCGCGTACTGGCCCGTCGAGTCCTCCCGCTTGGTGAGGGTAATCTCACAGAGGCGGGCGACTTTTTCGGCTGCGGCCTCGAACGCCTCATAAAAGTCGCCGACCTGAAAGAGGACGAGCGAATCGTCGTAGCGCTCGCAGAGCTCGAAGTACTGGCTCATCATCGGCGTCAGCTCGTCGGCGTTCTCGGCCATCTTCTCGGGTGGCCCCAGCGCCGCGTCCATGGTTCGGTTGGGGCGGCCGTCGGTCAAATACCCTTTGGGCTCGGTCGGGGACCGTCCGCCGTCCCAGCGCCCGGGTGCGGCCGAGTTTCTGAGTCAGAAAACGGGAGGAAGGTACAAACCCTCTCTCGATAGACCCCGTAGTACAATGTCCCTCCCGATAGGAACAGCGCTCAAAGACGGATTCGCGAAGACCGCCAGCAGGGCCGGCGCGATACTGATCGCCGCGTACCTCGTCGTGAACGGGGTCTACCTGGTGAGTGTGATGAGCACCATTCGAGCGTACGCCGCCCAGAATGGGGCCCCAATGACGGGGGCCACAGGGCTCGCGCTCGATCTCCCGCTCTCAGTCGCCGGCGCTCTCCTCGCACTATCTGGCGTCCTGTTACTGTACCTCCCCATCGTCACGATCCGGACGTTCGTCGCCGACGAGCGCCAGTCCGTCCGAAGCGAACACCTCACCGGCGGCGTCCTGTTCGCGCTCCTGAACCTCGTCGTCGGCGGTATCGTCTACGGCATCGCAGTGTTCATCGGACTGGTCCTGCTCGTCGTCCCCGGCGTCTTCCTGATGGTCGCGCTGGCGTTCATGCAGGTCTTCATCGTCGTCGAGGGCGATAACTTCGTTGCGGCCATGCGCAAGAGCTGGCGGCTCACCGAAGGGGACCGGTTCGCCCTGTTCGCGCTCGGCGCGGTCATCGTCGGCCTGAGCTTCGCACTGTGGATAGTCCTCACCATCGGTTCGTTCGTGGTCGCGTTCGCGGGCATCAGCCAGGCGGTCCTCAGCGTCGCGCAACTGGTCATCACCATCCCGGTGTCGCTGTACACACTCGCCGTCCTCGCCAGCGCGTTCAACCTCCTCCGCGGCGACGCCGGCGACCTCGACGGTGGCGAGTCCACCACCACCCCCGATACGCCGTCGACCCCGGCCTGAGACAGCTTTACCCCGCTCGATCCCCTACCATTGGGTATGACAACAGCCGAGGAACTGGACCGCCCTGTCCCGCTCGACTCGCAGACCGAACTCGACGACTTCCTCGCGAACCACGACCGCGTGCTCGTGGAGTTCTACACCGACGGCTGCGGCATCTGCCAGTCGATGGAGCCCGTCCTGAGCGGCGTCGCCCGCAGCGCCGACGTCGCCGTCGCCACGATGAATCCTCGCGACGACCCGCCGCTGGTCGAGGAGTACGACGTCCGCTCGGTCCCCAAACTCCTCTACTTCGAGGACGGCGACCTCGTCGACACCCGAGAGGACGGGTTCGTCCCGGCCGACGACCTGCTGGAGTTAATCGGCGAGTAGGAGCGACCACAGAGGTTCGAAGGCGAGGGAACTAACCACTATGTTGCGGCCGACTGACTTCCGCAGCGGGCGGGACTGAAAGGGGCCGACCGCCTGGCGGCGCAGCCGCCAGGTTATAGAAGGTCGGCTCCGCCGACCTTCCGCTCGGGGAAGGCAGGCGATGCAAGCACCGCAGGCCGCCAGGCCGAGGAGCGTGGTTCGAAAGGCGCTTTGCGCCTTTCGTCATCACGAGAGAGCGAAGCTCTCTCGAACGACAGCGAGCCTCCCGATCCGAGCGGGAGGGGGCTTTCAAGCTGCTCTCGATGGTTGATTCTGCAGCGCCGTCGCAGTTCATTCTCTCTCGTCATCCCGGTTACCCGCGCGTCACGTGACAGCTTTTCAGGCCCCAGACCAAAACGAAGCCCATGAGCACACAGGCCCAGGAGGACGAACTGATCGTCTTCTCGGACTACGTCTGTCCCTTTTGCTACCTCGGCAAGGCGGCGATGGAACAGTACCTCGAGTCGAAAGACGACCCACCCGAGGTCCAGTGGCACCTCTACGACCTGCGCGGGTACAAGCGCAATCCCGACGGGAGCATCGACAGCGACGTCGACGACGGGAAGGACGAGGAGTACTTCGAGAAGGCCCGCGAGAACGTCCGCCAGCTCAAAGAGGAGTACGACGTCGAGATGAACGTCGAGGCCTCGATGGAGGTCGACTCCTGGAACGCCCAGCAGGTGGCGCTGTACGTTCGGGAAGAGCTCGGTGAAGAGGCGTTCCTCCGCCTCCACGAGCGCCTCTTCGACGCCCACTGGCAGGAGGGCCTCGACATCGGCGATCCCGAGGTCCTGCGGGACCTCGTAGTGGACGTCGACCTGGACGAGGGCGTCGTCGATTCGGCACTCACGAGCGAGTGGGACGAGCGCCTGCGCGAGCGCTTCGACGCCGCCCAGGACGCCGGTGTGACCGGTATCCCGACGTTCGTCTACGACCAGTACAGCGCGAGAGGGGCGATTCCGCCCGAACAGTTCGAACGACTGGTCGAAGGAGTGTAGACTAAGACTGGAGTTGCCACGACTAACGGGAACACCACTTCCAGCAACAGCCCCGAAAGCCCCCTCCCGCTCGTCGGCTCCGAACGCACCTGCGCGCGGCCTGCGGCCGTGCTTGGTGGTTTTCGCTCGACGACCGGTCGGCCCCTTTCGATGTCCCACCCACCGCTAATTGTCGCAGTCGCTATCGAACAGTGGCTGTCGCTATTCGAATTGCGAAGAAAGAAAATCGACTGACTAGATTTGATTACTCCTCGACGCTGGAGTCGCTGAAGTACGCGCGCCCGCTGGAGGGGACCTCGTAGCGCTCGCCGACGACGTCGAAGGTCGCGGTCGACTCGATGTCGGCGGCGGAACTGCCGACGCGGACCTCGTAGGTGTCGGGTTCGACGACCAGGTCCATGTCCGTGTCGTGGAAGGCCAGTTGCGCGGTCGAGAGCGTGACGGTCACGGTCGCGGACTCGCCGGGTTCGAGGTGGACGCGCTCGAAGCCCCGTAGTTCCTGGACCGGGCGGGCCAGGCTCGGGTTGTCCTGGTGGGTGTACAGCTGGACGACTTCGTGGCCGGCCACGTCACCCGTGTTCTCGACGGTGACGCTGGCGGTGACGGTGTCGGCGGGGCCGACCTCCGTCTCCGAGAGGGAGACCTCGCCGTACTCGAACTCGGTGTAGCTCAGCCCGTGGCCGAACGGGTAGAGCGGGTCCTCGTCCGTGTAGACGTGGTTCTCGTTCCGGCTGTTGGGCTTGCGGCTGTAGTAGACGGGCAGCTGGCCGACGTTCTTGGGCACCGAGAGCGGGAGTCGCCCGCTCGGGTTGTGGTCGCCAAGCAGCACGTCGGCGATGCCGTGGCCGCCCTCCTCGCCGGGGAGCCAGGCCTGGAGGATTGCAGGCACGTTGTCGTCGATCCACTCGATGGCGTGGGGTTTGCCGGTGACCTGGACGACGACGAGCGGCGTGTCCGTGTCGTGAAGTTCCTCGACGAGCTCCTGCTGGACGCCGGGGAGCTGGAGGTCGGTGACGTCCGCGCCCTCGCCGCTGGTCGGGACGTCCGGCTGTTCGACCATGTCGGCCTCGGGATCGCTGAAGGCGATGGCCGAGCGGGTGCCGACGAAGGCGACGGCGACGTCCGAGTCCTCCGCGGCGGCGACGGCGTCCTCGAAGCCCTCCGTCGCGGGCCCGGTCGTGGTGCAGCCCTCGGCGTAGGTGACCTGGTCGCCCAGGCGCTCCTCGAGGGCGTCGAGCGGCGTGACAACCTCGCGGTTCGCGTCGCGCTCGGGGTAGTGGGCCGCGTAGGCGTAGTCGCCCAGCTGGCCCTCGGGGGTGTCGGCTTTCGGGCCGACGACGGCGACGTCCTCCTCGCCCACGAGCGGGAGCAGGTCGTCGGCGTTCTTCAGGAGCGTGACGGACTCGCGCCCGAGCTTGCGGGCATAGTCGCGGTCGGCGTCGGGGCCGAACTCCTCGGAGACCGAATCGACGTCCACGAACGGGTCGTCGAGGACGCCCTTCTCGACCTTCTGGCGGAGGACGCGCCGGGCGGCGACGTCGACCGTCTCCTCGGCGAGGTCGCCGTTCTCGACGGCGTCGACCAGCTTGTCGTAGGCGGCGACCTGCGGGAGTTCGACGTCCATGCCGGCCTCGAGGGCCTGGATACCGGCCTCGTAGTGGTCGGCGGCGACGCCGTGTTCGTCGTCGAGGTAGCGGACGCTGAAGTAGTCCGAGACGACGGTGCCGTCGAAGCCCCACTCCTCGCGCAGGATGCCCGTCAGGAGCGAGCGGTCCTTCGCGCAGGGGACGCCGTCGATGTCGTGGTAGGCGTTCATCACCGACTCGGCGCCGGTCTCGCGGATGGCCGCCTCGAAGGGGAACAGATGGACCTCGCGGAGTTCACGCTCGCCGATCTGGACCGACGAACGGTTCTTTGCACCCTCGCCGACGGCGTGGCCGGCGAAGTGCTTGACCGTCGCGGAGATGCCCTCGGTGGGGTCCTCGCCCTGGAGCCCGCGGACGTACGCGCTGGCCATCTCCGCGACGAGGTACTCGTCCTCGCCGAAGGTCTCCTCGGTGCGGCCCCAGCGGGGGTCGCGGCCGACGTCGAGCACCGGCGAGAGCGCGTGGACGGTGCCGATGGCCTGCAACTGCTCGCGGATGCGCGTGGTCATCTCCTCGACCAGGTCGGGGTTCCACGTGCTCGCCAGGCCGATGCCCTGCGGGTAGGTGGTACCGTCGGGGCCCATGTAGCCGCTCAGACACTCCTCGTGGGGGACCGCCGGGATGCCCAGGCGGGTCTCCTCCTGGACCATCTCCTGGAGTTCGTTGGTCACTTCGGCGGCCCGTTCGGGTTCGAGGCTACCGCCGCCACCGAGGCGAGTGAAGTGGCCTACGCCGTCCCCGATCAGTTCGCGGGCGTTGTCGCGGTTGATGTTCCCGTCCTCGTCCAGCAGGTGGACGGCGCTCTCGGCAGCACTCTCGTCCAGCGCCATGTACCGGGCCGGCACGGCGGTCAGCTGGGCGACCTTCTCCTCGAGGGTCATTCGGTCGAGGAGGTCGTCGACCCGCCGCTCGACGGGCAGCGATGCGTCGCGATAGGGTGGGTTGTCCGTCGCTGTCACAGCCGACCCGTCGTGGTTGAGGTGCTAAACCCTTCGGCGATTTCTCAGTCGACTACCACTTTTCGTTCCACGGAACCGAACGGCCGCGCTCGAACGTTCCGAAATCGCGCGAAGCCGTTCGTGATAACTGAACAGGAATCGGCCACAGTCGCTCGTCACCTGGTTGCCAGCTTCTCGCGCGCACCCGGCCCGCGCTCTCGGAACGCGCTCCCGTGGCCCGGTTCCCCGCGTCCGGCGTACAGTGTCGATCGTCACCGTTCCGCACACGGCACCCCAAACGGGACGCTCTTGAGGATCGATCGCAGACGTTCGGTCGTGTCTCTGGGCCTCCTGTTCGCCGTCGTCTCGGCGTTCCTGTTCGGGAGCTACCTCTTCGTGATCAAGCGGTACTTCAGCGCGTACCCGGCGACGGTGTACGTCTTCCTCGCGTTCGCCTTCGCGCTCGGCTGGTACGTCCCGGTCGCGCTGGTGACCGTCGACGGAAGCTTCTTCCCGGCCGGCTTCGGTCGAACCGGCGTCCTCGTCCTCGCGGCCACGGTCGGGTTCACGCTGGTGGGGAACCTCACCTTCTTCCGGGCCATCGCGGTCGGCGCCGTCTCCTACGTCGCCCCCATCAGCAAGGTCATCCCGGTGTTCGTCCTGCCGCTGGAGGTCCTCCTGCTCGACCAGTACCTCTCGACGCTCCAGGTAGTCGGCGTCGTCGTCGCGACGATCGCCATCTACGTCGCGAACTACCGCCCCGGCGAACTGCTCGAACCGCTGCAACGGGCGGTCTCGGCCAGGCCGGCGCAGTTCGCGCTGGCCTCCGCGGCCTCCTTCGCGGTCGTCGACGTCGGCAAGCGGACGCTGATGCAGGAACTCTCTGTCCCGCCACAGACGTTCGTCGTCGTGCTGTTCGCCACGCTGACCGCCTCGCTGGCCCCCATCGCGGCCCGGAACTGGCCGTCGGCGGCGCTCGACTCGTCGTCGACCGCAGCCGACGGTGGCACCGCCACGGTGACGGAGAAGGTGCGCGTCGACGTCCGCGGGGACCTCCCGAAGTTCGCCGCGACCGGACTGCTACTCGCGACGGCGAACCACGTCGCTATGTACGCCTTCGGCGCGCTTCCGGCCAGCGTCGCCTCACCGATCGTCAACACGCAGGCCGTCGTCGCGGTCGTGCTGGGCGGGCTGCTGCTGGGCGAGGAGCACTTCCGGATCCGTCTCGTCGCCGCCGGCCTCGCCGTCGTCGGCGTGACGATCATCGCGCTGGGCTAGCAGGTCACGGGCTGTTCCGGAAAATGTCGTCGAGAACCGGGTCACAGCGCCCGTCCCGTCTCGTCGCTCACCGCGGGTTGCGGATCAAGCCCTCGTCTCTGTCTCGGCCGTCGCGCCGACCGCTACCGAGAACGTCGACTGGATCCACGCTTCCGGGTTGTTCCGGTCGTAGAGGACCGTGTCCCCATCGTCCGTCTTGAAGAAGCCGTACTGGGCGTCGTCCGTGTTTTCGTCCTCACTCATTGTGGGAGGGCCGCACACGGGCTAGGGGCTTCGAGCGTGTAAACCCTCGGACGACGACCGATCCGGACCGTCGGCCACCGGAGAGAACCACCACCGCTTACCACCCAGTGGTCCCAGAGGATCAGTATGACACGACGATCCGCACCCGTCCGGCCCCCGGTCGTTCTCACGATCGCGGGGAGCGACTCGGGCGGCGGCGCGGGGATACAGGCAGACCTGAAGACCATCGAGGCCGGCGGCGCGTTCGGGACGAGCGCCATCACGAGCGTCACGGCCCAGAACACGCGCGGCGTCCAGGGGACTCACGGACTCCCGATCCCCGAGATCGAGGCCCAGATCGACGCTGTCCTCTCTGACTTCGACGTCGCCGCGGTGAAGACCGGGATGCTCGGCCGGACCGAGGTGGTCGAGACCGTCGTCGAGTACGCCGACCGGTTGCCGAACCTCGTCGTCGACCCGGTGATGGTCGCCGCGTCGGGCGACCGCCTGCTCGAACCCGCGGCGGAGTCGGCCTACGAGGACCTCGTCGCCGCGGCGACGCTCGTGACGCCCAACGCCGACGAGGCCGAGGTGCTGACAGGCGTCGAAGTGACCGACGTCGACGCCGCCCGGGAGGCCGGGGAGACACTGGTCGGGATGGGCGCCGACGCCGCGCTCGTCAAGGGCGGGCACGTCCCCGGCGACGACGTCGTCGACGTGCTCGTCACCGAGGAGACGACCCACAGCTTCCGGCACGACCGGGTCGACACTACCGCGACCCACGGCTCGGGCTGTACGCTCTCCAGCGCCGTGGCGACGCGACTGGCCCACGGCGACGACCTGCCGAGCGCCGTGGGCGACGGCGTCTCCCTGCTGGCCGCGGCGGTCCGCTACGGCGTCGACGTCGGCGAGGGACCCGGGTCGGTCCACCACCTCGTCGAGGCGCGGAACGAGGCGGCCCGCGGCGAGACCGTCGAGGCCGTCGAGCGCGTCGTCGGCCTGCTCGTCGACCGGGCGCCGAGAGCACTGGTTCCGGCCGACGGGACGAACGTCGCCGGCACGACGCCCTACGCCGAATCGCCCCGGGACGTCGCGGCCGTCGAGGGCGGCATCGGTCGAACGCGGGACGGACTGCGACCCAACCGCGGCGTTCGCTTCGGAGCCGGCGGTCGGCTCGCGTCCCTGGTCCTGGCCGTCCGCGAGGTGGCCCCGGCGACCCGGTTCGCACTCGAGTGCCGTCGCTCTCCGGCGCTCGACCGGGCGCTCGCCGAGTTCGACGAGCCAGTCGTCGAGCTAGCCGCCGAAGTCGGTGACACCGACGGGACGGACCGACCGCTCGCACGGCGGGTCAGCGACGCCACGGCTGACGACGACGCCCCGCCCGTCGCCGTCGTGGATCCGACGCGAGACGAGACCGGAGTCACGCTGCTCGCGCCGGACGCCGGCTCGCTCGTCGACCGGACCGAACGGCTGCTCGACGCGGTCGAGGACCGGGACTGATAGTGGTGGTCGTAATCGAGTACCGGTTGTCGTCGCGACTGGGCCGACGACACCGGTGAAAAGTTACACCCACCACTAAGACTGTTCGCCGTCCCAGGGGCCTCGTCACCGGCGCTCGCGGAGCACCGCCAGCGTCGCGACGAGCGCCACCGTCAGCGTGACCGCGAGCGCCTCAGTGCCGAGCCCCGAACTGGTCGAGCCGGGCGTGTCGGTCGGGGTCGCCGTCCTCGAGTGGGTCTGCGTGGCGGTCGTCACCGTAGTGGGCGAGTCGGTGGTCGAGTCCGTCGCGTTCTCGCCGACCGTCGTCTGCACCGGGGGCGCGCGAACGGCGACTGTCACCTCCCCGGCACCGTCGACGCGCACGGTCGTGGCCCCGGTCCGCGACATCGGGACGCTCGCGTCGACCCAGCCGGCGGAGTCGGGGGCCAGACGGACCGTCTCCGCGACGGCCAGGCCGTCGTCCCGGCGGAACACGACCGACGTCTCGGCGGGGACGGAAGCGTCGTTCTGGACCCTGGCGCGCATCTGGACGGACTCGCCTTTCATCACCTCCCGGGAGGTCACCGTGACGTCGGTGACCCGGCCCTCGGCGGGCTCTCTGACCTCGACGGTCCGTTCGTCGCCCCCGACCGCGAGTTCGTACGTCCCTGGCTCGTCGAACGTGTGGTTCAGGCCCAGCACGACCGTCTCGTTGGGCGCGACCGAGCCGTTGGCCTGGTCGACGACGCTCCCGTTCACTGCCAGCCGGGCGGTGAAGTTCCCCGCCCGCCCGCCGGCGTTCTCGACCACGGTCCCGACCCGGAGCCGTTCGCCGGGCACGACGACCACTGGACCGTCACTCGCCTCGATGGTCGCGTTCCGGTAGCTCCCCTCGACCCGGTAGGCTGCGTCGTTGCCGTCGCCGGGGAGCTGGAAGCCGATGCGGGCGGGTGGGTCGCCGAAGGCCATGACGTGTGCAGGCTGGTCCCACATCGTGACGTTCGCGGGCTCCTCGGCGTACCGGGTGGCCGCGTCAACGATCTCGTCGTCGCCGTGTTCACCGAGGGCCGCCAGGAAGTCCGACAGCGAAACCGGACCCGATTCGGCGTTCATCGCCTGGACGACCGTCTGGAGCGTCCGTTCCTGGTCGCGCGTGTTGCGAATCTGCCGGTCCAGTTGCCCGGCGACGAGCGCGCCCTTGTCGTAGTCGGGAGCCGATTGCCACGTCGACTGGTTGGCGAGGACGGCGTCGGCGTAGGAGCTGTTCGCACCGGTGCCGATCCGCTGGCTGAACGCGTCGTAGGGGACGCGTCCCTGCTCGTAGGTCAACAGCGCCGCGTAGTAACTGGCCGAGGCCTCGCGGAACCAGCGCATCTCCGGGTCGAGGGCGAAGTCCTGGCGGGTGTGGACGTACTCGTGGACCCACGGGTTCTCGGCGCTGTCGACCGGTTCGACGTCGCGGACCCAGAGGTCGGATTCGCCCGTCTGGTAGCCGCGGACGCCCCACTGGACGCCGTCGGTCGGGGCGGCGACGACGAACACCTCGTCGTCGCGGTCACCGACGCGCAGCGCGTCCGAGGCGTCGGCCAGCGAGTCGAGTACCGACCGGGGCGCGTCGCGCATGCTCGCGTTCGCGGGGACGACGAGTCTGAACCGCTGGTCGCTGGCAGTCCGCTCGTACGTCTCGTGTTCGCCGAGGTAGACCAGCCACTCCCCCGTCGCGCCCGGGCCCGCGGTCGTCGACGTCCGGTCGTACGCGACGGGGCCCGCCGACGAGTAGCGGGTCCAGTCGGTCGTGACGGGCGGGCGCTGGAACAGGGCCCAGTCGCCCGCGTCGACGGCGACCAGGTCTCCGTCGGTCCCATCGGGCCCCGTCTCGTTCAGCGACTCGTTGACCGGAATCGTGTACGTGATCGAGGGAGTGCTCGTCGTCTCGTCCCAGCGGTACTCGCGCCAGCCGTCACGGACGAAGCCGTCTGTTTCGGTCACTTCGGCGTCGTCGGGGAGTTCGGTGTGGAGCGAGACCACGCCGCTGGAGATTGTATACTCCAGCTCGACCGACACCTCACCGGGTGTCGACGGCGTCAGCGCGAACTCCTGGGTCGCGTTGATAGTCGTTCCGTCGTCGCTCTGGAAGCCGATCTGGGCCGGGCCGGAGCTGTCCTGGCGCGGCGCGACGTCGCCACTCGCCACGGCCGGAGCGACCGCGCCGGTCAACAGGACCGACGCGAACACGAGGACGAGCACGGCGCGGCGCGCCAGGCGCATTGGGATCCGTTAGCAACTGGGAGGTGAAATACCTGATCCGTGTTTTCCGCGCGAGACGGCCGATTCCGGGGAGTCGCTCCGAAAACGGGCCCGGAACGATTCGAGCGACGCGCACGCCTCCGCACCGCCCGTCACCGCCGAGGCGGACCCACAACCCCTATGCCGCCCACGCACGCACGGGTGGGTATGACCGAGGCGACGGGCATCGTCGGGGAGTTCCTCGCGCTGAAGGAGAGCACCGACGCGGACGTGCTGGCGATGCAGTGTGGGGACTTCTACGAGTTCTTCGCCGACGACGCCGAACTCGTCGCGGACGAACTCGACCTCACCGTCTCCCAGAAGTCCTCCCACGGCTCGTCCTATCCGATGGCCGGCGTCCCCCTCACCGAACTCACGCCGTACGTCTCCGCGCTGGTCGAGCGGGGCTACCGGGTCGCCGTCGCCGACCAGCACGAGACCGAGGACGGCCACGCCAGGGAGATAACCCGCGTCGTCACGCCTGGGACGCTCCTCGAAACGACGGACGACGCCGCCCAGTACCTCGCGGCCGTCGTCCGAGAGGAGGGTGGCGGCGCGCGACGGAGCGACGGGACCGCCGGCGACTCCTACGGCCTCGCGTTCGCCGACGTGACGACCGGCCAGTTCCACGTCACCGAACTGGACGGCGAGGACGCCGCAGCGACCGCCCAGACGGAGCTGTACAAGTTCGACCCGGCGGAGGTGTTGCCCGGGCCCGAGTTGCGCGCCGACGACGACTTCCTCGACCAGGTGCGCGAGCGCACTGACGCGTCGCTGACGCTACACTCTGCCGAGTCCTTCGCCCCGGCCCGCTCTCGCCACCGCGTGCGCGAGCACTTCGGCAAAGAGACCCTGGAGAGCGTCGGCGTCGAGGGGAACGACGCCGCGATCAGGGCCGCGGGCGCCGTCCTCTCCTACGTCGAGGAGACCGGCGTGGGCACGCTGGCGTCGGTGACGCGGCTCCAGGCCTACGGTGCGACGGACCACGTCGACCTCGACGCGACGACCCAGCGCAACCTCGAACTCACCGAGACGATGCAGGGCGAGGGCGACGGCTCGCTGTTCGACACGCTCGACCACACCGTCACGTCCGCCGGCGCGCGCCTGCTGCGCCAGTGGATCCAGCGGCCCCGCCGCGACCGGGGCGAACTCGCTCGCCGGCAGCAGTCCGTCGCCGCACTCGCCGAGGCGGCGATGGCCCGCGAGGAGCTACGCGAGACTCTCGACCCGGTGTACGACCTGGAACGGCTGGCCTCGAAGGCCGTCTCGGGCAGCGCCGACGCCAGGGACCTGCGCTCCGTCGGCGAAACGCTCGCGCTGCTGGACGCCGTCACCGACCTGGTCGACCGGACCGACCGCCTCGCTGAGTCGCCCCTCGTCGACGTGCTCTCGCGACTCGACCGCGAGGCGGTCGGCGCCCTGGCCGGCGAAATCGACGATGCGCTCGTCGAGGAGCCGCCGGGGACCGTCACCCAGGGCGGGCTCTTCCGGACGGGCTACGACGACGACCTGGACGACCTCGTCGCGAGTCACGAGGAAGCCCTGGAGTGGATCGACACCCTGCCGGAACGGGAGAAAGGGCGGACCGGCATCACCCACCTCTCCGTCGACCGCAACAAGACCGACGGCTACTACATCCAGGTCGGCAAGTCCGAGACCGACCAGGTGCCCGAGGAGTACGACGCCATCAAGACGCTGAAGAACTCCGAGCGCTACACCATCCCGGAACTGCAGGAGCGCGAGCGGGAGGTCCTCCGGCTGGAGGAGCGCCGCCACGACATGGAGTACGAACTGTTCGAGGAACTCCGGGAGCGTGTCGCCGCCCGCGCAGAGTTGCTCCAGGACGTCGGCCGGGCGCTCGCCGAACTCGACGCGCTGGCGAGTCTCGCGACCCACGCCGTCCGCAACGACTGGACCCGGCCCGACCTCTCCGACGGCCGCGAACTCGACGTCCAGGGTGGCCGCCACCCGGTCGTCGAGCAGACCACCGAGTTCGTCCCGAACGACCTTCGACTGGACGAGGAGCGCCAGTTCCTGATCGTCACCGGTCCCAACATGTCCGGGAAGTCGACCTACATGCGCCAGGCGGCGCTCATCACGCTGCTCGCCCAGGTCGGGAGCTTCGTCCCCGCGCGGTCGGCGCGCGTCGGCCTGGTCGACGGTATCTACACTCGCGTCGGCGCGCTGGACGAACTCGCCCAGGGCCGCTCGACGTTCATGGTCGAGATGCAGGAGCTCTCGAACATCCTCCACTCGGCCACCGACGACTCGCTCGTGATTCTGGACGAGGTGGGCCGCGGGACGGCGACGTACGACGGCATCTCCATCGCCTGGGCCGCGACGGAGTATCTCGCCAACCAGATCCAGGCGAAGACGCTGTTCGCGACCCACTACCACGAACTCACCTCGCTCGGCGAGAAGCTCCCGAAGGTCGAGAACGTCCACGTCGCCGCCGACGAGTCCGACGGCGAGGTGACGTTCCTCAGGACTGTGCGTGACGGCCCGACGAATCGCTCGTACGGGGTCCACGTCGCGGATCTTGCCGGTGTCCCCGAGCCCGTCGTCGACCGCTCGCGGGACGTCCTCGACAGGCTCCGCGAGGAGAAAGCGATCGAGGTCCAGGGCGGCGACCGGAGCGACGGCAAGGAGTCGACGCAGGTCGTCTTCGACCTCGGGTCGGGCGAGTTGAACGCCGGGGAGACGAGCGCCACCGGACAACAGATCGCGACCGACGGGAGCCAGAAGGAAGCGCCCGCGAGCGACTCGGGCGGCCAGTCGCTCGATCCCGAGACAGAAGCGATCCTCGACGAACTCGACGACGTCGACGTCAACGAGACGCCGCCCGTCGAACTGATGGCGAAGGTCCAGGAGTGGCAGGAGAAACTCGGGGAGCGAGACGGCGAGGTCAGTTGAGGGCGATGGATCGACCGGCGTAGGTGACGGCTCACATAATTAGATCGACCGTATGTCGCCTGGCGACGACGGGGTATTCCGCTTCGTACTCGTTCCCCTCCAGCACGAGGGTGAGATCAACCTTCTTCGGCGCCCGTTCTAGAATCGCCTCGAACGGGACGTTCGGGGCTTCCATATCTTGCAATTGACCGGCATTCAAAATATAGAAAATGCAGATCGCCTCCTCCAGGTAATGCCTCGACTGAATCATATTTATCCCGGTAACTTCGCCGTCGAATCGTGATTTCAACGCGTCCAGAACGGCATTTTTGGCGACCGTCTCGCTCTGCATTTTCGCCCACTTGCGAAACGAATTCGTCTCGATTCGTGGGTGGCTACCCGGACCAAGGTGTGTTACAGTGTGGTTCGACGAATGGTACTCGATCACGTTATCCATCTGGTGGCGCTCGCCAAGTGAAATCGGGTCACCCTGCGTTCGTGGCGGGCCCGTAATCAGGTCCGGCTTGAACGCCGCGACGCCACCGAGAGTAGCGAGCACTCCGCCACCGCCAATTAGCGAAAGTAATTTTCGCCGTTTCATATCGGCGATAATAGCCCCTGATTGGATATTATTGTTGTATTAGAATTGTAGATTATATGATCTCCTCACGTTCAAAGAAAGGTTTCACTGCAGCCACAGTGGCAGGCGAAACTCGGGAAGCGAGACGGCGAGGTCAGTTGAAGTCGACTAGATCGAGCGTTACGCGCTCGGCGACGACGGGGTATTCGGCCTCGTACTCGTTCCCCTCCAAGACGACCGTGAGGTCGACCGTCGACGGCGCCCGTTCTAGAATCGCCTCGAACGGAACGTTTGGTGCTTCCATCTCTGGCATTCCATCGCCATTGAGAACATACAGCACACGGAGAGCTTTCTCCAGGTACTGTCTGGACCTGTGAATCGAAATACCAGTGACTTCGTCGTCGAAACGAGAGTGTATCGCCTGTAATACAGCGTTGGCAGCGATCGTCTCACTCTGTGTTTTCGCCCATTCGGTAAATGGAATCGTTTCGGTAAGATTCTCGGTTCCCTGGAGCCGGTACGTCACTGACTGATTCGAGGGGTAATACTCGGTCACGTTCCCTGGGTTGTGGTGTTTGCCAAGTGAAATCGGGTCACCCTGCGTTCGTGGCGGGCCCGTAATCAGGTCAGGCTCGAACACCGCGACGCCACCGAGAGCGGCTGTCGCGCCACCGCCAAGCAGTACCGAAAGCACTTTTCGACGTTTCATATAGACGATGGTGAGACGAGGCTGTCATTAATGCTACTACTGAAGCACTCGAGAAGTCCACCCGTCGCGGGCGCAGACCGTACGAGCTGACGTTGGTCTCCTCCGACTTCAGGCGAGGAAATACCGACCGCATGGGGGATAGTAACGAGCGATGCCGAGGCCGGTGGAGTCTCGAACGATTACCGATTGTCGGTGAATACCTCTCCCACCGAATCACTAATCATAATTGCACCTTCGGAGAAGACCCGAATTCTCGTGTCCGCGTACTCGAATATCACGACACCGTTCGCCGCGTCCCGGTCCCAGAGGGTCTCGAGGGCGTCCGGATCTATCGACTCGTTCAGTGGTGGCAGTTCCATCGGATCCACCCCCTTCGAATCTGCGACGGCTTCGATTACCTCCGATACCACATTCATAATTGATAATGATGTCTGTGGGATGAAGTCAGTACACCCTCAAATATTAGGTGCGTATCTCGTCCATGTGCAGTTCACGGCTAATCGTTGTGGGTCTCGTCCCGATCTGGTGCCACTCGTTTCGTGAGTGGTCTCCTATCCGGGACCCATCGCCGCGATATCGGCGCCCACCGTCGCCAGCGCGTCGGCGGGGTTCGGGTCGCTGTCGGCCAGGTGTGTGTACCGGTGGTCCGGAACGTTCGACAGCGCCGTCGCGACGGCGTCGCTGTAGGCCTCGACGCCCGGTTCCGTCGGGTCGTCGCCGCCCCAGACGTCCCGAACGACCGTCATCGAGTCGATGCGGACCTCCAGCGTCCGTGGTTCGTAGCGGGCCAGTAGTTCGGCGAGGCCGAGCTGGAGGGCGACGTACTCGGCGGTGTTGTTCCCCGTCCGGGAGCCCACGGGCCGGCCGAGGCGGGCGAGCGGGACTTCGTCGGCGTCCATGACGACGGCGCCCGCACCCGCGGGACCGGGGTTGCCGCGCGAACTCCCATCGACGTAGAGGACGAAGCCGTCGCCCGTCACCTCCTGAACGGGCGGCCGGGTGAGGCCTGACGCCAGCAGGCCTTCGAGCGCGCGACGCAACTCGTCCCGGTCCGTCGTGGGGTCGAACAGGCCGCCGTAGCCTGGGACGGCGTCGTCGATGGCGTCCGTGGCAGCCGCCATCTCGTAGCCGACGCTCGCGAGCACCTCGTCGACGAGCGTGGCGACTGGCGAGAGGTGTTCGACCGGGAGGGGTTCGACCGGGCCGGGTTCGTCGGTCACGTCTCTGGCCCCTCTCGGTTCCAGCCCCTCGGACCATCGCTCCCGGATCGGATCGTCGAATGATCGCGCCGCTTCACGAGGATCCCTCGGTGGTCGAACGGGATAATCCCTTCAGGTGATCTCGCTCAGTGAGGGTTCTGCCCCCCTCCCACCTCCGGCGAGCGTTTTTGTACGATTACGCTGTGAACACGCCTGTGGCACTCAATTCGAGAGAGGGGATCCGGGAGCGCGCCCAGGCGCTGCTCGAACGGAGCATCGGGCCGGACGCCGAATTCCGGCCCGATCAACTGGACGCGATCGAGAGCCTGGTCGTCGACGGGGAGCGATTGCTGCTCGTCCAGCGGACCGGCTGGGGCAAGAGCACCGTCTACTTCATCGCGACGAAACTGCTCCGCGAGCAGGGAGCGGGCCCGACGCTCATCGTCAGCCCGCTACTGGCGTTGATGCACAACCAGATCCAGGACGCCGAAGCACAGCTCGGCCTCGAAGCCCGGACGATAAACTCGAACAACACCGAGGAGTGGACCGAGGCGAAGGAAGCCGTCGTCGACGGGGAGTGTGACATCCTGTTGATCTCGCCGGAACGCCTGGCGAACACCGAGTTCCAGGAAGACGTCCTGGTGGCGATGGACGAGGAGTTCGGCATGCTCGTCGTCGACGAGGCCCACTGCATCTCCGACTGGGGCCACGACTTCCGGCCGGATTACCGGCGAATCAAGCGCATCCTGCAGGAACTCCCGGACCACATCCCCGTCGCGGCGACGACGGCGACCGCCAACGACCGCGTGGTCGACGACGTCACGGACCAGGTGCCCGACCTCCGGGCCGTCCGCGGCGACCTCGTCCGTGACTCTCTGCGGCTCCAGACCGTCGATATCGGGTCGCGGTCACGCCGGCTGGCCTGGCTCGCCGAGAACGTCCCGGACCTGCCGTCGTCCGGCATCGTCTACTGCCTGACGACCGACGAGGTCGAGACGGTCACGGCGTGGTTGAACGCCCGCGGCCTCGACGTCGAACCGTACCACGGCGGGATGGACGGCGACCGCCGTCGTGAACTGGAAGACCGACTGATGGACAACGACGTGGACGGACTGGTCGCGACGAACGCCCTTGGGATGGGGTTCAACAAACCCGACCTGGGCTGGGTGATCCACTTCCAGCGACCGCCGAACCTCATCCGGTACTACCAGGAGGTCGGCCGCGCCGGTCGCGGCCTGGACGAGGCCTTCGCCATACTGCTCTCCGGCGAGGAGGACGACCGGGTCGCGGAGTACTTCATCGAACAGGCGTTTCCGGAACCCCAGGACTTCGAGACGGTCCTCTCGACGCTGGGGGGCAGTGACGAACCGCTGTACAAGTACGAACTCCTGAAAGAGACGAACCTCTCGTGGAAGGCCACCTCCCAGTGTCTCGATATCCTGCGAGTGGACAACGCGATCATCCGCGTCGACGACGGGTTCACGCGGACTTCGGCCGACTGGACGTACGACCACGAGCGCATCGAGTCGGTCACCGAGCACCGCCGGGAGGAGCTGGCACGCATCCAGGAATTCACCCAGACGGACGAGTGCCTGACGCGGTTCATCGACGACGAACTCGACGGGTCACTCGAGACGGACTGTGGCCACTGTGCCAACTGTGCCGGGCCGTTCCGTCCGGCGTCTGTCGACGACGAGGAACTCGTGAGTGCTGCCGTCGACCACTACCGTGCCGAATCGTGGGACGAGATATCCCCGCGATACTACGTGCCCGACGCGGACGGCCGGTCGAAAATCGCCGAGGACCGCAAACCCGAACCGGGGCGCGTCCTGTCTGTCTACGGCGATCCGGGTTACGGCGAACTGGTGCGTCGAGCACAGGACGACGGCGGCACGTACGACCAGGAGCTGATCGACGCGGCGGTCCGGCACGTCGACCTGGAGTGGGACCCGTCACCGGCACCGACCTGGGTCACCGCCGTGCCGTCACCGACCGACGAGCAGCGAGTCGACGACCTCGCCCGGCGGATCGCCAGCGAGCTCGGGCTGGACTACCTCCCGGTAATCGAGCGGGTCGGCGAGATGCGCCCACAGCACGAACTGGCGAACTCCTACCAGCAGCGCTGGAACGTCGAGGGAGCGTTTGCAGTGACTGAATCCGTTCGATCCGGCCCCGTGTTGCTGGTCGACGAGACCGTCGGGTCGCGGTGGTCGTCGACGGAAGCGTCGTTCGTCCTCCGTGACGCCGGGAGCGGCCCGGTCTATCCCTTCGCACTCGCCGAGCGGAACCGGTGGTAGTACCGGGTCCGTACTGGTTTTCGCCACCTCTTCCGAAAAGCGATCACAATCGGGGACCGCGACCAGTCGTCACACGACCGGGCAGGGCCGGCCCCCGGTACAGGCTCACATACCACCAGCAGATTGTTGGTAGATTGACTCGTCAGAACGGCCAGTATGGAACGTGGCTGGACGATCGACGAAAAACAGCACGCCGGGTCGGAACACCTCGACTCGGGTGAGGTATCCCGCGTCGACGAGAAGATGCCCTTCGATCCATCGGGAGAGATAGACGTGCTGCGGGAGTTCGGCCTCTCCCACGAGGACACAGTCGTCGATTTCGGCACTGGAACGGGCGTGTCTCCACTCGCGGTCGCACGACACTGTGACCGCGTCGTCGCGGTCGACGTCTCCGAACCGATGCTCGAACTGGTCGACGAACGGATCGACGCCAAGGACGTAGAGAACGTCGAGACCGTCCACGACGGATTCCTGAGCTACGACCACCGGGGCGACCCGGCGTCGTTCGCCGTCTCGAAGGACGCGCTCCACCATCTCCCGGATTTCTGGAAGGTCGAGGCGCTGAAGAACGTCGGGAACACGCTCGAAGCGGGTGGCATCTTCCGCCTGCGTGACTTCGTCTTCTCGTTCGATCCGGACGACAGCGTCCACGACATCGAGGCCTGGCTCGAAGAGAAGAAACGGACGACGGAGTTCACCGACGAAGCGCTGTACGTTCACTTCCGGGAGGAGTACAGCACGTACGGATTCGTGCTCGAAGCCATGCTCGAGCGGGTCGGCTTCGACATCCTCGAATCCACGTACGATGGAGAGTTCTACGCGGAGTACGTCTGCGAGTGGCCCGGCCATTCGTAATCAGAACCGCCGTTCCGTGAGGAATGCTGGACAGACCGTCAGAGCGGTTCGCGTTCCGGAGACGGCACCTTCCGGAGTTTTCCGGGTGTTTAGGCCACCTCGACGACGTTTGCGAGGTTTCCGAGCGAGTCGGTCCATCCCTCGTTGGCGTCGCTCGGTGAGGCGCCCTCGGGGAATCCCTCGTGGTGGACGGTGATCTCGGTCCCGTCGGGGACGTCCTCGAAGGTGACCGTCACGGTCATCTCGCCGGCCATGCTCGGTTCGTCGGTTTCGAATTCGTCCGTATAGACGATGCGTTCACCCGGAACCAGCTCCAGGTAAGTGCCGCCGAAGGTCGAATCGTACTCGGCGAATTCCTCTGTCTCGCCCGTGAACGTCATCCGGTACGTCCCGCCTTCCTCGGGCTCTAGGTGGTGGACCTCCCCCGAGAAGCCGGTCGGGGGCAACCACTGGGCGAGTTCGTCGGGATCGAGGAACGCGTTGTACACTCGTTCGGGCGATGCTTCGATGACGCGGCTCACGGTCATACTGCGGGTGTCGTTCTGTTCGCTGTTCGTCGTCGGCTCGCTTCCGCTGTTGTCGTCTGTCATTGGTCGTCAGACTCCAGATGGTCGGCCAGCGCGTCGAATCGGTCCTCCCAGAAGACGCGGTAGCGGGTCAACCAGCCGAAGGCCTCGCCCAGCGGCGCGGCGTCCAGGTGACACCGACGGACTCGCCCGTCTTCTTCGACCTCGACGAGTCCCGCGTCCTCCAGGGCCTGCAGGTGCTTCGACACCGCCGCCAGCGAGACGTCGTGGGGCTCCGCGAGCGCGGAGACGCGCTTCGGTCCTCCGGCGAGCTGCTCGATGAGCGCCCGTCGAGTCGGGTGCGAGAGCGCCTGAAAGACGGCGTCGAGGTTCAGGTCGTCGTGCTGTCGTTCAACCATCCAGTTGAATGTTAGGTTCGACAATACTTAACCACTCCGTTGAATGTGGGGAGCGAGCCGAGCACCGACCCACAAACTGCCCTCAAGAGCTACCACGACACGCTGGACTCGGAGAACGTCACAGGCGCTCTCCCGGAGGAGATCAGGCCCGTCGGTCCCGGTCAACACGAGCACGGGACCGTCCACGTCGAACGTCGGTACGGGCTTCCAACCGACACGACGACTGGTACTCACGTCTCTCGGTTACTATCGCCCGTTTCTCGTCCAGACAAGGTGTGCGAAGATCTGTCACCGGCCGTGGTAAGAGTTAACAAGCAACAATACTTACCGTCGCTATAGTCACCGCCATGCCAGACAACGCCCACGACCCGCCAGCGGTCTCGCTATCCCTGGACCGGGAGTCCCGCTGGACGCTCCACCACGTGCTTCTGGACCGCCTCGAGCGGGAAGCGAGAGCAGACGATCCGACCGGAATCGACCCGCCACCGGTGGCGGTGTTCGACGCGTTCGAGACGCTCGACGCCGGCGAGACGAGCGTCACGACGACGGAGCTCGAGGCGATGCGATCGGTCGTCGCGGAGTATCACCACTCGACGTCGTGGTGGGAACTCGAACGCTCGCGACTGGAAGGGCTCTTGCACCACCTCACCGCCCTCCTCGAGGAGCGGGGTGCGGCAGAGGCGTGATTCGAGCGGTGGGGGCCACCTGACAGACTGGGCCAGACCTGTTCGAAGGCAGTGGCCAGCCTGGAGACGGCCAGCACTGTATCCGACCGGGTAACGTATGGGCTGACCGGTCGTCAGTGTCTGGTACGATGTATCTCGGAGACGTCGCATGGCCTGACCTCGAGGACTACTTCGAAACCGAGTCACTGGCGCTGATCCCGCTCGGTTCGACGGAACAGCACGGGCCTCACTTGCCGGAGGCCACGGACCACCTCATCGCGGAAGCCTTCGCCCGCGAGGTCGCCGAACGGACCGGGTATCTCTGTACGCCCACCATCACCGTTGGCGTCAGCGGTCACCACCGGCAGTTCCACGGCACGATGTGGGTCGAGCCATCGGTGTTCCGCGAGTACGTCGCCTCGCTCACCCGAAATCTCACGTATCACGGTATCGACCGCGTCGTCTACGTGAACGCACACGGCGGGAACGTCCCCCACCTCCGTGAGGTCGGGGCGCGCCTCCGACAGGAGGAGGTGGCCTACGGAATCGAGTGGATGTGGGACGAGAGCATCCCGGACCTCGTCGACGACCTGTTCGAACAGAACGGGCCACACGGCGGCCCCAAGGAGACGGCGATGATCCAGTACCTCGACTCGGCGCTGGTCCACGAGGACCGACTGGCCGACGCGCGCGACGGTGGCATGACGAGCGTGGACGACGCCGAGATGATGCGACACGGCTCCCGAACGTTCTACGACGCGGCCGACAACACGGACAACGGCGTCCTCGGCGACCAGACGGACGCGACCGCCGAGAAAGGCGAACAGCTGTTCGATGCCGCGACGGAACAGCTGGTCCACCTCGCCGACTGGCTCGCCGACCAGGCATTCGAGGACTTGCTGCCGAGAGACCACGTCTAGAAGATGGCTTCACCGGTTCCGCGACCGACGTCGAGCGGCGGATATCACCCAAATATCTCTAGCCGGGGCGACCCCGGCGACTGGAACGTCGGGGGCAGGTGGTGGTTGGCTGACGGGACTGCGCCCGACGTCGGTGATGGCTCACCGACTGTGCATAGTCGAGCACGCTAACTTGTTAGGTAGTATGGACAAATTATAATAATAAATCGAATTGATTGAATGACGTGTCGTCCGGAACGGCCGATCGGTAGCCCCGGGTTTATGATTCCTCGAAGATACGTATCGACTATGGCAACGGAACCCAGTGACGAGGCAGTCTCCGTCGACGAGAGCCACGGGGAAGCAGACGTCGAGGCCGAGGTGAGCGACGACGAACGGACGTGGGCGATCATCGTCCACGCGATGGGGTTCGTCGGACTGGCCATCCCCCTCGCGAACGTCTTCGGCCCCCTGCTCGTGTGGGCGATCAAAAAAGACGAAGGGCCGTTCGTCGACGAGAACGGGAAGCAGGCGATCAACTTCCAGATCACGTGGACGGTGCTGTTGACCGTCTCCGCGCTGTCCATCTTCGTCGGCCTCGGACTGGTCGTCTTCCCCATCGTCGGCATCGCGTGGCTTGTCCTCACCGGTATCGCCGTGGTCCGGGCGAGCAACGACGAGGTGTACGACTACCCGCTGACGGTCGACGTGATCTCCTGAGCGCCGACGTGGCGAACTGCGGACGGTCCGAACGTATCAGGTCCGACCGCACCGTCCGGCCGATGGAATCTTCACTCACGACGGGAGACCACCTGTATGGACCTCCGGGTGCGGAAACCAGACGGGTGGACGACGGTCTCGCTGGACGACGACGTCGAGGAGGTCACGGTCGCCGGCGGCCGGACCGACGGCCACCTCTCGCTGACCCTCATCGGCGTCCGGAGCAGCCAGCCCAACGTCCGCGTCCAGGACGTCCTCGACGTCGACCCCGACGACGAGGCGAAGCTGGCGAGCGAGGTACCCCGGACCGACGACGGCACGTGCCTGCCGCTCGACCAGCTCCGTCCCGAGTAACGCTGCTTCTCCCTTCGACGTTCTTGCTCAACTCTGTCGCACTCCCGTCGAAACGCCGTTGGAGCCTTCCCTACCGGTCGGCTCCAACGAGCTTCCACGTGGGCGCGTACAAGTAGCACGCCCACGTGGAAACACCGATAGACGGCTCGCTACCGCTCGCCGTCTATCGAGCATCCACTTGCGTGCTCCACCCTGTCGCACGCAAGTGGAAACACCGTCAGTCCGCTCACGACGTTCGCTCCCTGACGAGCTTCGATTTGCGTGCTCCACCCTGTCGCACGCAAATCGAAACAGCACCCTTTTGCCCCTGCTACTGATAGCCTGCCGTATAATGGGCCGACGAAAAAAGATCGTTGAAGAATGTGAGACACTGATGGACAACCCGGAGCACATCCGGAACATCGCCATCGCCGCTCACGTCGACCACGGGAAGACGACGCTGACTGACAACCTCCTGGCCGGTGCGGGCATGATCTCCGACGAGACCGCCGGGGAGCAACTCGCGATGGACACCGAGGAGGACGAGCAGGAACGCGGTATCACCATCGACGCGGCCAACGTCTCGATGACCCACGAGTACGAGGGCGACAACCACCTCATCAACCTCATCGACACGCCGGGCCACGTCGACTTCGGTGGCGACGTCACCCGCGCGATGCGCGCCGTCGACGGTGCGCTCGTGGTCGTCGACGCCGTCGAGGGCGCCATGCCCCAGACCGAGACCGTCCTGCGACAGGCGCTCCGCGAGGGCGTCAAGCCGACGCTGTTCATCAACAAGGTCGACCGCCTCATCTCGGAGCTCCAGGAGGGCCCCGAGGAGATGCAGCGGCGCCTGCTCAACGTCATCGACGACGTCAACGAGCTCATCCGCGGCATGACCGAGGAGATGGACGACATCGAGGACTGGACCGTCTCCGTCGAGGAGGGCACCGTCGGCTTCGGGTCCGCCCTCTACAAGTGGGGCGTCTCGATGCCCTCGATGCAGCGCACCGGGATGGACTTCGCCGAGATCATGGAGCTCGAACGCGCCGACGAGCGCCAGAAGCTCCACGAGAAGACGCCGCTCTCGGACGTCGTGCTCGACATGGTCTGTGAGCACTTCCCGAACCCCATCGACGCCCAGCCCATGCGTATCCCGCGCATCTGGCGTGGCGACGCCGACTCCGAACTCGCCGACACGATGCGTCTCGTCGACGAGGACGGCGAGGTCGTTCTGATGGTCACCGACATCGGCGTCGACCCCCACGCGGGCGAGATCGCCGCGGGCCGCGTCTTCTCCGGCACGCTGGAGAAGGGCCAGGACCTCTACGTCTCCGGGACCGTCGGGACCAACCGCGTCCAGAGCGTCGGCATCTACATGGGTGGCGAGCGCGAGGAAGTGGACCGCGTTCCCGCCGGCAACATCGCCGCCGTCACCGGCCTCAAGGACGCCATCGCCGGCTCCACGGTCTCCTCCGTCGAGATGACCCCCTTCGAGTCCATCGAGCACATCTCGGAGCCCGTCATCACGAAGTCCGTCGAGGCACAGAACATGGACGACCTGCCGAAGCTCATCGAGACGCTCCAGCAAGTCGCCAAGGAGGACCCCACCATCCAGATCGAGATCAACGAGGACACCGGCGAGCACCTCATCTCCGGCCAGGGTGAACTCCACCTCGAAGTCATCGGCCAGCGCATCGAGCGCAACCAGGGCATCCCGATCAACACCGGTGAGCCCATCGTCGTCTACCGCGAGGCGCCACAGCAGCCCTCCCGCGAAGTCGAGGGCATCTCGCCGAACCGCCACAACCGGTTCTACATCAGCATCGAGCCGATGGACGACGAGATCGTCGAGACGATCAAGAAGGGCGAGGCCTCCATGGACATGCCCGAACTCGAGCGCCGTGAAGCGCTCCAGGAGGCCGGCATGGACAAGGAGACCTCCCAGGACATCGAGCACATCCACGGGACCAACGTCCTCGTCGACCAGACGAAGGGTATCCAGCACCTCAACGAGACGATGGAGCTCCTCATCGAGGGCCTCGAGGACGCACTCGACGACGGCCCGCTCGCCGCCGAGCCCGTCCAGGGCGCGCTCCTCCGTCTCCACGACGCCCGCCTCCACGAGGACGCCATCCACCGCGGCCCGGCACAGGTCATCCCCGCGATGCGCGAGGCCGTCCACAACGCGCTCATCGACGCGGAGATCCGACTCCTCGAACCGATCCAGGACGTCCGTATCGACGTCCCCAACGACCACATGGGCGCCGCCAGCGGCGAGATCCAGGGTCGCCGTGGCCGCGTCGACGACATGTACCAGGAAGGCGACCTGATGGTCGTCGAGGGCATCGCGCCTGTCGACGAGATGATCGGCTTCTCCAGCGACATCCGCTCTGCGACCGAGGGTCGTGCCTCCTGGAACACCGAGAACGCCGGCTTCCAGGTCATGGCCGACAACCTCCAGCCCGACAAGATCTCCGAGATCCGCGAGCGCAAGGGGATGAAGCAGGAGCTTCACCCCGCCATCGACTACTTCTAAGTCGATCCCTTTTCAGTTTCGTAGAATAAGGACCGTTTCGAAGAAGCTCTACCAATTTGATGATGTAAAGTTAGAGCTTTGAATATTTCAGATCCTCTCAACTAACCCCATTAGCTGAAATCGCCGTTAATGTAATTAATATGCGGACATATCACAGCCATAGTGACACAAATCGAAGACTCCTCTGTTAAATCCTTACTAGAACGCGTTCCCAGCGATTTTAGAAAGTTCAAAGGTAAATGGGCGGAGACTTATCGTAGTAAATTCCAGGCCCAATTGGATGATACTGATGCCGATACTTTAGAATTGATGTGTAAATTCTGCGATGTTGATATGTCTGAAGGAGGATTCATTTCTGAGACACTCGATAGTGGTGACAAATCTATATTTCTCTTCACACTCCACCGTTTCTTAAATGACAAGCTATTGGCTGTTGAAGAGATGGCTGAAAAGTCTGGAGATGTCATCGCCAGTGAACGGGGATATCATCATGTTCTATCTACCATACTGGATGGCGAAGACGATTATCTCTATCATGTCCATCTTTATAGTGAGTGGCTGGATTCAAAACACAAATCAAGGTATAAGATCAAGAATTCACTACCAGACGACTACGTGTCCCGGTTTGAGGACAATGTAAGAGGTCTCCGAATGACCTTGGCCAGAAATACAAGAGCGGAAAATTTTGAATACCAGGATAAAAACAAACTTCCTTTTGACAATTCAACCCTTTTTGCAATATCACGACAGGCTTCAGATGTCGAAAAACCAGATGTCACTGGCCCGCAACGTAGGCGAGATCTTCGTTATGTATTTTTAGAAGTCAAAGAAGATGCTGCCCACTTGGTTATTAGTACCCGTAGTAAGGGGATCCGAGATACATTGTTGACAAAGGCTGAAGAGATATTCTCAATTCTTACAACTGATGCTGACATCGTAGATGACGAGACTGAATTGTCAAAAACACGTTTCGAGGAAGAACTAGAAAAACCTGAAAATAACGAGCCAGATAAAATCAAAATTTTGTCAATTGATTTCCGTGATACGAACACTCAACCTTCAGTACCGTTATCACTTTCCAACAAGTCTGCCAGAAAAGAAGTTCGACCTGTGGTTAACCGTCTTGGCCAAGAGATCGTTAACGTCAATATTGCTAACATCAAAAAACTATGGTTTAGCCATGAAGGAGTAGATGTGAGTGTGAGGATTGAGAGAAATCTTGATCAGTCATTTGTCCGGTTAAATGCTAATATAAAAACCAGATCAGAATTGAAATCGGATGAAGTGAAAACGGCCTTCAAAGAACAGTTTGGACTACCACTAAATCAAAAAATTCCTCTTTATTGGATCACTCGCGATCGAACCGATTTGATCTCTCAAATGTTAAAGGGGATGGGATATTGGCAAACAAAATATGTCAAAGATGACGATTTGCTAACCTCTTTGGTTGGGGAGATTAAGGTATTAAACAAGTCGGAATTAGAGCGAAGACAGTGTATCGGGTGCGAGAACTTCTATAAGCGAAAATATAATGACGGTTGTCCCAATTGTGGAAATGAGTTAAAAGTATTTGACACATCATTTGAATTGGGTTTGTCTACCTCTGGCGTCCGTAAGTATTTAAAGGATAAGCTTGAAAATGAGGGCCTTTCGTATCATGGTGTCAAGAGAGAGAAAATATATGGAAATGAATTCAAATTGATCCAGATCGGTAATGGAAAAAGTCTCGTTCGGGTCTTAATAAATAATCAAGAAACGAATCTCACTGCAGGCACTATAAAATATCTAAGGAAGAGTATCCACCCAATTTTGGTAGTAAATCCAGGAAAAACCATTGATGAAACCCTTATCAAAGAAACAACGGCCAATATCGTTGATTTAAGTGAGTTAATAAACCAGGACTTGTACGGTTCTCTCCCAGACGATTATATATCAGCTAGGTTTGAAGAGGTCGTTCGAAATGCAGAGAAACAAGCTTCTGACAATGCTCTCGATTCATTTAATAACATAAAGAATGTTATAGAAAATCCTGATGACCATCGGGGTGAGGAATTTGAACAAGATGCATTCCACATCCTGAACCAGATCATTCCAACTCTTCAGCAATGGGGGTCTAAACGGCGTGGAAATCAACCTGATGGGTTTGGAGAACTGACATTTTTCAAAGGGGACAAAACGTATTTCCGCTCATTTGCCTTCGATGCTAAATTCACATCAAAGACAGATATTGCCATGGATTCAAAAGAAGCTGGAACACTTAGTGATTACGCCCTTCGCATATACAAAAGTGATGAAGTAAAGAGATCAGATACAGTATTTCAGAATTTTATCGTCATAACAAATGCTGCACCGGGAAATTTCGGAGCGGTGGGTGCAAATAAGTTAAATCGAATGCGAAGCTGGGATGGTGTGCCTGTACTTATGCATTCTAACTTCTTGCTATATCTGCATAAAGCATACAATGAGAATATAGAAGCATTAAAGAATAACCTCCACATTTTCCACGAGGAGCTTTACCTAACACTGAATGGTGGGAAGATGTACCATCAGAACGTCGACCGGGATTTTTACGTTCATCTAAATGAGGATGAGGCTGAAGAGTTGTTTGAACGGCTAAATGAGAAAATAGTTGACAGTGGCATTAATATCCCAGACCTACGTTCATTTTTAGAGGAGGATATTTTGCCAGTTTGAAAAATCGCTCAGAAAACTATTTGACTCAATCTATATCTAAGTTCGACTATCGTCTCTGGTTTTGCCGTATTACCGTCTTTCCTACAATCGACACGCATGGTGAGCGTCATAGTACGCCCCGAACACCTGTAAACAAACCCCAAACTCAGGGGAGGTCGTCGACCAGCGGCTCCGTCGAGAGGGCGAACTGGTCTATCAGGAACTCCGTCTCCTCGGCGTAGTTCGGGTTCGTCCACCCCATGAGGTACCCCTTGTTCCACCCCTGCGGCTTCTCGGGGTCGGACGGCGGGTCGAAGACGTAGTCGGTCACCTCCTTGACGAGTTCGAACTCCTCGGCGTCCTCCCACCGGCGCCACCAGTGGGCGGTCCCGTCGGCGGCACCACGTTCCGAACTCGTCACCAGCCGGTGGACGGTGTACATCCACCGGCCCCGATCCCGGGATGGGAGGATGAAGTCGTCGATGCCGCGGTGGTGGCCGGCACCGCCGGCGTTTGAGGCCGATATCGTCGCCCGCGCCGCGCCCTCCTCGTGGTCGAACGACGACCAGGTGTTGAACACGGCCGTCGCCCCGGTGCCCTTCTGGGAGTACCCGTCCATCCAGACGGCGAGCCACTTGTTGTTGGAAGGGCTGCCGCTGCCGCTGGCGTGCGAGAAGTTGTGCGGGACGCGGATCCAGTAGCCGATCCAGACCTCGTCGTAGCCCGTCCCCTCCCGGTTCATCGTGAAGCGCTGTTCGGCCCAGCTCTCCTCGGGTGGATACCGGAATCGCAGCGACCTGCTGCCGTCGCGGGTCCGGTAGTCCGCGCCCTCGACGAACTCGTCTCTGGGCTCGTTGTGCCAGACGACGCGGCCGCCGTCGGGCCACTCGTCCTCGACGACGGCCGTCCGGTTGTTGCCATGCCAGACGAACCCGGACTCGTTGGACTCCAGCGCGAGGGTCTCCTCGTCGGCCATCGACCCGCTCTCGAAGTCCTCGTAGAACAGCGTCGGGTCGGCCGCTCCATCGGTTCCCTCGTCCCCGTCATGCTGGCCGCCTTCGTCCTGACTCCCGTCCTCCTGCCCGCCGTCGTCACCCGTCGCGGTCACCTCGACGGCGTCGACGTGGTAGGCCGTCGCCGGGTCGGTGGTGCGTGCGGTGACGACGACGCGCAGGGTCTGGCCGGTGAGCCCGGTCGCAGAGACGGTCTCGCCGTCGGCCGAGGCGTCGTCTGAGAACGTCGCGACGACCGTCTCGACGCCGTCGAGCACGTAGGAGACCGCCAGTTCGTCCGCGGGCCGGCCGCAGTCGCCCTGGTGGGCACGGTCGGCCGTCCCGTTCGCGGCCCTCGCCAGTCGGACGACGTCGTTGTAGTCGACGCGACCGTTACAGTTGCCGTCGAAGGCGGCCGCGTCGTCGGTCACGTTCTCGTCGTCGAGCGCCTCGAACAGCGCCCCCACGTCCTCGTCGTCAAGCCGGCCGTCGCCGGTGACGTCCTCGTATATCCCATCGGCGTCCGGATCCGTCGGTGGGTCGGTGCCGACGACCGGTGCTGGGCCGCCCCAGAGCGGACCGCTCCCGCGTAGTTCAACCGCCACGTCCACCGCGTCGGCGCCCGAGACGTCGATTGGTTCGGACAGCCACCGCGCGTCGCCCGCCGTCTCCGTCGCGGTCAGCGCTCCCGACCGGACGGCGAACGACGGGTGGCTGTCGGCGGATTCGACGTGCCAGGCCGATTCGCCGTCGTGGTCGGTGGTCCCATCTGCTCGTTCGAACGTCGCTGTCCACGGCAGCGGGTCCGACTCCTGCCTCGCCCGTCCGGAACCGAAGCCGTCGATACCGACGCCGACACCGACCCCCAGGGCACCGACACCGACGTGGTTGAGAAACGACCGCCGGCCCAGCTCCCTGCGACGTCCGTCCCGTTCCCGGCCTTCACGCGCCATCTCTCTCACCTGTCCGTCCTCGAATCGGTTCGACTCCCCAGCCCATCTGCCCCATAAATGCACACCGACGTGGGAAAATAAATACTTTATTTCATCGAAAGTACCAGTGTCGGTCCTGTACACGTCGTCCTGGTCGGGCGACCACCGCTCGCCCGTATCGACGACACCCGATACCACGGGCGTCCGGTTTCGAACCGGGAGTTGGCACGTGCTAAATCAAGACTTTTGTCGATCAATCTCTGTGTTTCACCCACGTTCCCATCAATGAGCGACGACAGACCCCCACACCGGAAGAGCCACGAGTGGTGGCCCGACAAGCTGAACCTGGACATTCTCGACGACAACGCTGCCGACCTGAGTCCCCTGGAGGAGGACTTCGACTACGCCGAGGCGTTCTCGGACCTCGACTACGAGGCGGTGAAGGCGGACATCGAGGACGTGATGACGACGTCCCAGGACTGGTGGCCCGCCGACTACGGCCACTATGGCCCGCTGTTCATCCGGATGGCCTGGCACAGCGCTGGCACGTACCGGACGACCGACGGCCGCGGGGGCGCGACGGGCGGCACACAGCGCTTCGCACCCCTCAACAGCTGGCCCGACAACGTCAACCTGGACAAGGCGCGACGGCTACTGGAGCCGGTCAAGCGAAAGTACGGCCGGAAGCTCTCGTGGGCCGACCTGATCGTCCTGACAGGGAACGTCGCCCTGGAGTCGATGGGCTTCGAGACGTTCGGCTTCGCCGGCGGGCGCGAGGACGACTTCAAGCCCGACGAGGCCGTCTACTGGGGCCCCGAGACCGAGTGGGAGGGTTCGGAACGCTTCGACGACGAGGGGAACCTCGAAGACCCCCTCGGCGCCACCGTGATGGGACTTATCTACGTGAACCCCGAGGGCCCGGACGGCGAGCCCGACCCGCTCGGGTCGGCCGAGCGAATTCGGGATTCGTTCGGGCGCATGGCGATGAACGACGAGGAGACCGCCGCGCTCATCGCCGGTGGCCACACGTTCGGCAAGTCCCACGGCGCCCGCGACACCGACGACATGGGCCCCGAGCCCGAAGCCGCTCCCATCGAGGACCAGAGCCTCGGCTGGACCGACTCCGGCAAGGGCCCGGACACGGTCACCAGCGGCATCGAGGGCGCCTGGAACAGCACGCCGACGATGTGGGACACCTCCTTCCTCGATACGCTGCTGGACAACGAGTGGGAGCTGACCGAGAGCCCCGCCGGCGCCAACCAGTGGGAGCCCGTCGACGCCGAGGACAAACAGACCGTCCCGGACGCCCACGACCCCTCGAAGAAGCACGCGCCGATGATGATGACGACGGACCTGGCGCTCAAGCGTGACCCCGAGTTCCGCGAGATTATCGAGCGCTTCCGCGAGAACCCCGCCGAGTTCCAGGAGGCCTTCGCGAAGGCGTGGTACAAGCTGCTCCACCGCGACATGGGCCCGCCGTCCCGGCTCGTCGGTCCCGAGGTCCCCGACGAGGAGATGCTGTGGCAGGACCCGCTCCCCGAGGCCGACTACGACCTGATCGGCGACGAAGCGGTCGCCGAGCTCGAGGAGGCGATCCTCGAGTCGGACCTGTCCCGGTCCCAGCTCGTCAAGACCGCCTGGGCCTCGGCGTCGACGTACCGCGACAGCGACAAGCGCGGCGGCGCCAACGGCGCCCGCATCCGACTCGAACCGCAGCGGAATTGGGAGGTCAACGAGCCCGACCAGCTCGCGACCGTCCTGGAGACCCTGGAGGGCATCCAGGCCGACTTCAACGAGTCCCGGTCCGACGACGTCCGTGTCTCGCTGGCGGACCTCATCGTGCTGGGCGGCAACGTCGCCGTCGAGCAGGCCGCCGCCGACGCCGGCTACGACGTCGAGGTCCCCTTCGAACCGGGCCGCACCGACGCCACGCAGGAACAGACCGACCCCGAGAGCTTCGAGGCGCTCAAGCCGAAAGCCGACGGGTTCCGCAACTACTACGGCGGCGACCACGACCAGCCGCCAGAGGACCTGCTGGTCGACAAGGCGGACCTGCTGGACCTGACCGCCGCGGAGATGACGGTCCTGGTCGGCGGGCTGCGCGCGCTTGGCGCGACCTACCAGGACTCGGACCTGGGCGTCCTCACCGACCGGCCGGGGACGCTGACGAACGACTTCTTCGACACCCTGCTCGACATGGGCCTGGAGTGGGAGGAGTCCGACGACGCCGAGGACGTCTACGAACTCCGCGACCGCCAGACGGGCGAACTCGAGTGGGAAGCCTCCCGCGTCGACCTCGTCTTCGGCTCGAACTCCCGGCTCCGCGCCATCTCCGAGGTCTACGGCAGCGAGGATGCCGAGGAGAAGTTCGTGCACGACTTCGTGGAGACGTGGAGCGACGTCATGAAGCACGACCGGTTCGACCTGGAGTAGCGCGGACGTCGGCGCCTGAACGCTCTTTTCGATTTCTCTCTTTCGGCGCTTTCACCGCCTCGCTAGCAGCGCCGCGACGAACACCGCGACCAGGACGGCCACGACGACGAGGGTGGCGGGTAGCGGGCCTGTATCTGGATCCGGTCCGCGGTCTGCGGCGACACTCACGGTCTGTGACGTGACGTTGCTGTCGGCGACCCCCAGCCGGTAGGTTCCGGGCTCGTCGAAGGTGACAGTGGCAGTCACGGTCCGTTCGCTCTCGGCGTCGAGCCTGACTGTCTGCTCGGCCACGGTCCAGTCGTCACCGGTCCGGCCGCCAGTGGTAGTGTCCGCGGCCGTCACGCGGACGTCGCGCTCGCCCGGCCAGCCGGCGTCGTTGCGCACCGTCACCGCCACGGTGACCGACTCGCCGGGCCGGACGCCCTCGCCGCTGTCGGTTCGGAGGCCGGTCACCTCGGCCGCAGCGGGCTCCCAGACGTTCACCGAGAGCCGCTCGCCGCCGACCCGGAGTTCGTAGTTCCCGGGCGCGTCGAAGGTGTTGTTGACGGTGACGGTGGTCGCGTTGCCGGCCGCGATCCGACCGGTTTTCCGGTCCAGCGTCGTCTCGCCGTCACGGAGGCGAACGTCGTAGTCGCCGGCCGTGCCGCCGCTGTTCGCGACGTTCACGTCGACCGATAGCTGCTCGCCGGGGACGAGGACGTAGGGCGTCCGGAGGGTTCGGTTCCGGTAGGGACCCCTCGCGCGGACGGCGTCCTCCCCGTCGTCGGTCGTGGCGATCTCGTACTCGATCTGGGCCGGGACGGGACCGAAGACCGCCTGGTGGGTGGAGACGTTCCAGACCGTCGGTCGTTCGGTCGTCTCCGCGTAGCGCCGCGTGAGGTCGGCGTCGTCCGTGCCGCCCGCGTCGGCCACGTACTCGTAGAACTGCCCGGCGTCCACGGTCCCGTCGGCGTCGTTCAGCCGGGCGAAGACGGTGTGGAGCGCGCGCTCGCTGTCGCTGGCCGCGCGCGTCCGCCGGTCGAGGTCGCCGAGGACGAGCGGGCCGACGTAGTAGTCGGGGTTGTACTGCCAGGTGCTCCGGTCTGTGAGGACGGCGGACTCGTGGCGAGGGTCCGTTCCCCGTTCGAGTCGACTCTGGAAGGTCCGGAAGCCGACCCGCTCCTGTTCGAACGCGTGCAGCGCTGCGTAGTAGCTCGCCGACGCCTCGGTGAACCAGCGGACGCCCTCGGTCGTCTCGTAGGCCTGGCGCGTGTGGACGTACTCGTGGACCCAGACGTTCTCGACGTCGTCGACCCGTTCGAGATCGCGGACCCACGCGTCGGCGTCACCGGTCTGGACCCCGCGAGCGCCCCACCGGACGTCGGTCGTCGGCGCGGCGATCAGGAACACCTCGTCGTCGCGGTCGCCGACGCGGATCCCGTCGGAGGCGTTCGCGAGCGTCCCGAAGACGGCCGAGCGGTTCTCGGCCAGGTCGGCCTCGGCCGGGACGACGAGCCTGAATCGCTGGCCGTGGGCCGCGTGCTCGTATTCCTCGTACTCACCCAGGTAGGCGACGTCGGAGCCGGCGGCGCCGGGGCTCGCCGAAAGTGAGCGGTCGAACGTGACCGACGGCGAGCCGCGCCAGCCCCACGAGTGACCCAGCGGCGGTCGCTGGACGATGCCCCACTCGCCCGTGTCCACGAAGAGGTAGCTGCCCGGACCCGAGAGGGGGTCGTCCCGGTCCACGGTCCTGTTGGCCGGCATCCGGAAGCGGAGCCGGGGGTCCTCGGTCTCGCCGTCCCAGGCGTAGGTGTTGTCCCCCTCGGCAGTGAACCCATCAGTCCGGAACCCGGTCGCCCTCTCCGGAACCGTCACTTCGAGCTTCACGGCGTGGTCGGGGAGCCGATACCGGTTGTCGGCCTCGTACTCGCCGGGGCGGTCCGGGAGGCGGTGGAGCGTCTGGTCCAGGTGGATGGTGCTCCCGTCGGTCGCCGCCGCGGCGTCGCCACGCACGGGGCCGTGGCCGGCCGCCGCCGCGTCGAAGTGGACGCCAGTCGCGGGGCCCGGGCCCGATTCGTCGGGGAGTGGGCCCGTCACGGTCGCTCCGGCGGCCGACCCCGCGACGAGGAGAACGAGGAGGACGGCGGCGACCGGGCGAGTGGGTCCGCAGGTCATCGGGAAACGATTTGGGCGGCGGGACTTCACGGTTGTGGCTCGGGCCACCGCTGGTGTTCGATTCCGACGAGCACTGTCGCGCCGCTCGAGGCCGGACGGCGGACGGTTCCGGCCGACTGCGGACGCCTGGGGCCTGCAGCGGAAGTGGAGGATTCTTATAGTCCGAACCAGTGGTTCGCCACAATGAGCGAACGCACGCGGCGGGAGGTGAGCGGTCGATGAGCGACTCGTCCGACGAGGTGAACGCGTACACGATACGGCTCGAACTGGTCGACGAGCCGGGCGAGCTGTTGCGGGCGCTCCACCCCATCGCGGACAACGGGGGCAACCTCCTCTCTATCTTCCACGAGCGCGGCAACCTCACCCCGCGCGGGCACATCCCCGTGGAGGTGGACCTGGAGGCGACGCCCGAGCGCTTCGAGACCATCGTCGAGGCGCTGAAGGCCGAGGAGTTCACCATCATCCAGGCCGGCGCGGACCGCTACGGCGAGGCACTGACGGTCGTGCTGTCTGGCCACCTGGTCGAGACGGACCTGTCGGACACGCTGTCCCAGATCCACCAGTCCGGCAACGCCACGGTCACGGACCTCTCGCTGTCCGCGCCCGAGGGGACCGACGACGTCTCCAGCGCGCGCCTGCGCCTGGCCACCGAGGCAGACGCTGCCGAGGATACGCTGGCTGCCATCCGGGACATCGCGGCCAGCAAGGACCTGTGTGTCGTCGAGCCGCTCACGGCGGGTGGTGACGCGTGAAGGTCGCCATCCTCGGTGCCGGCGCGGTCGGCACCTCCGTGGCGGAACTGGCCGGCGAGTACGGCCACACGGTGACTGGTCTGGCCGACTCCGGAAGTGCGGCCGCCGACGCCGACGGCATCGACGTCGACGCGGCGCTCGCGTCGAAAGCCCAGGAGGGCGTCGTCGGGAGCGCGGACCCGAGCGACGTCCTCGACGGCGAGTACGACGTCCTCGTCGAGGCGACGCCGACGACACTGGGCGACGCCCAGCCCGGCTTCGACCACGTCCGGACCGCGCTCGAACGGGACCGTCACGCCGTCCTGGCGAACAAGGGCCCGGTCGCCGAGCGGTACGGCGACCTCCGGGACCTGGAGGCAGACAGCGACGGGTCGGTGCTGTTCGAGGCTACCGTCGGCGGCGCCATGCCGGTGCTCTCGACCATCGACGACTTCGGCCCGGACCACATCACCGCGGCCCGCGGCGTCCTCAACGGGACGGCGAACTTCATCCTCTCGCGGATGGGCGCGGACGGGCTGGGCTACGAGCACGTGCTCGCCGAGGCCCAGGACCTCGGTGTGGCGGAGGCCGACCCGACGTTCGACGTCGACGGCACCGACGCCGCGCTGAAGTGCGTCATCGTCGCCAACGTCCTCGCCCAGGGTGAGCGCGAGTACAGCCTGGACGACGCCGAGGTGGACGGCATCGTCGACGTGCCCGGCAGCGCCATCGACCTGGCGAAAGAGGACGGCCGAACCGTGCGCCTCATCGGCGAAGTCGCCGAGAGCGGGGCCGTGCGCGTCGGCCCCCGACTCGTCCCCGAGAACGCCGCGCTCGCAGTGTCGGGCACCCGGAACATCGTCCAGCTTGAGACCGAACACGCCGGCCGGCTCAACGTCTCGGGCCGGGGCGCCGGCGGCCCGGAGACCGCCACGGCGGTACTGGCCGACGTCGGCCGCCTGCCGGAGTAGTTCGCTGCCCGCGGCTGCCGCGTCCCTTCTCGCTGTCCCTCGTCCCGAAGAGCTACGCCCGTCGACGCCGACGGAGCCCGTAGATGGACGGGAACGAGGAGACGGACTGGTGGAACCGGACCCGATACCGCGTGTACGCGCCCGTATACGACTGGGTGGCGAAACCGCTCGAACGGGGGCGCGAGCGGGCGCTCGACGCCCTGGACGTCGAACCCGGCGACCGGGTCCTGCTCGTCGGCTGTGGCACGGGCGCAGACCTCCCGTACCTCCTGGCCGGCATCGAGATCTCCGCGATCGACGTCACACCCGCGATGGTGCGGCGAACCGAGGAGCGGGCGGCGGAACTGGGGATCGACGTCGACGCGCGGGTCGCCGACGCCCGGTCGCTCCCCTTCGCGGACGACGCCTTCGACGCAGTGGTTCTCCACCTCGTGCTCGCGGTGGTTCCCGAACCGCGGCGGGTCGTGGCAGAGGTCGCGCGCGTCCTCGCCCCCGATGGCCGCGCGTCGGTGTTCGACAAGTTCCTGTCGGCCGAGGCTGAGCCGTCGCTCTTCCGGCGCGCCCTCAATCCGGTCGCCCGGTTCCTGTTCTCGGACCTGAATCGCCGGCTCGAACCGCTGCTCGACGGGACTGGTCTCGACGTCGAGACGCGAACGCCTGTTCTCGGTGGCCTCTACACGGTCGCCATCGTGCGTCCGACCGACGAGCGCTGACCCGACCGTGCCGGGTCGGACCGAGCGCGCGGGATCGGTACCCGATCCGTGTCACTCCGTGCCAGATCGCAAGAAGGCGCCGGGATGGCCTACGGGCGACTTCGAAATCGTTTTATGAACCACCGCGTAAAGATTCCGGTATAGCGCCTCTGCGCGTGAGATAACCAATGAGCGATACCCGACACCAGAACCTGGCCATCATCGGCCACGTCGACCACGGAAAGAGTACGCTCGTCGGCCGGCTCCTGTACGAGACAGGGTCCGTCCCCGAGCACGTCATCGAACAGCACAAGGAAGAAGCCGAGGAGAAGGGCAAGGGCGGCTTCGAGTTCGCCTACGTCATGGACAACCTCGCCGAAGAGCGAGAGCGCGGTGTCACCATCGACATCGCCCACCAGGAGTTCACCACCGACGAGTACGAGTTCACCATCGTCGACTGTCCTGGCCACCGCGACTTCGTCAAGAACATGATCACCGGCGCGAGCCAGGCGGACAACGCCGTGCTCGTCGTCGCGGCCGACGACGGCGTCGCGCCCCAGACCCAGGAGCACGTGTTCCTGGCCCGCACCCTGGGCATCGGCGAACTCATCGTCGGCGTCAACAAGATGGACCTCGTCGACTACTCCGAGGACGACTACAACTCGGTCGTCGAGGAAGTCAAGGACCTCCTCAACCAGGTCCGCTTCGACACCGAGGACGCCAGCTTCATCCCGATCTCCGCCTTCGAGGGCGACAACATCGCCGAGCGCTCGGAGAACACGGACTGGTACGACGGCGACATCCTGCTCGAGGCCCTTAACGACCTGCCCGAGCCCGAGCCGCCGACGGACGCCCCGCTGCGTCTCCCCATCCAGGACGTCTACACCATCGACGGCATCGGGACGGTCCCGGTCGGTCGAGTCGAGACGGGGATGCTCAACGTCGGAGACAACGTCTCCTTCCAGCCCTCGGACGTCGGTGGCGAGGTCAAGACCATCGAGATGCACCACGAAGAGGTGCCCGAGGCAGGCCCCGGTGACAACGTCGGATTCAACGTCCGCGGCATCGGCAAGGACGACATCCGCCGCGGTGACGTCTGTGGCCCCGCCGACGACCCGCCGACGGTCGCCGACACCTTCCAGGCCCAGATCGTCGTGATGCAGCACCCCTCGGTCATCACCGCGGGCTACACGCCGGTCTTCCACGCCCACACCGCACAGGTCGCGTGTACGGTCGAGTCCATCGACCAGAAGATCGACCCCTCCTCCGGCGAGGTCGCCGAGGAGAACCCCGACTTCATCCAGAACGGCGACGCCGCGGTCGTCACCATCCGACCGCAAAAGCCGCTCAGCATCGAGCCGTCGGGCGAGATTCCGGAACTCGGAAGCTTCGCCATCCGTGACATGGGCCAGACCATCGCCGCCGGCAAGGTCCTGTCCGTCGACGAGCGATAATGCCCCAGCAAGCACGCGTCCGTCTGGCGGGCACCAACCCCGAGGACCTCGACGACATCACCGACGACGTCAGCGAGATCGCCAACAAGACGGGCGTCGAGCTCTCCGGGCCGGTGCCGCTGCCGACCAAGACGCTCGAAGTACCCACCCGCAAGTCCCCCGACGGCGAGGGGACCGCGACGTGGGAACACTGGGAGATGCGCGTCCACAAGCGTCTCATCGACATCGACGCCGACGAACGCGCCCTGCGCCAGCTGATGCGGATCCAGGTCCCCAACGACGTCTCGATCGAGATCGTCCTGGAGGACTGAACTGAGAGACCGGGTCCACCGGACCCACGACGCCGCGTTCGACGTTTCACCGTTCGCACGCCACGGGGCGTGTGACCGACTCTCGAACGCCACTCTCACGCGCAGGACTTATTCACGTCCGCGTTCGAGTGGCTCACGCGGGCTCGTAGATCAGTGGTAGATCGCTTCCTTCGCAAGGAAGAGGCCTCGGGTTCAAATCCCGACGAGTCCACTACTTTTGCGGCGAACTCCTCCGCGAGCACCGCGTAGCGTGTGCTCGCGGCCGTGAGCCGTACTGTAGTGATGTTCGAGTCGGGATTTGAAGCCCTACCAGTCGCAGCCCCGGAACGGCCGAACGGAGTGAGGCCGCACGCCCGGAACGTCTGGTTCCGGGTTCAAATCCGAGGTCGCGGGAGTGAAACGACCGCGACCGAGAAGACGAACGAAGTGAGTCTTCCGACGAGTCCATTTCCTTCCCTCGCTTCGCTCGGTCAGTCAATGGACTCGTCGACCTTCGCGAACGCTTCGCGTTCGCTCAGTCCCGACGAGTCCCCTCACTTCTATTCCCTCGCTTCGTCTCATTCCCTCGTCGAACCGATAGCGTCGATGGGTCACCTGCTGGAGAGCGACCGGCGTGGGTACCGCAAGGTCGTCCAGAACGACGACGACGAGCAGGGCCGGTCCCTACCAGGGTACTATCACACCGCGACGCTGGATAGCCGGCGCATCCGCGAGGCGTTCCCCGACCACGCGCTGCCGAAAGAGGTGAAGCACTACTACGCCCGCGAGGCACTGGCCGTCCCGGACGATCATCCACTGGCGCACCCGAAGGTCGGCGCTTCACTTCAGGTGTCGCAGCTGGAGCGCGACGAGACCGTACGATGGGCTTACCTGGATCAGCTCCGGCGGGAGCTGGACCAGACCGTTCTGTCAGTGTTGGCCGACGCCGGCCTGGACGTCGCACCGTCTGGAGGCGGTAATGATCCGTTCGTCGAAGACGCGTACTTCACTCCGGAGGTCGACGAGACCGGGCCGGACCGGATCGGACTCGGCCTGACCCGTGTCGAGCAGGCCCAGGAGAGCGTCGTCGTTCGCCACCTGGCCGACGGGCTCTCCCCGGTGCAGTGGGAGACTCTGGAGACGCTCGTCACCGACGGTGGGCAGGTGGCACCGAAGGACATTGCTTTCCAGAACGACCGCCACGTCGAGAGCGTTCGCCGAGCGTTGCGGGACATGAGCGACCTCGTTGACCACGAGTACGCCGACGTCTCGCTCCGGTCAGACTACGTCGCCGAGATGGTTCACGCGGCCGTCAGCGAGGCGCGTGAGAGCGTCCAGCGGGCTGCAGAGACGACGGCGAAGGCCGTGGAAGCCGTAGAGCGGGACTCGAGGAGACGATGAGTTCGTTCATCGCGTGGGCTGCTCGCCACGGCGTCGACGTCTCGGATACTCGCGATGCGCAGATGACGCTCCGCTTCGACGGTGCCGACGTCACGAACGCGTCGAAGGCGATCTGCGAGGGTTTCCGTGTCTGGAAAGACGCCGGGATGCCAGAAGAGCGGTTCCGACAGGCACGAGTTCGGTTCTACGATGGCAGCGTGGGCCAGGCGTGGCAGTTCCTGAACACCGGGTAACGCCCGGCCTGGATAGAGGCATCACTGTGCAGCACCCCGGAAATCACGCAATTGTCGCCTCTTTCTCGTCGCGCGAGCGCCGATCGACGTCGCGACCGTCGCGGTCAGCTCCAGGAGTCGTGAGTCTCGCGCTTGGGAACCCAACCCGGGGGGTTCCATTCCGCATTAGGGGTGTGGCTAAGGCCACATCATCAAAATACACAGCCCTGCTGCTGAGAGAAATCCAAGTTATGATTACTTTGGGGATTAGATACTACCGAGACAATGGAATATCAGGACCTGGAAGATGATGGGAATCCATATATTCGAATCCCATTTGATAAGGAAGCTCTTGATGGCAATCCTGAAATTGTTGGATTTCCTCCTTCTGAAACCGTTTGCGAAGTAGAGGAAATGTATGTTGTAGCGCGACATACGACTTCGATTGATCAGGTATCAACAATTCATCTTAACGAGATTGCTGAAATAACTGATGTAGATACCAAATCTGATCTAGATAATAACCTATACAAATACAAAGCAAGGGGCCAAAACTTCATTCCACTAATCTCCGAGAAAGAATATTTTGACGTAGAAAATGACCAGTACCATGCTCTGCCGGAAGAGATGGTTGTCTCAGCACACACTGAACTGCTTAAGGGGCTTTCACTTTTGATAGATTATCCATTCTTAATCTCCGATGACTTAGGCGATCTGACGTTTGAAGTATATGACAAGGAAGAAATAGACTTTGAGCCCGAAGAACTCGCACGGTCTGAACACGAAGAGGATCACGAAATCAGTTATAAATCCCCGTATGCCCTGCGACAGGAATATCCAGAAGCTGCAGACGATTTACTTTCTACATATCCGAACCGATTTGGTTTAGTTACAATTTCAGACATTAATAAGAAGCGAACAAAGGATGCCCTTTTCCCCTATTTTGCACTTTTTGCTGGAGAATTGGCTGAACTCATCAAAGAAGAATACCCGAAGTCTGCAAACTTGGCCTCGGCTATAACCGGAATTGCAGTGAAAAATTGGCGGGAAAACAAGGGGACAGAAACTGAAGTCCATATTTCCGAGTTTTTAGGCCTGTCAGACATGGCAGATATTATTTCCAATTCAAACAGACTGCTGTCTGCCACAGGATTCCAATTAGAGGAGGAATTTCGGGAGACAATGGATAATATACGGGAGTTCAGAAACCGGGTGATGCATGCGAATAAAACGCTTGTTCACAACAGAGACGAACTCACACAACTTGTAGAATCCCTCAATGAGATACAAGGGATTATTGATTCGCTGGCTGACTCGTAAATTGACTGTATCTATCGCTGCCACACCGTCACACAATGCACAGTCCGTTTGCTAGCGCGAGGCCGGCGATGGCCGCAGATCCGCCCGCTGCCAGTCCATACTTCAGAATCTGGTAGCGAAGACTGCAGCTGAATTCAGCAAATCCCAACAGAGTACGTAGCGCTTCGACCATATTCGTCTGAAACGTTTGAATATAATTGATGCAGTCTAGTTCAGTTAAGATACTGAATTTACCACTTGATACCGAGACTGACAGCAATAGTTCCAACTGCGGCAAGAAGGAGAGCGGCTCCAGAAAGAGTATCGATCGTTTGATCCAGTAAGAGTAAGACAATTGCAATCAGTGTCATTTGAACCCCAGCAAACACCACTTTGACATTCGGTCCATTCCCATCCATAGTAAATAACGATACGTCAGATTGACAAGTCACTGCCGGTCGATACGCACATCTACTGAGCGGCTGTTTCACTACAAATCAGGTGGTGAGAACCTGCCCCGAGGGATTGAGTCTCTTCGGTCAATTCAGGCGAACCATTTGGCGATTAGCTGTGGTACTCACCGGGTACGGAGATAGACGGCGACGCGAAGTTGAATGAGTGTGAGAAATGTCGCTAGCATCGTGAGTACCGTCCGCATGGGAGCGACAGCAAATCCGATCTGGCCGACCATAATGAGTACGAAGAGACCGGCGAACCGGATGCGAAAATCTGCCCAGAGTCGTTGGAACCGCTCGTTCACGAACGAGCCGTACGTAACGGCAATGCCGAGAAACACTCCGAGGATTGTCGCACCGGCAAGTCGTCGTGGCGTACTCGAGACAGTGATCGAGAACGGCTCCCAGTACGCGAGCACGCCGAGTACGACGACCGCCAGTCCTATCCAGAAGAGGTCGTAGTAGAAGCCTGGCCGAGAATCCGGCTCACCCCACTCCCGCGGAATCACTGACATTTACCGAGCCAACACGCCCCGCAATGAAAAGCGTACAGTCACGTTCTCAGTGCCACCGGCACTTGGAATCATATGGATTCGACAGCCACGAAGAAATCCACGTAGATTGCCACTCCCTGTAAAGTACGCTCAGCGGCTTCTCGGTTATTGCAGACGCACGAGCCTCGTTAAGTGTGTAACCCTACTTACTGGCTGTTTCACTGAACATAGTGTCTAAACAAGAGGCTCGAAACGGAGTCGGGACTCAGCCGTCTCGATCACAGAAACACTCGTGGCCCCGTGTGGACCGGCCGACGATGAAGGCGTGAACCTCAGTGGCGAGTGCATACATTTTCTCTGCGCGATCCGCTGCAGCAAGTCCGTCCTGGTAATACGTCTTTGCTCGGTGTTCACGCCAGAGGTCTGCAAGATCCTCGGCGGTGGATTCAGCGAAGATCCCAATTGAAGCTGCTTCCCGGTAGACGCCGGGGTGGGTTCCAGGGAGGTCGGCAGGCTCCATCGTTCCACGCTCGAGGAGCCGAAACTCGACTGTCCGTTCGATGGCAACGAACGATGCCTCGATGACCAGTGTGTAGTAGCCTTCATCGCGGAGGGATGCGGCGCCGGCGAGCAGCCGGCACGCCTTCCGAAGCTGGAGGAGAGACGCGTCGTCGACGTCGAGCCCGGATTCGATTTGTGCTGGCCGGCGGTCGAACGCTGCTTGGACGTCGTCGATGTATTGTTCGATACGCGTACTACTCATCGGCGAAGACCTCCTTTCGAATCGTCTGAAGCCGGTCGTCACCGTAGACCGTGATTCCCTCATCGAAGATTTCCCGAAGTTTCGAACCGGCTCGACGTGCACTTTCAGCGGATTCGACGTACGGCTCGTAGTCGAATCGGTCTCCGTCGAATCGTCGGTCGCGGAGGTCCGCGACGATATCCGTTACGAGCTGTCGTGCTTTCGTCCGGTCACCGTCGACGATGACGAACAGGTCGAGGTCACTCTGCCGATCGGCTTCACCACGAGCGACGCTTCCGAAGACCACGATACCCAGGACGTCATTGACGTCATCGGTGTCGGTGACGGCCTGTCGGACTCGTTCGACAAACAAGCGAATCGGATCGTGGAATTCCGACTGTGGGATAGCAAGAATGGGGTCGTCTTTGTGGAGGCGATCCGGGTCGATTCCAACGTAGTTTCGTTGGGCCGTCTCTCGCACGCGGACTGCACCGGTACTTTCGAGGAGATTAACCGCTCGCCAGACTGTTGAGCGCGCCGCGCCCGTTGCATCGACGAGTTCGGCAATCGTAAATTCGGTCTCGTGAGCATCGACAAGCAGACGGAGTATCTCGTCGGCTGCCTCGCTACGAAAGAGGCCTGTATCATCGCCTGGCACGACATCGATACAGACAGTTATGCCTCGTTTCGTCATTTCAGACACTGTGTGATCTTATGCAACGAGGTATAAAGGGCTGGCGACAGTAAAAGTTCCTGCGCTGGCGAGACGGTCGTGGCGACGATGTCGGTCGAATACGGCTGCACCGATGTGACGATGGAGTCAGGGGCGTTCTAGACGTGATTTGGCCACAGATCGTCATCGTCCTCGATTTCTTCGGCTGGCACCGGCGAACTCTCGGCCACAGTATCGGCCTTTGACGCACCCGAGCTAGCAAGGTCTGGAAGCGGATAGCAGGTGTCCTCGTCCGCATCGTAGTACTGCAGTGGGAGCTCAGAATCGTTGGGGGAGCACGGCGATATCCCAGGTGCCAGGTGACGGGAGTTCGCCCTGAAACTCCTCTCGCGGTAGATACGGCGAACTGACGGGCGTGTACTCCTCCCGGAACTGCGTCTTCGAAATCGTGTTCTCATCTCCCCGGACGTCGGCATAGCCGTCGTCACTGACTTCGTACATCACCGGGAAATCGGCCAGTCAGCGGTCAAGCCAGTCGCCGATCGAATCGAATCTCGCGTACTCGTCTCCGTCTGAGTTGCGCAGGACGACTGCCGAGTCGCCGTCGTCGACCCACTGATACGTGGCGTCTCCCGGCAGCGCGACGTAGCTGTCTCCCTCCGCTGACGAGGTGCACCTGTAGTCGCAGTGGTGGTACCGACGGTCGGCGTCGTTCGGGGTGCGGGCCTTCGTGTAGGTCAGCATCGGGTCGGCGAGCTTGTCCGATATCTGGCGTGCACCGTCGGCGAAGCCGTCGTCGTCGGCGTTCACGACGAACAGGACGTGGTCGCCGTTCTCGACGCCCTTCCCCAGGTTGTCGCCGATCTGTGCCGGCGCCGAACGGGTCGCCTTCTCGAACTCGACGGCAATGTCCTGCTCGCCACTGAGTGCGAAGATACCCGGATAGTCGTCGAGCAGCTGCTCCCGGTTCTGTTTGGCCTCTTCGAGCGTCGCCCCGCCAGTCTCGATCGGGACCTCGGCCACGAGGTCGGGCATCTCGTCGCCCGTCTGGCGCGGGACGCGGACGTGGTACCCGAGGGCGCTGAGTCCACGTGCGATGTACTCCATTGGCGCCTGATGGCCGATCTTCCCGGCGTTGCCCGATTGGCCAGAATCCCACAGCTGTTCGCGGCCCTCGGGCGTCAGGTCGATACGCTCTCCGTCGGACGTGACGTCGACGAGCCCCTGGTGTTGGCCTTCTGGATCAGCGTGTCGACGTGCTAGCCGCTCACCGAGAGCTGTCGTTCAATGCGCTCAACCATCGGGTCGATAGGGGCGCCGGCGTCGGGAAAGTCGCGTTCACCTGATCAGTGTACGCAAATGGATTCCGTACGTAATGAGCGGGCTCAGTTTCGCTATTACTGTCCTGTGCTCTCTCTACGTGTAGTGCCGTCGTGCATCGACGCTCGATTTGTTGAGAACGCGCTCGGCTCAACGATCGTATTTGCTCAGAACTGGTCGTATGGACGTCATACACTCAACTTGCGACGAATCAGATACCGGTCCGATTCGAGCTGAAGCAACTACTCAATCCATGCGCGGATCTATCGGTAGATCGCGTCCATGGTCAGCATTCGGTGTCAGCGACCTGCGCTAACTGTGGGCTCTCGTCGCTGGGATGTGCATACCAAAAATGGAACTGGAGGCAGTAGTCCTCGTCGAGGTCGTCAACGCCTAGGATATCGACGCTCGCCGCGAAATTCTCGACGACTCCGTGTAACGCGACTGGAGAGACGTCTCTGTCCGGCGTCATCGTCACTTCGTCGTCGGTGCCCACGTCGACGCGGTACGATTCCCAGTCCAGCACGCCAGCTTCGGTTTCGAGCGCGAGGTGGAACGTCCGTGCCCGATCGTCCGCATTCCGGAGTTCGACATTCACGTCTCTGAGGGAGCCATCGGACGTGAACGGGGAAATACAGCCAGTGAGGCCGGATAACGTGGCAGTCGCACCGAGGAGGACGTGGCGGCGTTGCACACGTCCGGCCACAGCTGGCACTGGGAAGTAAATTTCCTGAAGCGACCACTCAATCCGTGACCCACCCGCCGCAGTCGACCACGACATCTCCGGCACCCTCCAAATCGCTTGAATAGGCCGTATTCACTGTGATTTCTCTGGTCAAAGACCAGTAAAGTAGCGCATCGAGATACATAGTCGTTCGATACGGTTATCTTACCTGCCATGTACCACTACTACAGGAAGTGTTGGGTGGTTCACACTCTCATTTCCGCCCAACAATGACGCGAGAGAACACGCGGGAACTGGGAGCTGGTATTCACCGGAATCACATTGGAAGACGACGATTTCTTGCGACAGTGGCTACAACGGGTGCCGTTATTGGCACGAGTGGACTGGCGAGCGCGGACGCAGGCGATACGTTCCCACCGAACGGCATTACCGAGTGGGGAACTCCTGTGAACCTGGGTAACGGTGAGGTGCGGACGTTCACCACCGCCACACCGTCAGGACGGCCAAAGTATCACGGACTATTGATGGATCGATCCGCCCTCGAGGGGCTTCCGTCGGCCGCAGAACTTGAACAGTCTGGCGCTCAGCGGTACACAACCAAGTACGGACCTGACGGCGAATCGGTGGTCATCCACCACAAGTGGTCACAGGAATTCTTCATCCCGTTTCCGCAAACGCCGTCGACGCCCTTCACCTTCCTCGGGCTCAACTGGAATCCGGAGGGACACCCACCACCGATGGCATGGGAAGTGCCCCACTTCGACATCCACTTCCACATGCTCCCGACCGACACCGTCGACGCCATCGTCGGGCCAGCCGCACCGACCTACGACCTTCCGAGTACGTACATTCCCGATGGATACGGCCGGGGACCAATCGTCGAGGAACGAGTAATCACCGATATGGGTGAACACATGGTCGACGCTACTGTTCCCGAGATGAACGGTGGGGAGTTCTCGAACACACTCATCTGGGGCGCCTACGACCCCGACGACGATGGGACTGCGGAACTGACGTTCGTAGAGCCGATGATCACTCGGAAGTACTTCCGAGAGCACTCGGACACTGACCGGCGAGGAATTGCCCAGCCCGAGACATATGCCACGGCCGGGACCTATCCAACGGCATACGCGGTCCGTGACGTCCCAGATCGGGACGCCATCGCCGTCACCATTGAGAACTTCAAGCAGTTCAGTGGGGGCGACTGACGACCAGCCCACAGAGAGGAATGTTCTCGATTAGATTCTACGCTGTTTTTGACACACTCTGTATTCAGCAGGCGGTTCTTAGCAGCGACTGGACAACTCTTCGGTTACCGTGGTCCCCCCTTCCTCCGTATTTAGTACTGGCTTCTCAGTCCTCTCGCACACTGGTAATCGGCAAAGACAGAGAAACACACTTCCAAAACCACTATTAGTGTCTCAGTAGCTCCGAACACTGATCTAAGGGCTACTCCGTTGTTAATCGCCGTTTCATAATCGGTCAAATCGTCCGCAAGGGGCACCAAGTGCAGGAAGCGATCCAAACTAGGAGCAAAATCTCCAAGGGACCGAATGGTGACGAAAGCAGGAAATGCCAGTAGTCGGATAGAGGCCGTCAAACACGGTTTTTTGGGGTCGTTAATCTGGGAATAAGCGCCGCGCAGAATTCAGAGAAATCGCCGGACGGAAGCCGATTATGAAAATTTGAGCCGGGAAATCACCGTCTCGCTCGATTCGCCGGGATGATCCACCCAAAATTCCGAACTCACTTCCAAGAGTTGGGGTTCAAGCAGGTCACAGGGGGGCGACTGTCGAATGGTGAAGCCTGGTCGATCGAGTGATTCCACGCCCCGTTTCATATCTGAATGTCCGGACAAATGTCGACCTTCAGGGGCGCTCGAACGGATTCTGAGTCTCTCCCTGTCGAGCTACTAGCCTCCGTTCGTATTCTCTATCGATCGCTGGCCACTCACCCATATCGGGACTGCCGCTCGGCCCGCTCGATGCGCAGTCGACGACGACCGAACGTACCCGTGCGTGAGTCGCGCAATCGCAAGACTGCAACCGATTATGAAGGTTTTGTCGCCCGGTTCGAACGGGCGTTGAGTTGACGTCGTCGGTCCGTTGAGACGCCACTTGTCTCCAACGCAGTCCACGCGACTCGTACCTTCGTTCAACTTTCAATTCGTACGATTTAACCCCTCTAAGCCACTCGACTGCCAATTTTCGTTCTTCGACTGTCACTGGGTCGTTTCCAGGCCAACTCGATAGTAGTCATCTCGACCGCGTTCTGTCTCGGGCCATCACCTCGATTGCAGGCCAATCTGGCCACTCAGTCCCGATCCCAAAACCACCAGACTGCAACCGATTATGAAACTTTCAGGCCCTGTTTCGTTGGCCCTCTTTCACTCGCCCAATTTCGGTTCCACCCAGCTCAGCCTTCGTGCTGCAACTTTCTCTGTTCCTCCGATTGCTCATCCGCACGATCTCTCGTTTCCTAGTTCCAATCGAGCGTCTGCTCCAGTGTTCCTCCCGGACGATCTGGCCGATTATGAACTCCTGTTTACTGCCTTAGATTCGCCGAGGAGAGTTCTACAAACCGCTGCACCACTCACATAAGTTTTGTAGATTCACTGGCTGTGACTTCTGGTTCGGGTGTGATGCTTCAGCTCGTGCTCCGTCTGTACTCGCCGATCGCGGTATTACAATTCCGGAGAAGACCTACTGAATTGTCCAGTATTCTAAATCGTCTATACTACATTAGCCGCAAAAAAGCATTTATAAAGAGAGAGAATGCCACCATATAATGAATCGACGACACGTTTTGGCCCTTCTCGGTTCAACGCTCTCAATCGCAGGATGTACTTCCCGTGAGACCAGTTCTCCGAATTCAACATCGATGGACACTCCGGAGACCACGACGGAAAACCAGTCAACGGCCTCTCCAACAGTATCCCTAACGGAGAGCAAGACCGGACTTCCGTTCGAAACGCCGTCTCCGAAGGAGTGTACCGTCTCAGACCTACCACGACCTGAGCCGACAGCAGGACTGCAAACTAAAGATTACCCACAGTACCCACAATCGGTCACAGCGGCGTCAGCTGAAGCGTATGCTACTGATTTCGAAGCGGTCTACCAATTCAACTCATACCTCGATACCGAGGCGAATTCGGACACACAGGAGTTATCCGTCGACCCGCGCGCCGACAACGACCTTTCTGAAGAGACGACTGACGGGTTTCTCGTCGGTGTCGAAGGAGAACTCTCAGTACAACAGGGTGCCCTCTATGATAATCCGGTCACCGGGGTTTACCATCTGACCACTGAAATGGCCGTCCGCGCTGATATCGAGGCGCCGACTCTCTACGACGTTGGATCGCTCCGTTCAGTCTCCGTCACAGGCACACAGACTATTTACTGTCGAGACAGCTCCAGTGAGTAGACCGTAGTTGAGGGGCTTGCAGGTGCTGAGAGCGTTGACCAAAGTGATACCAATCTCGTCTGTACGATGGAGTTCAGGCGGATATTACGCAGAAGAGGGGGTGAATCGACCGAATTCACTACATGCTTATTGCTCGAATTTCTGAATTGAGATGCCGGACGAGTTTGCCGAAATTGAGAGATAGTCCCACTCATTGGATGGATGGGTTACCTGGGTTTCAGCAGTTTCGTCGGTAGTCATGATCTTAACTGTGTAGTCACCCTCGTCAACGAACATCTCTTTGAACCATGGATCATTCTTGAAACCATTGTCTGGGATGGTGACTTCTATCTCCCGCCAAAATTCCCCATCCAACGTTTCTGTATTGACTCGAAAGAACACTTCTGAGGTGGTGTCATTGTTGAGTTTGATTGGCGCAGTTGCCTGGGTGCCGAAACCCAGACAGCCAGTAATGGCTGGAAGACCAGCCGCTATGAGAGCGGAACTGGCGCGAAGTACTTGGCGGCGACGCATACTATCGATAAATCAACGACTGTGGTAAGTACATTGCCCTCTACTGTCCGATCCCGATTAAATGACCCTGGAAAGACATGGTAAATTGACCAATATCATACATGGTAGCTGAGTAATTGGACGCACCAATTGTTCACACGACGACCGAAGTTAGTCTTGCTCGTTCCAATTTTGCGGTGAACAACTGAGCCACTGATTCCTTCTAAGTCGCCCCGTCCAGTTCTCTAAGCAGCTTCCGGAGGAAGCCACTCATCGTGTGGCATCCTTCAAGTTCTTACGGTAGTGGAATAAATGGAACGTATGACCTCCATTACCCGGCGTCAGCTCCTCGGGGCCGGGGCCGCCCTCGCTGTTGGTGGGTACGGTGGACACCGACTCCTCCGCGGTGCCCCGGAAGCCAGTTTCGACGCCTGGGCACCTGCACAGGATACGTGGCCCCTCCTTCGATACGATGCGGCGAACACCGCCCACAATCCTCACGCGAGTCCTCCTCGCCAAGCGCCGACGCGTCGGGCCCTCACGTCCGTCGAATCGCCCGTTCGTCCTCTCGTTGGCAGTTCTCGCATCGTCCTGTACGGATCGAGCCTCGCGTCGTACCCACGGGAAATCGGCGCTGTGACAACCGTCACCGACGCCACGGTTCGACACGCTGGGCTCGGTCCAGGCGGGACGCTCCACGCAGTTCAGCAGACCGACGAAAGCGAATCCCGCTACGCCGTCGTCAGCTACGACGGAACCACCGAAACGAACCGGTACATGCTCCGCGATCGTCGTCCGAGTTCGTTGACCGTCGGACCGACGGAGGTGTACGTCGGAACTCCCTCGCGGAACGTTCTCGCCATCCAATCCGGTACGAAAGACTGGCACGTAGATGGGATGATGCCGGCACTCGAAGGTGGGAGATTGTACACGGCGGGTGCGTCAGACGGCGTCGTCGCCTACGCAGAACGGTCCGGAGTTGACCGTCCGCTGTCCGCTGGACCCAAGCGACTGTGGACGGGAGAGTGGATCCCCGGTCAGGTTCATCAACCAGCTGTCGCTAACGGGCGGCTCCTCGTCGGCACGTACGACGTCCCGCCCAATGGGGGCGTCGTCGGTGCGTACGATACGGAGAACGGTGAGCGATTGTGGGAGCCACGCAACTTGGGAATGGACGTGGCGACGCCTGCCGTCGTCGGTGACAGGGGGTACACCGCGGTCGGCACCGACGGACTCCAGTCCGGTCGGGTCGTCGCGCTCGATCTCACAACTGGGGAAACGCTCTGGGAGGACGAGACTGACTGGTACGCATATGCACCGGTCGTGAGTGAGGAAACGCTCGTTGTTGTCGGACAGGTACGTGATGGCGACGAGTTTTCCGCAGGAAAGGTCCGTGCCTACGATACGACGTCGGGCGAGGTACTCTGGACGGTCACATTCGAGTCCGCTGTACCGAACAGGGCTGGGGTCAGTCTCGTCGGTGAGCGCGTGTACGCTACTATTGGCACGACGCTCTCCGAACTTGCTTAGTCATCGTTCTGGAGCTATACGTGCGAATCAAACCCTGGTTCTTTGAACCAATCTTTATAAACCGACTGACAGTAAATCCCGCGTATGAACAGGCAACTCAAGTGGGGAATTGGAACCCTCATTCTTGGCGGAGTCGGTCTTGTACTTCACGGAATCACTGGTGCATTTCAGAACCCGTTTGGATCAGGTCTGCAGAAGAGACCAGTCAACTTGATTGCGATTGGAGGCGCCCTCCTTCTCGTCGTCTCTGGAGCCGCAACAGTCGTCCAATCTCGTCGGCCTGATTAGTGTACGGCCCGTATTACCCGACTCAGAGCCGATGATTCCAGCCACGAATAGTTGAATCAACCGTACTCTACAAGTGCCTATTGAACAAAACTTATCGGTAGCTAAAATTACACTATTGCATGGGAAGTTTGGATGAATCAGATACGCGTATTGTTCTTACTACCGTAGCTATGATTATCGCTGGCGGAGCCATGCTGGTGATGATTGGGCAAGGTGATGGTGGGATTTGGGCTGTTATCGGTGCAGTCTGCTCTCTGATAGTGGGTGCAATAGGAGTATTTCAGCTGGTTACTCGGCACCTCTGGACGTGAGTGGTACGTCTTTTCCCTGTATTGACCAAGAGAGCGCTTTGCTGAACCACTGCTCAGGATTTCATTAGAGCCACCGGGGAGTGAGCAGGGGCGTATCCACGCCAATTAACAGGTACCAGATTGTGCCCCGGCGCATTCAAGCGAGACCCACCAGCGACCAATTATTCGTCGCTGGCGCGACTGCTGGACACCCGGTTCGAGAAACCTCCGACGGGCGCTCCGCCAGTTCGACACCCCTACGGGCGTGACTCGTGGTAACGGTAGAGCGCCGTCACTTCCCTTCTAGGACGTCGCATTAACGCGGTTCACGTGCCCCAACGGGCATCGTAGCTGGGAACCGACGAATCACCAGTCGCCCTCGCACCACAGCCGAATCCCGTCCTCGCGGGCGACGTGACGACAGCCCCTCACTTCTGATCAGTCCTCGGCCACTGTCCGGGCCGATGGGTCTGGCGCGGGGGCGGGCGGTTCGTGCGTCCCGAAGTCGGGGTGGGTCTCCTCCATCCAGCCGTACACGACCGCGCCGGAGACGAACATCAGGGCGGCGGTCAGGTAGAAGGCGGCCTCGGCGTTCACGAACTCCATGGAGAGTCCGATCAGGACCGCGCCGACCGCGTAGCCGGAGTCGCGCCACATCCGGTAGACGCCCATGCCGGCCGACCGCCACGTCGGGTGGGCGGCGTCGCTGGGAACCGTCATCAGGTTCGGATACAGCAACGCCATGCCCAGCCCGGAGACGCCGGCCAGGGCAGCCCACGGGAGGTATCCCTCAACGAGTACCATCCCGAGGACGCCACCGCCCGCGAGGAACATCCCCGCGACGACGGGCGGGCGGCGACCGATGCGGTCCGCGAGCCCACCGGTCGCGATCTGGAGGAAGTACATCGCGCTGTGGACGCCGACGACGACGCCGACCGCGGCGATGCCCAGCCCCTGGCTCGTGAGGTACAGCGGCACGGCGATCCAGAACAGCGTGTCCACGAAGTTCTCGACGTGGCCGGCCTGCGCCGCGGCGAACAGCGTCCTGTCGCCGTAGGTCGCCCGCTTGAGCACCTCGTCGAACGGGAGGTTCGCGTCGTGGTCGTCGTCGTCGCCTTCGGCCTGTGCGTACTGGACCGTCTCCCTGATCAGGAAGACGGAGACGAGGAACGCCAGTACGACGACCGCGGCGAGGAAGTAGAACGGCTCGGGCCGGAGACTGGTCTGGCCGGCGATGAGGCCCGTGACCCAGGCGCCGACGGCGACGCCGCTGTACCCGAACGCCTCGTCGATACCGACCGCGAGGCCGCGCTGGTCCGGACCCGCCAGATCGATCTTGGCGTTGATCGCCATGCTCCAGGTCAGCGCCTGGTTGATCCCGAGCAGGACGTTCCCGACCGTGATCCAGCCCCAGCTGGGGGCGAAGACGAGGACGAGCGGGAGCGGGAGCGCGGTCGCCCACCCGAGCACGAGGACGGGTTTGCGGCCGTACCGCTCGCCCCACTTCCCGGCGTAGAGGTTGAGGACCGACTTGACGATCCCGAACGAGACGACGAACGAGCCGATGACGAACAGCGACTCGACGCCCAGGACGTCCCGGCCAAGGACGGGGACGACGGCGCGTTCGGACCCGATGGTCAGCCCGGTCGCGAACACGAGCAGGACGTGGAGTGAGAACTGGCCGAGGTGCTCGCGGATTCCCTGTCTGAGTTCGGTGGCCTGACTCATGGATTACTCCGCGGCACAGTTGTTCGGCCCAAGTTCCAGTTCGGCCAGTTCGTCGGCGGGCACCGACTCCTGGCCGACGTTCGTTCGCTTGACGCGCTCGAAGTTCGGCGGGTGGTCCGGGACGTCCGAAGCGAGCGCCTCGACGAACTCCTCGCGGTCGCGGCCGAGGTCGGCGTTCCGGTCCCTGACCTCACCGAGCGTCGCCGTCACCGGCGGTTCGGGCGAGCCGGGATCGTGGGCCGGAAGGACGAGCGCGCCGTCCGGCCGGGCCAGCAGGCGCTGGAGACTCTCGTAGAGCGTGGCGGCGTTCTGCTCGATATCTGAGTCCTCGATCCCGGCTTCGACGCCGAGTTCGACGCGCCCGACGCTGTCGTGGAAGAGCGTGTCGCCCGTCAGGAGCGCTGCACCGCCGACGTCGAACGAGATGCTCCCCTCGCTGTGTCCGGGGGTGTGTACGACTTCGATTTCGACGGTTCCGACCTCGAAGACCTGCCCGTCCGCCAGAGGAGTGGCGTCGACGGCGAGTGCGTCCTTCGGGTGGAGGTAGTACGGAACGCCGCGGCGCTCTGCGAGGTCGGCGGCGCCGGAGACGTGGTCGGCGTGGGCGTGCGTATCGAAGACGCCGACGAGCTCGGCGTCGTGCTCGTCGAGGACCGCCTCGTACTCGTCGAGGTAGTGCGAGGGGTCGAAGACGGCGGCCTCGCCGTCGGAGACGAGGACGTGCGAGAGGCAGCCTTTCCCCGGCCGGGCGACCTGGATCAGCGTGCCGTCCAGGTCAGCGGGAACGCTCGCGTGCCGGTGGACGCGACTCCAGCCGTTCATCCCGTCCGTGAGCGTCACGGCGTCGTAGCCCATCTCCCGGAGGACGTCAGTCGCGGTCTGGGAGACGACGCCCGCAGCGCAGACGGTGACGATCTGGCCGTCCTCGGGGAGCTCTGCGAGGGCGTCCTTCGCCGACTCGGGGTCGGCGGTCAGTTCGTCGTAGGCGTCGACGTTGATACTGCCCGGAACGTGCCACTCCTCGAACGCCTGTTCGTGGCGAATATCGAGGACGACGACGTCGTCGCCGTCGGTCCGCAAGCGGTCACCGAGTCGGTCTGGAGAGATTGCTGGCATCAGTGGTTCCTCGTAGACGAAGAAGCTGCATATAGTTCGTGCCGGACATGACCGGCACCCTTAATTCTATCAGGACCGTTCGATCACGTATGAGCCTCTACGAGGCCTCGTTCCGGGTCAAACACGAGTGTCCGTACCGAGAAATCTCGGAACGCCACCCGGACCTCACGATCCGCGAGTGGTACCTGAGCGACTGCCAGGTGATCGAACTCTCCTCCTCGGCGTCCCCGACCGACGAGCTCCGCGACGAGATCGACCAGCTCGGAACCATCCTCCACGAATCGGTCGACGAGTCCGGCCTCCACGTCGTCACGCAGTCCTGTCTCTGTTCGCTCGAGGGCTCCATCATCGAACGGTTCGAGGAGTACAACTGCCTCTACCAGCCGCCGACGATCCACCGCCAGGGGTGGGAACACTACACGGTCATCGCGTTCGACGAGACCGACGTACAGGCCCTCTTTCGGGACCTCGAGGCCGACCGGGACGTCGAGGTGCTCTCGAAGACGGCCATCACGGAACAGCAGATCCCCCACAGCATGCTGGCCCCGGTCGACCAGTTGTTCGAAACGGTGACCGACCGACAGCTGGCGGCCCTCCGGCTGGCCCTCGAGAGCGGCTACTACGAGCAGCCGCGGAAGACGTCGCTCAGGGACCTCGCCGACCAGACGGCCGTCGCCCGGTCGACGTACGAAGAACACCTCCGGAAGGCGGAGAACAAACTCCTCACGAACGCCGGCCAGTTCCTGCGACTGGTGACCGCGGCGTCGTCGGCCGACCCACTGCAGGTCGAGAAGACGCGTCAGTCCGAACGGGCCGCCGACTGAACGGCGTCCGCTCCCGACAGAGGGCGGAAACGTTGCGTCGCTCCGGGATATGTAGAGCGTTCGTCACTGCGTTTCTCCGGACGCTGGACTGGTCGATTCGTTCGACGGTCACTCGCGACTCCCAACCGGTCGCTGTCGGCGTCACACTGACCGATCGTGAGGGGGAGCCGCCACCTGATCGACCGGGTCCACGGTTGGGGGACTCGCCCAGCAGAATCGTCCAGGGTATCGACCGTCGCGTACCGGCCTGTCGTTCCGGGGTAAGTGTATTGCCAGCGGAAAGGTTTGCGTGCAATATCTATAGTGCTGGAATTTATTATACCGAAGCCTGATATGAAATCCAGGACGGCCGGTGGCGTGCCCGTCCTGGGGGGTCACGTCCTGGATCCCGGGGCTCTGGACGGGTGCCGCGGGTAGACCGGTGAGTGAGCGAGGGCAGTGCGACGGACGAGAATCTGTGTCCCGAATCGGCGGACACACTCACGAGAGCAATCTATGACAGGAGAACGCAAATCGAACGAGACGGATCGAAGTGGGGCGCTGGGACGGCGACGGTTTCTCCAGGCGACTGGCGGCCTCGTCGTAGCGGGCGCCCTCGGAAGTAACGTAGCCTCGGCTCAGACCGCGAGCGAACCGAGCAGGTGGTCGGACCCGGCGACCTGGGACGGCTCGCTCCCCGAAGCCGGGGACCAGGTGACCATCGAGGAGGGCGACCACGTCGTGCTCGACACCAGCCCACCACCGCTGGACGGCGTCCTCGTCAACGGCACCCTCGAGTTCGCCGACGACTCGATCGTCAGCGGCGACAACAGCGGTAGTGGCGGCAGCAGCGACAGTGACGACGGCAGTGACGGTAGTACCGGCAGCGACGGCGACAACGACGGTACCGATACCAGCGGAAGCGACGATTCCGGCGACGCGGCGTCGTGCCCGGCCCCCTGGGACTCGGGAACGGTCTACAGAGAGGGCGACAGGGCCACCTACGACGGGACCCGCTGGGAAGCCCAGTGGTGGACCGAAGGTGACGAACCGGGCGCCAGTCAGTGGGGCCCCTGGGAAGAACTCGGCCCGTGTGAGGGCACCGCCGACGGTGACGGGAGTGACGAGGCGAACCAACTGGTACTCGAGGAGAGCGGTGACAGTTCCGGACGGTTCGACGGGGAGGGGACCGCCTGTGCGCCCCGGTGGCAGCCCGTCGACTCCCACGACGCCGCCTACACGTCCGGGGACGTCGTCTCCCACGACGGCGCGAACTGGGAGGCCCAGTGGTACACCCAGGACGACGAACCCGGGGAGGCCGACGTCTGGGAGGAGGTCGAGGCCTGCTCCATCGTCGCGGGCGACGACGGCCACGGCAGCGCCGACGTCGACCTTGAACTCACGACGACGTGGCTGCTCGCCGAGGGGTCGAACTCGCTGATCCGCATCGGGTCGGCGGACGAGCCCTACGAACACGACGTCCGGATCACGCTTGTCGGCCTCGGCCACGGGAACGTCAGGGGCGAGGACGACATGGCCATCGGGACGAAGTTCCTCGGCACCTGGGACGGCGGCTCGATCGAGATCCACGGCGCCAGCCGGGAGAAGACCGACTGGACGCAACTCGACGCCAGCGCCGACGCCGGTGCGGAGACGATCACGCTCGCCGACGCTGTCGACTGGGAGGCGGGCGACCAGATCGCCATCGCCCCCAGCGGCTCCGACCCCTGGCAAGCCGAACGGCGGACGGTCGAGTCGGTCAACGGGACCCAGGTGACGCTGGACGAACCCCTGGAACACGACCACTACGGCGCCGTCGAGACTCACGCCGGCACGGAACTCGACATGCGGGCCGAGGTCGGCCTGCTCACTCGCAACGTCGAACTCCGCGGCGACGAACTCAGCTATCGCGACCGGAACCAGGGCGTCGACTCGGAGTACGCCCCCGGCTTCGGCGGCCACGGCATCTTCGCCGACCCCGGACGGGTCCGGATCGAGGGGCTCGAAGGGTTCCGCCTGGGCCAGACCGGTCTCCAGGCCAGATACCCGCTGCACTTCCACCACGGCCACGACCAGGACGGCTCCTACATCAGGCACAACAGCGTCTGGCACAGCTTCCAGCGCGGGATCAACGCCCACGGCACTGGCAACGTCCTGATCGAAGGCAACGTCGTCTTCGACACTATCGACCACTCCTATCTCGTCGAGGAGGGACTCCCGGCGGAGGAGGGCAACGTCTTCCGGGAGAACCTGGCTATCCTCACGAAGAACGTCAGGGAGTCCGACCGGGCCTTCGGTGGGTACCTGGAGAATCCGGGCGACGTCCGCCGGCGACCGAAGCAACAGAACAGCTATCGACCGGCCGCGTTCTGGATCTCGAATCCCAGCAACGAGCTCGTGGGGAACCACGCCGCCGGCGGCTACGGCGCGATGGGGTTCTTCTACGACGGCCACGACGAGTCGGACGTGGGACTCGACGCCAGCGAGTTCGAGATAACCTTCGAGGACAACGTCGCCCACTCCTACTCGGTTCGACCCCAGAAGCAGCTCGATGGCTACACTGGCGACGTCGGCGAGGACGCCCTCCTTCGCTCGTGGCGGATGTCACACTACCAGCACATCTGCCAGGGGATCGGGCTGATGATGCAGCTCGAACCGATGGAGATCGACCCCGACGAGATCCCCAAGAACCGGGAGGACCTGCTCACCGGCTTCACCGCCTACAAGTGCGAGCACTCGGGGGTCTGGACGGAGTTCCAGACCTCTATTCTCGAAGACAGCGTGATCGCCGACTTCAACATCGGTCACTTCGCGATGGGCGGCTCCGAGACCAGGGACACCGTGTTCGTCGGTCGCGACGCGACGGACAACGACGTGGCGCCCCCGCCGACGCGCTTCAAGACCGGCGGCCCGAACCTCGAGGGGCCGGCACTCCACGACGCCACCGACGGTGGCCAGTACGAGAAACTGGCACCGACGACCACGAACGTCGACTACGTCGACGTCAGACTGGAGCACAACAGCCGCCTCACGCCGTCGGCGCGGACCACCGACGAGTAGCGGCGTGCCGGACGCGGGAGACTGACAGGGGAGACTGACGGGAACTCGGCCGGGTTTCGTTCCCCGCCGGCCGGGTCCGAAGCGGACCACCTCTTTTCCCTCCCCGAAACGTATAGCCGAGTGACATGACGATCACGGTCACGGTAGCCGACGTCCACCAGATGACGCCCGACGTCAAGCAGTTCAGGCTGGTCGCCGACGACCACACCTTCGAGTTCCGGCCGGGCCAGCACACCCACATCCACTTCCAGGACGACGACGGCGAGGAAGTCGAGCGGCCCTACACCGCCATCACGCAGCCAGGGACCGGCCAGATCTGTCTGGCCATCAAGCGCTACGACGACGGGACGGCGTCGGTGTGGATGCACGACCGTTCGCCGGGCGACGAGATCGAGATCGACCCCGTCGACGGGAACCTCTACGTCCGCGAGACGGCCCGTGACGCCGTCTTCGCCGCGACGGGGACCGGCATCACGCCGATTTTCCCGATGGTGAAACAGTACGCGCGCGAGGGCGAGGGGCAGGCCCACCTCGTCTTCGGCGAGCGCGACCAGGACCACCTCATCTTCCGCGAGAGCCTCGACCAGCTTCGTGCCGAGAACGAGAACCTCGCCGTCGACTACGTCCTCTCCCGGGCGGAGGAGGACTGGCCGGGACGAACCGGCCACGTGCAGGACCACCTGCCCGACGCGCTGGACGCGGTCGACCTCGACGCGGCCGACTGCTACGTCTGTGGCGTCCCCCAGATGGTCGTCGAGACGGCGGACCTGCTGGAAGACGAGGGCGCCGACGAGGAGCGCATCTTCACCGAGGGGTGGGAGGCGGACGCCGCTGAGGAGTAGACGGGATCTAGGTCTTCGATTCGACGTCCAGACTCGTCAGGTCGTCCGGCGCGTCCTGGTCCATTCCCCTGATCGCGGTCCGACTATCAGCATCGCTCCGCGCCAGCGTCTCGCCCAATCGTGCCTGTCTGGCTTCGGGCAGCGTCCACATCGGCGTCCATCTTGCGCTGGACGCGCCACAACCGAACCGCCGCGCCGGCGGTATCTGCCTGGCTGATCACCGCTTCGCTGGCGTCGTCGCTGGCCAGCAGAATCCGCGCTGCGACGCGAGCCTTGCCCGCCTCTTTCGCGTCGCTCATCCGCGAGAGGGCCCGGAGCGCCCGGGTGTCGGCGAGCCGGTCAGCGATGTCGCCGGCGGTGTCGGTCTGTTACTTGCAGAAAACCACCGCAGACCGACGTGACGTCGTTACCGCCGACCGGCACCCTTCAGCAACTCGATGTCGTCGATCGGCAGCGTCGTCAGTGACTCGTCGAACAGGTGCTCGTCGGTCCGGTCCTGCACGACGACCAGTTTTCGTGTCAGTGACCCGTCTGCGAATGCCTCTTGTGCGTCGGCGACCAGATCGTCGGCGTAGTGGTCTCGCCACGCTGCCTCGTCGAGTGCCGCGTCGACCCACTCGTCGGAGAGAACTTGACCCGCCTCCCGTTCCGGAACGTCCTCGGCGGTTACCTCTCGCCCGCCCGGGTGGTAGATCCGCCCGGCAATCACGGGCGAACCGTCGTCGTCGCGTTCCAGTTCGAACAGCCCGACGTCGCTCGTGACCTGCACGTTTCCAAAGTCGACGTCGAGTTCCACGTCTTCGTGGGGAATATCCTCCTTGAGTAAGACCTCTGGGAGGCGGTCAGAATCGATCGAGACATCGAGTCCGTGCCGCCGTGCAAGGACGATATATGCACAGACATCGTGCAGAACGTACTTGTTCGGGTCGTCCGGGTCTGGTTCCTCACCCGCGAAAAAGTCGTGTAGCTCTCTGAGCGCTGCTTCGGTTGCTGAGGCAGATTCGTCGAGGAGCGCCTGGTAATACCTGGGAATTACCTCCCAGTACTGACTCTTATCCGTTATCACATCAAGCACATCGCGCAACTCGTCGAGGAACGTCGCCGCTCGCTCGTCGCCGAGAACGAGTGCGGCGTGAACCTTCATATCGTAGTATTGCGCGGGACTATCTGGATAATCCGAGGCGAACTCGTCGAGATAACTTTCGTCGACCTCGATAGCCTCGGTCGCGATTTCGGTCAGGAGCGATTCATCTCGACTGAGTAAACCGGCGTTTAACGCTCGGAAGAACACGCGCGGTTCGCCTTCCCAGAGGATGCGTTCACGAATATCGCGCCGCAGGCGGGTGGCACGGATCTGTTCGAGATAGATTCTCGCCGCCTCCCCGAAGCAGTTGCGGGCGTCACGTACCACTCCGAGCAATGCTGCACCCGTTGCGAGGCGGTTGTACTGTTTTCCGGTGTTGCGGGTGATATTCGTCACGCCATCAATGGCAACCGAACCATCTCGCCACAAACCGGTGTTGAAGTCGAGTTCCGCTCGGGCATCCTGAATATACTCCCTGAGCTCGGCTTCTGTAAACGTCACTTCGTCACACCTCCCGTCCTAACGACTGTGACATCGTCGAATCCGAAATCCGTGAGGCCTTTCGTGATTGACTTGCCCGAGGAAGCATCTTGCACGACGATTGCTTCTTTGCGGTAATCATTACTTCGGATTGCGCCTTTTACTTCTGTGTATTCGTCGAAGCTACCCTCGTCAATTTCATCGTCGAAGGCGTCTTGGATCCATTCGTCCTCCATCTGCCGGTGGTCGCCCCGGAAGGAGTCGAACATCCCTTTGCCGGGTGTCGAACTCTTTCCAGTGAACTTGACCTCGGTAATGACGTAGTTGCCGTCTGCATCCTTTGCGATGACGTCGATCCCGGCGTCTGTACCGCCTTTCTGCTCCGCGTAGACGACATCCCACCCGTCGCGTCGTTCGATGAGTTCCGGCGCGATGTCCTCTTCGACGACGTCCGCACCGATATCCTGGTTATTCATCTCGCGGATTTCGTCGAGCGAGTAGTCGCTGTTGCTCGTGTAGAATGATTCCCCATCCCCGGGGTAGCTCATCTCTACGTCGATGCCGTGTCTCTGGCCTTCGATGATCAGTTCGCCGTCGGTCTGTCTGACGGCCGTGATACTGTCGAGGTCGTCGGTAGCTTTCAGTGCGCTCTGGTCGCCGTCGCTGCGGAGCAGGTCCGGAACTGACCCGTTCCCAGCCGATCGTCGAATTTGTGACTACAGGGCTGTCTCGCCGTTCTACAGAATCGCTTCGAAGGCGACGTATTCCGAGGCGGAGGGCCGAATGTACCGCGTCGTTACTTACTCGGCAAACCCGAAGTATTCACGGAGCTGCTCGCGTCCATCAGTGAATGTCTCGTAGTCCGTGGGGTCGGGGCTCGCGACGAGCATGATACCGCCGTCGTCCAGTTCTCGCCGCTCCCACGCCGGCGCCTGGAGTAGCCACTCCCGCCCGTACTCTGCGACCATCTCGGGCCCGAACAGCATCAGCCAGCTTATCTCGGCGATACGGTTCTCGGCGAGACTCTCGTCGGTCATTGGTTTGTCCAGGCCCCAGTCCTCGCCGACGCTGCCGACGTGGTTCGTGTCGAACCCGTACGCATATCGGGCATCCACCGCTGCATGTACCATTTCGACCATTGACAGCAACAGTTCGATTCGTGCATGACCGTCTTCGTGACCCACGAGGTCATCTTCTGACACATCCATCGCGACGGCTACTTCTGCTGGAAGGGTATACCACGACGAGTCCGGTTCGTGATACATCAGGTCGACCCCAAATGACCCCGCATCCCGTTGACCGATCATATAGAGACACTCGTCATCCCTCCCCCAGTCAGCCTCGAATCCAGCTTGTTCGTTTACGTACCGACGTAACGGCTCAAGCGACGAGGGCGAAGCATCCTTTCCGACGAGGAGATCGATCTCAATTCGGTCACTCATAGGTAGTCGATGATCTCACGAGACGTTCCGTGCACTTTCCAAGCAGTCATCCAATTGAGAGCTCGATGTCGTGTTCGATGGCAAAATCGTGCAGTATTCTGACACTGCGCAACTTCCCGTAGACGCCTAAGAAGACGTCGTCGGTCGGCTCGACCAAGGCTTTGTCTCTGGGATGGACTTCGGTTGCCAGTTCGGCGATGTCCTCGTCTGGGTCGACGTAGTCCTCAATTTCGATCAGAAGCTCCGCGATCAGGTCCCGTAGTTTCTCCTGCTGCGCACCGGCAATTTCGTGCTCCGGCTCCGGAGCGCCACCGTTTCGCGGCGCGCCGAGTAACTCAACTATTCGCTCGCCATCGACGCCGAGTTCCTCAGAGACGAGCAGGATTTGCTTCGTAAGTGTCCCGTCGATCTTGATCGCGTCCATGACTGGTGGGTCGCGTTCATATCGCTTGTCGGCGAGGGGACCATACGGATCGAGTTCTGTCGTAAGTCGTCGGCCCATTATGTGCCACCGTCCGAGCAATTGAACGAATGCACGCGTCTTGAAGAGTTTGGGTCATAAATACCATCTCCCAAACCATCGCCGGACCTTCGGTTGGTATCTCGTTTTTCAGTATCTGTCGTCACTTTTGCCTCGATTTGACAACTAGGTTCTGTCAGTCCTCTTCAGCACTTGAGCCATCTAGATTACGACATACTAGAGGATCCGTTCCTCGATAACTTGTTCGATTCCGCTCACGTCATCCAGTTTGTGTAACTGATCGACGAGTGGTTCGATCGCGGCGAGGTCCTCAGCATCGGACACTGCGCCGGCCAAGTTAGCGAGAATCTTCAATTTAGAAATCTCGATGTCCATCTCCAGAACTTTCGTCACGACGTTTTCGTCAGTGGGCGCATCAAGCTCCACGAATTCAGGCGGAACGTTGAGGCGGATGAGCGGTGGATATGGCTCTTCATCGACACCGATCTTATCGGGTAGATCTCCAATCGGATCCCCTTGATGATCGATTCGCCGCCGGAGAAATTCCCCGCTATCGAGTTCCCAGAGCGCATCCTCTTCGACTTTAACTCGGACCAGCTGGATATCGTCGTTCGTAAGATTGCCTTCGACGTTTTCTCGGTGGATAACGACGTCAGTACCCAGTGCACCGTTATCGAGGTGCAAAAACGGATCGGCGATATCCTGTTGGTCTTCTTCGAGTACTTCGCGACTTTTCCCCTCCAACAGGTACGAATCGGTTGAAACCGACGGTCTGGTGGTTGGATCTACTGGGTTGTCTGTCTTAACAACCATTACGTGGCCGCTATCTAACTCTTTCACCATCCAGGCTGGAGCCTCTAGCACACGTTCTCTACCACCTAACTCACCCACCGTAGATTTTGAGAATACAGTCACCCAAAACATCCGTGAGATACTCTTGGCGATCGGCCGCTCCGAAGGTCGTAATCCGTTATCGGGTTCTGGTCCGACATTCAACATACTCCAAACATATTCCGGTTGAGTCACGAGGACGATCTCCTCTATTAGCCCTAATATCGCCTCGACACGGTCTTGTACTAGTGAGCGCGTGCGCTTGTTTTGATTTACTTGGACGTTCGTATCCAACGACATCGTAGAGAACGTGAGGAGGATTCTGGGTTCGGACCAGTCCCAGTTGTCCCCCCGATTGAATCTGATATTTACGTCCGTGACATCGTCGTACTCTAGCGTAATTTGATCTGCCGAGTCATCTGGATGCGACGAGATAGTGAATCCGATAGCTTGCCCTCGTGGACGAATCTGACTAACGATATCCTCTGGCACGGCATCGGTATGGTAGCACACCCAAATTGAATCGTCTGACATGGTTTAGATTACAGAGAGTCTAGATCATCAATGTGCATTATCTGAATCTCAGCGTCAGGGTAGTCCGATTCAATATTTTCTTTTACGGACTGCAGTACATCTGAACTCTGGGGATCGCCTTTAGTTGCTATCACAATATCATCTCGAACTTCTGCGTATTTCTCCATTTTCGTGGTCAGTTCATCGATCTCACTGTCTTTCGCGTACTCGGGGATTTCGGTGTAATCTCTGTTTTTCACTTCGATTCCAGTACCGTCTTCGAGATCGATGTCGACGTCAGTAGTTCCTTTCGACGTGTCAATATCATTGTCAAGTGACTTTATCACCGTTCGTTCGTTGTCCAGGATATTAGTTGCTGCATCAACCTCACCATCCAATCCTTGAAGAGCAGATAGATCGTCGTGGGTTATTTCGACAGGGTCATTCTTGTTTCGGGTACCGTGTTCGATTGCTTCTCTGAGGCCGTCGACGTCCTCGCGAGCCAGACGTTCTAGATCGGATTCGACATCACTCACTGAACGTGTATGACCACTCTGACGCCTGTCGTACGCATCAAGATTGGCCAGTAGATATTCCTCTTGATCATCGCTGAGATCAAGCCCTGTAACCGAGTCTGCAATACTATCACACGGACTGTTGCAAACGTTTGCTCTGAGGACGTCACCGTCGCTGCCTCCGCTCCGAGTGAGATACCGGACTGCAAGGTCGCGACCATCGGGTGTCTCCCCGAGCGTATGGATATTTGCGTCGTCAACAGTTTCGAGGACATCCGCTCTCTGTCTCGTCGTGTAATCTGCGTCAATAACCGTTCTGAGCGAGGCATCATCAAGCCGTGCACCTCCTGCAGCAGCGCTGTCTCCCTTAATTCGAATGATTTTGCCAAGCTCCGCGCGACGATTGGCGTCCAACTCTGCGTACTTCGGCGCCAACCCGGCCCGCACTCTGGGACCGACGTCAAGCCTTGTCAGATCGTCCAGCGCGTCCTGGTCCAGCCGCCGTGCGGCGCTTCTCGTGTCGGCGTCGCCACGGGCGAGCATCCGACCCAGTTCCGCCTGCCGAGCCTCCGGCAGCGCGTCCACGTCGGCGTCCATCCCGCGCTGGACGCGCCACAGTCGCACCGCCGCGCCGGCGGTATCTGCCTGGCTGATCACCGCTTCGCTGGCGTCGTCACTGGCCAGCAGAATCCGCGCTGCGACGCGCGCTTTGCCCGCTTCCTTCGCGTCGCTCATCCGCGAGAGAGCCCGGAGCGCCCGGGTGTCGGCGAGCCGGTCAGCGATGTCGCCGGCGGTGTCGGTCTGCTTGATCGCCGTCTTGGCGGCCTTGCCGACGCCCGCGCTGAGCACCAGCTTCGAGACGAACCCGATGGCGTACCCCTTGTACCAGTTGCGCTCGTAGGTGTCGTACAGCGCCGGATGCTCCTTCTCCTCCAGCGAGCCGTAGGGGTTGTTCTGGGCCTGTTTCTGCTCGAACTGGTGGATGAGCCCGTCGATCAGCGGGCCGAGGACGTCGAATCCCTGTTCGGAGACGATGTTCCACATCGCCGCCATCCCGTCGACGAACGCGGTCGGGTCCTCGATGAACGTCGCGAGGTCCGCGAACACGACACCGAGGCTCGCGGAGAAGCCCGAGACCAGCCCGAACGAACCGGCGGTCCCGTGGTCGAATATCGTTCCCGTGTAGAGCTCTCCCGCGATGGCGCCGTAGAAGTTCTCGCGCTGGACGCCGACGACGCGGCGACTGTTGTCGTTCGCGTCCGTGCTCCGGACGTACACCGTCGCACCGAGGGTGACGTCGCCGACGGTCTCGGAGACGTCGCCGACCGCGTCGACGGCGGCGCTCCCGAAGGAGACGAACGTCGATTCGACGCTGCTGGTGTCGACCTCCTCGGTCGTGAGGGCCTTGTCGGTGTACTCCAGCGTTCCGAGCGCGGTGGTACCGTCGTCGGTGAGATACGGGTCGTCCTCGTCGAACTCTCGCGTCATCTCGACGCTGTCGCCCTTGACGAGCGACGCGCTCGCAACGCCGGCGTCGTCTTCGATCCGGACCTGGACCCAGTAGGTCGTGTCGAGGCTCTCCTTCGGGATGTAGTAGCCGGACTCGTCTGTCTCGATGTCCGGTGGCCGGACGTCGTACAGCGTCGGGTCGCCGGTGCCCTCGACCTCCGTCTCGTCGTCGATGCCGTCCCCGTCGGTGTCCGCCCTGGTCGGGTCCGTCGCCAGTGCTCGTTCCCGGCTATCGTTGAGCCCGTCGCCGTCGGTGTCGGACTGCCACGGATCGGAGTACACCGAGTTCGTCTCGTAGGCGGCGTCGATGGCGTCGGCGTCTGGCTCACCCTCCTCGAGGACGCGCCGGGTCGCGTCGCGGTCGGCCGTCCAGAGGACCTCAGTCGGCTCCGTGGTCTCCGTGTAGTCGTCCACGCCATCCCCGTCAGTGTCCCGCTCGGTCGGGTCGCTGGTCGGATCGAGGTAGATGTTCGTGGAGACGTTACTGAGGTTGTAGCCCGCCTCCGTCATCGTCCGAACGATGCTCCGGGCCTGTCGCCGCTCGACGGCCGAAGCGTCACTGTTCGGATCGAGCCGCTCGGTCAGTTCCTCGAAGCTCGTCGCCCGTCCGAGTTCCTCGCGGTCACTGAGCCCGTCGCCGTCCGTGTCGTCGTTGTACGGGTCCGTCTGGACCAGGCCGAGGCTCGTCGGGACGCCACGCCGCTCGGCCACGTCCGGAATCGTGTCCCCGTCGGTGTCCTGGGCGCCGATGTCGTCGGCGACGCGCGAGAAGACGTCGGGCAGGTCGCTCGCGCTGTCGACGTAGGTGTAGTTCCCGCCCGTGGTCTGGGCGATGTCCTGCAGTTTGTTCCCGTCCGCGCCGCCGAAGCCGATGGTGTAGATGGTCGTCCCGCGTTCGGCGGCCGTCTCGGCCTCGGCGCGGCCGCCACTGCCCTGCCCGTCGGTCAACAGGACGGCGAACTGGGCGCGGGAGTCGTTGCTCCGGTCGGCGAAGTGCTCGTTGGCGGCGCCGACGCCGGCCCCGATGTTCGTCCCACCGTTGGCGTCCAGGCGCTCGATAGAGACGTTGACCTTGCCGAAGTCCGTCGTCAGTTCCTGGTCGACGTGTGCGTCGCCGTCGAAGTCGACGACGCCGGCGCGGTCACCGTCGACGAGCGCCCCGACGAACTCTTTGGCCGCCTGCTTGCGGAACTCCTGGGGATCGTTCCCGGACATCGACCCCGACGAGTCGATGATGAACGTCACGTCGATGGGCTGTATCTCGTCCTCGCCGGCGCTCTCCTCCGGTCGCTCTGCCGCGTAGTTCGCCGCCCAGTTCCGGACGTCGAACACCACGAACCGGGAGAACTGTTCCGTCTCGCCGGTGACGGTGTCGTTGGCCGCGTCGACGGAGCTGTTCAGCGGTTCGAACAGGTTCAGCGACTCGTTGTACCGGAAGACGACCAGGTCGGACTCGTTGGTCTCGCCCAGCTCCGACTCGTCGTAGGAGAACGTGACGTTGGCCGAGTCGAAGGAACGCTCCGATTCGAGGTCGACGATCGAGGAAACCTGGGCGTCGCGGATCTGGTCGCGTTCGAACATCTCCTGGGAGCCGTTCTCGACAGTGACGCCGCTCGCGACGTCGCCCCCACCGGACAGCGAGACGTTCACCCCGAGGGTCTCGTTCGACGTCGTCGTCGTGTAGGTCGCGTCGCCGTCGACCACGCCGTCACCGTCGGAGTCGGGTGACAGCGGGTCGGTCCCGAGCCGGACCTCCTCGCCGTCCAGCAATCCGTCGTCGTCGGTGTCCGGGTCGGTCGCGTTCGTCCCGAACTCGAGCTCCCGGGAGTCGTTCAGCCCGTCCCTGTCCGCGTCGGCGACCTGCGGATTCGTCCCCGCTTCGTACTCCTGGCGGTTCGTCAGGCCGTCGTCGTCGACGTCCCACTCGTCGTCACGGACGCCGTCGTCGTTCGTGTCTGCCTGCCGCGGATCGAGTGCCCCGTACTGGATCTCGAACCTGTCCGGGAGCCGGTCGCCGTCTGTGTCGCTCGCGAACGGGTCCGTTCCGAACCGCCCCTCGTGATAGTTGGTGACGTTGTCCCCGTCGAAGTCCTCCAGCCCGTCGATGACGCCGTTGTCACCGACGTCGGCCGCGACTTTCGGCGAGTCGCTGTCCGGATCCTGGGGATCCGTGTGGAGAACTTCGGTCTCGAACGTGTCGGGGAGGCCGTCGCCGTCGAATCGAACGACGTCGTACCCGACGTTTCCGGCACCGTCGTTCGGAGCCGCGTGACCGTTCGATCCGCCTCCCCGGGCGTGGTCGGGCTTGCCCCTGTTCTTCTCGCCCTTGTCCTTCTCGCCCTTGTCCTTCTTGTCCTTGTTCTCGCTGTTCCCTTTGTTTCCGGCGTGGTCGGGCCTGCCCGATTTCCGGTGGGAGGCTCCCGATTCTTCGACGGAGACGTTGACCCGGGTGATCCGATCCTCGAGCGTGACGTTGACGGCGAAGGTCGCGTTCGCGTGCGTTCCGGTGCCGTTGATCGGGACCGTCTTCGTCCGCTCGTCACCGACGGTCACGGTCGCGTTCGAAAGATCCGACGAATCCGCGTCGACGACGTGGCCGCGGAGTTCACCAGTGAGCGGTTCGGAGCCGTTCCGCTGTGGATCCCCGCGCGTGTCGATGACGACGACGGGGTCCGTCGCCGCGTCGATCCTGTTCAGCGCCTTCGTCGCCTGCTTCCAGGCGACCCGGTACTGGCGTATCGCCGCGGCGCGCGCTTCCATGTCGTCGGCCGCTGCTCCGTCGAGGTGCTTCGCGGCGCGCTGATGGGCCCGTTCCGCGTTGCGGATGTGTGCGGCCGAGCTCTTTTCGGTGCCCGTGTGGAGCCTGTCTCGCGTCCGGTTGAGCGCCCACTGGGCGTGTTCGATGCGCTCGGCCGCGGTCTCGTTGTCCGCCGAGACGACCAGCTCTGCCGCCAGGACGTCCATCTCCTGTCGCCGCTGGTCGCCGTGGAGTTCGAGCGATTCGACGGCCGCCGCGTCGTGCTCGAACGCGCTCGCGTTGGCGACTGTCTTGGGCCCCCTCGTGTGCGCCAGCGACCTGTTAAGGTGCTCCAGGGACTCCCGGTTGTGGCCGTGTGCGTGCGTGCCGTTCAGGACCAGGGTCCGGGCCCACGTCTTCTGGAGACTCGGACTGCCCTCGAACAGCGTGTTGGCCGCTTCTGTCCCCAGGACGGTCCCGTTAGCCGCCTGGACGTTCCCCGCTTCGCCCAGACCGCCGACTACTCCGCTCTGGTCAGTTTCGACGGCGATGACTGGCGTGACCGTCCCCGTGAGCAGCAACACGGCCAGTGCGACCGCGAGCAACTGATTCGACGCTCCAGCTATACTGTTAGCATCCCCACCCATTTTTCTACCATCCACAATCCGAATTAATTACTTATAGATTTCTAATTTCAACTCTCTGGCGTCGGAATCAGAGCTGGTCGTTCGAATGGGAGGAAGACACAGCGCCAGCTACAGCGGAGGCGCAGTCCCAGTACGTGAGCCAGAGGCGCCGCTCAGGACTTCGAACAGTCGGTCCACGTCCTGGGAATCCCGACGCGACAGGTATCGAAGCGCCGCGTCCGGGCGGAAGCAATACGCCGACGAGCGGGGGACGAAATACCGCTCACGCCGGCGTGAGACGCCCGGGCCCGACGACACGGCTCCTCCGTCCACGGAGCGCCCGTTACCGCTGGTCGAGGGCCTCGTTCGCCAGGTCGTCGGCGCCCTCGTTCTTCGAGCGCTTGACGTGGCGGATCTCGAAGTCGTCGAACTCCTCGACCAGGGTGCGGGCCTCCTTGTACAGGGGAATCAGGTTGTCGGCGCCGACGTTGTACTGGCCCCGTACCTGGCGGACGACGAGCTGGGAGTCGCCCTCGGCGATGACCTCGGTGTAGCCCTTCTCGAGGGCGCTCTCCAGGCCGCGGATCAGCGCGGTGTACTCGGCCTCGTTGTTGGTGGCCTCGCCGATGTACTCGTGACCCTCGACGCCGTCGCCGTCCGGGAGGACGCGATAGCCGATACCGGCCGGACCAGGGTTGCCGCGCGACGCGCCGTCGAACTCGACGATCGTGGTCATACGGGTACCCTATTTCGACGGCGTAAATATCTCACTGTATTCGCGCGACGGGGAGGGTATCCGTCGAGCGTGCTCGCTGGACTCGCGGGCCCGCTCTCGTGTGAACGCGGTGGCGCCTGCCGCCCGGCGTGGCCGAACCGGGTCCCGGGAGAACACGAACCTAAAGGGCGCTCCGGGCGAACCAGTGCCCATGACCACGCCAGACCTCTCGGGACGGACCGCACTCGTGACGGGCAGCGCGAAGGGCATCGGTCGCGAGCTCCTCCTGGCCATCGCGGACTGCGGCGCGGACGTGGCGGTGAACTTCCACAGTAGCGCCGAGGCCGCCGCGGACGTCGCCGAAAGCGCCCGCGAGAAGGGCGTCGAGGCGACGGCGGTCCAGGGCGACGTCACCGACCCGGACAGCGTCGACGGGATGTTCGCCGCCGTCGAGGACGAACTCGGGACCGTCGACGTCCTGGTCAACAACGTCGGCGCCTTCGCGCCTCAGCACTGGGCCGAGATGGACCTCGACACCTGGAATCTCGTGCTGGACACGAACCTCACCGGAACCTACCTCTGCTCGAAGCGGGCACTCGACGGCATGCGCGATCAGGAGTGGGGTCGCATCGTGAACATCGGCTACGCCTCTGCCGAGCAGAGCATGGTCAGCCCGAAGAACTTCCCGTACTTCGTCGCCAAGAAGGGCGTCCTGATGTTCACCCGGATGCTCGCCGGCGACACCGACGACGACGGGATCACCGTCAACGCCGTCTCGCCGTACGTCGTCGAGAACTCCGACGAGTTCCCCGCCGACCTGCCCCGCGACCGGCCGGCGAGTTTCGAGGACATCGCGGCCACCGTCCTGTTCTTCCTCGGCGACGACGCGGCGTACGTCTCCGGCGAGAATATCGAAGTCGACGGCGGCTGGTTACCCGAGAAGGTGTAAGGCTCGGTGCCCGAGGTGGTCGCCGGCATCAGTCGGCTTCACCGTCGGCCCACGGCCCGATTCCCGCGACCGTGCCGAGCGCCCTGGCGACGAGCAGCGGGACGACGACGGCGAGACAGCCCAGGCCGACCCACCGGGCCGGCGGCGGCTGGAGCGCGAGGGAGACGAGGTACAGCGTGCCCACTGGCACGAGCAGTTTCGCGATCAGCGAGCGGTTCTCGTCGGTCATAGCAGCGGTACTGCAGCGACACGGAAAGGGGTACCCGTCGAGATCGTTCCAATTCCGTTATGCATATCGGATTCAGAAAACGGTAAGTGGGCCCTGCCTGAAGGTCGGACCAGAATGTCCGAGGAGTCGCCGGCGGTCGGGAACGCGTCGACCGGGCTGGAACGGCAACTGGGGCTGCTGGAGTGCGTCCTGCTGAGCGTCGGCGGGATGGTCGGGTCGGCAATCTTCGTCTTCCCCGGGACGACCGGGCGACTGACCGGCCCCTCGGCGATCGTCGCCTGGATGGGTGCGGGTGTCCTGATGACGACCATCGCACTCTGTTACACCGAGCTGTCGCTGGCCTTTCCACAGGCCGGGGGGCCAGCCGTCTTCCCCTACGAGACGCTCGGGCCGTCCCGCGTCGTTCGCGCGTTCGCCAGCTACCTGGAGGGAGTGTCCTACAGCGTCGGCTGGGCGTTCGGCATCACCGTCTCGGCGCTGGCCATCGCCGACTACGTCGGGATGATCGTTCCGGCGGCGAGCGGCCACGCCGTCCCCATCGCCCTGACCGGCATCGCACTGAGTTTTCTGGTCAACGCACTCGGCGTGAGCGTCACCAGCCGCGTCAATCTCGTGTTCGCCGCCCTGCTACTGGCGATTCTCGTCGTCTTCGCCGCGCTGGGGCTGGCCCGGGCCGACCCGGCGAACTACCGCCCGTTCGTCCTCGACGGTCCCGTCCAGTTCCTCGCCGCCGTTCAGGTGGCTATCACCGCCTACGGGGCCTGGACGGTCATCCCTGCCAGCGCCGAGGAGATTCGCGAGCCCACACGCACGATTCCGCGCGCCATCGTCGCGTCGCTGGCGGTCTCGACCGTCCTCTACGGACTGGTGCTCGTGGCCCTCCACGGGCAGGTCGCGCCGTCGGCGTTCGTCGAGGGTAACTCCGCCGTGACGGCGCCGCTGGGGGTCGCCGCCACCGCCCTCGGGGTCCCCCTGTTGCGGGACGTCCTGCTCCCCTTCGCCGCGCTGGTGGCCATCTTCACGACGATGCTCGTCGGGACGATGAGCGCCGGCCGGGTGCTGTTCGCGCTCGGGCGCAACGGGACCCTGCCCGGCCCCTTCGGCGCCGTCAGCGACCGGTTCCAGGTGCCGTGGGTGGGACTGGCGGCCGTCTCGCTGCTGGCCAGCGCGCTCGCGACGGTGCCTCAGTACTTCTTCCAGTTGCTCGTCGTCTCGGCCATCGTCGGTACCGGCCTTCCCTACGCGATCAACCTCCTCTCGTTCGTCGGCCTGCGATACTACCGGACCGACGTCGACCCCGGCTTCCGCGCGCCGGGCGGGTACGCCCTCGCGGGGGTCGCGTTCGTCACGCTCGGCGTGGCGATGATCGGCCTCGGCCTGACGAACGTCCTCTGGTCGCTCGGCACGGTCGCGTTGCTGACGGGCGTCTTCGTCGTCCGGTACCTGCGGTCGCCGGAGTTGATCGTGGCGCCCACTGAGTGAGGCTCAGTTGCCTTCCAGCGCGTCGATGGCGATAGCCGACGCGACGAGCGCCTCCTTGTCGGCGTCGCCGCTGTCCTCGACGGTGATCTCGTAGGTGTCTGCCAGCGAGAGCTGGCCGGCGATCTCGCCGATGTCGTTGCCGTCCGTGTCCTCGATGGAGTACTTGTGGGGGATCAGCCCCGTGACGATCCCGATGTAGGGAAGGTTGCGGACCAGTTCCAGCAGCGCACCCCGCGATTCGATCTTCGCGAGCAGGCGCTCGTCGTCCGGGTCCCGGATCTTCCACTTGTGGGAGAGCAGCGTCCAGTTCTTGTCGAGGACGGCGATGGCGTCGCCGCTGTCGGCCTCGGTCAGCGTGTAGTCGCCCGCGTGATCGAGGATGCTCTCGGCCTTGATCTCGAAGACGTCGTCCCCGTCCGGGTCGGTGAACGGGAACTCCTCTTTCATCTTGAACAGTTTCTGCTTCGCCCGGAGGATCAACTCGCCGTCCTCGTCGTACACCTTGTACTTGTTGCGAAGCAGTTTCTGCGTGACCGTGTACTCGTCCCCCGTCAGGTCGACCCCTTCGATGACGTCGCGTTGCGTACCTGTTGCCATCCTGAATCCCTCGCCCGTACCCCTCTCGCAGTAGTATATAAAACCCGTGCCGATTTCGGCGAATGAGTCGGGCCCGTCGTCATCTGTCGAAGTGGCGCCGATATGGCGGTCGAAAAGCGGCGCAGTCTGGTGGTTTCGCGCCAGCGCCGGGCGCGATCGAAGGGAGCGCTGGACGGGGATCGTAATCGCCGCCCAGCGCCCTCGTCCGACTCGATTTCGCTCGATCAGGCTCCCGGGCATCGGTGCCGCGAAACCGACAGGGTTTCACTCGCCGAGTGCCGAAGGGAGCCATAGATGACAAAGGAGTACATCGAGGTCCGCGGCGCCGAGGAACACAATCTCAAGGACGTCGATGTCGAGATTCCCCGCGAGGAACTGACGGTCGTCACGGGACTGTCCGGATCGGGGAAATCGTCGCTCGCCTTCGAGACGATCTACGCCGAGGGCCAGCGACGCTACATCGAATCGCTCTCCGCGTACGCGCGGAACTTCCTCGGCCAGATGGACAAGCCGCAGGTCGAGACCGTCGAGGGGCTCTCCCCGGCTATCTCCATCGACCAGAAGAACGCCGCCAACAACCCACGCTCGACGGTCGGGACCGTCACCGAACTGCACGACTACCTGCGCCTGCTGTACGCCCGCGTCGGGACGCCCCACTGCCCGGAGTGTGGCCGCGAAGTGGGCACCCAGAGCGCCCAGAACATGGTCCGCCGAATGCTCGAACTGCCCGAGGGAACCCGGGCGAAGATCGCCGCCCCGGTCGTCCGCGACCAGAAGGGCGCCTTCGAGGACCTGTTCGACGACCTCGTCGCCGACGGCTACGCCCGCGTCGAGGTCGACGGCGAGGAGTACGACCTCACGATGGACCGGCCGGAACTCGACGAGAACTACGACCACACCATCGACGTCGTCGTCGACCGCGTGAAGGTCAGCGAGGAACGGCGCTCCCGCATCACCGACTCCGTCGAGACGGCGCTCGAAGAGGCCGAAGGCGTGATCAAGGTGATCCTCCCCGACGCACCGGAGGACGTCGAGATCGGCGGCGCGACCGCCCGGCGAACAGGCGACCTGGCCGCTGGCGACGACGAAGGCGACGGCGAGGACGCGGACGACGCCGACGACGCCAACCGCCTCGTCGTCGAGTTCTCCGAGGAACTGGCCTGCACGCACTGCGGCATCGACATCTCCGAGATAGAGACGCGCAGTTTCTCCTTCAACAGCCCCCACGGCGCGTGCCCGGAGTGTGAGGGGATCGGCCAGGCCAAGGAGGTCGATCCCGACCTCGTCGTCCAGGACCCCTCCAAGCCGCTCAAGAACGTCTTCGAGCCCTGGAGCTACAACCGGTCGTACTACCGCACTCGCCTCGACGCCGTCGCCCAGCACTTCGACGTCCTGCTCGCGACGCCGTGGGAGGACATCGACGAGGACGTCCAGCGACAGTTCCTCTGGGGCACCGACCGGCAGGTCGAGTTCAGCCGCAGCACCCGGAACGGCACCCGGCGCAAGACCAAGCGCTTCGAGGGCGTCATCCCGAACCTCGAACGCCGCTACGTCGAGACCGACTCCGACGGCACCCGCGACCACATCGAGAAGTACATGGCCGTCACCGCCTGCCCGTCCTGCGACGGCACCCGACTGAAGGACGAATCGCGGGCCGTCCTCGTGGACGGAACGTCCATCACCGAGGTCAACCGGATGTCCATCGGCGACGCGCTCGAACACTTCGAGGGCCTGGAGGCCAACCTCGGCGCCCGGGACACCAAGATCGCCGAAGAGATCCTCAAGGAGATCCGCGCCCGCCTCGGCTTCATGTGCGAGGTCGGCCTGGAGTACCTCACCCTGGACCGGGAGGCCTCCACGCTCTCGGGCGGGGAGAGCCAGCGCATCCGGCTGGCGACCCAGATCGGGTCGGGGCTGGTGGGCGTGCTGTACGTCCTCGACGAGCCATCCATCGGGCTCCACCAGCGCGACAACGACCGCCTGCTCAACACGCTCGAAGAGCTCCGCGACCTCGGCAACACGCTGATCGTCGTCGAGCACGACACCGAGACGATGCGGCGGGCCGACACCGTCGTCGACATGGGCCCCGGCCCGGGCAAGCGCGGCGGCGAGGTCGTCGCCAACCAGCCCGTCGACGAGCTGATGGAGAACCCCGACAGCGTCACCGGCGAGTACCTCTCGGGCGAACGGGCGATCCCGGTGCCGAGCGAACGGCGCGAGTCGAACGGCGCGATCACTATCGAGGGCGCCCGCCAGCACAACCTCAAGGACCTCGACGTGGACCTCCCGCTGGGCAACTTCACCGCCATCACGGGCGTCTCAGGCTCGGGCAAGTCCACCCTGATGCACGACGTGCTGTACAAGGGCCTCGCTCGCGAGATGAACGACAACACCAGCGTCGACCCCGGGGAACACGACGCCATCGAGGGCCTGGACCAGATCGAGACGGTCCGCCTCATCGACCAGTCGCCCATCGGCCGCACCCCGCGCTCCAACCCCGCGACCTACACCAACGTCTTCGACCACATTCGCGAGTTGTTCGCCGAGACCAGCCTCGCCAAGCAGCGGGGCTACGAGAAGGGTCGCTTCTCGTTCAACGTCAAGGGCGGCCGCTGTGAGGCCTGCGGCGGGCAGGGCACCGTCACCATCGAGATGAACTTCCTCTCGGACGTCTCCGTCCCCTGCGAGGAGTGCGACGGCGCACGCTACAACGACGAGACCCTCGACGTCACCTACAAGGACGCCACCATCGCCGACGTGCTGGACATGGAGGTCTCCGAGGCCTTCGAGTTCTTCGAGGGCCACACCGGCATCCGCCGCCGGCTCAAACTCCTCAAGGACGTCGGCCTGGGTTACATGACGCTCGGCCAGCCCTCGACCACCCTCTCGGGTGGTGAGGCCCAGCGCGTCAAACTCGCCGAGGAACTCGGCAAGAAGGACTCCGGCGAGACGCTGTACCTCCTGGACGAGCCCACCACCGGGCTCCACCCCGAGGACGAGCGCAAACTCATCGACGTCCTCCACCGCCTCACCGACAACGGCAACACCGTCGTCGTCATCGAACACGAACTCGACCTGGTGAAGAACGCCGACCACGTCGTCGACCTCGGCCCCGAGGGCGGCGAGAAGGGCGGCCACATCGTCGGCGAGGGAACTCCCGAGGAGGTCGCCCAGACCGAGGACTCCCACACCGGGCGCTACCTGCGCGACCTGCTCCCCGACGTGGAACTGGAGGGCCCCCGTGCCGACCGCGAGATGGCCGCGCCCTCGGCTGACGATTAACTGACGACTGGTTTCTCGGCGGTGGCGCGCGCTGGCGAGCGCGCCTCAGTCTGCGCGCCTCATTGCCCTTCGGTACTCGACGTGTCGTGCTTCGTCGATCCCGTCTCGCCCTTTCAGTCCTCCAGGGACTACAAGAATGTGTGGCCGTGCGGACAGTCGAGGCACTGCGACCGCCCAACACACTTTATCGCAGCCCGCCTACACGAGCACATGCCAACCCTCTACGCGGCCCTGGACGACCGGGTCCTCGTCGTCGACGGCGAGCGCGACGAGTGGCTCGAGCACGAACGGCTGGTCACCAACGACCTGGAGTGCGTCGCGGCGAGCTCCGCGGCGCCAGAGCGCGTGTTCGTCGGCACCGTCGACGAGGGGCTCCAGCGCTCCACCGACGGCGGGGACGCCTGGCGGACGGTCCACGACCCGGGCGACCGCGTCACGGCCGTCACCGTCAGCCCGCACGACCCCGACACCGTCTGGGTCGGCACGGAGCCCTCTCGCGTCTATCGGTCGACCGACGGCGGCGAGTCGTGGGAGGAGCGCCCCGGCGTCGCCGACCTGCCCTCGGCCGAGCGCTGGTCGTTCCCGCCGCGGCCGGACACCCACCACGTCCGGTGGATATCCGTCCATCCCGACGATCCCGAGCGGCTCTACGTGGCCATCGAGGCCGGCGCGCTCGTCCGTACCGACGACGCCGGCGAGAGCTGGATCGACCATCCCCAGGGCGGCCGGCGGGACAACCACACGCTCCGAACCCATCCCGAAGCGCCGGACCGGGTGTACACCGCGGCCGGCGACGGCTACGCCGAGTCGACCGACGGCGGCGATTCGTGGCACTACCCCCAGGACGGCCTGGAGCACCGCTACGTCTGGGGGCTGGCCGTGGACCCCGCCGACCCCGACGCGGTCGTGGTGTCCGCGGCCAGCGGCGCCTACGCCGCGCACGACCCCGACGGCACGTCCTACGTCTACCGGCGGACCGGCGGCGGGAGTGGCAGCGAAAGCGCCGACGACGGGAACGCCGACGGCGGGGGCGCCGACGATACCGGCGGGGTCCACTGGGAGCAGGCGATGGACGGCCTCCCCGGACCGGAGGGGCTGGCCCGCGCCGTCCTCGACGCCCACGCCACCGGCTTCTACGCCCTGACGAACCAGGGGCTCTACCACAGCGACGACGGCTGGGCCTGGGAGCTGTGTACCCTCTCGTGGCCGAGCGAGTACCGGCGACAGGTGCCAAGCGGCCTCGCCGTGGTCGGCTGAGACGCCGGACGATTCCGACCGGATATCGCGGGGAGCACGACCGGCGCCGCCTCGACGGAGAAGGTATTTGGGCCGTCCCCGCGACGTCTCGCACATGCACGATTTCGTCGTCGTCGGCTGCGGCCCTGCCGGTTCCCGGTTCGCCCGCCGGGCCAGCGAGGCCGGGCACGACGTACTCGCCTTCGAGCAGGGCACCGTCGGCGAGCCCCTGGCCTGTTCGGGCCACGTGAGCACCGACATCTGGGAGTACACCCCCGAGGGCGCTCGCGAGGAGTTGCTCCAGAACGAGGTGTACGGCGCGCGCTTCCACCTCGGCGGTGCCGACAGCGAGGCCCACCCCTTCTACAAGGACGACCCGGTCTCGAACGTCATCGACCGCGTCGGCCTGGACAAGCTCCTGGCAGAGGCGGCCCGCGACGCGGGCGTCGACCTCCGCGAGGACCACACCGTCGTCGGCGTCGAGGAGCACACGGACCACGTGAGCGTCGAGGTGCGCGGCCCAGACGGCGTCGAGACCCACGAGGCGAAGTTCGTCGCCGGCTGCGACGGCCCGAACTCCCGCGTCCGGCGCGAACTCGACCTGCCCGAACCCGACGAGTTGCTCCACGGCGTGCTCGGCTTCGACCCCGAGCCAGACCACGGCGAGTTCGTCGACGTCCACCTCACCGTCCCGGAGTTTTTCGCCTGGCGCATCCCGCGCGGCGAGGCCGGCGTCGAGTACGGCCTGGCGATGGGACCGAACGACGACGTCCGCGAGCGCTTCGACGCCCTGACCGCGGAGTACGGCGCCGACACCGAGAACCGGTGTTCCGGGCTGATCCCCATCGGCCCGCCGGACAGCGTGACCGGCCGCCGGTCGTTCCTGATCGGCGACGCCGCCGCCCAGACCAAGCCCTTCACCGGCGGCGGCATCCTCTACGGCATGACCGCCGCCGACCACGCCGCGCGCACCATCGACCCCGACGACCCGGCGACGCTCGACGACTACGAGACGGCGTGGCGCGACGACCTCCGCAACGAAATCCGGCTTGGCCACGTCGTCCGCGCGGGCTACTCCTTCCCCGAACTCCTCCAGCGCGTCGGGATGAAGGCCTTCGAGGGGGAGATCGGCGTCCACATGGACCGGCCGACGTCCGTCTTCTCGACCGACCAGTTGAAAGCGCTCCTGTCACGATCCTGAGCGGATCCGTCCCCGATAGGCACCGCTGACTGGTCCGACCGCTCGGGAAATGCCACAACTCTTATATCCATTGCCGGTGGGTTTTCACTTGACGCTCCGTCTTGGAGGGCCGGAGCGTCAGCGGGGACCAATTCAGGGCGACGAGACGGCTGGGAACGACCCTATCCCGTCTCACCTTTCGCTTTTGTGCTACCTGACGAGTGACTGCGCTGCTTCGCTTCTCCGGATACACGTTCGTCTGAACCACCTGGTCAACGTGGGCTGTGAGTTGAGTGGGTGGTTCTGTGGGTCTGGTGCTGGAAGAAAGGAAACCACCAACACCCAGAAAGCCCTCGGCGCGCTGGACTCGCGCGAGCACCACTGCGCTCCTCACTTCGCTCCGGTGCTTGTGGGCTCGTGCTTCGTCCAGCCCGCCTCGCCCTTTCAGTCCTCCAGGTACACCACCGCAGCCCTGCCGTTCCCCGGGTCGCGCGTCCCTCGCGTTGCTCGGGCCCGCGCTCCCGGCCGACCGCCGGGCGGTTGTGGTAGGAAGCGTGATTCGGCGCGTCCGCGCCGAATCCGGGGAGGGTTGGTGTCTTGGCGAGCGGAGCGAGCCAAGGCTCGTCAGAGCTTGCTCTGACGGTGGTTCCAATCGCGAGCGCGAGCCGAACGAAGTGAGGCCGCGCGAGCTATGCGGTCCTGGAGGACTGAAAGGGCGAGGCGGGGTCGCGCCGACGGGCAGTCGCTCAGCGGGCCCTACCCGAACGCAGTGAGGGTATCCCGCTGAGCGACCGCGAGCCCGCCGAGGGCTTTCGAAGTGTTTGCGTTCGTACTCAGTGACGTCGGGTCGGTTCTCCCAGATCGATAACTCGTTCACCTACACTGACCAGATCCAGACCGACACGTATCACTCGCTGAGTGGGACATGAGGGCCCGAGTCGCCAGTATCCGCAACCACTCGCTCACCCTCTGCGATGGAGCGAGTACGCGATGAAGAGCACGCCAACGAACTGGAACGTCCGCGTCAGGAGCGTGAGCGACTGCTGGAGTGACTCCGGCAGGACGCCCTGTCGCAGGAGCAGGGAACCGACGAACGCGGTGGAGAAGGCCACTGCCGTCAGGAGGAAGAGGCCGACCGAGAGGTACTGCATGGTCCGGCTGTGGTGGCGGCGGTAGCCGCGGTAGGCCTGGTAGCCGACGTAGCCGCCGACGACCGTCGACCCGAAGGCGAGCGCGAGGACGAACCACTGGACTGCGGTCGATATGCCGACCATGTCAGAGGTGCTCCCACATCTTGGTGAATCTGTCCGCGGTGTCGTCTTCGGTGTCGCCAGGGAACGCGGGCGGGGGCGAGGACTCGACGGTGGCCTCGAACGAGCCCTCGGCCAGTTGCATGGAAAACTCCGAGAGGGTCGCCGCGTAGACGTTGTAGTCGTTTCCGCCCGTCCTGACGTGGGTCTGTTCCTCGAGGAGGTCGAACTCCGTCAACCGCTGGGCCCGGCGGTACACCGTGGGCTGGGACATGTCGCACTCCTCGGCTATCTGTTTGGCTGACATCGGTCGCACACTCGTCACCGCGAGGATGGCCCGGGCGTAGTCGTCGCTGAGGAGGTCCAGGAGCTCGCCCAGCGCCACGTCCTCGCTCACGTCGGTACCCAACGACGCGACGCGAAATAAAAGGTTCTCCCGGCTTCCGGGTCGGAAGCTACCGGTCCGGGCCGGACCCGCAGCAGTGGCCGGGGGCCGTGGCGGTCGACCGACGACAGGAGTGTTCACGGGAACCATCTGTGGGCAACGCGTTCGGTACCGTCACGGCGGCTGATTCGTTCGGGAAGCGCCAGCGGGGACAGCTGGGTCGCGTGCAGCGGGGATCTGGGGTCGACAGGCGACGGGGACGTGCTGGTGCCGCTGCAGATCAGTCCACGACGGGGTCGATAATATAACGTCCCGCCGAACTTCTGACCCAGAAGTCGACCGTCTGACGCCCTGGTGTCGCGCCGCCCGGGACCGGGCTATCGCCCGCCGGCACCGGGACAGCCGACCGACTCGCCGATGTCGACGACGACGTCCGCCGAGATGCCGGTTCCCCGGACTGTGTAGCGGTAGTCCTCGCAGTTCCACGACAGCGACACCCGCTGGCCCGTGGTGAGCGTGGCTGGCCGGCCGTCGATGGTCAGCTCACCCTCGTCGTCCTCGTCAGCGTAGGTGAAGCTGTACTTCGCGACGCTGACCACGGAGGTCCGGTTCGCGTACCGGAGCCCGACGCCCTGGACGCGACCGTTCGTCTGCGTGGCGTAGGTCAGTTCGTAGGTCGGCGGGACGACCGGGTCGGGGACGGCGACGTCCGACGCCTCCCTGAGCGCGCCGACGCTCCGGTACGTCGTCGTCTCGGCGGTGTCCGGGCTGTGGACGGTCGCGTTCTCGGGGATGTCGGGGGTGAAGGTGTCGTCGTCGAGTCCCGGGTCGAACGCGACGTCGGTGTACGTCGTGGTCATGACCGTCCGCTGGCCTTCGTGGGTCCACGCGGTCCGCTGTTTCAGGGGGAAGTAGTTCTCCGCGTCCAGCCACAGCGTCTGCTCGTAGTTCGCGTCGGTCGATTCGTTCACCGGCGTCAGGCGGAGGACGTACACCTCGCGGTCCGCCACGGTGTCGGTCCCGCCGTAGCTGACGGTGAGAGGACCACCGCCGACGCCCGTCGCGGCGCCGGACTGGGCGGCGGACTCGGGAACGACCGGCAACGGTTCGACGGTCGGCGGTTCGGCCGGCGTCTCCCCGTCGCCAGTGGTCGCGTTCAGTCGGGCGAACAGCCGCGCGATCGTGTCGCCACGGGACGACGCGCGGTCGTCGTCGAGTTCGATCCTGGTCACGTTGGGCGTCTCGCGCTCGTAGAGCCACAGCACCGAGCCGTTCGACACCCGCGTGCCGAACCTGCTCTCGGGCCCCTCGCGGAGGGAGAGACGTTTCTCCCCGGTGTCGGGGCGCAACTGGACCGCGTACGTCCGGGTGCTCTCGACGGTTCCGTTCCGCTCGATGGTGGTCGTCCGGGTACCCTCGACGCCCTGGATGGCGTCGTACTGGTCGGCGACGTCGTCGTCGAACTGGGGGCGGTCGGGCGCGCTCGCGGAGGTGGCGACCCAGGCGCTGCCGGCGACGCCGGCGAGGGCGACCAGCGCCGCGACCAGGAGGACGGCTCGTTCGGTGGATGGGCGTTTGGTTGCCATGGGTATCTGGAGGGCACAGACGGGCACGTCGGACGGCCCGCCCGCCACGGTCACGATTCACGTGGCACTCGTCTTACGGGAATGGTCACTGCCACGGCAATAAACGCTACTATCGAGCAATCGGTCGATCGCTTTCCGGGCGACAGCTCGCTCCTTCCGGGTTCCGCCCTGCTCGACCGTGCTCGGGCCTGCTCGACCGGGATCCGACCCGTACTACCGCTCGTTCCGACTCGTCCCACCCTGGATTGCCTCGTCACCTCGCCAACGTGGGGACTGCTACCGAAGTTCAATAGCGGCTAAACCCCGCGACCGTCTCGATCCGTCTAGCTGAATGCGCGCAGACCGGAGGTCTCAGGATGGCTGAGTCGCGGCCCGACGACGGACCAGCGTCGGCCGAGAGCGCCGCGTCGGGCCCGGACACAGACGACCCACCCTCGTTCTCGCTCGCCGGCGTCCGCGACGGCTTTCGCGCCTGCGTCCCCATCGCGCTCGGCGTCGCGGGCTACGGCGTCGTCTTCGGCGTGCTCGCCCGCCGGGCCGGTCTGAGCACCGCCGAGGCGACGCTGATGAGCGCGACAGTGCTCGCCGGCGCCGCTCAGGTCATCGCGGTCGGGATCTGGGAGTACCCCGTCCCCGTCGTCGCCCTGGTCGTCACCACGTTCGTCGTCAACCTCCGGTACGCGCTGATGGGCGCCTCGCTGCGGCCGTGGTTCCGCCACCTCTCGCCGCGCGAGACCTACGGGAGCCTCTTCTTCATGGCCGACGAGAACTGGGCGCTGACGATGGCAGAGTTGCGTTCCGGCGGCACCCAGGGCGCGTACCTGTTGGGAAGCGGCCTCGCCATCTGGACGTTCTGGGTCGCGGCGACCGTCCTCGGCGCGACCGTCGGCGGCGTGGTCGAGGACCCCGCCCGCTGGGGGTTCGACTTCGTGCTCACCGCCGTCTTTCTCGTCCTGGCGGTGACGCTGTGGGCGGGCAAGCGCTCGCTGGCGCCGTGGATAGTCGCCGCTGGGGTCGCCCTCGCCGGCGCTCGCTTTCTCCCCGGCGAGTGGTATATCCTGCTCGGCGGCCTGGCCGCCAGCGCCGTGGCGGTGATCCGCCGTGATTGACCTGGACCCGCTGACGGTGGCGACCATCTTCGCGATGGCGCTGGCCACCTACGTCACGAAGGCGGGCGGCATGTGGGTGCTCGACCGGATCGAGATCTCCGAGCGAACTGAGGCCGGCCTGGAGGCCCTCCCCGGCGGGATCATCGTCGCGATTCTCGCACCGCGACTCGTCGACGGCGACCCCGCGACCTGGGTCGCCGCCGGGGTGGTGCTGGTGGTCGCCTACAGGACCGAGAACGTCTTGCTGTCGCTGATCGTCGGGTTCGTGACGGTACTGGTGCTCAGGGGGCAGGTGTTCGCGCTGGTTTGAGCCGTTCCTTTGACCTGTGTTCCCGCGATTCCTCGTCGCTGTCTTTCAGAGAATTATCTGCAAAATATCGACAGCCGCCATCTCGCTTACACCCAGTTCACTTCCATCCTTGCTGTTTGTAGTGGGCCAACGCTGAAAGAAATGCCAAGGATTTACTGATCACTGTCTTACACGAACGCAATGGCCCCTTCGACTACACCGAGGCAGTCTGGCGTCGAGTCTGTCGATCTCACGGAGACGAGGACGTTCGTTTTGGGCATCGTACAGGTGATACTGACCGCGATTGCGTTTGGATTGATGTTTTACCTCGTCGCCGCGACTCGGATTGCTCCGCTCGGATCGACTCCCGAGTCGGCCACTTTCGCTGTACTACTCGGGTCTATCCCGGCAGTTATCCTCGGTGCAGGCGTCCCGTATCTCGTTCAACGTCGTGAGTACTTTAACAGACTAAACGACTCGACAGGGGCCAGAGTCGTTGGGACTACGGTCACGTTCGGCACGTACTTCGTCCTCTTCTTCTACCACCCTGTGACGAGCGTACTGTACGCGATCGTGTATCTACTGAGCCGAGTCGCCATCCTCGTTGGAATCTACGGTGTTTCTCGGATCAAAGCGACGCTCGCGTAGTCCCTGCTGATTGGCCTTTTGACCGTCAGATTAAGAGTGGGACGTTCGACGACGTGGCCCTCAATCCCTGCCGCCGAGTGCCTCGTCCACGTCGTCGATGATGCGGAACGCGAGCTCCCGGAACCTCTCGTTGAACTGCTCCAGTTCTTCAGCGGGTCGCTGGTCCTGCACGTAGCCCTGTCTGATATCGAAGGCGAAGATCAGTGCCTTGTAGGCCCGTCGCCGAAGGTCGGAGCCGGCGGGGAGTTCACGAACGGACTCGTATCCCGAACGAAACGCCTCGCTGTGACGCTCGTTCTCACGAGCCGGATTATCGAAGACGTGCAGGACTGTTCGTGCGAAATCGTACTCGCCCGGGCCAGCTATCGCGTGTTCCCAGTCCACGACGCGGCTGACCTCGTCCTGGTCGAACGTGACGTGACTCGGAACGAAGTCGCCGTGAACCAGTACCGCGTCGTCAGCGGCGTCGAAGAACGTCCGATGATCATCGACGAACGCGAGCGCGCGCTCGCTGACGTCTTCGTATCCGGTCCCGGCCAGGTCGTCGTGGACGGCGGAGAGTCTCTCCCTGAGCGTCTCACTCCAGGTGTCCTCCGATCGAACTGCTAGCGTGTCGGAACCCCCGAACAGGCCGGTACTCTGGAACGAGGTTTGAGCGTGGAGGGTTGCAAGAGAGGCGCCCATGGCCCGTGCTCCGGATTCCGTGACTGCGACCTGGTCGTCCGGCGCGTCGTCACACCACTCGGTCAGGAAGTAGCCGTCGCCCACGGTGAGGACGTTGGGAACAGGGACGTCGGTTTCGCGCTCGGCGTGCTCGATGACGCGGGCTTCGATCGAAGGCGTCGCTCGTGGTTCCCGAGCTAGCTTGCAGGCTGCTCGAACGCCGTCCACAGTTACTTCGTAGACGCGGTGTGGCGGGACGTCGTGGAGGACCCGATGGACGGTATAGCTGTTCGCATGCGATTCCAGTACGTCGTGGACGTCACGTGTCATGGGTTTCGTGCCGCGTGACGGACGGCCGCCGGCCGGACAGCGCCGCGGCTCCGGCCGGAAGAATTCTGTTGTACCTACGAAGAATTTGTATTTGAAGCTTGTCGTACTTCTTCAGCCGTTCGTGAGCGAAGTCCTCTGGGAAAGCGCCGGTCCGGCGAAACAACTCACTCGTACCGCGGCAGCCGCGCCGACTCGTCCGAGCCCTCGACGAACGGGAGGTCGGTTCGCTCGGCCTCCACTTCCTCACTGTCCACTCGAACAGTCAGCGCCTCGTCCGGCAGGTCGTAGTCCACGGCGGCGAAGGCGATGGGCTCCTCGCGCGTCGGACTCTCCACTGCTCGCGTCACCTCCCCGATGGACGCGTCGCCGGCAAAGACCGCCGCGCCCAAGTCCGGGACGGCGTCGCAGGTCAGGCCGACCAGCCGCGTCGAGGGCTGGCCGCGGTTCTCGACGCGGGAGACGACCTCCTGGCCGACGAAACAGCCCTTCTCGAAGTCGACGGCGTTGCGCAGGCCGAGGACGTTCGGGATTCTCCCCTGCAGCTCCGTCTCGAACAGCGGCGTCCCGGCTTCGAGTGTGAGCGTCTCCCAGGTGCGGTAGCCGAAGGGGGCGGCGTTGACCCCGCGGTTCTCCAGCGTGTCGAAGACGTCGCTGGCGACGTCAGCGGCACAGACCACCTCGTACCCCTCCTCACCGGCCAGGCCGTCGCCGCGGATCACGGTGACGCCGGCGTCGACCATCGTCCCGCGGACAAAGGAGAGGTGCGCTTCGGGCGTGCCCGCGCCGTTGAGCACGCTGGCGACCTTCTCCGTCGCCTCGGGGCCGTGGACGCCGAAGACGGCGAACTCGTCCGTGGCGAGGTCGATGTCGACGTCCTGGATGAACGTCTTCTCCCGCCAGTCCTCGACGAGCGGTTCGGCCCGGTCCGGCGCGGTGAAGATCAGCAGGCGCTCGCCGGCGTTGTAGACGTACATTGCCGTCTCGATGGCGCCCTGCGGATCGAGGAGGAGTGCGTAGCAGCCCTCGCCGTCCGCCGTCGGCACGCAGTTCGAGACGGCGTTGTCGACGAAGTCGACGCGGTCCGCGCCGGTTATCGTGACGACGCCGTAGCCCATCTCGATCACGCCGACGACGTTGCGCACCGCGCGGACGACGCGCTCGGGCCGGCCGTAGTGGTCGACGACGCGTCGCCCACCCACCTCGCGGTACGTCGCGCCGTGGACGTCGTGGACGTCCTCGATGACGGTCATTGGTCCCCGATGGGCGCTTCGGAAGGATAAGTCCACGTACTCTGGGACGGTCGGCGGGTAATGCGCTTCGGGCGGGCGACCGTCGATACCAGAAGCGTATTGGTTGCTATCGCTGACACGTCACACATGTCAACCGACACAGACAGTCAGCTCGAACGCGTGCTCCGGGCGAAGCGAGCCGCCGGGTGGGCCTCACCGATCACGGGCGTGAAGCTGATCCTCTTCGGCATCCAGCTCACCCTCATCGGCGGATTTGTCGGAGGACTGGAGGTGTTCGGCCTCGCCGGCTTCCTGATCAGTCTGGTGGGTCTGGTCGTCCGGTAATCCGCCGGGAGGACGCACGATGGACGAATCCGAAGCCGATACAGTCCCGGCGATGTGATCGAAGGACGATCGGTCCACGATCCGTGTACGATGAGCGACCCACTGATCGGATGCGCCACTCCGGACGACGCACCGGAACTCGCCGAGGTGTACCACAGCGCCTACGCCCGGAACCGCGAACTCGGCTTCCCCGCCAGCGCGGAGAGCGTCGAAGTGACCGAGGTCGCCGACTGGATACGGGACCACCGCGTCTTCGTCGCGCGGGTCGACGGCGATATCGTCGGCGGTGTACGGGTCACGGAGACAGACCCGGACCGTGTCAAGATCAGCCGGTTCGGCGTCCACGAGGAGTGGAAGGGGCAAGGCATCGGCGGTCGGTTGCTGGACCACGCGGAGGACGCGGCGCGAGCGGACGGGTACGAGCGGGTGTGGCTCACCACGCCCGGCGAGCATCCCTTCCTGCCCACCCTGTACCGGAGCCGCGGGTACGAGGAGACCGGCGACTACCCGCTCGACTACCGGGATTACGACGAAATCGTCATGGAAAAACGGCTCTGATCTCCGGAGCCAGATGATTGTTCCAGTTGCAGGGTTAGATACGAGGATTCGGCCGGGCTACCCGAAGTTCCACTCATACTCGCCTGGTTCGACACACCTCCAGAACACTTTAGACCATAGTTCGCGTACTATAGACTATGTCGAACGCTCCATCCCCCACCCAGCCACCGGACGCGGGACACACCGCACACCGGTTTTTCGTCGTCCAGGAGCTGCTGGGGACGCCTGACCTCGCGCGGTTCTACACAGACCTCCTGGTCAACTCTCCGACGACGGTCACGGCGGCCCGTGAACGCCAGGGATTCTCCAAGAGCACTGCCTACAAGTACGCGAATACGCTCGCCGAACTGGGCGTCGCTGAAGAACTGGACGAGTACGAAGACGGGTCCTCGCTCTGGCGTGCCGATCCGGTGAGTGGGGACTGGACTGACGAAACGACCCTCGAACTCGGTCCCGCCATCATCGCGGTCTACGGGGCGACCGGCGTCGACGACGACCTCGAACTGTTCGTCGACCGGCACGGAAAAGCGGCACTCGCCCCGGCGGTCATGGCCACGCTCGCGTACCTGCAGGGTGAGACGACGCGCCGTGGCGTCGCAGACGAACTCGGCGTGCCCGCCGTGGAGGCCATCGCCGTCACCCAGGCGATCGAGCGGATCGTCACTGTCGTGAAAGACCACGACCCGACGCTCAGCGATATTGCGTTCGAGGTGGACGTTCACGACCGAGCGATCGAGCAGGGGCCGTACCAGCGCGCCGATGCGTGAGGAACATCCCTCGCCGTTCCCGACGGCCCTCGTTCTCGACACGAGCTTTTTGCGAACGATTGGCGGGACAGACTCGACCCCGTATCAGACGTTCATCCAGTACGTCAGAGCACAGGACGTCGACCTGTATTTGACGCCAGGAGTCACGGAGGAAATCGCGGAACAACACGGGTACATCAGTATCGACTGGGTGGATCGAGCGGATACGACGGAGTGGATCACCGTCATCGACACCGTCGAACCGGGAGTACGGATGCACGACGGGCCTCGCGCTGGCGAACTCATGGACCGGGTTCACGAACGGCTGGCGAAGTTCGAGCAGACGGATCCGGACGAGTTGCGGAAGACCGATTCGGAGCTTCCAGCGGCCGCTGTACAGCTTCTCGGTTCGACGGCGCACGATTCCGTCGGTATCTTGATCGACGACCGGAACGCCGAAAGAGCGATTTCCGGCGTGATCGACAATACGTACTACGAAGGGCGCATTCGAGTACTCAGTATCTGGGATGCCATCGAGCAAATTCGGTAAGAGCGCTCTAAGATGGCAGCGAGTCGATGGAGTGATGATAAATACAGGGAAAAGACGTACCACTCACGTCCAGAGGTGCCGAGAAACCAGCTGAAATACTCCTATTGCACCCACTATCAGAGAGCAGACTGCACCGATAACAGCCCAGATCTCACCATCACCTTGCCCAATCATCACCAGCATGGCTCCGCCAGCGATAATCATAGCTACAGTAGTAAGAACAATACGCGTATCTGATTCATCCAAACTCCCCATGCAATAGTGTAATTTTAGCTACCGATAAGCATTGTTCAATAAGCACACCCACAGAACGGCCAGTACAGGGGAAACGGCCCGGAAAAACCAACTCCAGTTCTCGAAGTCGGCTCTCTCTCAGTCCCGGCGCGCCAGCAGCCCGGCCGCCAGCAGCGCGACCACCGCCCCCACGACGGTGAAGCCGGGGCCGCTGAAGTCGGACGTCTCGGTACCGGTCTCGTTCTCGGTCGCCGAGGCGGTGGCGGTCGCCTCGTCGCCGTCGGCGCCGACGCCCTCGACGCTGGCGGTGGCCTCGAGGTCGCCGCTGGTGGCGGTGAGGTTGTGCGTCCCGGCGCCCTCGACCGTGACGGAGAGTTCGCCCTCGTCGTTGGTCGTGCCGGCGGACTCGCCGTCGATGGCGACGTCGGCCCCGGAGACGGGGTCGCCGTACTCGTCGGTGACGGTCACGCGGACCGACTCCCCGGCGACGACGCGCTCGTTCGCGGCGTCGAGGCTGATGGCGTCGGTGCGCTGGATGGTGAGGTTGGCCGATTCGGCCTCCTCGCGCACGCGGACCGACGTCTCGTTGGTCTCGTAGCCGTCCCTGGTGACGGTGATATCGTAGTTGGCGTTGACCGGCACCTGGACGGTCGCTTCGCCGTTGGAGAGCGTCGTCACCGTGCCGCGGCCCCCGACCCGCACGCTCGCGTTCGCGACGGCCTGGGGCGGCGAGTAGTGGTCGTCGCGGACGGTGACCTGGAGGAGCCGCGAGTCCTGCTGGACTTCGACTTCGTGGGTGACGTCACCGTCGACTGTCAGGTCGGTCGCGTTCCGGAGGTACCCCTCCTTCAGGACACGGACCTCGTAGTCGCCCTGTTCGATGTCGCGCGTGGCGAAGGTGCCGTCGCTGGCGGTGCGTCCGTCGGCGATGCGGTCGTCGCCGTCGTAGATTTCGACCTTCGCGTCACCGACCGGGCCCTGGGCGTCGACGACCTCGACGGTCGCCGAGCCGGCCTCGGCAACCTCGACGTCGACCTCTCCGGTCTCGGCGTCCTGGATGACGAGCGGCGTGTTGCGGACGTAGTCCTCGTCGTGGACCGAGATGGTGACGTTGGCGCCCTCGGGCACGTCGACGAGGGCCTGGCCGTTGGAACGGGTGGTCTCGTTGACCGGGCCGCCGTCGTCCCAGGTCGCCGAGATGTCGACGTCGCTGACGGTGTCGCCGTCCTGGTCGACGACCGTCACTGTGAGCGTTACGTTGCTCTGGCCCGCGACGACTGCCGGTACCCCCACCGAGAGACAGAGTGCGGCCACGAGAACGACCGTCGCGTGGACGCGTGTCGGTATCATAACTACCCGGTACGTGTCCTGGGATAAATGGTTTCCGTCCGATCAGCACCGTCCCTCGGCCGATGCGTCCCCGTTCGGTAGTCTGTACCCGCCGCCCGATCAGTGCCCGCGTCCGTCGTCAGCGGCCGCCGCCGCCAGCCGCTCCACTTCGCCGGCCGACATCGTCGTCATCGGCCCCGGAATGGTCCGCGTGATAGCCGCGGCGGCGAGGCCGTGGCGCAGCGCGTCCTCCGTCGACGCGTCGGCGAGGTGCCTGTGGAGGAACCCGCCGACGAACGCGTCGTGCTGGCCGGCCGCGTCGACCAGTTCCGTCTCGATGGCGTCGACCTCGTGAAGGATGTTGTCGTCGACCGCGATGGCGCCCCGCTCGCTCCGGGTGATGACCACCTCGTCGAAGCCGCCCTCCGACGCGATGGAGTGGATGATCTCCCGCGGGTTGCCAGAGCGTTCGAAGATGGTCTTGGCGTCCTCCTCGTTGGCGATCAGGACGTCGACGGCGTCGAGCAGCCCCTCGAACGCCCGCCGGGCCCGGTCGGCCGACCAGAGTCCGGGGTCGAAGTCCAGGTCGAGGACGCGCGTCCCGCCGGCCGCCCGGAGGATGGCCTCGACGGTGTCCGCCGCGTTCGGCGACAGCGCCATCGTCGACCCGCTGACGAACACCGCGTCGGCGCTCGTTATCTTCGTCATCGGGAGTTCCCCCGGCGTGACCGTCGCCGCCGCGACGTCGCCCCGGTCCTGGATGGCGACGTCCTCGCGCGGGCTGCGCGCCATCTCGTGGAACGAGAGGCCCTGGCGCCCGGCGTCCGCCTCGGCCCACACGACGTCGGTGTCGAGTCCGTGTTCGTGCAATTCCGACTGAACCCGCTTGCCCAGCGGCGTGTCCGGGAGCTTCGAGATCCAGACCGACGGCGTCCCCAGACGACTCGCCGCGACGGCGACGTTACTCTCTGTCCCGTCCGCCCGCAGGCGGACGTCCGTGGCGGTTTCGAGGCGCTCGCGCCCCGGCGGCGTGATGCGGAGGGCTGTCTCACCGAAGGTGACGAGACGTGTCATACGAGCCCATCGATAGCCCCCCGCTTAGTTCACACGGCTGTGTCGACGGGTGATTTGGGGGTGGGTGAGGCTGTGGTTGGTGACTCACGTGGTGTCGACTGGGATTTCACGACCGAAGGAACGCTTCTCGGCCCGCTCTCTGGAGTCGACAACAGATCCAACAACAACCCGAAAGCCCTCGGCCCGCTCGGGTCGCGGGGACCACCTTGTGCTCCTCACTTCGTTGCGGTGCTAAGGGGTCCCGGCTTCCCCGACCGAGCCTCGCCCTTTCAGTCCACCAGGTGACCGCACCGCCGCCCTGCCCTCCCCCTGGTCGCGCGATGAAACGCGCTCTCACGGCTGCGCCGTTCGAGCAAACGCGGTCACTTCGCGCCCGCTCCGCTCCCGGCCGACCGCCGCGCGGTTGCGGAGCGGGCAGGAAGCGTGATTCGCGCCGGACGGCGCGAATTCGGGGAGGTCTGGTGGCTTTAATCGCGAGCGCTTCCGTGGCGCGAGTGATGCAGTCCCTGGCGGACTGAAACGGCGAGGCGCGGTCGGCGTCTCCGCGAGCGGAGCGAGCGGATGGCTCGGAAGACGAGCGAAGCGAGTCTTCCGGCGAAGCACGGACCCACAAGCACCGACGGCGCGCAGCGGGTCCGCGCGAGTCGAGCGCGCCGAGGGCTTTCGGGTTGTTGGCGGTCCTGATTCCAACTCCAGAGCGTGCGCCGAGGGCTTTCGGGTTGTTGGCGGTCCTGATTCCAACTCCAGAGCGTGCGCCGAGGGCTTTCTTCTGTTGGTGGGAGTGTTAGCAGCAGTTCCTCCAGAGTACGCACGGGCGTTCCGCTGTCAGTATTACAGCAGTAGACTGGTACGAAGCGAACCCAGAACGACCGATTCTAAAAACTCATTCCCGCCGTCCAGAATGACCGGGATAGTCGCGCTCGAACCGGTCTTCCAGTTCGCCGCGGTCGAGTTCGATGACCACCGGCCGTCCGTGCGGACAGGCGTACGGATTCTCGCACTCGTCCAGCGCGGCCAGTAACTCGCGGATCGACCCTTCCGTCAGCGACGTGTTGCCGGTGATCGACGGGTAGCAGGCCAGATCACCCAACAGTTCGTCGGCGGCGGCCTCGACCGTCTCGGCGGCCGCGTCCTCGCCCGAGACGAACGCGGACAGCGCGTCCCGGACGAGTTCCGGGCCGGCGCCGTCGGCGACGACGCCGGGGACCGTCGTCACTTCGACGGTGCGGTCGTCGACCCGGTTGGCGTGGAAGCCCAGCCGGGAGAGCGCCTCGCCGCGGTCGGCGAACAGTTCGGCCTCCCTGGCCGTCAGTTCCAGTTCGACGGGGTCGGCCAGCGCCTGGGTCGTCGTCTCCCCCCTGAAGGCCTCCTTGAGGCGCTCGTAGTTGATCCGCTCGTCGGCGGCGTGCTGGTCGACGAGGACGAGGCCGTCGTCGGTCTCGGCGACGACGTAGGTCTCGTGGAGCTGGCCGAGGATGCGCATCGACGGGAGCGTGTCGAAGGACTCGGTGGGTTCCTCGCCGCCGAGTCGGCGCTGCTGGCGCCCGCCAGTGAACTTCCGTGAGGGGTCGCTTGGGCGGACCGGATCGCTGGATCGGTCGGTATCGCTCGACCGGCCGGCGTCGCTCGATGGGTCGGTGTCGCTCGATAGGTCGGTGTCGCTGGACGTGGTCCCGGACCCGGCGTCAGTTGGCGTCGACGGCTCCGGGCCGGTCGACGATGACGAAACTGATGCGTCGGTCCCGCCGTCGGCGTCCGCTGTCGGCGGCTGTGGGGTGTCGTCGCCGGTGGGTCGGGACGGGCGCTCGCGTTCGGACGCGCCCGCATTCTGGCCCTCCTTGACGTCGGCGGCGTCGATGGAGAGCCGGCGGGAGTCGCCGCGGTCGGACGAACCCCGGTCGTCGGCACCGTCGCCGTCCGCCTCGCTCCCGTCCTCGCTCCGCTCGGGTGCGATCTCGGTCTGGTCGGGCGCCGACCGCCCGCGCGGTGCGCCGCTACGGATCAGGCCTTCGCGAAGTAGGGCACCTTCGACGGCACTCACGACCTGTTCGCGCATCCCCGCCTCGTCGGCGAACCGGATCTCCATCTTTCGGGGGTGGACGTTGACGTCCACCGTCCCGGGGTCGACGTCGAGGAAGAGGACGGCGAAGGGGTACCGGTCGGGGGCGAGCTGGGTGCCGTAGGCGTCGACGACGGCCTCCCTGACCGCGTTCGCCCGGACGTAGCGGCCGTTGACGTACGTCGAGAGGTACTCGCGGCCGGCGCGGTTCGTCTCGGGGTGGCTGACAAGGCCCGAGACGCCGTCGAGGGGACCCTCTGGGAGGTCCGAATCGTCGCTCTCCACGGCGATCATGGACCGGGCCACCTCCCGGCCGTAGACGGACATCACGGTCTCCTGCAGGTCGCCCTGCCCCGTCGTCGCGAACGTCTCGCGGCCGTCGTGTTCCAGCGAGACGGCGACGGCCGGGTTGGCCAGCGCGTAGCTCGTCACGACGGTGTTGACGTGGGCGAACTCCGTGCTGGCCTGCTTGAGGTACTTCCGGCGGGCGGGAACGTTGTAGAACAGGTCCGCCACCTCGATGGTGGTTCCCTCCGGACAGCCCGCGGGGCCGACGCTCGTCACCTCGCCGCCCTCCAGCACCAGTTCGGTCCCCGTATCCTCGCCGCGCGGGCGCGTGGTGATAGTCACCCGCGACACCGCGCCGATGGCGTGGAGCGCCTCGCCGCGGAAGCCCAGCGTGGCGACGCCGGCCTCCAGGTCCGCGATGTCGCTGATCTTGGAGGTGGTGTGTTTCTCGACGGCGGTCTCGACCGCCTCGCGACTCATTCCGACGCCGTCGTCGGTGATGCGGATGCCCTCGGTGCCGCCCGCCTCGACCGCGACCGAGACCCGGCTCGCGTCGGCGTCGAGGCTGTTCTCGACGAGTTCCTTGACGACCGAGGCCGGGCGCTCGACCACCTCGCCGGCGGCGATGCGCTCGACGGTCTGGTCGTCGAGCTGGCGGATGGCGGACGCAGTCGCGCCGTCGTCCGACTCCCGGCCGTCGTCGGCGTCGACGTCCCCCGTCATCGGTCCGTCCCTGCCTTCATTGGAGAGGCGTATACGGCCGAGCGACTTTAGCCTGCGGTCTCTCGGCCCGTCGTGCTCGCCAGCTAGCCTACGTGGACTCGTGCTCGCCGTCGACGCCGCCGTACCAGTGGGTCAGCGGCGTCGCGGACAGCCCGTGGGCCAGCAGCGACCCCGCCACGACGAGGCTCGCCGCAGTCCACGGCAGCTCCGATCCCGTCTCGCGGACAGCGAGCGTCGCGTAGAAGACGGCGGCGACGCCGATAGGGCCGAACCAGCCGACGAAGAGGGCGGCGGCCGGCCGGTCGAGGGGGTCTATCGCGCCCCGGAGCGCCCAGAACGCGGGGAGTCGCCGGACCAGCAGGACACCGACGACGAGCCCGACGCCCGCCCAGCCGAGGGCGGCCCACGCGGCCCAGGGAATCGCCATCCCGAAGAAGACGAAGATAGGGAGCGTGAACAGCCGGTTGAACACCTCCTCGACGCGCTGGGCGTCGGCCTCGTCGCTCGGGTCGGCCTGCCAGTTGTACGCGACGCCGGCGACGAAGACCGCCAGGATGCCGTCGCTACCCAGTAGCGTGACGACCCCGAGCACGGCGAAGGTCATCGCCACGACCACCGTGAACACGGAGGTGTCCTCGACGAACTGCTCCGAACTGGCCCACCGTTCGACCCGACCGACGACGGCGCCGATGGCCGCCCCGAGGACGACGGCGCCGAGCACCTCCCAAAGCAGCGTCCGCGTGACCCACGCCAGGACGGCCGCGTCCGGCCGGTGTTGCATGACGAATATCGGCAGGAAGACGAAGGGGTAGGCCGCGCCGTCGTTGATCCCCGCCTCGCTCGACAGGAGGTACCGCAGTCGCTCCGGGATGTTCTCCGTCGCCGTCTGGCCGACGACGATGGCGTTGGCCAGGACCGGGTCGGTCGGCGTGACGACGGCGCCGATCAGCAGCGCCAGCCACACCGATCCCGGCAGTGAGAGCCACGCGACGGCCGCGCTCGCGAGCCACATAAACACCATCACTGGTCCCAGCACGACGGCGAGCGTGCGGAGATTCTCCCGGTAGTAGTCCGGTGGCAGGCGCAGGGCGATGCTGGTGACGGCGATGGCGACCGTCAGCCGCGCGACCTGTTCGAGGACGACGAGCGGGTCGCCAAGCCCCGTCAGCGAGAGCAGTCCCAGCCCCGCCGGACCGACCAGGACGCCGAAGAGCGCGGCGAGAATCTGTTCGGAGGGCAGGTAGCCGCGACTTCGAAGCAATCCCGTTCCGAGGCTCAGTACCAGTACCAGCCCCGCGATCAGCGCGAGCCCGACGTTCAACCGGCTCATTCAGTGCGGGAACGTACGACGAGTAAACGGTTAAAAGCTCGTTGACAGGACGGTCCCGCGATCGCCGACTGGCCGACCGCCCTGTCGACGGTGAGGCCTAGCTGTCGCCCGACGCGGTGGTTTCCGTCGCGTCGTCGTCGCCGTCGTCGTCGGAGTCCTCATCGTCGGAGTCGTCGTCGACGCCGTCGTCATCGTCCTCCGCCGTCTCTTCGGACTCGTCTTCCTCCGCCGTCTCTTCGGTCTCGTCGTCGTCGCCGGCCTCGCCTTCGGCCTCGTCGTCCTCCGTCTCTTCGGTTTCTTCAGTGTCTTCGGCTTCTTCGGTTTCGTCCGATTCCTCGTCTTCTTCCGCGTCGGCCTCGCGCTCGAAGTCGAGTTCGAGTTCCGTCTCCGCGTCGCCGGCTTCGACCGTTATCTCGACCTCGTCGGCGTCGGGGATGGCGACCGTGAGTCGGCCGTCCCCGTCGGTCGTCCCGGCCTGCTCGTCGTCGACGGTCACCGTCGCGTTCTCGACGGCGCTTCCGTTCCGCGTCACTTCGAGCGTCGCGTTACCGCCGCGGGTGACGTTCCCGACGAAGTTCACGTCGAGGACTCCATCCCGTTCGTCATCGTCGTCCTCGTCGACCGACGTCATCGGCACGTCGGTGCCGGACTCGCCCACGACTGGCTTGAGAACGTACTTGCCGCTGTTGCCTGCCTTGTGCACGGCGATGTCGAAGACGAAGTCGACCGACTCGCCGTCGCCGACGGTGAAGGGCTTGTGGATCTGCAGTTTCTCGCTGGGCAGTTTGACCCGGACCTGTTCGCCGTCAGTGAGGGTGCCGTTCACGTCGCTGACGTAGGCGAACACCGTGTCGTAGCTCCCGTTCGGGGCGTCGACGGTGGTGAGCCGCGTCGCGTTGGCGCCCTTGAGCCGGGTTAGGTCGACCGAGCGGTTGTCCACGTCGCGCTCGACCCACCCGCCATCGCTCTCGTTGTCGCCGTCGGAGGCCCGCTGGAACCCGACGCGGGTGATGGTCACGTTCAGGTGGGCGAAGTCGTCGATGGCGTTCTCCTCGTCGCTGACGTAGAAGTCGACGCCGTCGTCGGATCCGCTCGTCTGTGAGACGACGGAGACCGAGTAACCCTGGTTCGCGGTCGATGCGTCGGCAGAAGAGGGGGCAGTGGGAGTCGCCTGGTCGCCCTGGCTCACGACGCCGGAACACCCGGCGAGGACGACGACGGCGACGACCGCCACCGTCCGCAACGTAGTAACTCGCATACACTGTCGTTCTCAAAGGGAAGGGTATCTCTTGTGGCCGTTGTACTGGCTGTACTGACAGGACAGTGGACGCCCGACGCCGGGACATCCGGAACGGTCAGGGGTCGAGGTTCGCCTCGGCCGCGTAGGTCGTCCCCTCGAAGTCGAAGACGCGACGCGTCGAGTCGTAACCCGTCACGTTCTCGACGGCGTGGTCGTCGGCGCGGACGACGACGCGCTCCCGGTCGCCGATGGCCGCCAGCGCCGTCTCCAGCGCGACCAGCCTGTCGCGTGCGATCACCTCACGGATCAGCGTCTCGTCGGCGTCGTCCCCGCTCCGCCGCACGGTCAGCGTGGCGTCCGGCGGGTGGTCGTCGTCCCCCCACGACGGGAACGTGACGAGGGCGTCCCCGCCGTCCTCGGTCTGCGTGGCCGCGTCTGCCACCGACAGCGGGACCGTCGGCGCGTCGAGGTCGAACGCGGCCGCCGGCGGTCGGCGATCGCTCTGGTGGAAGCCGCCGATGAAGGCGTACCGACCGCCGCCGAGGCGCCCGACGCTCCGGGCCAGGTCGGCGTCCTGGTCGTCGACTTCGAACCCGTCGCCGTGGAACAGCGCCAGGGTGTAGCCGTAGGCGTCGCCCGGCGAGACGCTGGTGTAGGGCATGGGGATCTCCCGGGGCGCGATCCGATGCCAGGACCCGTCGGTGAGCTTGTACAGTCCCCACTGGTAGGGGTTGCCGCCGATTTGGCCCCGCGTCCGGTTCACCAGGCGGAAAGAGAGTCGGCCCGGCGCAGCGACCCGCTCGCGGGTCGGTTCCAGGTAGACGAGCGCCGACGCGTCGGCCTCGTGGAACCAGGGGATCTCGAACTGGTCGGACAGCGACGGGAGTGACGCCGAAATCCGGGCGTCCTCTGTCGGTCCCGGCGCCGTCGCGTCCCACGCCGACAGGACCAGCCCCGACTCGTGGCTGCCGAAAGCGTAGGTCCCCGTCGGGAACCCGGCCCGGTCCCAGTGACCGAGCACGTGGTACTCGCCGGTGACGTACTCACCGGGTTCGAGCGTCACCGTCGTCGGGAGTTCCGGCGGGACGTCCGGCGTCTGCCAGTACCCCTCGGGCCCGCGACGGGGCTCCACCACCTCGTCGACGAGGTCGTGATTCGCGGTCGGTGCGAGGTAGAGGCCAGTTTCCACGTCGTTCGGGACAGTGCCCTCGAAGCGTCGCGCCATCCCCCGGCGGCGCAACCGGGTGTGCGAGAGGTCACCGAACGGCGGGAACTTCCACAGCTGGAACGTGTTCTCCCAGTCGGCGTTGTTCAGCAGCGTCGCTTCGAGCACCGCCGGCCCGTCGGCCGTCGCCGTCTCGGTGAAGCCGACCCGGAGTCCCCCGTCGTCGGGCCCGTAGCGATCGACCGGACCGTCCTCCGGCGCGTTGCCGACGACCGCGAGGGTCCGCGGCCCGGTTTCGAGTTCGACCACTTGCCGCGCGTCGGTCGGCGGGACGTCGCGTTCCTCGCCGGGCGTCGTCGACTCGTCCGTCGCGGTGTGGTTCACCGGGACGCTGGTCACCGTCTCGGTCGACCGTTCGGCGTCGCCCGGAACGAGGGCCGAACAGCCCGCGCCCAGGGACGCGCCGACTGTGGCCAGGAGGGCTCGTCTGCGCATACCGGTGGGGCGCACGATAGCGGTAAATGCTTTCACGTCGGTTCGACGGGATTTCACCGACGAATCGCCGCCGGCTGTGGACTCTCTGGTACCAGGAACGGCCTGCAGATACAGGCTCTCTGTTTAGGGCGATACCGCCCGGACTAGTCGCCATGACAGACGGTCTGCTCATCTACGGCGCGTACGGCTACGCGGGGCGGCTGATCGCTCGCCACGCGGTCAGGCAGGGGCTCGAACCCGTCCTGGCCGGGCGACGGGCGGAACCGGTCGAGCGGCTGGCGAGCGACCTCGGCCTTGCCCACGCGGTGTTCAGCCTCGAACACCCGCCGGTCGTCGAGGGGCAGGTACGCGACGTCGACGTCGTGTTGAACTGCGCCGGGCCGTTCTCGGCGACGACGACGCCGATGCTCTCGGCCTGTCTCGACGCCGGGACGGACTACCTCGACATCGCGGGCAACGTGGACGTCCTCGAATCCATCGCCGAGCGGGACGCCGAGGCTTCGGCGGCCGAGATCACGTCCCTGCCCGGGGTGGGGTTCGACGTCGTCGCGACGGACTGCCTGGCCGCCCAGCTCCACGACGAGGACCTGGAGGCCACCCACCTCACGCTCGCCATCGACGGCCTCGGCACGTTCTCGCCGGGGACGGTCAAGTCGATGATCGACGGGCTGAAACGCCCCGGCGTGGTCCGCCAGCAGGGCCGGCTCCGGGACGTCCCGATGGCCTGGAAGACCAGGGAGTTCGACTTCGGTTCCGGGCCGGAGACTGCCGTCACCGTGCCGTGGGGCGACGTCTCGACGGCCTACTACACGACGGGCATCCCCAACATCGAGACCTACGCCGTGGTGCCCGAGTACGCCGCCGACGTGATGGTGCGAACCCGCCGCCTCGCGCCGTTGCTGGGGACGAAGCCGGTCCGAAGCGTGCTGAAACAACTGGTCGACGTCGCCGTTTCGGGGCCCTCGGCCACCGAGCGCGCACGGAGCGAGAGCCGCATCTACGGGGAAGTTATCGACGAGGACGGCCGACAGGTCTCGGCGCGTCTCCGGACGCCCGACACCTACGACGTGACCGCGGCGACCGCCGTCGAGGCCGCTGGCCGGGCGCTCCAGGGCGCCGTCGAGCCGGGCTTCCAGACGCCGGCCTCGGCGTTCGGTCCCGAGTTCGTCTACGCCTTCGACGGCGTCCGGCGCGAGGAGAGCGAGGAACGGGTCGCGGTGAAGGCCTGAACGCCCGCCACCTGTCGATTCCGGCGGGTATATCACCGCTCCGCTGGCGGTTCACGCTCTGGGCGATTCGACTCCTTTCCCTGCCGAGTCAGCATCGACACGTGAAGCCGTCCCCGGAGGTACTGCTCTCCGAGCGGCGTCAGACGGTACTTCCCCCGCTCGACGCGTTCGACGAGGTCACGGTCCGCCAGGGCGGTCAGCCGGCGATTGACCGCCTCCCGGCTGCGGTCGATGTTCAGCGCGACGACGGCGGGCGTGAGAACGAGCTCCGAGGAGTGAAACAGTTCCAGGATGGCGTCGTCCATCGGCCGCATCCAGTCTGCCGGTGAACGGATCTGGGACGGGTCACACAGCAGCACGCGCGCCCACCCTTCGGTGCGGAGGTCGTTCCGGACGGGACTGTACAGTCCCAGCACGACGAGGAGCGCGCCGACGCCGTGGACCCAGTGGACCAGGGACGGGGCGAGCACCTCGGCGACCGGGCCGGCCACGACGAAGGTGACGACCCCGAAGACGGTGACGAGCATGAACCGGCGATAGCCCGTGACGGCAGATTCGGCGCGGAGCAGGTAGACGAGTTCGGCCCCGACGACGAGGCCGATCACGAGGTTGTACGCCTGGAACGCCGTGAGCGGCGCCATCGCTATCGGTCCGCCGTCCGGTCGCGCCGGAGGCGTCGGTGCTCGTGAACGACCAGCAGGAGCACGCCTGCGATAACGGTGTTGACGCCGCTCCGGAGCGCCTGCAGGACGAACGTCTCGGACCCGAGGGCGAGGAGCAACACGTGGTAGAACGTGATCACGGACGCGACGACCGAGAGGAGCGCGACGGCCCGACCGAAGGGGGACTCGCGGAAGAGCTGCCACGACAGCACTGCGAGGACGCCCGCGGCCGCGCCGGTGACGGTCGCGAAGGGAATCCCGAGGGCGTGGACGATGGTATCGGTCACGCGTCGACGTACGCGTCGCTCCTCTGTTAATCCACGGTCGGTGACAGGTCGTCGCGCTACCGCCGAACCGACTGACTGCACGTTCGCGGTCGCGCCGGGTCGGGCCCGGACCGGCCGAATAACCCGTGCCAAACTCGTCCGCGGACGTACGACGCCCGGCGCCCGGGATTTACGCCCGGATTAGACGGGCCGGTCCGGCCGCTCACTAGTTGTCCGGCCCGACTCCCGGCTCAATAACAATGCGGCTCGCGCCCCTTCGTCGAGACGGATTGCCCGTCGCTGGCGCCGTACCGATCCCCGCCGTAACCGCCGCCCGCACGACCCCGCACCGCGGAACGACTGACGAGAGGGACACAGACATGGACCGCTGGAAGACGATAGCGATCGGCACCGCTGCGCTGGTAACGATCCTCGTGGCGACGCAACCGCTGTACGTCGTCGCGCTGACCCTGTTCGACTACGGGGAGGCGCCGAACGGTTCGTACGCGACGGTACAGACGAAGGACGTGACCAGGTTCCCGGTCGCCGACCCGGCGCGACAGAGCGAACTCACGGCGCGGGCGGCGCGACCGCCCGGGTCGGGCCTGAACTACTCGACCGTCGTCAGGGTTCCGGGCGGTGACTGGCGGACCGCGCTGGCGGCCACGCACCTCCGCGCGAGCGACGACGCCGTCCTCCTCTACGGGGACGCGGCGCCGCCGGGGAGCGCGAACGGGACGAACGCCACGACGATCGACGCGGCGGCCGCCGGCGAGTCGCCCGCCGAGACGGCCGCCGCCCTCGCGACCCGCGGCGGCGGCGCCGACGATGTGAGCCCGAACAACGTCGTCGTGGTGAGTTCCGGGGCGCCCCGGTGGGCGCTGCCCGCCGCGGCCTGGAGCGCGTACTCCGGGGACCCGATCCTCTACGCGAACGACGACGGCGTCCCGGACGCGACCCGGCGAGCGATCGACGAACTCGGGGCGTCTCACGCCTACGTCCTCGCGCCGCCGTCGCTGATCGGCGACGACGCGCTGTCGAACCTCGGCGTCGAGTGGACCCGGGTCGCCGGCCAGACGCCCCAGTCCCACGCCGTCGAAGTCGCCGAGTTCCGCGACGAGTCCCGCGACTTCGGCTGGGGCATCCACGAGCGCGACAAGGTCGGCTACTACAACTTCGTGCTGGTGAACCCCGGCGAACCGGCCCACGCGGTCTCGGCGGCGAACCTCCAGTGGGGGAAGGCCGGCCCCGTCCTGCTGGTCCACGAGGACGGGAGCCTGCCGGCCGTCACCGAGAACTACGCCTGGCAGACCCAGCCGGCGTGGTTCTCGACGCCCGCGGAGGGACCGTTCAACCACGTGTTCGCCATGGGGACGACGGACGAGGTCTCCTGGGTCTCCCAGGGTCGGCTGGACTACGCGGTCGAGATCACGCAGTACCGTCACCAGGGGGCGGGGCTCAGTCCGCTCGAGGCCGTCGCGGCGGTGTGGGCGGGATTTAGCCTCCTCGGCACGACGTTCGTGTTCGCGCACGTGCGCCACCGCATTCCCGAGGCGAACAGCTGGACGAAGATGGTGTGGCCGCTGACGACGCTCCTGCTCGGCCCGTTCGGCTTCGCCCTCTACTGGCTCGCCTACCGGGGCAGGCAGGTCGTCGAGACGGAGGACGGCCCGCGCGTGCTCCGACCGTACTGGCTCCGGGCGGCCACGGCGACGGCGATGGGCGTCGGGTTCGCCGCGAGTACGATGATCGCGACGGCGTTCCTGCTCAACTACGTCGGCATCCCCATGGTCGTCCTCGACGGCCCGCTGTTCTGGCTGGGGAACGCCATGACGGTGCTCATCGTCCTCGTCTACGCCGTCGCCTTCCTCGTCTCGTGGCTAATCTTCCACGTCCCGATGCTCAGGGACTCCCGCGGGCTCGACACCGGCGAGGCGATCCGCGAGGGCGCGAAGCTCGTCGCGGTGAGCATGACGAGCGTCTCGATCGGCATGATGGGCGGCATGTGGGGACTGATGATGCTCAACCTCCCGATGATGCCCGGCGACGACAACATCCTCTGGTTCGGCGTGATGGTGTTCGCCACGCTCGTCGGGTTCGTCGTCGCGATGCCGGTCAACGGCCGGCTCGTCAGGCAGCGCCGCAAGCCGGGTGGTGCGCTGTGAGCGACCGGAGCCGTCGCGCGTTCCTGCGCGACCTGGCGGCCCTGCCGGTCGGGACCGGTGTCGCTGGCGCGGCGCTGGCAGCGACCGGGCGCCGCGAGAACCAGGCGGGTCCCGAGTCCGACGACTTCGGCGAGTGGACCGCCACGACGATGACTACTCGGCTCGCCGGTCGAAGCGACTACGAGACCGCGGCGGCGATTACCCAGACGGTCTACACCGCGATCAACGAGCACACCCGACCCGGGGCGGCGATCCTGATAAACGACAGCGAACTGGCGGCCGCGCTCCCCGGCGTCGCGGTGATCCACCACCCGATCGACGGCGCCGTCCTGCTGACGGAGCGCGACTCGCTGCCGGCCGCGACGCGCGCCGAGATCGAGCGGCTCCACCCGGAGGGCGTCACCGTCGACGGGAACGTCCAGGTGTACCTCGTCGGCGGCGAGCGCTACGTCTCCGCCGACGTCGAGCAGACCGTCCGGGACATGGGGCTGAAGACGAGCCGGATCGGTGGTGAGACGCCCGTCGAGGTCGCCGCCAACGGCGACCAGTACCTCAGCACCGTCCACGCGAACCACCGTGACACCGTCTTCGTCGCCGACCTCGACGACCTGCGGCGGGCGATCCCGGCCCAGTCCTGGAACGCCCACGGCGGCGACGGTTTCCTCTACGTCGACGGCGACCGGATCCCCCGACCGACGCGGCGACAGCTGGAAGCGCGTTTCGACGAGGCCTACGTGTACCTGCTGGGCGACGAAGACGCCATCGACGAGGGAGTGGCCCGCGACCTCGCGCAGTTCGGCCACGTCCAGCGGATCCCGAACGCCGGCGACCCCTACACGCTCAGCACCGCCTTCGCCGGGTACCGCGACGTCGGCCGGAACCAGGGGTGGGTGTTCGGCGAGTGGCCTCGCAAGATCGGCTGGGGGATCGCCGAGAGCGGGCACAACTTCATCTTCGCGAACCCCGAGCACTGGCGGATCGCCCTGCCGGCCTGCGTCGAGAGCCACCGCGGGAAACACGGGCCGATGCTCCTCGTCGAGCAGGGGTCGGTCCCCTCGAACGTCGAGCGGTACCTCTCGGACCTCACGCGCCCCCACGAGGCGGCGCCCTACGACCGCAAGTACAACCACGGCTGGGTCGTCGGCGACACCGACCAGATCGACCCACGGGTCCAGGCGCGACTCCACGCCCTGTTACAGGAGCCAGGTGGTGACGGATGAAGCGACTCGTCGCAACCTTCGCGGACGAAGCGGCGAGCCAGTCGGCCAGTGACGCCCTCCGGGAGGCGGACGTCGAGCCCGAGGAGCCAGCGTACGACAACCCCTTCTTCGACCCGACCACGACGATGCCCGAGGAACGAGGGCTCCGGTGGGGCGCCGCGGTCGGCGGCCTGGTCGGGGCGCTCCTGCTGCTCGGCCTGGAGGCGAACGTGTTCTGGGTCCCGCGGATCAGCCCGATCATGACCGCCGGCCCGTACGCGCTCGTCTTCCTCGGACTCGGTCTCGGCGTCGCCGTCGGCGGGTTCGTCGGGGGAGTCGTCGGAACGTTCCGCGAGGCGCCGTCCACCGACGACCCCCGGGTCGCCGTCACAGTCCCCGACCACCGGGTCGACGAGATAACCGCGCTGCTCCGCGACGAGGGGGCGACCGCCGTCGCGGGAACTGTCACACACCACGAACACCCCCAGCGCGAGCGGGCGACGGGCTCGGGGTGACCCTGCCCCCGCCCAGACAGCTATCGAACGATCGAACGATACCGTCAAAATCCCCGGACGAACGGGCCCACCGGTCCGCGAACGACGGTAGCCAGCCGTCGGTTCCGGGGGATCGGTGAAACCTCCGCGTCAGTCAGGCCGAGGCGTCGTACCCGGCGTCGTCGACGGCCGCGACGAGCGACCCGGTGTCGGCGTCGCCCTCGACCGTCGCCGTCTCGGCCTCGCGGTCGACGGAGACGTCGGTCACGCCGTCGACGCCCTCGAGCGCCTCCGCGACGGTCTGCTCGCAGTGTTCGCAGGACATCCCTTCGACGGTGATAGTTTCGCTCATACGAGTACAGGTAGGGACGCCCCGGCTTTGTGGGTTTCTCCTTCGATTCCGAAGCGATCGGAGACGGTAACTTTCGAAACTGAACTCCGACCGGACGATATATTGGCGCGCGGGCCCGAACGCCGTGTATGCGAGAGTTCGACGAGACGGACGTGGAGATCCTGCGGTACCTCGCCGAGGACGCCCGGCGGCCCTTCAGCGACATCGGCGACGCGGTCGGTCTGTCGGGGCCGGCGGTCTCGGACCGGGTGACCAGACTCCGGGAGGCGGGCGTCGTCGAGCGGTTCACCGTCGACGTCGACCGGTCGCAGCTACACGCCGGCGTCCCGGTGTTCGTCCAGGTCCGCGGCGCCGCCGACGTCGACGCGCTACGCGAGCGGGTCGGCGAGGCGAACGCCGTCGAGCACGTGTTCGTCACCGCCGACGGCGAGGTGTGGTTCTACGCCCGCGCACAGGTCGAGAACGTCCGCCAGTGGGTCGACGGGCTGCTCGGCGACGCCGGCGCCGACTACGCGGTGACGCTGATGGACGACGTCTCCTGGCACCCGTCGCTCGACGGCGCCGAGTTCGCGCTCACCTGCGCCGAGTGCGGCAACACCGTCGACAGCGAGGGCTCCTCGACGCGGGTCGACGGCCAGGTGTACCACTTCTGTTGCCCGTCGTGCCAGGGCCGGTTCGAGGACCGGTACGAACGCCTCGAAGAAGGCGCGTAGCACTTTGGATTCGAAATTCTGTAAGTGACTGGACTTTGGACGCGTGTCAGTAAAGGGGGTAAACGAGGGTCCCGTACAACTACACAATGAGTCGGCGGACCACACACCTGGCGATCCAGGGCATGAGCTGTGCGAACTGTTCGGCGACGATAACCGACACCGTCGAGGCTCTCGACGGGGTCAGCGAGGCGAACGTCAACTACGCCACCGACGAGGGATCGGTGACGTACGACCCCGACGTCGTCTCGCTCGCCGAGATATACGACGCCGTCGAGGACGCCGGCTACGAGCCCCAGCGGGCAACCATCTCCATCGCCATCTCGGACATGACGTGTGCCAACTGCGCCGAGACGAACGCGGTGGCACTCGAGAGCGTCCCGGGCGTCATCGACGCCGAGGTGAACTACGCGACCGACGAGGCCCAGGTCGCGTACAACCCCGAAGACGTCTCACGGGACGCGATGTACGACGCAATCGAGGACGCCGGCTACTCCCCCGTCCGGGAAGAGGCGGCCTCGGGCGAGTCCGACCAGGAACGGCGCGACGCCGCTCGCAACGAGGAGATCCGGCGCCAGCGCCGGCTGACGCTGTTCGGCGCGGCCCTGTCGGCGCCGTTCCTGGTCTTCCTCGCCGACAAGTTCCTGCTGGGCGGGACGCTCCTGCCCGAGACCGTCTTCGGGTTCGCCTTCGAGTGGGTCGGCTTCCTCCTCGCGACCCCAGTCCAGGTCGTGCTGGGGCGCCCGTTCTACGTGAACTCCTACAAGGCGCTCGTGAAGAACGGCCGGGCCAACATGGACGTCCTCATCGCGCTCGGCTCCTCGACGGCGTACGTCTACAGCGTCGCCGTCCTGCTCGGCCTGATCGCCGGCGAGACGTACTTCGACACCGCCGCGCTCATCCTGGTGTTCATCACGCTGGGCAACTACCTGGAGGCCCGCTCAAAGGGCCAGGCCGGCGACGCGCTCCGGAAGCTCCTGGAGATGGAGGCCGAGACGGCGACGCTCGTCGACGAGGACGGAACCGAACGCGAGGTTCCCCTCGAAGACGTCGCCGTCGGCGACCGGATGAAGGTCCGCCCCGGCGAACAGATTCCCACGGACGGCGTCGTCGTCGACGGCCAGTCCGCCGTCGACGAGTCGATGGTCACCGGCGAGTCCGTCCCTGTCGAGAAGACGGCGGGCGACGAGGTCGTCGGCTCGACCATCAACGAGAACGGCGTGCTCGTGGTCGAAGCGACGAAGGTCGGCGCCGACACCGCCCTCCAGCAGATCGTCGAGACGGTGAAGGCAGCCCAGTCCCGCCAGCCCGAGATCCAGAACCTCGCCGACCGCATCTCGGCGTACTTCGTCCCCGCGGTCATCGCGAACGCCCTCTTCTGGGGCGTCGTCTGGTTCCTCTTCCCCGAGACGCTCGCCGGCTTCGTCGACTGGCTCCCGCTGTGGGGCCAGGTCGCCGGCGGCCCCGCAGTGGCCGGTGGCACCGTCTCCGTCTTCGAGTTCGCCGTCGTCGTCTTCGCCTCCGCGGTCCTGATCGCCTGTCCCTGTGCGCTCGGGCTGGCGACGCCCGCTGCCACGATGGTCGGGACCACTATCGGCGCCCAGAACGGCGTCCTGTTCAAGGGCGGCGACGTCCTCGAACGCGCGAAGGACGTCGACACCGTCGTCTTCGACAAGACCGGGACGCTCACCGAGGGCGCGATGGAGCTGACCGACGTGGTCGCCGTCGACGGGGAGGGGAACGCAGTCACCGACGGCGGTGATGCCGTCGCCGACGGTGGTGCCGCGAGCGGTGAGAGCGGGACCTCGTCGGACCGACGGTCCGACGGCGGCGAATTAGCCACGCGAGAGCGGCTTTCCGGGGACGACGTCCTCCGGCTGGCGGCCGCTGCGGAGAGCGGTAGCGAACACCCCCTCGCGCGGGCCATCGTCGACGGCGCGGAGGAACGCGGGCTCGACGTCCCCGACGCCGAGGACTTCGAGAACGTCCCCGGCCACGGCATCCGTGCGACTGTCGAGGGCCGGGAAGTGCTCGTCGGCAACCGCAAGCTCCTGCGCGACGCGGGCGTCGACCCCACGCCCGCCGCCGAGACGATGGAGCGGCTGGAGAGCGAGGGGAAGACGGCGATGCTAGTCGCCGCGGACGGCGAGCTCGTCGGCGTCGTCGCCGACGCGGACACGGTCAAGGAGAACGCGAAGGACGCCGTCGCCGCACTCCAGGACCGCGGCACCGACGTGATGATGATCACCGGCGACAACGAACGGACGGCTCGCGCCGTCGCCGAACAGGTCGGCATCGACCCGGACAACGTCCGGGCGGAGGTCCTCCCCGAAGACAAGTCCGACGCCGTCGAGGCCATCCAGTCCGAGGGCCGGAAGGCGATGATGGTCGGCGACGGCGTCAACGACGCGCCAGCGCTCGCCGTCGCCCACGTCGGGACGGCCATCGGCAGCGGCACCGACGTCGCCATCGAGGCAGCCGACGTCACGCTCATGCGCGACGACCCGCAGGACGTCGTGAAGGCCATCCGCATCTCGGAGGCCACGCTCCAGAAGATCAAGCAGAACCTCGTCTGGGCGCTGGGATACAACACGACGCTCATCCCGCTGGCGTCGCTGGGCCTGCTCCAGCCGGTGCTGGCCGCGGCGGCGATGGCCGTCTCCTCGGTGTCGGTGCTGACGAACAGCCTGCTGTTCCGCAGGTACACGCCGGACCACGACTACGAACTGCTCGGCCGGTTCCGGTAGGATCGATCGCGTGGGGGACGACCAATCGGTCAACGTTGCCGGGACGGACACATCGGATGGTGATGCCGGCGGCGTCGCCGCTTCCACAACCTGCACTCGACCGACCCCGGCGATGCCGTCCGGTACGAGGTGAGAATCTGGGCCGGGGATCGCGTTCGATCGATTCAGAGGAAGTTCTCGCGGACGTACCGGTCGACGGCGTCGGTGTCTTCGAGTTGCTGGAGTGTCTCGAGCGCTCCCTCGATCGATGCGAGGTCCGCACTGGTGAAGTCGTCTTGCTGCGCGACGCGGCCGAGGCTGACGAGCAACTCGAACTTGCTGGCGCCGACGTCGAGTTCCATGACTTTCGTCACGACGTTCTCGTCGTCGGGCCCGTCGAGGCGGACGAAATCGGTCGGAACAGATCCGTGAAGCAATGCCGAAACCATGGCGTCACCCTCGGTTGCGTCGGCTGGAACGTCAACGAGCATCCGTTTCACGAACGCGGTGTCGTCACTCGGGTCGTCGTCGACGACGTTCCGGACGAAGGTATCGCCGTCGAGTCGGCGGAGGTCGCCGTTCTCGTCGACGCGGACCCGTACGAGGCGCAAGTCCTCGTTGGGAAACGCCCGTGAGATGTCCTCGCGGTGGACGCACACGTCGGCACCGTACTCGCCCGGGCCGAGCGCTGCAAACGGGTCGGCCAGACCACGCGAATCTGGGTTGTCCACCTCGTCACTGGCTCTCTCGTCTCCGAAGGCGGCGCGTTCCAGGTACTCGGCTTCGGTCGGGGGCTGCCACCCGCCGTCGGCCCAGGGGGCCTCAGACTCGACGACGACGGTCTGTCCGGTTGGGAGCGTCGCCGTGTACCACGGTGGCGAGTCGTACAACCCGTCCAGCCCACCGGACTGGTCGAGGACGTCCGCCGAGTAGATTCCAACGATCGGTGGCTGCTCGAGTGCGTCCCCGATGGGTCGACTCGTCGGCACGACTGCCATGGCCCGCCCCTCCGAGTCGAACACCGCCACGTACCCCGCAGCGACACTCGCTGCGAGCCGACAGATCAACTCGAAGAGGGCGTCCATCTCCCGCTGGTACGCCACCGCGTCGTCCACCGACGACGGATAGATCGCCGAACCCAGACCGAGACTGACGGCTGGTTCGTCGGGTCCACGTTCGTCGCTGTGGTTCACCTCCAGATTGATGGACCCCTGATCGTGGGGGACGATCACTGACTCCCGTTGCGTTTCGTGCCAGTCCTTCGCTACGAGACGCTCGACGTCGAAGCCCGCGGCCGAACAGGCGTCGATAACCGAAGCAACGACGTCGGCGTCTGGCTCGAGTTCGTAGAACGCGGCGATAGCAGTCCCGTCCCACATACTACCCCTCCAAGTCCCCGTACGTTGTAAACTCTACCGTCGCATCCGAATCCTGCTGGTGGACGCCGTTCCGTATCTCGCCGAGCATACCTTGTTCTCGCATGCGATCGAGGTACTCGTCGGTGGTCACGATGACGAGTTCGTCTTCACCGTCCGCGGCCTGCGTCATCAGTTTGTTCCTGAGATCCCTCGACTCCTGTCTGATGATGAAATCGCTTTTATCGCCGACGCTGAGGTGCTTGGACTCGATCGCGGGGGATTCGAGCGTCCTGCCTAACGGTGAGTTCCGAATCGACGTCGACGTCGACGTCACTCTTGGTGATCGGAGCGTCGTCCACGTCACGGATCGGTCGCTGCATCTCGATGTCCCCGGCCTCGATTCCGTTGTCACCGTCGAGTAACTTGTTCGCGACGTCGGTTTCGCCGGCTATCTCCTTGTACCCCTTCTCGTTTCCTTGGGTGTGGCGCATGACGTCCCTGATGCCATCGACGTCTCTCTGGTCGAGGGAATTCACTGCTTCCTGGACCTCCCCGGGACCGTTACTTCCCGGACCGGTGGTAACGTCCTCGGCCTCGTCGTACGCTTTGAGGAGATCCTTGGCCTCCTTGTCGTCCAGTCCGTCTGACTGCTTGGTGTACTCGTAGACGGAGCGAATCGTCCCGTGGCAGGGACTGTTACAGACGTCAGTCGACAGCAGGTCGACGCCATCGTCTCCGGTCTGTGCGATGACGTCGTCGGCGAACTCCGTCCCCTCGGCATTCCTATCGTCGTAGCGCTTGACGGCCGTCGACAGTTCGTCGGCATCGACATCGCCGCTATCGTACGCCGTGACGAACCGCCGTTGCGTCGCGGCGTCGTCCATCTCCACCAACGCGTCGGCCGCCCGACGGTCGGTCTCTGCCAGGTCGTCGAGCGCTTTGCGGCCACCAGGCCCCGCGTTGCGGAACAGGTCAGCACTCCTGCTCGCAGGAGCGTCGACGTCGGTGTCGCCGAGATACCGCTTCGTCTGGGGGTCGAGTTCGTCGAACTGCTCGGTGGCTTCGGTCCGCTTCGGGCCTGGCATCCGGTTGAGCTTCGCACTCAGTGTGCCGGTCCGGACGTTCGTATCTGGCAGCGCGTCGTCGACTTTGTCCGCCTCCCGCAGGACGTGTGGTTTCACCCCGTTCGGTACTCTGGACGGCGTCGCGGAGTCGGCGGCGTCGACGAGTCGCTGGAGCTTTCGCGACTTGGTCAGGCCCTTCTGGACGACGTTTGCTCTCGTTGGCTGGGGAAAACGAATCTGAGGCCGGTCAGTGGTACCGTTCGATCTTGCCGAGCGGGATCCCGAGGTGATCGGCCACGTCGAGACATGCATCGGTGGTGGACGAACACTGCTTGGGTGGTTCGCGAACGGCCAGGAACACACCACCGGAATCTAATTCCTGGACGTACCAGGCGGGCGCGGAGAGCACACGCTCGCGTCCGAGTTCCTCGACCGTTTCGGGGCGGAAGACGTTGTACTCGTAGAGTGGCGGCGTGGTCGTCGAGGCTAGTTCCTCGATCGAGTCATTTTCACCGATTGCGAGACCGCCTCGACGGCCGAATCCCCACTTCGGGCCGAGGACGTCGGCCGCCAGTGCGTGGATTTCGGCAAACTCGCGTCGATACTGTTCGACCTCTTCTTGATACGCCTCCTCGTCGGTGTCCTCGAGCGTGTAGATCCACGTCGTGAACCGAAGAAATGGGGTTGATTCGTAAGACGGGAATCCCACGCCCTGTTTTTCGAATCCGATCGAAATATCGTCCCACGTGGTCTCCAGTAAAACTTTGACTGTCGGGTATTCGGATGCGATCTGTGCGGCCCCGTCGTACTCCTCAGCGGTTTCGTTCCGTTCGTCTTCGTCGTCCCAGTAGACGACTTCGACCTCGTCAGACCGCGGTGGTCGGTCGAGGTGTGTGTTGATCCTGCTGAAGAGGGATTCGTACGTTTCGACGGATGGCTCTGTCTCAAGTAGATAGGCAATTTGTATCCAATCGTAGTCTTCCATGTTGTCCCTCGAGTTATCCCGTGATCACGGTACTCGTACTCTCATCAACTACTTCGATCGTGATATCGGCGTTGTTCCAATCACTGGATTGGGCAACCTTGGTTTCCCACTCTGTAATCTTCGCTTCGACCATGTCTGGGTCACCGATCTTGCTTGCGCGTATTTCGAGGGTATTACCGTCGAACGTCGCGTCCGGATGATCACGCATGGTCGTCAGCTTCTTCTCGAACTGATCATCAACCTCGGCTCTTCGATATCCGAACGAGGACTTCGATTCGATTATCCGGCCCGACTTCAGTTGGATATCCAGCTCGCCCTTGACCTGTTTCCCGTCTTTGAGTTCGAGGCTCATCCGCCGGATGTTCTCCGACCCGATTTCGTCGGCACGTCGAACTTCTCTGAGTGCTCCCTGGACGTTCCCCGGATCCCCAGCTTCGACGAAGTCATCGAAGGGACCACTATTCAGCCCATCGACCCCCTCCAGGTTGTCGGCGTGTTTGGCAAATTTGTCAACGTCGTCGGCATCAGCGTGACCCGCGTCGACCTTTCGCGCCGCTGCGGTTCGAAACCTGTCAGCCGAATCGATTTCGAGGTCGAGTACCCGCCGGAGTCCGTCGTCGTCGAGTTCGTCGACGAGTTTGACGCCAGCCCCGTCCGTCTCGGCGACGAGCTGCTTCGCACGTCGCTGCCGCGTACCGTCGAGGTCATCGACCTTCTCGACGGCCCTATCGAGTTGCGTGTACGAGTCGATGCTGTCGCCGTCGGCCGAGCGGGCAACGGCGCGACGGAACGACTGGTCGACGTCGCCGGAGCCGTCCATGAGGATACGGACGGTTTCCCCGTCGGCGTTGGCGAGCAAGTCGGCCCCGTCGTCGCCAATGGTGGCGATCACGTCGTCGGCATCCTCCGTGCCACTGGCGTCCAGTTCGTCGTACCGTTTGACCGCTGTCGACAGTCGGTCGAGACGTCCCCTTGCTCGTACGCCTCGACGAACCGCCGTTGCGTCGCGGCGTCGTCTATCTCCAGCAGCGCGTCGGCGGCCTCGCGGTCGGTGTCTGCGAGGTCGTTCAACGCGCGACGACCGTCTGGCCCGGCGTTGCGGAACAGGTCGGCCGATTTGCTCGCCGGATTGTCGACGTCGGTCTCGCCGAGATACCGCTTCGTCTGGGGGTCGAGTTCGTCGAACTGCTCGGTGACTTCGGTCCGCTTGGGCTCGGGCATCCGGTTGAGCTTCGCGCTCAGTGTGCCGGTCCGGACGTTCGTATCTGGCAGCGCGTCGTCCACCTTGCCAGCGCTGCGGAGAACGTGCGGTTTCACCCCGTTCGGTACTCTGGACGGCGTCGCGGAGTCGGCGGCGTCGACGAGGCGCTGGAGTTTGCGTGACTTGGTTAGGCCCTTCTGGACGACGCTGCCACCGCCCGAGGCCGCGGCCGGCGCGACCGTGCCGGTCGCGTACCCCAGCGACTACCCACGGCGAGCCACGCCGGTATCAGTCTCGGATCCGTGAGAGCGTCTCCCGTGCCGCGGTACGGACTGTCTCGTCCGCGTCGTCCTCGACGAGCGATTCCAGAACTTCGACCGTTTCACTTTCCAGTGGAAACTGAGTCGAGAGCCCCATCCCGGTAGAACACGAATTTTCGGCGGAAGCCGGGCAGGACGCCGAATCATCGTGAGAAAGGGGATCTACAGGAGTGCATCTTCGATCCAATCGTCGATGCCATCAACGTCGTCCAGGTCCTGGAGATTGTCGAGTGCGCGTTCCATTGTCGCCAGGTCGGCGTTGGTGAAGTCGGCTTGCTGGGCGACGCGGCCGAGCGAGACGAGCAGGTCGTGTTTGCTCGTGTCAACGTCGAGGTCCATCACCTTCGTTACGACGTTCTCGTCGTTGGGATCGTCGAGTCGAACGAACGACGGTGGAATTGCCCCGTGTAACAGCGAAGAAACCATCTGGTCGTCTCTCGTCGCGTCAGCAGGGAGGTCTGCGAGCATCCGTCCCACGATGTCGGCTGTCTCGCCAGCGGCATCGTCGACGACGTTGCGAACGAACGTGTCGACGTCGGTCCTGCGGAGGTCCCTGGCCTCGTCCACGTAAACGCGCTCGAGTCGAAGATCCTCGTCGACGAACTCACTCGCGATGTCGTCGCGGTGGACGCAGACGTCCGCGCCAAACTCGCCGCTTTCGAGTTCTGCGAACGGGTCTGTGAGCGGTGTCTGTTCGTCGGTGCCGGTGGCACGGTCACGGTCCGCCCCGTCGAGGAGATATCGATCGGCGGGCAGTTTTTCGTGATAACCTTCCCAGGGCGTCCGCGTCGTGATGACGAGGATACTACCGTTGTCTAACTCCTCGACCTTCCACGCCGGCGTTGCGAGGACGCGCTCCCTGCCCCCGAAGCGTTCGATCAGTGGTTCCGAGTAGACGCCGAGCCACGGGAGTCGCTCTATCTCGAACGGAGTTTCCAGCGGCAAGACGGCTTCCGGCGTCGGGGCGGTTTCCCCGTTCATCACCCACGTATTGTACGAGGAGACGTAGTACGGATCGATTTCCACGGTGAGTCGACGGATCGTCTCGACGAGGTCGCGAGCGAATCCAGTGTACTCCGTATCTAGACTCTCTTCGGCCGAAACGAGACCCTCAGCGTCGGTACTGATCGTGAGCACCGATCCGACCGGACCGCTCCAACTATCGATGTCGAAGTTCAACCGCACCTGTCTCGTATCGTCGTAGACCGTGACTCTATTTTCGTCGTCGACCGTGATCTCCCTCGGATTCAACGGCGTCTGTGTTTCGCTCGAAAGTCCCTGCTCCGCACAGATGGAGAGTGTGGGGTCGATCAGTTCCTCGCGATCCAGCCGCTCAGTCCTGTAGAACAACACGGAAAGCGTGCCTTCCATTCTCATGACCCTACTTCCTCGTAGCTTCTGAACTCGACACTGACGCCATCGAAGTTGTCCTCGACCATATCGGCCAGGTCAGTCGGTCTCTCGACAGCCTGTACCGATTCGGGGAATGCATTGGTGACGTCATCGCTGTATTCGGACTCTAGCTCACCTTCTCGCATCACGATGACGATTTCGTCTTGCCCACTCGCTGCGATGGTGTTTAGTTTCCGTCGCAGCTCGTCGAGTTTGTCGCCTACTGATCGATAGGCGCTGATGTCGTCGTACAGCGGCGTGAATTCGACGTTGTTTTTCGATTCGTACGCGGCCCCGTTCCTATCGTTGACGTCGATGTCGGTGGTTCCAGCTTTGAAGTCGTCTGAACGCGTCAGACCGTCGGGGATGTCCTCGTCGGCAATGTCGTCTGGATCGACGTCCCTTCGCATCTCCACGTCGGCGTCGTTCTGGTTCTCAACGACGCGCTTTGCGGTTTTGACCTCGCCAGCGAGGCCGGTGTATCCGTTTCGGTCTCCCGAGATGTCACCGATGGTGCCATCGAGCCCGTCGACCCCCTCGTCGGCGAGATACTCGAGATTGTTCTGTACCTGTTCTGGGTCCCCGCCAGGAACGTCGTCAGACACGCCGTCAGAGTCTTCGAACGCGTCGACGAGCTTTCGCTTTTCATCAGCGTCTAATTCGGAGCGACCGTCTGCGAAGTCGTCGACGGATTTGAGGAGACTGTCACACGGACTGTTGCAGACGTCGGTTTCCAGGAGTCTGATACCGTCATCTCCGGATCGCGACATCGACTGCTGAGCGAGCGCCCTCTCGTCGGCATCGAGACTGTCGTAGCGTTTGACGACCGTCGACAGTTCGTCGGTCGAGACCTCTCCTCGCTCGTGCGCCTTGACGAAATGTCGCTGAATATAGCGTCGTCCATCTCGACCGACGCGCCGCGGCGTCAGTTAACCGGTGTCGGTGGCCCAGCAGTCGGCCGTCTCTGTGTCGCGTCTTCGACGCAGTCCTCTGGGGTAGTTTCGTCACGAACCTCGTCGATTGCCGTCTCAAGTCGCGACTCGTAATCCGAGGCGAATACGTATGGATGCGCCGACTCCAGCATGGCCTCTAGATCCCAGCGCAATCGCAGTGCGGCAGACTCAAACGGAGGCAAACCATCGAGATTCTCCGGTTCTTCCAGCCGGTCCAACCATTCTAACATCACGAGTGCCTCGCTCTCGCTGAGATCGAGCGGAATCATTTGGTCATCGTCCATGGTATATCGTTTCCTTCAGATCCAGTGTATCTTGTGCGTATCAATCCGAACCAACTGACTTTAATTGAGATAGATCAGCAGCGAATTCCTCGCTGCGGTTAACTCAAGTCTCCGGTGGAATCAGGTGCTGTCTCCGGGATTTTCTCACTTCCACTCGAAGGTGAATTTTCCATCTGGATCCAGAATAACGTTGTTGCCGGTATCCGGGTTGTAGAGATGCGTAACGCCATCTCCCTTGCACGTACCTTCGATATGCCTCGTCTCGGGGTCCCAATACAGCTGAGATACCTACTTCGTTAGTTTCGTATCTTTGACTGCACCGGTATCTATGTCTACAATTGCCTGAACACCCATCCAATTATCTGCAACAAGTTCACCGTTGGTAATGTCAATCTCGACGTATGGTTTATCAGTCCTCTCGGAATCTAGTTCTTCGATTCGCCAACGGATTGAGCCATTCTGATCAAGCCCAATGACGTTGCGGTTATTCGTTTCTCCAGTCGGGATGTTCAACAGAACCACGATTATCCCGTTTAGCTGCACTAGATCATCAATACCGTACTCAAATTCGACAGTCTGATTCCCAATCTGAAGAGTATTCCCGCTCGCAGAAATTTCAGTCATAGCGGCAACTCCTTGGGGTTGGTGAAGGAACTTGCATCGAGTCGGTCGAGCAGCTCGAACTGTGTTGCACCCTGTCGGCCACCGAAGTTCGAAGCCACATCACCGGTTCTCACACTCGTCCCTTCAGGAACCTCCACGTCAGAGACAAATGTCGGCTCATTTGGTAGCGAATACTTCTCTTTGATTTCGGCAGGAGAGAGCCCCTCGATTTCACCTCGATCTCGGAACATCCAGGACCGAGCCTGATTCGAGTCTCCGTGGACACGGGCGAACCTCATCTTTTCCGTAGTTTCGAACTCGACTACAATACTTCCCTCGGTGTAGGGATCTTCGGTACTCGAATCGTAATCTCGATCATTAACGTCGCTGGCTTTTCTGTATCTTTCGACCCTGGACCCGTGTTCGATTTCTTCGACTCTGTCGATCGTTCTTCGGACACTGTCGCTATCTATATCCGATGAACCAGCGACACGAAGCCAAGAATCACCCGTCGTATCGTCTGCTGCTAGCCGACGGAACGTGTCTGCACGGTCACCGTCTAAATCATCGAATCGTCGAACTGCCCGGTCCAGTTGAGCGTAGGAATCGATCGCATTGCTGTCTGCTGCCCGAGCCACTGCCCGGCGGAAGGAATGGTCGACGTCACCGGAACCGTCCGCGAGGATACGGACAGTGTCGTCGTCGGCGTTGGCCAGCAACTTCGACCCGTCGTCACCGGTGGACGCAAGCAAATCGTCGGCTGCGTCTTTGCCGCTGGCGTCCAGTTCGTCGTACCGCCTCAATGCCGTCGAGAGTTCGTCGGCATCGACCTCATCATGCTGGTAGGCCTTGACGAACCGCCGTTGCGTCGCCGCGTCGTCCATCTCCAGCAGCGCGTCGGCGGCCTCACGGTCGGTGTCGGCGAGGTCGTTCAACGCGCGGCGTCCGTCGGGCCCGGCGTTGCGGAACAGGTCGGCCGATTTGCTCGCCGGATTGTCGACGTCGGTCTCGCCGAGATACCGCTTCGTCTGGGGGTCGAGTTCGTCGAACTGCTCGGTGACTTCGGTCCGCTTGGGCCCGGGCATCCGGTTGAGCTTCGCGCTCAGTGTGCCGGTCCGGACGTTCGTATCTGGCAGCGCGTCGTCGACTTTGCCCGCCTCCCGCAGGACGTGCGGCTTCACCCCGTTCGGGACGCGACTCGGCGTCGCGGAGTCGGCGGCGTCGACGAGTCGCTGGAGTTTTCGCGACTTGGTCAGGCCCTTCTGGACGACGCTGCCGCCGCCCGAGGCCGCTGCCGGCGCAACCGTCCCGGTTGCGTATCCCAGCGACCAGCCGCCACCGAAGGTGGTGTACTGCTCGTCACCCCGGTCGAACGGGTTGCGCGTCTCGTGCTGGGACTGGATCTGGTCGGCCATCAGCCCCGGGAGCTTCGTGATGATGGCCGGGTTGTCGAGGATCATCTGGCCCAGCTGGACCATCTGATCGACGAACTTCCCGGGGTTGGTCACCATCTCGACGATGCCGACGATACTCTCACCGAGCACCGTCGTCGTTCCCGAGGAGAAGCTCATCAGCCCGACGAACCCGGTCTCGCCCGCGTCGATCGGTATGGTGTCGTAGGCGCGCGCGGCCTGGCCGAACGTGTCCGGCCCCTTGATCGCCTGGCGCCGCTCGTTGCCGTGGACGTCGGTCGTCTCCACGTCGACCGTCGTCGGGCGGAACAGCCCGCTCGCCCCGGCGAAGATCGAATCGAAGAACCCGCGGTCGACGGTGATGTCGACGCCGCTGTAGGTCTCGGCGGTGGTGTCGACGGCCGTGATCTCCGTCTGTCGCTTACCCTTCTTGTAGAAGGCGACCGTCGTGAAGCCGCTCGGGTCGGAGACGCCCAGGGAGACCGTGTAGCTGGTCCGCTGGAAATTGTCTGCCTCGACGGAGTAGGGGTGGACGGCCGGCGCCTCGTGGTCGTGGATCGCCGGGTCGAGGTTCTCCGCGTACTCCTCGCCGTCCGGAATCCCGTCGGCGTCGGTGTCCGCGTCGTTGGGGTTCGTGCCGTCGCGGAACTCCGTGAAGTCGCCGACGCCGTCCTCGTCCGAATCCGCGACGAGCGGGTTCGAGGTGACGTTGATCTCGGTCAGGACGGCGTTCGCGTTCCGGTCGGAGTCCGCTTTCGCGCTCGCGTATCGCTCGGCCTGCCCTCGGTCGTGGGCGACGCCGATCGTCCAGCCCTCGTGTTCCTCGCGGTCGGTCAGTCCGTCGCCGTCCGTGTCGGTCTTCGTCGGGTTCGACCGGACGACCGGTTCGACGACGAGTTCGCCGTCTTCGACCGTTCGCGTGAACTGGACCTCCTCGCCGTCGGGGACGCCGTCACCGTCCGTGTCGGCGTCGTGGGGGTCGGTCGAGAACGTCTCCGCGGGCCCGTTCGGCATCGTCCAGGTCTGTTCTTCGATCGAGTCGGGGATGCCGTCGCCGTCGGAGTCGAACGTCGACTGACCGACGAGTTCCGCCCGGAGGTTGACGCCGTCGGCGCGGACCCTGACCGTCGCCGGCCCGTCCGCCAGCGAGGAGACGTTGACGGCTTCCTGGATAGTCCCGACGGTCCCGATGTTGAGATCTTCGGAGACGGTTTCGCCGTTCGCGCCGGTCACCTCGACGGTCGCCCCGGGCGCGACGTTCGTCTGCTCCGTCTGGTAGGCGACCACGACGCTGTCGGTCCCGTCGCTCAGGTCGTAGTCGAAGGCGGCGCTCCCCGAGTCGCCGTCGGTGTCGCTGGAACTGTTCGAACTGGGCGCCTCGGGGACGTGGACGGTGACTGGTTCCTCCTGGTCCAGCGAGACGTTGCGTGGGTCGGTCGCCCGACCGGTGAGTACCTGCCACACCTCGAGTGTCCCCGGGTCGAGTGGCGACACCTCGGCGGCGTCGTTGAACGCCGGGTCGATGGTAACGCTCTCGTTCGTGAGCCCACCGCGGAACGCACCGCCGTCGGTCCGTTTGACGTTCCAGTGCCAGTTGGCGTGGGTATCGCTGACGAAGTCGTTCGGGTCGTCCTTCGTCACCCAGCTGCCCTGGCCCAGGGGCAGGCCGTCGAAGCGCATCGTGACGGCGCCGCCGGAGCCGTCACTCGGTTCGTCGTGCAGGAGCACGAGACTGAGCCCCTCCGGCCCCGACCAGAAGAACAGCTGACTCTTGTCGCTCTCGAAGATGGGGAGCGGCGAGTTGATCTGTGAGTTGCCGTAGTCGTAGAACTCCTCGATCCGCTCGCCGTTGCTCAGGGGGACGACCTCGAAACTGCGGTCGCCCTGTTCGACCGTGATCTTCTGTGCGGTCGGCTCCCCGCCGAGGATGAGCGTCGACTCGTTCTGGACGTCGCACGCCTCGCTGCACGTGACGTTGCGCGTCCCGTTGAGCGAGATGGGCCGGGTGGTCTCGTCGAGCGTGACCGCACCGGTCCACTTCTCGGTGTCCAGCACGGTGAAGTAAGAGAACGACTCCACTGTCGCACTCGCCGTCCCGTTCTCGATGGTCGTCTCGACGGGCGACCAGGTGTCGTTCGCCGACCCGTTCCACTTGTAGACGGAGAGGTTCTCTGACGCCGAATCCGGAATCGCGCTATCGACCGGGAGGGTGACCGTCGCGTTCTCGAAGTCGGTCCGGTTGACGACGTGGACCGTGGGCCCGGCGCTGGCCGACTGGTCCGCGAAGTACGTGGGCTTCGGCTCGACCGTGACGTCGTCCGCGAGAGACCCGCTCCCGCGCATGGTCACCGTCGCGCCCGTCTCGTTCTCCGTCGCCGTCGTCTCGAAGGTCTCCTCGCCGTCGAGCGTCCCGTCACCGTCGGTGTCCTCGTCCAGCGGGTCGGTCCCGAGGGCGAGTTCCTCGGCGTCGTTCAGGCCGTCGTCGTCCGTGTCCGCCTTCGTCGGATCGGTGCCGAGGTCGACCTCGCGGCCGTCCTCGAGTCCGTCCCTGTCCGTGTCGTTGTGGTCGACGAGGGTTCCGTGGGCGTCCTCGCCGGCGTTGTCCAGCCCGTCGTCGTCCAGGTCGCCGGCGCCGTCTTCGACCCCGTCGTCGTTCGTGTCGGCAGCGAGCGGGTCGAACGCCTCGTGACGGTGTTCGAAGCCGTCGCTCAGCCCGTCACCGTCCGTGTCCGCGACGAAAGGATCGGTTCCGATCGTGTACTCGCGATAGGCACCGAGCGTGTCGTTGTCGAAGTCCTCCATCCCGTCGATGACGCCGTTGTCGGCGGCGTCGTAGGCGACCTCGCTGGAGTCGCTGTCGTTGTTGGTCGGGTCGGTGCCCGTAACGTTACGCTCGTAGTGGTCCGGGAGCCCGTCGTTGTCCCGGTCGTTGTCCAGGTAGTCGGGCATCCCGTCGCCGTCGGTGTCGTTCGTCCCCTCGACGCCGTCGGGCGTCCCGTCGCCGTCGGCGTCGGTGTCGCGCCAGTTGACCGTCCCGTCGAAATCGACGTCGTGCGTGAAGTTCGCCCCGTCGAGGGCCTCGACACGGGTCGGGATTCCGTCACCGTCGTCGTCGGGGTCCCGGTAGTCGGGTGTCCCGTCGCCGTCGGTGTCGTTCGTCCCCTCCCGGAGGTCGGGGATCCGGTCCCCGTCGCTATCGTCGTCGCGTGCGTCGATGATTCCGTCACCGTCGGTGTCGACCGGGTCGCCGCCGTTCGTCTCCGTCCAGTCGTCGATGCCGTCGTCGTCCGTGTCGGCGGCGAAGGCGTTCGTCCCGAGTTCGATCTCCGCCTCGTTGCTCAGCCCGTCGCCGTCGGCGTCGTCGCTCGCCGGATCGATCGCGTGCACGTAGAGCCACTGAACGTCGCTGACGTCCGTGCGCCCGTCGCCAGTGAAGTCGTAGCTGGCGGCGTTCCGCTGGACGGCAGGCGACGACAGGTGCGCGAGTAGCGCCTGGCTGTCGACGACGTCGAACGTGCCGTCGCCGTTGACGTCCTCGTAGTTCCCGTCGCCGTCGGGGTCCGTCGGCTGTGCCGACCCAACGACGCTGTCGGTCGGACTGTTCCCGGCACCCGCTCCGGGACCCGCGTTCCCCGCCGAGCCAGGGGTGACCGTCCCGTCTGTCGTCGCGTCGTTGCCCGCTGCCAGCGCCCCACCGGGGACCCCCGCCACGACGGCGCTGGTCACCAGCAACGCGGCCAGCACCAGCGCGAGCACCGGTTGTCGTCGTTCACTCACTAGTTCCACCCGTCCCTGACCCCGTTCTCTCACACCCATCTACTGACACCAGTTGAACCAATCCTCGAAACACGTGTATTTAACAATATTCCATTCAGAAGGGAACTATGCTCGACGCACTCCCCGGTGGTGGATCGGTGGTCGGTCTCTGCTTCGTGGTCCTCGTCCTCTCTGGTTCCGTCGCGGCGAGCGGCACGACCGACGTCATGCTCTCGCCCGAGTCAGAAGCGGTCGAACCGGGTGCGACTGTCTCCTACGACGTCGTGGTCGAGGACGCCAGCGGCGGCGTGGGCTCGTTCGACGCGACGGTCGCGACGAACGACTCCGACGTCGCGACCGTCCAGAACGTCTCCTATCCCAGCGATCCGGCGTACTCCCAGCACCCGAGCGGTGGTGGCGACGCACAGCTGGCCGCGAGCGGGATGGAGACGCTCGACGACGGCCCCGTCCGTATCGCGACGGTCACCGTGGCGACGGCCGAGGCCGGTGTCGTCCGGCTCTCCCTGTCCGTGAGCGCGCTGGGCGACGAGAACGGGTCGGCGTACACGGTCGGCGAGACGCAGGGTCGGACGCTCGTCGTCGGCGACCAGGCGACCGCCACCCCGACGGAGACCGACGAGGACTCGTCGGCCGGAAGCGGCGGTTCGTCGGGCGGCGACTCGTCGGACGACGATTCCTCCGACGGCGATTCGTCGGACGGTGATACTGCCGACGATGATTCGTCCGACGACGACGATTCGACGGAGAGTGAGACGGAGAGTGACGCCGGAACCGAGACCGATTCGCCGGACGAGACGGCCACGTCGTCGCCGACGTCGACCGCCACGAACACCTCGACGGCTGGCGGTGCGGTGACGCCTGAACCGGACACGCCGTCGAGTACACCGACCACACTCTTGCTCGCCGGCGCCGTCCTCGTCGTCGCCGTCGCCGGACTCGTCTACTACTGGCTCTAGGGCTCTCGGGTCTCTCGCGGTCGCGTCCTGTCGAGGCCCCGAAACTGGTAGTCGATTGCCCCGTGATCGAAGTATCCGCTCTCGAGAGATGGTGGATTGCCAACTCGACGGCGTGTAGAATTGGCGGGGCCAACCGTTCTTTCAGCTTCGCGTCAAACTATACAGTTCGAGCAGGTATCGCTCTCCCTCGTAGGAAACGTACCAGTGGTTGGTGGCTGGGTCTGGAAGGTCGGAGATGCTGTCCATCCGTTCTCGCAGTTGCTCGTAGCCGGGTGAGGGTTCGTTACAGTCCTCGTAGTCCCCGTCCTCACCAGCGTCGATAGCCGCCTCGAGGACCGTCCGCTCTTCGGTCGATAGATCCTCCAGAACGGTGAGATACCGGTCGGTAACGTACGCGCTGAACGACTCCGTCGAGTCCGCGACGCGAGTCGCGGTGTAGTCGAAGGTCCGTCGGGTGTTCGTCCTGTCCTCGGTCGAGATGGTCACTCGATACGCACGGCCGTCCCACTCGACCCACGTCGTCCCTGCCCCGACGAGTTCGGAGTCTGCAGTGCCCTGTGGGTACGGCGCTGGGCTGTCACCGACACCCAGTCCCTGTTCGGGGAGCCCTTCGCGTGAGTACTCCGGTCCGAGCACCAGGTATTCGAGCGCGTGCTGGTCGACCGCAGGGAGGTCAGCGTAGGTGAGGACGGTTTCGTCTTCGGGCGCCTCCCGGCCGTTCTCCCAGGAGAGATCGGCCGTCTTCGCCGGGACCGACTCCGACCCAGTCTGTTGGTAGTCGATCCGGTAGTACGTGCCGTCACGGAGCGTGTATTGCTCGTCCCGTATCGGTCGCTGGCCATACGTCTCGAGGACGACCCCGTCTTCGGCAACGATCCGATCGACGAGTCGTTGCTGTGCTGGTCGAAATCCCGTGACGAGCTGTTCGGTCGGTGCGAACGGGGAAATGGAGACCCTGTACCCACGCATACACTCTGGGGTTGCTGGTGATGTCTCGGACTCGTCAGTCGGTGATAGAGAGCGCTGGGCCGTCTCGGACGTCGGCGTCGCCGACCGATTCGACCCCGGAGAATCACCGATGCAGCCGCCAACCAACAGCGGAGCTGCGGCTGCGAGGAGGGACCGTCTCGATTTCATAGCGGTCGATTTCTGAAATAGGATAATGGGCTTTGTGGGGGCGGAAGTGAGGCACTCGCTGGTGCCCGTCCTGGTGTCTCTTCCCAGCGACGATGACTACGACGTGGAGAAAACAGGGGGACTCAACGACTCCTCTTCGAATGGAGGATTCCAGAATCGGCCAATACAGCCATGCACACCCACTCAGTACATACAAATACAAAACAGAGAGCGAGATAGTCGTCCTGGCCCTACTATATCAGGAGTATCGAGAATACGAACGCAACAGTAGCTACTCCAGCGAGAACGTACAGATAGGTCGGCGCGGGCTCGGTCCCTCGAGGGAATCGTTCGGGACTGGAATACCCGAGTACACCCCCTCCGATTCCGAAGAGACCGAGGACGAGACCGCTGACGTGGGCACCGGACACACTGGCCGTAAGCACCGATAGCGCGTTCTCGATGACGAACAGGAACCCGAGTAAGACGAGAAGATATCCCTGAAGGGCGGCTCGATGGATAGAAACGGAAGGAACTGTCGTAGAGCTACCGTTCATGTCAGCCATTGCTACTTGATCGGATAAAATCCTTTCATAGACGAGCCACAGCCACGTCTCATTCGCAAATGTTGTCTGTGGTCGATTCAGACCGTTCTATTGGCGGTAGCATCTCGAAATCGGCTATGCGAAGAGCCCCACTCAACAAACCGAGTAGGTCGATCCAGCGGTACCGTCCTCTCGAATCAGCACGTACGCGTGTCCGAAACACTGGTTGGTCCTGACGGCTACCTGCCCAGTTTCGTTTCGGACGGCCCAGTGGATTTCGAAGGTCTCGATACCGTCGGGGGACGCGCTGTCGGTGTTGTAGACCGCTCGCCTCTCGCCAGGGTCGACTCGATAACTCCAGTCGTGAACGATCGCGTCCGTCGCATTTCTCACGATCGTGATGCCGACCGTTGCGCTTTCGTTTCCACGGTTATCGAGATACACGGAATGATCTGCTGACGGTTCGCTCGATGCGTGGGTCACCGTCCCCATACAGCCAGTGACGAGGAGGAGCAAAAAGAGTGCAGAGAACGCCATCAGCAACCGTTCGCGCATGATTGGAATCGTCCTGTCTCCAGTATGAATACTTTCTGCCAAACACGCACGTCGAGCGGATAGTCGGCTCCGGTTATCGAGCTTTCCAATCCACAATAACCACTGCCGACAAATGATTCACCGGGAGAAAAGAACCAATCCGGAATGAAACGACGGCGCGTGCTGGCTGGTATCGGGGCGATGTTCCCTGATTGAGGGCAGTGGTACACAGAATATATTTAATCCATCACTCATATGATAGCGCAAGTAATGAGGCGGAGAGACCTACTGAAAGCAACTCCGCCTCTCCTGGCTGCTGGGTGCATCGGAACGCCGGGCAGTCAGGGTCCACAGAGCAGTGTGGATGTCGACGTTGCTGGTAACGACTCCTCCGACGATTACTCGTTAACCGTTGATGTCGTGGAGGTCACTTCTGAGAAGGCCCTAGCTGACCTTCACATTACAGTCACGAACACCGGCGACGATACCGTCTCGGTCTCGTCGGGGGGACCGATGCCCTTTGGAATACTCGTCGCTGATTCAGTAGACACTGACGCCGCTTTCTTGCTGTGGAGCGAGAGATATACCAGATCGAACGAGATCCGGACTGATGGGTATCAGATCGAATTCTGGACTAACGCTGGATACAGTACGATAATACAACCCGAAGACTCGCTAGCTGCGACGTATACGCTCCGGGAGGACACCTCGATCGGTGACCGCTCTACAGCGATCGCCGAAGGAAGATACGAGCTTTCGGGGTGCGACGAGGAGCCTTTCGAGATTAACGGAACGCCCGCAGACGTCGAAATAGAGATCCTTCAGGCACCCTGACCAGTCCCACACACAAAACACGCATACGACCGTTCTCTCAGAACAGTATGAACCGTCGGCAATTCCCCTCGCTCTCGGCGCTACCGCAAGGGTCTCACTCGGCCGAGACAGCAAACGGCATGCCGATAGCGTACCCTCGATTTTCGAGTTTCTCGGCCGTGATGCCCCAGTAGACGAACCGGTAGGTCCCGGGATCGAGCGAGTCGCAGACGTGGTATCCTGCCAGGCCTTCTTTCGTAAATCGCAGTTCCCAGGTGAATCCTTCTCCTGGTTCGTGGCGATACGCGAGATCATTGTACAACGGCTGTTCCATCTCCGTCCCGAAGATGGAATGCCACCCGGTTTCGGCCTGATACTGGACGTCGTATTTTTCCTTGACCGCCGTCTCCCGTGGCTCGTCAGTGACATTCGACACGTGGGCAACGAGGGTCTCTCCCAGTGCTATCGAGCGGGTGTCGAGACTCACGGCGAACCCACCGAGGGGGCCAGGCCCGTGGACGACCCAGTTGGGGTCGAGTGGATAGTACCCGTCAGTGCAGGACGGGGCAGGACTCGCCTGCCCGTCTTCGATCGGCGTCGCGGCCGTGTCGGGGGTATCAGGTGTCCGGGACGGCGACGGTGTGGACGTCGCCGTCTGTGTTGGGGTAGACGCGTCGACAGGCGACTCAGTCGGTGGCGACGTGTCGATCGTCGAGCAGCCGGCAACTGACGTGCCGAGGCCTGCTGTGGCGACAGCGAGCAGCCGCCGACGAGTCAGCGAGGGCATTCTACGGGGACGTGGGTGGTTCCCTCTATGTATCTTTTCTGGGAAAAGGCGGAGAACACATTTGTCGCTGGAAGCGTCGACGGACTCGCCCACGTTCCTCGCCCGCTCGCCGGCGCTCGTCGAGGAGTCACTCCGTCCCGACGTCGCCTGATCTCCCGACGGCGGACGGCGACGAATAACAACCATCTGGAGCGTAGTTCCCAGTAGTTGGTTCGTCGGTTGGCCGTTCGGCGCAACAACCACTAATTCACGTCATCTCGTTAATAACTTTGATGAGCGAGTATCCCTCGACCAGAGACGTATTTGAACTCGAAGCGCACCTGGAGACGTTGCGAACGGAACTCCGGGGGGAAATCCTCCTTCCGGCGGACGACGACTACGACGTGGTTCGGTCCGTGTGGAACGGGATGATAGACCGCAAGCCGTCGGTAATCGCGCGATGTACGGGAACGAGAGACGTCGTCGCGACCGTCGACTTCGCCCGAGAGCACGACCTGGCCGTCTCGATCCACGGCGGCGGCCACAACGTCGCGGGCAACGCCGTCTCCGACGGCGGGCTGATGATCGACCTCTCGCGGATGAACGGCGTTCGGGTCGACCGAGAGGATCGGACGGTCCGCGTCGAGGGCGGTGCAGTCCTCGGCGACGTCGACCACGAGACGCAGTTGTTCGGGCTGGCCACGCCCCTCGGGGCCGTCTCGGAGACGGGCGTCGCCGGCCTGACGCTCAACGGCGGCTACGGGCACCTCTCCAGAGAGCACGGACTTGCCTGTGACAACCTGACCGAGGTCGATATCGTGACTGCGGACGGCGAGGTGCGGACGGCGAGCGAGGACCGCAACGAGGACCTGTTCTGGGCCATCCGCGGCGGTGGCGGCAACTTCGGGGTGGTCACCTCCTTCGAGTACGACCTCCACGAGGTCGGTCCCGAGGTGTACGCGACGTTCGTGTGGTATCACGCCGACGACGCTGCGATGTGGCTCGACCGGTTTCGCGACTGGGCTGACTCCGCACCGCGAACGGCGGGTGTGCTCCCGTTTACCGCCCACGTACCCGAACTGGATGAGTTCCCCGAGGAGTCGTGGGGCGAACCCGCGCTCGCATTTCTCGGGTCCTACCGGGGAGACCTCGACGAGGCGACCGACGTCTACGCCCCGCTACTCGATACCGAAAGGGCGATCGCCGATTTCAGCGGGCGAACGTCCTTCGAGGACCTCCAGGCGATGCTCGACGAGGACTATCCGGACGGGATGCGATACTACTGGAAGTCGACGTATCTCACGGAACTGTCCGACGAAGTCGTGGACGTCGTCCGCCGGTACAACGAGGAGGCGCCGTCGACGCTGTCCACGATCGACATCTGGTCGCTCGGGGGCGCCGTCAGCGACGTCCCGCAGGAGGCGACCGCGTTCTGGCACCGCGACAAGCCGTTCATGGTGAACTTCGAGGCGAACTGGGAGGACCCGGACGACGACGACGAAAACGTCCAGTGGGCGCGGGAGGGCCTCGCCGAACTGGAGGAGCTGCCGGTCGCCGCCGGTCGCTACGGGAATTTCCCCGGCCTCGGCGAGGACCCGACCACGGCGCTGTTCGGAGACAACTACGACCGGCTGGTCGATGTGAAGATCAAATACGACCCCGAGAACCGCTTCCGGTTCAACCAGAACGTCGCGCCACGGAGCGGTAGCGACTGATGCCCGGTCAGTCACAGACCGAGGGTCCCTCGGACGCGTCCGATACCGACGGCAGGAGTGACGCCGACGTGCGCCTCGCTCGGTCGAAGCCCCGGTACTCGGTCGAGGAATCCCGAAGCGCGTCGGCTGACTGGAACCGTGTCTCCCCCGGCTTCTGGAACGAGATCTGGGGTCTGACCGTGTCCGGCGCGATCGGCGAGACCGGCGAGACCGGCGAGCCTCCCAAGATTGTCCCCTTTCGACTCGTCGAAGGCCAGCTAGCCGAAGCGCGGCCCTTGGCCGACTTGCCGCGCTGCGACTCGGAGAGCACTCGTCCCGTCCCGGCAGTCAGGCCACGATGAGCGACGTCTCGGATCGCAGTGACGTGCCGTGGCGATCCCGGACCGTCCAGGCCGTCTTGCTGAGTACGGCCCTGGCCCCCCTCGGCGTTCCGCTCATCAGCCCCACCCTGCCGGTGTTCCGTGATACCTTCGCCCTGACGGAGGCCCAGGCGAGTTTGCTCGTGAGCGGCTACTTTCTGGTCGGAATCGTCCTCTCGCCGTTCGTGGGCGTTCTCGCCGATCGCATCGGACGCAAGCGCGTGCTCGTCGCCGGACTCGGCACGTTCGGCCTCGTCGGTGGCGCGATCGCGTTCGCCCCGTCGTTCGAGGTCGTACTCGCGCTTCGAGTGATACAGGGGACCGGCGCGGCTGCGATCTTCATCACGACCGTGACGATCATCGGAGACTCCTTCGACGGGCCCCAGCGGACCGCCGTCCTCGGTGTCAACGTCGCCGTCCTCTCGGCTACTGCTGCGTTGTTCCCCGTCCTCGGTGGCTTCCTCGTGACGCTCGGCTGGTCCGTCCCGTTCCTCACGTACTTCGCCGCGATTCCCGTCGCGCTGTTCGTCTCTCTGTCACTCGAGGAGCCAGTGCAAACGTCGCCGGGTCGCGGCGTCGGGTATCTCAGGGATGCAGTCGTCGCTATTACGACCCCGTCGACGCTCGCACTGTTCGCGATAACCTTCCTGACGGAGTTTCTCGCGTTCGGCGTCATCTTCACCGCGCTCCCGTTCCTCCTCGAGTCCGTCCTGACCCCGGTACTCGTCGGAGTCGTTCTCCTGACCGCGGAAACGACCGCTATGGTCGCCGCGAGTGGGAGTGGACGGCTGGCTCGACGGCTGTCGTCGCTCCAGCTGATCGCCATCGGCTTCGCGTGCTACGGCGCCGGATTCCTGATTTTCGCGCTCACGACGTGGATCGGGGCCGTCGTCGTCGCGGCCGTCGTTGCGGGTGCTGGAGTCGGGTTGCTCTTGCCGAGCGTCGATGCGGCGCTGAGTGACCGGACCGACCCGCCGTACCGAGCCGGTGCGTTCAGCCTGCGGAACAGTACGACGTTTCTCGGTCGATTCGCCGGTCCCATCACGTTCGCCGGTCTCGCCGGCACTGGCGGCCTCGGGTACGTCCCACTCCTGATCGTATCTGGCGTACTCGCGATCGGGGCGGCAGTACTCACGGGCCTCGTCGCGAGCCAGACGCCCTTCCTCCCGAATTCCCCGACACTCCCGAGAGAATGACGCTGGCTCCAGCATCCATTCCCCCCATCGCGGGGAGCACCGAGAGAAGTGCACCGTCCGCCGTATGCAACGCGACACGGGGTGGAAAACGGGTCGCGCGACGGCCATCGACGAACGCATCGATCGCTTCTTCGAGAGTATCACCCTCGTCCCGGAAGCGGACGTCCTGTTACAGTATCGGACTCCTCGGAGATTCCGTGCTGTAGTATTATCTCGCCTGAACGCCAACCTGTACGCATGCTTCGCCCACTGTTCACCACGATCTGCACTATCGAGGTTCTCGCTCCGGAAGCCCTCATTACCACCGCCGAACGGCTCGCACTCGACAATTCCGAAGACTGTGACTGGCGGCCCTGGGTGACGCCCGGTGCCCGTCTCGAAGGTCTGGTCTTCCTTGCGGTGATGTGGCGGAGTAACGAGTCGTATTCGGCATTCAAAAAATTCCTCGGTCTCGTCGGTCTCCTCGCACTTCTCTACCCACGCGCCTACGTGAACTATGGAGGGAAAGTAGCGTACACTACCGGGTCGACGCCCGAGTGGAAGCCGTGGGTGTACACGGGGACACGCCTCGTTGGCCTCCTCTACGTCCTCATCTCCCTCGACGAGTTGCGGAGTGAGTCATGACGCTACCGTTGCTGCACCGTTGCTTGTGGGACTCTCGAAACCAGTGAGAATCCAGACAGTGTCTGTCCCGATGCGACTCCGATCGGTTTTGCCTGGTGCTTCGAACTGTGGTCTCGCGATTTCGGCGAAAAGCCAGCCTGTGCGAGCGCGTCGCCGAAGCTCTCGAAGTAGTTGTAGTTAGTCGGCAGGGAGTACTGGCCGTCGGGTTCGACAGCTCGCGCCCGCGGAATCCGGTCGAGTTGCTCGCCCAACCGATGGAGGTCCACTTCGAGTGTTCCATCGGGGATTCGTGCGGGACTCATCGGCCGTGGATTTGCGGGGCTGGGATTGAATTCCGCTTTGCGTCAGTTCCACGGGTGTATTTTCGCCCGATGAAAGCGATGACGTCGATGCTCCGAACGACCTGAAAGCCCCGCCCGGTTGGCTGTATCATTCGGCGCGTTTCGACCGTGAAGGAGGTCTCCTGAAAGCGGTGAACGTTCACAGCCGCGTCCCGGATACTTACGTCGGATGCTCGGAGAGGCCGGTAATCTCGAATCTGGTACCGCCGTCGGATCCGTCGGTCATACGGACGTCCCACCCATGTGCATCGGCGACCTGGTCGACTATCGCGAGCCCGATTCCGGTCCCATCGGCGGTCGTCGAGTACCCCACTTCGAACACGTCGTCACGTTCGTGGTCGGGGATGCCGGGGCCGTCATCTTCCACGTAGAATCCGTCTTCTCTCTGGCCGACCGTGATCGTCACCGTCTCGCCACCGTGTTCGACCCCGTTTCGGATGAGGTTCTCGAAGAGTTGCCTGAGGCGACTTCGATCCGCTTGCACCCGTTGGTCGGTGTCGATAGAAAGCGTCGCCTCGGCAGTGGCGACACTCTGCCAGCATCGCTCGGTCAGGGCCGCCAGGTCGACCGATTCGATGTCGTGTATTTCCTCGCCGTGTCGAGCCAACGTCAGCAATTCGTTTATCAGCGTGTCCATGCGTTCGTGTGCGCTGGCGACCGCGTCGAGGTGGTCGCTCTCGTTCTCCTCGCGGGCCAGTTCTAGTTCACCAGCTGCGACGTTCAACGGATTTCGGAGGTCGTGACTCACGATGCTGGCGAACGTTTCTAACCGCTCGTTCTGTCGGCTCAATTCCCGTTCGCGAGCACGCAGCTGTTCGGTTCGCTCGACCTGTTCCAGTGCCGCAGTGATGGCGTCAGCGAGGATTTCACCGAAGACGATGTCGTGCTGGTCGAATTCCTCGGGCGTTTCCGAACCGGCGAGCATGATACCGTGGCTGCCGAGGGGCAAGTGGAGTTCGCTCCTGATCGGCGTCTCTGAATCGTAGACGTCGGGATCTTCGTGGACGTCGTCGAGCGCGAGCACTTCTCCCTTTTCGTAGGTACGCCAGGCGATACTGTTTCCTTCGGTGAACGTCGGCAGTTCACCCACGATTTCGTAGGCAGCGTCGGTTCCAGCCACGGGGACGAGCGCGTCCTGTTCCGCGTCGTAGAGTTGTATCGCGCTCGCATCCAGCCCGAGGACCGTGGCGGCCGCTTCGACGCCGATCTCGGCGACCCGTTCACGCGTATCGGGCGTCATGAGACGGTTCGCCGTTTCGTTGAGTCCTCGGAGCCGGCGTTCACGCTCTTTTCGCTCGGTGATGTCTCTGATGAGGGCCGTGAACCGGTGTTCGTCGTCGATTCTCGCTTCCCCGAACGTGATCCCGAGTGGAACCTCGTGGCCGTCACGGTGGCGTCCGGGAAGTTCGATCGAGTCCCACTCCAACCGCCTGGTCCCGTCCTGGAGATACCGGGTGACGGCGTCTCTGTGGTTTTCGCTAAATCGTTCGGGCAGGATCGTCAGCAACGACTCGTGGAGCAGTTCGTCTGACGGATATCCCAGAATATCCTCGATGGGCTCAGTCACGTACTGAATCGTGCTCTCGTCGTCGATCGTCACGACTGCGTGCGTCGTGTTTTCCGTCAGCGCCCGAAACCGGGCCTGTGTCTTCTCGAGTTCGGACGTGCGCTGGACGTGCTCTCGATTTCGCCACGCACGGTGGACGAGATCGGCGATATTGGTGGCGAACTCGATTTCGTCCTCGGTCCACTCTCGCGTGCTACCGACGTGTTCGTGACAGACCACGCCGATAGGTTCGCCTTCGGAACGAATCGTCGCGTCCAGTAACGCCCGCACGTCGTGTTTTTGGAGGTACTCGTCGAGTTCTGCCGTCCGGTGGTCCTCGAACGCGTCGGGAGCGACGATCACCCGATTCGACTCCACCGTCTCGACGTACTCGGGGTAGTCCTCCACGACGAGTTCGCCTTCATCCGCGTGACTATCTGCCGTCGTATCGAAGTGGTCCAGACACTGGAGCGTCTCCCGGTCGTCGTCGAAGAACCAGACGTTGATACGCGAGATGTCCAACACGGCAGCAGCGGTCTCGGTGATCCGCTCGATCGCTCGATCGAAATCACCGGTCGTCACGGCGTCGTCCGTCGTCAGATCGAGGAGCGCATCGCTCTGTCGTTTCCGCCGCTCGTGGCGACGCTCCTGGTCGCGTTGCGTGCGGTACTGTTCGACGGCGTTCGTGACCTTGTTCGCGAGAACTGCGTACTGACCCGTGCCGGACTCCTTTTGGAGGTAATCAGTCGCGCCGGTGGAGATGGCGTCGCTAGCGATTTCCTCGCTCCCGTTGCCCGTATAGAGAACGAACGGGAGGTCGGGGTACTCCTCGCGGACGTCGGTGAGAAATTCGATGCCATCGCGTCCTGGCATTTCGTAGTCGGAAATGATACACTCGAAGTCGTGGTCTGCAAGCTTCTCGAGTGCCCCGGTCGCACTCGTTGCGGCGGTGACAGTGAGCCTGTCCGATTCGCGTTCGAGAAATTCACCCACCATCTCGGCGAGCCCCGGCTCGTCGTCGACGTGGAGGACCGAGATCTCGTCGCCCATGATACTACGTTCAACTTGCAGCACAGTAATGAATCCGCATGCTCCCATTTGCAGATCTGATACTCCGATCCGTGTCCTGGACGTACTTCCTCGTCTGGTCGCACCTACTGGTGTCTCGGACTCTCCCGACACGGACAGTGTTCCCACGCCGTCCACGTACATCAACGGACGTCGCTGCTGGGAACAGCACCTGAGCCGAGTCGAAGCCGTCGTCGATTGCGACGATCCGTTCACTCCTCTCCAGTTAGTTCTGTACCCACTGAACCGGATAGATCCCAATTAACCCAGGTTCGTCGGTCGTGAACTGCTGGGGCGGCGTCGAGTCGCTGTAGGTTTTCTCGACTCGCGGTTCGCCTTCTGGTGGGTCGTTGAGTGCCGACAGAACCTGGTGCCCGTCAGACTGTCTCTCGACGATCTGGTTGGATGTGTTGACAAACCCGGTCTAGGGGAGAGAGCGACTCGAAGCGATTGCTTTGGACGTGCTCAGTCGCTTATCGGGTGGTCATAACCGGCCAAATCGTCCGGGAGGGCCATAGAGAGTGGGACAACAAACGGAACTAGATACCCGGCCAAAACCCCATCGAGTAGCCAAACGATGGCTGTGGCACCGGCGAGAGAGGGTGAGAGGGACAATGCGCGAATCGGCGGGAAATTCACACGGCGCCAACAAAACGGGTGTGAAATTTTCATAATCGGTTGCAGCCTGGCGATTTCGAGGGCACTCGAACCGGCGTTTTCACGACAAGTATTGCTTCGAAATGGGGGGGAAACACCGCAATTTGCGGGCCCGAATCCGCGTGAGACGGCGAATCGACAAACCCTTGTTTAGAACTGGTTGAGACAGCCGAATTCGGGTAATATAGTGTGTCAGATCGGTCCTACACAACCTGGCGATGACTGAACTGACAGCCAACGACCCCCTGCTTCGGGCTGTGACCGTCGAATGGCAGTGAGAATCGACAAACCCTGTTTCAGACGGCTTCTCCTCGGTGATTTCACCGGGTGAAATAGCCAGTGGTTCTCTCCAGGCCAGTCACAGAACCGGCGCTTCGTCGCCTACAGTACCACTCTTGCCTTCACAGTCGCCTCCCCTCAGCAATTGTCGCCCAGTTCGATATCGATAGCGTTGCACCACCCCCCTTGCGGACGTGAGAACCGACCTGGACCCTCGATCGAGCGATACAAACCCAGCTAGATCGGCGCTCGACGCCACTCACTGCCTGGAAGAAGGTTTGGAAGAACGCGGTCCTGTCGAGAGCTACTTCTCAGACAGATATTCGCTGGACAGCCAGTCGAGGTGCGTGACGAATCGACCACATCGATTCTCACCGGTACTAGATCCGATTCATCGTGTCCTGCAAGACAGAGGACGCCGAGTCAGCCCAAACTCCATATTACTCATGCTCGGTGAGTACGGAATGGTCGAAACTCGAGGTAGCAACTAATTAGGGGACAAAATACAATCGACGAGGGAAATTTTGCATTTCGTCTACGAATCTCGACTCACGAACGGTGTTCTGATCCGTGTCCAGGGTTCCGAGAACGAATTGCGGGACAGGACGAATGTGGCTTCATTGGGCCGTGGTGAATCGCTAGCCGTAGCGTGATATCACGGGTTCAGCGATCGCTTGCTGGTGTGAGCCACACACAGCGAGGCAAGCGCACGAAAGTCACCGGAGACTGATAGTGGTGGTTGTAAGCCCGTACCGGGGTCCGGCCGAACTGCGTGAGGCCGGGCTCGAGAGACGAACGGAGTGAGTCTATCGGTGTTCGCCGGCACCGGCCACGTCGAACGCCGGTAAAAAGTTACAACCACCACTATGAGAGGGTGCGCTCGGTCCGACGACCGACGATTATTCCCCTCCAGCGACCCGCCGTTACGACATGGTCACCGAGATGACCGCGTACGTGATCGAGTCGTACGGCGACCCCGACGTCTTCGAACGAACGACCCGCGAGGTCCCCGAGCCGGCTGCCGACGAACTCCGGGTCGACGTCGCCGCCTCCAGCCTCAATCCCGTCGACTACAAGATCCGTCAGGGCGAGATCCCCGACTTCACACCCGAGTTTCCCGCGACGCTCCACTGCGACGTCTCCGGCGTCGTCGACGCCGTCGGTGAGGACGTCGAACAGTTCGAGCCGGGCGACGAGGTGTACGGGATGCCCGGCGGTGCGGGGCGGCAGGGCGCGCTTGCCGACTACGTCGTCGGGCACGCCGGCACGTTCGCTCGCGCGCCGGAGTCGATCCCGCTCGAGGACGCCGCGTCGCTCCCAGTCGTCGCACTCACTGCGTGGGAACTGCTCACCGACAAAGCGACGGTCGGCATCGACGACGACCTGCTCGTCTACGGCGCCAGCGGCGGCGTCGGCCACATCGGCGTCCAGCTCGGCAGATGGTTCGGCGCGGACGTGACGGCGACGGGCTCGACCGAGGAGAAGCGCGACTTCGCCGAGAAACTCGGCGCGGACCACACCGTCGACTACACGGCGACCGACGTCGAGGCGTACGTCGAAGCGTACGCCGACGGCGACGGCTTCGACGTGGTGTTCGACCCGGTCGGCGACGACCACCTGCAGACGGCGTTCGAGGCGGTCCGACCGTTCGGCGCCGTCGTCACGACGGAGTCGAGTTCGACCCAGGACATCTCGGCGCTGCACGCCAACTCGCTCGAACTCGGCGTCGTGCTCGTCATCCTGCCGGTGCTGCTCGGCGATCGACAGGCGCGCATCGGTGCGGAACTCGCCGACATCGCGTCGCTCGTCGACGACGGCGCCGTCGAGCCCCACGTCGACGAGCGGTTCGCCTTCGAAGACATCGCGGACGCACACCGACTCGGCGAAGCGGGCGACTTCCGCGGGAAGATCCTGCTCGTCAACGAATGAGCGTCGTCGGCTCTGGTGAATCGCCAGACGGCGTTTGATTTCACTGTTTTACGGTTCGCTTGCTGTTGTAGACCGCACACAGCAAAACGATCCCACGAAATTCGCGCTACTACGCTCGGGCACGCACCGCGTGGCCGAGCGTCCGCTTGATCGTCGAGAAGACGGTCTCAGACAGCGCTCTTTGGCCATATAGATGTAGCGCATCGCACAGAATGAATGACGCAACTTCTGAGTAAGAACAGAGCCAGGACCGCTTTCGACAGCTCAGCTCAGCGGCCGCAATTTCGCACACTTTTCTACCCCTTCTTTCTCACTCCACTGCGTTCAGCATCCACCGAATCGGGTAGATTCCCGCCAATCCGGGCTCGTCGATCGTGAACTGCTGGGTGGCGTGGATTCACTGTAGGTTTTCTCGACCCGCGGTTCGCCTTCTGGTGGGTCGTTGAGGGCAGACAGTACCTCGTGCCCGTCGGTCTGGTTCATGACGGAATTGAAGCTAATGACGGCAGGAAAGCCCCCTCGTGCTCACGGGCTACGACCGCACCTGCGCTCCTCGCTTCGCTGTGGTGCTTGGCGGGTCTCGCCTCGTGAGCACTCGGCCCCTTTCAGTCCCGCCCCGTTGCTTGATCAGTCCGGGTCGTTTGGACCGTCGCATCGTCTCGGACAGGGGGGTGCCGTCGTGCTGTGGCCCTCGGACAGTCCCCCAGTTGACCTCTCCGTGGCGACAGGGGCACTCACGAACTCGTTATCGCCCGGAGCGTTCCGTCAGAGGCTCCGATACAGACGACGTCGTCCGAGACTGCTGGCGAGGAGTCGACGTATGGCGCGTTCTCGTCCTCACTCTCGAAGTCGATTCGCCACGCCGGTTCGCCGTCGGTGGTCACGGCCGAGACGCCGTTCCGACAGCCCACGTACACCGTGTCGTCCGTGACGGCCGGTGACGACCGCGTGTCTGTTTTGATTGGAGCACGCCACTGGTGGTCGCCGGTCGTCGCGTCGACGGCGTAGAGGCGTCCAAGCGTCTCGCCTTCGCAATCGCCGTCGTCACCGCCGCTATCGAGACAGAGTCGCATCGAGGACGCCGGGACGTAGACGGTCCCGTCGGCGACGGCCGGGGAGGCCCGGAGACTGTCGTCGTCGATGCCAGCCGTCCATTCGGTCTCGCCGGTCGTTGCGTCCAGTGCCCACAGCGTCGCTGGCGGTCCGTCGTCACCGTTCGATGGTCCCCCGTAGTAGACGAGGCCGTCCGCGATGGCGGGCGAGGAATCCGAGTGGACCGCGACCTGGCGCTCCCACACCACCGACCCGTCGTCGGTGTCGAGCGCGTACACCCCGTCGTCGCCGCCGAAGTACACGCGACCGTTCGCGACGGCCGGCGAGGAGTCGACGTTGTCCTTCTCGCCGAAGTCGTCGTATCGCCACCGTTCGTCGCCGGTCGCGGCGTCCAGCGCGAGTAACGCACACGCCTCGTACTGTTCTTCGTCCTCGTCACCGCTGACGACGAGCGGCCCGTCGCCGATGGTGCCGACGTAGACGGTCCCGCCGACGACGACCGGCGAGGACGACCCGAACCGGTGGCCCACCTCGGTCGACCACAGCTCCTCGCCGGTCGGGGCGTCGACGGCGTAGAAGCGCTTGCCCCACGTCCCGAAGAACAGGACGTCGTCGGCGAGCGCCAGCGAGGACGAGACGTAGCCCGCGGGTTCGAATCGCCACGTCGACTCGCCCGATCGGACGTCGACCGCGTAGACGTACCCCGGATCGCCACTCCCGGCGACGTACACCGTTCCGTCGTCGACGACGGGCGAGGTGTTCATGGTGGGCGTCTGGGCGTCGAACTGCCACGCGATTGCCGGGTCGGTTCTCGGACCGGTCGTCTCCGGCGCGTAGCCCGTATTCCGGGCGTTTCGGCCGAACTGGCGCCACGGCGTCTGGCCGCCGCTCACCCTGGCCGACGTTTCCGACGCCTGCTCAGGCGTCCCCGTCGACGCCGTCTCGGATGCAGTCGTCGTTGGTCCTGGCGCTTCCGGCTCGTCGCCTGGTTGTGAAACGCAGCCTGCGATGGAGAGCGTGGCCGTGGCGCCGGCGGTACGGAGGAGCTGCCGGCGCGTCACCCTCGATTTCGAGGACCGTGTCATACTCCTGCCAACCCAGCAGTCGGTTGTAAGCGTGGGGATAGGTGAAACGATGGCTTGAGCGAGGGACGGACAAGTCGTTTATACATCGCGCACAAGCTGCCGCTATGACGAACCTCTGGCTCGATCCGGTCGACGAAGCGTCGTTCTGGCCACAGGGGTTCTGGCGCGTCAGCGACGACAGGCCTATCCAGCAGGCGATCCGGTCTGTTGGCCTCTAATCGAGTGTCGCGACTACTCGACGTCGAACGGTTCTGCTCGCCGGTACACCATCTGCATCGGGAGTCCCGTCGTATCCTCTGGCGGGCCCTCGGGTAACGTCTGGAACTCGTCTTCCGAAGCCACAGCCGTCACTGCAAGGACCAGGGCGTCGAGCAAGTCGTCCAGCCCGACACTGTATCCTTCTGTAGTCAGTTCACGGGTCAGGTCGCGCCACGAGGAGTCTCCGTACTCTGTCGTCGATTCGAGTAACCGTAGCCGTTCGTCGACTCCTGAGGCCGTCTTCTTGCTGTGTGCGAGGTCCTCGTCAGCGAAGGCGCGAAAGCACACTTCCGGATGCCCTTCGACGAGGATATCCTGGTCGCCCTCTCCCTGAAGCAGCTCGTCGACTTCCATAATGCAGTCTGCGATGTTCGCGGCCTGTTGTGTGAGTCCCTTTCCCGTCTGGTCTTTGTTCGTTTCGTTCACTTCCTCGTACGATGCTCCGTCGTCGGCTTTGCGTGCTACCTCTCGACACGGTGCTGTGAACACGGAGGAGTGACGGCCCCCGATGACGCCGCGCGCAAGGTCGTCACATCGCCTCGATAACTCTTCGTCCGATTCCTTACAGCACGGAGACGATGCATCGTCTGGATCACAGAGACCGATCGGGACGTCGACGACGATTCTGTCGGCGTCGTCGCCATGTTCTGCCCACAGCTCGTCGATCGAGTCGAAGACGGCCGCTCCGATATCGTCATCTGGTGAAAACCCAACGGCGATCCAGTTGCCCCCATCTCTGTCGACGCCGATCTGCGTCCAGGTCTCGTCTGCCATGGACTGTATCGCTGGTAATCGGATTTAGCTCCAGTGTCTATTACGGCTGCTGACCGTTGCGGACCGTCCCGGCTCAATCGCGTCCATTCGGACGAGCCGGAGGGACGCGGCCCCTCTCCGGAAGCGGTGGCCACGTCGTCGCGACCGTCTCCTGGATGAGTTGCGTCTGCGCTCGTCGTAGTCGTTCAGACACCGAGGAGGCAGAGATGCCCAGTTCCGCGGCGACGTCTTCGAGCGAGGCCTGACGTGGAATCTCGAAGTAGCCCCGTTCGTACGCGGTTCGGAGTGCTTCTTGCTGGCAGTCCGTTAGCCCCTCACCAGACGATTCCGGCTCACCAACCCGGCTGAGACGGTGGAGTCGGAACCCCGCGTTCTCGCGCCAGAAGGTCGAAAACTCGGCGAACGTCTCCCGGGTCGCGAACCAGCCGGTCTGTCGCCACCCGTCCACGGTCACCTCGATTCGCTCGATGTAGGCCTCGGCCGTGGCGAGTGCTTCGAGCCCTCGCAAGTCGTCGACGTGGTCACCGAGCTGCTCCTCGAAGCTGAGCGCGGGGACTAGCTGATAGCGACGCGTGGTCCCGGCCTGGCCGATCTGGGCCCACTCTCGCACGTCCGGTGCCTCGGTGAGTGCCGTTTCGATGGCAGTGTCGGAGCCGTCCGTGACGGTAGCCAGAAACAGGGGCCGGTCGCCGTGGTTGAACTGCAGGTCGAGGACGATCGTCGCCGCTGGAACTGCTGCTGCGACCGTCACGAGCGGGAGGGCGTCGCAGTCGATGTCGAATTCGGCGACGAGAGCCATGTCGCCTCGATCACCTTCGGCGCAAAAACGCGTGTCGAACCTTGCCGGTCGTGCCTGCTCGCTCCACGTCCGTCCCCACTTAATGAGCCCCATCACTGAGAGAACGGCTTAGCCACTTCGCGCTCCCACGGAGAGAGGCATGCAAACGACCGAGACTGTCGAGGAGACCACGGTAACGTTCGATCGACGCGGGACTGGCCAGCCGTTGGTCTTCCTCCACGGCGGGATGGCACCCAGCGAGTACTGGGACCCAGTCGTGCCACACTTCGACGACTACGCCACGATCGTCCCCCGGCGGCCAGGCTTTGGGACCTGCCGCGACGATCCAGGGGAGACGAGTGCCGACGAGGTACTGGATCGCGAGGTCGAGTACGTCCACACGCTCGTCGACGCCGTCGACGGTGAGCCGATCCTCTTCGGGCACTCCTACGGCGCGCTCACGGCCATCGAGGCTGCGACGGCTGCCGAGGTTGCGGCGGTCGTCGCCTACGAGCCGGCGATCCTTCCGGAGGGCTTCCGGGCCGAGGCCAACCTCGCCGACCGGATGGAGTCACTCATCGCGAGGGGCGAACGCCACGAGGCCGTCAAGCGCTACGTCGAACTGGTGTTACATCCCGACGGCATCGACGACCTCGACGGGTGGCTGGACGCGTGGCCACCCTGGCCTGCCTGCGTCGACCTCGCCGAGGAAGTGCTCCGGATGAACCGTGCCGTCGAGCAGTACCGACTTCCCGACCGGCTCGCCGTCGACGCTCCCGTACTCGTGCTGACTGGGACCGACGGCCCGGAGTTCCTGCGAGAGAGTGCTCGGGACGTCCACGAAGCGCTGCCCCACAGTCGTCTCGTGGAGTTCGATGGTATCAGTCACGGCGGGCCGAGTAAAGCGCCAGCGGTGGTCGCGACGGAAGTCGAGGCGTTCCTGCAGGCGTAGCGGGCGTGCTCGCTATAGTCCGCGCGTCACTACGACCGTAATTGAGGGCTCCAGTGCGACGCGGCTCTTAGGTCGACAGTATCACAGGAAAGATGCCGGTCTCCTCTGATAGGCCGACTGAGAGAGTATGAGAAGACGGCGCCTACTGGCCGGTATCGGATCCACAATATCGCTCGCAGGATGTCTCTCCAGTGAGCCGTATCCACCAGATACAACGTCCAGCAATACCACGCAGACTGCGACGGAGACGCCGACAGAAGCCTGTGCTGCCATCGCAACAGGGTTCGAGAAACCAGCACTCCCGAAGCCAGAGTCTCTCTCCGCGGAAGTTGCGGAGCAAGCAGGATACGAGGTCGAACGAGCATACCAGGAGACGCTCGACGTCTCGCCAGCGAACTTCTCTGAGGTACGGGGACACAGAGAGAATTCCTTCGACTACCGGTTGCTAGAGGCTCCAAGCACTGAACTTCAGTCGAGCTACCAGGTGGAAGTACTCGGGCTGGTCAGCTGGACGGAGGATCGGAAGGTCGGGAACGAGACCACGGAAACGATCCATTACGACAGGCCGCTCCGCGTCGCACTGTACGAAGTGACCGAGCGCCGGGTACAGCGTCGGTCTGGTATCGGAGATCTGGCAGGGACGGTTCTGTGCTGGTAGAGTCGGCAATCCACTCCCATCTACCAGTTTCGCTTCGTGCTCTGTCTATTTGATCTGACGCTCTCGTTCGGCATGCTCACCGCTCGATGGGGCGGCCCGGATATGCAGAATTGCTACTCGCCGGAGACAGTAAAGGATCTGCCGAGGCCATACCCTCTATTCTCTAACTTCTCAGACATGATCCCCCAGTAGACGAACCTGTAGGTCCCGGGTTCGAGAGGGCCACAGACGTGATAATTGGCCGCCGCATTTTCGAATGTCCCGGTCAGGCCATCTGCCGTCACTGGGAGATTCCACGTGAGGCCCTCCCCCGGTTTGTGGCGATAGGCGAGGTCATTGTACGCCACCTGTTCCCGTTTCGTTCCGAAGATGGAATGCCACCCGGACTTCCCTTGATACTGGATGTCGTACTTCGTCTTTGTCCCCGTCTCTCGTTGCTCGTCGGTCACGTTCGATACGTGAGCAACGAGGGTACCTCCAGGGGTTAGTGAACGGTTCTCGATATTCAGTTCAAATCCACCGAGGGGACCAGGTCCATGGACGACCCAGTTGGGGGCGAGTGGATACAACCCGTCAGGGCAGGACGGGGCAGGACTCGCCTGCCCATCTTCGATCGGTGTCGCAGTCGTATCGAGGACCGCAGTTTTCTGGGTAGGCGGCGGTGTGGGCGTCGCCGTCTGTGTCTGAGTCGTGGCGCCGACAGGTGTCTCACTCGCTGGCGACGTCTCGCTGGTCAGACAGCCAGTAACTGAAGTGCTGAGGCCTGCTGTGGCAACAGCGAGTAGCCGTCGACGAGTCAGAGAGGGCATTCTACAGGTGAGTGAGTGGTTCCCATATGAATGTTTTCTGGAAGAAAGGCAGAGAAAGCATTTATCGCTGGAATAGATTTCAGTGGACAATGAACAGGCGACGGGTGCTGGCTCTTTTGAGCGTCACTATCCCGATCTCAGGGTGTACCTTTCGTGGATCGGATACAGACGGTACCCCATCGGATCACCCACCGAGTACGACGTCTGAGCCCACGGCGGAGACTGCAACCTCCACGCCTACATCCGAAAACCCATCTCCACGAGCGTACCTTCCCGAATCGACTGACGGGTGGGAACTCGAGCGAACTGGCGATTTCGAGTGGTCCGTGCTCGGTGGAAACGATGGCATTCGAGGCTACTACACCGGCCCCGATGGCGGGAGCTACGAGGTACTGGTCATGTTCTCCGAGTACCCAGTCGACGGTAGTGCTCGTTCGTGGGCCTGCGCTGGCTGGCAAATTGCACTCGCTCTCGACAGTGTCGCGATGGCCGCGAGTACCGGTACCGACCAGCGGACGTTCACCCCGGAGAGACCGCCTCAGATGACACAGACGCCTGCCAGTGAGCGGGAAGCGGAGGTTCGCGAACTGCTGACGCTCTCACCGAAACTGACGGCAGCAGTCATCGAGGACAATCGGGTGGAATGCTCCTGATAGCCTCTCCATCGGATTTTCCCCCGGTACGATGCATATGTGACTCTACCACTCTTGGCGCGCAGTAGCGTACTTCCGGTAAATCAAGGGAGGGTGAGGTTATGGAGAGATCTCTCGCCTCAAATCGTAGCAGATCTACTTCGTCGCTATCGGCCGTGTGGATGGAGCTGATCCGGTAGCTCCGCCGTTTCTCCGGTATGAATCCTCCAGAGCGATGCGTACAATCCATCTTGTTCGACGAGTGCTTCGTGGTCACCCGATTCCACGATCCGCCCATCACGGAACACGAGCAACTGATCTGCCTCTCGAATTGTCGAGAGTTGATGGGCGATCACGAACGTCGTCCGTGTAGCGACAAGGTCGCGAAGGCTCTCTTGAATCAGCAACTCGGTCTGAGTGTCGACGTGGCTGGTCGCTTCGTCGAGAATCAGGATTGGTGGCTCCTTGAGAATCGCTCGAGCGATGGTAATCCGCTGGCGCTGACCGCCGGAGAGTTTCACACCTCGTTCGCCCACGTCTGTATCGTACCCATCGGGAAGAGTACGGATGAAACCGTGGGCGTTCGCACGCTTGGCTGCGTCAATAACTCGCTCTTCACTGGCGTCTGGGGCACTATACGCGATATTCTCACGGACAGTGCCCCCGAACAAGAACGGGTCTTGACTCACGTACCCGACTGCCTCGCGAAGACTCGCTACCGTCGTCGTCGATACGTCGGTACCGTCGATCGTGATCGTCCCGTCGTCGGTGTCATATAACCGCAGTAGGAGTTTCAATGCGGTCGATTTACCGGCTCCCGTCGGTCCGACGAGTCCGACAAACTCGCCAGGCTGGGCTTCGAAACTAACGTCTTTCAGCGTCGCGCTATCGGCGTTCGGGTACGTGAACGACACGTCGTCGTATTCGACGTGCCCGTCGACGCTTCTCAGTGGCTCTGCGTCGGCTGATTTGGTTATCTTCGTCGGGTATTGGATGAGGCCAAACACTCGTTTAGCCGACGCCCTTGCGTCGGTGTACGTATCGACTAGATCTCCAATCTGTGACGACTCCTTGACGAGCCGCCGTCCGTAGAAAAGGAACGTGACGAAGAGGCCTGCCGTGAGGGGGGCAGAAAACGCGAGTGGTGGCCCGAACAGCACCCACCATCCACCGACGACGACGATAGCGATCGACATCACTTCGGTGAGGAGTCGTCGAGTCGAGTAAAAGAATCCTGAAACCTTCGCTGCGCGCCAGTCGGCCTGCCAGAACGTTCGGGAATGCGTTTGAAGCTCTGAGCGCTCCCGATGCTCGGTACTGAACGTTTTGATCGTCTCGATGCCGTCGATCGCGTTCTGGACGTGCGCATTCAAGTTCCCAACTGCCGACCGACGGTCGTCGTAGCGCGGTTCGATCGCCTGCTGATAGGCGTACACCAGCCCGAGCATCAAGGGGAGAAACGACATCGAAAACACGGTGAGTTGCCAGTGCAGCCCGATCATGAAGCCGAGGAGTCCGAGCAGTAACGTCGTCGACTCGACGAACTGTCTGAGCCCGCCAAGGAGAAAGTCTCGTAACTGGTTGACGTCGTTGTTGAGGACGCTCATAACGTTCCCCGTTGCTTCGGTCTCGAAGAACGCCATATCGAGCCGCTGGGTTGCGTCGAAAGCATTCGTCCGGAGATCGTGAAGGACTGATTGCTGGAACCAGCGGAAGGTCACGAACTGGACTGCCTGCGTGATTGCTGTCGCCAGGGCGGTCGCCACGAAGAGCCCCGCGATAAAGACGAACTGGCCGCGTGTTCCAGTCGGAATCCACGTTTGTGGAACGAGTACGAGCGAGAGCGAGGTACGCTGTTGGGTGAAGAAGGCGTCGAGTGTCTCACCGAGGAGATACGGTGGGACGAGCGTGAGGAGCTGATGGAGAATCGTCGTCCAGACGGCGATGCAGAAGACACCGACGTTTCCTGGTACATATCGTCTGAGCAAATCCAGGAGTGGATCCGAAACTCCGCCTTCCTCTTCGTGCACAGTCCCAATGCCAGGGTGACGGTCCTCCCTGGTCATTCGTCGGAGGGTTGCCGGTACTCAATGACGATCGTTTCTGTTTGGCTACTCCCTCGCAGATTGGAGTGTGTGGCAGTAACGTGCGTTTGTTGTAGCAAATGCGCCCATAATCGCCCGGTCGGCGATCGCAGCTGCACTCGCGTGAGACCGGTTCTTTTCGCTCGTTTCTCCAGTAGTGATCGAGTCGAGCGGATGTCCCGTATCATCTGTTTGAGCCGCTGACGGGCGGCGGCCGGCCATAGCACTGCATCGAGCCACGGCTATGGCCGCCAGAAGACGACAGAATAATCTGACAGATTGAAAATAAGCTTTGTCCTTTCTGGAATTCGGACTCAATGCCGTGTCTGAGAGATTTAGACTCTTCTCAATTAGGTAATCGCCGTGGTTAGCAATCTCCGTAATTGGATGGCCGAGTTCGTCTACTCAGTCCGGGAAACGTGACTAGGAGTCCCCGGAGAGTCGTGGTCAGGACTCCTGAGAGAAGTCAGCCTGAGCGAGGGCGGCTCTGAAGCTCTCGAAGTATGTGTAGTAGGTCGGCAGGGAGTACTCGCCGTCGGCTTCGACGCCGCTCGTTCTAGGTGTGCGGCCCGGTCCTCGCCCAGTTGTCGGAGGTCTGTGAGGAGCACCTCAGTCCCGATGTCGCCGAGGCCACAGTCCACCTTGGTGTGTGCGTCGAAACTGGTTCCGTCTAGAACTGCCTGGGAACTACCGGATCGGTCTATATAAGGGGCGCATGTGTGGTCGCTGTACTGTCTATTATCACGCCCAAGCGGCTTCTCGACAGTAGCAACCAACAGGATACGATGTATCGCGGAAAATGGACCGTTGGTCTGTCCGTGCGCAGTTTCAGTCGGAGCCAACTTTGTGCAACTCTGCCGAAATCTCCCCGAGCCGTTCTTTGATGTCTCGCTCTATCTCAGACAGCTCTTGTTCGATCTTGTTCCTGGACTTCTCAATTTCTGTGCAGTGACCCTTGATCGTACTGAATCGACCGACCGATTCCTCGATTTCGTCGAGCTCTGATTGAAGCCGCTCGGCGTCGAATTCCTCACCGATATCGGCGTGTGACTGGAGTGCCCGAAGCCTCGCCCAGTTGTAGGCGATTCGCAGGTATCCGGGCTCAGGTTCGTCCTCGTCGCCCTCGCTCAGTGCGATGACGACGAAATCGTTGTCTATCTCCTCGAACCACCCCACCTTCTTCTCGGGGATGTTATCCAGCTGGTCGACGACGTAAATCCCGTAGTCGGCTTCCCGATTGGGAATTACGTCGGCCATTTCGTCCTTAATGCCTGACGTGGACTGGTAGGTAGTCTTCGCCTCAATCGCGATGCGCTGGTCTGTCTCACCGAGTTCGATTACGAAGTCTCCGACGTCCCGACCTTCCATCGCACCCTCGGTATCCCCGGTGAACTCGACAGTCGCATTTGTCTGTCGAACCATATCGTCGAGAATATTCTCGACGGTCGCTTCGAAGTCCTCTCCCTTGTAGTACGTCTCGCTCCGTATCTCCTCGCGTTTCTCCTCTTCTCCAAGCTTCTCGTGAAGCGACTCGAATTTCCGCTCGATCGTCGTCAGTAATCGGTTAGTCGGTGTGCCTTCTACGTCGGGGTCGAGCGCAGCACGTATCTTCTCACCATCTTCGCCAAACTCCTCGTCGAGGCGTTCCTTCAGGGGCCCCTCCTCGCCGAACGCCTCCTCGAAGTGGTCGATCAGCTTCCCATCTTCACCGATATGCTCCTGAAGTACTGCTTCCAGCTCACCGTCGTCGCCGACCTTCGCTTCGAGTTCCTCCCGGAACTCGTCGACTCCATCTTCGAGATTGCCCTCCAGGTCCGACAATCGACGTTCCACGAACTCGATATCCTGCGTCGTGTCCATGAGTTTCATCGCGGTGACGCCGACCTGTATTGCACGCCGGACCGACTCTTCACGTTCTGGGGGTGATCGATCCGAGAGAAAATCCACGACGTCGGCATCTTCGATCTCGAGGTCCTTGATCGTTAGCGACGAGGTGCCGGTATCGATGGTCACTTCTTCAGCTTTCGCCATGATGTCACTACCCACTACCGTACCAACTATTTAAATTGACGCCTCAACTGCTTCTACTGGTTGACATTTTCCACTTTTGATTGGAACCAACGGGTTCAGCACGAGGGTACTGTCTCATGCAACCAGTTCGTCGTCTATGATTTGGTGCCATTTCTCGACCATATCAAAGAACAATTCCAACGTTGACTGGAACTGGTCGTCATTCCACAAGACACGAGCAATTGTTTCGGAAACCTCCGGCGCTACAATATCAAGGGAGGAATCACGAAGAGTCGATTGGAGGGGTTGGCTACCTCGGACTCGTCTCCACTGAGTGTCCTTGAACGCATGACTCCCATCAATCACCTCTTGGTGGTCATCGATTATCCGCTCAATGTGCTCTTGACCAGTTGGACTAACTCCATATTCCACTCGTGGAGAATCGTCGAATACGAGCACTTTGAACGTGTAGCGGAGGTCATTTGGGTGGTGAGCTGCCGATACAAAACGGTTGCCCTTGAAATAGTCTTCTCGTTCTGTTGCCTGATCAGGTGACTCAATTTCAAATGTCTCTCCGAATCGCTTGTAGTACGCCTTCTCCAGTTGAGTCGTGAGCCAGGGAAGCGATTCATCAGAGGCGCGGCGTGACGGTAACGAAGGCTCCGTTTTGCTCTCCAAGCGGGTCTCGAATCCATAGAGACGCATCCCGTCAATTTCGAAAGGTGTGACCTGAACACACGTAATATCGACATCGTTAGTATCTCGCAAGTAGCCGGCGGCATCGATATCAGACGCCTTGAAGTCCTCTGCGAGTAGGAGGAGACGTGGTTCTGTCGCCGTGGTAAAGTCGACCTCTCGAAGAGGATCGGTCAGGTCAAAGTAATTAGCATGTGCCTGCCGGAGACTTTCGGTTGTCCCGTTTGTGAACCTGTCATACTCCTCGGCGACATCGTGGTAGCTCTTTGAACGAAAGTCCGCTGCGTACTCTAATGCTTGAACGAGCGCTGTGCGGGACCCCTTTCGACCTCCGCCTGCCTGTTTGAGTTCGATAACGACTACATGGCCCGTTTCGGCCACTCCCACCAGGTCGCCGCGTACGCCTGTTCGGGTCGAGAGTTCTGACTGGAGGTATAGGACATCGATCCCTCCAATTTGAACACCCTCGTGATTCTCAAGGAACGAATGAATCTCGCCTTCACTCTTTAGAGAGACCGCTTCATACAGATCATCAGATCCAGTTTCTGGGTAAATCTCCATGAATCTACAGCATTATGAATGTCAATCAAACTAAGGTTGATATCGCTGGGTCATACCAACAATCCTTGATTGGTATTGGTATTGCACTACTCTGTACAACAAATCTGGAGAAATAGCTTCAGTCCGCCTAAGCAATCATTTCCACCATTCTAGGCCGGTAGTCTGGCGTTCATAACCGGCCAAATCGTCCGGGAGGGCCATAGAGAGTACTCCAACAAACAGAACTAGATATCCCACCAAAGCCCCATCGGGGAGACAAACGACGGCTGTTTCACCGGCGAGAGAGGGTGAGAGAAACAATCCGAGAAACGGGGGGAGATTGCCCTGGCGCCAACAACACGGGGATGAAGTTTTCATAATCGGTTGCAGCCTGGCGATCTCGGGTTCGCTTCAACCGGCGTTTTCACGACAAGTATTGCTTCGAAATGGGCGTAAACACCGCGATTGAAGGGTCAAATTCCACGTGAGATGGCGAATCGACAAACCCTTGTTTAGAGCCGGTTGAGGCGGCTGAATTCGAACAATATGGTATGTCAGATCGATCCTACACCACCCGTCAAAAGCTGAGCTGACTGTCAACGACCCCCTGTTCCTGGCTGTGACCGTCGAACGGAGGCCCAAATCAACAAACCCTGTTTCAGACGGCTTCTACTCGGTGATTTAACCGGGTAGGGTATTCAGTGGATCAGTTCGCTCCACTCGCAGAACCGACCGCTCGTCGCCTGCAGTTCCACTCGCGCCTACACGATCTACACTCCTCGGCATTCGACCATCTAGTTCTCTGTCGGCAGAATTGCACCACCCTCCTTGCGGACATTAGAACCGATTTGGACCCTCGATCGAGCGATACAAACCCCGCTAGATCGGCGCTCGACGCCACTCACTGCCTGGGAGAAGGTTTGGAAGATCGCATTCGACCGCTCATTTCGCTGGCCACAATTGTGCGTACCGTCCTACCGCTTTATTCTTGCTCCACTGCGTTCAGCATCCAGCGAATCGGGTAGATTCCCGTCAACCCGGGTTCATCGATCTTGAACTGCTGGGGCGGCGTCGAGTCGCTGTAGGTCTTCTCGACCCGCGGTTCCCCCTCTGGCGGGTCGTTGAGGGCCGACAGAACCTGGTGCCCGTCGGTCTGGTTCATGACGATCCAGATAGCCTCCTCGACGCCACAGTCGGCCATCTTGTCGAAATCCTCCGGGACGGCACGGTGGACGTCGTTGTTGATGCGTTCGGCCTCGACGGCAGCGACCACGTCGCCGTCGTCGTCAAGCCCGGCGACGTCAAGGCGGCGACTCTCGTAGTCGTCGAAGGCGTCCTCCACTTCCGACTCGTCCGTGCCCATCGCTGCCGACGCGGGGAGCATCGTCCTATCTTCTTCACCGAGTTCGTAGTACGGCACCACTCGCTCGACGGGTGACTCCGAGTCTTCCACGAACTCCTGGACGAGATAGCGACGGCCGACCTCGACCAGGAGGACGTGGAGGCTGGACTCCTCCAGGTCGCCCTGGCCGTGGCCGTAGTCGACGCCCTTGCGGTAGCTCTCGCCGATGGTCTTCCGTCCCGACGGCGTCACCGTGTAGAGGCGGTGTGGGTGGTCGCCGTCGTGGCTGAGCAGGTTGGCCTCGACGAGCGCTTCCAGATCGTCACCGTCGAGGCCGACGTACTCCCGCAGGCGAATCATCGAGTCAGACAGCAGGTCGTACTCTAGCCGATCGTACCGGAGTTGCTGGGCGTTATAGACGGCCTGGAGGAACATGAGCTGGCGGTCAGACCACTCGTTGTCCTCACGCTCCTCCGGGGTAAGTTTGAGGTTGAGATTGCAGATGGGAACGTCGTCGCGCTCGACTTCGGCCAGCGACGAACAGCACTCGATAACCCGTCGCATGCCGTCGACGCTCGGGTCGTAGCGGTTGTGACACTCGGTACACCGGAGGGCGTCGACCTCTGGGCGGTATTCGACGGTGGGTGGCATGCGCTGGGTCGTCTGGAGCGGTGAGGGGACCACGCCGCCGCTGGTGGGCTGGAGCTCGTCGTCACCGTCGCCGGTAGAATCACCGTCAGTATCGCCGCTGTCGACCGTACTGGGTTCGACCAGCCGGATGCCCGCCTCCCGTTGCACCCGTTCGTGAACGTCCTCGAGTGCCTGTTGGAACCCCGCACGGGCTGGTGGTCGCTCGCTGGCGGGGTGGCCACGGGGCGGGTCGACGGACTGGCAGAGGAACGGCCGGGGTTCGGTCTCGTCGAAGCCAGCGGGCAGCGATACCAGCCACTCGCCTCGCTTGAGCGCCCGGAGGCGATTGCCGACGTCGGTCGTGGTCATGTCGTCAGTCGTGAAGCGCCGGGCAAGCTGGTCGTCGACGGCGACGTTCCCGGTGACGACCGTCGAGACGTTGTTCAGCACCTCGTCGTAGGCGCGCTGGCTTGCCTCACGCAGTTGTGCGGGAAACTGCATGGCCAGCGTCATCGCACAGCCGAAGCCGCGTGACTGGGCCAGCAGCTCCGAGAGGAGGTCGGAGACGGCGACCGACGACGCCTCCTCGACGTAGCAGTTGACCAGCGGGAGGTCGTCCGGTGCATCCTCTGCGTCGGCGTTGGTGGGTTGATCGTCCCCGCTGTCGTTCTGCTGGTTTGCCCGTCGCTTCAGCGCGCTCCAGAGGTTCGAGAGCACGACCAGGGCGAGGGCGCGCTGGGCCTCGCTCCGAAGCCCACCCGTGTCGACGATGACGACGACGTCCTCGTCGAGGACCTGATCGAAATCGAAGTGCGGGTCGCCCTCCTCCGGGACGTGGTTGAAGATCCGGGCGAGTCGCGGGTCGACAGGAATCTTCTCGATGCGGTTCGCCACGCCCTGCATGATTTCGTCGAACGTGCGCGCTCGATTGGACGTGACGCCGGCGAGCATGCGTTCGAGGTTCTCGTCGGAGACGGGCGGGGCGCGCTGCTGGTCGTGCATCAACTTGAGTGCCTCGTGGAGGTCCTGGTGGGCGAAGGCGTCGTCGCCGCTGACGGGGTCGAACATCGCCTTCGTGAGGTAGCGGATGATATCGGGCGACCGGACGGCCTGGTGGAACCGGTCGGGACCCATGATCTGGGCGAGGATCTCGACGTAGTGTTCGACGCGGTCGTTGACGGCACTCATCCGGGCGATCCCGGCTTCCAGATCCTGGCGGATGTCGAAGAAGGAGAACGCTGGGAGGATCTGTTCACAGTCGAAGTAGATCACGTTCTCCAGGTTCCCGAAGCGCTCGTAGTGGGCGCGCATGTACTCCGCGGGCATCCCGTCCCCTTTCGGGTCGATGAGGATGTCCGCGCCGCTCGTTTTGGCGTGGTTGTCGAGGATGGCGGTGGTGAGTGCGGTGGATTTCCCGGAGCCGGTTTTGCCGAACCAGGCGGTGTGGAGTGGCTGGAGGGCGGGTGGGAGCGCGACCGAGTTTGCTGTGGGTGTCCCGTCCTGTGTAATCGGGTTGCCAAGGGTGAGTCCGTGGGTCTGGTACCGTGCGAGTCGGTTTGCTGGCGGTGATGGTATCGAAGTACGTTCGCCGTGCGTCGGGTCGATGGCGCGTGTGCCCTCGCCGGTGAGGGCGCTCCCGTCGACGAGACAGAAGCTCCCGAGTTCTGCGGGGTCGGCGACGATGCCGCGGCTCTGTGGTCGTTTGAAGGGGAGTCTGTTATCGTAGTCTGGCTGGTGGAGGGTTCGTTCTTGGAGGGCCTCGTGGACCGAGCTTGGGTCGTCGGCCCGTTTCCCGGATATCTCGTACGTGGTATTGCTGACGTGGCTGAACGCGGACTGGAGGTCGGTCGCGACGGTGTCGGGGTGCTCGTACTGGAGCGCCCGGACGTTGACGACGAACGAGCGGCGGGCGTTCTTGGCGTCGAGTTCGTCGAGTCGTTGCCGTTCGTCGGAACTGGGTTCGTAGTCCTCGGCGATGCCCACGACGGTCTGGGAGAGTCGGCCGATCCTGGTGTCGGTGCCCTCTTTGATATCCCGCTGCCGGTAGGTCGCTTCGTGGGTCCAGTTCGGGTACGGCTGGACGAGGACCTGGACGACCGTCGGTGCATCGACCGTAGCGAGCGTCGCGACGAGGGCGCTCAATGGAATGCGGTGGTTCGTACTGTCGTTCGACTGGAAGTCCTGGAGTGGCGTGAGTCGGGTCTGCCAGTCCCTCGTTCGTTCAGGGTGGCCGTAGAACTCGACGGCCGTCGTCGGGGGTTCGTCGTAGAGGAGTGCCACAGCGGGATGGACGTCGGTTCGTGTGAGTTCGTACGACGTGGGGAAGCAGTCCCGGAGGACGTGTTCGAGGCCATCAGTGAGTTCGGGCGGGTCGATGCTGACCGTGTAGTCGATGGCGTTCTTGGTCGCGACCAGGAGCCACTCGATGGTCGGTTTCGAGGCGCCGGCGAGAAAGTCCGGGAGCCAGCTGTCCGGTTTTGGCGCTTCGAGCTGGTGGAGTCGTTCGAAGCTCGATGTGATATTGCTTGGGTCGAGTGGTTTCTCGGCCGGCGTGATCGTGAGGTAGGTGCGGTCGTCCGTAGCCGGGAGCGGTGTGTCTTCGGCATCGTCGTTGTTCCACAGCGACATTTCGTTCGCATGGGCGTGCGTGGTATGGGATTAGAATTAATTGCCTGCTAGAAGGGGCGAATTGAAGATGACGTCAGGAAAGCCCCCTCGCGCTCACGGGCTGCGACCGCACCTGCGCTCCTCGCTTCGCTGTGGTGCTTGGCGGGTCTCGCCTCGTGAGCACTCGGCCCCTTTCAGTCCCGGCCCGTGGGTTGGTGCGGACAGGCTACTATCTGGGCGAATAGCTCAGCAGAAATTCTGTGTGGCATACACGCGTGTCTCTCCTCCTTCTTCAGCGACTGCCACACCGATCCCTTCCGTGTTCCAGTAGGAGCGGAGGATGTTTTCCCGGTGGCCACTGGAGTTCATCCACTGGGTGACGATGCCACGGGCAATCTTCGTTTCGTTGCCATCGTGGTTGATGCTCGCTCCGCTTTCGGCTACGATATCTGCCGAAGCATAGGTGTAGGCGATGTTCTCACCACCGCCAGACCTCGTATTCGAGGAAACACGGACGCTACAATCGATCCCGAACCGTTCGTATCGGTCCTCGAAGCTGTGACCGGCTGGTGATTCGTGCGCGAAGTACCCCTCAGTAGCCATATCTTCGCTGTGATATCGTGCAGCCTTCCGAATTTGGGCGTTAAACTGGAGTTCAGTGAGGCCTCGACTGGCTCGCTCCCGGTTAACGAACCGGTGAATCTGGTACGCTACTTCTGTTCGATTGACTCCAGACTGTGATTCGACCATCCCATCAGAGGATGCTGGATTCGAATCTGGAGTCGCAGGGGCGGATGAATTCAGGACTCCTGCCAGGCCTGCCGAACTGGCCAGATCACCGGCCGTGTTATCGATGGGGGCGATCCCTGTGCCGGTGGTTGCACCGATGAGGAATGCGAGCAGGACAACCAGAACAGAACCCAGTACTGCCCGTTTGCTCCATCGGGTGGCCCTGCGCCTCCACAGATACCGGTTCGGCCAGTGAGTGATGATTCGGAGTCCCGGCAATCCTGCTTTCCACCCGCAGTCGTCGCAGGCTGTGAATCGCTGGGTGCCCCGTTTCGTCACCCAGTTTCCACAGTTGGGACAGTCTCCCTTGTACCGCTTTCCGGCGAAGGCGCCAGCAGTTACCGTTCGGATCCTGCTGAGAATACCGTTGCTTTCGGTCGTCTCCTCCGTTGCTCGTCCAGCAATACTCCCGTCCCGTGCGACGTCAGGCCCCTTCGAATACGTGGGTGAACGAGAGTCAGCAGATTTCGTCCCATCGTGTTCATCCTTCGCCTCTCCGATGGTAGTCGTACTGGAGGGGTCAGCTGTGGGGTCAGTCCCTTCCTGACGAAACTCCGGTCCCAACGTCGTCGTCTGATCGAGTCCAGGGCAGTCGTGATTCTCCGGGAGCGTGTGCTCACTACAGTAGTTTCGACTGCAGTACTTACAGGCGTGCGTGAGCCCATCGTTCGTCCCGCAGTACTCACAGTCTGGCATCCGAGACTGATCCAGTTATTGCTAGTGTGTGGTAAGTAGATTGTGGCGATATTCTGCTCTCCTACTCCGCTGCCATCCGAAATCAAGTGGACTGGCCGATATGCTTAGTGCGCTGGATACCCTCTATATAGACAATGTGTGGGCGTACCTCCCTGTTCCTCGAACCCGACGACCTCGAGGAGCGTTTCGGCGCCGAACTCGTCACCGACGGCGGGGTGGACTACCGACCACGGTTCAACATCGCCCCTGGCGATGACCTCGAAGTCATCACGAACGAGGCCCCCGAGACGATCGCCCAGTTCCAGTGGGGGCTCGTCCCGTCCTGGGCGGACGACCCGAACCAGGGGATGATCAACGCCCGATCGGAGACGGCCGCAGAGAAACGCTCGTTCGGGGAGGCCTGGGAACGCCGCCCGTGTCTCGTCCCGTCGACGGGCTTCTACGAGTGGCAGGAGCGCGACGTCGGTGGCAAGCGGCCCTACCGTATCTATCGCGACGGTGACGACCCTGCGTTCGCGATGGCGGGTCTCTGGGAGCGCTGGGAGGGCGACGGTGAGTCGCTGGCCACGGTGACGATACTGACGACCGAACCCAACGACGTCGTCGAACCCATTCACGATCGAATGCCGGTCATCCTCGAAAAATCGCGCGAACGGGACTGGCTGGATGCCGGGCCCGACGAACGCCGGGAACTGTGTCGGCTGTACCCCGGCGACGACCTCGACGCCTACCCCATCTCTACTGCGGTTAACGACCCATCTCACGACCACGCTGGGATCATCGAAGAGGACGAGTCGGAACAGACTGGACTTGGGGAGTTCTCGTAACGGCGCAATTCAGACGGATGACTAGTGCGCAGTCGCGTGATTCCTCCGTCCTCTGACAGCAGGGCTATATTCCTTCCCAGATAGGGCACCACTATGGCAGAACATGTCGGTGTTGACTGGGGCTCGAACGGGTGGGTCTGCGCACGATGGAACGACGGCGATGGATGGGACGCAATGGTGCTTCCTTCGTTCCTCGACGTCTGGTGTGAGTACGAGAGTGCGGACCGGATTCTGGTCGATATTCCGATTGGACTCCCTGACGTCGGCGACCATCGAGCGTGTGACACGGAGGCGAAGGAGGTCCTCTCCCACGCGCACCAACGCGTATTCTTGACACCACCTCGCAAGGCCCTGGAGCACGAATCATACGAGAAGGCGAAAGAGGAGACGGATTCGTCGATGACGACCCAGGCATGGAGCATCCTGCCGCGCATCCGTGAGGTAGACACGTTCCTGTCGGAATATCCGGAGGCGAAGGGCCAGATTCGCGAAGCTCACCCAGAGGTCTGTTTCGAGAAACTTGATGGCGGTGTCGGCGGAGCGTCGTCCAAACAGTCTGAATCGGGCGTCGAGGCCCGGATTGAAATCCTCAAACAATTCGACGAGTACGACGTCGACGAAGCATATCCCGATCTCGTCGACGAACACATCGAGAACCTCGACGCGTGGGGCCGACGGTTTCGCTCGTCCAACAGGGACGACTTGCTTGATGCGATGGGCCTGGCCGTCATGTCGTCACGAGCGGGTGACGCGCTGCGATTCCTTCCTGTTGCTGCCGAGAGCCCACCAGAAGATAGCGAGGGCCTTCCGATGGAAATCGTCTATTTTGACCCATCGAGCCAGTGAGTCGATCATCGACGAACGTCGGTGGGCTTAGTAGTGGGAATCTGATCTGGGCGTGGTTGGTCCAACAGCAACCTGAGGAGGCCGTTCACAGGTCGACGTCGAACCGCTGGACCTCTTGCTGGAAGTGAGCCCGTCGCTCGTCTCGCTGGGTCTCGTCGTACCCCTCCGTTTCGGGACAGTGGACGAGTTCGACGGTCACGCAATAGCGGTCTCCTTCGTTATCGATCCACTCCAGGAGTTCGGCGGCGTCGACCCGGATCCACCCCAGTGGTTCGTCCGTGTCCACGTCGAATAGCTTCAGCTCCGGTTCGCCGAATCCGGTGGCAACGACTTCTCCTTCTGACTCGAACCGTGACTGTTCGGCCTCGAGTGAGCGGTCGACGCCGTGTCGGTCCCGCGAAACTGAAACGGTGAGTGTGAACTTCGCGGGATAGTACCTTGCATCGACCGGGAATCGATCCATCGCCAACGTGAGCTTGCCATCGCCTGGTGGGTCGTCGATACGCGTCAAGTACATCTCGGAGACGATGGTGTCGAGACCGGTCTCAAGGGCCTCGAGATCAGCGTCGTACTTCAGCGAAATCGTCATCGTCGTGTTGGCCTCGCTGTCGTGGTTCAAGATACTTGGATGTCTGTGTGTGACCGCGCTGACCGGTACGTTTCCGTGACCTCTCCAGAGTCAGGATTCAGTGTCCAGGACAGTGCCGTCTCCAATGTCGAGGGCACCATCCAGGTCTTCCAGTAGCTCCTGACCCTCTTCGTGGAGTTCGTTGGCCCGTTCGAGCGACACCTCGCCGTCTTCGAGCTGGGTGATGATGGCTTCGAGTCGTTCCGTCTTCTCGCCGATGGAGTTCTCGGTCATAGTTGTCATTAGAGGGTGGTGATGATGTAGCCCAGTGCCAGGAGCAGGAGGAGTACCAACGCCGCGATGGCGATCCGCTGGCGGCGCCTGGCGGTCTCGTATGCCTCGACTGCCTCCGCAGTCTCCTGCTCGTGGATGATCTGTTGTTTGCGTTGCTCGTGGGCGTGGTCGAGCCGGTTCTGGAGTGAGGTGAGCCGTTCCCGAGTGACTGTCTCGAACGCGTGGTCGAGGTCGGTGGACAGCTGGGCGAGTCGATCCGAGACGAGCTGCTGGTACGCGCCGTCGAGGGCCTGTTCGTAATCGTCGACGCGGTTGGTCACCGTTCGTCCGTAGGCGTCTTCGAGTCGGTCCGAGAGCGTCTCGAGGTTGTCCTTCAGGTCGTCCTTCCGCGGGACGACCTCGCCGACCTCGGTGGGCGTCATGACGCGCTGGTCGGCGACCTCGTCGGCGAGGGTGCGGTCGTTCTCGTGGCCGACGCCGACGACGATGGGTGTGTCCGTGCCGTGGATGACACGGCACAGCGGCGTCTCGTTGAACACCCGGAGGTGTTTGTCGGCGCCACCGCCTCGTGTGAGGACGATCAGGTCGACGGTCGCGTCGTCGTCGAGTTCGCTGATGGCGCTCATCATCGACATCATCGCGTCGTCGCCCTGGACGCTCGTGCCCTGGACGACGATATCGACGCCCGGGTGGCGCTCGTGAATGGACGTGACGGCGTCCGTCCTGGCGTCGCTCTCGGCGCTCGTCGCGATGCCGATTCGGGTTGGGAGTTCGGGGAGCGGCTGTTTCGTGTCGGGGTCGAGCAGGCCGTCCTCCTCGAGTGTCCGTCTGTTCTCCGCGTACACCTGCTGGTAGGTTCCCTCGCCGACCTCGACGATGTCGTCGACGACGATGGAGACCTGACCCTCTGCTTCGTAGTACGAGAGGTCACCCTTGACCGCGACCTGCGTGCCGTCGTCGACGTCCAGGGCGAGCGTGTCGAGTTTGTACGAGTAGACGACGCAGTGGACGGTGGCGTTCTCGTGGACCAGGTCGAAGTGCCCGTGGCCGTTCGAGGAGACGCCGTAGCCCGAGACGTCCCCGAGGACGTAGTCGTAGTCGAGGTCCGGTGCGTTCTGGACGAGCGCGGCGATCTCGTCGTTGAGGGCGTCGACGAACGTGATATTCTCCGAGTCGAGCGTATCGTGGTAACTCTGGAGGTCAGTTGGTGGGTCGGCGCTCGACTCGGTGCCCATTGCCGTGTACTTGGCCGAATCTGCTATAAAAATCGTTCCGTCAGTGACGTGCCGACCAACCCCGTCAGATACACGGGCACACGGTTTCCGACGAAACGGCCGACGCAAATGCTTAATGGCAGCGCCTGTAACTAGCAGCCACCGATGCAACTGGACGAAGCGCTCGAAGCGGCACTCACTGAGTACGAGATGTCGCGGAGCGAAGACGCCGCGGAATCGGGCCGCGTCGTTGCAACACTGCAGGACTGACCGGTTTTTAGCGCAGGTCTCGAATAGCGTCTGCGAATGCTGCTTTCGACAGGCCAGGAGCGTCACGGAGTTCCGGTTTCTCGGCCCGCTCGACGGCATCTTCCACGAACGTTATCCAGAGGTGTTCGTGTTCCGTGGCATAGATCTGTTTGGCTTCGCTGGGATACATGTCGAGTTCGTAGTCGGGCAGGTCGATCTCGACGCCGTGTTTTCGTTCGACCGTCGTCGTTCCGAACCGACGCAGATGTTTGAAGAGGACGTTGTTTCGACGGACCGTCAACAGGCGCTTGGAGTCGGTAATGTACTCGTCGACCCACGCGTGCCACTCCTCGGTCCCGGTGACCGTTTCTGGCAGCATGAAGCTCGCGTCGAACCGGCGGAGGTAGAACTGGACGAGTGCCACTGCGGTCCGATGGTTCGCGTTCGGGAGTGGGTGGGTGAGGATGAGATTCGACGCGAGACGTCCCGCGATCTGAGTCGCTGATCCCTCCCAGGCTGTCCGGTCGAGGACGTTCGGGAGTGCCTCGATGTCGATGCTCTTGTATGCTGTCACTGGCTCCCCTTCTTCCGCCTCGTTTTGGGAGACGAGTGCCTCGTAAATCTCGAGCAATCGAACGACGATCGTTCTGTTGTCGTCGTCCATGTCGGCGAGCGCTTCGCCTAGGTCGAAGTCGATACTGTCGACGGTCCCCCTCGTCCCCTGTGCGGTGTAGACCACGTGAACCGCCTCGGGGTCAAGCCCCGAGGCTTCCCGTGGATTAGTCGGACACGCCTCGGATACCATCGGGATGATGCCCTCTCGCGGTATCCAAGGCCACGGTCGGGGCGTCCACGGCCCCCGATGCCTGCCGTCGCACCTTCCGAACTTGGGGAAGGTTGTTGAGAGTAGGCACATTCCAGTCTTGATGCTTCTCGATACTTTTCACAGCGATGTTGACACTCGCACTTCGGTCGGCGTGGTCCTGATGCTGGCACGACCGACACTTGAACCGCTTTCTGTTGCGGTTCGCTCGCTCCGTGTGTCCACAGCTCGGACACTGTTGACTCGTGTACTCGGGGTCAATCCACGCTGTTGGGACACCCTTGAAGGCGGCCTTGTACGATGTGTAGTATTGGAGCGCACGGAACGGCAGGTGGTGCAAACGTCGGTTCATCCGAGTACCGTAGTCGATACTGTCGCGCATCTCTTTGAGGTCTTCAAAGACGACGCACGGTGTCTCAAACTGCTTGGTCCACTCCACGATGTGACGGCTCACCTTGTGGAGTCGGTCACGGACGAACCGTTCTTCCCGTCCTTCAAGCGTATCGTGCATACTCGGTTTCTCGGCGTTCTGCACCCGCTTTCGCATCGTGAAGTAGCGGTGACGCTCAAACTTGATTTCGGGGAAATCAATGACCAGCGTATCCTCGACGCCCTCTGCTGACAGTGCCGACAGTGCCACGTTGTCTTCGTTCACGTCCACGCCGATGACTGTCCGAGAGTCCTGTTTCTCTCGGACGGTACGCTCGGTGTTCGTGACATTGACGTGCAACTCGGGCGTTCCGTCGTGGAACAGGGCTTCGGCTGTCCCGATAGCCCACTCGTCACCAGCGAGTGCCGCCCGCAGAATGTCGAGATGGGTGTCGTCACCCTCCAGTACGCCTTTGACGTGCTTGTACGGTTTGGCACTGATACGGAACTCCATGGTTCCGTCGTCTCGAAGCGTGAGGTTGTAGCCTTCTTCGTAGTTGGCTCGAAGCGGATACGCGCCGTCTTTGGTGTGGCTCGGCTGGCCGAAGTCGTCGTACTCGTGGTAGTTTTCCATCGCGCCGAGTGCCTTCGCTACGACACGTTGTGTAGTGTTTTTCACGAGGTCGGCGTCATCGGCCACACGGCCGGGGATTTCGTCCCAGTCCACGCCCTGCTTGGCGAGACGGATGGTTTCGTTGTAGGCCCACCGTGATTCGAGCGTGGCGTCTTCCAGCAGACTTTCGTTGTCACTCTGGATGTTGAGTTGGAAATCCAGCGTCTTCACGAGAGTCTGTACGTCGGTCATTCTTCGGATTCGGTGAGCCAGTCTTGGACGAGTCCACGCACGACTTCGGACTTGGTTTTCTCAGCGTCGATACATTGCTTCGAGAACTCCTTGTATAGCTCGTCCTCGAAGTCCACAGTGAGTCGTTTAGTCATCTCACACGTATTGCTTATTCACTGAAATGCTTAATTCTTGTCCACGTACTGTCTGTATGGGCGAGAAATGGTCAAACCACACAGTATACAACGTCAACTACCACTTCGTGTAGTGTCCGAAGTATCGAGACCCGATACTGGGTGTGATCGAAGATTCACTGGAATCGAGTTTTCGAGCGGTGTGTGACAAGTACGACTACGAGATACTGTCGTTACACATCTCACCCGACCACGTACACCTGTTCTCGTCGGCACATCCCAAACACGCCCTCAGTGAGATTGTACGGACAGTCAGAGCATTACAGCACGAGAGATGTGGCAACAGCACGAACCTCTGTTACAGGAATACCTGTGGGGCGGTGGGTTCTGGGAAGAATCGTACTACGTCGGGACGGCTGGTGACGTTTCGACCGATACGAGTGAACAGTACATCGAGCGAACGGAACACGTTTACAGAGCTTACGGCCTTCACCCTCGGGGTCAAGCCCCGAGGCACTCGGCCTGTTCCGCCTGTAGACCACGTAGAACTCACTGTCGTGATCGTAGGAGCGGACCTTCACGGTCACGTCATCGTCGTATCCGACGACTTTGGTGAGCGCTACAGCTGGGTCGTCGTGGACGAAGTCGAGCGAGTGTCGCCTGTCGCCCGGGTGGTGGTAGTAGACGTGTCCCATCTGACAGGGACGGCATGATTCGTGTTCGTTTATGAATCTCCGTCCACGGTGGCTGAACGGACTTATTCGGTTTCGAAAGTCACCTTGCGGCCCTTTTCAGTCTCGTTTGACGTGGTGGATGTGATCGGCGAGCGCCGTAAGTTCGTGGTATGGTGGCGAAGCTCGTCATGGCCCTGACCCCCGTTTCAACTCCAGAGATCCACGACCATCGAGGGAAGCTGTCATCGCTTCCCGGCGCTGGAAACCGGCTCTTGGTATCTCCCCGTATTTTCACGATCGGTGATTTCGGCCGGTAGAATAACTCTCATCGGGAGATACCGGTCGTGTGTGAGTGGGCAGATACGAGGGTAGCAGAGCCAGTCATCGGTCACAACTGGCTTGCAACGGGTCTACGAGGGAGTGAACGGGACATTTCACGACGACTGTGGGTCAACCGAAGCGATGGCCTGGTCCTGTCCTGTGCCGGATGTGCGCTTCACAATCGGCTACAGTCTTGCGATTTTGCATGCTCGCCTCTCGGCGCGTGGAACTGGGCCCGACGTAGTGGCGTGCAGTGACTCCAGAGGAGCCCGAAAGCAGGTGCACAATCGTCTGTACCGGGGATATTGCATCGGGAATCATTAGTCATCCACGATGCGTCTCAACTTTCACACACAGATCGAGACAGTCGAGAGAACACTTCTACCGGTCTCTGTGGCCGATCGTGAAGTACTGACGGCGTACCGAGCTGTGCGTAGGGGCGCGTTCGCCAGTCGTGCGCTCTGTTCGCGAGTCGTGACCCTGTTTCACAGAGACGCGACGTCCTGCGAGATCGTCGACTGTGCTCGTACGCGTTCCAGGAGCGACGCCCGACGACGTCATCGTCGTCACCGAAGAGAGACAGATGTTCGAGACCGGCGGCGAGGGCTGATACGTCGGCGCGATACCACTCCCACGACCAACCGAATGCTGATATTGCCATACTGCCTATCAGAGACAGATAATGAGTGCATCCAGCCCACTGACGGCCGAGCGGGTCTCCGAACTCGTGATGGCGAATCGAGCAATCAGGGCCCCCTCCTACGACGCCGACCACGACGACGGGGTACAATTTACGGATCTGGACCGCGGCCTCCAGTGGGGTGCCGACGCCATTCCAGCCCTGCTGGGTCTCTTCAGGGTCGAGCAGGATACCCGTGAGGACCATCCCGATGGCTGGGTTGGCTTCGCTCGCCACTGGCGAGGGGGGACGGTGCGGCTGGACTTCGACCTGTTTGCTGCACCCGACGCGGCAGACCCGGTCCTCGTCGTGACTGCGATAGCGGGCCGAGCAGGGGAGGGAACCATCGTCGACGAGGAGTTCGGGGACATCGATCTACCGAACGAAATCCCGACGCAGGAGGAGTGGGAAACACGGGACAAACAGTACCAGGCGGCGCGGCGCAAGGACGACACCGATGGGGGAGCGGCAGTGACGGCGTACATTGCTGCGCTGCCGGGCTGGAAGCGTGATGTTGCGGAACAGTTCGACGAGATCGTTCGATCCGAGGTGCCCGACGTACGCCGCGCCGTGAAGTGGCACCAGCCGTTCTACGGCGTCGAGGATCAGGGCTGGTTCGCGTCGTTCAGTGCGTTCTCGAAACACGTGAAACTGACATTCGTGTGCGAATCGTACCTCGAACCCGAACCGCCCAGCGGGACGGCCCCGGACAGGCAGGCTATCGACATCGAGGAGACAGATACGCTCGACGAAGCACAGGTCGCTTCCTGGGTCCGGCAAGCCGCCGACGACCCAGGGATGAACTGGTGATGACACTCGTGTGGGTGCGGCCCGGCGATTCGTAGCCGAGCGCCCTGCTCGCCTGCAACGGGTGATAGGTCTTCTGGCGTGGCTTGGTCGAGAGACTCAGCGCGGGCGCTCGTGCGTGTGTATTCGGGCGGACACAGTCTCACAGTACGGTTGTCTTCTCGAAAGCCCCCGCGTGTTCGACGGTCCGCGGACCGCACTGCGCTCCTCGTGCCTGCGGTGCTTGTGGGTCCGGGGACCGGTCGAACCCGCGGCCCCTTTCAGTCCCACCCGGGCGGTGTGCCGGTCGGCGGTAGGATGGAGAAGTCCATCAGCTGTACCAGCCGGTTCCGTACTTCTCAGCTTAGTCGATCGGAAACCGGAGGAGTGCGCCGAGACCCCCGAATGCGGTCTCGAACTGGGCACCGCGGTCCGTATCGGTCGACACGACGAGACACTCACCTCCCTGGTCGGTCGTCGCTGCCTCCAGCTCGCGGATTGTCTCGGGTGGGTGTGCGTCGGCGACGAGGAGAACGTCGACAGCGCCGTAGTCGAGAGCGGTTCGCGTTGCATCAGTGCCGTAGGTGACGTCGCCATCCCGGCCGAGTGCGGTGAAGAACCGGTCGAGGGCTTCCCGTTCCCGTCGGTATGCAGCATCGGATAGTACGTCCTCAGCGCGCTCGACAAGCTGTGCAAGGCCCTGCTCGGTCGCGTACTCGACCGGATAGACGCCCAGGACGCGATCCCGTAGCTCGTGGTGGAGATAGTCCCCCCGCTGGAACTCGTCGACGGTGATCGTCGTGCCGCCGAGGACGAGGCCATCGACGGTGGGCTCGTCGCGGAACGTCCCTTCGACGGCGTCGGCGACCTGCGTGAAGAACTCGTGTTTCTGGCGGTCGCGTTCGCGTTCGAACCGCTGTGCGCTCTGGCCGCCCGCGCGGGACTTGCCCATCACCTGACTCTCGATGGTTCGAGTGTCGACGATTCGCTCGCCGGCGAGGCGGCCCAAGGCGGCGCGACCCCGCTCGAGGACGACCAGGCCGTACACCGTCGACGGGGTGAGTGCCTGTTCGACCGGTGTGGTCTCGAATTCGGCCGCACAGCGGTAGATCGAGACGTCGACTGGCCGGTCGAGGTCGTCGAAGACGGCGTCCTGTAGTTCATCGTCGACGACGCCTGCGTAGACGACGAGGCCGTTCGGTGGTGTTTGATCGTATGCCTGGAGGTGCCGTCGGATCCGCCCGAGGGCGTCCTGGACGTTGGTTCGTGTCCGGTCGGATTTGATGTTCTCGGCCTGTGCGTGCTCGCGGTCGATGCGTTCGCGGACTGTTCGGAGTGACTTGTCTGGCGGGACAGCGACGGTGACGAGTTCGGTGCCCTCGCCGCGGTAGTTGGCTAGCTGGTCGATTCGGTCGCGGAGTTCGTACTCGGTGGTCTGCATGTGGGTCGGTGACAGCGGCGGCGCTACTCGATGTGAAGGCGATACACCCGCCGGCGCTGTGACGAGCTACGAGAGAACGAGGCAAGCGCTGGTCGTGCGCGCAGTCACCTGTCGCACCGGCGGTGTGTGGTGCATAGACTGTGTTCGTGATGGCTGGGAATAATATTTGTGGTGGTCGAGACCGTCTCGAAAGCCCTCGGCCGCTCGGCATCCCGCGACCCACGCTGCGCTCCTCGCTTCGCTTCGGTGCTTACGGGGCCGGGGGACGACCGAGGCGGCCTCGCCCTTTCTGTCCACCAGGACGGCGGTTGGTCGGTCGGCGGATCGGGTGGTTTGGTCGGGTTGGTTGACGGCTCGCCCCGCTCGCCGCTGCCACCCTCCGCGTCGCTCGCGACCGACCATTCCGGGCGTGCGGCGCTTCGCGCCGTTCCGGGCTAAAGTGAATGTGCCCTCGCGCCAGCACCAAGCGCGCTTTCGGTTGCGTCTCCCTGCGGTCGACGGACGCGAAACCGGCTTGTGTGCTGGCCGCTCGCTCCGGGTGGGTCGGCGCGCGTGGCTGGTTTGTTCTGCCTCGACAGCGCGTCTCGCTCGCGCCCAGGGGCGCTCGCGAAGGCGCGAGCGAGACGCGCAGACGTGTCTGTCGGTCGTCGACGTCGGAAAACCGCGATGTGGTCGCATCGCGGTGGTGGCGCAGAGCGCCTTCGGAATCAGGCTGATTCCAATGAACACTAACAACGCCATTCGACTTGAAGAATTGGTTGAACAACGAGAGCCCGACGATGCGGTTTCCGAAGAGCCGGAACTGCGGCGGTCGGTCGAACAGGAGAAACAGGGGAAGGTCGACACGAATCACCCGGACGCTGGACGGACGGGGTTGACGCTGGCGGCGGAAGAGAAGCTGGCAGCGAGAGAGTGGGAGATCGAACGAACCCACGAGCGGTGGGACAGTCGGCAAGAATCGAGCCGGGAAGGACGATCGCGTCAGCTGGCGAAGGCGGGTAGCGTGGAACGACGGCAGGAGTTCGAGCATCGACGAGCGGGCGTGGACCAGTGGGCTGACCCGGACCGGAAAGATCCCCGGGCGGAACTCACACAGGCGGAACTCTCGACGGTGAACGAGCAGGCGGCGAGGTTGACGGAGGAACACGGTGGTATGACGAGAGCGGCGATATCGCGGCAGTTAGCCGAGCGGATCGCAGATGGAATGGACGTCCTGGACGCAGTCGTCGAGGTAATCGAGTTGATTCGCGACGAAGCAGGTGTCATCGTGCCGATCGACCAGATAGAGAACGTCGATCGCAGCGAGGTGACCGTTGAGGGGCGCGTTACCCAACTTTGGACACCCTCCTCCCGAGCGATTCGGCAGGTCGGGCTGATCGAAGACGAGAGCGGACGAACCAAGTTCACCAGCTGGAAAAAGAGCGCGCAGCCGATGGTCGAGGAAGGTGAACGCGTCCGATTCAGGGCGGCAGCGAAGAACTGGTACCAGGGCCGTTGCTCGATAGCGCTTACGGGCTGGTCGGAAGTACATTTCCCGGAACGGGGGCAGTGGTGGAGGTAGGTCACGAACCACCCCCATAAGGTTGGAATTCGCATTCTCCCGTAGAGGAGTGCGAAGGTCGTTTCTCGTTAGTGTTAGCCGGATATTGCCGGATAATCTTCTCTAACCGTTAACCGATTTAATGGTCAGTTGCTCGTTCTGCCATCTGTTTTTTCTCGCCCTCAAGGACCGAGGGCGTCACTTCGTGCCCTCGAGAATGAAATGACGCCAGAAAATGCTCGCTATCAATGTGACATCTGTGGAGAGACGTTCGAAACACCCGCGAAATTCGGTGGTCACAAAAACGGCCATCGGATCAAAATCGAACGAGATGAACTGATTGCCGAGGTCCAGCGTCTGTTCGACGAAATAGGTCGGGTTCCAACTTCGGAGGATATGGATCGAGAAGGTCGATACTCACCAATGACAGTAAGGAAGAGATTTGGTTCGTGGAACGCCGGCCTCCGAGCTGCCGGGTTAACACCTGTCCATTATCATGAGCTCTCGCGAGATGATATAATCCAGGAGATTCAGAGGGTAGCTGCAGAACTGGGGCAGGTCCCTACGGTAGCGGATATGAGTTCCGAAGGACAGTATTCTGTCGACGTTGCTCAGTCGAAGTTTGGTTCGTGGAATGATGCCCTAGTGGCTGCTGGGTACAAGCCCAATAAGATCAAACAGATTCCGCGAGAAGACCTCTTGGCCGAAATCCGACGACTTTCAGATGTTCTTGGTCATCCCCCATCAACGAACGATCTGAAAGACCGGGGCAAGTACTCTGTTCGGGGCTACTTTCGAGAATTTGATGGGTGGCACGACGCTGTGAGAGAGGCGGGGTTCGAACCCCGAGGATGGCCCTCAGGAGAGGATAATCCACGTTGGAGGGGTGGCCGAGATAATCAGTACTACGGTCCGAACTGGAATCGGCTACGGGAGAAAGCGATCCAGCGAGATGACTTCATTTGTCAAACCCCAGAATGTAGCACAACCCGCGAGTCACACATCGAGCGATTCGGACACGATATTCATGTGCATCACATCGTACCATTAGCCAGCTTCGAACGGTCTTGTGGGTCAGTAGATTTCCAGCGAGCGAATAGCTTGAGCAATCTCGTCACGGTCTGTACCGTTCACCACATTATCTGGGAGCGGATCGCGCCTCTACGACCAGACACTCGACATCTCTAAAACAGACTGGATTACGGATCTCTAGTTCGTCGAAATTCTGATCCGTAATCTGTTGTCTACCGAAACAACTCACCCATTTCCTGTTTCTACAAGCGCCTTTTGCGGAGGTTCTGACAAGCCATTATTCATGAAGGGAAAGCGGGTGCGATTCAGGGCGGCAGCGAAGAACTGGTACCAGGGCCGTTGCTCGATAGCGCTCACGGGCTGGTCGGAAGTCCACTTCCCGGAACGGGGACAGTGGTGAAGTAGGCGACTAGCGCGGTTTCTTTTTTCTTGTGCCAGACTGACCCAGACCCCACCTCCCCGCCCTCCGCTCCGTGCTCGCTCCGCTGCGCGCGCAGCCACGACAGTTAGAGCAGCCCCTCCTTTGGATTGCAATTCCGTTATCTACCAATACATCAAAGTGGTAGCGGGATTGGTGATTCGGTCGGGAACGTCCTCGAGCAATATATGAACTGTCGGGTTCTTGGGGTGGCGTATGGCTGGAGACTGGACGGTTAGTAGGTATTCAGAAGAGTTCTCCTCCAACACGAGGCAGAACCTTCGGGACTTATACTCGAACCGTTGTGCGATATGCCGCCAACGGCACGAATCTCCGTTTGGGCACCCGGAGACTGAAGCTGCACACATTCACCCGGCCCAGCATGGAGGCCCAGATAGGGAGATGAACGGATTGCTACTGTGCCGGCGCTGTCACTGGGGGTTCGATTCAGGCTGGTTGGGCCTCAAAGACGACCACCAAATCATCGTCGCGCACGACGACTCTGCCTATGGCTACGAATATTTCCACCAGTTTCGCGATCGATCGCTCATCACTCCCAGTACTGAAGACCTTGGTCCAGGGGTGCGCTTCATCAAGGTGCATCAGAAACTGTTTGGCTTTGATTCCATCGACAGAGGTGACCAGTTGACCTTCGGTGGACTGCGAAGCGGTGAAACGAGCCTCGTAGATGGGCGGCGTGTTTGTATTGAAGGGGCTCCAGACGAAGCACTCGTTGTCAACTGTAGTGTCACAGATGTCGGGCAGCAGCAAGTACGCTGTACCCATCACAGGACCTTAGAGACTCGACAGGCTACGGACCAAGAATATTCTGACCCTTTATTCGACGACACAGCAGAGGTTTCATTTGAGCAACTAGCGCAACAAATTCAGGAGGTCAAAGACGATTACATGGGCGTCACGCAGAAGTGGGAGTGGGGACGGATCTTCCGCAGGGCTCGAGTCAAGTCCGGACTCTCCTACGAGGAGATTGCCGAGAAAACTGAGGTCAAGGGGGCAAGCGCCCTTCAAATCGAGCGTTCAGAGAGTGTTTACGAGATGTTTCCTGAACGGGAGTATGAGGAAGACGGACTCTCGTATTCAGCTATCGCTGAACTGCAAAGAGTGTTCAACAAAACGGACGATGTCCGAGCCGCATATGATTGCATCATCGCAACTGGGCACTCACTTTCAGTCAAGGAGACTCGTGTGTGGGTGGAGCTCCTGATGTCCGACGCCGACGTGTCACGCGGTATAGTCAGAGAAGAAGTGCAAAAATTCGATGAGCTGCGCACGAAGAACCCGGCTGAGAGCGTTCGGCGCATCCTCGATGTACACGCTGAGTACGAATCCATATTCGGATGGGAGTAACTAAATAATCTTGCAAGCCCAGCATAACGAACGCTAATACGTAGTAGGTAACGAGACCCAGCGAGCCTTGTTTTTTGACCTCGTGAACCAAATTCAGTCCGCTATCTGCCAATATATCAGAATAGGTCCATCCGTCAACTGAGTGGGTCCGGGCGGGACATCTTCCCACCCCGTACGATCCCTTCACTTCCGGGTTCGCGCGCGCCAGCCTGTTTCGCGGGGTTCCGTGACTACCATGAGCACGAACCCCACAGATCTCGAACCCATCGAACCGCGCGAAGCACAGGAACTGTTTCTCGACCACAAGGCGAGCCAGTACTCGGTGAAGACCGTCCAGGCCCACCGCTACCGGACGAAGCCGTTCGTCGAGTGGTGCGACCTGAACGACATCGACAACATGAACGCCCTGACCGGCCGGAGCATTCAGCGATACCGCCTTTGGCGGGAGGACACCGGCGACCTCGCGAAGATCACACTGAATCAGCAGATGAGTACCATCAGGGTATTCCTCAAGTGGGCCGGCTCCATCGAAGCCGTCGCCGCGAATCTCTACGACAAGGTGATGGTCCCGCGAGTCACGCCCGCGGAAGAGCGGCGAGACGAGACGCTGTCGTCCGAGCCGGCCTCGGAGATCCTAGACCACCTCTCGACGTTCAACTACGCGTCGCTCGACCACGCCCTGTTTGCGTTGCTCTGGGAGACCGGGATGCGACTCGGCGGTGCTAACTCGCTCGACCTCGGCGACCTCCACCTCGAAGAGGAAGCGATCGAGATCGTTCACCGGCCCGACCAGGGGACACACTTGAAGAACGGCGCGAACGGCGAGCGCCCCGTCGCGATTACGTCGAATCTAGCGGAAGTTCTCTCCCAGTACATCGAGAACATTCGGATCGAGAACACCGACGACGCCGGCCGGGAGCCGCTGTTTACCAGTCGCTACGGTCGCCTCTCGAAAACCGCGATGCGGAGGTGCGTCTATCGCGTGACCTCACCGTGCTTCAGAGGTGAACCGTGTCCCGAATGTGCTGGCACGGAGAGCGAAAAGTGCGGGGAAGCCGTGAGTCCACACGCGATCCGCCGCGGGAGTATCACGCACGCACTGACCAAAGACGTCCCCGTCGAGGTCATCGGCGACAGGATGAACGTCAGCCGCGACATCCTCGACAAGCACTACGACAAGCGTTCTGAGGAGGTGAAACTGGAACAGCGGCGCGGATACTTAGAGAACCTCTAACCGGCCGCTCCTCCGCAAATAAGTAATGGTTCATCGATTCTATGTCAGAATTTCTTCGATCTGGCGTTCGCCCAGCACCATCCAACTCGCCGCCGATCTCGATTTTGTCGATGCCTCGCAATTGTCGAGATTGACCCACCTATGACGGAATCCAGCAGGTGACGGGAAGTTCTCGAGCCATCCTTATTTCCTGTTCGGTGTTAGGTAGACGTCGGTGTCCATCGTGCCTTTGTTCTCTAATAAGAGATGATGTTAGAAGTTCCGACGGGATATTCGCCGTTCACGATCATCGTCTACGGCAGCTTTAATTTGGTCTCTGAGCCCATCGAACTCGCTTTTGTCGACCCCAACGGATTCATCTCTGTCTCCACCCGAGCTATCTGGCTCAAGATTGAACGTAAGTCGTTTCAATATCTGGTGAACCATGTCCACCTTACGCTCAAACATTACTTCGTAAGTCCACGAACGATCCACTTGCTCTGCAATATCGTCGGAAAGGTGATCCTCCCCCCTGATCTCGTCGACATCACCCGTATCAAGATTGACATATTCCGATTCGATAAACGGCGAATTCTCTTCATTGCTAAAGAAATCATTGATAATTACTTTGATATAGGTATCCCTCCAGTACACAGGTAATTTTTTGGAGAGAAGTTTGTTCCCTAACTCTTGGTTGTCCTGATTAACTAGAATTAGAAGATTTGCGATATCATCGACGAATCGCTTGAATACCTCCTCTTGGATGTTTAGTATCTCATCTTCGTTAACCTCATCTCCAAGATCGTCCGAATCTACATCGCTTGCCTGTAGAGACGAGATACTTTGATCCTTTAGTACTTTTATAGCCTGTGCGATCTGTGAGTCTTCATCAGTCTCGTTAACCCGGAAGAAGTAGTCTAACCAGGCATATTTCCCGGGTTCCGAACTTGAGGCACTTCTCCCTGCCTCATCGGAGATAGGTGTTTGTGGAAGAATGTGCTCAACATCGACATCTGAGTAGTCTCGAACCTCGAGTCCCATATCTTCTTCCTTAAGATATCTACTTGTCGTACGTTGAAGGATACACCGCCCTAGGTCACTAGAAGTCCAATTACGGTTCTTTACGGCATGATAAATCATTCCATCTTCGAAGAGGTCCTCTGTCTGATTGCTCGCATCCTCGACAATGTCTAAGACAATCTTGGTGGCGTCGAATTGATCCGAAGACCGATTATTGAAGTTTTGGACAGCGTTGACATAGACTCCCTCGATAGCTTCCCCACTGTGGTCGCTAATCGATTGCCGGAGGGTAAGAACCTCAATGGCATCAAACACCTCAAATAAGAAATTCCCAATATCTTCTTCGTCATAGTCCTCCGGTGCACCTTGGTCTACCATCATATACACAAACGGACCAAGTGCCTGCCACTGTTCTGCTTCAATTTTTTTGCCTACACGGTTGAGTATCCGTTTTACTTCTTTCCGATTGTTATCATCAATCGATCGGTCAAAGTGGTTGAACTCACACTGATAGAGATCATCATAGTACTTGGAATACGTTGAGACTTCGGTCACGAGGTTTTCAGCATTATCCTGCGTCAGCAATGGTGTGACATTCGACCTCTCTGGTGTGGACCGGTCAAAGACTTGCATGACTGCATTGTTTGCTTCCGAAATCTTATTCACGCTGTCTTCTTTTGCAGCGACAAAGTACTTCAGCATCTCTTTAATATCATCTTTGTCACCATCAAACCGAGCAAGTGTTTCCCGCCATTCCTCCATTACCCCACTTGATCCTGAGCCAACTAGACGGTGTTTGATTCGAGCTCTAATTTTGTCTACATCGTGTAATGCGAGCCCCTTGTCGTTTATCGATTGGAAAATGTCAAGCCGCAGGTCGGGGTTCGGCTCCGTAATTAAACACCGATCGACCGCAATCGCATGAAGAACGAAAGAGGAAAAGTTCATCGTAATATAAGCTCGTTGAGCCAGCTCTCCATTTGTCTCTTCATCTTGGAGAGTCTCTATCAACTCGTAGGCTTCACTGTATGCCTCCAACATTCGTTCGTGCGAATTGAGGAACCGGACGTGTTTCCCGAGTTTCGCATCTTCGTCTCCATCCTTATCGGCTTCAAATGCCGAATCGTCTGTGAGATTGTCATCTCCGTTGAATTGGATCGGTTCTTGAATAGCCTCAGCGAGTTCCTCAATAGTCTTAGCCCTAGGTCGGTTTCTGCCTGTTATGTCTGGGTGTTTATCAATCTGGTCAACTAGAAAATCACGGACATCAATGTACCAGTTTTCTGGATATGCTGCTAATGCTGCGAAAAATTCCCGGTCTTCTGAATTCAGTTTTACTGAGGGTTCGGTCCCAGAGTATCCCTTTTCGAGTTTTACCTCTACCTCCGTAAGCTCCGAAACGAGATCATGTTTTCCTTGATCTCGAGCCTCTTCTTTTAGACTAAGGATGTTGTCATTGAGGGCCTTAATCAATAGTTGGAAGGAAGCAAAACGCTGTTGTCCATCGACGATATCGAGTTTTTCTTGCTCGTCTTCCGGTCCTGGAACAGCGATGTATACTGCCCCCATGTACAGGCCTGAAAGATCCATCTCATCAAGATCAGAAGGAAGCGGTCCAAGATCGACAAAATTTCGTTTTAACGTTGACCAGAATTCGTCTCGTTGAGTATCCCCCCAAGAGTAATTTCTTTGGTATTCCGGGACTCTGAAGGACCGATTTTTGATAACTTGAAACCAAGATTCGTCAGTAATATCTAATGCTTCGAGGATTGTTCCCGAGGAGGTTTCGAACTCCTCCAATCGATGATCTTGAGAAAGCTGGGTCACACGTAAGACTCCTTGGACAACGAGAAATAACTAATGGTGGTAATATAATTGGATAGCTACATATAGGTTACAAGAGGGAGTGCACATAGGAACTCAGTGCTGAAATCATCGAGCTAAGATTATCGAGCGGCCGCCTTTGATAGTTCGGCTCAGTGGTACCGAGTCCCCTTTGGATGCCTCATCTCATTATGGTTTTTGTATCGTGGGCCAGCCGGCGGTTGCACGCCTGCCTGAGCGCAGATATGTGGAGAATCTTCAACCTGACCGCGCGACCCGATCATCGCACTCTTCGCAGGCTTTGTACTGGTGTTCTGCTCGACCGAGATTATGGTTTTGATAAAGTCCTCGTACCCCGGACAGCGGCACAGTGTGGAAGGCGGTGTCGCCGACGGGCTCTTTTCGTGGCCGGTGGATCAGGTCCTGGTCGGCTAGGCGGACGACGACGAATCGTTTAGTACAGACGGATCACCGATCAATTCCTGCAGACACTCACGGACAGCGATGCAGCCTTGGTATTTGCGGGGGGACGGCTTCCTAGCCTCGATCTTCAGGACGAGACCACCACGACGGCGACTGGTGAGCCCATCGATGGTTGAGGCGCGGTCATCGATGACGATGTCGTCCTTACGAAGGCCACCGTTGAGGTGCCGCTTCTGCTCGATGGTGCCGCAATCACGGGATCGATACACGCCGATGGTGCAGTCTTCGAGACGCCGGATATCCTCGTCGGTGCGGACATCAGTGGGCGCGTCCATGAGCAACCGGTCCATCAGTTGGTGCTGCCCGTCCTCGTTGGTGCTAGCGAGGATGGATGGCTGGCCGCAGAAGTACACATCAGCCGTTCCAAACGGGGCCAAATCAGTTTCGACACTCTCGATTTCGTATTCGGCCGCCACATTTTATTGGAAAGCGGATAGTGTCTGGTGATCAGGAATAGAATCTCCGTGAGTACTAACACACCTTCAGAACAACTTGCCGACAAGTGCAGTGACGAAAACAGTGAGCTAATTGCTGAACTGACTAACGAAACGCGGTGGAGCAAGGAAGGCGATCTCGGAATCGGTGACCAGGTTGTCGCCGCCACACACGAGAACCGAACAGTCCTCGAACTGATTCAGAACGCAAGAGACGCGATTCGCGACGACGAGACGACTCCCGAAACCCAATCCGTAGCAGTACTCGTCACGCCGGAGGCCCTCCTCGTCGCGAACACGGGCCGCCCGTTCCAACTACACGACGAAGGTGTCTTCGAGGCGGTTACGGGGCTCGGCCGCTCGAAGAAAGCCAGGGATAAGGGCGCCATCGGCGAGAAAGGTGTCGGACTGAAATCGATTCTGCAGCGCGGTGATCAGTTCGCCATCCGCTCTGTCCTGAACAACCATCGCATCGAGGCACGGTTCTCCAGAGGCCGCAGCGTCCTGATGCTGCTGGACGCCTACAATCAGATTCTTTCCGACGACGACCGCCGACAACAGATAGAGGACGCAGTTGAATCATCTGAGATCGGCGAATACCAGCAGATTATTACTGAGTTACTCCGGAATTCTTCTGAGGCACCTGTCTCCGACAACGTGGATGTTAAGAGAATCTTGGAGATCGAGCGGCCCGACCAACCACCGACGCCGCCGGAGCCAGCACAGGTACTTGCGGATTTACCGCGGTTGTCACTATTCCGGTACCCATTCACGGATACTGATGGGTTCACCTCGGCGAGCCCTGGCCGCGACCTTGCAGAGTTGCTACTTGACGGGGGGGACACAGAACGGGAAGCCCTCAACGTTACCGATGCGGCATTAGACCAACTCACCCCCCATGCCGGCCGGTATCGGAGTGTCGTCGAACTCGATTATGATGACGACTTGTGGAACAGCTTACTGGACGGGACCTACGAGCAACTCAAACAACAGGATTCGGCGGCAGCGGCCGAGTTCGATGATAATCGCCAGAGCTCGACCTTCGATGGGCCGGAATCGGCGAGTCAACAGGACGAGCTCTGGCGTGAGTGTGAGTCGTTTTCGGCTGCAACACTGGTGCTTCTGGAGGACATCGAGGAAATCGAATTCTTGAGATTCGGAACCGACTCTTCGACTGAAGGCCTGGAGCTTCGAGACCAGCGGAAGCTCTCAGTTCTGGAGACCGACGAGGGGGTTGTCGATTCTGATTCGAACGTTCAGCGCTCGGTCGTGCGGGTGACTGAGGAGCGTGATGCGGGGAGCAACGTCAAATCACATTGGTTTCGGCGGTACTCCGAGACGCTTGACCCAGAGGACTACGAGTGGCTCGGCGGCGATACTGCAACGCCTGCCGATGTGGAGGCCTCCTCGGAGCTCCGGGTTCTCTGTGAAGCGCCGCAACCAGGAGCAGACTGGTGGGACGACGAAGAGCAAGCAGAGCCGTTGCATCTCTATTACCCGATTTCAGAGGCGTCGACACCATTTCCGTTCGTCGTCCACGCCCCGTTCGAAGTTGGATTCGACCGCCAGCAACTCGCGGACAAGGCCAAAAACGAGGACCTTCTCGAGAAACTACCAGAGTTGATTGGCACTGCTGCCGAAGACTGTGCTGCTCCCCCAGATCTGGACGAGATATCCAGCACGTATTCGCATTCTCATCCCTTGTTTCACGAGTGGATGCCGTGGGTCATGGCGCCGGTGACGGAGCCAGCCTCGGATCGCGACGACGAGGCTGCGGGAAGACTTGTCAGGGAATTCGTCGAAGATACATTAGCGGCGCTGCGGGAATCGCCGATGGTTCCAGCGGCAGCTGGTGGGACGCTCCGGCCGACGGAGACATTGCTGGCGCCAGAACGATTGTCGGCGTTCGAGGTACTGCGTCAAGACGCGTTCGACACGGCCGCCGCACCGCTCCCAACAGAATCCTCGATTGCGAACGGCGAAATGTGGCACGGCGCCCTCCCCGAAAGTCGCCAATCTCGGGTTCGCAGCATCCTCTCTGCAATCGGGCTATCTGACGTTATTGATCGACTTCCAGACACCCAGGATGGTCCAGATTGGGTGACGATTCTGTGTGAAGCAGGTGGACTCGATTCGACGGAATCGGTGCGTGACCGGTCATCCGACTGGTGGCACGTTGACGTCGACGATTCAGATTTGGCGACTGAGTATTTCGCTGCTGTAATCGACGCGTTCGACCGGCATCGGACAGACGACGGAGACGACAATGACAGCAATATCACGGATGCCGCACAGAACTTAGGTACGGCCGCTGTTCCGTTACTCCCGGCAGAACGCCAAGAGGCAGTCGACGACTCCGACGGACAAGTAGAGTCCGGCGTACAGGTGACTCGGCTGGTTCGAGCGTCACCCAGTCGTGGACAGAGCGAGGATGGACGCCACCGGCGAAACGATCGCATCGTGTTTCGCCGTGAAGTTGCCGATGAGGGAGGTGCCCAGGAATCCACCACCACACGTCTTCCAGCACCGCCATCACAGTTACCGGTATATGTGATACCTCCGGTCGCAAAGTGGGCAGGGGAGTTGGCGAATTTCAATAACGCGTGGGGGACCCGGAAACTCGAGAGTCCGGCCGGGTTCTATCTCCGGATTGCTGCAGATGCGGGCGGCTATTCAGCCGACCCTGTTGACGAACCGGACCCGGTTATTGCGTACCTCTTGGACCTGTATCGGAGAATCGCCGATACGAACCCGGCGCAGTGGTTGGCTCCAGAACCATATCATCACCGCCGCTACGATGAAGTCGAGAACCTGTTGACTGGTGAGCCACTCACGACCAAACCGGAGAACACAGAGTTCCTCGAACGCCGGTACGTCCGGTCGCTTCCCTTGCCGGCTGAAGACGGAGGGTATCACCGGGCAGAAGATTTGGTCTTTGGTGTCAATTGGGCCGCAAAATTCGAAGACGTTGCGACACGGGTGGAGGGGAAACCGGAGCCTGACAGCCCGTTCGTCGACAACAACGAGGACGCGGTAGCCGAACGAGTAGAGGCGCTGCGGCGCTGGGCTGGCGCGATTGAGCACGCGGACCAGTTCCGGTCGCAGACGACGCCTGTTTTAGCGCCACCGGAGGATGACCGGTGGCAGCCGATTAGAGATAAAGTCGACAGCCACGACGAGGGCCAGGATCGCTGGCTCGTTGATTTCCTGCTACACCTCGGTGTCCAGGTCGGCCCCCACATTGAGTGGGGATGGCTCTTTCCAGGGTTGGACGACAGCGACCAGCGAACCGGCGCATTATCAGTGGAGACAGTACAAGAACTCACAAAGGACCCGTCGAACGTGGAGATTGATGCTGACACCCAGATTGATCCGCCAGAACCCCTTCTCGAAACCTATCGACAGCTATGTTGGCAAGCCGAGCACCATCCCGTGTTCAGCGCAAGTCATTCTGGGAGATGTCAGGAAGGATGGCTCAAGAACGGAGTCGATAGATGGGACAAGAAGCACAGTGACTTGGCGATTCCGACGTGGTGGTACTTTTCGGAATTGAACGATGAATTAGCAGCGTCGCAGCAACGCGCGTTCCGGGATGCAGTGGTCCTCGTCTGGCCGGAAATGGAGGAAACGATTGCGGATACGGCTTGGTTGTGTAATGGGCCGTACTACAGTCACCAACTGGGTAGTCCTCACCACACTATCCCGGCGTTAGGGATGGCCCAGCTCCGGACTAGTCCACTCTGGCCGATCGAAGGCGACCTCGAATTGGATGTTGGTCCGGAACTCGAAGCGACGCAGTTGATAACCGAACAAGATGCAAGGGGTGCTGCTCAGTATCTCCCCCGAGCAGACGTCAAGAAGGTATCAAACCAGGCGAACGATTCTGTCGCGGGAGTAAACCCAATCGAAGCAACCGATGTTCAACGGCTCTTGGGCGAGTTGTCCGCCGGGCCTATCGAATCGCTGACCCCTGCCGAAGCCGCGAAACGACTCAGCTGGTTCGTCAATGAGCACACGGACTGCCAGTCTACCCGATTCGAAGTTGGGACGGAGCGACTTCAGCCGTTAGTCGGTGAATGGTCGGCATCGAAGTACATCGATCCAGTGTATTCGTTGATGCGACGCCTGCAATCGATGTCCCACATTACTCACAGAGTCTCCGATGACGACCAGCAAATCCAGTGGATCCGCCGGGATATCAAGAAGTTCGGAGTTCGACTGCCAGTGCGGTGGCACGGCGAGTCCTATGTTTTTGCCATCAGCGGCGATAAGGGAGAGTCAACAGGTTCCACGGGGGTGACGCAGGACATCGTTCCTACGATTTTCAAAGAGAACCTTAGACAGTACGCCCGCCAACGCTACCGGGCACCGGACGCGACCGTCGCAATCGTCGAGCGGCCAGCACAGGAAGCCAGTGCCATCGCAGATATCCTCGGCGATGGAGTTGATGATTCAGAGTCTGCATCCCCGCCGTTTGGAATCGCAGTCCAGTCAGAGAACCCAGAGCTGGAATCCGTGACTGCCGACACCCTTCCGACCAACGCCGAACATAAGGCGTTAGAAGATTTGAAGCAGGCATTGAACGAACGCCACGAAATCTTAGTTGCAGGCTACAAGGAGCAGGCGACCAATCCAAACGTCGAAGAGACGTACGAGACGTTAGATGAGCTATTCAGCCGTCCACTCGGCGTCGCGGACGTCGAAGACACGGCCGGCCGGAACTCTGCTGAATGGATTCCTGATAGTGAAGACGGTCGTGTGCCGTCTCGTATCGCGGTTTACGGGCGAGCCATCGAAGAGCACGCTCCTAGCGATGGCTCTGATTCCGAGGCAGTGGATGATTGGCGGCAAGTAGAAGAGATTCCGCGGTACTTAGCTGCGGATGCGCTTGAACAGATTCTCGACAACTATGGGCTGGGTGATGTCTTCGAGAACATCCTCATGAAGGGGATCGAAGTTGGAAGAGCGGAGTATAAGGACACGATCGAACAAATCGAAAAAAGTCGAGAAGACTATGAGACTCGGGAACTCAAGCGGGTTCACTCGGCATTGGAGGCGCTCGTTCGGAGTCAAAATGCGGGGGCGTCGCCACCGGATATTGTGGGCGACCACGGCGCGGCGCTCGACGCATTGACCAACCCGCCCGAGTCTTCCACTCACTCGTTCCTCGAGGAGTGGATGGCTGTCCTTGAGTCGGTTGGGTTGCCGCCGGAACAGTGTATCGAAGCCGCAACGGCAGAGGACCATATCACCCGGCAACTGAAGCTTGCACAGCTGCTCCGAGAGTATGATGGAGTGGAGAGGGTACTGGATGAAGACGAGTGGCGTTCGCTGAGAACCTTACGAGGGTCTCGCGATATAGACGAGTTGCGGTTGTATCTCGATGCAGTTGAAAAGGTAGAGGCGTTCTTCTCGCAGCTCGACCGGCGGGACCGTATCAACGATGATGCCATCGTCGTCGCGCTCCAGGCCGTGGAGGAAGCGACTCCGCCCTCCGCGTTCGACACTGTGGGCGAGATCGTGCCGAATGGCGAGAAGCTCCCTCAGTCCATTCGGTCACAGTTCGTCGTCGAACTCCTCGATATCGAGTCGGAAGCATCGAACGACGACATCGTCCCTATGGCAATCATTGAGGCGGTCGAGCAGTGGTGCCAAGACCGGTATGAGGCACTCAGGGACGCTTCGATAACCACAGACCAGGACATCCTCTCGAAGGTGGAGTCCCTTATCGACGCTGTTGCAACGCCATCGGAAGCCAAGGGCCAGATTCAAGAGGTACTCCAGGAAGCGCTACGTGAGGATGCGGGGCAGCGTTCGCCGTCCCAGCAATCCCAGCGCCGCAAGAAAACCCTGGATTGGGTGGCGAACGACGCCGACGAAGTCGACGACGTCGTCGAAGATAATGTTGAGTCCACGACATTTGAACCAGAGGAACCCGGTGACGACATGCAGGCCCCAAGCATCAATGATACACAGTCCAGCGGCCGCCAGAATGCAGAGATTTCAGACGGCCGTGGTCGAGATGCTGAGCTCATTTGTCTCAGCCGGGCCTGGGACCGGTTCCGTACCTCGTCAAGTACCTGCAGAGAAGCTATCGTCGACGAAGTGGAGCGTTGGCGAAGTTGCGAGAACTGGCGGCTGAAGCCGCTCGACAAGCTCACCATCCAGTTCGAGACGGGTAATAGTTCGGAGGATACTGTGTCGGTGCTCAGGCGGTATCTCTGTGCTTCCGAGGTTGAGGATTCTGAACCGGCGCGCCGTGCGTTTCATGCGGTGTTCGACACCTCTGCAGAACGGGGGCCCGGCTTCGATTACATCGATCCGTTCGCCGGTCTCCCCATGTCGGTGGACGCCGACACCGACTGGAGGCCTGATTCGATGCGACGAGTCGAAGTGAAGGCAGTCCATCCGAATCGTGCTGATAGTGGGCGCATCAAGCTTACCGGGAACGAATTCCGAATGGCAAGGCGGCCTGGTCCTACACTAGGCGAACACGGAGCAAAAGACAGTATCGAATCTGTCGACCGCTATCTACTGCGGTTAGTGGTACTGCCGACGAATTGGGATGCTCAGCACACTCGGGATTCCGGAATCGAACTCCGCGATATCACGGACTTCGTGGCGTACACGGACTTCGATTCCGATGGCGACCCGTATTGGGAGAAGCTCCGTGGCGGCTCGTTCTATGTCGGCTTCGAATACCGGTGAGGGACTCAGTTGCTGGTCGTGAAACCGGGAGAAAATTCAGATAATCTCCACTCGATAGGATTGAACCGGGTATTGGCTCGGATTCTGGGAGGCAAATACGAGAATGTCCCCCAGTCTGACGACATATAGAACCTCACGCGAGAGGTCGGCACGTCTACTGAACAGGTGTGTCCCATATCTCGACGTGAATTGAACACGGCTCCCGTGCTAAATTCATATTCTGAATTCAGAACCTAAATTCTGTCAATTTCTATGGATTTGAATGGGCCACATTACTTGGCTATTGTGATGGATATCAAACGCATATGATCCATTCCATGAACAGGACTCAATAGCTAAGGGACTAACCACCCGTTCGTCGATCAGGCGTCCGAATACTCGGCCAGGTGCTTCGTCAGCTCCTCACGCCGGCGTTTCGACTTCTGCTCCTCGGTCCGGTGGTCGTAGTGCTTGTCCAGGACGGGCACCGACACGTCCACACGGTCGCTCAGGAGCTCTTTGGGCATGCCGGCGTCGAGCTGGTTCACGATGGCCCACTTGCGGAGCGGGTGAGTCGTGAACCCGATGGACACTGCGGCGCGTGCTTGTTCTTGGCGGCGTCACAGTCCGACGCCTCTCGGTCATGCGGGCAGTCGTTCGAGTAGGTGCAAGGCCGGGTCATCTTGTAGTAGTCCCGGCGGATCGTCGCCGTCGACACCCTGCCGGCGGACGTGGTGAACAGGGCGTCGCGTCCGTACTCGTTGACGACGTCGTGGCGGTTGTACTCGACGTAGTCGACCAAGAAATCGCTAAGCTCGGCGGAGATGTTGACGATCCGCTCACCGTCGGATCCGTTCTTGAGCGGCATGCCGTAGTCCTCCGTCGCCTCGTGCCGGTGGCGAAGGTGGATGACCAGGCCCTCCGGGTCGAAGTCGTCGAGGTCAATGGCTCTGATCGCGCCCATGCGGAGGCCGATCTCGGCGATGAGTTCAAACTCGACGTGGCGCCGAGAGGCGTACTCGAACTGCCGGAAGTACGACCGAATTCCCTCGACCTCGTTGTCCTCGGGGACATCCGTGCTGACCTCCTCGTCCGGCGGGACGTTGGGCAGCGGAACACGGTCGGCCACTCCCTCAGCGACGGCATCGATCCGCTCGCAGAAGCGGAGGAACCGCCGGAGTATCGCGAGATTCCCGTTGAGGCTGATCGTCGCGAGGTCGGTCTCGTTCTTCCGCCAGGTCTTGAACCGCATGCGATCGCGACCGCCGACGTTGTTCATGTCGTCGATACCGACCACGTCGGTCCAGTCGACGAACGTGCCCAGGGCCGAGGTGTGTTTCCGCCGCGTAGCGGTCCGCAGGCTGTCTCGACGGTGCTCGAGGTACCAGTCGAGGACGTCCCGCGGCGCGAGCGGTTCGAGGTCGTCCTGGGTCATTGGATTGGGTGCGCTATGGCTCCTAGAATCCGGCCTGGTCACTCTCGGGTTCCGCGGGTAGGATGCCTGCCTGTTCCAGCGGGCCCGTATCCGAGTCGCCCGAGTGGAAAGCAGGGATCCCGTCCGGGTTCTCTGCGACGTAGTACCGAAGCGCCCGTGCGAGGAGGTCCGACCTGGAGAGACTAGTCTGATCGACCGCGTCTCGCACGCGTGCCGCTTCCGCAGCGGGGAGCCGGGTCGCGAACGCTTCCGTTTCGCCTGTCTTCATCGACTTCGCCGAGAGTATCCTACTATAAATAGGATGGCGAGAATTGGCGCATGGCATGGTGAAACGCCGAAAATGCGGGTTTCGAATGGGAGATTCCGGTAGTCGAATTGGCGGCCGGGTACGTAATCGTCAACAGAGAAATGGCGATCCGGTTTCGATCCGGATCGCCCGTCGCCAACTCCGGTGGTCAAACGGTCACAGGAGTTAGGGCTAACAATGGCGGAAAGTTGGCGAAATAGCACTCGATATTGTTCCGGAACTGAAGTTTCGGTTGACAGAATGGGCATCTCTGCGCCGATCGAATCTGGCGCGCGGTGATACGCTGATTTTGGGAGCATCGATTTCCCCAGATCGACCCTTTTCGCCTAATTGTTGGCCCAATGATTGGGAAATTCTGATTTGAGGGTCGCTTTTGGATGCTTTCGTGACAGTAAGCATAGTTGTGACCCGAGTAGAGCGGTATTCGTCTGTAACAACCTGCTACGTCTGAAATTTCTCCATTCCGCTGAAGATTAATGACATTCCAGCAGATATGGGCCATAACAGTGTGTTACGACGGGGATTGCCTATTGGTAGCCGGGTCGATTTGCTCGCTGAGCAGGCGTCCGAAGCAGAAAGTACGTCTGTGTCGATGGGTGTCCCGGCTGGATGTACCAACTCAAACCGAAAATATGAGACCCTGTGAGAAGAAGGTCAGATCAATGCGGAACGTATCGCCATCTCTCCCGAAATTTGTCTCAGTCTCAGTGAATACCTATGAGTAACACACCTGTTGCGATAGACCTGTTCTGCGGCGCTGGCGGTCTCTCACAGGGGCTAAGTGACGCGGGATTCGATGTGATATGGGGCATCGACCATTCTGAGGAGGCCGTCCAGACCTACCGAGCTAATCACGATGGCGTCGCTATCAAGCGAAACATTCGGGATGTCGATCCCGATGGGGGGATCGAACTAGCTGAAGACGACAAGGTACCATCTGAGCAGGTAGCGCGATTCGATATCGGGCCAAGTGACGTCGATCTCATCGCTGGCGGCCCGCCCTGCCCTACCTTCTCTCGCGTTGGCAGATCCAAGATTGGCTCGGTCGAGGGGACTTCGCCTGAAGAGGATGATCGTCATGAACTCTACCAAGAATTTCTTCGCTTCGTGGATTATTACGACCCTGGGGCGTTCATTATGGAAAATGTCCCGGGGATCATCAACTCGGAGAACGCAGGGGGCCGGATCGTTTCTGATGTTATCGTCTCCGAGATGGAGGCGATTGGCTACAATGTTGATGTCTATGTGGTCGATGCAGCGGACTATGGGGTTCCGCAGCGACGTAAGCGGGCATTCTTTATCGGGAACCGGCTGAACAGGGACAACCCGAATCTCAAACACTGGCAGACCCACAGAGAGCCCGAAGACGATAACGAAACAAAGCTAAAACGGACGGGTACAGTAGGTCAAGAACAAGAGACCGTGCAGGCTACGATGGAGGAGGTCGTTAGTGGTGATGTTCCGGATTTCGACGAAATTGTTCCGGAGCAACCCAGAAAGTCTCCGTGGATCACAGTCGGTCAGGCCATTCTGGATCTACCACCGGTCAGCCCTGGCGGCCCAACTTCCGATGACTCGAACTTTGCAATTCCCGAACAGGCCACCGAATACCAGATGGAACCCCTGACTGAGTACCAAGAATGGGCACGGGACGTAGATGAATCCCGAGACGAGGCACTGACAAACCATCGCTCCCGAGGTCACAATATGTATGATCTCTCACTGTACAAGCTACTCGGCGAGGGCGTAGGGTGGGACATAGGTGACGTTGGTCAGGACCTCCAGCCTTATCGTCAAGATATCTTTGAGGATAAGTACAAGAAACAACATCCCCGAAAGCCGGCCTCAACTATCGTGGCCCATCTCGAAAAGGACGGTCACATGTTCATCCATCCCCGCGAAGCGCGCTCACTGACCGTCAGAGAAGCAGCTCGACTCCAATCGTTCCGAGATTCTTTTGAATTCCCGGTTCCCCTCACCAAGGCGTTCAAAATCGTGGGCAATGCCGTGCCACCCCGCCTTGCAGAGGTCCTTGGAAAAGCACTACTGGAAGAGTTGTTTGACGTTAATAGGACGGACCAGAAGAGATAGCAGGTCAGTCGTCGGTAGAAATGCGAGGTCGATAGATCGGTGTTTCTGCTGTCTCGGACGACTCTTGCCGCAATTCGTCAGCAAGGACTTTCCCAACGAATTGGCCGATTAGTGGTGGAACCGCATTACCAATCTGCTGGAACCAGTCAGTGAACGCACCCAAGAAGATGAAGTCATCTGGGAACGACTGAATACGAGCGGCCTCTCGCGGTGTTAGTCCGCGATTGCGTTCAGGTTTGGATTCCTTGCTAGAGTGGGTGTAGTACCGGTGATAGTCCGGCAGGATAAACCCGTTTGCATCCTTCTGTAGGTGTGCAACGATCGTCGGGGACGGCTCCTCCCAGTCTAACATCCGGTATTTGTCCGTGAACCGGGGATTGTCCTCCGTCCCGATGTCATAGTCTATGAGGTCGCCTCGATCCGTGCCGTACACAACATCGGCGCTGTCCATGCCCGGCTCCATCACCTCATCGAAGAGCTTGCGATCCTTCGGCTTTGGATGGCTCCTGGCGCGGTGGTTATAGGTAAAGTGTGAGGGGACAGAAATACCAGCGCAGCTAACATACTCACTCCGTCGGCCTCTGTTGGCCCCAATCATGATCTTGCCACCCTCGCCCCGTTCGAGTCTTGGCAGGCCGGCCAGTGCCTGTCTGATCGTTGTCTCCTCGGTCCGGTTGTCATACAGTGCACTAAATAACGCCCCAGGGCTCGTCTCAACATCGGCTTCTCGGTTTACACCGAAGACAATAACTCGATCTCGGTTCTGTGGCAGACCAAACTCCGAGCAGTCGAGTAATCTAAGTTTAGCATTATAACCGGCCTCGTCGAGCCCATCCAGGACCATTTCTGAGACCTTCAGTTCCGAGTCGCCAACCTCGCAGATCATACCCTCGACGTTTTCCATGACGATAATTTCTGGGTTGAGCTGCTCGATGGCAGCAATATACTGCTGATAGAGAGTTGTCCGTGAATCTTCGAGCAGGGTGTAATCCTCATCGTTGGCAAGACGAGAGCGATAGCCCGCAATCGACAGGGCCTGGCAGGGCGGGCCACCGATCACGACATCGGTGTCTTCGGCAAGCTCAGTGAGAATACCCTCCTCGACGACATCATTGATGTCCCCAGTATGCACGTTTTCGTGCGGGAGTTCCGGATGATTGAGGCGATAGGTATCTGTAGCTGATTCAGATTTGTCGACGGCAAATTGGATATCGAATCCGGCCTGCTTGAACCCAGCTGAGAGCCCACCGGCGCCGGCAAAGAGGTCGACAGCCTTCTTGCCCGATCGAGCCTCTGACTGGCGTTCTTGGCGGTAGGTGAGCAGGAACTTCCTGATTGTGCACGAATCACTACAGGGCTCCATACCTGCGTCTATCCCGTGTCTAGCGAGCAACCGATGGAGAACAGGCAGACGTCGGTCCGAGAATCGGTCCTCAATCGCTTCGCGTCGAGGACTGTCGATAGCATATTCCTCAGGGGACAGGAGACCGAGTGCAACGAGTACTTGATCTGTGTACTGGGAAGTGGGCCAGACGGGCTTCTCATAGACTGTCAGCATGATCCACCAGGCATCACGTCGTGAGATGCCTGGAAATGAGGCGAATTCATCTACCAGTGTCTCATAGCTCAGACGCGGTAATCCCGACAGGGAGACCCCATCTGTGCGCGAGTACTCTTGGACAGCCTCAAGGAACTTGCGTAGCCGGATGGATCGTTCAACACTGAGGCCACGGCCGTCGGAATTTTCCTGCAGAATGACATTGAGCCTGCGTCGTTTAAGATCAGCTATCGAGTTCCAGTCACCGCATTCGTTGCGGAGGCTGTCAATAAGTTTCCGCCAGCAGTGTTCTTGGTAGCGCTCTGCGGGGTCTACATCATTATCCGCGATAACGACTGCTGCGACGCTATCCAGTGGATCAGTACTTCCATGCAGGGGATCATCACAGCAGCTGTTTGCTACATCTCTGGCCGTCCAAGCGGACGCTATCGTTGAATAACAACACGGGAAACTATCCTCCGATCCAGTACTCCTCCGACGAGCGAGGAGTTTCGGGGTGGCTGCAGGACAGCCACAAGATGTTCGGCTGGTATCTGCCAAGTCCTCTGCCGCCAGTCCATCGATTACGAAATCAATATTTCTGGACACAACGCCAGACTGGGCTACTCGCTCTGACTCTGACACCCCCGTAAGCCCAGCAATGTCATCTCGAGATAGATCCCACGATTCTGCCATGGTACCCTCTTATCCTGGCTAGGTTAATAAAAAGCTGGCTGGTGATTGTGAGGGCATCATATGCTCGGTAGTTGAACTCGCCCGGATGGCCAAGAATTCGTTGAGCTTGTGTCCGAAGGTAGAAATATCTTCCTCTAAGAAAAATCTCAGTATTGTTTCCCGACATGGCGGATCGTCCCAGCTGAGTATTCGGTTACGTCTCTTGCGAAATCTGAGCTGGGGTTCAGGAGTTGCGAGATAACCAACTCATTGAGTTCCTGACCCTGTGGCCGGCTCTCGCCCCGAGATAGGCGCATAGCTCGTCCTATTGCCGTTGCATTCTCTAATAGATCCTGATAGTCGAAGGCCTTCCCAATCGTCTTGATGTCATTGACCTTATTCGGGCCGATCCGGAAGTCCGAATTCGTCGGGAGGTCAAGTGGCTTCTCTGCTTGCTCGACGGCCCGGAACCACTCAACCACGTTAGCTCGCGATTTCTCGAGCTCGGTCTGGGAGAGGAGTGTATAGACCGTCTCGAGATCATCGTACTCTGAATGGATGTCTCGCAGTGTTTCCCACCATATCTCGAGCCCATCAACAAGATCAGTTCCCCCCATGTCATCACCGTATACAGCCTCGAGAGCCTCTTCAAAAACCTGATCGCGGACCTCGTCAGGAATCACGAGGAAATTATCGCCTGGCTCCAGATCACCAGCGGTGGTCCAGACGTACTGATTGCCTGAGAGAGGCCCTTCGTTCCGTTCGACCAGAATCGACTCGGTGGAGGGTTTCAGGAGTTCAACCCCGCTCTCGGTGAGAATCTGAACTTTCCATGATTCTTCCGCGCTGGGCCGGGCAGTGGAGGGGTTATTGACATCGGAAGATCCAGCTTCGGACTGGTCGACTGGTTCGAACTGTGTCCAGATTTCTTCAACGGCCCCGTTGTCTTCGGACTGCCGGAGTTCACTGTCAGATCCGTCCTGGGATCCCAGCTGCAGGTCCGAGTTCGAGTCATTTGATATTGTCTCGACTACCGGCGGCCGTGGCCAATCGGCATCGGCAGGCAATTCACGGCGGGCTCGCAGAGTCTCTAGGCGTTCCTCAATACCATTGCTTACGTACTGAGACGTGTTCTCCCCGTAAACGATGATCTGCATTGACTTAAATAGTGGAGCCATGTAAAACTGTGTCTGTGATGGGGCCAGCGGCTTGGTCATGATGACATCGTCGACCTCTCCTACTTTGCGTAGCTCGTCGGGTCTGAGGATATAGACACCCCTGTCTTTGAGCTCACCCGCCGTCTGCCCGATATCATTCAGCAATGCGTATTCGAAGGCCTGTTTCATGGACCGTTTCTGGAATAGCACCGCGAGTCGGTCCTCTGTATCAATCTGTTCCCTGATTTCCCTGAGAAGGCGCGTATAGGTCGGGTTCTCCCTGCGAAGAATTTTAAACAATGCACGAAGCTCGGTCAGATAATCATAGACTGCACCAGGCACCATCGCACTGGCTGGGTCTTCTTTTAGAGAGTCCATGTCATCAATCCGCTGGTGCGATGGATCTGAGGCATATCGGCCCCTGCCTGTTGATTCTTCACGGACCCATTCATCATACGTGTCAAGCGGGACTGGGAGGCTCTGAACAAATCGGGTCTGCTTTCTGAAGGCCCTCGCGACCTGTTCAGTCTCATCGCCATCAAGCTCTATTGCCAGCCGATGCATGGTTTTGAGCCGGCCGATGATTTCATCTGTTTCGAGACGTTCAATTGTTAGTGACCGATCGGTCGCCAGCTGCCTCAACTGTTCGATGACGTTACTGGCAGGGGTACTAACCGACCTTGACGTTGAGCATCTTCCGAAATCCGCCTGATCGGGGATCCCCGGAAGTAGCTGTTCGGTGGCTTCCGGGATGCTCTCCGGATAGCCATACTTTGGCCAAGTCCCAGGAGCCTCGATCTTCGCGGTGAATGGGTAGAGACTGAACACCGGATAGGACTCGAGGACGTTGTCTTCCTCCTCGAGCTGGGGCTCAAATTCGCTGGGTCGTCTCCCGAGGAAGTTGCAGACAACTGCATCTGGGTCGATCGAATCAATATCCATGAGCGACTTGGTGAGAATGATCTTGTTATCGGAGGCCGGTTCCCCCCATGGCTTGATCCCGCTATCGGTCACCCGGGAGACGGTTACGACCTCATCTAGTGGTCGTGCTGCAGTTGTTATCCCGGGTATCGAACACAGACCGAACTTACGGAACGCCATCTGGATGTCTTTGAAGGTTCCCCATAGATTTGATGTCCCGGGCGAATAGACCACGATGTCCACGGACATCCGATCATGGTGGAGTCCCTCCAGGGCGAGTTCAGCAGCAGCCAGAATTCCCATCTCCGGGACATCATGCGGTAGGAGAGTGTAGCCGCCCTTCCCTTGCCGAAACCGTTCACGGACTGTCGCAAGGCGCTGGCGCTCGTAGGCCGGCAGCAAGACCGGATCCCATCGACCCGGCTCGGTCTGATATCGCAGGTTTGATTCCAGTGCTTCCAAGTTGCCCTCGGCTTTGTCAACGGCCAGCTGATCGGCGACATCAAATGTCGGCGGTCGGCTTCGCTTGAAGATTTTGTGGGCGGGGGTGCTGATCTCCTCCTCTCCCCTGTTGCGGGCCATGTGGACGACCTGTGGGAGTGGATAGAGATTCGTCTCCGAAAGTTCCTTACAGGCCATTTTTACGCGTTCGTCATTCGTGCTATTGAGTTCTTCAAGCAATAACGGGGCAACAGCCCCCTCATTCTCTGAGTGGCTGATGATGTTCCCGAGCAGATCGATATAATATTTCCGCGCCTGACCAGTGATACCGCTGTTGAGCTCTCGGAGCCGGTCTGCATACGATGCGACCGACTCGGGTTTTTGGTTGGATACTTCCAGGAGAGCCACTAACTGGACTCGTTGGTTGTCTCTGGTCCGTTTAGCCTCGATGCCGTTCAGTAGTTGCTGAACTGGGTCGGGGTCAACAGCGGACTGAGACCCGATGCAAACCCCAGTGGCTCGACCGGCCGCAACTCGATCGAAATCTGATAGCCTCTCCAGCAGCGCTGCAGCATCAAGTTGGTCGCCATACTCGGAGTAACCGAGCTTGATAAGGGCGGCTGCACAGCGAGAGACGACTGACTTCGAGTCAGCAGTCAATCCTTCTCGCAATGCTGCCTCTTGTTCCACGGCGATTTGCGGAACTCGTTGTGCCAAGTGTTCCAAGTTCTTGGCCCCGGCAAGTGGATCCTGCCCATTCAGCCACGAGGTAGATATCGACGCGATATCTTCTAGCGCTGCTTCAGAGGCCTTTTTGGCAAGGGATTCCTCATTACTGTAGGCATCAGCGAGCTTTTCGACCGCGTCGTCAGCGACAGTCACCCCCAGAATACGATAGGCCAGCGCCCGCCTGTCTGCCCCCTCATCCATCCAATCGCTTATTTCACTGGAGGTGAACGGCGCCTCGATAGCTTCCGAGTCTTGTTCATAGAGTCTCCTGAGCGCCTTAAGGCCGAGTTCCCTAACTGGCGGCTCCGGCGAGCAAGCGAGTTCACTAACAGCAATTAAGGTCTCCGTCTCAATGCGATCAGGATGGTCGCTGAGGCAGTCAATCAGCAGCTTTGCCAGATGGTCTGAGTTGGGGCCAGACTCCCACCTGAGAAGTTTTACCAGTGACTCGAAATACGGAACAAGCCCCTCTACACGGTGTCTTCTAAACCGCTCCAGTTCCTTGATAATGTGCTGGCGTCGGTCGGGTTCCAGATCACGATAGCGATCTAGTAGCCGTGAAATCCGCGTATTAGTCTCCGAGCTCATTTTAAGACCCTTTTTCCTGACCTAGGAAAGCGACGAGGTTCCAAACGATAAGTTCAGACATCAGTTGATTAGCCGGCAATAAGCTAGATGAAGGGTATTTATGTTGGTCCTTATATACCGTGGCTGTGCAAATAGTTTCCGATCCAGGATCTAGAATATTATTTACTGCAGGCATCATGCCGAATTTATCGAGAAAACGCTGGTGAGTAGCGAATCTTTTAGGTATCATGATAGCATGAGGCTTATCAGATGTCCGAGAACGGAGTTCGTCGCACCCCCACTCTTGAGACCGAGTGGGAAGATATGACCGATCGCCACCGCGATCGGCGTGAGCGGGGCGAAGCCAATATCGCCGAGTTTTCTCAAGCAGGCTCGAACGCCTCGTATGTAGTTGGTGCGATCGGTGCAGGGAAGACCCAGCTTTTGACCCATCTCTACAAGTATTCCTACCGCGAGATTGGACAGCCGGCGCTGTTCCTCTCCCTTGGGGAGCTCCTTGACAGCGTCGCGACACACATCGAATATCCCCAAGAGATCCAGAATATCTCCCAGGAACAATTCCACACTGAAGTCGAGACTCTCGTCAAGCGGGAACTTGATCGTATTCATAAACGGATTCTGGAGGACGAGGAACTGACCCGGGACCTCCTATTGCTCGATTCTGGCCGCATCACCGGTGTCAAGGAATATGCAGACCAGCTCGGCCTGACTGTCGAAGAGTTTGCAGATATTACCAGTCAAACTGAAGAGGTGACACTCATCGTCGATGAGATGGAAGAGAGCTACGACCGACTTGAGGAGATGATACGGTCTACAACCGGACCGCTACGTGATACGGTCGACAAGGTTCAGTCGGGAAAGTCGCGGTTCTATCTCATAGGAGGGTTCGGCTATGCCAGCGTCCACGAGATCGGCGAAGCAGAGTACCGACGTGTTGACACCCTAGTGCTGCCGATTATCAAGCCCGACAACATCGAGGAAGTTTTCGGTGAGAACCTCCCGGTGACTGAACGAAACTTCATATGGTGGATGTCACGTGGGCGTCCCGGATGGCTCGAAACGGCAAGGAACGCATATAGATCCCATACCGGCAACGTGGATGGTTCATACGCTACCCTGGGGGAGATTCCAGGGACCACAATGTCCCGGGTCAGTATTCTCTCAATTGAGGATCTGGAGGTATACTGTGGGGATATCGGGCATGATGCTCGTGATCTTACCGCATATAGTATTTTTACACCCGCACCGACGCAGCTAGAGACTTTCGGGAATGATGATTGGATTGATCGGTTGTCGGGGATGAGCCCGAAGGTGATGCTCGCCGAAGAGCTGACAGACATCGAGGCAGTCACTAGGGCGTTCCTCAATGGGGTCGAATCCCATGACAGCTACGAGGAGTACGACGTCTCCGACCAAGTGATCCGGAGATACGTCAATCGGTTCCTCCAGTCGATTGCCAACGGGGGCGGCCAGATAGTCTTTGGAGATGCTTCCACAGTCACGTTCCAGCAGGGAAAAGTCTGCAAGGACCGAATGCTCTCCCCCCTTGCCGAACGAGTCCACGATCTCGCACTCGAGGAGGCAGGCGAGGAACATCAGGAGACAATCGATTTCCTCTATGAGCTGGCACAGTATGTTGACAATTCGGATGAATCATCTCTATCCCGAGAATTCGGTGACTTTCTTGAACTGTTCAGCGAGCAGTCGGAAGAGAACCTGTCGGTCGATGGATACCTCGGGCCAGCCATGGGTTCGCTGGTTGCAGTGTTCCCGAGCCTGATCACGAATCCCCGGCTGACATTTGCTGGGACGGCTAGGACCGAATCCGAACAGTTCTCCGAGCTAGTGAAGTTGCTGAGTTCAATGGGTAATCCGGGGGCACGTCTCAGCGAATTCGGCGATATCATGTCGGAGGATCCGCGATGACTGAATACGTCTACCCGGTTCCATCGGATGCACATCAACTTGGTGAGTTGCTCAATCCCTTCTTGGAGGAGACAGTCTCTGAGAAGGGACTGACCCCGAACCAGCAATTCATGGTCGTCCTGTTCGGTGAGGACGCTTCTGAGACCACAGATGAGGCGGTCGAAATCATCGAGAACACGGAGCCGACTGCCCGAAAGAGCTACGACATCAATCAGCTGAGCGTGGTCAGCGTCGACGAACGGCGGCTGAATACCTTCACCACGAGTCTCCTCTATGCGCTACTGGAGACTGATCCCGATCAACCTCTCGAGGAGACCGTAACGGGAGATTATATCGCCGACGAAGATGAACGGAAAGTTGATTATTACCTTCCTCGCCTGATCGAAACTATGCAAACCTTACTCGAAGAGCACTCAGAGCGCTTCGAGGAGAATTTAGCGGATCTCTTCCCAGTCGATCTGGACACCCCAGACGTTCGGGATATGAACGAACGGCTAGAAAAAGACGTGGTGACCGATCAGGTAATCCTCGATTTTCTTTTGCTGGCTGCTGGCTCAACGGAAGACGAGAATGGTGTCGAAAGCCTGCTCAGGTACATCCGAGAGGAGAAGATCGATCAGAGCGAGATGCTCTCTGGCGGGAGTGGGGGTGTCGCAGGGTACAGTCGAATCATCAAGATATCCTATCTTATCAACAAGGATAGCTACAATTCCGAATTTCGCACGGCACGGAATTTGTATAATCGGAGTGCAACATCCAGTCTCCTGCGATTGCTCGATGAAACGGCTGATATCCCCATCGAGACCGGGGTGACAGATGAGGATAGCGATGACTCCGAAGATGATGCCGGAGAAGATACACCTCTAGAAACATTTTACAGCAGCGAACAGCGGGTCGAACGGCTTGTCACAAGCCAGTTCCAGGGTAATACAACCAAAATCGCTGAACGCCTGCTAAGGGCGATCAATGGGACGCGCCTAATCCAGAATAACAGTGATACGGTCAATTCGACATATCAGTCCCAGAAAGAGTCCATTGAATCTGAGATCAAGCAGCTCCACGGGGAGCTTACATCCTTGGAGGCTCATGCCGACGAGTTCGAGGACACAAAAATTCAGGTAGACACTGGCAGGGCGGATCCATACGAGAAGTTGGTCAGGCTGGTAGACGAGACGAACTCACTTATTATCAGGTTCCTCTTTGGCTTTGATCGGGCCGTGCGCACAAGCGTCTTCACGACGCTCGAGTACAACCTGAAGCAGTACCGAGAGACGCTATTTAACCATCGAACACGCGTCGATGAACTCCTTGAGGAGATTGAAGCTCTCGAATCCCGCTGTCAGCGGGAGGTAGAGGAACTACTGGATCTCTATGAACGTCTCGAGGCAACGGGTGTCGAGGTTGACGTACCTGACCAAGCAACAATGACCGAGAATCTCGAGGAGGCATGGGACGAAGAAATTGTACAGCTACGGCATGAACTTCCCGAGATTGATTTCACCGACGAGGATGGATCACCTCAAAGTAAGCTCGACGAATGGGACTCCCAGATATCTGAGTGCCGAAAACGTCTTGAGTCCCTCTGTGAACCGATTGAACAGTTCGGGGGAACAGTTGATAAACTCGAACAGATGGGTCAGAAAAGGAACAGTGTCCAGAACACACTTATCGAGATCGATGGCCTGATGGAGGAACAATGACTGCACCCCTTGCTGATCTAGTGGATTTTTCGCAGGATAGGGACTATGACTCCCTAATCGGGCGACACAGTGAACTCGAGAAGGAAACCGAGCAACTCCGTGATGAACTCGCAGACACGCTGGGCTCAGACTCGGAATTAGAACCCGACCAGGTCGACCAGATCCGGGAGACATACAACAATGGGGTCAGGACCGACCTGCAGGCGTTGCTGGATGATGGGTGCGAAATCGAGACATTCACTGAGGCGGTTCGAGAGGTTCACAAAGACATTCAGGAGGTATTAGACAACCCAAAGGCCGAATCCGTCGTCGAGGAGATCGACAGCTGGCTGGCTTCAACCGGGCTTGAACTGCTTGACAGCAATGAGAAGCGGTCGCTCAGAGAAGTCATTATTAGCGATGTTGATACCTGTGAAGAGGCGGTCAGTACAGCAAAGACCGCCCATGACGAACTCCGCGGTGACCTGGGTAAACTGCAGGGAGACATAGATCAGTTACTGCGGACAGCGATATCAGACGCGAACGCACCGTCTGATCTGGACGATATCGGTGACGCTCTACGATTGCTAGAGGAAGGCTGGCATGGCGACTGGACGCTTGATTACGACCTCGATATTGGAGACGAACTCAACGAGCGTATCTGGACCGTCCTGATCGAGGGGCTAAAAGAAGATGTGGATGATCGGGACGGCCTGCAGCAGGTTGCAGTCTTAGTCGACAATCGACACGAACGCATCGAAGAGGCCCTGAATGACATCGACAAAGCGTGGGCCCGGGTAGAAACTCAATACGAACGAATTCCCGAAGATATCGAATATGAGCAGTCACGAATCTTGGATCTGCTTGCTGAGGAATTGAGCACAGATCCCTCTCTCAAATCATATGCCTCAGCGATAGAGACTGTAGGAGACGGCCTAGAGGCGTTAATTGAAATCCTGCAAAGCCCGGTCGAGATGTATAGCACGGATGGTGAGCCAGCGATTGAAGAGCTCGAGGAGGCTGCCAGTAAAATCCAGACCCTCTACACTGAGGCGCAAGATTGCCAATCAAGGGCCCTTGAGGCAATCTCCGTCGAGGGAATAGAAAGCGCAGGAGCGGAGTTGGTCGAATGTCTCGAGCGGGCAAGCGACAAACGCACCGCTTTGCGCTCCAGATTGGTCGGGAAGATCAAGACTGCAAGACGGCTTAAGGACAAGTTCGACATCGAATTGGATGAGGACTTCACGGACCTATTCACAAGTGCAGCCAGTGAGAAGGATGTTGATACCCTCCTCGAGTATTCGCATCGCTATGCCGATGCTTACATCGAAATTAGGACTAGAGTCCGGGAGCAGTTGCCAGAGCCACAGGCCCAGCTGCTGGAGGAGCTGCTGACGATCTCGGCAGCCAGCTCCGATCTGTCGTACTCCAATATCAGGGCCGAATGCGAGGAGGAGATTGAGGCAGACCCAGTCGAAACACTGGAGGGGTTGTGCGAAAACGGACTGATCGAGATCAACGTTTCAATTACCTGATTGTAGAGCCGACGTACCTACTGAGACTCAAAGTTTACACACGAAGAGTGAGAGGAATGGGGAGCAAAGCGTCTAGAGCTGCTCTAGACGTCATCCAAGTCGACACCGAGCCAGAGATCCGACGTGAGCATTTGTTCAACAGTATCTGCAAGTGGTGGAACTGACTTACCTTCGATGATTGTCCCCATCTCAATCGCGTTCCGGAGACTTCTCTCAGTCATGTTTGCACTCCCGATGTACGCTTGCTGACGATCAACTATGACAGCCTTGGCGTGAAACGTCGCCGTGTTGTGGAGTTCACTATTGAATTCATATACTGACAGGTGGTGAGACCGCCCCACGGATTCAAGTTGTTCGACGAGCTGGCGGACATAATTGCGGTTCTCACCAGTCCCCTGCAACACATCACGTGTCATAAGGGTCAAGCTTGCCCCTCGTTTCGGGACGCCCACCAGTGCCTCCTGCAGCAGGTCGAAGCCCACCTGTGTGTAAAAAGGGTTCATGACAACCGCCGAGTCCTCAGCAGTGGCCAGCAGGTCTATGAGCGAACCGATGATGGTCGAATCGACATCAAAATCGGTCTCTTCTGGGACGTTCAGGATTGGCCTGACCTGGTCGGGATTCTCAACTGTCGCTCGAGAAAGCTGGTCGAGGGAATGCTCATCGAAGAGCCACTCGACCCGCGTGAGAAGTTCTCGGAGCCTGTCACTCTGAAACGAGATATTGTTCCGTTCGTCCAATCTAGCCACACCCAGATATTCCAACCACTCGATCAGATCCGAGGCCTGCCGATCACTGATGTCAAATTCCGTCTGGAATCGCTGGCCAAGAGCCACGACTTCCTTCCCGTTCAGGTACAGACAGTACCCCAGAAGGGTCTCGGTTGTCGTTCCCTCACGCCGTAGCTTCTGTTCAAGAGCAAGCAAGTCGGCTAACTCCATCAGAAATCGTCCCAGTAGCCTGTTATAGGCATTTCCTGGTTAGTCCCCCCAAAGATGAATCCACGGCTCAAGTTCTGATTAAAGTGCTGGCAACCAATCTCACTGATGTGAGTACAGGCATGACAGCTGGCCCCTTGCTCGCCGCAGATCGGATCATAGATACAGTGCTCGGACTCCTGCTGGACGGACTCGAACCATTCTTCTAACGACCGTTCGGCCAAAGTGTACAGGCCACCAATTGTAAACGAATGGGTCTGGTTCGAATAGATTGCTACCGAAAGCGCCTCGGGGAAAAGGAACTCTGCCAGACTCGTCTCTTCGATCCCCGAGAGCAATGCTGCCTCTTCAATAAGGCGATGGCTCAGTGTGTGCAAGAGGCCGTGGACATATCGAGATACTTCAGTCATCTCATCAACATCAAGGTAGGGTTTCATCTGATCCATCTCCGCGTGGATCAGTGCCCGGAGTTCTTGGTCGCTGAGGTCATCAATACTGCCATCCAGAAGATCGTTAGCTGCCAGCCACTCCCCGACCCGTCGGTGATCGAGTGTCAGGAACACTGCTTCAGTATCGGAACTAGTGGCATATATCGGGATGGTGTCCTTACCCTGGGTGAAAGGGAAGGCTCGCAATGCGGGATGACTGTCTTCCTCTGGTTCATCGAATGTCCGGTGGTACCCATATACGGCCGTCAGAATAGGGAACTCGCTGGTGAGTCGAAGGTCACTAACACCGAATTGTTCAAGCACGTCAGCTGATGTTTGGCTCGGTCCGCCGACATCAGAATCCAGTTCATCGAGTGTCTCCGTCTTGATTTCTTCAAGGGTTCGCAGGTAGTTGAAATGGTTCCGTGAGATGTTCCGTTTCGTAAGGCGGATCTCCTCGAGTTCGTTCAGGATCTGTGTCAGTTCGCCACTAGCCTTAAGATCGTCGCTGAACTGGTCGCGTATCTTTTCTTTCTGCCCCTCATCAACGATATCACTGCCCAAAAGCTCCTCAATCTGGTTTGTTCCACCCTCCTGTTTGTCCCGGTAGAAGGAGATCTCGTTTTCCGGGTGGTCGTAGATTCCGTAGGCCGCCCCAAGGGCGATGTCGGAGATTGCCTGATTCTCTTCGTCTTCCGAAAGGCCATACTCGAAATTAATGTCGACCTGCTTCAGATGGTGGGTGCGATATGCCTGTGAGGCCCGGTGGACTGTTGGCTGAAGGGTATTCCCGCAGTCGTCACAATTACTATACAGTCCAGAGCGAATGGTCGCTTCCTTGCCCTCTTGCTCGCATTTGCCACATCGCCATCGGAAATTACGATAGCTCTCGGCACTGTCATCGAGCTTGACATAGTTCCAGTCGTGTTCATCACATGGTGGCACCGACATCGCTTCGATGGCGGAACACTCCTCACAGATCAGGACGTGATGGAGCTGATGAAGGCTGGAGTTTTCGCAGTTCGAGCAGGCTACTGAGCCGTTTTTGAGCGACTCACGCCGACGCCAATAGTTCTCAACGGCATAGCAATTATCACATCGCAGGATTAGTGGGAAAACCTCACTGATCACATCCTCAGGCTGGATGATCGAATAATTGTCAAGAGTTCTAGTGAGGTACTCCCTGCTGCCACCTTCCCACTCATTGATTGCGGCAAACACCCGTTTTTTGAGATGCTCATCGTTGACCTCGTCGCTAATGTCCTCGCCACCGATCTGGGCTACCTTTTCGATCATCTGATGTTGGGGGTTATCGAAAGTTTTGCCCGGCATGAACTGGAACAGGACCTGATTTAGGCCGCGCTTCATGCTCCATCACCTCGGCCAGCGTTAATCGTATCAACAATTTTTCCTTCCTCCCGACTGGTGAAGATGTCGACAGGGACATCAACGTCTCGCAGGCTCCACATTGGCCGGTTTCCATCCGGGAGGCTATCGCTCACGAACTTCTTCTGCTGTTTATCGATAGCGGTCAGATACGTTTCGATGCGGTGGCTTATCTCGTCTCTGAATACGTTGTCGCCATTCCAGTCGCTATAGATATCGTCCAAGTCGTCCATGAGTTGTTGCTGGGTGATGAGGCCGTTCGAGTGGGCATTGGCCACATTGCTAGTCATGTACGGGGAACCGTACTCAGCTTCGATCTCGCCGTAGTAGCGCTGTAGAATCAACGCCATGAACAGACCTGGAAGCGTTCGCTGAATGCTAAATTTAGCCCGCCGGTTTACCGGGACAGGCTCGACAAGTCGGTCCTGGTATTCGTGGTATTTGTCGAAGTAATGGAAGTGACTCCGATCGCGTTCTCGGATGGGATGGAAGCAATCGATAACGATGCCCGGATACTTCCTGCCCACACGGCTGCTTGACTGGATATATTCCGCGGTACGTCTGGGCATTCCGAAAAACAGCATGAAGTTCAGTACGTCCAGGTCCACTCCGTGACTGATAGTGCTAGTTGCGATAATCAGGTCCTCTGTTTGGTCCTGTAGCGACGGGTCATCGGCCAAGGACTCGAAGCGATCCAGCATACTCGAGACCGCCTGGAAGCTGCTGTCTCCGGTCAGGCTGAGCTGGTTTATCCGCTCGAATCCGGCTGACTGCAGATCTGGGTTGATCTGGGTGTTGACAGACTGGTTGATCCTGTCACCTTCCTTCTTGCTGATGACGTAATTAACAGCCGTATCGTAATACCTGAGCATCTCCCGCAGCTCCCCGGCCGAATCCAGGGTCCGGTAGTCCCGATCGGACACCATCTTCTCCGCGTTTTGATTGAGTGTCTGGATGGCCTCCTCGTGGGCTCGTATGATGCTGATGATGCTATTGATGTGTGACCGGTTCCAAGGTGTAATCCCGATGAAATGGCGCTGAACCTCCTCTGGATCCTCACCGGCGTAGAATGATTCCCTGTAGTCTGGGCCAGGTGCAGGGAACAGTGAACCTTCTTTTTTGTAGAGGTGCCTGATCTGGTTTTCGAATTCCTCGATGGTCGCGGTTGCTGCGATAACGTTCGAAGATGTGTTTCCGCTCCACTCGATGATTTTGTTCATCGCTCCCCAGTAGTGACTCTCGAAAGTCCCCAGCTCTTCCTTGATCAGGTGTAGCTCGTCTTGGATCTGTAGACCTGGAACCGGATCGACCGGATCAAGATTGGTGTGGGTCTGCTCACTCTCCGTACAGAAATACTTCTCCGTGCAGGCAGTCCCGTCGGTGTAGCCGTGCTCAGGACACTCCTCACTTGCATAGCCCAGCATAAGTCGGAATTTGCGTTCGTATCCCAGCCCGGCCAGCTTGTCCTGGGTCCCGATGATCAGCGTCGGAAGCTTTCGATAGATCTCGTTGTCCACTACATAGACCGGGAGCCGGTGCCAAGTACACGACTCGTTCGTACAGATGTGATTGATCTGAACCTCTTTAGCGTCGACTTCGAGACTTACGTCCCCTCCACATTTCGGACAACGGTTGAGAACGCGGAACTCTTCTTTCGAGATATTATTTAGATTGTCAGACTCCCAGCGTTGCGCAAGATTTTCTACTTTTTTCTGATTGCCCTCTTGGTCGCTATAACTGACGGCCTTGCTACCGAACTCTTCTTCGATTACGTCCCGCATTTTGTTCTCGGTCCCCCCGGTAAGATAACCGACCTCGAACGGATCTCCACCCAGAGATTGCTCACGGCGGACCTCATCGGCATACATCATGAGTTCAGTGATGCGCTGGAACTGCTGGAGACTCAGCAGCCTGAGCGGGTAGCGCATCAATGAGGTGACGCCGAAGGCCTTGCCTCGGAGACGATCGAACAGCATGTTGAAGATCATCAGACCGAGGTATGCCTCCGTTTTCCCGCCACCAGTCGGGAACCAGATCAGGCTCACTTCCTCTCGGGCATCGGTCTGAACGGACTCATCAGTCCGGGCGACGATATCACGGATATTGGCAACGATGAAGACAATCTGAAAGAGACGCCAGGAATCGTAGTCTCGTGTACCATCCTCCCGCAGAACCTTTCGGTCGAATGTCCGGTTCATCAGCTTGAACGAGCGGAGTGCCTCATCGTGCTCGGCCAGTAGTTTGATCCCGCTTTCAAGGCGGGCGATCTCCTCTTGGAAGGCCTCGCGGTTCTGCTGAGCTGTTTCTAGATCCCCGTCACCCTCGCGCAGTTCATCGATTCGATCCTTCCAGGTCCCCGAATCGTATTCTTTCATCTCATCGCGCAATGCTCGGAGGACCGGCAACGGGTCCTCTGCCAGATGATCGAACAGCGGCCGGGCAGCGTCCCGATCGGGCTCCTTGTGGATGTAACGCTTCTGCTCATGGGACGGCATGCAATTTGTAACGAGGGCGTCCGACCCTTCGGGCTGCTCAACCGAGCAATTTACCCCATATCCCGGGAGCTCACGATTGTAGCGGTAGTCTTCCGGAAGACGGGTGAAATTGATATGATCAAATCTAGATCCACCCTCCGGTAAAAGCCGGAGTCGGGATTCGTACATACCGTTGTCAACGTCATCCAGCTGACCGCTTTCGGGTTCGTCAGACCTGTTCTCTAGACTCACTCGGAGTTGTAGGTCCCCGTCATCGATCCCGCGCAGATCGAAAGCTATCCTCGGATTGATATCGGGATACACTGCCTTACCCTCGACTCCATCTACGAACTCTTCGTACTCAGACTGTGCAGCAAACCGATCCTCGACGATGGCTTCCCGAACGTCTTGATTCGACTCCGGGCGGTAGCGTAGCGGATCCGCTGCCATTTCATCTCGAACCGCTTCCAATGCCTTCTGCAATGCCTGGGAGATATCTTCCTCAGCGTCCTCCAGGTCGGCCGAGATTGCTTCTTCACCCGCTTCTGGAGAGCGTGTCTTTACAGTGGTCGGCTCTACATCAACGCTGTACTTGCGATAGTAACCGCGGTCAGTTGTCTGGACGTCAGCATATCTTGGCGGATGGACGCGGGCGTATACACTGAAGGAAGGGTCGATAGCGAATGCAGCGCCGTTGACGCTTGGCGCCACGCGGATCAGCATATGGAGAGCACTGGGAGAGGCCCTCGAATAGATGTCGTCATCCTCGAACTCTAGCTCCTCTGTCCCGGGGGAGAGACAACCCGAGAAGAACGTATTCTTCGGGGCGCTACCCACATGTATCTCACCGATCTCATAGTGGCCGCCTGTCGCCCGGTTTCGGACCTCGGAAACTATCCGTGAAGAAATCTGCTCGAGATCCTTGGTACGCCCCAGATCTCGGTCTGGCATATGAACCATTTATAGTCTGAAATCTCATTTATTCGGCCTCCCCTTAGCTGTTTGGTGCCCCCGTGGGGATGTCTATCGGGTTTCGAGAGGTAAGCGTTGGATTCAACGATCTGTAATCGTAAGGTTCAGTCGGTCAACTGTTGTTTTCCGGCATATACACAGGCATTCTGGAGCGGACAAGTCTCGCATCTAGGATTCTGGGGGGTACAGATCAGTGCCCCCAGATCAAGGATGGCAAAGTTAAATGCTCGTGCCAGCCCGGGCTCCTTGGGGACCAGTGCTTCCATTAACTCGTATACATCGTCGCTCTTGTGCGGTTGGTCAGGCATCTGGTAACCCAGCACCCGTCCGATAACACGTGAATAATTGGCGTCAACTAGGGCCAGCGGCTCTCCCCTGGCAAAAAGTTGGCAGGCCCGGGCGGAGTAGGTTCCGGCTCGCCAGGGGCGTGTGAGCTCATCAAGAGAGTCAGGGACCTTCCCAGCATGCTCCTCAACAAAAAGCTCGCCAATCTCCTTTAGGGTCCGGGTTCGGTGGTTTACGAAGCCAAGCGAGTGGACCATTTCCCTGATCTCCTCTTCAGAGGCTTCATAGAGATCTCGAGGAGTGGGGAAGTGGTCTTGGAAGTCGTCATAGATATCAGCGACTGCATCCCCGCGAGTTCGCTGGAGCAGAATTTCAGCGCTATAGACTTTCCAAGGGTCAGTGGTCTGGCGCCAAGGATAGTCACGCCCATTTGTTTCAAGCCAACTTAGGAGGTCGGGGATGCATTCAATGAACGCTTCTATGAGAACACGAGGGTGGTCAACAGCGGTGTCTTTGAGGCAAACTACAGCTGCTTCAGTATCGATATTCTCTCGAATTTCTGCTACAGAGGCGCTGGTGTAGCCAAATGGCAGACCACCTTTCATCCGGATAATGATTGGGTCCGATATCGGGAAAAGACTTCGCTAGTGTCTATCCCTAATCGAGATCAAGACCGCTCTTCAAACCGGATGAACTCACGCCATTCGAAGAAGCAACAATCTGTGGTTCATTCTGCTTGGATATCGGCTTAAACCATACAGGGCCCTATTCCGGCGCAAAGGGATACAATCGACTAAACCCTTGAGCGCATCGCAAGAACATTCAAATCAGGTAGACTTGATTATTATATCAATGATAACTCAGCCAAATCTCACACATCGAAATCTTCTACAGAAGACGACTGTGTTCTCTGTAAGACAACCTCCACATCTTCTGGCGGTTGTATAAATCCTGGCAAGCGAGTAGAGATGTGGAGTTCCTTCGATTCTTGCGCATCCATAGCGATGTGCTTCGACGGGGTAGCTATCAAGAGATCAGTCGAGGTATACAAACGCCCAACCACAAAGAATGACTTTGAACTGTGGTTCTCATTCTGAATCTCCACAGATAGTTTTGCATGTGTAGAACCCCTGAATTCCTGGACTGAAAGGCTACTTTGATTAATCTCTATTCCACGCATGTCCCCCTTCTCAGGATGATCGATCTCTGCCTCCCAGCTGATGGAAATCTGGTGTTTAGGATTATGTAGATATGGTGGAACGGTGGGATCTAGACGTAGCGGCATTTTGGAAAATGCCGGATAATCTGAGGTAGCAGGTAAAGATCTTAAGGCGTAGCTGTGAAGATCGGTAGGCGTTGCTACCCATCGGTCCCCCGGATTAACCGAGTTTGCAGTTAATTCGAGCGTCCCCAGAACATCACCAGAATCGGTCGATATCGTGCCTTTGAGATTGACTGAAAGGGGTTTTCGATTTCGATATAGTGTGTCAACAATCACAATTGGGAAAGCTTGTGATTCAAAGAAGGACTTTCTCACGGTGATAACATCTGATTCTTCAATCTGTGCATAAACGATGGATAGTGCATCAGGTAGTATCCAGGACACCCCCTCTCGTATAGTAGTTCTAAATTGGCTAATCCAACTACGATAGAATCTCGGCGGGTAGTGTTTAATTTCGAATCCATCGTACTTTGACTGGATAGTGATTTTCCCCTTCCTAGGGCTGTATGATCGACATCCAATACGGTAGCTCACAGTGTACTCTCGGAACTCTTCAAGCCGAACAGAGGCTGTTATAAAGTCAAAGCTGGATTTGGAGTGGAGCATATTTGTTACCCAGATTCTGTGGCGCTCCCCTGTTGCACCGAGATAACCATCTTTCTCATGGTCAACATCGATCATTGAGTCAGAAAATGAGATTCCGCTATTGTTTGGATCCCCCTCAGTAAAATTCCACGAGGGTAACGAGATCTCTATATATACGTCCTCAGCGTGGCTGTATCCGTTATTGGCTAGATTAAAAGAAAGGTTCCCAGCTACTTGTTCCTTAATCCTAACCCCATCATTTGATTCAGGGGCGAGTTGAAGCCGCGGACGTCGAATGACAAACTTATGAACCGCAATGACTGTCCCGAGAATAGTTGCAGCCCCAGCAACTATTGATAACCATGCTGGGACCTGCATGTTGACTGATTAAACGAGGTTGCAGGAGCGACAAATGTATAACGATAATCGGTTTCTCAATATAGAACGAGAGAGGAATAGTACTCTAGACCGCTAGAAATTATCTAAGTAATCCCTGCGTTACTCCACTTTTCTCGCTCGGTGCGCCGGTCATAATGCTGTTCGATCACTCTCTGACTGACGTTCGCTCGATCACTAACCACCTTGTCCGTCATATTACTGTTCAGACTGTAGGTGATGCTTCCGCGACGAATCGCGTGTTGGCAACCGCTTGACGGACACGCATGTGCCGCATCGTGACCAATCGCTTCACACTCTCCAAGACCGCGCGGTCGTGTGGACACTCAGAGCTGTAAGCGCATGGCCGCGTCCAGCGGTAGACGTAGGCGCGAAGTGTGGTCTTGTTCGTTCGACCCTGCCGGGATGCCAGCAGTGGCTCCCGATCGTACTCGTCGATGACTGACGGTCGCTGGGTTTCCAGACAGTCATCGAGGAGGTCGCAGACTTGGTACGAAAGTGCGAACCTCCGTTCACCTTCTCCCTGATTCTTTATCGGCGTGCCGGCCTCTGGTCGGTGACGAACCTTTACCGATTGTTCGTCTGAGTCGTAATCGTCAACGTCGAGGGCATGTATGGTACGGATACGCATCATCGTGTGCCACATGAGTCCGATTGCGACGTGCTCGATACTGGCGTACTCGTACTTCTTAGGTGTGCGAGTATTTCCGAAGCGCGGTCGCTTTCCAGCATCCCGTCTCGGGAGTTCTCATCAGGGGTGATCGATGGCGACAGTACCTTCTGACTCAGGTCTTGGTTTACGCCGTCAATGGACTCCAGCCACCTGATGAACACGCGGAGCGTGTCCATCTGGATTTTCTCGCTTACCTTGTTTAGGTCACCGTCGTCTCGCCGCCAGAGCCGGTACCGGTGGAGTTGGCGTCTGTTGAGTGTATTGAGGTTCTGGATGTCCTCGACCTCGTTGCACCAGCGGACGAAGTGACCGAGCCGGTACCTGTGCCCCTTCAGAGATGCCTCCGAGAGTCCGTTCTCCTTATCGACGAGTTACAGTTCGAGTGCGGTTTCTGTGTCGATTGGTTCGAGACTCATGGTTGGTCTTCTCCGATCAAGCGAATCCCACGAGTCCCGGTTACTGCCCGCTCTGAACCAACGGCTACACCGCTCGAAACCGCCAAAATGAGGGGTTGTCACGCCGCGTGCCCAGGGCCTGCAGTGCCCATTCTAAACCGAGTTGATCAGGATTCGTCCGCTCATTCGGCTGTGCGGAAATACATCAAAATAACTCATTGCCTTATCACCTCAATCAAACATACGGTTTTACGCCAAAACAAGGAGGAGTAACTGACGTGCGTAATATGTCACATTCCAGTGAGATCTGCAAACGCTTTCTTTGATTCGGTCGCTAACGATATGTATGAATTAAATCGCGCAGAACCCATGCACCAAAATTCACCCCCCGTATCTTTATTTACCCGCAGTGATTTCGAATACGCGGAACCCCGGACGGCAGCGGGGCGCGTTCAGTGGATGCATGGGTCCGGTCGATTTGAGACGCCGCTATATAGCGGCCAAGATCGAGAATCGGTGCCCACAGAACGTCAGAAGCCGATATTCCGGAGAGTTAGAAACCGTACGTACCCCGTATGGGTCCGGGCGGATTTGATGAATTAAATGCATGATTGTTGAGCAAGACACCTAAGGGGAGTATATCATATCTCAAATAGAGATAACTGGCTTAGAAGCAGATTTCCCCAGAATCGTGGTATAGTCACCTCAGCTATCGAGTTCGGAACCGCAGTGCGGACAGAAGGTCGGGTTGGGATACCCACTTAGATCCACTTCACAGCTATGGCATTCGCTCAGTTCGTTCACTGAGTCCGTACTCCCAGAATCTGGGGACCGGTCATCGTCATACAGAGCGTCGAATTGGGATTCGATCTCCGCGAGAATCTCGTTATCGGATTCCCATCCCGGCGAATCTGTCGGTCCGTCATCGATCGTTTCGGACACCGGATCCAGATGGTCAAACAACGACCGGAGCGTCGAAGCACGCGGGTTCACGTCCTCACGCTCAATTCGGGAGATCAAGGGCTGCGAGACGCCTGCGACCTCTGCCAGTTCTCCCTGGGTGAACCCCGCCTGCTTTCTGGCGTCTTTTAGCGCCGACGGCATCACGAGCTCGACCTCTTCCTGTTCGAAAGCAGTCTCCGAGCCGTTGAGTGCCGAGACGATTGAGTGGAGTGTTCCGAGCCTAGAGTCGACGTCTTCGGATTCTACCCGGGCGATGAGCGGTTGTGAAACGTCGGCCCGTTCAGCGAGTTCGGCTTGCGTTAGTCCACGTTCCGTGCGTGCGTCTCGAAGTTCCTCCCCGGTCGGAATCCGCATACACAGGAGTAACCATTCCGAGCATATTCAAACGACATGATACTGGTTACCATTCGAATGTACACACGGTCGGCAGGCGATCGAAGACCTGCTCATATAGTTCAATGGCCAGAAGCACATTTGGACCGACAGGAATCAGATCGGCGGTGTTGATAATACCCGATTCGAAAACTGATGGATAGTGGCGAACGGCGACCCGATTGAACCAGACGTGATTGCGGACACGTACGAGGGACTCTCGAATCTCTATACGGCCGTCTCACGTCTCGCCGATGCCCGTGAGTCGATTACCGGTTATTCAGACTCTCTCCTCCATCGATACGCGGAACTGATCAATGAGCGTCGTGGCGAGTTCGGTGCAGCGACAGCGGCGCGAAACCAGTTCTCGATGGGCGAATACCGAGAGCAGTGTGAGGACACGTTTGCGACAATCGAAACCGAGCAACTCACGACCGAAGAGCGTCAACCGCTCGAATGGCTCGGCATCGTTGACCAGGACGAGACGTTCCATATTCCATGTGCCCCGAGAACGGGACGACGACTTCCGCTCTGGCCAGTCGACAGAGGACTCAATGTCGAAAACCATCTGCTCGAGGAGTTTACTGTCCCACAACAGCCGCTGACGATCTTTCACGTGAGCGATACACACCTCGGATATCGTAACCGTACCAGACCCGGTGGAGGCGGCAATACGCACTGGGTCGACGATGCAGACAGTCTTGCAGGATTTCGAGCGGTACTCGAAAGGGCTATCGACGAGGAGGTAGATGCTGTCATTCACACTGGGGACCTCTTCGATCACGACGTCGATCAGGAGACACTCGATACGGCAGTTGCTGCGCTCGAATCACTCGCCGAGGAGGGGATTCCCTTCTACTACATTCTGGGGGACCACGATCGACTCGCTACTGGCGGCGACATCCCCCACGCGGGCGACGCCATGAGTAGGCTCGAATCGGCCACCGGGTCGGAAACGACGGTCCATTGTTCATCGGCCGGTGACCGGATCGGCAATTCGGCCGTTACAGTGTTCGGTGTGGATTCGACTGGTATTGGATTCGATGAAATCCAGGGTAGCTATACACTCGATGATTGGTCCCCAGACGACATTAAGCTGGACCACCGGAATACGTCAGAACTGAATATACTGTGCCTCCACCAGCGTCCAGGGCCGATATCGTTCCCAGATTTGATCGCAAATATCCGCGAGCAAAACGTTTCTCTCGACGTTATTCTCCTTGGGCACGAACACAGCCCGCCCTTCGATGGAGAGTGGCAGACAGAAATCAACGGTGTGACTGTTTCCTACGCGGGTCCGACGATTCCGATCAGTTCGTATTTCGGTGACCGCCCGGCTGGCTATAACCGCATTCGAATCGGGAGCAACGGGAATTTTTCTGTTGATCGACGGACGCTCTAACTGTCCATTGTGACGAAGTGGTCACCGGTATCAGCACGGTCTATGGCTGGTGATTTATCTAGAGATCAGTTGTCGAGCCTGGGTATTACGATACTCAGCCGCCCATACGGATATCCTCGCCCTGGAGATCGTGGTATCTCCTCCAATCCTACGGACCCAGTCTTGCGCCACATCAGGCAGGCTACTATCATGCGCCGAAGTCGGAGAAGGTGCTAATCATGAGCAATATCGTATCGGGACCTGACACAATGCTAGTTGATGGAGCGGTTGCCATTACTGTCCCCAGGAGAACCTCACGTGGTGCGTTAGTACAACCGGAGTTTGCGGCGGCTCGCTGGTTACGAATCGCTGTCTTCTTCGTCTATACCTGAAAACGTTTCTTCGAGAAGTGAATCAATGCTCTCCTGCGCACGCTGGGAGACGTTCTCAGCTTCGGAATCGGCAGGCGCATCACTCACTGAATCATCCGAAGAGTTGGCCTGTAGCGCATCTTGAGTCTGTTCAGGGGACGACGCTCGATCGGTGCTATCTAGGTTAGAGGATGAGGACTGGCTGCTTTGCGGAGAATCGTTCTTCTCCTGTTCCGACTGATCACCCCCGGTAGCAATCGAGCCTTCCTGCTTGTGTCCGTCAGTAGACCGCTGTGACTCTTCGGTCACCTTAAATACATCAATGGTGACCTCCTCGGCAGCAAACTCTGCGGATAGTTGATTCTTAACCGTGGATACGTCAAATAGCTCTGGGTCCGCGAATTCTACATTGATACGCAACTCGTTGGGCAATCTTGATACAGATAGACGTCGATGGTTTTCCCTCGGATGGTTTCGATCGCCAAGGAGTTGAATATACTGGCGTCCTATGGAATCGCGAATCCAGCGGTCTAACGTCTCACTGGAGTAGGCGGTAAGCAGTTCTTCAAACTCGTCATGTCCAATCTCCGAATCCCCGTGATCCATCGCTTTGAGGATGAAGAGGAGATACAGCGCTCGAGCCCTTAGCTCGGGGGAGTCTTCAACCGCGGCCCTGCGCACTCGTTCGGAAGGCATCAAATCGGGCGCTTGGCGTGCAACATTTCCGAGTATCGACGTTGCGGCGCATGCGTCAGTTTGAGCAGATTCGAAGATCTCTATTAAACTGTCTACAGGAAGTGATTCGACATGCACATTCGTCAATATACAAACTATTTGCTCCTGCACGCGTTCATCGGCAGAATCCAAAACGTCGACGAGACGGTTGGCCAGCGGCTCAATCTCATGTGGCTGTGATTCAGCTACCTTCCCGAGAACAATCGCTGCTTCCTCCCGCCCCTGAAGGTCGCCATTTTCGACGATTCTGAGCAAGTCGGGAAGCCATGGTAGAACGTCTTCGGGCCTCTCTTCAACGGCTGTAACAAGAGCGATCATCGCATCACGCCGGACGCGTCCATCACCGACAACCAGATTCTCGACATGGGTCACCGGCTGTTTGTCACGGTCCAGATGTGTGGATTGCACAGGCTCTCCCCGGTCAGATGTACTAATCGTGTCTGCTGGTTCTTTGCGGTAAAACGGAGGTTTGCCGGCACTGATTGAATTCGAGGAAGACGTACTCGATGAGTTGAAGAGGGCTTTCAGGACTCGACGAATTCCCATTGACTGGGCTAAGCGAAGCCTCCTCCGTATATTAAAGTACGCACCGATATCCCGGAATTGCCATGAACATATACCAATTCTATTACGTTTGAGTCCAGCCTGATCTCTGGAGCCGTAGACAGAGAACCTCCTGGGGGATTGTACCTGGGGCCATAGCTCCTCTAAATCACGGTCCGTATAATTTGTCTCATCAACCCGATCGTAGAACTTTGGAAATGAGGTGTCCAGTCAGGCTACGCTATCTCATGATGTTTCACCGTCTCCAGAAATAGGAACTGTTCCAACAGCTGTGCTCGCCGTCGTTTTATCGCCCCCCGAGGGGTGCGGGGGCAATCCCGCAGCACATCATGGCACACAGAGCACTGGTCGCGTACGAGCGACCTGACGGACGATACAACTTGCACTACTCACACGAAGGCGCGTACAAACTCCGGCTGGCGACGGACATCACAGCCGAAACGCCGTTCGGCGGGACAGTCCCGAGTTCCGACCAGCGCAACCGGCTGGAGCTGATGCTGGAAGTCAAATCCGACGGCGCCGGTATCGCCGTGGACAGCGGTCGGTACCGAGCGACGCCGGTCGAGATGGAACCGAACGCAATCGCCCTCACGCTGGAAACAATCTGTGCGGAGCGTCTCTACTATCTCACCCACGAAGCGTTCTACGTCGTCGATCGAGAGTTCGACGTCACCGCCTACCGGACGTTCTCCTTCGCGATGGATCACGTCGCCCATCGCACGAACGAGGGTGCCACTGTCGGCAACGGTGCACTCGTCCCGGTCCGGTGGAACGACGGCGAACCAGTCGGCGATGGCATCCTTCGTGGTCGGCTTCGCGCATTGCGATCGATCACGCGAGACATGCTCGACAGGGACGTCTTCGACGAGGACGAGGCACGGACGTACATGATCGAGAAACTCCAGGCGTGGGTCCACGACGACGCAGAGATCCACGTCCACCGCGACACTACGTAACTTCCTCACTCAGCTCGGCGTCGACGTTGCAAACGATTCGTCATTGACGTCGAACGTAGTCCAGTAGATCTCTCCCTCGTAGCGGACGATGTACGGCCCACCCAGGCCGTCTTCGCGGGATTCGTCGAGGCCCTTGGCCTGTTCCTGTGGACGAAACTGGTCGGCGAGGTCAACGAGTGGCTCGGGCGGCGTCTCATCAGGTCCGACGACGTATCGCTCGTCGCTGATAGCCGTCTCCACGATCTCTCGTTGCTCGCTGGAGAGGTCAGCAAATTCGAATGCGAATCGCTCGCGCATCACCTGGCCGTACGCCGCTGCCGTGGCGACCTCGTTGGCCGAATAGTCGTAGGTCTTCAGCGACGTCTCGTAGCTGTCGTCGACGACCCACTCGGCCTCGGCACCGTTCTCCCAGACGATGTAGGAGTACTCGGACTCGGGAACGAGGACGGACTGCTTGCGTTCCTCGTGGGTATACAGGAGCGTCGTCCCGATGCCGACGACGTCGCCGTCGGCGAGCCCCTTATCGGAAAAGACAGTTCGGTCAACCTCGGGCAGATCTGCGAACCGGATCGCTTCATCGTCCTGGATCGAATCCTGGACGATGTCGACTTTGACAGAGTACGTCGTCGCCGGCGTCTCGTCGACGACCTCTTTCGACAGTTCGACCACTGCATCGTCGGTCGCGATGTGCCGGTTAGCTGGGAGCGGGGGCCGCGTCCCCTCAGTCGTCGCCCCACCGTCGCGTATCCGCTTGAGTAGTGCTGCATCACGATCCTCGTCCGGATACGACTGGAGAGAGTAGAGAACCTTCTCCGGGAGTTCGGCATCGGTAACGGGGTTCATCTGAAAGCTGGCAGTCGGGACTTCGTCAACGAAGTTACCGCTGGTTGCGGGCCCAGTCTGGCAGCCGGCCAGGGCAACTGGGAGCAGGGAGGCCGTCGACGTTAATAGCGTTCGCCGGGGCATTACCTGGGCGGCCGAAGCCGTTCGGAACGTATTCTGGCGTTGTTTCATTGTGGTGCGCCTGACTGTCTGTAGCTATCCATCACCATCGGCAGCAAATATACTTCCCATGGCACAAACGAGCGTTTGAGCGTCCGGGCTCCTCCCACGCTATTTTATCGCCCCCGACAGGGGCGAGGGGTGATCGAACCCGCACATTCCAGCTGATCACGTCAGAATTAGCAGCCGAACGCAGTGAACACAGAAATTACAGTCCCCACAATAGACATATGTCATAGCACCTTCGTCTGAGTCAAGGAGCGAATCACCATGCCTACAGTAACCATCAACGTCGACGACGACCTCAAAGCACAGATGGAGGACCATCCCGAGATCAACTGGTCCGAAATCGCCCGCAGTGCGTTCGAGGAGAAAATCGACGATCTCGAGATGATGAATCGGCTCACCTCAGACAGCGAACTGACCGACGAAGACGTCGACGAACTCGCGGAGTTGATCGATAGCAATGTCGCAGAACGGCTGGCAGGACAGTAGGCCCCTCGTCATCGACACAAACACCGCTCTTTCGGGGCTTATTGGTTGAGACTGCCTCTCGAACAATACAATAGGAGTATCGAACAGTTCACATTGAACAGGTTGGATGGGTGTGGTATGTCCAATCGAACAGATCGACTGTTGGCCGTTCTCGTCATGCTCATGGCCGTATTGGTTATTTCTCAAACGACTGTCGTACCGCGGAATCAACTATTAGGAACCATCGGACTCGTGTTCGGGGTTAGTGCCATCGTTTACTCGCTCTTCGAACTGGTGGAGATATTCTAACTGCACCTGTCTGAATCAATCCTTTCGCATACGCACGGGACGGGTATTTCACACCAAACACTATCACATAAAACAGGTTCAACTGAGACATATCGTTCCGTCCGTAGACTTACTAGGGAGTTCTAACCGGCTTGTTCACCAACTTCCAGCCCAGCTTCGCTAACGGCGTTTTATCGTCCCCCGAGAGGGGTGCGGGGCATTCAGGCCTTCGCACTCTAACAATGAGTTCGCAAGTAGAGCAGCGGGTCTCCTTCGACGATAAGGAGACTCGTGACGACGAGATGCACAGTACGATCACCGAGTGGGTCGAAGACCTCGCAGATCTAACCGACGAGGCCGCGGCAAGCGAGCAGTTCCAGGCGTGGCTGGACGTCCAGTCGCGGTTCCACTACTACTCGTACCGGAATACGCTCCTCATCAAGGCACAGTGCCCCGAAGCGACGAAAGTCGCGGGCTACCACACCTGGCAGTCAGAGTTCGACCGACACGTGAAGGAAGGTGAGTCGGCCATCTGGATCTGGGCGCCAATCGTCACGACGCGGTGTCCGGAGTGCGAGAACGCGCCGTCGTATCACGAGCAGATCGACTGCGAGTACGACGAGACGGCACCAGAGGAGTGGTCGAAGGGACTCGTCGGGTTCCGGCCGACGACCGTCTTCGACATTTCGCAGACGGAGGGTGAGTCCCTCCCTGAACTCGACACCGAGGCGACCGGCGACGCCGGTGACCTCGTCTCCGAGCTCCTCGAGGCAGCCACGGAACTCGGCATCGACGTTCGACTCGTTCCGAAGCACGAGTGGTCACATGGCGACGCGAAGGGCGTGTGTCAGTACGACACCGACGGCGGTGCACCAGTCGTCGAAGTCCAGGAGGTCGAGAACGACGCCGACCTGGCGACGACGCTGGTCCACGAATACGCCCACGCTCTTCTCCACGGAGACGTCGACGACGCGACGGAGCGCTCGAAGCGGGAGGTCGAGGCTGAGGCCGTCGCCTACGTGGTCGGTCGCCACTTCGACCTCGACGCGAGCAACTCTGCGTTCTACCTCGCAGCGTGGGACGGGGACGACAGCGATGCCATCACCGACCGACTCGGTCGTATCAGTCGGACGGCCGAGCGGATCATCGACGCAGTCGACGGAGAACGAGGCTCCAGTGAATAGAGAAATACGCCAATACGCCTAATACAACACACGACAAGAAATACACATGCCCATCGACATCGACACCTTCGAATCTACCTCGGGGGACCGACTCCACGAGAGCGGTCCCACAAACGCCGAGCGAGTCATGCGATTCCTCGCTTCGCACCCGGACCAGGCGTTCACCCAGAGCGAGATCTGTGAGGGAACGGGCGTCAAGAAGGGCAGTATCAGCGTCGTCCTCTCGCGTCTCGAAGACCGCGACCTCGTTCGTCACAAGGGGAATTACTGGGCGCTTGGCGAGGACGACATCGCATCGTACGCTGGATTCGCCGAGAGTACCCGGACTGCGAACGAGCGGTTCGGCGAAGAGGACATGGACGAGTGGTTGGAACACGCCGTCGTCGACGGCGTAGACGGATGAGCTGCTGACGTACCTCGAACCCCTGGACCAGCTCTGACCGACGCTACGCTTCTCTACCAGTAGAACGTGGCTCGCAGGTTTATTTGCGCCTGCGATGGGCGCAGGCGCTAGCTGCCTTTCGCCGCCTGCGAGGTATTCATGGCAACTACCGACCTCGACGACGAGCAGTTCGAACAGGTTGCACAGTCACTCGAATGCTGGCTCGGAGACCAGGCCACGGACGACGTTCCGGAACTCGTTCTCGTTGGCTTGCTTCGCGGCTACGCCGACTCGATCGAAGAACACGGCTACGTTCCTCGGTCGTGGGGATCCTGCGAATCCTCTCGTATCCGGCATAGCTGTGATCCCGTCTCTGGAGGCCAGCAACAGAACACCAGCAGGAAAACCGCCTCCAAAGAAAAATAATGCTATCTTGGAAAAGATATTTTAGAACCAGCGCCGAATACACGAACATGGACGACGTCAACGAGCGGGCAAAAGCCCAGTGGAAGGAGGCGACGACGAGTCGGGAGCGCGTCAAGGAGATTCTCGAACAGACGACCGAGTACCAGACGGTCCGTGAAATCGCCGACCGGGCCCTGACCAGCGAACCGACGACGCGGAAGTATCTCGACGAACTGGTCGAGGAAGGGCGAGGCGTCACCACGCAGGACGGTCGGACGACGAAGTACAAGCGCGACGAGGGGACGATCGTCGACGAGCGCATCGCGGAGCTTCGCCGGACGACGACCCAGCAGGAACTTATCCAGGGGATCCGGGAGATGAAGGAGGAGATCCACGACTACCGCGACACCTACGACGTCGACAGTCCAGAAACGCTCGCCCTCGAACTAGAGGCTGGAGACCCTGGGTGGGGCGACGTCGGTCGGTGGCGCTCGACCAAGCAGAACCTCGCGATTGCGAAGGCGGCACTCCAGGTGAGCGAGGCACACCGAACTGTCGAGGCCTAATCGATGGTCGACGACTGGGAGCGAGTCGACGTCGGGAGTCCTGACAGACGTCTTCTCGATGGTGTTCGGAGGACAGCCCAACGGCACGAACCACTCGTCACCGAGACCCGCTTCGACAACAAACTCAATCCCGAGACGCTGCATCTCCACGTGGACGCGGGGATCCAAACAGAGACCGGTCGGTTCGACGTGACCTGGACGGATTCGCACTACCCTTCAATAGCGAGAGAGGTCTACCGTTTACGGTGAGTGTGAATCGCGTACACTCCTGTGAGGTACCGTCATAGTACTGCTAGTCGTGAGTCTCCACCGGCCATCACCAGTTTTACTTTCACTCCGGATGGGTGGAATTTACGTTCCAAACGTTCCTCCCATCAGTTGGCAGATGAAGCGAACAAATACGTTTGCCGTGCGCCCGCTCTCCGAAAGTGGAGAGCAACTGCTGGTGGACCTGTTGGACGCTTCTGCGGCTCTCTGGAACGAGATCAACTACGCACGCCTCAGGCGGTACAACGACGAAGACGGGTTCGAGGGCGACGTCTGGGACGCCGATACAGGCCGACTCGAAGGTCGGTACAAAGGCGTTCTCGGTGCCTCAACGGCTCAACAGGTAATTCGCAAGAACAGCGAAGCGTGGCGCGGGTTCTTCCGTCTGAAAGACCAGTATCACGACGAGTCGAACACGTCGGTCATGCAACACCCGGAACCACCGGGATTCCGTGGGAACGAGGACGACGGACGAACCCTCCAAACCGTCATTCGCAACACGTCGTATACCGTCGAATGGGGCGAGCGCTCTCGGCTCGAGATACTGGTCGGGAGCGAGTTGAAAGACCGGTACGACCACACCGGACGACTCCGGCTCGAAATCGCTGGCGACCCGAATTGGCCCGACTACGAAAAACAGGGTCGATTGGGCCTGTGGTACGACGAAACTGACAGCACCGTCCGAGCTTCACAGCCCGTGACTGTTTCTGAGGACGTCCGGGACACTCCACTGGCCGACGAGACGGCCGCTCTAGACATCGGTGCAAACAACCTCGTCGCCTGCACCACCACAACCGGTCAGCAATTCCTGTACGACGGCCGGGACCTATTCACCCGCTTTCGCGAGACGACACGAGAAATCGCCCGATTGCAGTCAAAACTCGAAGAAGATAGATACAGTAGCAAACGCATCCGGCGACTGTACCGCAAGCGAAGCCGTCGCCGCGACCACGCTCAAGAAGCGTTGTGCCGTGACCTACTGGAACGGCTCTACGAGGACGGCGTCGCTACAGTGTATATCGGCGGCTTGACCGACGTACTGGAGACGCACTGGTCGGTTGAGACGAACGCCAAGACCCACAACTTCTGGGCGTTCAAGCAATTCACCGAGCGGCTGGCCTGTACCGCCGAAGAGTACGGTATCACAGTAGAAGTCCGGTCGGAATCCTGGACTAGCCAGGAGTGTCCCCAGTGCGGTTCGACAGACCGAACGACACGGCATCGGGACACGCTCACCTGTCCATGTGGGTTCGAGGGGCACGCCGACCTTACAGCATCAGAGACGTTCCTGAAGCGGCACACGAGCAAGGCAGTCAGGCCGATGGCACGGCCCGTGCGGTTCGAGTGGGACGACCACACCTGGTCGGAGCCACCACGCTCTCACCGTCCCAAAGAACAGCGCACAGACCCGAGTACCGTCCACGGGGACGGGAATGTTGCCCCCGGGGAGACTCAGACAGGCTGAGACTCCCACATCCGAGAGGAAACCTCGTCGTTCAGGACGGGGAGGATGTCATACGGAGGGTGAGGCGTTCAACTACCGCTACGACTACCATCCACGGCCGGACTGTCCGGAGAAACACTTCCACGAGCCGCCTGCAGCCGACCACGACGCTGTCCTCTCCTGCATCGAGGTCGAACAGGTCCAGCTCGTCACGCTGGCCGTCCTCCAGTGCTGGCGGGACGCAGTCGAATCGGGCGACGTCTCGAACTTGCAGCAGCCGAACCCACCGTAGCAGCTCCTCCCCTCTCGGCCATCGTCGAATAGGACTCGGATTGCGCTGCTCCTGCAGGTGTTTTTCTGGCCCCTGACGGGTGCGGGGCCACTCGAATCGGGCCTCGCGGATTTCCGTATGACTTCACAGCCACTCGACGAACTGTCGGTATCGACCCGCGTCCGCAAACGCGCCCAGTACGAGGCCTTCGAGTTCGAACTGCTGGACTCGGACGTCCGCGTTCGCAACGCCAGTCACGCCGTTCCGGCCGACCACGAATACCTCGTCACTATCGAGGACGCACTTCCGGTGGACTGTACCTGTCCAGCTGACGCGAACTACGAGAACGCGTGCAAGCACAGAGTCGCCGTCGCGATACGGCGTCCAATCCTCGATCTCGCCAACGAGGTGCAGTTGCTCGCTGATGGTGGGACACGCCCACAACGCGATGATTCGGGGCAGGCTGAAATTCAGCTCAACGAGTCACCAGAATCGGACGACTGCGAGTGCGACCTCCTCCCCGACGACTTCCCATGCTGGGAGTGCGTTCGGACGGGCAACCAGCCGATGCCGACGCGGAACGAACGAGATCGATAAAGACGATCTCCGCTTCACTGGCGAATCATTCAGACCCGGTTAGACCGCGACTGCGCCGCGGGTGTTTTTCTGGCCCCTGACGGGTGCGGGGCCTGCAGAGAGGTGCCCGCGATAACGAATGAGTTCGAGAGACATCTACGAACGTGGCTTCGACGAATCGACTGGCAAGACGAACGAGACGGCCTGTCCGGATTGCGACGGTGACCTTCGCACTATCGACGGCGAGCAGTGCTGCGAGGATTGCGGACTGATCGTCGAGGCATGCCGACTCGACAGGCGCGGGCCGCGGACGTTTCCAGGCGACCAGGAACAGAAGCGACGGACGGGCGGACCCCGTACTGTGACGCGCCACGACCGGGGCCTCTCGACGGAAATCGGTCGCAAGCGCGACGCCAGGGGGAACGCAATCTCGGGCAAGAAGCGACGGCAACTCGCCAGGCTTCGTCGGGAACACGACCGCGCCAGGTTCCGGTCGAAGCGAGAACGAAACCTCGCACACGGACTCGGTGGGATCGACCGACTCACTGCGCAACTGGACCTGTCGAAATCCATCCAGGAACAGGCGAGTTCGCTGTTCCGGACGGCCCAGGACGCCAACCTCCTCATGGGACGGTCGATCGAATCGATCGCTGCGGGTAGCGTCTACGCGGCCTGTCGGATCAACGACGTCCCGCGCACCATAGACGAGATCGCGAGTGTCGCTGCCGTTGGACGGGAGAAGGTCAGCAACGGGTACATGGTCCTCAACAGGGAACTCGACCTCCCTGTCCCCCCACAGCAGCCCCAGGAGTACATCCCGCGGCTCGTCTCGGCGTTCGACCTGCCCTGCCGGACAGAGCGGCGTGCTCGTGAAATCGCGACAGAAGGGGTGGAAGCAGGTCTCGCGACGGGCGTCAACCCCGCGGGCTTTGCAGCGAGTTGTGTGGCCGTCGCCGCGGCAACGCAGGGGATTGAGGTTATTCAGCTTGAACTCGCCGAGGAGGCGGACGTCTCACCGACGACGGTGCGTGAGCACCGGGACACGTTGTGGTCATTCCTGGGGAAATAGGATGTTCGGACTCTGGTTACTCGTCCGGCATTTCAGCGGGAGCGATAGGGAAACACTGGTGGAGTGCAGGCATTGCGGAACGGCAGTCGAACCCGGTGCTGATCGGTGTTCGGCGTGTGGCCACGACGGGATCGCGACGTACGAGATCGAGTAATTGTCCGGGAGACTTTGGAATCGTTGCTCGAATAGCAGAGAGTTGTACAAGTTTCCACTCGCACCTCTCGCAACCATCAGCAATTGACGTCGAGATATGCCCAGTGAGCAAACCTGACATACATGTAACGACTAGGTGGGCGATGGGCCTACACGCGGACCGCGTGTCAGATCCTGCATGCAACGCCGTGATTACCTCACTGTTCTCGCCACTGGCGCCGCCGGCGTCACTGGCTACGCCACCGGCAATCAACAGCTCGACGGCGGACTTCCAACCGAGAACGGGACTGGCAACGCCACCACGAATACGACCGGAAACGAGACCAGCCTCGAGGAGTGTCCTACGGAGACTCCTGCCGACGATGGACTCGCTACTGACACGGAGACTGGCTCTGTCACGGGTAGCGGCCTCGAGATCGTCGCCACCGATTACGTCGAGATCGACGAGGAATTTTCGACCATGGCTGGCGTCTGGGTCGAAGTCGCCAACCACACCGACCAGCCGTGGTCGTTCGTTGAAATCGGGGCAACATTCCGGGATCGTCAGGGAACCATCATCGCCGACCGGTCGACGAATACTGGGTGGTTGCCTGCCGGCGAGACCTGGCGAGTGTTCATCTCGCACTCCAGCCCGGAGCAAGTCGAAACAGCCGACGTCAGTATTACGGACACGACGCGTGGTGAGGTATTTCCCACGGCCGAGGAGCTTGGTCTGGTGCTCAACGGGGTGGAACTCGTGGACTCAGGGCCGACCGTCGTCGGTGAGGTGACGAACACGACCGGTGGGCCCATCGACTTCCTCACTGCCCAGGTAGCCTTTCACGGTGACGAATATTTCTACGGGAGCGGGTCGACCATCATTTCAAGATTTGCTGCGGATGATACTTGGCGCTTCGAGGTTGGCCTGGCCTACTACGCGCCCGAAGATCCCGCCGTGACCGGCTACACGCTTCGGTTCGAAACCTAGTCAGAGAGGGCAAACGACACTGACTAGGTGCAGTGTTTAATAATCCTCTCAGTAGATGTGTAGTCGCCAGTCCAGCCCTGAAGACTGGCAGTGGTACCCTGGGCAACGGTGGGGATCATCGATTGCGCTGGCAGTCACATCTGCTTCGCTGACGTGGGTAGTCCCTCTGGACGCCCGCCTAATCACCTTGGAAGGTGGCACTTGGTTGTATGCCGTGAAGAGGAGGATGCCGGAAACAGAGCGCCGGCACGTGGGCCGTTTCGCCGCAGGGCCCGAGGCTTCCATTGGCTGCCAGTCGACACCAGTTGCGGGGTCGGACTCAACGACTGGTGGTTTTCGGGTAACATTGCTTACAAACCTAACTGAATGGGCAGGCAGCTTTTACAACGTCCCCTCGCAGTACAATTGCCGGACGTCATTTGTGATTCATCCGGCGTTTCCACTCCACCCCACACAGGTCCAGCCGCTGAGGCCATCACCTATCAGGGCTGGTGCCTTTCCGTACATCCTCTTCGTCGAGCGCTGCCTTCTCCGGAACCATCACTTCTCCTCTCGGTAAGAAAATCATTCTGACGGATCGTTGATGGGTGTGAGAAGACTTACTCTACGTGCCCACAGCGGGAGAATACACTTTCACTTCCACTCTACACCCTTGGCTGGCATTAACATTGTAAACTCCAGTCAGTCGCAGCTATGGTGTTCGCAGTCGATATCGAAGATGACGTTGTTCGTATGTGGTCCCGCAACGGGGAAGATGCCGTCGTCGAGCGAGACGGATCCTACGCCCCGTCACTCTACGTTGGAGCGACTGACGACAAACTTGGCTGGCTGGATGACCGTCTCACCTCGGACTTGAAAGTCGTCCGGACGGCATTCGAAGCCCGTCTCACTTCTCTCCGTGCGGACGAACCAGCGGCGGTCCTCCGTGTCGACGTGGAGCGCCCGTCAGAGATCGACACGCTGGCCCGGGAGATCCGGACGATCCACGAACCCGAGCAGGGAGGGCCAGGGACGTATCGACTGTTCAATATCGACATCAGCCCGAAGTTTCGCTACTGCCTGGAGACAGAGACGTGCCCGGTCCCGAGTGAGGAACTCCGACTGCTGTCCCTCTCACTGTCCGACCGTGCATTGGCGAATCGCGACCTCTCAAAGCTGACCTGCAATGGTGAGCCTATCGGGGAGAATTCGGTGGCCGTCCTCGAAGGCGTCGCACAGCAGATCGAGGAACACGACCCTGACGTGCTCGTTCTCTCGACGGCCGACCTCGTCCCACTGCTTTCCGACGCTGCCAGGGACAACGGCGTCGACCTCCAGTTAGGCCGTCTCCCGGGCTATCAACAGCTGGCCTCGGAGAGCACGTTCGAGAGTTACGGGCGCGTCGGCCACTCCGCAGCGCGGTACGACGTCCCCGGCCGGACGATCGTCGACTGGTCGAACAGCTTTCTCTGGGGCGAGGGACGCCTTCCAGGGATGCTCGACTTGGTCGAGCGCTCGTGGAAGCCACTCCAGGAGACGGCGTGGGGGTCGATCGGCAACATCTTCACCGCGATCCAGATTCGCCAGGCCTTCGAGTGGGACGTCCTCGTCCCGTGGCGCGCCTGGGAGGCGGAGTCATTCAAACCAATGCGGACGCTCCACGACGCCGACCGTGGCGGGTTCACCTTCGAGCCCGACGTCGGGTTTCACGAGAACGTCGTGGAGATCGACTTCGCGTCGCTGTACCCGAACATCATGTGTGTTCACAACCTCAGCCCGGAGACCGTCCGGTGCACGTGCCACGACGGCGACGATGTCCCGTGGCTGGGGTACAGTGTCTGCGACGAGCCTGGGTTCGTTCCGTCGGTCCTCCAACCGATCATCGACGACCGGGCCGCACTCAAGCAACGGATACGCGAGACCGACGACCCCGAGGAGGCACGGCGACTGGAACACCGCGTGGACGCGCTGAAGTGGATCCTCGTCACCTGCTTCGGTTACCAGGGCTTCAGCAACTCGAAGTTCGGCCGGATCGAGGTCCACGAGTCCATCAACGCCTTCGCGAGAGAGATCATCCTCGATGCGAAGGAAGTCCTGGAAGCCGGTGGCTGGACTGTCGTCCACGGCATCGTCGACAGCCTCTGGGTGACACCACGGGAGGACGATCACGCACCGCTCGACGAACTCACCGACGTCATCTCCCGGGAACAGGAGATTGACCTCGAACACGAGGACGACTTCGAGTGGGTCTGCTTCGTCCCGACCAAAGACGGCCAGCGTGGCGCCCTGACCAAGTACTTCGGCAAGGTCGCCGGACGCGACGAGTACAAGTACCGCGGTATCGAGTTGCGCCAGCGCTCGACACCGGAGTACGTCGCCGACGTCCAGCGTGACCTCGTAGATACGCTTGACGAGCACCGCGAGCCAGAGCCAGTCGCCGACCGACTGGCTCGCCATCTGAACGAACTCCGGAGCGGGTCGGTTGACCCGGAGAAGCTAACGATCCAGACGCGCGTTTCGAAACCCCTGAACGCGTACCAGCAACAGAACCGAACCGTCGCCGCCCTGCAGCGCTACGAGGACCACGGGATGGAGCGTTCGCCAGGACAGGACATACACTACGTCGTCGTCGACGACGACAAGCGCAGTCGCGAGCGAGTCCGACTCCAGTTCGAGGCCGACGACTACGACCCGGAATTCTATGCCAAACTACTCTTTCGGGCGGCCGAGAGCGTTCTCTCACCATTGGAGTGGGATCGGGATCGGATCAAACGTTACCTCCGGGATACACAGAACGCGCGGTTGACGAGCTATTCGTAATCCCTTGACTGCGCATCCAAGGAGGTCAATTTCGCAAAACCATTTGCTCAACCGCGAGTAATTGGATCTGAATTCACCGACTGAATATCTCATTTCGATGCTTATCTACAGGCAGAGACGCTATCCGTTACTCAAACCGTCAACAACATCAATCTCAGTACGAACCTGTTCCATCTCATCGCTATCAGCGAGTTCAGGAAACTCATCGATGATGGCTTCATGAAACTGCTGAGCAGACTTTCGTACGGCTTGTATCCATGCTTGCGCAGTAACGATCCGAGATGTATCGATCTCGAGTCTTTTGTCTGGGTTCGTGGTTCCTTCCCAAGTCACACTCCGGGTGATTTGAACCGATCCGTTGGCCTGAGGCTCGATAACTACCCAAGATGGACCATTCTCAAACTCAACTATATATCTCTCTCCTTCGAGGATGGAACGCACTGACTCCAGCAATTGTAGGACGACTCCGCATCCAGACCCCTTTGGTCCTGATTTTTCATCCCCAACGACAAATGTATCTCCGACCCTAATCGAAGTTCCCAACCATGTATCAGGGCTTTGATTCTTTTCGACCAACCGTTGATATTCTCTGTCGATGTGAAAGGAGATTGATGCGCTCTTTGAAGGCGACGAACCAGTCATGGGTTTACGAATCCTCCTTTCCCACCATTCAGGCCCGGAACGTATCGCATCACTTTCGGGCCACTGAGGGGGAACGCTGTTTCGACTGAACCGTCTGGGTAAACTAGCACCCGCATGCTATCAATGCCACTGCTTGGATAACCATTTGTGGATGGCTCAAAGTAATATTTCGTTTTCTGGCCGTGAGGACTAGCATCCCCATCTTTTAACGAATTGAATACCAGTCTTTTAACATCTTTATTAGACATAGTTTCGGGCATTTCTTGTCCTTTTACAGTCTCGCCTGTCGGGAATATTCCACTTCCCCCTGTATCACCCATCTCGTGTTCTCCCTCAATATGACGTGCCACGATATGCTCCCATCCCCCGTCAATATCACCTTCTTCCATCCACCGAACATCACTATCGACTTTTACGATCACCCTCGCCTCGCTCAAGTCACCCTTCTTTCCGACCGACAGCACGTTGTTTGCATCCAGATCAGAATCCAGATAGGCAGACTGGTCTTTCAGTTCAAGTGCCTGAGCGAACATTTGCACGTCGTCACTGTCCATCTCGCCCTCATCAAGTAACTCGTCCAGACGCTGGCGGGCCGCGTTATCGATTTCGCCCGCATCCGTGAGTCTCTGGAGCCGGGCGACGGTCTGTGTATCGAGATCGTGTTTGGCCCCGAGTTTCGCAACGTCTGCATCGAGGTCTACTCTACCACCATCAGCGCGCGCAGTCAGCCGGCCCAACCGCCGTTGTTCCGTCGACGAAAGGTCTTCGACGTCGGCGTCCGTCTTCTTGAGGAATTCGCGGGTTTTGAGTTTACTACCGAGCGTCTTCGACGCGCCCATCATCCGGTACGCGCTGTCGACAGTCATCTTGCCGCCCGTCGCCAGTCCGTTGGCGAGCTTCGTGGTCGCGTACCGGCCAGGCGCGTGCAGCTTGTCCCGGCCCTTCATCAGCAGCTTCCCGGCTTTCCGGAGTTTCGGCGTGCTGACCTTGTCCGTCAGTTTCGACAGCTTCTGACTGCTCTTGGCGGCCTTCGTCTTGACTTGCGACGTGGTCCTAAAGGACGAAGTAGATTCTTAGAAGGGATTTCAGAGCTAGTGGTCTGGTTACTACTCAATGTAGTCGCTGAGCAATATCACATTATTGACCCACTCCTTCGGGATGGAGTCACGTCCTAGCACTTCGACGAGATCTCCACCACCGGATCGACCATGCAGCGCGGCGACATCTCCGAGTCGTAACTCCTCTCCCGGTGGAACTTCAACGATCCGGACCTCGTACTCGTTACTTTCCGGGAGAGCATACCGGTCGATGACTCCTGCATGGTCGAGATCGACTTCGAACTCCACTCGCCGATGGAGCCACTGGTCCCCAGGAAGGCCATCGGGTTCGAACTGCAAGCAGGGCTCTACTTGGCCCGTCTCGATGTCCATAACGATGGAATTCTCGGCGTACGGTCCTGACATAGTATTGATCACGGCATCAGCGACAAGAAGACTCGGGTGAGTTTCCACCAATCTGGCTATCGACTCCAGCCGATGAATTCGACGTCACCAGTTTCTAGGTCTACGCGATACCGATCCCCATGCCCATCACGAACTTGAACGAAGTCGTCTGCTACAGTCAAATGATTAACTCGTCTGGCGCTCTCCTCCCCCTCTTTTTTTAGGGGCTGAATCCTCCACAAGCGGTTCCCGTCCGAATCGAGAGCAACGACATTTCTCGGTTCTAGTTCACCGTTGTGGCAGTGGACGAGGACGATACCATCAACGGAAGCAGTATTTACTACTTCAGATGGCATCTCTATTTCAGTGCCGTCAATATAGACGGTTTTTCCCGAATAATTAACCTGAGTCATGAATCGTATTCGTAGTGCATTTTGACGTACTGCGATAGCTTTCCGTGGGGACCCCATCCATTTAGATCGTCAGAGTCAACACCACGGATCTGATATTGAGTGGCCTGACCTTTTCGTTTGGCGCCAGTTGATTTAGATTTCATTTTACCTACGGTGCTCACTCGCAACTTCCCATTACGACTAATCTTTGAAGTTTCGAGTTTAGAGACATGTGTATACTCAACATCCCAGTCATTCGGTAATAGTGCCATACGATCGATTAGATCTTCGTCTGTATTGGCCCGTTTGAGCACTGATTCTTCAACTAACCAGCTTCCATCAATATCTGCATCTCCACTACGCACCCGATACAGTTCTTTGTTCCCTTGGATATCTGCGTCGATAGCGATGCTCCCTTCTTCGTGTGGCGGCCTGCCCTTGAAGTTATCATTGAGTTTAGTAGTACGCTGGAAGTCGAGTACTTCATGTCCGTCGCTATCCAACATCTCGACGCGCTTCAGCGCCGTCCGAACATCATCTTTCTCGATATCAGCGCCCTCGTCGATCACCTGCAGCAACTGACGGACGTCATCGTCGTCGAGCACGCCGCGATTCTGCAGCTCTCGAATCCGGCGGGCGCCATCTGCGTCGAGACCGTCGATGTCTGGGTCACAACTGCCAGCGCTGAGCGTTGCCTGCGGTCCGCCCACACTGTGGAACCGGTCTGAGCCGAGCGAGCTACCACCAACTGCCCCTGCACGGAGTGAGCCGACGCGACAGGTCGGCGTGAGCATCTCGCGGAACTCGTCGTCGTACTTGTTCGCCAGCCAGACGCCGTCGCGACCGGTCTCGTCGAGATAGTCGTTCAGCGCCGCTTGCTCTGCCTCGCTCAGGTCGCTCGTGTCGACGTCCAGCCGCTTGTAGAGGTACTTCTTGTGTAGCGTCTTTCCGAGAGTCGAACTGTCGATGACCCGCCGCGCCGCACTCGACGTGAGTTCTGCGCTGTCGGACAGCTTCATCACGAGCCGCGTTTTCGCGTACCGGCCGGGCGCGTGAAGCTTGTCCTGACCTTTCATCAACAGCTTCCCGGCTTTGCGGAGTTTCGGCGTGCTGAGTTTGTCCGTCAGTTTCGACAGCTTCGAGCTACTCTTCGCTGCCTTGGTCGCCGAGGCGCCGGCCGCTGTTTTCAGCACTTCGAACGCGACCATCCCCGTGTAGTAGCTCGTCCGGAACTCTTCGTACAGTTCGCGCTCGTCGTCGAAGTCGTAGGGATTCGCGAGCCGTTGTTGCTGTTCGAACCCGTCGGCCATCGCCTCGATGAGCCGGCCAGGCTGGTCGAGGTGCTCGACCACCTCGACGATTTTCGCCATCGACTCGGCGTACCCCACCGGATCCGAGACGAGTGCTTTGACCGTCCCCGCGGTCTGACCAGCGCCGACGCTCACGCCAGAGAGCAGGCCCAGACTGTACGCGACGCCCGAGGAATCCATCGGCGCGCCGAACTGCTCGGCGATCTGGACGAACGCGACGTCGCGCTGCATGACGACCTTCGTCCGCTGGTTCCCGTGGGCGTCTTTCAGGACGACCCGCGTCGCCGCCCCTTTCGTCGCGTCGATGAGCGACTGCGCCAGGAACGTCTTGTACTCGACGTTGTACGAGTGGCCGTCGTCGTCGCCCGGCGTGCGCTCGAACTTGACCTTGTCGTTGTGTTTGACCGCGACGCGGGCGAGACCGAAGTAGTCCTGCGCGTCGAAGCCGACTCTGTAGAACGTCTTCGCGCTCCCCTGTGAACTGGAGACGGACGAGTAGCGGACGTTCAGCGACGGCGGGCGGTAGTCGTGGACCGTCGGGTCCTCGCCGATCTGCATCTCGCGGCCGTCGTCCACGCCGTCGGTGTCAGTGTCCTCTCTCTCCGGGTCGGTGCCGAGGTCGCGCTCGGTCGCGTCGTCGAGGCCGTCGCGGTCCGAATGCGCGCGGGTCGGGTCCGACGTGACGTCGGGGGAACTGACGTACGCGGACGTGTCGCCACCCTGACCCAGTGCGGCCATGAACTGCTTGGCGTCGCGCTTGCTGTCGATGATGCGAATCTCGCGCTCACCGATTTCCTCGCGGTCCGTCAGCCCGTCACCGTCGGAGTCGACCCTGGAGGGGTCCGACGTGGAGTCGACGATCTCCCACGAGCCGCCGCGCTTAGCGAAGCGGACCTCTTCGTCGTCGTCGAGGCCGTCGCCGTCGGAGTCGACGCTGTAGGCGTCGGTCGTGAATCGGTTCCCGGTCTTGGGGTGGTACCAGGTCTGGTCTTCGACGTGGTTCCAGATGCCGTCGCCGTCCGCGTCGGCCTGGACGTCGAAGGAGTCGATGGACGCCCGCGCCCCGCGCGTCTCGAAGCGGAACGTGACCGTCTCGCCGGCGTACTCGGAGACGTCGATGCGCTCGGTGGTGGTCCGACCGGCCGTGCTCCCGAGCTGGATGGTCTCGCTCGACCCCTCGCCGCTGATCGTGAGTTCGACGTCGGAGTAGTACCCGTAGGACTCGGCTTCGTAGGCCAGGTCGGCGACGAGGCGCTCGGCCTCGTCGAACGACGTCGTGACGATGCCCGCGCCCTCGACGGGACAGCCGTTGTCTGCGGCGCCTTTAGTGGTCGGACAGCCGTCTTCGCCGTCCTCGACGCCGTCGTCGTCCGTGTCGGCGTCGAGCGGGTCCGTCTCACCCGAGACCTCGTCGCCGTCATCGAGTCCGTCACCGTCGGTGTCGGGTTCTGTCGGGTCCGTTCCGTACTGTTGCTCCTCGTCTTCGTCCAACCCGTCCTCGTCTGTCATGGAGGGGTTGTCCGGATCTCTCGGATCGGGATCTTCGTCGTTGTCTAATCCGTCGCCGTCGATGTCGTCGTCACACTCGTCTCCTCGTCCATCGAGATCAAGATCCTGCTGTCCCGGATTCGGGTCCGCCACGCAGTTGTCGTCCATGTTCTGGACGCCGTCACCGTCATCGTCCATATTCCCGCCGGGAGTTCCAATCGAACCACCGTCGTCTGAATCGTCCGAGTCGTCACCAGAACCGTCCGAGTCGTCGTCTGACTCGTCGTCACACTGGCTGGGGTCGATGTCGTTGTCCCTGTAGTTGGGAATGCCGTCACAATCGTGGTCCTGACGGTGGTGGTGTCCGCCCATGATCGACACGCCGCCAGAGCCTGCTCCGAATCCGGACTTCGAGACGGACGCACCCCGAGTGGTAGATCCGACGTCACCGATGACGAGCGAGCCACCGCCGAGTTCACACGTCTCGCCGCACGTGACGTTGCTGGCGGTGGTGTCCGTCGCGGGTAACTCGGGTTCGCTGGTGCCGGCGTTCCAGGCCGACTCGTTCAACACCGTGACGAAGGCGTTCGAGTCGAGCGTCGCCGTCGCGGTACCCGCACTCTCGTTGACCGTCGTCTCGACCGCTTTCCAGGTTCCGTTCGCGTCGGCCGAGCGCGCGAACACGGTGACGTTCTCGCCGTCGGCGTCCGCCGCGACGGGGAGCGATATCGTCCCGTTGGCCGAATCGCTTCGAGCGTCGACGTAGACCGTCGGGCCGGCGCTCGCCGCCGTGCCGTTGTGATATTCGGGCGTCGGCGATATCGTGACGTTCTTCGCCAGATTGCCCTCGCCGGCGACCGTCACCGACACGCCCGTCGATTCCTCGGACGCGGTCGTCTCGAAGGTCTCGTTGCCGTCGCGGACGCCGTCGCCGTCCGTGTCGGCGACCAGCGGATCGGTGCCGACCGCGAGTTCGTCGCTGTCGGAGAGTCCGTCGCCGTCGGTGTCGGGATCCGTCGCGTTCGTCCCGTACTGGTCGACTTCTGTGCCGTCTGGAAGCCCGTCCGCATCCGTGTCGTTGTGAAGAGGATGCGTCCCGAGTGACGCTTCGCGTTCGTTCGAGAGGGTATCGTTGTCGGGGTCCTCCGCGCCGTCGGTCACGCCGTCGCCGTCCGAATCGGCGTCGAGCGGATCGAGCCCCTGGAGTCGTACCTCGAAGGCGTCGTTGAGTCCGTCCCCATCAGAATCGCTCTCGAAGGGGTCCGTTCCAAACCGGTACTCGTTGAAGGCGACGAGTCCGTCGTCGTCGAAGTCCTCGTTCCCGTCGGTGACGTTGTCGTCGGCCTCGTTCACACCGGTTCGGGCCGAGTCGCTGTCGACGGCCTCGGGATCGGTCTGCGTGACGTTCCGTTCGTACGGGTCGGGCAGCCCGTCGTTGTCGGCGTCGTTGTCGAGGTACGCCGGGACGCCGTCGCCGTCGTGGTCGACGAGTCCCTCCTCGCCGTCGGATATGCCGTCACCGTCAGCGTCCGTGTCCCGCCAGTTCCAGACGCCGTCGAAGTCGACGTCGTAGGCGTCGGCGGAGACGTTCGCCTTCTCGATGGCGGTCGGGATACCGTCACCGTCGTCGTCCAGGTCGCGGTAGCCGGGCGCCAGATCGTCGTCGACGTCGTCGCGCCACTCCCAGGCGTCGATCACGCCGTCGCCGTCTGCGTCGGTGTCACGTGCATCGAGGACACCGTTTTCGTCGGAATCGATGTGTGCACCGCCGTTGGTCTCGTAGCGGTCAGAGATACCGTCACCGTCGGTGTCGTTGTTCGAGGCGTTGAGTCCGAGCGCCCGCTCCCGCGAATCCGCGATCCCGTCACCGTCGGTGTCGTTGCCCAGAACGATCGGCGTGGGCTTCAGGAACGTTCCGTTTTCCACAATAGCGCCTAATTCGTCGCTCCGGGCGAGCGCCGCGCCGTCGTGGACGCCGTCCTCTGCCTGGTCGCCGTTGAGTTCACGGACGTCGCTGTCAGGGTCGAGTGGATCTGACCCCACCTCCCGCTCGACGTGTTCGGGCAATCCGTCGCCGTCGAGCGCGAGCGATTCGGTCCCGTTCAGGTCGTTCTCGCCGTCGGGTGCGCGCACCTCGATTTCGGTGACCCGTTCGGTCCGGTCGACCTCGACGAGGAACGTCTGGTTGGCCATCGGCGAGTCCGAGGCCGAAACTACCTCAACGGTCCGACTCCGGTTGCCGATGGTGACCGTGACGGGTTCCGGGTCGCCGACGACGACGTCGGTGTAGTTGCCAGTCAGGTAGTACGTGTCGGGCTGGCCGTCCTGCCACACCGGATCGATGGACGACTCGATAGTGACTCGTGGTTTACTGGCCCCGTCGATCCGTTCGAGCGCCAGATTCGCCTGCTTCAGGGCGATCTTCAGTTTGACGAGCGCGTTGGCCCGGTGCCTGAAGGCTTTCTTTCCGCGGACCCGAGTCTGTGGCGTCTCCGTCGCAGTCGGCGTCGCGGTCTGGGTCGCCGTTTCAGCCGGCTCGGTCGCGGTAGGCGTAGGGGTTGTAGTAGCCGTCGCGGTCGCTTCTGTTCTCGTCTCGGTCACTTCCGTCGCGGATGACGTACTCGTCGCAGTCGCAGTGGGCGTGGGACTCGGCGTCGTCTCGGACTCGGGCGGTGCCGCTGGGCCACCCTTGTCTTTCCCTTTGGCCTTGCCGTTACCGTTCTGCCTGTCCGTGCCTTTCTGCTTGTCTTTCCCTTTGGCCTTGCCGTTACCGTTCTGCCTGTCCGTGCCTTTCTGCTTGTCTTTCCCTTTCTGCTTGCCCTTGGCCTTCCCCTTCTTCTCGCCGTTCCCGTTCTTCTTCTCGGCTTTGTCGTTCTGCTTGCCGGTCTTGTCCTTGCCGTTGCCCTTTTTGTTCCCCTTCTGCTTGCCCTTCGCCTTCCCCGGGTTCTTGCCACCCTTCTTGCCCTTCGGAGCTTGCTGCACGGAGAGCGTCGAGAGTGTGCTGTCGAGAGAGATTCCGGCGAACGAAAGCGACCGCTGGGATCCCTGTGACGCGCGTTCCTGGGCCTCGCGGGACTTTTCGAGGGCGCGTTCGGCGTTCCTGATGTGCGCCTTGGTACTCTGGCGCTCGCCCTTCGACATCGTGTCCTTGCGCGCCTCGTAGGCCCGCCGAGCGTCCTCGATCGCCTGTTCGGCGGACTCGTCGTCGGCCGAGACGACGAGCCTCGCGGACCGGTGCGCGGTGTCGGCCGAACTCGTTCCCTCGAACTTCGCGAGATTACGGACGACTTTCGCGTCCCGCTCGAACGTCATCGGGTCTTTCACCCGGACGGGGTCGTGATACTCGTAACTCGCACTGCTGTTCCGGAGGTACTTTTGCGCACGCTCGGCCGATTCTTCCTGGATCCCCGGCTGCGGGTCCAGATCGCGTGTCAGTTCCAGCGCGCGCTGTTTCTGCTCGAACGGCGAGAGACTCTCGTCTATCGTCGGTGCGTTGCCTGCCGAAACCGTCCCGGTCTGGGTCTGTAACGACCCGACGGCCGGTCCGGCCACCGTCGCCGTCAGGACGAGTATCGAAAGCGCTACTGCTACCACCTTCCGCGATTGCCCACCCATGGTTGCTGAAGTTACGCCCAGGTGGCCATTATTTAACTGTTCGGAGCGTTACGATTAGTGAAGGCGGAACAGTTATGTGGGAGTGCGGATTTACATGTTCGTTCTGATTCTTGACTCCGACTGAGCTATATCGAGAGGTCGGATTGAAGCTAGTTTAGAGATTCTAATCCACCAGATTTCAGGACGTGTTTCGGTGATGACAACTACGTATGCCCACCATCGTTTCGCAACCGATCTGTAGGTGTCGTGAACGATTCGTCGTTGGTAGAGCCACCACCGTGGGAGCCAGGTTCGTAGTCGATAACCTCTTTCTCGGTCGGTAACGCACTGATTTCGATACCGCGCCACTCGCCGTCGACGCCGACGAGCGCCTCGGAGTAACCAGCGCGGTCGTTCCCGGGGACGGCATTCTGGACGAATCGCATCTGTGCGTAGTTCAGGCCGAACTCGTCGGCCCACGTCTCGTCCATCCCGTCGAGGCGGTGGAACTGCTTGATGGCACACTGGTCGAGGATGGCTTCGGATTCGGCGTGTTCGAAGAACTCGTCGACGGTTTGGGTGATGGAGTGCTCCAGCCATCGCCGCTGATGTTTTTATGTCATCACGGAAGCAGTGCGTGATGACAAATGGACAACAAACCATGTGAATTCGGACTAACCGGCCGAGGGGAGAAAAATGACTGATGCAGAAACATATGAGTGCCCTGTTTGTGGTGGTGAATTTTCTACTCCGCGCAGTCGTGGAGGACATTTCGGTCTCTCCCACTCAGACAGTGAGAAGGAGGAAGCACTCATTTGTCGCCTTCAGAATCTTTGCGAAGGGCTAGAGCGAATCCCAAAACGCTGTGATATGGAGCAATGTAACTGGGCTTCCAAATCAACTGTTGCCTCAGTTTTTGGGTCATGGAACAAGGGACTGGTTGCAGCCGGAATAACACCTGCTCAAAGGACGAATATTGAGAAAGAGGAGCTGCTCTCAGTCCTTCAAGAATTGGCGGATGAAATTGATCGCACTCCCAGGCAGAAGGATATGGATGAACGTGGAGAGTTTAGCTCAATTGGCTCTATTGAAACCCTCAGAGAGTTACAGGTTCGCCCGGTAGTCTAACCGGATGGAAGCCCTCCCGAAGTCACGGTTACTCCGGTTCGTTGAGCAAACGATGCACTTGGCTCGGCGAGCTGTCGCTCGTTACTCCTCGAAGTTCTCGAAACGGCGATACACACTTCATCAACACATCGTCCTCCTCTGTCTCAAGGTTCGGAAGAATACGACGTACCGGACTCTTCTCGACGAACTTATCGAGATGCCCCGGATTCGGAGAGCAATTGAACTTGATGAACTCCCGTCTCCCTCAACGCTGTGTAAGGCGTTCAACCGACTCGATATGGCTGTATGGCGTGTTCTTCTTAATCTCTCAGTCACGCTTCTCCCGACCAACGGTGTCGTCGGAATCGATGCCTCCGGCTTCGACTGCAGTCACGCCTCAAAGCACTACACGAAGCGAACGAAGTTGACGATTCAGCAGTTGAAAGTCACGCTTCTCGTAGACACGAAGTCGAACGCGATTATCGACTTACACGTGACGACGACACGAAAACACGACTCGCAAATCGCACCGTCGCTCATCAAGCGGAATACCGACGAAGTAGCGATTCTCCTCGGTGACAAGGGATACGACGACCACAAGATTCGCGCGTTAGCCCGTGAAGATGGAGTTCGTCCGGTCATCAAACATCGAGAATTTTCCGCGCTCCACAGGGCTTGGAACTCCCGGTTGGACGCCGACCTCTACGGGCAACGTAGTCAGAACGAGACGGTAAATTCTCGCATTAAACGGAAATATGGCGCATTCGTTCGCTCACGACGCTGGTGGAAGCAGTTTCGTGAACTCGTTGTCGGCTGTCTCACTCACAACATCGACAAGGCACTCTGAACGTTAGATGTAGGTGATAGACGTAACGCTTGGTCTAAGATATTCTATCTAACTACTCTTCCTGAGCACACACATCGACAAAGTAGTCATCGTCCTCACCGGTCACAATGAAGCTCACACCAGCTTCAGGTCGAACGATGGCTTGGATAAGGACTGTCTCTTCGTCGGTTTCGGCGAGATCAAATTGTTGCCAGTCACCGTCGTTTGCATGGCGTGCTTCGATAACTGGCTCTTCACCGTCGCGGTCCCACGAACAAGCGACTGTTTCCGCACCGTCCTCTTGAACGACCGATAGGGTTTCCTCTATGACCATCTCGTCAGCTTGCTCAATCCGGAGGTCAACATCTACGGTCCCATAATACGGATTCAAGACTTGTACACCAGCCAGTTCAGTTCGTGTTCCAGACAACGCGCTACATCCTGACAGGCTGACCAGTCCTGTTATACCGATAGTGGATAGGATTTGGCGACGCGAGAATGAACGCTCCATATGCAATACGTCACACAGGGAAGCATAAGTTTTTTAATTTGAGTGAAAGTTGCTAATCAATTCGCAGTTCTAACTAACGGCTGTTTCAGCGGAAAAGGTGTAGAACAAATAGGATTTCAACAGAGCCGCTCAATTGTATATATCCGACGTTTCGGATGCTGGAACGACGCCCTTCAAGAGATTGGATTGACTCCAAATCGGCCTGGTTCGATATCGAAGGAACAACTACTGACAGAACTCAAACGGGTCGCTGAAGACCTCGGCAAGACCCCAACAAGGGAGGAATTCGACGCATGCTCTCGCTATTCAGCGGGTACATATTATGGCCAGTTCAAGGGGTGGAACGAGGCTCTCAAAACCGTCGGTCTTGAGCCAAATCGCCACTGCAATGTAGACAAGGAAGAGCTAATTCAAGAATTAAATCGATTAAACGACACTCTCGGCCACGCACCTACGATCACTGATGCAGCAAAAGAAGGACGATATGGTACCGCAACGTTTGAGCGCACATTCGGTTCTTGGAATAATGCCTTGAAGGCCGCTGGATTTGACGTCCACAACCGGAGTGGTATTGAGGAGGAAGAGTTGATTGATGAACTACACAGATTGAAGGAAAATCTGGGAAAACCACCTACTGTCTGCCAAAACAGGGAACATGGTCAATTTTCCTTAGGAGCATATCAACGGGTATTTGGAACATGGAATAACGCAATTCAAGCAGCAGAACTCGATCGGAACCACCGTCTGGCAATTCCCCGAACAGAATTGCTGGACGAGCTCACAAGACTTGCAGCAGACTTGGGTAAAGCTCCCACTGTCGCCGAGATGGATGCTCATGGTGAATTTTCGCGTCGTCCTTATCAACAAGAGTTCGGAGGTTGGCGCAAAGCACTCGCGGCAACCGGTTTTTCTCCGAGCGAGACACGACGCCTTACTGATCATCCGATTTACGGAATTGGCTGGACGAAAAAGCGTCGTAAGCGAGTACGTAACCGTAATGGGCATATTTGTGTTATCTGTGGAGTCACGCAGTCTGAGCATCTAGAAAAGAACGACACGCGACTTCATGTCCATCATATCTGCGGCGCCAGAGAGTCGACAAATCCAGCTGTGTTCAATGCCGATCGCAACCTTCTAACTGTTTGTGCCGACTGCCACAAAACAATAGAATATCACGTTCCTGGATTGCCGCCGAATGTCTTACAGCCCAGTCGAAGTCTCAATTCTGATTAAATACAAGCCATATTTAATCTTCATTCGACCCAGCATTTATTGCCTCACTGATGGCGCTTTCAGCTTATTGTGCATCGTTCTCAATGACGTTACGTTCCTGGGGAAGGGCATGGATGTCTATACCACGCCATTTCCCGTCAACGCTTACGAGTGCCTCTGAGTAGCCAGCCCGGTCGTTCCCGGGAATAGCATTTTGGACGAATCGCATCTGAGCGTAGTTCATTCCAAACTCATTAGCCCAATCTTCGTCCATACCATCAAGGCGATGAAATTGTTTGATCGCGCATTGATCAAGGATCATCTCGGCTTCTGAATGTTCAAAGAACTCATCGACGGTCTGAGTTATCAGGCGGATCGATAAGTCGTAATGACGGTGATGGCGGAAGATCGTCTCGAAGAAGGCGAGATTAGCGGAATCTCTTAATAAGTACCGAGACTCATCAATATAGAACACCACTTCCTGGTCCGTCTCTTTCGCGCGTTCGTAGACCAGCGAGATCAACAACTGCATCAAGAGATTCGTGGAGTCGCCGACGCTCCCTTCCTGTTGAGCCAAGTCGAGATAGATCACCTGCTCGTCACGGATGTCGAACTCCGTGGGGCGGCCGAGGTTCTCGTACCGGCCACCCTCGGCAAACGGGCGGAGCTGGTCGATCAACCACGTCGCGTCGGTAACGAGCTTGTCAGTCTCTTCGTTGGTCCGGAGCACGTACGACTCGGGGTCGCCGACCATCTCGTCGAGCACGTCCAGCACGTCACGCATGGTCGGACTCTCGTTGCTGTGCGTCCCGATATCCTCGGTAATTCCCTGCTCCCGGTAGGCTCTGTCGAGGGCGAGTTCGAGCGTCGTACGCCTATCACCGAGATTCACGCCGCGAAGCGCGAAGTAGTTCGTCAGGAAACTCAGCACGCTGTCTTTCTTCTCCTTGAACGGGCTCGCGTCCTCGCCGAGTTGCTGCTGGACGTGGTCTGGCGTCGGTTTGATCTCCAGCGGGTTCAGGCCCATATTGCCACCGACGGTGATTCGCCTGGCGTCGAGGGCGTCGGCGACGCCGGCCCAGTTACTCAGCGGTTCGAGGATGATCCCGATACGATCCTCGGACTGGGCGATCGACCGGACGAAGTTTTGCTTGGCGCCGAAGCTCTTCCCCGATCCCGGGTCGCCGATGGTGAACATCGCATACCCGTTCTCCCGGGCGAACGGGTCGATCACGATGGGACTGTCGGTGTTCCGGTGGACGCCGAACTCGACGCCGTCAGCTTCGAGAATCGTCGGGTTGTGAGGCGACGCAAGCACCGCGCCGACGGCACCACCCAGTGCGATGGCGTCCCGGCCGAACGGATTCCGTCCGATCGGTGCGGCGGACTGGAGTGCCAGGTCCTGTTTGCAGATCGCCGTCTTCGGCGTGAGTTCGGCGGGCGATTCCTTCACCCGACTCCGGACCGCTTCGGTGGCAGTCTCCAATTTACTTTCTGTCTCGGCCCGGACGGTGATGTACATCGCCTGTGAGAACACCTGCTGGCCGTTCTCGACGGCCGTGTACGTCGCACTCGCCTCGTTCGCCCGTTTCTGAAGGTACGAGCTGCGGAGGCTGCGGTCGATGTCGGCGTCGACCTGGAGGTCCTCGGCGCGGCGCTGGAGTTCGGTCCGCGCTCGTTCCTGCTGTTTGGGCTGGATGTGTACCGTGCAGTCGAACGTGACGTCGGTGAGCGAGAACAGTTCGCTCAGGTAGCCATCACTCGGGTAATCCGGCCAGTCGGCGATGTATAGTGTCGTGGTCCACCGGTCGCCGATGCGGGCAGTCCGCGTATCCCACTCGATAGCAGTTGGAGCGATGACGTCCTGGTGACGGTCGGCGACGTCGTCGAGGACTCGTTCAGCTGTCTCGGGCTCCTCGAAGAGACGCTCGTCGACGAACTGTGAGAGGTCGACCTCGTCGTCCCCGCTCGGTCGCCAACGTTGCCAGGCAACGCCGAGGCCCACACCGAGCAGGAGCGTACCGATGCCAATCCCGGCGACGGCTTGCAGTGAGAGATCACTCGCAGGGACGCCGAGCTGGAGCGTCGGGAACTCCAGCCACGGACGGATCGAACCACTATACATCGGCGTCCTCCCGTGGTGTGCTGTCGACGACGGATCGTTCCCGGACCATCGATTCGGCCGTCTCCTCATCCACAGTCGTCCCGTTCCAGAACTCCACTGCCAGCGCGAACACCTCTACCGTGCTGAGCCGACGCGACGACCAGTCGCTTGCCGTACTGACGAGTTCCCGTTCGACTGTTCGCAATCGCTCGTCGAGTGCTTCGAGCATTCGCCCACGGAGTTCGGCCTCCGTGAGCTGTTCGCGTCTGGTGACGAACGGCGTGAACAGCAGGCCGACCACGGGGAGTCTCGCGAGCTTCTCGGCGGGCGTCGGTTCCGCGCTGTTTCGCTCGTAGACGTCGTAAGGGGCGACCTCGACGCCGAGATAGTAGTGCAACTGTTGGGTCCCTTCGATATCCTCGGGACGTGATTCGCGGTACTCTTCGAGGAGTGCCTCGAACGTTGGCCGGTCCGAAACGTCGTCGTCGTCGAGGCGGTCGTCGATCTTGTCCACCAATTGATCTGCCGGGAATGGGCGTGTGGTCGTGTGCATCGTCAGGCGAAAGTCGAGTTCGTTGTTGGCGAAGGACTCGCCGATGGACTGGAGCCCGGCCCAGTCACCGGACATCGCGAAATCCATGTTGTCAGGATCGAGTTCGATGAACTGCTCCATCGCACCGTCCGAACGCTGTACCGCACCGGTTCCTGGCCACGCTCGTTCGATGTTCGTCAGATCCTGCGTTCGTTCGTCGGGCGTGAAGGGCGTGTAGTCGGCGAGGCCACCGTCACAAGCGGTTCTCGCCTCCTCGGTGGCCTCGGCCGAGAGACTGGCGGGAACGCTGTAGGTCGTCCGTGGACGCTTGCAGTAATACCGGTAGGCAATTGCGAGCGACCTCGTCCCGGTCATGTGATCCGGTGACGCGAACAGTACGGTGCTTCCGATGACGAGGCCGCAGAAAGAGAGCAGCACGATGAGAAGGTCAATGCCGATTGTGGCGGCCAGCATGAACCCCGCAAACGGGAATCCAACGATGACCAGCAGGTCTCCCTCGCGGACGTTGAGCACTGGCACACGGCTCTCTTCGCCGACGACGTTCATGACTCGTCGCTGGGGCTCTGTGTCTTCTGCCATCGTCAGTAGTACCCCGGATCGTTCTCTGTGCGTCGATAGGTCGCGACGCCCTGTTGCCCGTAGGCGTCCGTCGCGACCGAGTCTTGTTTCGTTCCACCAGCAGGCTTCGCACTTTCAGACTTCGGGGATTCCCCGTTGGACGTATTACCCACCCGTTGTGCGAAGGCCTGCCCAGCGGCGACTTTCGGTCCCCAGCGTGCCGCCGTTCCTGCGACCTTTGGTCCTGCGAGGTACCCTGCCCCGAGGATAGCGCCGACTTTGAACGTCGCCCTAGCGGCCGTCCCAGCAGCGCTTGTCGCGAGTGGCGAGGCGTACTGGAACAGTTTCCAGACGACGATGACTGATAGCACGGGAAGCGAGACAGCAACGAAGTGCTGGAGGAAGATGACTCCCGGTGCGAGTGTGGCGCTTGTCCCCTCGTGGAACACCAGCTCGTAGCCGGAGAAGATGAGCGCTATCGGAACTGGCATGATCAGGAGTGGGACGAACCGCATGCAGACCGACTTCGCGATCCGCGAGAGGACCGGGAGATTGCCGTACACCAGCGCGAACCCTATCGGCATCCCGTAGATGAAGACGAACAGGAGGACGTCGCGGATGAAGAGTAGCGCCTGGAGCACCCACATCGCGAACCCGCCGATACCAGCCATCAGGAGTCCGAGTACAGGGTTCGGTATCGGGGTAGCGAAGAAGTCAACCATCGCGTTCAGCAATACTCCTAGCTCTGGTATTAGAGCAATTGTGAGGGCATCTACTACGTACAGAGAGACAGCGGCTATCCAGTACCAGGCGAAAATGAGGAAGGCGCCGGCCCAGGCGACCTTCTTCGTCCGTCGTGCCTCGTACGTCGTTCCGAGGTTGAAGATCGAGATGGTGTGTCGTGCCTGGACACAAACAACCAGCAGCAGGAGCGAGAGTGCTGTTATCTCCCCAGCAACGAGCGCGTCGTGAATCCCAACCCAGGGTTCATTCGTCGGCGATCCGAAGACGAATGGGCCATCGGTCTCCGGGGTTGGTGTGCCAAAGAGTTCGTTTGTCAGGGCACTATATCCATCACCTAACCCTTGTTGGAACCATCGCGTTACGGCTTCGATTATATCTTTGAACCACTCGATCCCAACGTCAACGAGTGAGACATCCATCATTGCTCGGCGCCGGATACTGTAATGTTGCAGTCGACCAATTCCTGACCAGTATATTCCACGTCATACTGCTGCCGAAGCGTCTTCCCGATTTCAAGGCGAACGATTGCTGTAAATTGTCCCTCTTCTCCGTCTGAACTACACGATACGTTCGAACTCGCTGCTGTGAACGGACGTGATGTGCTGTAAATCGTAGTTGATTCTCCTGGTGGAATCACGATTCTGTCGACATCTCCGCCGACACCGGACGACGTGTCGTATATCCAGCTCTTGTCTGTATCTTTGTTTGTCGGCTGGGGAACGTCACCTTCGAACAATAACTGTGTAACCGAATTAGGTCCTGTACCAGTGTTTTCAACCGTCAAAATAGTCTCTGCTTGGACAGCCAGGACGTTAGCATCCTCGTACATCTCGTCTGGATGATTACGCCCGAGTTTGAGGTCAGTAATCTGGACGTCCGGACTGAGGGTGAGCGTTCGCTCGCCGGTCGTCTCCTCGCCGTCCAGGGCGTGAACGGTGTACTCACCTGGCGAGTACTGCGTCCCGATGTCGATAGTCACCTTCGAGGACCCCGACGTGACGGACCGACTGGCGAACGCTTCGCCATCGGGCTGGATCACAGTTATCTCGTCTATCGATGCGTCGGCGTCGAACTCCACGACGAGCGTCGTGTCGGTTACGCTGACGTTCGTGAGCGGGTTCGACTGTGCGATGCTGCTCGAATCGTTACAGCCTGCGAGAGCTATCGCGCTACTCGCGAGGAGTGTTCGAATGGCAGTACGTCGGTCGATCGAGTCAGTACTATCTCTCATGGATGTTGGTCGATCTGCAGAAACGCGCTGATTCGATACCCTGCGTACAGTGCGACGAGGAACGGAGCCAACGCGACGGCCCCGTGATAGAGCAGCCGGAGCCACTCAGAGAGTTCCCACAGGGGATGCCACGAGACGCTGTCGCTGTCGCCCACGTAGGCAGGGTCGTTCGCTCGCCAGGACTCCGGTTCGTAGGTCGCCGTGTACGACCCCGGTTCGTCCACCGTAACGACGGCAACCCCGGAAGTGTTCGTTCGGACGCGCTGATTAGCAACGGTGATGTACCCGTCGCGGGGTTGGACCCCGATCGGCGTGGCCGAGCGCTCCTCCAGGATGGGGTTGTCGAGGACGATAGGGGCCCCCGTCGTTTCGTCTCGAAGTTCGATCCGGAGTGTCGCGGAATCACCATCGGTATCGATCCGTTCGATTGTGAGGTTGCTCCGACGGATCGTCCGGGTTTCCTGCCCGACGAACGTGCTGGGCCTGGCCGTGACGTTGCGGACGATACCACTGACGACGATGTCGTCGGCGTCGATATCCTCGTGGCGCACGGCCAGCCCGTCGGTTCGGTTGTACGGTCCGTCGACGACCCCGACGGTGACGTTCTCGTGCATCGAGGGGGCGGGCGATCCGTGACCAGTGCCCCACGTATCGACGAGCGTCGGCCCATCACGGATCGGTTCAGCGCGTGGTCCGACGTGCGCGGGATACGCGTGCACGTACACGGGGAGTGCCTCCGAAGCACGTTGTGTCGTTCCTCCAGCGGACGAAGCGTTGAGGACGTCCCAGCCGGTGTCCCGGGCGGTGTAGTATCGCCAGACGCCCCGGACGCGTCCGTCGTCGTCACCACCGAGGGCGAACCCGTGCCACGGCGCGGTCTGGTGAATCGCCAGCCCGGTATCGCCGTTAGGGTACGTCGCCTCGTAGCTGTAGGCGCCGAGGTCGTAGACGGACACGTCGATTGAGTCGGTGACGGTCACCGTGTCGGTCCGCGCTATCGACCCGCTTCGCTCCGCACTTCCTTCACCAACCGAGGCCTCTCCCTGGAGCTGGACCTCGATGTCGGCTTCGAGTGTCAGCGTCGTCGACCCACTGTCCTCGAGCGCGTAGTCGACGACGGGCGTCTGGCTCCCGTCGGCCCTCGCGACGACGTCGTCGCCAGCCAGGAGTCGAACCTCTGTCACACCCTGGTCGGCGACCCCCCACTCGACCGAGCGATTCCCTACCGACCGATTGCCCGGTAACCGAACCCGGTAGTCGACGAGCCCCCGAACGGTCCCTTCCGGTGCGACGTACAGCGTCGCGTCACCGGGCTCCCGGTGGAGACGGGTCGACGGCTGGACCGCGAAGAGGCTGGCGTGCGCGTCGACGATCGATTGATTGTCCGTCAACTCTGCGTCGGGCGGATGCACGGACGTCGACCGGTCACCCGGAGACAGGTCCGTGAAATCCGACCGCGTCCACGTTGCTGCGGTATCTGGTGGTTCCTTGAACGTGACGTCGGTACACCGCGATAGTTCCTGCATCGACCGGTTTGCCGTCTCGTCGAGTCGACACTCGTCGCCAGCTTTCGACCAGAGCGTCGCCGTCTCGTTCGCGGTCAGCGGACTATCGTCTGGGTCTGGCGTCGCTGGTGGTCGAGCACCACTCCCTGTCGTCGCGAGGAGACTCCCGACTACGCAAAACGCGACGCCAAGTATGGCGACCGCGTGAATGGACTGCGCGCTCGCGGGCTTACCACGGGACAAGGTCGACACACTCCGCGAGTGGGAGGCCCATCATCGACCCGGCGACAGTGTACAGCGGGCCCAGCCCCAGCAGGATGACGACGGACTTCAGCGCGACGCGCTTGTGCCGTTTCAGTCGCTCGCGCTGGTCCGGGCTCACCGTGAACATCTCGAGGAGTGAATCGCCTTGCCAGACGGCGACGGCGCCGATGACGCCGATGCCGGTCGTCAGCTGGAAGAACTCGGATATGACCTCCGGAAGACCGTCTGCCTCACAGACGGCACTGGTCTGGGCCAGCGCCGGTTCGGCGGCGATCAGCGAGACGGCGACGATCGTGAAGAGCGCTCGACGCCCCACACGTCGGTTCGGCTGTTCGATACCCTCTTGGTTTGCTGTGTCAGAATTAGATTTCATCGTTATTTCCATTCGAATGTAGACCTGAGCAGTCGGCAGGTGAAGTCGGACAGCCACGATTAGTCACGCGGACGCGACCAATCGGCCAAACAGACTGTACCCTGATCCGGTCACGAACCCGCTGAGTGCCGCCCTCGGACGCAAGACCAGTACGGTTTCGCTGCAACGGAACTCCAGGGACGACACCGTCAGTCTCTTTCCCACCTACTGCCATCATTCAACTCATCGACACTATCGGATATGTATATGTAGTTTCTATATTACTTTTAACGAGATATTATGCGAATATTCCGGGAGGGAGGCCACAATTCACCTGACCATTCCAGGGACTGAAATCGGACGAACAGATCAGTGTGTCGGACTCTGGGGAGACCTCGGTCCAGATTGGAAGCCATATTTCCACAATCTGGAAACCATGTTCTGGATCTTTATTCAGTCCCAACTATCTGCCAGTGCCGGTATCGATTCAGTTACCGGCCGGCCCCATACAGGGCGGTGGTCTGGTATCCCTGGCCTGGACATCTTGTCTCTCCCACCGCCCCGTTTGCACTAGTTTTGACTATCCCATCTGGACTAATCACAATTACACCGCCTCTCCACAGTCCAGCGACGACGAGGACGTGTTTTTCCACACTAGTGAAGATTAAGCTGCCTTCGTAGGTGTAGAACCGTATACCTGCTACATTGACTCGACAAATTCGAGTTCAGCGTGCTCGTACGTGTAGCATTTGATTCCATTCTCCGCACAGTGTTCGGCTAACTTTCCCGGCCAAATGCTCTCCTCCTCGAAGTCTCCCAGGTACGCAACCGTAACTTGATCACCGATGGCCTCGGCTGAGCACTCGACGACGATAGCCGTGTTCGGATCGTCGTGGCTGGTCTTGAACACCCGGTCCCCGGGCGCGTATGGGTTCGGTGCGAACGCCAGGTTCTCGTGCTTGTACGTCCAGAGTTTGATGTCCTGGTCGTCGCAGTACGACGCCAGAATCGCTGGGTGGTATTCCCGCCACTCTGCAGGCCCGTTATCGAGCGCGCTCGGGAATGCGACTTTCACTGCTTCACCGTCTATCGACTGGCCGTAGGCCCCGATGTTCTTCTCCGGCGGCATCACCTCTACGACGACACCGACCGAGGGATCGTCGTCACCAGCCTTCATCACCCGGTCACCCGGACTGAACGGGTTCTCTGGCTTCTGGTTCATGTGGGCGGTATTCGGACCGAGATCGATCAGCTCGTTCATCGGACGGGCTGCGAGATGGTCGAGTTTCGCCGGTGCCTCACCCGAGTATTCGGCTTCCGATTCGACCTTCGACTTGAGCGTCTCGAGGCGCTCCCAGCCGAGCAGCATGAGACTGTCCTCGTTGTCTCGATGCCAGACCATCACGACAATGTCGTCGTCTGGATCGCGCTCGACGAGCGACTCGGGCAAGAACGCCGAAACGTCCCGTGACGACTTCACGTCCACCTTGTATCCGAACACCTCGAAGTCGTGCCCGGAGAAGCTCTCGGGGTTACATCGCCTGATGGCCTCCTCGTTCTTCCACTCCCACATCTCCACGGGCAGGTATTCGCGACAGAACTGCTCGAACGCAAGCTCACCGAGATTGCCGATCCGCTTGACGTCCAGGTCGTCGACGCCCTGAATAACTGCCTGGTGGTGAGCGCGTTCGTGATCGATTTCATCGGGTGTGAACCGATACATTGGCTGGGCTTTCTATACCACGACCAAGTACCTTTACCAGAGATCTGTCCTCGAAAGAAAGCTAAACAGTAATACAGAGGCACAATTCGGTCGGGGGCGCAGGGGCTGAATGGCCGTACGTAACAGGACACGCGATTATTCATGACCCAGAGTACCTCGAACCACCGGGTGAGTGCGTGAGGATGCCGCTTCAACAGGCGTTGACTATTACGACCGACGTCTGTTGTCACTGTTTCACAACGGTGATGATACAAATGGAACTCGATAGATAGTCTCATTTCAAGGAGACAATCAATTCTCGATGACGACGAATCACTCCAGCGGAAACAACAGGAGTGAAGCTGGTGTTGGGAAGGTTTATTTGCGTACGATCCCTAGTTTCTTCTACGATGACTCTTCGAGAAGCCGTTCAATGTCTCAATGAACGGTACGACATTCCAGAAAATGAGCGGCTTCGTGAGCTCGCCCGCTCAAACGCGCATCTCCAGGACTGATTATTTCTCGTTGCCATCGGCGTTCTCATTCTGTAGAAACTCTACGAAGTCCTGCTCAGAGAGCGCTGCTCGGTCGATAAGCTCAGAACTCCCTCCACGAGCAGCAATGTCTTCGACAAGACCGATGCAATGTTCTTCGTGCATCTGTGCATAGACGGTCCAGGCTTCGTGATGGTGCATATCCAAATCGTATTCCGTGAGTGGAATATCGATATCATGCTTTCTACGAACGACTTCACATCCCAACTCAGCAAGCGTGTTGAAGTACAGATTGTGGCGGCGGACGGTCAGAATCCGTTTTGACTCGAGAATGTAGGGCCGGACCCAGGCTCTCCATTCGTACTCTTCAGTTGTCGTCGATGGCATTTCGAAATTCGCGCCGGCGGCCTCGAGATACGCCTGGGCCATCGTGATCCCAGTGCGATGGTTCGCGTTAGGGAGGGAGTGACGAAGGACGAGATTCGACATGAGGCGTCCAGCAACATCGGTTACCGAACCGTCCCAATCGATCTGGTTGACAGCCTCTGGAACCCGCTCGATTTCAAGCTCCTTGTAAATCGAGAGTGAGTTCCCTAATTCACGCTCCTCGGTTTGCATTTCGGCGAAGAAATTGAGCAGCCAAATAGCGATCACTCTGCTCGTCGAGTCCATCTCCGATAGCGTATCCCCCATTTCATCCGCAGCAAGTGATGCAGAGATATCTTCAGCAGTTCCAGAGGTTCCACGCGAATACAGGACCCATGCTTCCCCGGCGGGAAGCGGATACCCGATGACTTTGCAATCTTCCAAATCGTCGGTGAGGTCGTCGACGAATGCCGAGGCTTCTGTTGCTACGTCCTCCAAGGAATACTGGATATCGTGGGGATGGTGTTGGTGGACGATTCGGTGGACCATTTTGCTTTAAGCGGGATAGTTGCCCCCTCAACATGTATCTCTCGGAAAATCGCGTGAGGGTCAATACTAGCCGTTGGGATATTCATCGCGGAAGGAACTCGTCTCCCACTACTAACTCCGTTGTACGGAAATACACCGACCTTCCAGAAGACAGACGCCCAGGACTCTAAATTGGGGTTATTTCCGTTTCCCCTCTGCGCTCCTGAGTGATTCAAAATTTCATACGAGGATTGGAATTGGGGCTTGCCGTGAGACTTGCAATGCAATATTCCGACGTCTAATTTTACTTGTCTACTCGTCGGGGTGCCACCTGCCTGGGAAGCATACTAAAGATGTTCTCCTCCGATGAACGATAGTGTTGCCACGACCTGAAGGCCATGTTACAACATCTATGTCTATGGAGTAAGTATGGGAAGGTACGATAGGGATGGAGAACGACAAGATCCAGTTCCGGGGGGCAGCAGAGAAACGTGCGAGCCACGTTCTCGACCAGATGCGCCTCGGTGGAATCAACACCAGCGAGCTTGCTCGACGGGGGCTCCAGGAGAAGCTCCGGGAAACCCTCTCAGACGAAGAGAAAATCACGCTCCATCGGCGAGATCAGCAAGGTGAACTTTCAGAGGCGGTCGCAGAGATCCTCATCGGCGACGGCCTCGAGGAGATTGAACGGGAACGAGAGGCATTCGAAGAGGCTACTGAACTCGACACTGAGGGCGTTTTCCAGGGCTAGCACGTGGGTGGGACGACGGACGAATCCGGAAATTGCAGACACTGATGCGCTCATCGCCGTTGCCAACACGTCTCTCTGTCCACGAATCGTCGAGACTCTACAATCATACGATTGCCTGTGATGGCGTTGGAAACGTTCTACATAACGGCACGTTCTATGGACTGGTAAGATGGACCAGGAGACACTTGCGGTCATTCGCGAGCATATCCGCGCCAACAAGGAGCAATATATCGCGATGGGAACAGTAGATAAGACCGGTTCTGAAGAGCACAACTAAGCGTCCTGTCGGTTTCGCTCGCTCCAGGACTACTGTTACACCTCTTCGTTCCTCTTTCGTGAGTTGACCTCGACTGGCAGATTACGGGACGCTAACGTTCTCGACGCCAGGGGCGGCAGCGAGCCGCTCTCGCAATTCACCCCTGGCAACGTCTGTGCGGAGCGTTATCGTCACCTCGACGGTCACGACAGTCGCCGAGAGCCCCGGTTCGAGTCCGCGCAACCCGTCGACGGCGACACTCACGACGCCGTCTGTCCGGGCGAGACGATTTTCCGCGTCCGTGGTGAGGTCGTCCCCGCTGCTGGGGATCCGGACCGAGACGATAGCTGTCGCTGTCGAGTCAGTGCGATCGTGGGAAATTGCCATGTGGTTTCACCTCCAGTGAAGCGGGGTTCGTGGACAGAGCCGACGAGTGACGCTTCGGATGCGCGAGGAGCGATTCGAACGCTCGTCTCGGCCGTGGCAGGGCCGCGTGATGGGCCAGGCTACACTACTCACGCGCGACGAATCGAAGAAAGAGATCTCGTTCAGGTCGGTTCGACGGCACCGATTTCGTCGATGATCTGCGTCGTGTCTTCCGCGTGCTCGATGAACTCGAGGACGTTCTCGGACCAGCCCGAGACGTTGTAGACGCCCTCGTACCCCTCGGGGGTCACGAGGTCGCCGTACGACGCCAGGTCGATCATGTACAGCGACGCGTCGGGGGCGACCTCGTCACGGTACACCTCGAACTCCTCGCGAACCGTCCGGTCGGTTCCGAAGTACGTCGAGTCCCAGATCTGCATGTCCGTGAACAGGACGACTCGCTCGACGGCGATGGCCTCCTCGCGGAGGGACTCCAGTACCTTCCAGCCGTTCGTCGAGTTCCCGACGTCGTCGTCGATACCGAGCACGGCGTCCTGGCGCTGGAGAATCGGCGTGTCGACGTGCATCGACACCTCGCGGAAGTCGTCACCGAACCCACCGACCCGGGCGCCCTGGTCGGCCAGCACCGCACCGAACAGCGCCCCGATCTCCTTGTACCGGAGCGTGCTGTGCTCCGAGAGCACCATGTCCATCGACCCGGAGAGGTCGACGCCGACGAACGTGTCGCCGAGGCCGTCGGGGACGTGCTCGACGGAGACGTCGATGGCCTGCTCCAGCCACCGCTCGACGTCGGGCGCGTCGATCCCGGCATCCTGGAGGGCCTCGTAGGCCTGGTAGTACCGGAACGGGTACAGCGGCGCCTGGCGCACCGCCTCCAGGTCGAGGTGGTCGACGATGACTTCCTCGTCGACGCCGGTCTCGAGCATGTTCCGCAGGTTCCGGATCGACGCGAAGATCGGCAGCGAGTACTCGTCGTCCTCGATTAGCGTCTCCCAGGCCTCCTGCGTGTTCCCACGCTCGGAGACGACCGTCTCCCAGGTCTTCGGCGACGGCAGCGCCTCGACGTCCGGATAGTCGTCCAGATCACCGCGCATGAACCGCTCGAACAGGACTTCCTGTTCCTCGTCGACGGGCGTCGGGTGGACGCGGTTGAACACGTCCCGGAGCGTGACCTCGTGCCGCGAGAGCTCGTACTTGCCGAGCGTGTACGCGTCGGCCATCCCGACGAGGGCGTCCTCGATCCCACGCCGGAGCGGCCACGGTGCCGTCCCGCCGAACAGTTCGTCGTGGACGGCCAGCGCCGTCGCCGTCTCGTCCATCCGCTGGACGATGGCGGGCGCCCACTCGCGGATCAGCGACTCGTCGGAGTCGTCCTTGAACCGGTCGTCGTTCGCGGCGAGCACGAGCAGGAGCTGCGGAACGTCCCGCAGGTACAGCTCCTGGCGCGCGTAGGCGGCGAGCTGCAGGACGAACTCGGGATCCTCGTCCGCGGCCGCGTCGAACCGTTCGACGACTGCATCGAGGTGCTCCTCGTCGTCCTCGTAATACGAGTCCTCCAGCAGCTGGTTGATCGTGCGCTTGTACAGGGCGAGTCGTGGGTCGGCGGGGTCGAACGCTTCACCGCCCTCGTGGTTGGTGGTTCGCGTCGCCTCCGCGACCGTCTGTGTGGTGTCGTTGAATCGCATTGCTATCACCGGGGCCGCAAGAGGCGACCCCGAAGGGTGGCCGCTCACGGCATTCGTGAGCGGTAGACGTCCCCGGCAGGACTGAGCGAAGCAGAAGCTTCGCGAAGGCCGGAAGACGGCGTCGCCGTCTTCCGGAATTCGAACCAGAGGAAGACGTTCCGGGCATGCGGCGCAGAGCGCCGTTCCGGGACTGCGACTTCCAGGGTTCGAATCCTGGTGGGACTCGACTGCTCGCTATCGCTCGCAGCACACGTCCCCGGCACGATTCGAACGTGCGACACCTGGCTTCGAAGGCCAGTGCTCTGTCCTGGCTGAGCTACGGGGACAGGACGGTGGCCGGAAAATTACTGGAGCGAACGATAGCGTGCTACCAAGTTACACCAGAGCGGTCGGTCCGCTCCCGGGATTCGAACCCAGATCTCTCGCTCCACAGGCGAAGTATCGCTCCAGATGGACGGCCACCTGGTTGATGAATGTCGGCGACCGGAAAATCGCCAGAGCGGTGTCCATTGTCGGGGCGTTCCTTTTGTCTGGACGATACAGCAGGCCGTTCGGCCTCCCGGCGGGATTCGAACCCGCGTTGACCACTGGAGTATCGCTCCGACTCGACGGTCGCCGTGGATGAGTGAAGGGTGGCCGGAAAACCGACGGAGCGGTGTCCGGTGTCAGGGACTGACCCCTTTGTCCGGACATAACGAGAGACCGGACGGCCTACCGATGGGACTTGAACCCACTGAGATGCCTGATAGAAGGAACGCTCCGTCTCGACGACCACCCAGTTGGGTCGTGTCCAGCGGCGATCAGGACGCCGTCAGCGTACCGTGCTACAGCGTTCTGCCAGGTCGATCGTTCGCAAGGACGCCGGAAAGTTGGCGGCGAGGGCGCAGGCCGACTTGGCCTGGCCGTGTCCAGAGTGGAAACGAAGTATCTCGCCACCTCGACGACATCCTGGCGAAGGACCGCCTCGAAGACTCGGTGGAACGATGTCCGAACTTGGATTCGCTAGCTGTTCTAGCCGGTTGCTCCAAGGTTCGCCATCGTTCCACCAATACTCCCTCCGGGAATCGAACCCGGCGTTCGGGCTCGAAAGGCCCGCGTGTTGTCCAGTTACACCAAGGGAGCACTCCTGCAGTCGTCTTGCCGCTGGACAGCGAAGATTGCTCAACTACTCTGCCACCGCGACTCGAAGGGCCCGACGGGATTCGAACCCGCTATCGTGCGGTTAAAAGCCGCGTGCCTGTCCTCATAGGCTCCAGGCCCACTGATCTAGGCTGGTGTTGAACCTGGGCTTCCGCCTTGGAAGGCCGGCGTCCTGACCAAACCCGACTACTAGCGCATCTGTGAATGAGAGAAGTGGAGATTCTCTCGGCTATAGCGCCTCTACGCTGGACGGTGTGTGCCGTCCAAGTGGACGCACGAGGACTCGAACCTCGACTACCGCCTTGTGAGGGCGGTGTCCTGCCCTTGGACCATGCGTCCAGAATGGGTGCGAGAGGACTCGAACCTTCGACGACTTCGCTATTAGCGGACTCTCTACCACCAGAGTTACATACCCAAATTGGCAGGGCAGGACTCGAACCTGCGCTCTCGCCGAAGTCAGCGGCGCGTCCACTCCACTGGACCGCCTGCCAGCATGCTCCAGTCCGGATTTGAACCGGAGGCTCGGCCTTGAGAGGGCCGTGAGTTTGGCCACTACTCCACAGGAGCACTGCAAGCCTCGCCCACTTCGGGGGTCATCGGCGAGAGGACCGAATCGCTTCGCGGAGTCGATCTAGTATCGACAGGGCGTGATTGATCCAATACCAGTTGGCGCACGCGTGTGCGCCGAGTCTCCCCGGCACGATTTGAACGTGCGTCTCCTCCTCTACAGGGAGGCGTCGTGGCCACTGGACCACGGGAAGTAACTATGCGAGAGCATCGCTCCTCACTGGAACTGGGGAAAACCGTGGGAGGGGGTTGTTTGGCCGACGGATTGCTCCACCGGCTTACACCGAGGCATCTCACCCTCGGGACTGGGAGCTCTCGCTCGCCGTCTGTAAGTGTCAGACGAAGTATCCCTCCCACTCGACCCAGTCTGCTGGTGAGGGGGTCGATTCGACAGGGACGCACCGACCGTTGTCAGCCGTCTATCTCTCCGGTACTGACACCATCGAAGGTGGCTGGTTGTGACTCCAGCGCACCGGCCGGTGCGAATGTCGCCGCCAGGATTCGAACCTGGGTAGGACCTACGCCAGTGGTTCTGAGCCACATCTCGTTGACCACTTGAGTACGGCGACGCAGAGGGGATGATTCCGAAGCCGGTGATGTGCCGGCATGCCGCCGGAAGACTCGCTCCGCTCGTCTTCCGAGGTGTGCCTCGCTTTCGCTCGGCATACCGCCACCAGGAGTCGAACCTGGGCGTGCCTTCGCACACACGGCCCTCAGCCGTGCCCCTTGGGCCACTCGGGCATGGCGGTGCAGTTCCGCGGGAGGGATTCGAACCCTCGAATGCCTACGTAGCGAGTCTTAAGCTCGCCGCCTTCGGCCACTTGGCTACCGCGGAAACGGCGGAAGGGCGATTCGAACGCCCGTGCCCTGTGCGGGCACCGTGGTTCCAGCACGGCCCCTTGGCCAGGCTAGGGGAATCCCGCCGACGGTGAGACTGGGAGTCGAACCCAGAAGCCTCGCGGCTCTCGATTTCGAATCGAGCGCAGTCACCCGTCTGCCTGTCTCACCTCGCTCAGGAAGACTCGCTTCGCTCGTCTTCCGAGCCCCGTCGTCCGAAAATCGAAGATTTTCGGGATGACGAGAGAGCGATAGTATCCGCCGAAACCCTTGAACCTCTAGCGTTCGAAAACTGACGTATGCCGGGCGATCGACGCAAATCTGTTGAACGCCACCTCTCGCCCGACGAGTTAGACGCCGCGATCGATGACGCTCAGGAAGCCGGAAAACCACGCCGTGTGCGGCGCTTGTGCCTGATCAGGAATCTCTACGAAGGCGATTCTTTAAAAGAGGCCGGACGGCGCGTCGGTGTCTCACGACCGACCGCCGGTCGCTGGGCGGATCGTTGGAACGAGGCCGGAATCGGCGGTCTCGACCCTGATTTTGGCGGCGGTCGACCGCCAAAGCTTTCCGACGAACAGCGTGACGAATTGAAATCCGTGCTTGAAGCCGACCAGCCGTGGACCAAGCGCGAGGTCAAAACGCTCATCGAAGAAGCGTTTGGAGTTACCTATTCAGATCGTCACGTTCACCGACTACTCAGTAATTTTGGAATGAACTTCGCCAAACCACGGCCACGAGATCCGGACCGGCCGGACGACGCCGAAGAGCGTCTCTCCGAACGGTTACAGGACGCGATCGACGAACTCCATAACGACGAACCCGTCCCGGACGGCGGCTACGTCGTCGGGTTCCTCGACGAAGCCTGGCCGCAACCGACGGAAAACCGTCAGCGACTCTGGGCCTTCGGCTCGCCGACGATTTGTAAAGAAACGCCGACGGCAACTACCGACGATCCGACGCTCGGGTTTTACGCACTCAACGGTGAGAGTGTCGCCGAATGCAAATCGGACGTCTCCAAAGAATCCGTCGGGGAGTTTTTTCGATCTGATCCGCGAGAAGAACCCTGACCGGCCAATCATTCTGATCTGCGACAACTTTTCGTCTCATTTTGCTGACTATGTCGACAACGTTGCAGATCGGCTCGACATTCGCCGGGTGCGGCTCCCGCGCTACGCTCCCGACTTAAACCCAATCGAGCAGGTCTGGAAAACGTTGAAGCGCGACCTCTCACCGCGTGAAGCGTCAGATCTCGAAACCTGGCACCGTCTCATCGTCGACCGTTTCGAAACCATCGCTGAACGACTCAGCTTCGCCGAATCGTGGATGGACCGCTTCCTCGACGTTCAAAAGTTGTGTCTGTAACTAAAGCTCTCTCGAACCACTTCGCTGTCGCTCAGCGGGACGCCGCAACCCGGATTCGAACCGGGATGCCGAGAGAAACCGGCTACAGCGTAGCAGGCTGTTGGGTTCACCGATACCCAGTCGCGGCTCGATGGGTCGACGAGGATCCCGTGCATCCAAGGCACGGATCGTGGACCGCTGGACCATCGACCCAAAGTTGGTTGTATGTCTATACGTCTGCGTACGCGAGGGGAGCGCAACGATTGCTCGCAGACTCTCCCGTCGCGTGGGGGCGTACTTCGACCGCCGAAGCGGTCGGGAATACCACATCGGACCATGCAGGTTACAGACCCTTCCGGGCCCAGTACTGCCGGAACGGCACGAGCCGAACCGGCAGGATAGTGCCTGCCTCGATGAGTATTCCCGTCGAACGCCGACGCTGGGACTGAGCGAACGCGAAGTGTTCGCTACGGCCGGAAGGCATCGACGCCGTCTTCCGGACTACACCACGTCGGCACGCCAGCACGGCAGTCCCCCGGAGGCTCCAGGGCTTGTGAGCGAACGCGAGGCGTTCGCGAGTCTCGATGGAACTCCGTTCCATCGGTGCGCACAGCCGTCGCTGGTCGTGGATGGCGAATGCGTAGCCGTAGCTCAGAACGCCTCGTTGGCGTCAGGAGCTACGTGTTCGCACGATTCTCACGAGCGAACTGGTCAAACGCCGCGGCCTCCCCTGGCCAGTCAGCCCGTGCCAGAGTGACAGAACTGTGGTTGGGTGAGGTCTGGCGGCGAGCCCGTGTTCCCCAACCCCGGGCGGGTAGTCCGCGTGGGGGCCGAGTTATGCGGGCAGATGTAACCGGACATTGCCGGCCTGGTAGACGTATTCTGATTTGCGACGTTCACCAGACCAGCCGTCGATATCCGGGGACTCCGCGTCCTGGGAACGTAGAAGCTCGCCGAGAACGCGACCCGCGGCTACGGGCAGGGGCAAACTGGCCGTCCGCGGTTTGTGGCGAGCGTTTGTCATCGGAGTCACCTGCTTCGTCGTGTCGAAGACTTCAGTTACACCCCCGGCGGGTGGAATATTAAAATTAGCCAGGGTATGGTACACAAACGCACGACGTTCGTCCTGGGATCCATCGACAACCACGGTATCGGACGGTCCGTCTATTCGTGAGCATCCCGAGTACGGACCAGCGGCACGCGTCGGTCAGTCGTGGACAGTTAACCCATCGGGGGCACGGTAGGGGAGCGTAGTTACCGCGTTCGACATCGAGGCCTGTTTCTCGAGCCGTGTTGCGGCCTCGTCGACGATGTGGTCGTTGACGACGAGCCGGCGATACGGAAGTTCGCCGTCGCGCACGAGGTGTATGAATGCCCGGGACACCACGTGCATCTAGTCCTGTGGATTGAACAGGGCGTACAGGAACTTCGGGCCGACGAGGACCTGGTGGCGGATCCCACCAGGTCGAAAGTGCTCCGCAGTGTCCGTCCCGTTCGGCGTCTCGACTGCCTCAGCCATCTGAATCAGGTCTGGGAGGATGGGTCGTCGGCGAGCGTGAAGGCCTCGTCACTCCCGTGCCATTCGTCGACGAGGTCGTCCTCGGTCCGTGCGTCCGTCGGTGCTGTCTCCGGGCTCGATCCGAGTCGAGTTCGTCGAGGACGGTAAACGCCCGGTCGTTGGGATCGGCCTGCTGCTGGCGTTCGATCCACTCGAGCACGGACTCGTGGCCGGCCTCTTCGAGGGAGAGGCCGTGTTCCTCTGCAAACGTTCGGAACCGTTCGTACTCGTCCTCGCTCAACTCCGTCTGGACGTGCTTGCTCTCGTTGTGACTCATCCGTTCCTCCGTGTCTACCCCGATATAGTATCTCATGCCGCATAGAATATTCCAAAATTCGACGTAATGGAATGGCGGATTCGAGGTGTCCGTTCGTGCTACACAATCTCATCAGGGTTTCCTCTGGTGTCCCACACACGAGGTGCTGCTCACCAGAGGGATCTTCCGTTTCTCACCGACGCCAATTCTCAAATCAGATAATCACTCACCAACCATTTACTTGCGAGATGCAAGTAGATTGGTAGTGAAAGGCAAGTACTGGGAAAACCAAACATCTGAGACTCTACTGGCAACGATTATCAGTGCCAGTGGGTTCCTGCTTCTCTTGTGGTCGATACTCGAACCAGTCGTTCTCTTTACATCTGGCTCTTCGACGATTTTCCAGGCACGGTACATCGTCGGGCACGTTACCATCGTCCCCTCCTGCCTCGGGTTGATCTGGGGCGGCCAGTGGCTCCGAACGAGTGAGATCCCCGTCGAACACCATCGGAGGATCGGTCTGTACTGGATTCTTGGAGGGGTTGGATTTCTCGTCTTCAACATCGGGCTGATGACCTTCTTTCCGACGGACTCTCTCTGGGTCGTGACGAACTGGATCCGGTGGGCCCTGACGTTAGGGCTCGCCGTCGGTCTCGTGCTCGGAATCTCTCACTCCCGTTCTATCTTCACCACCCTGACAGCGGAACGGCAAACGCTCCGCGCAGAACACATGGCAAAACAGCGGGACCTGGTCGACCAGATGAACGGTATCCTGCGCCACGAAGTGCTCAATTCGACGCAGGTTATCGTCGGCAATGCATCGCTATTACGCGAGTCCGACGAGCCGATCGAACCGACCGACGAGCGATTGCAGCGAATTCTTCGACAGGGAGAGGAAGTGACGACCGTCATTCAGGAAGTGCGGTCGTTACTCAGCACCATTCAGGCCGACCGGCAATTAGAACCAGTAAACCTCTCTCAGAGTATTCGAGCTGAAATCGCCAAGACCGAAGAACGACATCCTGGTGTGAGTGTAGCGGCAGATGTGTCGGACGATATCTACATCGAGGCGGACGAGGTATTCGGCCGAATCTTGAGCAATCTCCTCGGAAACGCTGTGCAACACAACAATTTGTCAGGATTAGTGCTTACCGTTGACGCCGAGGTGCGTGACGAGTCTGTACGCGTCGTAATTCAGGACAATGGCGGTGGCATTCCCGAAGACGAACTGGAGACGTTGTTTTCCCGGCCCGATATCGGTGACCATGGGCTCGGTCTCCACCTCGTGAAAGAACTCACACTGAGTTATGGAGGGACGATCGACCTCATAGAGACGGGCGAGGCGGGGACGACGTTCGAGCTTCGGTTTCCCGTTTCGAAGCCCCACCACGAGTGAGGGGAGTCGCAATTTGCCTTCCGAAAACGCAATCCACCTTCTAGTGACGAATTGGGTTGGTGTCGCCGTTTCTCGCATCCCGTACAGTCCTCAGATGTGAACGATGGTGTCTTTCGTGGTCGGCTTCGCGCATTGAAATCGATCACGCGAGACATGCTCGACATGGACGTCTTCGACGAGAATGAGGCACGAACCTACATGATCGAGAAGCTCGAGGCCTGGGTGCACGACGACGCGGAGATCCACGTCCATCGAGCGACCGAGTAGCTATCAGGTCCCATTGATGGCGGCCGTCGTCTGGTGACGCATCGGTGATCGACTACCACACACATTTATGCCAGGAATCGACGTTGTGACAACTGACCCATATGATTGGTGCCCTCCGAAATTTCGTAACAGACCATCCATGGGCTTACGCCCTTCCCGCTGGCCTCGGTTCAGCGGCGTACGTACTGAACAACGCTCCGGAGACAGGGGTACTCGACTACAACATCATCCTCTGGGCAGGACTCATCGGAGGAGTGCTGACGGTCGACGGGAGGAAGATGGCGCACCGGGTGGGGCTTCGAACAGGACTGGTTGCCTCGCTGCCCGTCGTCTGGAACATTGCCACTGTCGGCGCTGTGATTCCCACGTTCGACCAGCCACTGTGGTTCGGAGTGGTTCAGACGGTTCTGCTGCTCGCAGCAGTCACGATTGGAGTATTGCTCGTTGCCCTGGCAGGTGCGTTGAGTGCAGCGCTAGGAAACTGGCTCTCACAGCAGCTCGGTTCGGGACCTGCTTCATCGACAGTCCAGACCTGAGAACGACTGTCTCCTAGTTCCCCGAGACAGGGACGGACGTAGCGAAAGGGGCGTGACGCATTTCCGTGGAATCGGTACCTGGCCACTGGTTGCAGAGTGGAGAAACCGATTCCGACAGACCCAGTATACGACTACAACGAAGTTCATCTGAGCCGTAGGTTTCGGCCGTAGACTTGCTAGAGCCGCCTAACTGGCCCGCTCACCATCTTTCAGCCCTGCTCCGACGACGGCATTGTATCGGCCCCTGAAGGGGTGCGGGGGCGGTCGACTTCCCACATTCCAGCTGAGCACGCGCGATTAGCAGCCGGCCGCAGTGGACACAGAAACCACAGGTTCCACCAGCCGTAAGACGATAGATCGGTGCGCCCGACCTTATTCGTGGCCGTTCGAACGACCACACTCGAACGGTTCGATCGAGATCGTCGCGGATTCGGGCTGATTGGCGACGTCGCTACCCGTTTCGGCCGCGGGACCGAGGTGAACGGTGAAGGTGAGAGAGCCATCCTCGTCGGCCCGGACCATCCTCGGTCGCACGGTCGCAGCGCCGTCGTCTCGATCGATCCGATACTTCTGGCCGGACTCGTAGTCGCCGGGCGTCGTGACGACCGTCTTCCCGCGACCAGTGATCGTCAGCCCGTCCGACGTCACGTCTTCGAGTCTGAGAAATTCCGCGGTTTGCCGGTTTGTGTCCGCCCGGTCGATCTGCCAGTCCCAGATGTCGACGTTCCGCAGTATCGTCTCGTGGGTGAAACCGCTGGGATCGACTGGCTCGCTCGCGAAGACGTCCATCATATCCGGCAGAACCCCCTTGAGGTACGTTTGCCAGTAGGGCCAGTCGTGGACGCCCTCGGGGAAGACGTCGAACGTGTAGTCGATCCCGGTCTCGTCCAGGTTCTCCACGAATGTCAGGAAGTTCTCGTACGCTATCGCTTCGATTTCGGCAGCGGGCCCACTTGCGCCCTCGGCCTTGCCGACTGCCATGTAGAGCCGGAGATTTCGATAGTTCTCGGTCAGCTCGTTCGGATTGAGGCCGCGGACCCTGGTCTCCTGTTCGGACGGGTCGCCATAGGCGTCGACGAACGTCGAGCCAGACGGGAACTGCTCGATCGGGAACGGGCCACCGGAAAACGCGTACACGCCGGCGAACGTGTCGGGATACCGAGCGGCGTACTGCAACGCGCCGGCGCTCCCCATCGAGAGGCCAGCGACGACGCGGCCGCCTCGCTCCGACCGGAGTCGGAATCGGTCCTCCGCCCACGGGATGAGCTGGTGGACGTGGAACGTCTCCCACATCGGCGCGCCAAAGTCACCGTCGTTGTACCAGTCAGTGTACCAGCCGTTTTCACCCCCGTCGGGCATGACGACGACGACGTCCTCGTCGACGTAGTTCTGTACCGGGCCGGGGCCTATCTCGCCGGGGCTAAGGTCCGGGTCGGACCAGGCCGCGGCCGAGTTCCCACCACCGTGGAGCAAGTAAATCGTCGGATACGTCTCGTCTGTCTCGTCGTACCCCTCCGGGAGTAACACCCGGACGTTCGCAGTTTCGAGCGGCGGGTCGACGAGTGGATTCTCGAAGGAGAACTCCAGGAGCCGGTCACTCAACTCGCTCACCCGCTCGACGTTCGTCGGCTCGAGCGACGGGATGTCCGTATCACCTCGCGGTGGAGCAGCCGATCGCGGGTTGCCTGTCGCCGAAGCCGGCGTCTGGGCCAAACCGAACACTCCTGCCGCACTGAGGGCTCCGAGGAACGTTCGCCGAGTAGAAGGCCCGTTCGCTTCGCTTTCGTCACCATTCCCTTGCATGCGATCCACATTTTACAGTCAAATTGCATTAAAGATTGTCCTATTTTGGGACTAACTCGTCAAGTTTGACGTGGTTCGAACGATAGGAAGGAGAAGTTGTTCCATCGAAACGGGGAAAGACGCGTACTTACTATGCGGGCATTTCACACTAAATTTTATCGAATCGTTGGATTCGCTAGAATCGTCGATAGATGGCTGGCTGAGACCATCTATCGGCCAATACTGGTGATACACAAACAGTCACCGACCGTTTCGACGGAGACTTTTAGTTAGCGGTCGAACATATTTGCCAATGAGTACTATCGCCGAGTTCACAGTCCCGTCCGAGGACTTCGCCCTCCACCACGCGTTGACCACCGCACCGGACATGGTCGTCGAGATCGAGCGCGTCGTCGCCACGATGGAAGACAAGATCATGCCGTATTTCTGGGTGAGCGGCGGTGATCAAGCCGACTTTGAGGATGCGTTCCGGAACGATTCCTCGGTCGCGAATACGACACTCGTCGACAGGATCGAAGGCAGCGTCCTCTACCGCGCCGAGTGGACGGAGAACGTCGAGTCGCTCATCTACGCGTACGTGGACATCGGTGCGACGATACTCCAGGCGACGGGGCGAGACGAGCAATGGGAACTCCAGTTGCGGTTCGACAACCGAAAGAAAGTCTCGCAATTCCAGGACTACTGCGAGGAAAACGGCATCCGATTCGAACTCAGCCGCCTGTACGAACAGAAACAGCCGATGGCGAGCGTCCAGTACGGCCTGACGCCGAAGCAACGGGAAACGCTCGTTACGGCACTCGATCTGGGCTATTACGACCTTCCCCAGAAGAGTTCGATGAGTGACGTGGCGACCGAACTGGGGATATCCCAGCAAGCGGTTTCAAAACGATTGCATAATGGACACAAAGGCCTGATTACGAACGCGCTGACGGTGAGTCATCCCGACGACGAATAACTGAGCCAATCCATAGTTGGGTGGTGCATACAACCCTGTGAAACTTGCTGAAAGAACCGATAGGATCGATGATGACTACTTCCCGACAGACGCAAGAGCAAATCTCTATGCTGTACGAGTGTCTCTCGCATTCACGGCGCCGCTCCATCCTCCGTTGTCTGCGAGACACAGAGAAACCGCTGGCACTCGCTGATCTGGCCGCGGACGTTGCCCACCTGGAAATGGAGGCTCCAAAATCCGAAGTCGATCCCGAGGAGGTGAAGAAGATCCACCTGACGTTGTATCACAACCACGTTCCGAAACTGGAAGAGTTCGGCCTCGTCCAGTACGACCCGCGAAACGAGACAGTGAACCTTTCAGAGTCCTTCGACGCGGTCGGGTTCACAGATAGCTCGGAACTCTTCCCGACAGAAGCATGACTGTGATCGATACCTCCACTGACGTGCCGCATGCTGACCCACCCTCGGGCAATGAGGCCATCGCGAGACTCCGCTTGGCGCTCCGCGACTTCCCGTCGGAAGAACTGGACGCGGAAGGCATCGTGAACTGACAGAAAGAGAAACACGTCGAAACAGAGGGGCCGTCGTTTACAGGTCGTCCCACGGCGCGTTTCATCAGCGATTGACATGCTCCTCCGCGTCATCACGGAGGAATCCCGAGCGGTGGGAGTTTCAGGTTCGCAGTCCGATCCCGAATGCTCACTCGATGGATTGCCAGGATTCTGTGAGTATAAAAGCGAAGAAGAAAGCGCATCCACCGAGGAAGAAAAGTATGCTGGGAGGTACCGCGAGCACGATGCTCTCACTGCCGCTCGTGGTAATGGTACCGAACGAGAATTCGTGGTCAAGATAGAGTGTACTGCGTCGAGTTGCCCACTCTATACCGAGACTCACCAGTACCAACAGGAGGATACCACCCACAGATGGACGGGACGAAATGGAAGGCATGCAGACATCTTTCGATGATGAAATTGTAAGCTTTTCTCGGCCTCGGAAGGATACTGGTACGGACGTCATCCACGTTCGAATCGGCAGCATCGGTCGGACTGCAGAGCAAATTCTCGGCACTATCGAGGGAACCTTAGAAGAACAGGCCCTGAAACGTTGTACCCAACGACGAGACTCTAGCTTTTAGTTTGAGGGAAGTCAATAGCTGAATAATACAGGAGATCGAGATGACGTTCGAGCACGGGAGTGACACAGACCAGATCTCGCCGACGTTGCTGATCGCACTCGCCCGGACCAAGTCCAACGAGAACATTCGCCTCTATCGTGATCGAAACGGCGTCGCTGGCCTCGCAACGGCCGTCGAGTACGCCCGTGATTACGTTCGTTCGCGGACTTCGGCACGTGTGATGGCCCGTGAGGAAGGCATTCCAGTTCTTGAGGCGGAGACCATCCTCCAGGAACTCCGGGATATTGTGCTGTCTGTCGAACCAGCGCTGTCGGACGAGCCCCACCTCGAAGCGTTCGACGCCGCGGTCGACGAGTCGTCGCTAGAGTGATCGAGGGTGACGAGGTCGCTGTTTCCCACCACTGATCATTACGTGTTTTCGCGACCGTTCTGACGTCAGTTTCTCTCGCCTGCGAAGGGTGCAGGCGAGCCTGCACTGGCATCGCCCGAAACTCCGTATGACGACTGACCTCGACGACGAGCAGTTCGAACAGGTTGCACAGTCACTCGAACACTGGCTCGCCGCCCAGGCAGCGGACGACATTCCCGAACTCGTCCTCGTCGGTCTGCTTCAGGGCTACGCCGACGTGATCGAGACACACGGCTACGTCCCTCGTTCGTGGCGATCCCCTGAATCCTCTCGAATCCTGGAGAGCCGTGACTCCGTCTCTGAAGGTCGACAGTAACGACGCGACGGGAAAGTTGGGCCGCGCAGGCGATGGCAGAGGACTGGAGATGGAATATCGGTATGGACATGCTCAAGGGACGCAGGAACGGTACTCTCGAACGTGAATACGCAGCTCCCGGGGGCGGAAGACGGGGACCGGCTCGTCCTCGGAGCGGTCATCGTCAGCACGTTCTTCATCGGCTTCGGCGGCGGCGTGATCTTCCCGATCTTGCCGAACCTCGGTGCCGTGCTCGGCATCTCTCCGTTTCTCGTCGGTCTCATCTTGAGTGCGAACCGGTTCTCGCGGCTGTTCGCGAACGCGCCGGCCGGGAGCCTCGTGGACAGGTTCGGGACGCGAACACCGTTCGTCGTCGGGATGTTCGTCCAGGGGATCGCCACGTCGGGGTACGTCGTCGCGATGGTCGCGCCGCTCCCCGAAGCGTGGTTCATGGCGGCGCGGCTTCTCTGGGGCGTCGGGAGCGCGCTCGTCTTCGCGACCGCGTACACCATCGCCGACGACATCAGCGACGGTGGCTCGCGAGGGTCGAACATGGGGCTCATCAGGGGTGGCGTCCTCTTCGGGTTCCCGGCGGGCGTCGTCCTCGGCGGGCTCGTCAGCGAACTCTCTGGGAACGTCGTCGCGTTCGTCGTCGCGACCGGATTCGCGTTCTTCGCCAGCGTGGTCGCGTACGCGACCGTGCCCGAGACACACGTCGAGGGCGAGGCGAACCAGTCGGTCAGACCGTGGGACGTCAACACGAGTCTCCCGGCGATCACGGTCGGGATGGTGAACTTCGCGGTCCTGTTCGTCTACGTCGGCGCGCTGTTCGCGACGCTCGTCCTCTTCATCGACCAGAACCAGCTCGGCGTCTTCGGCTTCGATTCCCAGGGCTCCTCGGGCCTGTTCATGGGCATCACGGTCGTCACGGCGGGGCTGTCGATGTACGTCGGTGGCTCCGTCAGCGACCGGACCCAGTCCCGGGTCCCGGTCTTGCTCCTGTTTCTGGCCGTCACGTCGGTCGGGTTCGTCCTGCTCGCGCTCGCGGACTCGGTCGCGACGCTGGCCCTTGCCTGCTTCTGCGTCGGCCTCGGTCAGGGCGGGACCAGCGGACCGCTGATGGCCCTGTTGGGTGACCTCGTCGCCGACGGCGAGATGGGCCGTGCCGTGGGGACGAACAACGTCTTCGGGGACATCGGCGGCGGGTTCGGGCCCATCGTCACACTCCCGGTCGTCGACGTCGTCGGCTTCTGGCCGGTGTATCTCTGCTGTGCGGCCATGCCACTGGTCGCGGCCGCGATTCTCCTGGGCGGGGTCAGGCGAGAGACCGGCCACTTTCTCCCGCGTGTCGGGTCCTGACGCCGTATTCACTGTCGTCACCCAGTGACTTCCCGAGATGGGCGTCCCGGGGACCCTACTTCCTCGATGTCCCGTTCTGGAAGCGACTGCACTGTTTCACCGCTCGCACGTCGGCGGCGTTTTTCTGGCCCCTGACGGGTGCGGGGCCACACGATTCGGGCTTCGCGGATTAACGCATGACTCCACACCCGCTCGACGAACTGTCGGTATCGAATCGCGTCCGCAAACGTGCCCAGTACGAGGCCTTCGAGTTCGAACTGCTGGACTCGGACGTCCGCGTTCGAAACGCCAGCCACGCCGTCCCAGCGGACCACGAGTACCTCGTCACTATCGAGGACGGCCTTCCGGTGGACTGTACCTGTCCTGCCGATGCGAACTACGAGCACGCGTGCAAACACAGAGTCGCAGTCGCTATCCGGCGTTCAGTCCTCGATTTCGCGAATGATGTGCAGTTACTCGCGGATGGCGGGACGCGCCCGCAACGCGGTGAGTCCCCTCTGGAGGAATCCCGACTCGACGACATCGGCGAACCTGCTGACTGCGATTGCGATGCCCTCCCAGACGACTTTCCGTGTTGGGAATGCGTCCGGACAGGAAGACGACCGATGCCGAACCGGAACCGACGAGACTGACAGGAGATTCTTTCCTTCGACGGCCACCTGTTTCAGACTGATCCATAGACGGCGGTCAGTTTCACTTCCACCCCACCCTAGGCTGGCCACTTTTTGGTCCCCTATCGATGGTTCGACTGGTATGCCCGAACACCGATCCACTGCGGTCTCGACGTCGTCCGGACAGTCACGCCGCCATCTCACGACGGTCATCCTGGAGGAACTCCGCGACGGTCGCTGGCGAGCGACACAGACTGGTGTCGACGTCGACGGCGTCGGCGACTCCGCGGCCGAAGCAGCCACCGAGTATTGCGCCAAAATTGCCGCCAGCAACGATGGCGAGTAGACGCAGTCCCGCCTTCGAGTTCCGGTGTTGCTGCTGCCAGCACACCTTCGTGACCAGCGAACCCGGTGCGGCGCCGTGTCCTCGCTGCCAGGCGGTCGGCGGCCACGACCAGCGCGGGCCTCGACCGCGGTGAGCGGCGGGCGTACCACCAGCTGCCATCCACCCTTTCTGGTGTCGTCTCCCGAACTACCAGCCACAGCGAGACCGTGACAGCGCCGCGTGTGTTTTTCTGGCCCCTGATGGGTGCGGGGCCTGTAGACGGGTGCCCGCGATAACGAATGAGTTCGAGAGATATCTACGAACGTGGCTTCGACGAATCGACCGGGGAGACGATAAACAGTGAATCCTCGCGCTCTAGCGCGGAGAGGATGTCAAGCGCTGTCTTCGAAGAGGGGACCGACGGGATTGTCTAACTCGAACTCGACGAGCGAGTCACCATCACTCGCGACGTGGCGTTCCTCGAGGTCCTGGATGACGTCCTCTGCCCGGTGGCGGAACGCGCGGAGTGTCTGGCGGCCGGCGTCGGTGAGTGTGAGGTAGTGTCGCGTGCCCCGTTCTTCGATCTGGATATACGATCGATCGCGTAGCGGTTCGGTGATCCGTGCCTTGAGGACGTTGTAATCGCCTTTCGACGGGCTCTCTGTCCCTTCCAGGAATTCGAATCCGTAGCGCATCCCCTCCTCCAGGAGGGTGCGTTTCTTCGCGGACTTGGCGTCGGTCTCGTGGGCTTCGATGATGGCCAGCGAGGCGACCTGGTCCGGTGTCGGGGAATCGATCTGGTAGGTCGTGAGTTGTGCCGCCCCGTCGTAGCCGGCTGTGAGCGGCTGTTCGGCCCCGACCGATCGTTCCTCGGGGTCGACGACGTAGGACGTGGCGTCCGTCCCCTCGTCCATGCAGGCCATCGTCGCGCCGACGGCCGATCGTTTCGTCCCGCTGGTGACGTTCACCCGGACCTCGTCGCGGGCGTGTCTGTCGGCGATGGTCGTGACGGCTCCCATCACGTCGTACATGTCGAACAGGTCGACCGGACACGTTCGAAGGGTGGGGACCGTCGTCTCCAGTGTTTCGCGGACGTCAGCGTGGTAGTCGGGGTGTGTGACGTCGTCGCGTTCGTGCTCCAGAAGGTAGACGACCTCCGGCGTGTACTCCGCCACCGGTTCGAGTATCCGGTCGACTTCGCGCCAGAGCATCGCGACGTGGACTTCCCGTATCTTCTCCATCTATCGTCGTCATCCTGGTTGGTTACTCACATAACGATTCTGCTCTCGCTCTCAAACATCGATCCAATGTACAGCTCGTCCCATGGTGGCTCCGCTAGTCAGTCTAGTCATCGTAGTCAGTTACTTACCCTCAATTCCCCACCCGGCGAAGCTACTGATGCCGTCGTCCGGTACCACGGACGACTGGCAGGCTGCCCCTCTGACAAGGCAACCAGCTCGTGTGCGCCCCGCTACTGGGCTCGTCCGGCCATCTGGGCCGTCCCGTCCAGTCGGCGTGGCACACACGTAGCGGACAGGGCGACAAGCAGTATCGAGGACGTCCCACACAGTCACCACGGGCGATGCCACGCCGACCGACGAGGAATCGGGCGACGAAGCGACCAGTGACGCCGACGACGCCGGCCCGACAGACGGTCCCCGCTGACGTTCGTGGCCCTCCAATCACGACGTTCGACGACACGGCAGGACTGGTCGACGATATCGCCCTCCTCGAACCGGCGGTCATCGACCCGCTGGTCGAGCCCGCCAGCGTCGTCCAGACGCACGGAGTCCTGGTGCACGAGCCCACCGGAACCGGGAAGTCGTGGCTCGCCACCGCCCTGCTCGGCGAGTTCGTCGCAACCGAGTTCACGCTCGCGACGTTCGATGCGATAGCGCCGAGCCCCGACATCGTCGCGAAGTTTCAGGACAGGCTCGACGGTTCGTGGCGGCGGAAGATGTTCGGACTCTTGCTGCTGGTCCGGTACCTTCGAGAGAACGATAGTGAGACAGTGGTGGAATGCAGGCACTGCGGAACGGGAGTCGACCTCAGCGCTGGACGGTGTTCGACGTGTGGCCACGACGGGATCGCGAGGGACGAGATCGAGTAACACGAGCTGTGTCACTGACGACGAATAGCGAATCTCCAGAGCCGAAATCCGGTTCATCGCGAAACTTTGTGTCGTCGACGTGTGTCGAGTACACCCCCATGTTCGGCCTTGTTCAGACGAGCAATACAGTCCGGATCAGGGCGTTCGAAGTAGTGTAATAGTTTCTATATGTATCGAAAATTGTTTGAATTCATATGATATAGTGCGAGTCGGTTTCGTCGTGCACGCGTAACTAGTCCACTTCACGAGGCCGGGAGAAAAGCAGGCCCAGAAAACTTGCACTCGAAGCCCAGAACCGGCGGGCCTGGAAGGGTACGACGGCGACGCTGACTGGGAGGCCGTGTCGATTTGCGAGCGAAAAGACCCTTCTCGATCTGCAGTAACGACGGCACCTGCTCATCCTGTATCGAACGTCGCATATTGCTCGAATTCTCGTTCGAGGGACGATTCAAATGCCCAATTTCGGGGCCGTGAGTACGCACCAGCAGATGTTCGAGATGCCACGATAGCCCGAGATCATCCGGCTGGCGACGGAGCTACACAGTAGCCGGGGAATTCTGGCGATTGATGCGACCGAAGGGGCCGCAGTGTGGCGAGCCGCAACTGTCTCACCCGGACGAGTTACACGTCCAGAGTCGTGGATAGGACTGCGAGAATCGACCAGGCGATTGGTTCAATTTCTTATATACATTGAATCAGTATATGTTTCACAATTCGCCGGTCGAGTGGCGGCTGCTACCGGGAGATCACCACCAGCTGGAGACTGTCGCCACGGCAACACCTTCGGATCGGACGAGTTCCACGACGATCGACCTCCTCTCGCGCCTGAAGACGGATGGATGTGCTACCGGTCCGTCTCGTGGTACCACAGGAATAACAGGGTTACTGTTGTTATATTAGCTGCTGTCCCAGGAGGTACTGTCCGTGGACTCGACCGTGCCAGCTTCGTCCCCCGCTGGGAACGTCTGCAAACTCCGGCTGTTTCCAGGCAAAACCTATGTGAGTACTGGTGTAGTAACAACGCAGTCGTCAAGAGTTGTGCCTGAAGCGCTGATACGCGAACCGATCAGGGTCGTGTAACCTGAATTATGGTATGGCAGTGGTTGTTGCAATATCGTTCTAAGTCAGTGAACGAGCGAGTCATTCACTGAGCGAAAGTCGATTCGAAACCGTCCCTGCCGCATTGCGGACGAGTTTCTCGAAATCGGATTCCACGCGCTTGTTTCCACCATCTGACTCCCGTTGCCAGAGGCCGATCGCGCCAACTGGACGGCCGTCTTCGACAGTAATTGGCGCAGCCATGGCTGCCATTTCCGAATCGTCGGACTGGACGACGATACCGCGTTGTTGGATCCGGTCTAGCTGGTCCCTGAGATCCATCGCTTCCGCGTCTGCCAGTGACAGTGCAGACATGGCTTCTTCCTGCCTGTCTGGGGAATACTGGGAGAGGATGGCGAGTCCAGTGGTGAGTTCGTCGAGCGGCGCGCGGCGCCCCTCCACTGGTTTCTTCGCCGCTTTTCCACTCTGTGAGGCGGTGTGGAGATAGACGCCGTCGAACCCCTCTGGGACGACGAGCGTCGCCGTCGTCCCGGTGTTGTTTGCGAGCTGGGCGACGGGATGCCGGCTCACCCGGTAGATACGCTCGTTCCATTTTGCTGCCGTCGCGAACTCCAGGAACCGGAGTCCGAGCTCGTAGCGGCCGTTGCGCTCACAGACGAAGTTGGCCGCTTCCAGCGTCTTGAGGTGTTTGTGGACGTTCCCCTTCGAGCCGTCCACGGCGTCCGCGAGTTCCGTAACGCCAGCAGACTCGAGGTTGGCGAGCGATTCGAGTATCTCGACGGCGGTTTCGGTCGCCATGACCCGATTCGATGGCATACTGGCGGATTAGCCGCTGTCTGGATAAACGTTTGCAATGAGTGAACGAGGTAGGATCGGTGGCTGCTTCCCGGCACTCACGGGGAGTTTTTATCAGTCCAGGTGTTTCCCCCCGTATGAACGACGACGAACTCACGGCGGTGCTTTCTCGGGCGGGGTTCTCGGAATACGAAGCCGAAGCGTATCTGGGGCTGCTCCGGCTGCACGATGCGTCGGTCGGGGATCTTACGGACATATGCTCCGTCCCGAGGGCCCGGTTGTACGACGTACTCAGAGACCTGGCTGCCGATGGGTACGTCGAGACGTACGAGCAGGATACGCTTCGCGCACGTATCCCCAACGTCGACCGGGCCGTCGAGGAGCTCCGGGAGTGGGCAGACGGGTTCGAAAATGCGGCGGACGAACTCGAGGACGTGTGGGACCGGCCGAGCATCGAACACACCGATATCAGCGTCTTCCAGACGCAGAAGGGCACGATCGAGAAAGCCATCGATTACGTCAGTGAAGCGAACCACGTCGTGCAGATCTGTGCGTCGCCCGCTGAACTCGTCGAAATGGAAGCGGTACTCGGTACCATTCACGAACGAGGAGTGACGGTTCGCATCGCCCTGAATTTCGACCCGGCCGATAGCACGACGGAGGACCTCCCCGACATGTTCTCTCGTGTCGCCACGGAGGCTCGTCGGTGCGAAGCGAACGGACCGTTCGTCGCCCTCATCGACGGGTCCATCGCCGTCCTCGCCATCGACAACGAGTTAGACGGCGAGTACGGGCTGGTCGTCGATGACAACACCCTCACGTCGTTTCTCCACTGGTTCTTTCAGCTCCAGCTGTGGGAACCGTGGGACACACTCTACTCTGAGTCGGTCGGTCACCCGGAAACGTACGTCTCGGTCCGGCAGCTCATCCGCGACCTCGAGATGCTCCACACCGAGGACGAAACAGTGAGAGTGCGAGTCAACGGCGTCGACCTGCGGAGCCACGAGATGGTCGAAGTGGAGGGCGAAGTAGTCGACGTCATCTACACGGACGTCTACCCGACGAGAGACACGACCTTCGCCCAACAGTTCATCCAGGCCGCACTGCGAATTCGGACCGGCGACGGCGAGTACACCGTCGGTGGGTATGGCGCAGTCGTCGAAGACATTCGAGCGATCGAAATCGACGTAATCGGCATCGAGTGAAGCGGCGTTCGAGTGACGGGACACGAAGCAGAACCGGGAATGGAAGAAGACCGCAGTCGGGTGGTGGGTGTCGGAACGGTCACTCCGCAGGCGCCGTCGCCGAGGGAATCGAGCCCTCTCTGCGAAGGACACGACGGCCAGTCTCCTGGTCGAACAGGTGGAGGTGCTCTTCTGGAAGCCCCAGCCCAACGTGCGCACCGGCTTCGACCATCTCGTTACCAGGGACTCTGACAGTCCACTCCGTGTCCTCGTTGACGAGGTAGAGGTAGTTGTCGCTCCCCTCGTGTTCGAGGACGTCCAGCTGGACCTCGATCGTGTTGGGACCGTCGTCGGCCAGGACGACGTGTTCGGGCCTGATACCGAGGACGAGGTCGCTGGCGTCCCGGTTCTGGTCGACTCTGTCGAGAAACGCATCTGACACCGTGTATTCGAAGTCGGCACCGACGAGTCGATCCCCATCGAGCGTCACGTCGAAGAAGTTCATCGACGGACTGCCGATGAAGTCCGCGACGAACCTGTTACTGGGGGAGGCGTACACCTCCGCTGGAGTCCCGACCTGCTGGATCTCACCCTCGTCGAGAATCACGATCCGGTCGCTCATGGTCATCGCTTCGGACTGGTCGTGAGTCACGTAGATCGAAGTGGTGTTCAGGTCTTCCTGGAGCCGCTGGAGTTCCGTGCGCATGTGAAGCCGGAGCTTGGCGTCCAGGTTCGAGAGCGGCTCGTCGAACAGGAACACCTCTGGATCACGGACGATCGCCCGACCAGTCGCCACGCGCTGTTGTTGCCCACCGGAGAGGTTGCCCGGTTTCTTCTCCAGGAGGTCTTCGATCCCCATCATCTCCGCGGTCTCCTCGACGCGGCGGTCGATATCGTCCGTCGAGAGGTCGGTGGTCAATTTGAGACCGTAGGCCATGTTTTTCCGGACGCTCATGTGTGGATAGAGGGCATATTCCTGAAAGACCATCGCGACGCCGCGGTACTGGGGTGGTACATCGTTGATCGTCTTGCCGTCGATCGAAATCGTCCCGTCCGTAATCGATTCCAGCCCCGCTAGCATGCGCAACAGCGTCGACTTCCCCGATCCCGACGGACCGACGATCGTGACGAATTCACCGTCGTCGACGGACAACGACACCCCATCGACCGCGACGATACTCCCTTCTTCCGAGTCGTACATCTTTCGTACCTCGTTGATGTCGATGGTACCCATATCTAGTGCGCATCCTCTTATCCTATTTTAACGTTGTGTAGATCTATGTCACACAGTGGTGATCTCCACCCAGAACGACTATTGCAACGATCTAAGATGCGGAATGTTTATATATGACATACAAAGAGTGTTAGTCATGCCCCTAGAGGGAACCACTAGCAAACGTAGTCGTCGAAACGTCATCAAAGGACTCGGTGTCGCGGGTATCGCTGGCCTCGCAGGATGTAGCGGGGACGGTGGTGGCGATGGATCTGGCGGGTCTGGCGGCGAAACCAACGGCGATGCCACGAAGACGACCGCGGCAAGCGACGTCGAGATTACGTTCTGGGAATCGTTCGGCGGGACCGAAGCCTCCGAACTGAAGACGCTGATTTCGGAGTTCGAGGACGAGAACCCGAACATCACCGTGAACACCCAGTCGGTGCCCTTCGGTGAGGTGACGACGAAGCTCACGACGGCCGCAGCGTCGGGTAACGCGCCCCACGTCGCGTCCTACTGGATGTCGTTCTCGTCGTACTTCAACTCGGAAGGAATCCTCGACCCGATCGACGACTACCTCCAGGACGGACTCGATCCGTACTACGACATCGTCGAGCCCGCTGCCACGGCGGGCGGGAACACTGTTGCACTCCCCATCGACATCCACGGGATGATGCTCGCGACCAACAACACCGTTCTCGAAGAAGCGGGGGCGCCGGCGGCGCCGTCGACTCCCGACGAGCTTGCAGAGGCCGCGAACGCCGTGAAAGAAAACACCGACAAGCGGCCCTTCTTCCTGCAGACCTACGACAACCTGTACGAGGGATTCCGCGTCTACTTCTCTCTCGTGAAACAGCAGGGTGGAAACATGTTCGAGAACGGGGATCCGAGCACCGGGAACCCAGTATTCCACGAGACGGATGCCGGGCTCGCGGCGGCCAAGTTCTACGATTCCGTGACGGGCGAGCAGGGCTGGGACGACACGGACGACCTCTCGGACACGGACGTCCGGATTAACGAGTTCAAGAACGACCAGGCTGCGATGGGATTCATGGGGAACTGGATGGCCAACCGCCTCCAGAACGACAACAACGAGTTCATCGACGGGCTCGACTTCACGTACCACCCACCGTGGGCCTTCGCCGGCGGAACGAAGGAGACGTTCTGTGAGAGCAACGGGTTCTTCTTCCCGTCGAATCCGAGCCACACGAACGCCGAGAAGAAGGCCCGGGTCAAGTTCGTCGAGTACATCACCCAGAACAACCCAGTCTGGGCGACGAAGGCCGGCCATCTGCCCCCGACGCCGAAGGTGGCCGAGTCGGACGAAGTGACGAGTCACCCGATCTACGACGAGTACGGGATCGTCGAGACGCTGGCCGACATGGCGGCGAACGACCAGCTTCGATACCAGCCGCGGGCCGACATCAACCTGTACGCCCCGGAGATCGGCGGTTCGCTGTCGAGTATCTACGCGCAAAACGTGGAACCCCAGGAGGGGATCACCAAGTCCGCGACGGCGATCCGCGACCGGATGAACTAAGAATACGGACACACAGTATTGACCAATAATGGACGTAAAATCGACCACTGGGGACGCCTCCGGTGTAACCGACTGGGTAGACCGTGAAACCCTTCACGGCTACCTGTTCGCGTTACCGTACGTCGCCGTGTTCAGTGTGTTCCTGCTCTACCCCCTGGTGAAGGGGTTCTACATGAGCTTCTTCGAGTGGGACCTCCTGCAGCCAGCCCAGTCGGAGTTCGTCGGTATCGAGAACTACGTCACGCTGCTCTCTGACCCGCTGTTCTGGAAGGCGCTGAAGAACACAGCGTGGTTCGTCGTGCTCACCGTCCCGTCGTTGCTGATAGTGAGCATGATCATCGCCCTCGGTATCAATCGCGGGATCAAGGGCAAGAAGGTCCTCCAGTTCTTCTACTTCGTCCCGTACGTGATGACGGTCTCTATCGTTGGATTCCTCTGGCTGCAGCTCTACGCGAGCAACGGCGTGTTCACGGTGTATCTCGGGCGGTTCGTCGGTGGGATCCTGACGAACCAGGCGTTCGCACTGCCCGCGCTATCGCTGTTGACCGTCTGGTGGCAGGCCGGCTTCTACTTCGCGGTCCTCCTCGCCTCGCGACAGAACGTCCCGGAGCGGCTCTACGAAGCCGCTCAGCTGGACGGGGCCGGACCGTGGCGCCAGTTCTGGGACATCACACTCCCGCAGATGAAAAACGCCATCATCTTCGTCCTGATCGCGGGCACAGTCTTCCAGTTTCAGGTGTTCGGTCAGGTCGAGACGATGACCAGCGGCGGACCCAACGAGGCCACCATCACGCTGGTGTACTACCTCTACCAGCTCGGCTTCAAGACGTTCGATCTCGGGTACGGCGCGGCAGTCGGGTACGTCATCCTGTTGATCCTGATCGGCGTCTCGGTCCTGAACTACGCCATCGTTGGACAGGGGGTTGACGAATGAGTTCAGCGCTCGATTCGGCCGTCGAGAGGTTCTCGCTCGATCGCGAGACGCTCTACCGCATCGGCGTGTACGTGGTGATGTACGGGCTGGCATTCCTCTTCGCAATTCCGCTGTTCCGGATGTTCACCCTCTCGATGACGCCGTCCAACCAGCTGTTCGGCTTCAGCTGGATTCCCGGTAGCATCACCGTCCAGTACTGGGTCGAGATATTCACCGGGCACGACCTGATTTACCGCTGGATCTGGAACACGCTCGTGATCTCGACGATCACGACGACGCTCGTCCTGATCGTCGACTCGACGGTCGCGTTCGCGTTGACGAGGCTCGACTGGCCAGGAAAGCGGGTCCTGTTCGGCATCATCATCGCGAGCTTCATGGTCCCACCGCACGTGAACATCATCCCGCTGTTCACGTTGATCACCCAGATGGGGTGGACGAACTCCTACTGGGCGATCATCCTCCCGTTCACCGCGACGCCGCTGGGAGTCTTCCTCCTGGTACAGTTCTTCCGCGATATCCCGGAGGAACTGGAAGAGTCCGCCAGAATGGACGGCTTCTCCACGTTCAGGATCTACGCACAGATCATCCTGCCACTGTCGCTGTCGGTGATCACGGCTCTGGCTCTCTTCATGTTCGTCTGGAGCTGGAATCAGTACCTCTGGCCACTGATCGTCCTCAACAACGACGTGGCGTACACGCTGCCCGTCGGAGCGACCACGCTCCAGAGTGTCTACGCTGACGATGCGAACCGCCTGATGGCGGGCCTGGCAGTGATCTCGCTGCCCCTGTTCGTCGTGTTCCTGCTCTTCCAGGACAAGCTCATCTCGAGCGTCCAGATGCAGGCGGGGACCGGATAATGGTCGAGAACGCGTCCACCAGCCGGCTCGAAAACGGGCTGTCAGGGACGGGCGCGTTCATCTACGACAACATCTACTGGCTCGTCGTACTCAGTCTCTGCTGGACGATCGGGTCCCTGTTCGTCGTCACCATCGGTCCGGTTACGCTGGGTGTCTACGCCGCGATCCGCAACCTGGATTCGGACCGAAACCGCGTCGAGCCCCGTCGAGTGCTCGGCGTCGTCAGACGCCAGTTCGTTCCTGCGACCGTGTTTGGCCTGCTGCCGCCGCTGTTCCTCGGGTTCTCGGCCGGGTACTTCTACTCGCTCGCTGGCGGGTTTACAGCCCTCAAACTCGGATTGGCCCTGGTGACGCTGTACGTCGGGCTGTACCTCTCGCTGGTGATGATACCGACGTTCGTCGCGTTATCTACCGGCCAGCATGGGGAAGCAGCGCTTCGAACGGGCGTCCACTGGGTCGCCGCGAACCCAACCGTCGCGATGACGATGGGAATCGTGACGTTCGGGATTCTCCTCGTCTCCCTCGCGTTCACGGTCGCGTTCGTTCTCCTGTTCGCCGGGACCGCGTTTTCGGTCCACGTGAGAATTGTAGACGAGATCGCCGAATCGTAGGCACTGGCCGAGCTCTCGTCAGGAAGTACGGCGAACCGCTGGCCTCACGTCGAGCTAAAATCAGGTATCTTCGACGGGTTCCGGCAGTGACTCGTCGCCAGTGGGCAGGTGCCAGTGGTCGAGCGTCCCCAGGATCTCGGTACGGTCGCCGTCGACACCAACCCGTAGCGTCTGCCCGAGCGTTCCGCCGAATCGCTGGGTCTGTTCAGTCTCGGGGAGCTCGGCGATCGCTTCGAGTGACTCGCCCTCGAAGTCGAGGTAATTGAGGAACGAGTGGACGAGCAACTCCTCGTCGTGGGAGTAGACCATCCACGAGTACAGCTGAAACGGGGCGTCCGCTGGATTCGTCACGACGAGCCCAGAGTCGTTGAGCGGCCGGTACGGGCCGTGGAGTGACGCTGCAACCCATCCGTAGAGCCCATCGTACCCCTGTATCCCCGGCGCAAACCTGTGTTTGTGCGTGGAGATGAAGAGGTAGTAGTGGCCGTCGTGGTGGACGACGTGTGGACGTTCGAGCTCGTGGTTGACGCAGGCCCCAACGAGGAGCGGCGCACGGAGTTCCCACTCCAGGGGGTCTCCCGTCGGCGAGACGGCGACTCCGACACAGCCGTTGTACTGTCGGCCCGCTGTATCGTCGCCGCAGACCGGCGTCTCGTCGGTGACGGGAGCGTTCGCTTCGAACAGCAGGCAGGGTTCACCCGTCTCGGGGTCCTCGTAGAACCACGGATCTCTGAACGTGTAGGTCAGTCCCCCGGACTGGTCTTCCGTCTCGTACCAGTTGCCGTCGGGCTCCAGCAGAATTTCGTGGGTCCACGGTCCGTCGATCACTACCTCCGCTGACCCGGCCGTGACCGAGGCGGTCGTCGCCCCGGCGATTCGCTGCGTGTCTGTCGTTTCGACGTCGTCGCTGTGACCGACAGCGGTGTAGAAGACGTACAGGTCGCCATCGTCGTACAGCGCGCAGCCAGACCACTGGCGCTGGCCATAGGCGTCGTCGTCGAACAACTCACCGCCACACTCCCACTGCTTCCCGTCGCGTGAGTAGAAGTACCGGATAGACGCGACGTCGTGGCGGTCGCTCGGCAACATATCCGCGGGGGCAGTCAGCGAGAACGCCACCTGCCATCCGTCGACGGTGGTAACCTCGCCGTACCGGTCCCGCAGTAGCCACGTGTCCCAGATGTGAAGATCCTCGTCCAGTCGCGTCTGCGGTGGATCGATGATCGGAGCGACGTTCGTCGCTTCCCGGGTAATCGACTCCGTCTGCTCGCGTGTCCAGTACGAACAGGAGCGATCTCCCTGGACGCCCCGCTCATCGCCCAACGGGCGGTCAACCATACGATTCAGTCCAGTCCAACCTATGTAAAGTGTTGCGTTACCCGACTCTGGGAAATACCCGACTCTGGGAAATCGCCGGAACGGTAGTTCCAGGCGGACGGTGACTGGGATCGCCAGTTGCTCGCTCTCCAGCACATGCCTTCGGCAGACCGGAACAGAGTCGGGGGTGAGAGCACATCCGTCGACAGTAGCCAGACGAGGTCAGGAGCCGACCAACTGGCCGTGCACGGAGTACGAAATTATTTTACGCCCCGAACGGAACCTGCGCACGCGAACCGGACCCAACGGACAGACATCCATGGCGCCAGCACCAACTTCCGACGCGGTCGACGCATCGAGAGCCGATACCGTACATCCCGCAATTGCGGACTACCTGGCGGACACGTCCGTCGAAGACGGGCCGTCCTACCGGGACCTGTCGCTCGAAGAGATACGCGAGATGGACGAAACGAGTCCCCTGAGCAAAGACCTCGATATTCCCGTCGAACACGTGGAAGACCGAACCGTATCCGGTCCGAACGGGGAGATTCCAGTCAGACTCTACGATTCACGGACCGACCGCTCGGGGACGGATCCGGTGATCGTGTATCTCCACGGCGGTGGGTGGATATCCGGAAGCATCGAGACACACAACCGGATCTGCCGGACACTGACGACGAAGACAGGGTACCCCGTCGTCAGCGTCGGGTATCGACTGGCACCGGAACACCCGTTTCCTGCCGGCCTCCAGGATTGCTACGCCGTGCTGAACTGGGTATCGGATACAGCCACCGTCCCCGGGATAGATCCCGAACGACTAGTCGTTATGGGCGACAGCGCCGGCGGCAATCTCGCCGCAGCGACTGCACTGGTAGCCCGGGACCGCGGTGGTCCAGCGATCGCGCATCAGGTACTGATCTACCCTGCGATGGGAGCGGCCCAGACTACGCCGGCATACACGGAGAATTCGGACGGGTACGGCCTGACCGCGGAGATCATGGACGTTATCTACGACCGTTACACGGAGTCGGATATCGACGACGCGAATTACTACGCCTGGCCGCGAAAAGCGGCGGACCTCTCCGGCCTCCCGCCAGCGACGATTCTCACGGCGGGGTTCGATCCGCTTCGGGACACGGGAGCGCTGTACGCCGAACAGTTGCTGGAGGCCGACGTCCCGGTCTCGTTCACCAACTATCCAGCCATGGTTCACGGGTTCTTCGCGATGATAGGGGATCCGGTGGCGGTGGACCCCGCTCACGAGGCATACGAAGCGATCGCGACGAGATTGCAGGACCAGTTCGACTGAGACGACTCGAATCGGTCATAGTCAGTGTTTTGTTCCAGTCCCGGCGTTGCATAGACGTGCCACTCTCGACGATAGCGGTTACCGGCGGCAACGGGAAGATCGGCCGGGCGATCCTCGCGCACCTCAACGACCACGAGTACGAGACGGTGAACATCGCCCGCGGAAAGCAACGGGAGGAGGTCTCGGACACCTATATCACGACGGACCTGCTCGACGCGGGTGAGACCTACGGCGCCCTCGCGAAGGCCGACGCGGACGCCGTCATCCACATGGGAACGATCCCGGATCCCTACGGCAACCCCGACTTCCGCACGTACGAGAGCAACGTCATGTCGGCCACGCACGTGCTCGAAGCCAGCGAGTCGCTCGGTCTCGAATCCTGCTGTCTGGCCTCCAGTATCAACGTGATGGGCGCCGAACACCAGCAACGGGATCCCCAGGTCGAGTACCTCCCTATCGATGCGGACCACCCCCGAACGCCGGACGATAGTTACGGCATCGCGAAGCACGCCATGGAGGTGACCGCCGCCGGATTCGGCCGTCGTCCCACCTGCGAGACGACCATCGCTACCCTGCGCTATCCGTGGGTCCCGAACGAGGAGGAAGTGGTCGAGTACTTCGCCGAACCCGACCGCTCGATGGAGACACTCCGCGACGACGACCCGTGGTCGAACGAACAGGTGATGTTCTCCTACGTCCACATCGACGACGCCTGCGCCATTGCCCGGAAGGCCGTCGAGGCGGACTACGTCGGCCACGAGTCGTTCTGGGCCGTCGCCGGAGACACCACCGCCGACGAAGCGACCGAAGACGTCGTCGACGAGTTCTACCCGGACGCGGAGATCCGGCAGCCCCTCGAGGGTCACGAGACGCTGTTCGACCTCTCGAAGGCCGACGAATTACTGGACTGGGCACCGGAACGGAGCTGGCGCGACTACTGAGCACCTCCGTGGCAGGTGATCGCCTGGTCGGCTCCCGAACCGGCGAGGAGTCGCTGCCAGAAACCAGGCTGGGATATGCTTTTGTAGGCCGATGCGGAGGGTATTCACGTGCCATCGTATCAGACGACATTCCGCGACGAGAAGTGGCTCAGACAGCACGTCGGGGGCCTGTTGAACTTCTACTACCCGACGTGTATCGACCACCGCTTCGGCGGCTACGTATCCCAGTTGAGCGACGTCGACGGCCACGTCTACGACGGGAAATCGAAGCTGCTCGTCTCGACGTGCCGGTTCGTCTTCAACTTCAGCGTCGGAAAGATGCTCGACGGCCCGGACTGGTGTCACTCGGCCGCCCATCACGGTGTCGACTTCCTGCTGGAAACCCACCGCCAGGACGACGGCGGCTACCCCTGGCTCCTGTCGGGCCGCGAAGTCGACGACCCACAGCGAACTGCCTACGGCCACGCGTTCGTCCTGTTCGCGCTGTCGACGGCTGCGAAAGCAGAGATTCCGCGCGCTGGGGACCACCTCGAGGCGACGTTCCAGACCATCGACGAGCACTTCTGGGAGAACCAGCACAGCCTCTGCAAGGGGAAACTCGATTCTGAGTGGAACGAGGTCGAATCGTACCGCGGACAGAACGCCAACATGCACATGTGTGAAGCGTTGATCGCCGCGTACGAGGCAACCGGCGACGAGCGGTACATAGACCGGGCCTACAGCATCGCAGAGCGCCTCGCGCTCGAACTGACAGACGAAGGAGACGGCCTGCTGTGGGAGCATTACACCGAGTACTGGACACACGACTGGGACTACAACCGCGACGAACCGGCGCACCTCTTCCGACCGTGGGGCTACCAGCCGGGACACCTGCTGGAGTGGACGAAGCTACTGTGTCACCTCTCTGAACACCGAGACGACGCCTGGCTCGTAGACCGTGCCCGGCACTTCTTCGACGCCGCCGTCGAGAACGGCTGGGACGACGAGTACGGCGGGTTCGTCTACAACTTCGACCGCGAGGGGGAGCCACTCGTCTGGGACAAGTACTACTGGCCGCTGGCCGAGGGTTTTGCCGGCGCTGCTCGCCTCGCCGACTGTACGGGTGACGACCAGTACTGGGACTGGTACGACCGGATCTGGGACTATGCGTGGAACAAAGTCGTCAACCAGAAGTACGGCAACTGGTATTTCCAGCTGACTCGCGATGGGCAGGTCGAGAACGAGGCGATCGATGCGACGCCGGAAGTGAAGACTGGGTACCACCCTCTCGGAGCGTGTTACGACGTCCTTCGCTAGGGCCACCGGGTGGGCGACGGCGATACTGTGGGCGAAAAACGAGACCCCAACAGCTGACGACACGGAGATCCGGGGACTGCGTTGCGCGTATTTATCAGAATACAATCTATATACGAAATTTGTAATGAATGCAGATTCTCTTGGTGGGGTCGGTTTCACCGCTCTGAATGGGCAATCCAGCAATCTGGCGCAATATCGACGCCCTGCGATGGGATCTACAGTGCTTTCGTTGCTAGTGAGATTTTGAGGAGTTGCACCCGCGTACGGACAGTGCTGGAGTCGATCAGTGAGCCGTCTCCAGGTCAGATATTCGGGCAATACGCGTCGTTTCGTGAATAGTGGCCAGGTGTCGTTGATGCGGCAAACCGAGATGCGTTTTTGCGGCCGTGCATGGACACGGCCACCCATTCTTCGCGGCCGTCGTATCCGCGTCGGACCGCGGATTGTCGTTTCCAGCGACGGCGTTTCGGTGAGCGAGTCACCGCAGCTAGTGAGGCGGTCTCGCGTTCGTGTGCAAACAGATCGGTGCGAGCCACAATATATAGAATGTTAGGGAGATGTCGAAATAGCCATGAAATCTGATACTAGACTGGACGTTGCTGCGTTCGGTACTCCGGACGGCTTTACGAGCGGCGAACGGGTGTGTTCGCGTTTGCCGTCGTGTACGTTTCTGAGGCCGGTACGATCACACGGCAAAAGACCATGCGTGGACGTGGAGCGTCGAACGAAGTGTCAACTCGTCACTTGCCGTACTGTCTGACCTCGCCACGGAGGAAGAACCACCAGAGGACGGCGAAGATCACGAGCATCGGGATCGAGGCGACTACCGAGACGACGCCGGGCGGGACGGCTTCGAAGGTGAGCCCCACCGGGAGGGTGCGCCTGGCCGGGGTGTCGATGAGCAACACGGCGAACAGGAACTCGTTGTACGCGAGCATCCAGGCGAGCACGAACGCCGCCGCGAGTCCCGGTTTGGCGACCGGCAGGAATACCCTCCCGAACGCACCGACCCGGGTCGACCCGTCGACCATCGCCGCCTCCTCCAGCCACTCGGGGATCTGAGAGACGTAGGGGATCAGGAGCCACGTCGTGAACGGGAGCGTGAACGCGACGTAGGCGACGACGAGTCCGGCGTGGGTGTCGAAGAGGGGCGTGTCGAGAAAGCGGAGGTAGATCGGGATGGCGACGATGGTCGGCGGCACCATCGGAAAGAGGAGGAGCGCCCCGATGGCAGCGCGACGACCGACGAAGTCGAAGCGGTCGTAGCCGTACGCGGCGGTCACGGCGAAGCCGGCACTGAGGACGCCGGTGACAGTCGCCACGAGGACGCTGTTCCAGAGATATCGTGGGACGTCCGTACCAAACAGCGTGTACAGGAACGCGCCGAAACTGACGCCGTCGAGCCACCAGCGGAGTCCCCGGTCGAAGAACGTCTCGGGGCGGACCTCGTTGAGCGACAGCATCACCGGCCAGACGATGGGGAGGAGGACGACGAGGACGAGCGACCAGACGACACAGTGGAATGCGACGGGACCGAGGCGCTGGCGAATCCCGGCCGTCGCGTCCGCTGTACCTCCGGTCCGGCTCACGACTGTAAACGGCGGCGTGACGACCAAGAGCATACTGGTTCGATCGGGTGGAACGGGAGTCGGTCGCGTCTGCCTTCGAAGTGATCGAACTGATAATTGGCCCGCAGGAGATATATACACCGAAACGAACCATTCTCACGCTAGTACCGGCACAAGTACTGGCATGGGATGCCCCGGCCATCGATAGCCATCCCCCTTGACCCCCCTACTATCGCGCCGGGGCTTTTCGAGACAGTTGGTTAGCAACCCTAACCAGGATGGTGGTGACGTTACCCGTTCGAAACGAAGTAGTGGAGATGCCGGACGGTGCTGGTGACCCTTCCGGCAACCGACGAAGGCCAGTCGTCGAGGCCATCACCGTTCACGGCTGGCTTTTCGGGACTCACTTTTCGGCCAGCTGAGCGTTCTCCGGCCCCTCTGAGGATTTCCACTGGCGCTCACGTTCGGAGTAGGATTATAGACACACAGTGTCTCTCGTGAACTATGAACCCACTATTCTTCGCATCTCGCAACGAGTTCCGTACCTGGCTGGAAGCGCACCACGACACGGCCGAGGAGTTGTGGGTCGGCTACTACAAGGCCGACGCCGAGCGATCCGGTATCGGCTACGGCGAGTCGGTCGAGGAAGCGCTCTGCTTCGGGTGGATCGACGGCCTGATCAAGGGCATCGACGACGAGACGTACACCCGTCGGTTCACGCCCAGGAACCCCGACAGCAAGTGGTCGAAGGCGAACACGGAGCGGGTCGAGGCAATGGTCGAGGCGGGGAAGATGACCCCGGCCGGAATGGCACTCGTCGAAGCGGCGAAGGAGTCGGGCGAGTGGGCGGCTGCCTATCGGCTCGCCGACGACCACGAAATCCCGGCCGAACTCGAGGCAGCGCTGCGTGAGAACGAGACCGCCTGGGAGAACTTCCAGCACTTCTCGAACACTGACCAGCACGCTTTCATCGCGGCCGTCGAGGAGGCGAAGACGGACGACACCAAGCAAAGGCGCATCGAACGAACGGTCGAACTCGCGGCACAGAACCGCCGAGCGTACGACGAGAACAACAAGCGGCGGCTGTGATGGGGCCTTTTTGGAGGCAACCGTCCTTCAACAAACCTCTTCTTCTCGTGTTCCATCGCGTCACAGTTGAGGACTACGTTACGACTTTGCTCACCGGAGATGGTGGTGCAGTACGTGCCCTGTATCTCTTACTCGTTTGCTAGCCAGACGCCGTCGCGACCGGTCTCGTCGAGATAGTTGTTGAGCGCGTCCTGCTCGACCTTGCTCAGGTCGCTCGTATCGACATCCAGCTGTCGGTACAGGACCTCTTTCTTCAGCGCCTTCCCGATGGTCGAGCTATCGATGACGCGGTTCGCACCCCGAATCGTCAGTCCTGCACCTTTCGAGAGTCCTCCAGCGATGGCTCCTTTCATCCAGCGAGTTGGCGCCGTCGCCGTCCGGTAGCCGTTGTAGGCGAACGGCGCTGCGGCGGCGATGCGCGTGTCAGACGCTTTGTCTGCGAGTTGTGCAACTCGTGCGCTGTTCTTCCCGGCACTGACGGCAGCAGTCCCCGCGAGCGTGAGCGTCGCCTCGAAGGCGATCATCCCCAGGTAGTAGTTCGTCCGGAAGTGCTCGTAGAGCGCTCGCTGGTCGTTGAAGTCGTAGGGGTTCGCGAGCTTCATCTGGCGTTCCATGCCATCGGCCATCGCTTCGAGCGTCCCACCGACACCGCGTTGTTTGAGCACCACGACGATCTGTGCGACAGACTTCGCGTACGCCTCGAAGTCGTCGGTCATTGCTTTGACCGCGCCAGCCATCTGGCCGGCACCAGCACCGAAGCCGGTCACCATCCCCAGGGCGATGGCCATGCGGACGGAATCCTTCTCCCAGCCGGCCTGTTCGGCCATGTGGACGTAGGCCGTCTGTCGCTCGTAGACGACCTTCGAACGCGTGTTGCCGTGGGCGTCTTCGAGGACAACGCGCGTCGCCGCGCCGGTCAAGCTATCGATGCCAGTCTGTATCTGGTTGGTCGTATAGGACGCGGCGTAACTGTGGCCTTCCCGGTCTTCTGGCGTGCGCTCCCACGTGACCTTTCCGTTGTGCGTGAGCCTTGCACTCGACAAGCCGAAATAGTCCTGTGTGCTAAATCGAACGCCGTAGAACGTCTTCCCAACGTAATCGTTTCCGAGATTCTCGGCGTCGCCATCTACTGCGGACGGCTGGTAGATGTTTTTCGAAATGACATTCAGCTTCGGCGGGTTGACGTCGAACATCGTGGGGTCGGCGTTGACCGACTGTTCCTGTCCGTCGCCCAGATTATCGCCATCGGTGTTCGGTTCGTCTGGGTCAGTCCCCAGTTCTTGCTCCATCGCGTCACTTAGTCCGTCATTGTCTGAGTGTCGCTGGGTCGGATCCGACGTGACAGTCGGCGTTTTGACGAAGTCCGTGTGGTCGGCCGAGTCGTCACCGACTGCTTCGACGAACTCCTTCGCATCCTCGTGGTCGTCGATGATGTGGATTTCCCAGCCGTTCACTTCCTCTCGGTCCGTTAGTCCGTCGCCGTCGGAGTCGACCCTGGAGGGGTCCGACGTAGAGTCGACGATTTCCCACGTACCACCGCGCTTGGCGAACTGCACCTCTTCGTCGTCGTCGAGACCGTCGCCGTCGGAGTCGACGCTGTAGGCGTCAGTCGTGAACCGGTTCCCGGTCTTGGGGTGGTACCAGGTCTGGTCCTCGACGTGGTCCCAGATCCCGTCGCCGTCCGTGTCGGCCTGGACGTCGAAGGAGTCGATGGACGCCTTTGCACCCCTGGTCTCGAAGCGGAACGTGACCGTCTCGCCGGCGTACTCGGAGACGTCGACGCGTTCGGTCGTGGTCCGACCGCCCGTGGTTCCGAGCTGGATGGTCTCGCTTTCCCCTTCACCGCTGATCCTGAGTTCGACGTCGGAGTAGTAGCCGTGAGACTCTGCTTCATAGCGAAGGTCGGCGACGAGGCGCTCGGCGTCGTCGAGCGTGGTCGTGACGACGCCCTCACCGCGGACCGGACAGCCCTCGTCTACACGAATGACGTCATCTCTCGTGAGCAAAAGATCGACCTGGAACACGAGGACGACTTCGAGTGGGTCTGCTTTGTCCCGACCAAAGACGGCCAGCGTGGCGCCCTCACGAAGTACTTCGGAAAGTTCGCCGACCGCGACGAGTACAAGTACCGCGGTATCGAGCTTCGCCAGCGTTCGACGCCCGAATACATCGCAAACGTCCAGCGTGACCTCATCGATTCGCTCCACGAGCACCGCGAGCCGGAGCCAGTCGTCGACCGACTGGCTCGGCACCTGAACGACGTCCGAAGTGGGTCGGTCGACCCGGAGAAGCTAACGATCCAGACGCGCATTTCGAAACCCCTCGACGCCTACCAGCAACAGAATCGGACCGTCGACGCCCTGCAGCGATACCAGGACCACGGGATGGAGCGCTCACCTGGCCAGGACGTCAAGTACGTCGTCGTCGACGACGAGAAGCGAAGTCGTGAGCGAGTCCGACTTCCGTTCGAAGCAGACGAATACGACCAAGCGTTCTACGTCGATCTGCTCTTCCGGGCGGCCGAGAGTGTTCTCTCACCACTGGACTGGGACCGTGAACGGATCAAACGCTACCTCCGAGAGACACAGAACGCGCGATTGACGAGTTATTCGTAATCCTTTGATTGGGTGTTCGGTAGGGTCAATTACGCCATAACATACTCTCCGGCGATCATCACTGTTTGTGAACGTCGAATCGGCCAGAGAGGATGTCCGTGTAGCTATTCTTCTCGTGGCTTTGTCTTGACTATCTATCACGCCAGCGATGCAGCGCGTACAAACACAGACCGGCGACGCCAAAACCACCTGCCAGACCGAGCGAATCCTGTCCACCCTGACCTCCACCGAGTGCGTAGATCGCTTCTTCTGTCATCCCCAGTAGCCCGCCGGGTACGGGGCGTTGTCTACCGACGAAGGACTCCTCGCCCCTCCCCCTAGGGACGTAGCCCTGGAGCAGTCCGTCTAATTTGAATTGGTTCACTTCACGCCCGTCTTCTGTGTCGTACACCGTGACTGAATTAGCGTTCGTGACGTAAACAGCACCGTTCACACTGAGCACGTTGGACTGCCCCGTCAGTTTTCGCCGCCAGCGAATCGTGCCGTCCCTCGGGGCGACCGCGTGGAGACTCTCTCTGTGCACACTGAAGAGATGATCTGGCGAGGAAGCCAGCATCGAGACAGGGGCCGATATCTCCCGTTGCCATGCGGTCGTTCCATCTGTCGCCTCGAGTGCGATGAGCCTGTTGTCCTGCGACGCAGTGGTGTCCACGCCGTAGGTATAGACGCGTTCGTTTTTCACGAGCGGTCCTTGGAAACTCCAGCCAAGACTATGTGTCTCGAAGGTCCGGTCCCATTGCTGGTCTCCCGTCTCCTGGTCGAAAGCGAGCACGTCTCCAGATTGGTCTCGCACAATTACCGAATCACCGAAGAGAACGGGAGCTGACTTAGTTAGCGTCGGGAGTGCCGATTCCCATCGAGGCGTCCCGTCCACAGCATTGAGGGCCAGGACTGTTCCCGGGCCGTCGGTAGCTGTCGTTCCGAAGAAGAGCTGCGACCCGTCGAACTGTAACGGCGTCTCTATCGGTCCGCCGATGTCGCGGCGCCAGATTTGCTCTCCGGTTGCTCTGTCCAGACAGTAAATAGATCCCTGTTCTGTCGGAAAGAACAGCCGCTGGTCGGTGGGATTGATGAACAAGAACGGCGTCTCACCGAGAGACGTCGACCACTGTTCGGTACCTGTCGCCGTTTCGAGAGCTACGACGCGGCCATCCTCTGTCGATACGTAGCAGTTACTCCCGTAGGGAACCGGGGCGACATATGGACGTGAATCGAACGACTGGCGCCAATTGACACCGAGCGTGCCCTCTGGTGCGGCTACCGAAGCATGTCCGGAATTCTGGCGGTCGGCTAACGGAGCGGGCCACGATCTCGTCAACGGCGCAGCCTCGACTGTCCGCGCGACGAGCGCGGTACCGCCAAGTGCTGCCAGGAACGCTCTACGCCGGCATTTTGTCATTTAGAGTTGCCTCGTGACTGGTTATTCTGTACTATAGTCCGTCTGTAGTTGCAGTGCATCCCCACCCGAAAGAAAAGGTTCGTTCCGTTTTAACCATATACAATATCTCCGATTATCTCCTTCATGGAGAATTGCGTACCGCGAGGTCTTTCAACGCGTGTTTCACCGACATCGACGTATCGATACACCAGCCTGAACGATCTATTCTGTTTTTCCCCAACTGAGTCGACCGCAATCCGAGAGAGGGTCTGGTTCTGACGGTCGATGACGATCGTCAGCGTGGAATTGTATGACTGTGGGAGATCGAAAGCACTCACACCGGTCACCGCTGAGTTCACTGCTGTGTCGTTTCCGGCTTGTAGCACGAGCGTCGTCTGATTCGAGGAAAGTACAGATAGCTCAGTTTGCCGGATGGGCGCTGGTGCGACGATCGACATCGGGCCCGTATATCGAAGCGAATGGGCTTCGTGCCAGTTCCCGCTGCCGGAGTAGTTTTCGTTCGTCCACCCGCTCCCTTCTGTTCCGAATTGAGCGGATGCCCACTGAATACTCCCGGTCGAATTGACCTCCTGTAACACCATGAGATACCTCTCTCGGCTATTATCAATGCGCAGTTTATGTTCCGTTACCGTGGGGCTCGCGCTATCGCTCGTCCGCCCTTTTACAGTGTGATCCATGTTGGCCGTTCGATGAATCGCCGAAAGCGCTTCAGCCTCCGTCGAACTGCTCGCGGTTTTCGCCGGAACCGAATGTGAATCGGCCACATCTGCTATTCGTACACCAGCCACGGCTGTAAGGAGGAGCAAGAGAGCCAAAAGTAGGTATCGTCGTGAGTGTGATTTTGTGAACATAGTCGTTCTAAAATATCTTGTTTTGTGACTGGTTCGTTACTATTGCCGTTTCGAGTGAGGTTTTGTCTCTGAATCTATCAGCGCTACTCCTCGGCAGTTGTTACGTGGGATTGTAACCCTGGCTAGGTCCGTGGGGTCGCAAAGACGAATCCCCCGGTATTCCCAGATATCACTCGGTCGGTACTCACGAGAGGCGTCTGGTGGAAGCTCGAGTGTTCGATCTCCCCGGTCTTTACCACGGAAACCGTCTCACCGGTCGATTTCGATATGCCGACTAGCCTATTTGGGCCGCCGATGTAGACGTTGTCCGGACCGACACCGGGTGGCACGACAGAGCGGCCTTGCCCGCCGTTGTGCCAGATGCGTTCACGGGTTTGCAAGTCGATCTTCTCGACGTCGCCGTCGAACGTCGCCAGGTACGCGACGTCGCCGTCGACCGTCGGGGCAAGCCACTTTTCCGTGGTGGTCGAGTACTGCCAGCGCTCCGTTCCATCTTTCGAATCGACCGCGTACAGTGTGGCGTCTTGGGGGCCCACGTAGACCGTGCCGTTCGCGACAGTCGGGGCCAGCACGTTTTTGCTACCGGTGTCGTACTGCCATCGCTTCTCACCGGTGTCCGCGGCCAGTGCGTACAGGACACCATCTTCACTCGCAACGTATACGGAGTCGCGCGTTACTACCGGCCCATCGCGTAGCGTCCCACCGGTATCATAGTACCACAAGAGTTCGCCATCTGTCGGATCGAGTGCCACTGCGACGCCGTCGAGATCGTTGTAGTAGATAGCGTCAGTGCCTGGATGGGACCCAAGTCCAGTGACCCCCGAGGCGGAGTCCAACGGTTGGACGCTCCATCGGTGGTTCCCCGACTCAGCATCGACAGCGACGACACCGTCCCGGAACCAGCCGCCGTAAACGGTTTCGTCGTGCAGGTGCACTCGAAGATAAGAATCCCCTGCACCATCGTAAATCCACTTTGGTTCCCCAGTGGCGGCGGATAATCTGTATATCTTCGAATCCGCCCCCACGTACACCGAGTCGTCGCTACCGACTATCTGGGCGGGAAGGGCGTCGCCGACCTCAATCTTCCACTCGATACCGCGATCACCGTCTCCAGTGACACGCGAACAGCCGGCTGTGAGTGTCGTCGCCAGCGCCGCCGTACTGAGGAACTCTCGCCGATTCATGTCACCCGTAGATTGTCATATCGGTGTCCATCTCGTCTAGTTCGGTTCGTGTCTCTCCGTGCATTCTCGGCATCGTCAAAAGCTTCTGGGATTCTATCTAGAATCTCGTTCTGAGAAGCAAGATAGGCACGAGAAACAGAAGACGTCCCCTCAGAAGATAATCGCACCGACGTTCGATATCTCTGGTCCTCCCGTAGACAGTTAATGGCTCGAACGGCCGACAATGACACGTGATTGTCGCGATGATCACCTTCACATTCGAAATAGTGGGCCGCGTCTGAAATCGGCGATGAAAACCCGAACCGGATCATCTGGAATGTCTCGGGGCCGCTCAACGTCAGTCCGCCCGTAGCCCGAATACCTGATCGTCACTTCGGTCCCCAACTCATTGTAGATAACCAGTCTCTCCAGTCGTCCGGTCTCCGTGTCAACAGTCATCTGCGCCGGATTGTCCCGACAGCAGACGTGCTTCACCCCGCGAATATAGACCATCTCCACAGCCTGTGGGCCGCTGACGTTGTACGTGGCGTGAGTTCGATTTCGGGAGACGACGCTCACGGACTGATTCGAGAGGTTCCCGCCTCGATATCGGTGTACCTGCGACACCGGTGCCTGGATCGGGTTACGCCAGTCACCGCCGCGGCCCTGTTTGAGCCACGCAGTTTCGCCCTGTATATAGGTACTTAGAGAGGGGTCGGCGGGAAGCTCGCCGTGGTACGGTTGGGTCATCGAGTAGCGTCGTGGTGTCCGATCGTACCGGGCAACTCGGTAGAACGAGATCGAGTTTTCGCCCGAATGACTGTACTTGTCGATTCGGATGCGCTCAGTTCGACTCGTCGCATCTGTCCGCTCGAGTGCGTGCGTGACGGTGTCGCTCGGATCCAAGTCATTCTGCAACTGTGAGTCAGGCCCCGTTTCGGCAGGAGAGTCCGCAGCGACTTGAATAACTGCGACTACTGATACCGCGACAAAGAGGACCAGCACTAGAACCCAGCCATATTGGCTTCGTTTCATGGATACTTACCCAGAGACGGTAATCTTTGGTCCTGTAATTCCAGGCTTCTCATAACCACGTAGGTCGCTATTTGTCTCTTTAGTCTTGATTTCGTAGGCTACATCGAAGCGCTCCACAGGGACTTCTTTCGGCGATCCGTCGATCACTCGTACAGCGGCGACTGTCAGGGCAGTTCCCAAGAGCACGACGCCGATTACGACTTTCGGGTGAGACCTGAACATCGGGCTCAGTTTGATACGGTTACAGATGGCCCAGTCATATTCATGTGCCCATACTTGGCCAGGTCCCGTCCTTCTCTCTGGACTTGATCGAGAAGCTACTAGTTCTCTTTGAACGGAATGTTCTACCATGTCCTCCGTATGAAGTGGATTATCATAGTCCCTGGATCCGGTCATATACACAGTTATTATTGCGTATTAACCTATTTTGTACTGGCTGGATCCGTGGCGTGACGGGCAGCCAATTCGGTTCCTGATTCATATATCTGCTCAGTCCTTTACAGTAACTTAGGCACTTCTCGCGATACAGTTGCTCCAAGGACGGTGTACTCATGTCCATTCCTCATTCACGACCTCGGCGAGTCCATCCTGCTCCAGTTCGTCGACACCATCCGCGAGGTCGCCGAACAGCGAGACGGTCGGCGAGCGACAGATGGTCCGGGGCCCGCCCGGACCGATCGAGGCGTTCCTCGGCCACCTCCGGGCGCAGTCCCTGACCGTCGTGGTGGAACGCGACGAGTTCGACGCCGGCGAGCGCGTCGTCGAGTTCGTGAAAGTCGCCGACTCCACCGAGGGCCGGATCCGCCACTACTTCGCGGGCGCCGTCGTCAACGAGTGACGCCCGAAGAGCAGGGCTCACGGGCCCTGTATGTTTCCACGACCGATCTTCCGCCGGGTACCCATACGAAAATACTTTGAGTATGGTAATCACTCGTTGGGTATGTTCGAAGTCGTTACCCGAAGGGAAGCCATCTACGGCGGCGTTCTGGGGTTGACGACGTCCCTCTCGGGTTGTTTTCTCTCCGATAGGAATGGTGGGGGTTCGAAGTCAGAAACCACGCAGACGGGGCGAGAGCTTTCGAGACCCATCGAACCTGCTTCGAAGGCGTTGCCTGCACTCGAGGGGATCCAGCCCGCGTACCGCGTCGATCGGCGGCGGACGGGATACAATCCCGACGCCACGTTCCCGGAGACGAAACCGACTCGGCAGTGGTCCCGTGATTCCTCGGGACTGTTCGAATCCACCCCTGCAATAGTCGATGGAACGCTCTTCATCGGGAACGACGGGGTCCTGGCCATCGACGTATCGGACGGTGGGGTCCAGTGGCACTATCCGACGGACGCGACCGTGACGTCCTCACCTGTGGTTCACGAAGGGACCGTCTACGTCGGGAGCAGAGGAGGGACGGTGTACGCCATCGATGCGGACTCGGGGACGAAACGGTGGGCGTTCTCGACCGAAGACATGATCCTGTCCTCACCGATCGTGGGTTCAGACGCGCTCTACGTCGGCTCCCACGATACCCGGCTCTACTGCCTCGAAGCAGACACCGGCGACCAGCGATGGGCCTACCGCACCGACGGTGTCGTTCATAGCTCACCAGCACTTGCCGGAAACGGAGTCTACGTCGGTAGCGGTGACGGATACCTGTACGCGATCGATACTGCGACTGGGGACGTTGCGTGGCGGTTCGGCACTGGTACTCCGGTTTCTACCACCCCGGTAATCGCCGACGACGTGATGTACGTCGGGGACACCGACGGCGGCTTTTACTGTCTGGATCGGTTCTCCGGCCGGCGTCAGTGGGCGATTTCGGTCGACTACGGCGTGTACGTTCCGCCGGCAGCGACGGACGATACCGTCTTCGTAACTCCCTCCGGTAACCGGATGTACGCCCTGCACCCTGGGACCGGAGAGACAAAGTGGGAACACCAGTTCGAGAGTTCGATCAACTCGGCGCCGCTAGCCACCGACGAGGCCATCTCCGTCGGTACCAACGACGGCTCCCTCCACGTGTTGAACGCTTCTTCTGGAACTGAACGATGGAGACTCGGGATGGAACGGGTCGTAACGACTCCTGCGGTCACCGACAGAACGGTTTACGTCGGTGGAGACGAAGTGTACGCATTCGGAACGTCAGGGACGTGACTCGAAACACGCTAGTTTGCCCGAATGAAAGTCGGGCCCGTCATCCGTACTTCTACGGTTACCTGTTCGTCCTTGTATTCACCTATCTTTTCGGCGAATGAGCTCATCCCTTTCACTGACGCTTTCAGTACTAGATCCTTTGAATCCGGTTTCTCCATGTTGAGCTTTCCACGGATCTTTCCTTCTAGATATTCGTAGACCGCAAACCTCACCACGGTCCCAATACCGCCTCCTTTCGATTTTGCTTTCGCGAAGCCACCTTCAACCGCTAACGAGATCTCGATCCCCTCTTCGTACTTGTTCTTCACCTCATTGATCGTCGTTGCCGTTCCATCGAGAATATAGCTCCCGCGCGTGGAGTACTCGACCGAAGCACTTTCTCCGTTGCCCTCTCCGCGTGCGGCTGGCGTATCGTCCAGTCCTTCGACCGAAACAGACAAATTCAGCGCCTTCTGTACCGTCTCGGGCTCGAGGGCTTGCCGATTAGTTTGCGGGACAGCTACCTTAACTGTAATCACCTTTGATTCCCCCGGCCTTAGCTGGTAATCCGGGGTCCCAACGAGGGAGACGTGCCCGTTTTCGACGTAATCGTTGTCCCAGTGGAGTTCGACCTCCATCTCGGACAGGTCGAAGTTCTCTTGCGCCCCTTCGTTTGCAGACGCGTAGATCATGACCGGGATTTGCTCGACGAGGTAGTTCTCCGTAGAGTACCCACCCAACGTGCTCTTACTCGCACTATAGACTAGATCGTTCCCCCTCCCTTCTCCTTCGTATCTGCGGACGATCCCACAACACTCTTCAAGCTGATCGACTGTCTTCGGTTTCGTCGTACCGTCGTTCGGGTCAGTTAACGTCGGAACGGAGAAGCCAGCTGTAATGATCTCGGGCTCGCTAGCCTCACTCCCGTTTTCATACTCTTGGGAATCGTTATATCCGACGCCATCACTGTTTTCTACGTTCGGATGAGCATACACATCTGGCACGTTCTTACAATATATCCCGAGGAAGAGGCAGTCTTCCACGAGATCGATCTCTTTTCCGTCAACTAGACCGTCGTCATCGGAATCCGGGTCCGTCGGATCGAGGGCGATGTCTTTGGTGGCAATATCGCCGTTCGGTTTGCGATATTGCGCACTATGTTCACTGAGTTCCCTTTCTTCCCACGTACTCAGCCCATCATCGTCATCGGATCTAGTGGTCGCGATATCACCGATAGCGACCCTCGATTCTCCCTCGATCCGCACTTTGACCGTCACCGATTCGCCGGCGTACTCGGAGAGTTCCCCCGTGACCGTCACGTCGTCCAAGGTCCTGTCACCGCTCCAGCTATGCAGCACCTCGGTCTGGCCATCGTCGACGACGGCAACTTCGACGCGAGCATCCGAACTGTCTAACTCCGCCGCGATTCGCGTATGCAGCGTCGCAGTCTGGCCGTCGGGGACCTGAACCTCTCGCTCTATCGAGGACTCGGACGCAGTCACCGTACTCATCACGTTCGTGGTACTCGCGACGGTTAGCGAAGACGTGCCCACGCAGTTCGAGGGTAATGGGTAGCAGCTTCCGCTATCGTCGCCACCATCGCCGTCGTCCGAGTCGTCACCGTCGTCCGAGTCGTCACCGTCGTCCGAGTCGTCACCGTCGTCGTCGCCGACGCAGTTAGAGGGATGTGGGTAGCAACTCCCGCTATCGTCGCCGTCGTCGCCATCGTTGCCCTCGTCCCCATCGCCGACGTCTGGGTCCTTCGGTGCCGCGTCCTCGCCATCAGAAACGCCATCACCATCGTCGTCGGGATCACAGGCGTCTCCGTCGCCGTCACCGTCGGTATCGGTCTGATCCGAATTCGCCGTCGATGGACAGTTGTCGTTCTCGTTCACGGCCCCGTCATCGTCCTTGTCGTTCGTACTGACGAGAACCGCTCCAGAGACGCCGTTCACCGACCCCTTTGAAACGTCACCGGACTTCTCCCACTCCCATAGCCTGTCGAAGTCGTCGTAGAACGGTAGATCACTGGGATCGAGGTCGACAGTGAACAGTTGCTCAGCGACGTGGCCGTCCACGACCTGAACGTGCGAGAAGTTCTGGACCGTCGCGGTCGCGGTCCGATTTTCCTCGTCGATCGTCGTCGGTACGGGCTGGGGCATCCGCCCGCTCCCGGCATCCCACTTGTAGACGGTCAAATTCTCCGCTTCGGAGACGTTGACCGAATCCGCGATCGGTATCGTCACATTCGCTTCGTCGAAACTCGTCCGGTTCTGCAGGTGGATTATCTCGGACTTCCGTACAGGTTCCGAGCGATTCGTCCCCATCTTTCCCGTCGACTCGTTCGACGCCGACGATATCGAAACGCCGCGAGCAGCGTTTCCGTCGCCAGTGATGGTAACGGAAGCGCCGGTTTCCTCGTCGGACATCTCGGTCGTGAATGTCTCGTTTCCGTCGAGGACACCATCACCATCAGTATCCGGATCGAGGGGATCGGTCCCGACGGTTATCTCGTCGCCATCAGTCAGGCCGTCGGCGTCCGAGTCAGGATCCCTCGGATCCGATCCATGGGTATCGACCTCGACGCCGTCGTCGAGACCGTCACCGTCCGTGTCGTTTCGGACGACCGAGGTATTGTGGGCCTGCTCTCGGATGTTGCGTAGCCCGTCGTCGTCGAAGTCTTCCTGACCGTCGGGGACACCATCACCATCTGTGTCGGCGACTCGTGGGTCGAGGAGCCGTTGCGATCGCTCGTAGCCATCCTCCAGCCCATCGCCGTCGGTGTCGTTGTTCCGTGGATCGAGACCGAGCCGATACTCCGTGAACGCGTTCACGCCGTCCTGGTCGAAGTCCTCCGCACCGTCGAGTATCTCATTCCCCGATTCATTGCGCGCAGTCCACTGGGCGTCACTGTCATTGTTAGCCGGGTCGGTGCCCGTCACTGTCCGTTCGTACCAGTCAGGAAGCCCATCGATGTCCCTGTCGTTGTCGAGGTAGTCGGGGATACCATCACCGTCCCCGTCGGTTCGCCCCTCGACGCCGTCTGCGACGGAGTCGTTGTCTGCGTCGGCTTCGAGCCAGTTGTACACCCCATCGAAGTCCACGTCGTACCGGAACTCACGCGAGTCGTTGTATTCCGTCGCCGTCGGGATTCCATCGTCGTCATCGTCCTTGTCTCGATAGTCGTGTAACAGGTCGCTGTCCGTGTCGTTGCGCTCCTCAAAATGATCGGGAAGATTGTCGCCGTCGCTGTCGTTATCGCGCGCGTCCAGTACTCCGTCCCCATCGGTATCGACGTGGGCGCCGCCGTTCGTCTCGTAGCGGTCAGAGATTCCGTCGCCGTCGGTGTCGTTGTTCGAGGCGTTGAGTCCGAGTTCGCGCTCTCGCTCGTCGCTAATTCCGTCACCGTCGGTGTCCTTGCCGAGGACGATCGGCGTGGGCTTCAGGAACGTCCCGTTCTCGACGATACCGCCTAATTTGTCGCTGCGCGCGACAGCCGCACCGTCGTGGACGCCGTCGTCGGCCTGGTCGCCGTCAAGTTCGCGGACGTCGCTGTCTGGATCGAGTGGATCCGAGCCTACCTCCCGCTCGACGTGCTCGGGTAATCCGTCACCGTCGAGTAACAGCGATTCCGTCCCGTTCAGGTCGTTCTCGGCGTCGGGTGCTCGGACCTCGATTTCGGTGACGCGTTCGGTCCGATTGAGCTCAACGAGGAACGTCTGGTTGGCCATCGACGAGTCCGAGGCCGAGATGACTTCGACCGTCCGACTCCGGTTGCCGATGGTGACCGTGACGGGTTCCGGTTCCCCGACGACGACGTCGGTGTAGTTCCCCGTCAGGTAGTACGTGTCGGGCTGGCCGTCCTGCCACACCGGATCGATCTCGGACTCGATGGCGACACGGGGTTCGCTCGCCCCGTCGATGCGTTCGAGGGCCAGGTTCGCCTGCTTCAGAGCGATCTTCAGCTTGACGAGCGCGTTGGCCCGGTGCTTGAACGCCTGCTTTCCGCGGACGTTCTTCCGAGGTGTCTCCGTCGCGGTTGTGGTCGCAGTGGCGGTCGCCTCGGACGCAGGAGGGGTAGCGGTCGCGGTGTCGTTTGCTTCCGTCGCGGACGGCGTACTCGTCGCAGTGGCCGTGGGGCTTGGCGTCGTCTCGGACTCGGTCGGTGTCTCAGGACCGGCTTTGTCCTTGCCTTTCTGCTTGTCCTTCCCCTTCTTTTTGTCCTTACCTTTCTGCGTGCCCCTGGCCTTCCCCTTCTTCTCGCCGTTCCCGTTCTTCTTCTCGGCCCTGTCGTTTTTCTTGCTGGTCTTGTCCTTGCCGTTGCTCTTTTTCTTGCCCTTGGCCTTCCCCGGGTTCTTGCCACCCTTCTTGGCCTTCGGCGCTTGCTGCACGGAGAGCGTCGAGAGCGCACTGTCGAGAGAGATCCCGGCGAACGAGAGTGACTGCTGGGATCCCTGTGAAGCACGTTCCTGGGCGGCGCGAGATTTTTCGAGGGCGCGCTCGGCGTTACTGATATGAGCTTTCGTGCTCTGACGCTCGCCCTTGGACATCGTGTCCTTGCGCGCCTCGTACGCCCGCCGGGCATCTTCGATCGCCTGTTCGGCCGATTCGTCGTCAGCAGCGACGACGAACCTCGCGGACCGGTGAGCGGTGTCTGCTGAGTTCGTTCCCTCGAACTTCGCGAGGTTGCGGACGACTTTCGCGTCCCGCTCGAAGGTCATCGGGTCTTTCACCCGGACGGGGTCGTGATACTCGTAACTCGCACTGCTGTTCCGGAGATGCTGTCGTGCTCGCTCCGCCGATTCCTGCTGGATCCCCGGCTCTGGATCGAGATTCCTCGTCAGCTCAAGCGCGCGCTGTTTCTTCTCGAACGGCGACAGATTGTCGTCTATCGTTGGTGCGTTCCCTACCGATTCCGTCCCGGTCTGGGTCTGTAACGACCCAACGGCCGGCCCAGCGGCCGTCGCAGTCAGGACGAGTATCGAAAGCGCTACTGCTACCACCTTCCGCCATTGCCCACCCATTGTTGCTGAAGTTACGCTCAGCTGGTCATTATTTAACCATTCGGAGCATTGCGATTAGTGAATGCGGAACAGTTACGTGGGAGCGCGGGTTTGCGTGATCGGTCTGATTCCAACTGAGCTATATCGATGCGTCAGATTGAAGCTCGTTTTGAGACTGTAGTCCGCCCGATTTCAGGACGTGTTCCCAGCGAATACACCTACGTATGCCCACCATCGTTTCGGAACCGATCCGAAGGTGTCGTGATTGATTCGTCAGTGGCGGATCCACTACTGGTGGACCCAGACCGCAGTCGATAACCTCTTTCTCAGTCGGCAACGCACTGATCTCGGTGCGGCGCCATTCACCGTCGACGCCGACGGGCTCGCGAGCAGCGACACGAAACGTTGGCTAGTGAGCGACCCCGATGGGGGCATAGGTCACGTCCCCGAAGTGGATATGAGCTTCTCGTCTACCTAGCTCACAGGGCTGTTGGTACCGACGAAGTTCGGAAATTCGAGGATTATCTCGAAGAGTGGCCCGGAATCGAGCTAGTCGGCCTCTACGAATCCCGCGCGTCGTCCTGCCGTTCCCGATCCACTGCCTCGAACCCACCAGTTGACCCTTCCTCCCGTGCGTTGCTGATTCGGTCAGACGTAGATTCATACGCAGCCTCTGCCCCGTCGCCGCTGTGTGCCATGTCCAGTGTGTACTCTCCATGGATGCCCATCCCGCCCGCGGTGAGCGCCGCATCCTGATTCGCGCCGATGAAGAGGAACTCCCAGTCGAACTCCGACTGGCGGTACTCGATCTGTTCTCGCACCCGTGGCTGCGGGGTTTCGGACGCGTTCTCCTTCCCGTCGGTGAGGATGACGACGATGGTGTTGTCCGGACGCTCTTCGACGCCCATGGACGCGAAGTGGTCCGCTGTTTCGGTGATTGCCTGGTATATCGCGTCGTGCAGCGCAGTCTGCCCCGAAGGCGTGTAGTTGTCGCTACCCAGCTCCGGAGCATCCTCGATCGGGCAGGTCTCGTACACGAGGTTGACGTGCGTGTTGAAATCGTACAGTGAGACGGTCGCCGTGCCCTCCTCGTCCCGCTGGTCCTCGAGGAACGTGTTGTAGCCGCCGATGGTGTCTTCGCGGATGGTCGACATCGAGCCCGAGGAGTCGAGAACGAAGGTGACGTGGGTCTTCATGGTCCACCCGCTCAGGACGGGGTTCCCTTATGAATGTGAAACCGATCGGGAGAACGCCTCTATTGCGGTCGCCGAGATGCCGACTCTACCTGGAGCGGTGTGATCAAGGCGACCCTGGACATCGGGTCCAGTCGCAGCAAGGCGCCGGGATTTTCCGTGAATACAGATCGTAGACTTGTGACACGCCCCAAACCATTTGAAATAAATGGCTACGTGTATTCTCGGAAGAAATGGATATAAATGGGATACTGATAGTGACTTACCCGAATGGCGGAACAATCCCGGCGTGACATCCTTCGTTGCGCTGGTTTATTCGGGTTCTCGGGAGGCACCAGCCTCGGTGTCAGTACTGTCAGTGGGTCGGTGGAGGAGGACGCCACAGAAACGCCCGTCGTCAGTGGCTCTCCGATGGTGCAGTACGACGCGGCGAACACTGGCTTCGCGGCAGACCAGAGCGGACCGACCGCAGACCCGGCCGCACTCTGGCAGCATCGGACTGGCGCGAACGTCCGCACGTCACCGGTCGTCGTCGACAATCGGGTCTACGTTGGAACGGAGGGTAGGCAGTTGGTCGCTCTCGATGCAATCACCGGTGAAGTGCACTGGACCTTCGAGTTTGCGGACGGAACACCGACCTCGCCGGTAGTCGCCGAAGGGACCGTCTACGTGACGACGACTGCCGGAAGGCTCGTTGCCATCGATGCAACGTCAGGCACGGAGCAGTGGTCGGCACCCCTCGACGGCGACTCAGTTTCGCCACCGGTCATCTGGCAGGATTACATTTACACGACGAGTGGAACCTCTCTCCTGTCGTTCGATGACGACGGTCGTCGTTCGGCCGAAGCGTCGCTGTCCGGGGATGAGCTGTCGCAGCCCGCGGTAACGGACACCAGCGTCTACGTCGGCAGTGACGACGGGTCGATCTACGCCTTCGACCTCACTGATGACACCACCGGATTCGACAGGCCGGAGCGGTGGCGCGTCGACAGGGTCATCGACAGGGTGCCTGCGGTGACCGTCGCCAACGATACCGTCTACGTAGCCGGAACAGACCCTGGCGAGACGGCACAGGGGCGTGTGTACGCCCTCGATCCTGTCACCGGAAGTACGCAGTGGCAATTTACGACGACACCGTGGATTGTGACGTCACCAGCAGTGACGACGGAGTTGGTGTACGTCGGTGCGGAGAACGGTGACGTCATCGCACTTTACGCAGATTCTGGAATCGAGAAGTGGCGCTTCGACGCGAACAGTTCGTGGCAGTTCGCGTTCTGGGGTCCAGGGATCGAGGCGTCTCCGATCGTGGCCGGACAGACGGTATACGTCGGGAGCGAGGACGGGTATCTGTACGCCCTGGACGCGGAGAATGGGACTGAGCGATGGCGATTCGAATCGGCCGACAGTATCGTCTCGACACCAACTGCCGTGAGCGGGTTGGTGTACGTCGGGAGTGACGACGGGGGAGTGTACGCGATTACGTCGCCCGGCTCGTCTCCGGTCCCACTTCAGGACGCCGAGTCACGTGGAAATGCCGGTGCTGACGAATCTGGACAGCGAGTGGATGGCGACATACTCCCGGTCGGTGACCTTGGCATTGGCCTGGGGCTCGGGGGAATTCTGGTCGGGTATCTCCTGTTGCGGGGAAGTGACGAGTCTCCAGACGACAGTAGCACTAGTAGGCCTCGGGTCACGGTCGAGCGGGAAACAGAGCCAAACGAAGAGGAACCGAGCGAAAAGGGACCGAAGAACGCCGAACGAGAGGGTGCTGAAGACGAACAGATCCAGGCGCTCGAAGCCGAGGTCGAATCGGCGCTGGAGCGAGTCGACGAATTGCAGGACGAAATTACGGAACTGGTGGTAGCGGGCGAGCGAGACAACGCCGAGCAGGCGAGAGCAAGGGCAAACCAGGAACTGGAACGGCTGATGGGGAAGCTCGGTACCGTACCCGAACCAGTACCGTCGTCTAGAGTTCAGCCGCTACAGGAGAAGGTACGAGACGAACAGGAATCACTCGAAGGGGCCATCCGTCGGGCCCGCGAATTGTCGCTCGAAGAATCCTGTGAGGCAGTCGAGCGATCCCTGGCAAGTGTAAACGGCTATCTCTCCCACGGGAACGTCGACGATGCGGAAGAAGCGCTCGATGATGCAGAGCAAGAGATCCAGGAAGCGATGGATCGATTAGCGCCACCATCCGACTCGCTGCCCTCCGAGCGCATCGAATCACTGCAAGATCGAATTGACACACGGCGAGACGACATCGAACAGGTACGCGAATGGTTAGGGGCTCGTGACGAGCTCGACGATTCGATCCAGGCGGCCCGGGAGGACGTCGACGCCGAGCGGTGGCAGCCCGCGCTCGCGAAACTGGACGAAGCACGAGATCGGTCCGAGACACTCATGGACCGAGACGTCCCGTATCTCTCGACCGATTCGATACAGCATCAGGAAAACCGGATCGACGAACTCCAGGCAACGGCGAACAGGGAGTACGCTACCCAGCGGATAGAGTCGCTCCTCGATGAGTGCGAGACATTCCTCGACGAAGCGATCGAGGGATCAGAAAACCCGGACGGCGTTCGTGAGACGGTCGAATCGAAGCTCGACGACGCTCGTGACCATCTCTCCGCATCGAGCATCGCGACGGCGACGTTTGACGGGCGAGTTGCCGAGCTCGACTCCCGTGTAACCGCCTACGAACAATCGCGACAGGAAGCAACTCGCGAGACCCAGCCACAGATGGACGATACCACAGATGACCAGCGAGACGACAGTCACTCGACGGCCGAATTCGCCGTTCTCACGGCGTTCCAGCGCGACCTGCTGGTCGTCATCGCTGGTCACGAGGACGCCAAAGGACTGGCGATCAGGGACGAACTGGAGACGTACTACGACGAGGATATCAATCACGGTCGACTGTACCCCAATCTCGATACGCTCGCCGAGAAAGAGCTCGTCGACAAGTTCGAACTCGACGAGCGATCCAACGGCTATCGACTCACCGAGACCGGGAGGGGCCACCTCGAACGTCGGCAGGCGTGGCAACGAGAGCGAGCACCTGACAGTGATGTCGGTACCGAGCGTAGCAAGCGGGAGCGAATTTTCGAGGCAATCGACGACGTCGCAACAGAACTCGGACGGATGCCGAAGCGAAACGAGTTCCTCGACCGGACGGACTGGGACCAGGGTGACGTCACTGCCGAGTTCGAGTCCTGGCAGGGCGCACTCGAAGCGGCGGGCATCAGTGTCGAGGCCGAACTCCTGAGTGAACTCGAACACGTTGCCGAGGCCGTCGACGGTGAACCGACATCCAGCGATATGAACCGTGAGGGAGCGTACAACGCGGGGAAGTACTCGACGTACTTCGGTTCGTGGGCAGCCGCCGTCGAGGCTGCTGATCTCCACTCGGACGATTCTCGCGAACACTCGAAATCGACGCCCGGGGAGCAAGAGGCAAACGACCGGTCAGATGGGGAGACGGCGAGTCACGAGGACGTTCTGGACGGCTATTTCACGCTCGCTGAACTACCCAACGAAAGTCGATTCCACGGTGAAACAGCAGTGTACGTCACTGAACGCCACAACCCAGACGAGACGAAAGACGCGCGACTCTCTGTACAGGACGTCACCGGGACGGCGGCGACGTTCAATGTCTGGGCGAAACACGACTGCGAGTTCGACTGGGCCGTTGGGGAGTGGTACGTGCTGTCGGAAGTGCGTCTCCGCAAGTGGGAACGAAACGGCGAGACAATGCTTACTCTCTCAAGTTCACGGGACACGACGGTTACTCCGCTCTCGGCGGATGCCCCTGCTGTAGACGAGAAGATGATTGAGACGCCAGATGACGAGTCCTCCGAAGGAAGCGAAGACGAGACGAAGCCAGAAGACGAGTTCGATGATGCGGTGGAAGAGGACGAGGAAGCGGATGCAAACGACGAGAGCGAAGACGAACCGGATGGAGGGGAGACCGTGCTGGACGAGATCGTTTCCGAGTTCGATAACGAACTGATGTAGATTCGCATACTCACCAGCCAGAGACCGGCCGAGGACGGAAGTTCGGACTGGAGTTACTCGTCCTCGATGTAGGTTTGCACCGTCTGCCAGTGACGCGAGAGCGTCACCACGCTCACGTACGCGACGTCGGCCAGCTCCGACTGGGTCACCTCGACGCCGTGTTCCCGTGCGGCGCCGTACAGAATGGCGGCAGCGATTCCCGTCGGACTCTGGCCGACGTGGGCGCCGTCGTCGATCACTGCGTCGGCGAGTTCGGACGCTCGCTGACGGACCGCCGTCGGGAGCGACGTCTCCGACGCAAATCGCGCGATGAAGGCACTCGGGAGCGGTGGCGCGACCTGGCGGTCGTATTCGCGGACGAGTTTGCTCACGGCGCTCCTGATAGCGTCGAGCGCCACCGGTGAGGCGTCGGCGATCTGTTTCAGCGGGAACGGGTTGTAGTCCTCGCGCGCCGTCACGTGGACGCAGGCGGCGGCCATGGCCTCGATGGAGTGGCCGACGAGCAAGCCGTCGTCGGCGACCTGGCGGAACAGGTAGGCTGCCTGATCGACGAGGGAGTCGGTGGCTTCGAGCGACGTCGCAAGCGCCCGCAGTTCACGGAGCCCGTGGCGGAGTGTCTCGTCGGCGTGGTCGAGACGGTTGTTGAACCGGGCCCAGAACCCGGTTCCTGCGCCACTACCATCCCCAATCCTGGTGCCGACGCTTACCCGCGAGACGGACACGGCTGGGCCGGTACGGCGGTCCTCCTGGGGTTTCCAGCCGGGTTCACTGAACTCGATTTCGGCCCCGGTGTGGACGGCGCCACACGCTTCACAGTACCACTCGCTGGCGGCACTCCGGGCGAACGACTGCGCACCACATTCGGCACAGGCGGCCGTGGTATCGAAGTCGTTCGCCGACGACTCCTCGCCGTCGACGACCGACGGCTCGTCGGTCGAAGTGCGTTCGGATGCGACACGCCACGCTACGGACTGTTGGCCTGAGGACATGGATTGGGAAAACTGTGCGTCGCGCAGCTGCTCGGACGAGTCCGACTGGGCTGTCCGAGACCTGTCGGTACTGGACAGCAGCCGAGGAACGGCCACGCGAACGCGAGTTAGTTTTGACGGCGGTGCCAACAATCCGGGCCAGCGGTCTCCCGCCGGGTCGTAGCTACCTGATCTATATCACGGATCCATGTTAGCTGTTCCGGTGGTGCAATCGGTGAGCATGGGCGATTCCGACGTTCACGCGTCCAGAGAGATGTCCCCACTTAAATCGATAACTCGACTGATGGCCACGGACTACGATAGCACCACAGTCAGTGAGACGTGAGATACCGGTCTGTATCGCGGGCGTATCCGTCGATCGCGCCCTCGAGGTCGTCGAGATGTGCGGCGATCTCTCCTACCTGTTCTTCCGGGAGGCCGCTGATGTAGGACCCGAACCGGAACAGTGCCCGTTCGTATCGTCGTCCTGCCATTCCATCGGGAAGCGTGCGCTCGAAGAACGCGACGTACTCGCCGAACTTCGTCGCCGACGTGGTCGCACCCACTGGAAGCGTGTCCGTCCCCGACCGTCGACCCGTGAGGAAGACGAAGGCCGTCCAGACCCGGACGTCGAAGAGGGGGAAGCTGGCCGAGTACGCATCGGGGTCGCTCGCCGCGAGATGAAGGAGGAACGCTGGCGTCACTACTGTCGCGTTCGAGAGCGCCCCCGCGTCGACGAGTTCACTGCCGAGCGTCTCGACAGCGTCCGCGGGTTCTTCTTCGAGGAGCGGTTCGAGAACTCCAGATTCCAGCACTGGCCGAACACCCGAGAAGTCCACACCTCGGCTGAGGTCCTTCCAGTCCCAGAGCTGGGCCGCACGCTCGACGACGTCGTCCGTCCCGGCGAGGACGTCGTGATACGTCCGGTCGGGGTCTTCGGCAGTCTCGTAGAACGTCGTCCAGAACGCGACGTTGATCGGTGGGGACACACCGACACGTCCGCGTGGGTCGCCTTGAATCGTACTGATATCCTCGCTTCGTACCGACTACCTGACCTCGACAGCCATGAAGATATATAACGTCGAGCGGTCCTTCTAGACCTAACACTCCCCCGAGGCTCGAATAGATGGGACACCTCTCGGCCGCCGAACGCGCGCTCGTCGACGAGCTGCTGGACTGCATCGCCGAGGCGATGCGTCGGCAGGACGACGTCGACCCTGCCTACGCGAGCAAGACCAAGCTACAGAAGCTGCTCTACCTCGCGATCGACGAGTTCGACCTCCCGGTCACCCACAGCTGGTACCTGGCCGGAGCGGTCGTGCCCGGCGACGGGGCGACGCCGGCTGGACTGCGGTCCTCGTTCGACGACGTCACGGGACCGTCGGGGCCATCTCTCGATGCGGACGAGTCGGCAGCGCCCAGCGACACGGATTCGGCGGCGGCAGCGACTGACGGCTTCGACGACCTTCTCGACTCAGTGGCTTCCCCCGCGGACGACGAGACTCTCGATCCGATACTCTTCTCCCCCGAGAGCGCCGGCGAGACTGACCCGTCACCGGACCGGCTCGGCGACCGGCGCGCGGACGTTGTCGATTTTTACGAGGCGACGCTCCCGGACGTGTGGTACCAGCGTACGATGCGATTCCTCCAGAACTTCTATCTCGAACACGCGCCCGCGGCCTATCGCGACCTCTACGTCCAGAGTACGCACCTCCGGACGCGGTTGCACGACGTCGAAACGGTCGTGAAAGCCATTACCGAGGGCGAGCAACCCACGCAGTCACTCGACGAACTCGTCGACGATGTCGGCCTCGACATCTCGGACCTTCACTGTTCTATCCAGTCCTCTGAGGAACTCCAGTCGACGTTCGATGGCTTCGTCCGTGGAACCGACCTCATCGAGGACGGACTGTTGATGCTGGCCACCCGCTCACCGGATGACCTCGAACCCGGGCACGTGGCCACCGTGCAGTCGATGCAGGACTTCTTCTTCTACTACGTCTGGCGATTCCCGTGTCTCCACATCTCTCGCGAGACCGCGACGGGGCCGTCGGTTGAGTCGCTCCGAGCGGAGCGAACGGACCGACTCGCAGACTTCGAGGACGAACTGCAACAGGAGGCCGACCGGTTCGAACGAGAACTCGCACAGGCCGGACTGATACCCGACTACACCGATTACAGCCCGCCGGACGACGACGTGACCGAGACGATCACCTCGCTCGCAGACAATTACATCGAATGAGCACGGATCACAGTCCCCCGGCAGCACGCGAGGTGTTCGCCGACACGTGTATCCTGCTCTCTTTCGTTCAACGCGAGTGGGAACGTACCGACGAGACCGAACTGATCGAATCGGAGTCGGTGACGGTCGTCGTCAGTGAGTCCGTCGTCGATGAGCTGCGGGCGGTCTCCGAGCGGCGCCGCGACATCTACGAGGACATGGTCGACTACCTCGTGGAACTGGACGCCGACATCGAAGAGTACGACCCGGGCGACAGGCACGTCTACTTCGCGCGGAACGACGCGAAGCACGTCCGGAACCTGCAGATGGACCTCGCTGGTCGGGGTGACCGACGCGAGATTCTCCGTGACCTTCGGACCTTCGTCCGGGCGGCAGGGCGTCGCGTCGAGTACCTCGAATCACTGCTCGCCGACCAGACGATTGATCCCATCCCGCCCCTCGAACTGCGATTCGCCATGGACGGCGTCCTGAACCACGACGCGGACACGAAAATCGTCACGGACGCCGCCGCCTGGACTGCCGACGGCGGCTCCGGTGTCCTCGTCACCCGGGACAGCGACCACATCATCCAGAACGAGGCACGGATCAACGAGTTGCTCACCGAGGAGCAGGGCCCCGCGTGGACTCTGCAGATTCAGCTCCCGGAGCACGTGCTCGCGGGAACGACACCAGCGGGTCAGGGCGACTGAGCGGACCGGTCGATATTATCGATTTAAGGGGGATCGGTTCTCTGGGTGCAGTGCCCTCCCGGCGAGGGCGAACCAGGGTTGATCCACAGATGGCGAAAATCAAGCGCGACCGTAGCGGTGAACAGCTCGAAGCCGACTCCCGGAACGACAGTTCCGACGAGGACCGCGAGAAGCGAAAACGACTCGCCCGCGGCGGCGTCTGACTCACGACGCACGTCGGCGGGTGCGTAACCGGGGCGGGGAAGCGCCGGAGTCTGGGTGGTGGATAGTTGCCGCTCCCGGCCCGGTTTTCGAGGGGCGAGTGGCGCTGTTCGATGGATCGTCTGTACGTGGGTGGTGAGACGGTCCTGGGCTGGCGCTACGAAGACGGAGCGGGATCAGGAATCCGACCGGGGTACCGAGATGTCGAGCTCCGCACTCACGTAGTCGAAGGCGTCGTCGTACTCGTTCTCGATTATCTCGCACACCTCCCGGTTGACGGTCAGCCCGCCCCTCGTGATGTTCGCGGAGCCCAGGTAGGCGAACTCGTCGCAGACGACAACCTTGGCGTGGAGGTCGTCGAGTTCGATGAGCGTCACCTCGTCCGGCAAGCGGTCGCGTACGAAGTCGTTGTACTGCTCCCCTTCGCGGATGACGAGCGTCACCTCCGTGTCGGGCAGCGCGTCGATCGCGTCGAGCATACTCGTGTGGCGGCTCTCGAGGTGGTCGTTCACCGGAAACCGCAGGTCGACGTTGCCCAGCCACGGCGAGACGATGACGACCCGTCGGGCGTGCAAGAGCGTGTACCCGATGAAGTACCCCAGGCTGTCAGAAGTCAAGGAAAACGCTCGTACCATCGATCTCACCCCCTGGCGGTCGTTCGCGGTCGAACATCGTTTCGGTGGCCTCCTCAGTGGGAACGGACTCCGTCAGGTGCGCCCGGAGGGCCTCGAGCACGACGTAGCTGAGCGTCTCACTCTGGTCACCGGCTTCGATGCACTCCGTGAGGTGCAGGTTCTCGACGCAACCGTCGATGTCCGGCGAGTGGAACGCCGTTTCGACCCGGTCGACGTCGGAGAGCGACGTCTCGTGGGTGGCGATTGCGTCTGCCGGGAACTCCTCACCGGCGACCTGTGCACTCGCGACGACGTGCTTGAGGCTGTACGCGTCGCCAGTCGAGATATCCTCGTCGGTGGCGAACTGCTGGGCACGGTCGATGGTCGAGATAATCTCCTCGGTCACTCGGTCGACGACTGTCTCGAAGGGAACTCCGAGATGTGACTCGATGATCGGCCGGATGGACTCGGTGTCGGTGGTAGCGGTCGGCAAATCGGCCACGAATTCACTGGACGCCCAGAGGCGTTCGCTGATCACCTGCTCGTTGTAGGCCAGCCGGTTTATCGACTCCAGGACGCTGCCCGGATCGGTGTCGAGTTCGTCGTAGACGAGGTCGACGATTCCCTGGCCGCCCTCTGTCCGCTCGAAGACGTACACTTCACCCTCGTCCTGGTCGAAGCCGTAGAAGACGCGCTGGCTGTTGACGCTACTGATGTCCGCGACCAGCTGGAGGAAGAAGTGGGCTGCCGTGTGGTAGGCGAGATGTTCGAGGTCGCCCGTTTCGAGGTCCTTGTATCGTCGCACGTACTCGCCGACGTTCTCCTCGAGTCCGTCGAGAAACGGGGTGAGATCGTAGACGAGTCCGCGTGTTCGCGTCGTGAACCCGAGCGGCATCTCGGGGCTCTCCAGTTCCTGGGTGAACCGGTCCTGGTCCTTGTCATAGGAGACGCCGATGTCGGGACCGTAGAATTTCCCAGGCGTAATCTCCAGGGTCACGCTCTCCAGTGACACCTTCGCTTCGAGGTCGGCGAGCGTCAGGTCGCCCGTCGATTCGACTGGCGTCCGCTCGATGACCGACGTGTCGACGTGTGGTTCGGAGTGGATCTTCCCGTACTCGCGCTCCTCGTGACGGAGGCACCGATCCAGATTGCCCGGGATAACCTGGAAACACACCGGACAGTACTGGACCATCTCGAGGGCCTTCTCCTCCGAGATGTCCGTCATCTCCGAGAGCTGGAGGGTGTCAGGCACGAGGACGTCCTCGTGCTTCTCGCCGGTGACGTCGGCCTTGTAGTCCATGACAACGCCGTCGTCGGTCACGGTCGTCTTCGGCAGGAACGCGTGCATCACCCCGGACTGCGACTGGTACTCCGACCGGTACGGAGCGTAGGTCGTCACGACCGAATCGATCGACTCCTCCGGGCGGTCCGTCTGCTGGTCTTCGCGGAAGACGGAGACGAACTGTCCGGAGCTGTCGAAGTAGCTCGGCGGGACGAACCACACTTCGTCGTCGAGCTGGCGGCCCTCGGTCTGCAGGTAGAGGTCGAAGTAGTAGGCAGCCCGCAGGAGGTCCTTGATCTTGTACAGCGAGTTGTACGGTTTGTCGCTGCCGTCGAGATACGAGGCGTACTGGTCGAGCGTCTCCCGGACGTAGTGGACCTGCTTTTCGAGGCGATAGTAGTCCTCGATGCGCTCGTCTTCGCTGAGCGTTTCGAGCTGGGTGACGGCGTCGTTCAGGTCCGCGAGACGGCCCTGGTTGACCGGGGCGATCGCCTCGTCGACGACGCTGTTCACCCGGTTGCGCAACTGCATCAGCTTCCCAGTGAGACCGAACAGGTCGGCCAGTAGCGACGAGAAGTGGGTGACGACGTCGTGCGTCCCGCCGGAGGGAACGACCTGGGCGCGGTTCTTCGCCTCGGCCAGCTGCTGGTTCAGTTCCTGGACGAGGTCCTCGTAGCCACTGCCACCCCGTGACGCTAGCCGTTGTTCGTAGCCGGAGACCTGTCCGTCGAAGGTCTTGATGACGAGGAGCGTCTGTTCCTGGACTTCGAGGACGTACTGGCCGACGGCGTCAGTCCCGCGGACGATCTCCCCGTCTTCCATTCCGAAGTACTCCTCGACGTCTGCCACGGTCTCGTGCTGGGCCTCGAGGTACGAGTCGAGTGCGTCCTGCACGTCGGCGACGACTGGCTTCGAGAGCATGGGTTCACTCGGGACGTCGATCCCGAACTCCTCCTCGAAGAAGGATCGTGGGTCCACGAGCATCTCGTAGAAGCTGTCGTATCCCAGATCCGTCTGCAGGTACCGTTCGAGGAACGTCCTGTGTTCGTCGAACCGGATAAACTGGTCGTCGAGCCACGAGACGTGGTCGTAGTACCGATTGAACCGGTCGTGCATCCACTCGACGACGCGGTTGTCCGTGTTGAGCGGGGTCCGGATGTCGGAGCCGAGGAACCGGTCGGCCCGGTAGAACATGTTTGCGTCGCCGGTGAGGTTCGACAGGTACACCGCGATGTGTGAATCCATTCCCGGTTTCCGGGCTGCCCGGCCGGCGCGCTGCAGGAACGACGACAGGTTCCACGGCGTCCGGTGTTGCGTGATGATCTTGATGTCCCCGACGTCGATGCCCACCTCGAGGAAGTTCGTCGAGAGGAGGATATCGCTGTTCGCGGCCGTCTCGCTGTCGAACCCCTGTTCAGAATACACCGACATGAGCGACAGTGGTTCGTCGATGAACCGGTGGTCCATGTCCGACGCGACGCCGTCCCAGTCCTCCTCGTCGTTGTCGCGGTGGAACTGCCACAGCTCGTTCTTGCGGTCGGCGTCGTCGAGCTGGACCCGTTGCTGGTTGATCTGGGAGATGCTGTCGATGAAGGAGAGTTGTTTGCTCCGTCGTCCCTCCCCGTCTTCGAGCATCGTGTGCCCCAGGAGCATCGATTGCTGGAGCGCCATCGAGGAGACGCCGGGCCCGTCCTCGGGAGCGAGCATGAAGTAGTAGTGCTCGAAGTCGTCGTGGTCGTCGTCGTAGTCGGACGGCGGCGGGCTCGTCGTCTCGACGTCTGCCGGAGACCGGCCGAATATCTGTCCGCCGAAGCGCTTGGGGTCGTCGATGGTCGCGCTCGACCCGAGCCACAGCAGCGGGTCGTCGGAAATGTCGTCGACGTTCTGGATGACCTTCGCCGCGTGTGCGCCACGGAGGCCGGTGTAGAGGTGGACCTCGTCGAGGACGATCGTGTCGAAGCGGTCGACGAGCGAGTAGTGTGGCTTGTGGGCGAAGTTCTCGAGGGATTCCAGCGTGGTGAGGACGATGTCCGCGTTCCCGTTCAGGGCGAGGTCTTTCCGTGACAGGATCAGCTCGCGGTCGGTGAACTCGTGGGAGGGGTCGTTCTCACAGCGGAGGACGTAGGACTCGCTGGTCCCGTGGAGACGGAACGAGTGGGACTCCCCGTCCTCCCCACACCAGCAGTTACAGAGCGTGAACCGGGGTCTCCCACCCGTCGATTCGAAGAAGCCCTTGTTCCCCACGTCCGACCGTTCCCAGGGCATGTTCCCCACGTAGCAACCGACCGAGAGCGTGTCGTCGTGGTCCGTCTTGATGGTGTGGATGTGTTCGAGGATTCGCCCGAGCTGGTCCTGTAGCAGCGCCCGGCGTGGATAGACGATCGCGATGGATTCCTGTCGATCCTCGCGGAGCAGCTGATAGAGCGGACCGAGGAAGGCTTCGGTCTTGCCGAACCCCGTCGGTGCCGAGAACACGGCCGCCTTGCTCTCACCGTCAGCGTGGCGTTGCTCGTCGAGGTAATCGACCGTCTCCCAGCTGTTGACCTGGAAGTCGAGCGGGTCGAATCCGAACACGTCGATAATCGACTCGACGAACGGGTTCCCGTCCGTGTACTCGCTCGTCTGGCGTCTGGCCTGCGGTTCCCGCTCGTACTTGAGCGCGTCCGTCACGAACGGCGGTTCGTCCTGGCCCTCGTACCTGATCTGTCGATTAGCTAGCATCCCCCGGAGAAGCGGGCCCACGTCGTCGGGAACGCGTTTTCTATCAGTATTCCGATCAATATATCTCATTCGAGAAGCGTAGCGATTGCTATATGGTATCTGATGGGACGCCTTAACCCTTGTCTTGCCAGTGATGAATACAGTTGTTGCTGCTATCGCGTCCCCAGTTGGGGAGTGAATTTCGATAGTCCGAACATTAAAGGTCTCGGGGGGACTACGGAGGCCTATGTCGACGCTGCTCGTACAGTCCTGTTCAAAGTCCAAAAACCAGGCTCGTAGCCCTGGCCCTGCGTTCGATATCTACTCCGGGTACTACTACAAAATACTCAAGAAGGCGATAGATGACGGGGCGTTCGTCGACTGGCTCGACGTCTGTATTCTGTCCGCGAAGTATGGGATTCTCGACAGGAACGAGGAAATCGAGGTGTACGACCGGCGAATGGACCGTGCCCGCGCTGCCGAACTCCGTCCGGAAGTGACCGATGCGCTGGCTGAACGCGTCGCTACCGGGGGGTACGACACCATCGTCGTCAACGCCGGAAAGACCTACCAGCAGGCCATCGAGGACGAGTCCATCCCCATCCCGGTTCAGTATATTGATGGCGACGGCCTCGGCAAGAAGGGACAGGCCCTGAAGCGATTTGTCAGAGGAAAGGACGCGGCCCGAATCGAGGGGAGCTAATGCAACCAGCGACTACTAACCAGGTAACCTATACGGTCAATGCGACTGCCGGGCAGGCACGCGCTGGTCGGTTGACGACACCGAACGCGACGGTCGAGACGCCGACGCTGTTCCCGGTGTTGAACTTCTACGCGGGCGGGATGGAACGGAGCGTGTTCGGTGGCGGCGTCCACCGGACCGTCAAAGAGTGCCTCATCGGTGCAGATCGAGTCGGCGGGGAGGAGTACAGCGAGTACTTCGACGGCGTCATGACGTCCGTGGCCTCCCTGACCGATTACAACATCTCCCGGGAGCGCTACGAGGACTACCTCTCCGTCCCGATCAAGGAGCGTGATATCTTCGAGCCTCTCTCCGCAATGCTGTTTCTCGACTCGGGCGGGTTCAAGTTCCTCAACAGCGACGAAATCGACGGGAGCGACTTCGAGGTCGAGATCGACCAGCGAACGATCTACGAGATGCAACAGAAGATGGGCGCGGACATCATCGTCAATCTCGACCACCCGATCGCACCCGACGACGACTACGACACGCGAATCGAGAAGGCACGCAAGACCGGGGCCAACATCGCCGAGTTCGTCGATCTTTCGTCCGACTTCGGGGGAGCCCGGTACCTCACACTCCACGGGTACAACTACTCGATGATGGACGCCTTCCTCGACGAAATCACGGACGCCGTCCCACTCGAGGTCCTCCAGGAGACGTTCGACGGCGTGGCCCTCGGCAGCCTCGTCCCGAAGAAGGACAACCGTGACGCGCTCATCACGGCCGTCACCGACTGCCGACAGATAATGCGAGACTGGGGATTCGAGGGGCGGCCACTCCACGTCCTCGGAATCTCCAGCCGAGCGATTCCGTTGCTCGCCGCGCTCGGCGCCGACTCGTTCGATTCGATGACGTACATGTATCACGCGATCAACGGCAAGTACAGCCGGTCGCTCATGGAGGCGGAACCGGTCGACGACGTCGACTTCTCGACGTGTGACTGTCCGGTCTGTAACAACGACACGCTCGTCGGAATGATGCGGAAGGAAGGAACCGAGTACCGGAAGGACGAGATCGGACCGGTCGCCATGCACAACCTCATCATCCATATGCGGGAGGTGCGTGAGATCCGTCGCTGTATCCAGACGGGACGGACCGAACCGCTGATCGAGTACATCGAATCGAACGTCGCCCGTGACAAACGGATTCGCCAGTACGCACACCAGGTCGTCAACGACGCGCTCGGAGGGTACTTCTAATGAGAAAGGAACCAAAAGTCAACAAGGTAAACGAGTTTCTCGAGATCGCCAGCGACTTCGAGGACCCGCTCGAAGTCATCCGTGAATCGCTGTCCAACGCGTACGACGCCAACGCGACAACCGTCGACATCCGCATCCGAACGCGACCACACGGGTCGGACATCGTCATCGAGGACGACGGCGACGGGATGAACGAACGAGACCTGGAGTCTTTCTTCGATCTGGGCAACTCACGAAAGACGGACTCGATCGGCTACAAGGGCCACGGTACGAAGATTTTCTACAAGAGCGACGCGATCGAGGTCAACACCGCCAAGGACGGGACCAACCGGCGAGCGGTGATGGAGTCGCCGTGGGCAAAGCTGAATCGGCGAGAACTCCCGGAGTACGAGCTGACCGAGCAGCCGACCCGCGCCGAGAATCCTGGTACGCTCATCAAGATCCAGAACTTCAGGTCCGGGCAAGGCTTCGACCCGGAGTCGCTCACCTACAACAAGATCGAACACTACCTGAAGTGGAAGACCATCGCCGGGTCGACGGCGTACCTCTTCGACGACGACTTCCAGGAGATGGACATCACGGTCGACCTGGACGAGGAAATCGACGACTCGATGGATCAGCTGACAACGACGAACAAACTGGAACTGCCGAGCGAACAACGCGAGCCCAGTGACGGTGAGTTCCCGGCTGCACGGATGTGCAAGCACTACCCGGCACGAGAACTCGAAGTCGACTACGACGGGGGGTCGACGACGATTCAGATCGTCGGCGTCGTTGGCGGTAAGGAGACCCGAAACGAGTTCCCCACCTATGGTCGACACTCTGCCCAGTTCGGCGTCTGGTTCGCCAAGGACCACATCAAAGTCGAGCGTCTCAACGAAGCGATCTCCCACGACAACGAGTTCATCCACTTCTTCTTCGTGGTCAACTGCCAGGACTTCGAACTCTCGGCCAACCGCGAGACGATCCGGAACAAGGCCAGTCCCGTCTATCGGGCGATCGCCGAGGAAGTCGAGTTCTACCTCTCGAAAGTGACCCAGGACCCGTGGTTCAAAGACTACCTGGTAACACGGCGCGAGGGGGAGTTACAGCGACGCGCGGAGTCACAGCAATCGACGCTCACGGACCGGCGTGAAACCGTCGACAGTCGGGATATCCCCACCCCGTCGAACCGGGCCGAACTGCTGCTCACCCTCCAGCGGGTTGCCAGTGGTGACCGCGCACTCGATGTCACCGTCGAGGACTTCGAGCCGAACTCCGACGTCCACGCGATCGTGCGCCAGTCCGGGAAACTACGGAATGCCGCGGTCCATCTCCAGGCGACCGAGCACTTCGAGGAGGAGATTCCCCTGTCGAACGTCGACTTGCTCCTCTGCTGGGACGTCGGCGACCCGACGGTCCTCGAGGAATTCGCTCGATCGGGCTACATCGGCGGTGAGGTAGAACTCGCACTCGACGACGACGCACTGACGTACGTGAAGGACGGAAGCCACTACATCGAGATTCTGGAAGTGAAGGAGTTGCTCCAGGAGAAACAGGCCGTCGTCGCGGACGACTGACCTACGAGAGCTTCAACTCGATGTAATCGGCGAGGTCGGATTCGGCGAGCTGGCGGCGTTCTTCTGTCGACAGGGCGCCCAGGTCTAACCGGTCGTCGTCGAGCAGTTTGTCGACGAGCGGCCGGAGTTCGGTGTCCTCGTACACCCCGAACAACTCGTCTTTGAGCGATTCGAAGATGAACTTCATATTGTCGCCGTACTCGGCAGCCGCCTGGCGCCGAGCTTCGAACGACTCGTGGGAGTCGTCGTAGATTTCCGCTTTCCAGTTCCAGTCCTGAAGTAAGGACTCCAGCGCCTCCAGTTGCGCCCCGTCGGTTCGTTCGACTCGCTCGTTCAGCCGTCGCATCGCCGTCGCCGTATCCTGGCGCTCGATCCGGAGTTGCTGGATCCGGTTGGCGATCTGTGTCTCCGCACGCTGGATCTGTGCGGCGAGGTCGTCGAGATCGGCCGCGACGGCGTCGTACTGCTCGTCGTCGAGCTTGTCCACCGTCGACTCGACAGCAGCCTTGATGTCCGCGTCGATGTCGATGGATTCGTCGAAGAAGCTCTCGGCGAGTTCCTGCTGGAGCAGGGATGCCTCCATCGTCGCGGCGAGTTCGTCGAGTTCGTCTTCGAGGTGCTGGCGCCGGTAACGGTCGTACATGGCCGAAAGCCGGTCTTCGAATCGTTCCGCTCCCCCTTTCTCCGATGAGTTACTCGACATAGTGGGTTGCCACCTCCGTGAACGCCTCGCCGATACTTCCCGGCCCATCACCGGTATCGAGCTGAATGGCCTGATACCGTTCGTAGGGCGTCGCATTCGCGATCTTGATGCTCGCCACAGTCCCCTGTATCGCGTTGAACGCCTCTCGCCCGTACACGTCCGATGCGGTGTCCGCCGCGGCCGTCATCTCGTCGAGCGCCGCCTGCTCCAGTTGTACGAACTGCTTGAGCGGCTCCATCAGGTCCGGACTCACGTCGTACGTATCCAGCTTTGAGACTGTGTCTCGCACGTCTTCGATCTGGACGTCGGCGAGGTTCTCGGTGACGTCGTCGACGACGTCGCGCTGGTACCGGTGCTCGAGTTCGTCGAGTGCACTCCGGGTATCGTACGCCGTGTTCGCCAGCATGCGGAGTTTCGCTCCACGGCTGAATCGCACCCGGGAACTGATGTTGCCTATCTGTCCCCGGCCGAGTAAGCGAAGCACGGCTCGTGGAGAATGGCGGTCGAACCAGCGGCGGACCCGGAGGCGGTCGAGGTCCGATCCGCTGATACCGAACAGTTCACCGACCATCGCTTCGAACTCGGCGCCGGCGTCCACGATATCACAGAGGGCGCCGTACTCCTCGTGGTCGAGGTTCTCCTGGAGCCAGGCATCGATTCCGTCGTCGACGGCGTACTCGCCGTCGCCAAACCTGTCAGCGACTGACTCGGCCGTGACGAAGCGCCAGGGCGAGTCGAGCAGGACGACGTAGCTGTACGTCGCGAGGACGAAGTCCGCGAAGTCGTGCCTCGCCCGTTTCTTGTAGAGGATGTTCTCACCCTCCAGGTTTCGCTGTCGGACCTTGGTTCGCCAGGCACGGGCATACCCAGTGAGCTGGGTCCCACAGGCTTCGAGCAGTCCCTCGTAGTCGGCACTCCGGGGCGTTTCCTCGCGTTCGATCCCGAACCGGAGGACACTGCGCAGGTCGGAGAGCCTGAACTCGGCGGGGTCGATGCTGATCTGGTCCTCGTCGGGCTGTTCTTCGGTGATCGAGAACACGAACGGTCGTTTCTGGCTGCTGAGGTTGTACTCGAGGTCTGTCCCCTCGTACAGTGCGTGTCCGTCGGTCAGTCGTTCGATCGCGTCTTCCAGTCCCCGCTTCAGGTAGACGGTTATCTCCGCGAACTTCCCTGGTGCGTTCAGCCACGACTCCAGGAGTGGTGCCTTGTCGTCGAACTCGTCATCGACCGGGTCTGTCTGTGTGGGAGACCCGCCTGTTCCTCCATCTCCACCGTCGTCTCCACCGTCCCCACCGTCACCGCCTCGTCCAGTCGTCCTACCGTGGCCGGCGACGTCCGACGACGGGACGACGATGGTGTCGGTGGTCGCTTCGATAGGACCGGGAAGTTCCGCGGTTCCATCTCCGGTCCCGACGAGTCCGAACGCTTCCGCGAACGGTCTGTCGATTTCGATCGTGTCGTCGGCGTCGTCGAGACGACCGTACCACCGGGCGAGGTGCGAGAACGCTTCTGCCTCCTCGTAAACGACGTCGGCGACGGAGATGCGGTTCACCAGTGGCTTGAGCGCGTCGGCGTCCGACGGGGCCGAAATCTTGCCCGAGTAGTAGTCACTCAGGACGTCGAAGACGGTCATGATGTACTCCCGCGGAGAGCGGCGTTCTTCGTCGAGTCCGAGGTACACCCGGCGGAGGAACGGCTCGTTGAACGGGAAGAGGTCGCGAAAGCCCTCGTCGCAGAATCCGCAATTTGCACACCGTGATCCCTCTGGAGCAGGGAGCAGGTCGAACGTTCCCGGGTCGGTCTCGGGGTCGTACCGGACGCTATCGTCGAAGGACTTGAAGTACCCGAGGTACGGTCTGGCGAAGTCGACCGCGCTTTCCTCGTCCAGGAAGAGGACGCTCTGGGAATTGGTCTCGTTGGTCTGGTAGAACTCGTAGCGGTCTTCGGCGGTCTGCGTGTGGAGCGGGCCGGTGGAATCGCGCGTCCCGGCGACGATGAAGTCCCAGGTGTTCTCCGTCGAGTCGCTCTCGATGAATCTGGACAGTTTCGCGGCCTCCATCGCCGTAATCGAGAAGTCTTCGAAGACGATGACCGGGCGCGTGTCGGTGAACTCCCCACCGACGCGCTTGAGGACGTCAGAGAGCGACGCCGTGTCGTACCGGTCGCGGACGACTCGCCAGAGCTCTTCGTTGTACGTCTCGACCGCCTCTTCCACCGGTGTCTCGGAGAATATCTGCAGGAACTCGTGCTGTCGATACTCCGGTTCAGTGACGAACGTCACCTCCGTGGCGTACTGGCCACCCTCGACCAGCAGCTGTAGCTTGTCGCGGATGAACTCCGCGATATCGTCGGCCTGGTCGTCCGTGATGGAGACGTCGTACCCGCGCTGCCCGAGGTTGAGAATCGTGTTGGAGACGGCGCTCGTCGCGACCACCTGCGGGATGGACGCGATGTCGTCCCGGAGCTGTTTGAAGTCCGCCGCGCCCGGCATCTCCTCCCCGAACTGGTCCTCGTAGAACTCGGGAATCCGTTCGCTGAGCAACGACATCAGGTCGTCTTCCTTGTCCACGTGAAGCAACGGTCGGCCGTCGTCCCGGAGCCGATGGGCCAGGTAGGCACACAGCTCCGATTTCCCGGTTCCGACTTCGCCTTCGATGACGACGGCGAAGTTCTTCATCCGACCGTCCTCGAACTCGTCGTAGACGTCGTCCTCCGAGACGACCTCCATCTGACCTGCTGTCCGTCGATAGACGTCGATGCGGCGATGGGTGAAGTCGAAGAGCTCCCGGTTCTGCGAACGGACTGCCGCGACCTTGCTGAAGAGCTGCTGGAGCGTCCGGTCGTCGACGTCCACCAGATGCGGGCACAGACTGTCAACAGAAGGTGGCTGGACGGCGTTGCTCATTCCGCCACCACCTCGATCGTGTTCGCCTCGGGGGCGATGCCATCACGCCGCGGCGTCCGGGCGAGTGAGACCGTGCCGGCGTCGCCGAACTCAACCAGCCGGAGTCGACCGTCACGGACGAGTTCGTACAGGACACGGGCCAGCGGTGCGGGCACGTCACCGTCTGCCGTCTGTTCCACCGGGAAGAGGTTCGACCGAAGCCAGCCGAGATAGTCGGTGATACCGACCCGGCCGTCGGCGCCGAGCTCGTCGACAGCTAGCTCGATCGAGGTCGCCACGATGGCTGGGTCGGGGTAGACCGTGTGTTCGCGACCGCGCGCCTTGTGGACCAGTCCGAGGTACGAGACGATGCGTGCCCAGTTGACGAACTTGTTCTTGTTGAGGTCGATTTCCCCGTTCTGCGACGTCGGGACGTAGTTCTTCTCCGTCCGGTGCCAGTCGTTGATCGAATCGTAGAGCACCTCGTCGTCGGTGACGAAGTACTGGACGTCGTGCTGGAGGAGGTACTGGTAGTTCAGGAGGACGACGGCCTGGGTTCCCCAGTCACCAGGAGTACACTCCTGGGTGAGGTTGTGGAGGATGGCCATCCGAAACGAAAGCGACGGGTCATCGATGGCCCACGGCGGGTCGACGACGTAGTAGTCACCGTCCTCCTGGCCCAGTAGCCGAACGTACCGGAGGCCGGTCGTCGCCTGCTGGACTGCGTCGTCGTCGAGGCCAGTTTCCGCTGTGATCGTCGACTGAGTTTCGTTTCCGTTCTGTACTGCTTCGTACACCGGCCGTAGCAGCGCCGGCGTCTGCAACGCGTTGAGGATGTATCCTTCACTCATGTGTATCAAAGGTCGTAGCGCGTGAGCCAGTTCACGTAGCGACGGTCGATCGCCGAGTTTGCCGGCTCGAGGTCGTTCGCGGCAGTCTTCGCCTCGCGGACCGCAGGTGACCGACGGGCCGCCGCGGGGTCGAACGTACTGCCGTCCGCGACGACGGCGTCGTTGAGGTTGTTCGCCACCTCCCTTGCGGTGTCCCGGTCCCACTCGATGCGCCGCCTGAGCCATCGCACTAGCTCCGGGACCCCGCCGTCACCGTCCAGAGGAACCGACCCGTACTCGCTCGGGCGAGCGAAGATGTCGCTCAGTGCATCATACAGCGGCAGGTACGGGGCGTCGGGCAGCACCTCGAACAGTTCCGTCGTGTCGGCGAGCGATTCGCCAGTCACGACGGTGTAGAGTGAAGCGTTGTCCTGCACGAAGACGTTCTTCGTGTCGGAGAGCGGGAACCGCCACCCGGCGTCTTCGTATGCCGACTCGAACGTCTCGTACACGGACGCGTAGGTGCCGAGCATATCGACGAACGGTTCCTGGAACAGCGGTCGAAGCGAGTCCTGTGGCTGGAACCGGCGGTCGTCCGTGAGCACGAACAGTATCGAATCGGTCGTCGAATACCGGTTGATGAGGTACTTGATCGTGTACGGCGTCTCGTGTTCGTAGTGCCGGTTGGTGACGACGCCGAAGTCGGGATTGTCGTCGGGGATGTCGAGGCCGTTGCTGACGACGTGGTAGTCGTAGTCGAGTTCGTGGTGGCGGCCCCCGCGCCCGAACTGGCACCACGACGTGGGGTAGGTGAAATCGTCCACGCCGAGGTAGTGGAGGGCTGGCAGCCCGCGGAGCAGTCCCCAGCGCGAGTTCTCTCTCGGGTCGTACAGGCACGCGATGGCGGCGTCCTGGACCTCGTTGAGGAGCTGGTCGCGAATCACTGGCTGCCCCCGACGACGGCGCTCAGCGTCCGCCTGTCGAGCAGGTCGTTGTCGAGGTAGTACGCGGGCGTCCGGGCCAGGAGGAGGCACTCGTCGCAGTAATCGCTACACCGGTCGCAGTCGGCGACCTCCCGGACACGGCGTTCGACGGCCTGGAGTCGGTCCAGGACCTGCCACGTGATGCCGTTGCCGCCCTGGCGTGAGTCGACGACGTGCACGACGACGTCCGTTCCCGTGGTCGTCGCCTTCACGCGGAAGTCGTCGCGGTCGCACTCGGCGACGATGGCGATTGCCTTCTCCATGGCCTGTTCGAGGCTGACGAGCGCCTGGGGCCAGGAGACGGTATCGTGAGCCAGGGCCTGGTAGCGCTCTCGGACGGCTGCTTCGTCGAAACGCATCGTCAGCCCCTGCGTGAAGTACTGCTGGCCCACCGGGCGGTAGATCTCCTCCTCGACGTCCGCCATGCGTTCCTGCCAGGAACTGCCTGTCGACCCGCCGGCCTCGTCACGCTCGATGACGGCCTCAGATCGGAGAATTTCCTTGTCGCTTCCCCTGGTGTGCCACCGCTCGAAGGCGTAGACGAAGTCGGTCACCTCGAGCTGTCCGTAGGTGAGGCGCGCGTCAAGCCCGAAGACCGACCGGCGCTCGTCCACCCTGATTGCTGCATCGTCGGTCGGTTCCTCGATGAACGTCGACCGGAGCCCGCGTGTGGTGTAGCCTTTCTGGCCTCCTTTGGCAGCCTTGCACTCGACGGAGCTCACGCCGTGGACAGGTGTTTCGACCATCTCCTCCTCGCAGTGGGGACAGGTCGTACCGTCGGCGTCGTAGCTCTGGAAAGGCCGTTCGCACTCGTCGTTCGCACAGACGGTGACGGTCGTCAACGGCGTCTCGGTCCCGTGGACGTCGTCGACGATGTAGTCCGTCCCGTGGAGCGTGAGCACCGATCCGAGGTCGTTCTCCTCGCCGGGGAACATATCGTACAGCCGGCCCGACCCTTCGAACTGGATGCCGTCGTTGGCCCCGGTGAACCGGACGGGGAACTGCTGGCCGAACGACCGGTAGTTGGCCAGGTAGCCGAGGCGGCTGAGCCAGCCGTCCAGACGGCCGTTCTGCTCGGTGAACGACTTGTTCATCTCCCCCTCCCCGGACATACTGGTCAGCTTCGAGAACGTCTTGTCCATCCGGTCGTCGAGGGAGAGCGGGCCGTCGCCCTCGAACACCTGCTCGAACAGTTCGACGCCGCGTTCGCCGAAGATGTCCTCGATATGCCGAACGACGGCATCGCGCCGCTCGTCGAGCATGAACTCACGGAGGATGTCGAGCTGGTTGGTCACCGAGTTGATGAAGTTGACCAGATTCTCCTTGCGCTCGTCGATGCGGTACATCTTCTGGAAGACGTTACTCTCGTGGGGGTTCCGGGCGAGGTAGGCGAACGTCTCCGTGACCACGTGGCTGGCGAGGAGCTCGTCGAACTCGTAGGGATCCGGGACCCGGACCGGTTCGAACTCACCGAGGAACGTCTCCAGATTCCCGTAGTAGTGGCTATCGACCGGATGATTGCCACGGATGGCCGTGACCACGAGTGAGGAACTTCCCCGGGTTCGTCCCGTTCGCCCGCTCCGCTGGACGTAGTTCGTCAGCGTCGGTGGGATCCCCACCTGGGCGACCGTGTCCAGTGTGCCGATGTCGACGCCGAGTTCCATGGTCGGCGTCGCGCTGACGATGTTCACGTCCGGGTCGTCCTTCCGGAACCCTTCCTCGATCGCTCCGCGGAGGGTATGCGGAATGTTTCCTTTGTGGATCCCGACGGAGATGTACTCCGGAATCGCCCCATCCCGGATGAACCGGGTGATGTCGTAGGCCCAGTGATCGACCGCGTATTCCCAGTCGCTGGCGGCGGTCGCGTATCCCGGATCGGCGACGAATCCCTCGTCGGATTCACGGAACCGCTGATACGTTTCCAGCGCCGCGTCGCAGTGGAGACACGTCGTCGGAGCGTCGCCATCGGCAGTAACGGGATACGAACGGTAACACCCCGCACAGAACGCCGCCTGTGGTAGCAAGACGAGGTCACTATCGTCGCGCTTGGGCGTGCGCGTGTACACACCGCTCTCCGGCTCGGGAGTCAGATCGCGCTCGACGACTTCCTCTCTGGCCGCCTCGATGAAGTCGAACACCTCGTGTTTGACGGCCTCGGACTGCGACGACGACTGGATGGTCTCTCTGGCTTCGTCCCAGGACAGTTCGCTGATGACACCGACGTCGAGCAACGTCCGCAGCTGCGAATCGAGATGCCGGTCTATCAGCGAGCGGTCGTAGCCCAGTCGAGAGTCCAGCCGGTCGAGGGCCTTTTCGCGTGTCAGGCCAGCGAACTGCATCCGCTGCTTGGAGAAGGAAGGAGCCGACGATCCCGCGAACAGCTTGTACAGGGCGTGACCGACCTGCAGTGCTTCTAGATTCTCTGTTTCGTACACCGGCGCGGCCGTGACGAGGGCGCTGTCCAGCAGGTGATCACAGTTGGACAGCATGGCGTGGGCCTCGATGTCGTCGAGCAACGTCCGGAGGAAGTTGTAGGCCGTCCCGTCCTCGTTGACGTCGTTCTGGATGAGCGGGTCCCAGTACTCTTCGCGGAGTCGGTCGGAGACGGCTCGGAAGAGGTCGTAGTTGTCCGCCCGCCCGCCCCTGTCGATGAGTTCGTCGACGTAGAGCGTCTCGGCCATCAGCCCGTACTCCGTGTCGATGATTCGGTCGCCGACCGACTCCGCCGTACTCCGCGAATCGGAGAACACCAGGGTCTTCTTCGACGGAGAGACCCGGCAGAGCTCGGTCAACATGTACGAGAGCAACGACGGCGTCGGGACGCCGACGTCGGAGAGCTGGGGAGTTCCCTTGCAGCCCGGACACCGGTCACCTCCCGACGGGACGCCACTCGCGTCAGCACCGACCGGGATGAACGACGAGTCCGCCGACGCGTCGCGCCCAGAGACGCCACCGTCTCCGACAGTCCCGTCAGCCCCGATTTCGACGTACGGCTGGTGGCACCGTCGACAGAACTGCATCTCCAGCAGGTCACTACCGCAGTCGGGACACCGGCTGTCCCGCGCCACTCGCTCGCAGTCGCGACACCAGTACACCTTGTACGGCGGCTTGAGGAAGGTGTGGTACTTCTCGGTGACGACGCCCGCGAGGCGGCCGAACGCCAGTACAGACTGGAGCACTCCTTCCGGGTCGTCGACGCCAGTTTCGGCGACCTGGTCGACGAGGGCGTCGTAGTGTTTGAACCCCACGACGCCCGTCGTCTCCTCGTCGAACCAGTCGGCGAACCGGGCCACCTCCGGGACGTTGGCCATGGCGTACTCGAACCAGCCGGACTGGATTCCACTGGCTTCGACCACCGCGTCGACGACGCGCGTCTGGCCACGGTCTGTCGTGACGACGGCTTCGGCGTCGGGGAACCGCTCGGGGTCCGAATCCGTCGCCCGGGCCACTGCCTGGTCGATCGGTCCTGTCACCCAGTCGCCGGCCGCGTTCCCCAGTGATAGCGGCGACGACCGGGTGAGCAGCCCCACGGTCTGTAGTGTCTCCACCGCATTTCCAAGGCCATACTCCGTCGAGAGCGTTCCCGCGTCGACGTCGAGGACGTGCACGAGCGCGAGCGTCGTCACGAGGTCGTCGATGGTACACGGCGCCAGCCGCTCGAAGTCGGGCGTCCCCTGGGCCGCGAACTCTCGCGCCCGGAACTCGACGGTGTTGATAGCTGTCTCGTCAGCCCCCGTCAGGTCCGCAGCCAGTTCCGTCGGATTGTCGACGGTCGCGGAAACCATCGTGATCTGTGGGTCCCGGTCCGCGTAGTAGGCCTTGAGACGCTGGGAGAGCAGCGAAACCGCTGCGCCCTGGATACCACTCCAGACGTGGGCCTCGTCGAAGACGACGTGCTTGAGTGGTACGTCTCCGGGCTGTTCACCCAGAATACCCCGGGTCTCCTGGTTGTCGCTGACGAACATGTAGTCCAGCGCCTCCGGCCCGGTCAGGAGGATGTCGACACCCTGGCGGATACTCTCGCGAGTCACGCGAAGCCACGGGTACGAGTGGTCGTCGGTCCCGACGTTCATCTCGCCGAGGACTTTCAGCTTGTCGTCCTCGCGTGGACACTCGAGTCCCCGGACGTACGACCCGACTTCGATTTCGTGGTCGCGCGTCCCGACCCGCGAGGGCGTGTCGGAGTCCCAGATACCGATCGTGATCCGGTCTTCCGGATCGCGTCGGCGGTTGATCTCGTCGAGATACGAGACGAACCGGTTGAGCTGGTCGACGCCGAGCGTCTTCATCGGGTACAGGACGATCGCCTTCAGCCCTTCCTCGTCGGTCGACAGACAGTGGTCGAGGATCGGCAGGAAGAACGACTCCGTCTTCCCCGTCGCCGTCGGCACGGCGAGGATGTTGTCGTCGTCGTTGGCGTCGATCGTCGCGATCGTCTCGGCCTGGTGCTGGTAGAGCGAGCCGTCGGTGTCGCCACCGAACAGCTTCGCCGTGATCGCCGCGACGATGTCCTGATGATAGCCGAGATCGGAGAGGAACTCGGCTGCAGTCTGGTCGTGGAACGCCGGGGCGTCGACGTACTCCACGTACGGGCCCTTTCGTTCGACGAGGTCGTCTTCGACGAACGACTGGGAGTTCGCGATCCCGTCGACGTCCGTGAGCTTCGTCAGATTCCGGTTCCACCACGTTACTTCGGCCGCTCTGTCGACGGCCCTGTCGAGCCGGTCCCTTGGTGTGTTCATCGTGCTTGGTGAGTTGAAAATGGTACTACTGCCCCGGTAGTTAGTTCTCGTGGCCGGCACAGCGGCGGCGTGCTGAACCGGGAGATCCGTCTGAAACAGACTGGCCGGTCGATCGTCCCTCGTGGTTCCACAGCCAACATTGGTATCTGAGAACAGCCGTGGGGCAACTCTCACTCACTTGAGGACGCCTCACCTACTTAAATTGTAAACCGTCTGCAGAAACGACGAAACTCGTCGACAGAATTAACACCTGGTTCTCAGGACCCAGTCGCGAGTTCGTGGTCCAGGTGTTCACGAAGTTCCTGCATATTGCTCGAACGGAAAAACTCCGTCAGCTGGAGCGCTTCGGGGTCACGGGGGAAGACGGTCCCGCGGCCGTACGTGTCGAACGCAGTTTCGATGACTTCACGATAGGTCTTGCTCGTCACGTACCCGACGATTTCGTCGAACTGGTCGCCGTAACGGTCGAGGAACTCGACGAGTCGGTCGGTGACGAGTTCCATCTGGGCATCATCCTCTTTCGCGAGCACGTACTCGTACTCGAGGACCGGCTGTTCCTCCTCGAAATCCTTCGGAACGGGCCCGTACATCCCCGAGACGGTGACCTTGTGGGTATTCTCCCGGTGTCCGCCTAATTTCTTCGAGAGCACGGAGTGTGTTCGCGATTCGGAGTAGGGCTTTTGCTGACTGCACGGGACGACGAGGAGGACGTCTGTCTCCGACGGTGGTGCGTACTCGCGGGCCAGGACGTCGAAGTCGTGCGGACTGTGTTTGAGCGAAATCGTCCGACTCTCGGTCGCCTCGTCGACGCCGGCGTCGAACGTCGAGAGCTTCGCCTGGTCACTCGTGAGGTCCATCCCCGCGACGAGGTCGTACGCACCGCGTTCCTCGAGGTCTGCTTGCAGTCCGCGGTCGTCGTGCAACTGCGCTTCCTTGAGACCCTTTTTGATGTCGTCGTCCTTCCTGGCCTCCTCGACGACGTAGTCCAGGAGCGTTCCCTGCCGAATCTGCTCCCGCACACGCATCAGTTCCTGGTTGTACACCTCGAAGTTGTGCCGTGCCAGGTGCGCGTAGTAGTCGCTCTTGATGAACTCGCCGTTGGCTTTCCGCTCCTCGCGCTCGTCGTAGCCCATGTCGCTGTTCAGGACGTGCATCATCTCCTCGTAACTCGCGACGTCGCTCTCGGGGCCACAGAGCGTGCAGTTGGGCATGTCACAGGGGAAGTTGCCGTCGTCGTCGATGTACGCCGGGAGGTCCTCCAACGCGACGTTCTCCCACTCGCCGGGGACGACGTACTTCCTGTACTTCGCAGCCTGAACGTGGCTCGAACAGTCGAACGAGTCGACGCCGAGGAGCGCCAGCAGGGAGACCTGCTTGCCACCGATTCCGAAGACGTGCAGTCCAATCTCGTCCGCACGTGCCTCCGGGATCGCCGCTTTCGCCCCCTGGATGAGTTTGACCAGTACGTCCATACTGCTCCGGAGGGGGACGAGCGACCCGAGAGCGAATCCCTCGAAGGCGTGGTTGAGACCAGCCTCGTCCACTGCCTCGATGAAGTTCCCGACGTACCAGCTGACCGTCTCGAAGTCGGTGCCGTGGAGGGCGACGTACACGCCGGGCTCGTTCCCCTCGGCTTTGCGGCGTTCGAGGTGTTCTCTCGCGCGCTCGTTGTCGTTGTTGTCCGCGGTCAACAGGGATGGGTCGTCGATGATCCGCAGACACTCCACGGCGCTCTCGATGCTCTGCTCCATCCGCTCCATCTTCTCTTCCTCTTTGAGGTCTGGCGGAATCGGATAGTCGAGCGTCGCGATGATGTCGGCACCGAAATCGAGCTGGAGCCCAAGAATGCTCGCCGGGTTGGTGTAGAGCCCCCAGTCGTTCTCGTCGCCACCTTCGGTCGGGGCGTCGCTGAACGTGTTCGAGTTCATCAGCTTGAACCCCCCCGAGTCGATGAACACCGGCGCATCGAGGTCTGGGTACCACTCCTGGAACGGCTGTGTTCGCCAGTGTTCGTTGAGGTTCTTCGGAGAAACGCCGAAGTCCGTGAAACTCATCGCCTGGAACATGACCCCCTGCAGCTCGTCGTTCGCAAAGAGGTTCTCGCGAAGTCGGGACCAGATGCCACCCGAGTTCGTCGTCGAGCCACCGATAAGGCTGACCACGGGAAAGAGCGCCGGCGTATCGACCGGTCCGTGGGGAACGTCGAGTTCTCCAAGCCGGCCATAGCCGTCGTCGCCGACTGACGTCACCCGGAAGTCTGCCATAGATCAGACACCGGTACTCGATTGGCCCAGATAGGTCCTTCGCCTCCGGGATGCAGTCCGGATGATCACCCTCTCGCGGGTCACGAATCGTCCTGCTGCCGACCGACTGCTGCTCGAATCATCGTGACGCGCTGTGCTGAAATCCCGTCTATCGCGGTGAGTTCGTCGTCGGTCGCTCTCCGGAGGTCGTCGAGTTGATCGTAGCCTGCAGCGTGCAACGCCTCCGTCGCCGCGGCGGGTACGCCGCGCACGTCTTCGACTGGTGTCGATGTATCGTCTTCGGAGCCGACTTCCGGTCCACCAGTCGTATCGCTACCGTCCGTCTCCTCACCCGACTCGTCACTACTACCACTGGTAGTCTCATCGTTCGAGGCATCCTCGAGAGTGACGGGAGGCTCCGCGGGGAATTCGTCGAGTAAGGCCCGCGCCTGCGCTAATTCCGCTTCGGACTCGACGAGTACTGGCAGTGGCACCCCACTCTCCGGGGCGACGGGGACGACCCACGACTCGAGTTCGGCGAGTGATTCGTCCAGCAGTGCCGTTATCGCCGGCGAGAGTGTCTGAGTCCCGACCGTCTCGAACGTAGTGATCCGGTCTTCCGTGCCGTACGCTTCCCGGTACTCCGAGATTTTGAACGGGCTCCGTTCCATCTGCTGTCTCCCGTAGCCAGTGTCCTGGTCGCCCCATCCCTGTTCGGTGATGATCGAACGGGCATCGTCCATCCACCGCTGCTGGGGATCCGTCTCGGGGAAGGTAGTCCTGGCCGATTCACGGATCGCTCGGTGGATGATACCCAGACTCCGGAACGCGTCGTAGTGCTCGGCCAGAGGCGATGGATTGTCCTCGACAGTTAGATTCGTCTCGTCGTCATCACTCTCGTCCACCTCGTCCGAACCATCGCCTGACTCGGGCCCCGTCGACGAGTCATCCGTCTCGTCATCGCTCGAACTGGCACCCTCGGGTGGTTCCTGTTGCCCGGACCCGGAGTCGTCGTCTGGTTCCCGGCGGACACGCCCCGTGCTCGCGTCGGTGACCCTGGAGGGATCGGTCTGATCGCCGAAGGCTGCGGCGAACCAGTCTGTCGCGACTGTGGGGGTGTCAGGATGGTCGTCGATCGCTGTCGCGTACGCCGTCTCGATGGCGGTTGCCCGCGGGTCGTCGCGGACATTCGGCGCGCCGAGTTGTTCCAGCGTGACGATATCCGACGCCACGTCGTCCTCGATCGACACTGAAGGCTGTTTGAGGATGCCGTCGGTGTCGGGTTCGAGCACCTGGCCGAAGAACTCCGCGATGGTCCGGACGAACGATTCACCGTCGGGTTCGATCGTGGCGTCGGCCGGCGGTACCCCGACGAGGTGATAGAACGAGACCGTCTCCTTGCCGCCCGCGTCACGGAGCAGGCGACCGAGTCGCTGGACGAGGGACGTGTTCACACCACTGCCCGGGCGGGCGATGTTGATGCCGACTTCGACGGACCTGATGTCGTTCCCCTGTCCGATACGTTTCCCGGGACCGATCAGTGCTTTCTCGTCGGTTTCGGCCTCGTCGAACGACCTGATGATAGAGTCCTGTTTCGCCGCGTCCTGATCCGCGTCGAGTCGTCGGACGACGCGATCGCCGTGCTGGTCGTACAGTTCCTGCCAGATTTCCTTCGCCTCGCGGTAGGACCGGGTCAGCACGAGTACCGGTCGGCCGTCCGAAAGTGCCTGTTCTGCCAGTTCGACGACTGCCGCGAGGTCGGCGTCGAGGTTGAGCCGATGGATCGTCCGGTTGCCGATGCCACTCGCGAGTGTCTCGAGTTGCTTCGTTGGCGCTATGTCGTCATCGCCGTGGTCGCGAAGTCCGGCAGCGAGTGCCGACCCCGAGACGTAGTCGCCAGCCACCTCGTCGACGGTGGCGTTCGGAAGTTCCGGCGCTGCTTCAGCCAGGGCGTCGTTCTCGAGGTGGTACGTCCCAGCGTCGTACTCGACGACGTCGTCGAAATGGCTGGCCGTCTCCCGGAACTGCGAAAGCGAGTCGGAGTCGGTCACTTCGGTGAACGACAGCGTCCACTCGAAGTCTGGGATCACGCCGTCGGCGAGCGCGAGCTGGTGCGTGTAGCGATAGACCAGAGGGAACGACCGGTCGGCCCGCTGGACGAGCGACTCGAGTTGCTCGGTGACGCTGCCGGTCATCGCGAGGACGGGACACGAAGACTCGATGAACGAAACCAGATGGTCACCCCACCCACCCCGTGTCGAGTAGTTGTGCACCTCGTCGAAAATCGCCAGCCGGTAGTCGCTCGGGTCGACGTCTTCCATGTTCCGCGCCGACCGGATGTCGATGTGGCCCCATGGCAGCCGGATACCGGACTCCCGTACCTGCGTGAACGCGGCCGGCGTGTGACAGTGGTCCTGGAACAGCCGCGCCCACTGGACGCCGAGCAAGTCGTCCGTGGTGACGATGAGGACGTCGTTCGGGCGGTCACGGTGTGGGTCCGGGAGGTCGCCGTCGAAAATGTCCGAGAGGCGTTGCTGGTCCGCAGGGTGGAGCGACCCCGAGTCGACGGCGTGTGCGACGGCGGCGAGTCCGAGCACCGTCTTTCCCGTCGCCGTGGCCATATCTACGTACGCGTTCGTGTCGTGGTGCAACCAGAGCGCGAGGCTCTCCAGCTGGTGGTCCCACAGCTCGGTCGTCAGGTCCAGCTCTGCCAGCTGCGTCGTGAGCGTGTCGGCATCGTCCGGGTCAGGCAGCGCCTGTTCGACGACCGGTGCGACTTCCGGAACCGAGGTGAGTTCCGCGACGAGTTCACGGGGCGTTTCAGCGTCGGCACGCAGCTGGCGTGCGAGTTGCGCCGACTGATCCCGCGTCTGGCGCTGTATATTGCGGGTGATCAGTCGCGAGAGTATCTCACCGGGCGGGACGTCACGTCGGTCGACGTGCTCGAGCCCCGCTTGCAACCCGGCGAATTCGACGAGAAGAGTGCCCAGAGCGAACGTGTCCGGGAGCGCCGTCGAGCGCGAGATATCTCCGGTGAGCGCGCCAATGCCACGGAGGTAGTAGTCACGCGCAGCTTTGTCGAGGTCGGCACCGCCAGTCAGAAACCGGGGGTTCTGCGCCTGCGGGTTGACGATGTATTCCCCATCGGTGAGTTTGCGGGCGACGTAATCGATCCGGTCCGGCCACTGGGACTTGTCGAAGTCACTGAGCAGGTCCGCTTTGAACGCCTGCTTGCCACTGACGATGGCGTCGATGTCGATATTGTTACTGTTTGCCATGTGTTAGGAGGCGAAGCGTCGCTCAGTTGTGGGGGCGATTGACACGGGTGATGGACGCTTGTTACCTATGACCTCACAAATAGATTCGCGTCAGTACAGACGGTGATATGTGCGAACAAAGATGCTTTCTCTCGGAGGCTGTTTCACGCGGACCGCGGTGGCCAATGACGCTCATTCCGGTTTCTCAGTCCGCTGCTGGAGATTGATTGTGAACGGGGGGCCAGACGGTTTTGGGTGATTTCAGCCCCAGATAGTATGGGGCCAGATGGGTATCGTAGAAGGCTCTATTCCACGTACGACGGCCGCTCGGCGTACTCGATCGGGTCGCGTGCATCGAGTTCCTGGAACGCCCTGAGTCGGAAGGCACACGAATCACAGGTGCCACAGGCTGGTGCTTCCGCACGGTAGCAACTCCAGGTGTCCTCGTAGGGAACGTCGAGTTCGAGTCCCCGTTCGGCGATGTCCGTCTTCGACCACTCGACGAACGGCGCTTCCATCGTAATCGACGTCGCTGGCTTCGTCCCGACGTCGACGACCTGCTGGAAGGCGTCGAAGAACGCCGGTCGACAGTCGGGATACCCGGCGAAGTCCTCCGAGTGTGCGCCGATGAAGACGGCGCTGCACTCGTTGGCCTCGGCGTAGGAGACGGCCATCGAGAGGAGGTTCGCGTTCCGGAACGGCACGTACGAGGACGGAATCTCGTCGCTGTCCATGTCCGCGTCAGTGACCTCCATCTCCTGGTCCGTCAGTGAGGAGGCACCGATCTCGCTCAGGTGGCTCGTCTCGATGTGCAGGAAATCCGCCGCCTCGACGTGGGCTGCCAGCGCCTGTGCGCAGTCGTGTTCCCTGGCCTCCGTCTGCTGGCCGTAACTCGTGTGGAGGAGAAATAGCTCGTCGTAGCCCTGTGCCTGTGCCTCGTAGGCTGCCGTGGCGCTGTCCATCCCGCCAGATGCGAGGACGACAGCGCGGGTGTTCTGTGTCATCGTCGGATTCAGTCGGTCGTACGGACGTGCTGGTCGAATCGTCGCTGTTCGTCGTCGGTCAGAGCGCCGACAGTGGACCGGGTCACCGTCTCCGTCGCCGTCTCGACGCCGCGCATCGCCTCACAGAGGTGCGTGGCGTGGAGTTCGACGACGACGCCTTCTGCGCCGATTTCCTCGGCGAGGCCGGTCGCGATGTCGCTGGTGAGACCCTCCTGGATCGTCAGTTCTCGTGACTGCCACCGGACGTACCGGGAGAGTTTCGAGAGACCGACGACGGCATCCCCCGGTCGGTAGCCGACGTGCGCTTCCCCGTAATACGGGAGGAGGTGGTGTTCACAGAGACTGTAGAGTGGAATCCCCGTCTTCACGACGAAGTCGTCACTGGCCGTCTCGAACGTCTGCATCGACGGTTTCGCCGCCTCGCGGCCGCCCTCGGTCAGGGTTTCGAACGCCGCAGGCACGCGCCGGGACCACGTCTCGATCAGCGTCTCCTCCGTGGTGTCCTCGCCGACGGCGTCGAGGAGGAGGCGCACGCCTTCCTGTGCCTGTTCCCAGTCGATGGCCGTCTCTGATGGGTGATTCTCTGTCCGTCGTGGCTCGTCGACGTCTGGTGTCACGTGCTCACGCATGGATTCAGGTCCCCGGTGCGTCGTTCCACAGCGTGACGTGCAGTCGCGGCGTGAACTGGTAGCCACGTTCCATCGCCAGTTCGGCGACGGTCTCACGCGTCTCTTCGAGGCGGTCGCGGGTCGCTCCTTCCGGCATGAGGAGGACGTCCGTCGACCGGACTGTCGTGCCCGTCGCGTCGTCGATGCGCTCGACGAGCTCGTCGATCTCCGGCATGTCCGTGCTGTCGGTCACGACGAACTTCAGCTGGAAGTCGTACGTCTCGACCAGCCGGGAGAGTGCCTCGATGTCGATCCGGCGGTCCTCGTGTCGTTCCTCCCACGCACCGTCCCCCTTCGGGTCCCGTTCGGGGGTCGGCGTGCTCGAGGCGAGCTTCGGGCTGATACTCGCGAGGTCGATCGGTGCCTCCCGGTAGATCGTTCCGTTCGTCTCGACGGTGGTGTGATAGCCCGCTTCGTCGAGCCGTTCGAGAAGCTCGACACTGTGGTCGTGCATCATCGGCTCACCGCCCGTCAGCACGACGTGGTTCGCCTGGGCGTGGTTTCGAACCTCCGCCAGCACGTCGTCTATATCCATCCAGGCGTGCGTCGGTTCCCAGGAGGTGTGGTAGGAATCGCAGAACCAGCACCGCAGATTACAGCCACTGGTCCGAACGAAGACGGACGGGACGCCAGCCAGTCGTCCCTCTCCCTGGAGTGAGTAGAACAGCTCGTTGATCGGTAGCCCATCCTGGACTTCCGCTTCGTTTGCCGGGACGGTGGCGTCTGCATTCACCGGCATGTTAGGGCCCGGCGCAGAGCTCGCTCGTTTCCTTGACTGTCACACCGACGTCGGAGACGGTCTCGGGGAGGCGGCGTTCCAGTTCCCGTTCGAGCGTCACTGCCATGACTTCGGCCGTCGGCGGTGCATCGATCACGACCACTGCATCCTCGTCGCCGCTCGCTTCCATCGCCTCGATCAGCGGGTCACCTGCCTCGAGGAGGAACCGGTGGTCCCACTCGGAGAGTACGTCGGTAATATCACCTTTGTCGACGATCCATCCTTCCTCCGTTAGCTCTCCACTGATGCGAACGGATATCTCGTAATTGTGGCCGTGGGGGCGACTGCACTTTCCGTCGTGGTGTTGAATCCGGTGGCCTGCGCTGATCCGTATCGGGCGGTCACCGCCGACGACCAGTTCACGCTCACCTGAATCCGCGATCACACCCCCATCATATTCTTCGAGTGTTCCTATAGGCATATTCGGGCATTACTTGGATAGGATATAAAGCTATCCCAGTTCCACGGGACCTCGGAGCAGAACAGACGGTCAGGGAGGAGAGTAACTGCCGACGATGCCTCCGGTTAGGGCTAGAGACCCCAATTGCTAAGGCCAATACTGTGAGTGTTAGACGGGAACCGCTCATGGGCTCGTTCGCGACGTCCGTGCAAGCGTCTCTCCGCGACCAGCTTGCGGTTCGGCACCCCGAGCTCGAGTGGGAAACCGAATATCACATTGCGGGGACACCAGTCGACGTCGCAGGCACGACAGATTCTCACCTGTACCTTCTGGAACTGGAGTGGCGCCGGGCCGACCCGGCGGACAACGCTGCAAAGCTCTTCCGCCACCTCGACGAGGAGACGGTCGAGGGGACGACAGTGGTCCTGTTCCAGATTTTTACGGAGTACTACCAGTTGGCCCGTGGCGGCGTCTCGTCGAAGCGAAAGAACGCGGAGTTCGTCGGTCGAATCGCGACGGAGACCATCGACCAGCTCACCTACCGGCCAGTCGAGTTCGAGCTCGATCCACCGAAACGTGGTGCGGACCGGCCGGAAAACTGGGAGGAAATCGCTGACGAGACGGCGGTGCGAATCAGTAACTTGATCTCGGACGACGAGCCGGAATCGTAGCCCAGTCGAGGGGGAGTGTCACTTCTCACTCGGCGGTGGTGCTGTTCGACGCCCAGACGTGGCCACCGCCTCGCCCGTGTGTCGCGTCCATCGTGATGAGGATGTCACGAACAGCTTCCCAGAGGACGGTCCGGCTCCGTCCCTCGGTCTCGACGGCTTCCCAGACGGCCGATTTCACCGCCGAGGTTCGAACGAGTCCGCCAGCGTGGATTTCCCTGGCAGCGGCCACGGCGGCACGCAGAACCTCCTCCCGGGTGTACTCGCCCACGAACGTCTCATCCGGAACCTGTTCGTCGAGCGCCTGCCTGTCCACCTCGTCAGCCTTACTGGGGCTATCTTCGTCAGGGGACTCGGCCGTCTGATTCGCCTGCCGTCCGCGAGACGTCCCGGTTTGTCTCTCGGGACTTGGTTCGACCATCCTCCCCGAGGTGTCGCTTTGGCCACCAGCGGTGGTACCTCGATCGTCGCCCACTGGTTCCGGTTCTGGCGCTACGTCGTCCGGTTCGTCCACCGTCGATTCGGCCGGCGAGCCGAACTCCTCGTCGAGCGGCGCGAACGAACCGGCAATCTCGCCGAGGATACCCTCCTCTTCCTGCATTTCGTCGAACGACACGTCCGGGGCCTGTGCATCCGGTCCGGGATCGTACTCCCTGAGATGTTCGTGTGGATCGAGCTCCGGGTTGATGAGCAACGGCTCGAACTCCCGCTGTTCGAAGATCCGCTCGTACTCCGCGAGGATTCCTGCCAGCGCGTCACGTCCCTCGGGAGTCACCTCGTACGTCGCATCCGGAGTGACGGCAGTCCCTCCTTCAGTGTGGTCGGCTCGCTCGTCTACGGGCCGGGACGTATCCACGGTTCGGCTAATGAGGTGGCTCCGGAGAAACCGACTGAAGTAGCCACTGTCGTCGGCCGAAATCCCGGACGTCTCACGGAGGAGCCGTTCCGGGACGAACCGCGTGCGGTCTGCCATGGCCTCGGTGAGAGCGAGATACTCATCGTGGGTCGCGACGAGCCAGAGCATGTCGTACACGATGGGATTGTACTCGGCCGGAGGCTGAGGGACAATGTCGTAAAAGAAATCAAGATCGTCCGTCGAGAACCCCTGTCGTAGCAGCATGTGCTCCCCGGAGAGACCGCGCTGGAGCAGTATCTCGAAGAGCCATCGATACCGCTTCAGCAATCTGACCAGCGCCCACTGGCGGTGTTCCGGTTTGAAGTAGACCGTGTGAACACCAGTCGCGGCGGACTTGGCGGGTACGAGCCTGAGTGAATCGATATCGTGTTCCTGCCGAAAATGCTGCGGCTGGGTCTCGAGTTCGTCCAGAAACAGCGGCCCATCGAGGAGCAACGAAACCGGGAACCCCGAATCCGAACTCATTCGTTGAGAGTTTCCTGACTTCGTATATAGAGTCTGTGGCCCGCTCACGTTCTGTAAACTGATCAACGACAGAACGGCACGAGTCAGTGGTACCGTCGTGAGTTCCGTATTTGCTGTGACAGAATCGAGATACCCCTGATGGAGAAGCACATTCAAGTAGTGGAATGCCACTACGTGTATCAACCGAGCAGCCTGCTCCAGATGAAAGCTGTCGCAAAACCGAATTGTAGCATCAAATCCGGCGTTGTCTCTGGAGTTCCTGGATGCGACTGAACGCGACTTTCCCTCACAGGTGACCACGAAATATGCCCCAACTCCAACCACCCGACTGGATCGAACCGCGAGAGTACCAGCGGACAGCAATCAGGGAGTGGGTCAACGCTGACGGCCAGGGGATTCTCCACATGGCGACGGGGACGGGGAAGACCATCACGGCACTGCTCGCGGCGTCACGAGTCGCCGAATCGATAGATCGAGGGCTCTTTCTCGTCGTCACAGTCCCGTACCAGCATCTCGTCGACCAGTGGGCCGAGGAACTGAACGAATTCGGCATCACGCCCGTCCGGGCGTATCAGTCGCGAAAGAACTGGCAGCCTCGTCTCGAACGCGAACTGCTCGAATACAATCACGGCTCCCGGTCGCTGTGCTTCGTCGTAACGACGCATCGAACGCTCTCGATGGAGCCTGCCCAGCAGACCATCGGCAGGGGTCGGGGACCGATGATGCTGATCGCCGACGAAGTCCATCACCTCGGCGCAGAACAGATGCGTACGGGACTCTCCCAGGCGTTCGACTTCCGACTGGGCCTGTCTGCGACGCCAGAACGCTGGTACGACGACGAGGGGACGCGCGTACTCGAACGGTACTTCGGTGAGACAGTGTTCGAGTACGGACTCACAGCGGCGATCGAGGCTGGGGCGCTTTGTGAGTACTACTACATCCCACACATCGTCGAGTTCGACGCCGAAGAGCTCGAGGAGTACAGACGACTCACGGCGAAGATCGGTCGACTATCGGGTGGTCAGTCCGACGTCGCTCTCGAGGACAATCCCGCACTCCAGCAAGCACTATTTAAACGCGCCCGTCTGGTGGGAACTGCCCGGCAGAAACTCGACGTGCTCGTCGATCTCCTCGAACGAGAGCGCGAGGTCGACCACACGCTCGTCTATTGTAGCGATGGATCGATGGGAATCGAATCAGGGGAGGGACAGCGCCACGTCGACGCGACGACGGACCGTATCCGATCGGAAAGTGACCTCACCGTCGACCGATTCACTGCCCGCGAGTCGCAGGCAGATCGAGAACGACTGCTCGACCGGTTCGACGACGGCAGTATCGACGTTCTCACCTCGATTCGCTGTCTCGACGAGGGCGTCGACGTCCCCGCGACACGGACGGCCTACATCCTGGCCAGTACCAGCAATCCACGGCAGTTCGTCCAGCGCCGGGGACGCATCCTCCGCACTCACCCGGGCAAGGACTTCGCCGTCATCCACGATTTCATCACCGTCCCGAGCGTCAACGGCCAGCCTGCGTTCCTCTCCGGCAGTGAGTTCGACGTCGAACGTCGCCTCCTGGAGAAGGAGCTCGAGCGCGTCTCGACGTTCGCCGATGCCGCACGCAATCATCCCGACGCCGAAGTGGACGGTGTCCCGACGACTGACGGATCTCTGCAACGGCTCAAGCGACAGTACGATCTGCTTGGCAGTTGATAATTACAGGAACTGCTGATCAATCGCAGAACAAACCGGAGACAACCTGTAAACGGGTGGTGCGTTACAAGATATAAATACGCACAGCGTCTGGGTGGGGTGATGACGGACAGCAACGATGACATCTCCATTCCGGACGAAACGATAGCCCGCATTACCGACCGGGTCCTATCAGCCGAGAAGAAGAAACTCAATCTCGATAATCCGCGCGGTGTTGTCAATCAAATCGAGGAGATAGTCGAAGAAGAAGTCTACTGATGAAGTTAGACACACTTTCACTCCAGAATTTCCGGCAGTTTCGCGACGAGGAAATCTCGTTCGCACGCGGCGAGACGCGGAACGTGACGGTCATTCACGGGTCGAACGGTTCAGGGAAGACCACGCTGCTGAATGCGTTCACCTGGCTCCTCTACGAGGAGGTCGATTTCGATACACGTCCCGAACGGCTCGCGAGCGAAGGTGCGATGGCTGCGGCGGATCCTGGCGACGAAGTGACCGTCTCGGTCACACTCGAGTTCTCGCACGACGACGCCGACTACACCGCCACGCGAACGGCCACGTACGAAAAGCAGTCGCCGACAGATTTCGACGGCATCCTGAACGAACCGACTCTCGTCGTCGAGTACGACGACGGCAGCGGCGTCAATCGACCGGAGAATCCCGGCGAGGTCCTCAGCCAGATCATCCCGGAGCGACTCAGCGAACTGTTCTTCTTCGATGGGGAGGACATCGACGAGCTGGCCGGAATCGACAACCAGGACCGTATCCAGGAGGCCATCCAGAACATCATGGGGCTGACGATTCTGGAACGGGCCACCCGACACCTCGGAGATGTCGCCGACCGATTCGAGTCCCAGGTTCAGGATAGTGCCAGCGAAGAACTCCGGGAGCTGATCGACGAAAAGCAGGCGACAGAAACCGACATCGAGGACCTCCAGCGGAAAAAGAAGGACAAGGAACGCGCGATCGAACGCGTCGGAACGGAAATCTCGGATATCGACCAGAAGCTCGAACGTCTCGACGAGAGCGCGCAGCTACAGGAGAATCGAGAGGCGTACCGGGAAGACGTGACCGGTCTCGAAGACGATGTCGACGAGATCAACGCCCAGATCAAAGCGGCGATCACGGAGAACGGATTCATCCCGCTCGCGATGCCCCTGATCCGGGAATCTGCACAGGAAATCGACCAGCTCCGGAAAGACGGCGTCATCCCCTCGGAACTGAGCGACGACTTCCTCAATTCACTGCTCGAAGCCAAGCAGTGTCTCTGTGGTCGAGATCTCGAGCACGACTCAGAGCCGTACGACCACGTCGCCTCCCTCCGTGGTGAGGTTGCGTCTGACGGCGTCGAGCAGGGCGCGCTCCGAGTCGTCGGTCACCTCAGGCAGTTCACCGATGGCCGCACGGAGTTCTTCGACGACGTCGACGAACTTATCGAACGCCGGCAGGAGAAACACGAACAGATCGACAGGCTCGAAGAACGCATCTCGTCGATCAGCTCCGAACTCAAGGGACTCGACGCCACCACCCCCGGCGGGCAGTCGATCAGTGACCTCGAAACCGATCGAGAGAACAAGCAGCAAGAAAAGGAGCAACTCATCGCAGACAGGGGAGGCATCGAAGAGCAGATTTCCTCGAAGGAAGCCGACGTCGAAGAGCTCGAAGCGGATATCGCCGAGCAGAAGGACGAACAGGCGGAGACCCAGCTCGCACGGCGCAGACAGCGTGCAGCAGAACTCGTCGAGACCGACCTCGCGAACAACTTCGAGGCACTCAAGGATAAAGTTCGAACGTGGTCGAATCAGGAAGTGAACGATACATTCGGCAAGATTGCGAGCAAGAACCTCGAAGCCGAAATTACGGAGGAGTTCGAACTGAAGATCCAGCAATCCGTCGAAGACCAGCAAGTCGAAGTCGACAAGTCGACGGGTGAACGCCAGATCGCGAGTCTGGCGTTCGTCGGAAGCCTGGTCAAAATCGCCAAGAAGCGCTACGAAGCGGGCTCCGAATCGGAGTATTTCACCGGTGGTATCTACCCGCTCGTCATGGACTCGCCGTTCGGTGCACTCGACAAAGACCACCGACGAGAAGTGAGTCGTATCCTCCCGACCCTGGCGTCGCAAGTCGTCGTCTTCGCCACTGACTCGCAGTGGGAGGGTCCCGTCGAGGAGGAGATGAGCGACATCGCCGGGGAGCAGTACTGGCTCGACTTCGACGATGGAGAGGGGACGAACAAGAGTCCGCAGACGCAAATCAAGGGCGAGCAGGCCGCTCAGGCAGGTGACTGACGATGGCAAAGACGAATATCCAGTACGAACAGGGCGAACTGTACGAACAACTCGTCGACGAACACGCGGTGTTCGAACACTACTACGAAGTCCTCGTGTTCCTCGCTGTCCTCGGATATCGCGAGGGGAACGTGAAGCGCGAGAACTACAAGGGAATCCCGGACGAGACCCAGAGCGAAGCCGGGCTGCAAAACATCCATTCTCGCGACCTCTACCACACTATCGCAGCCTGTCTCGCGTACCAGGACACGGGCGAGCCAGAGGCACTCGTGGATCCGGACGAACACAAGCGCGTCATCGCCCAGTACGCCGCTGGCGGGCTCGAAGTCGCCAGGAAAAAGTTCGGTCAGAACGCCGGCGACCCGACAGATGCGATCGTCGACTACATCAAGTCCAAGGAGGAGGACGACGAGGAAGACGAAATCGAGACCGAACTCCAGAGCATCGTCGACTCGTTCGACGACGAGATGATGGGCTATGAATAGGGAGAGTCATCCGGAGACGCACCCGCCTGTCACAGAGACCAACGTTCGGCCAGGCGTCCGCAATGCGACGTTACGCTGGTAGTATGGACGGAACCAGCGCGACCGTCCCCGTTCACGACTCGCTCCACGTCACAGACGCTGTCTCCCTGTACCAGAAGGACGAATGGTGGAAGGCCGTCGTCACCTACCAGTTCGAGGGTGACTCGGACACCGACGAGACGGCGATGTACCTCTGGCACGACGACGGCGACGGCTGGACGCGCAAGAACAAGTACGTCATCAAAACACCGGACGCCTGGGCAATCGACCGGGAGGTCATCGACGACTACATCCGGAGCGATGCTCCATCGGCAGAGAATACCTCGTTCCCGGTGAGCGACTACTACACCGTCGGCGACGGTGAAACGATTTTCCAGAGCGACGGCTGGTGGAAGGCTATCGTCAACGTCGTCGGGAAGGGGACGTGGGAGACGAACGAGGTGATGGTCTACCTGTGGCAAGAACAAGATGGCGAGTGGCGTCGGCGCCAGAAGTATACCATCAAGCGAGTCAACGACTGGGAAGAGGAACGCGAGGTAATCGATGGTCAAATGCTCGGTGATAGCGATGAGGGTCAACCTGGTAGTTCTGTCCAGCCCGACGGCGACGTCGCTGCAGATCTCGATGCGCTCGGAGACGAACTCGAGACCCACCTCAGTGGGGAATTCACGTAGTCCGCTGACAAGGGCCCGCGTACCAGTTGTTCGTTCTGAAGCGGGTGAGACTGTTCGTAACGTTCCCGACTGCGAACGTCACGCCAACCTTTAACCAGTTACTTACGAGTTCATTGTGCGTGCCTATTCAGCGCGCGAAGCCCGTGGAAACACTCTACGACGAGGTCGCGGGGTACGACCTCGTCCTGACGCCCGACGCGCCGCTGGCGAGTGCGATCAATCGCCGACTGGACGTCCCGCACTTCGGGACGTTCGCGACGACGCCACGCCGACTCGCGGCCGGTCGCAAGGAGCGAGCCGAGGACCGGAGCGCGTTCCTCGAAGTCGTCGACCGGACTGACCACGACTGGAAGTCCATCAGCTACGCCGTCGGGAACACGCTCCAGTGCTGGGAGCACCAGGGGTCCATCGAGTCGATCCTGACGTACGACGCCTACGTCGACGACGCCACCGAGGCAGTCGTCGAGATTATGGCCGAGCTGCGGTCGACATCGAGGCGCCTCACCGAGTACACCATCGAGGCGGACTCCGTCGCCGTCGTCGGCGAGGACCAGCTCACCGAACTCGAACGGTCTATCCTCCCGGACGAGTACGACCGGTTCGACCTGTTCACCGACGACAAGTTCGAGTACCCGTCGTTCAACGTCTTCGAGTCCTCGGCGGACATCGTCGACGCCATCCTCGACACGGTCGACGCCGAGACGGCCGACGACGTCGCGGTGGTCCTCGACAGCAACAGTCGCTACTCCTCGCTCGTCGAGTCGGCGTTCGCGGCGGCCGACGTCCCGTACTACGGCGGCCCGGGATTCGTCGACGACCCACATCACCGGTCCCTGCTCTGTCTCTGCCGGACGGCGTTCCGGGGGTCGGAGACGCTCGTCTCCGACGTCAGGCCGGCCCTCACACAGATGGGCGTCGACGTCGATATCACCCACGACGACAAGCGACTTCACGCGCTAGACGTCCCCGAGACCGAGTGGATCCGGGCGTTCTGTTCGACGCTGGAATCCCAAACTTTCGATGAGTGCCTCGCCGAGTACGAATCGAGGACGGGCGCGTCACTGGACCTGTTCCGGGACGAACTCGCCCAGCTCGGACTCGCCGAGACGCGGATAGACGAACGTCGCCTCGACGAACTGGCCTACTACCTCCAGGCCTACGAGGTGCCCGTCGACCGTGAGAACGAGGGCGTCCTGCTCGCCGACGCGAAATCGTCGGGCTACGTCGACCGCCCGGTCGTCTTCCACGTCGGCCTCGACGAGGCGTGGACCCACACCGCGCCCAAGCGGCCCTGGGTCGACACGGAGACGCAGTTCGAGCGCTACATACAGCAGTTCCAGTTGCTCCTCCAGAGCGGCGTCGAGCAGTACTACCTCGTCCAGGACACCGCGGGTGGCCAGCCCGTCACGCCGTGTCTCTACTTCGGCGAACTCCTCGACGAGGAGTACGAGCGATTCAGCGACCTCCAGTCGGTGTCCCACACCCGGACCTTCGACGGCGTCGGCGAGGGATTCGAGAAGGAGCCCGTGGACGGCGACGCCGAGACCGTCCGGAACGTCAGCAACTCGAGTCTCACCACCTACGTCAACTGTCCCCGGGACTACTTCTTCGACCGCCTCGTCGACGGCCCGGACAGGGATTACTTCAAAGAGGGGAACCTGTTCCACGACTTCGCCGAGTTCTACGTCACCCACCCCGATGTCGTCGACGACGCCGCTATCGACGAAGTCGTCGACCTGATGCTCGAGGAGGCGACGCCGTACTTCGCCACGAGCGACCAGCCACTCCGGGAACGAACGTACCGGATCGGTCTTGAGACCATCGTCGAGTACCTCGACGACCAGCGGCCGTTCAGGGACGACTTCCTCACCCCCTCCTCGGGCTGGGGCGAGAACGTCTTCGCCGAGTACTTCGACAGGCCCGTCGACTCGCCGATCACCGAGCGCTGGTTCGAGAACGGCGCCCTCGGGATGAAGGGGAAGATCGACCTCGTCAGCGACCCGGCGCACCTGCTGGATTTCAAGAGCGGCTCGAAGAAGTCCCGGCGGAACGTGATCGAGAACGCGGCCGTCGACCCGCCCGGCGATACGCCGGACTTCCAGGCGGCGATGTACCTCTGTCACTACCGGACGGAACGGCCCGACGAGCCCCTCGAGTTCACGTTCTTCCACTTCCTGGAGACGCTGGACGACGTCGTCACGGGTGACCACGACGTCGCCGACACGCTCACGACGGTCTCGTACTACCCGTGGACGTTCGACGAGCACGTGGGTACCAGAGACGCGTTCGACGTCCTCCTCGACGGCTACAACGACTGCGTGGCGACGTTCGAGGACCTGGGCTACGAGGCCTACGCCGCCATCGTGGAACGGCTCTCCTTCCCCGAGACGACCGAGAAGGACGAACTCCGGGACTCCTCCTTCGCGACCGAGTTCACGAACGCCGTGGTGGAGCGGACCAGCGACTCGGTCGACGCCGAGAAAGGCTGCGACCAGGCCATTCGCGCACTCAACGGCCACCGACAGAAGACGTTCTTCGAAGAGGACCTGGACGCCCTGGAGGACTTCGTCGCGGGACGCATCGACGAACTGAACCGGCACCGCGCCGGCGAGGAACGGTTCCCCGTCGAGGGCCCCGGCGGCGAGCCGAACTACAGGCGGGTCGACCACCGCGACTGCATCCTGGAGGGTGCCAGCGATGAGTGATCCAGCGGTAGATGAACCAGCCGAGAGTGACTCAGCAGCGAGTGAATCAGCCAAGGGTGACCTAGCCGAGAGTGCGCCGACGCCGAACGCGAAACAGCGCCAGCTCATCGAGAACACGGCGGGCATCTACGTCGTCGACGCGGGCGCCGGGACGGGCAAGACCTTCGCCGTCACGCGCCGGTACGCAGCGATCGTCGACCAGCCCGACGTCGAGCCGGCGGACGTCCTCCTGGTGACGTTCACCCGGAGCGCCGCGACGGAGATGAAAGAGCGCATCGTCGACCACTCCACCTATTCGCTCCGGGAACTCGCCGACGCGTCGATCCAGACGTTCCACTCCCACTGTCTCGACCTCCTGGAGGAACACGGCTATCGCGCCCCGACCCACCTCGGCATCGACGACCGCATCACCGGGGCGACCCGCGTCGTCGAGGACGAACTGGTCGAGGCTGAGCTGTTCCGCGAGTTCCTCGACGGGTTCCAGGACGACCACCCCGAGTACGCGGAGTTCTTCCGGGCGCTCTCGGACAGGAGCGACCTGCTCGACGTCGTCACGGAGTTCGCGTCGAAGGGCGTCTTCCCGACGGCCGACGGCTGGTATCGCGACGGCGAGTCGTTCGTCGATGGCGACTTCGAAACATTCCAGGACCTTTTCGACGAGGTGAACGAGCCCCGCAACGGCGGGAGCAAGCAGTCGGTCCTCCGGTCGAAGCTGAACGGGTACGGGAAGCGCCGGACTTACCTCCCGGACGCGCCAGACAAGGGAGTGCTACGGGGCGACGGGACGAAGCAAGCACCCGAGGAGACCGCTCGCCGGGCCTTCGACGAGGACCGTGAGGACCTGAAGGCGTTCGTCCACGACGTCTACCACGAATACCTGGCGTTCGCCCTCTCCCGGAGCTACCTCACCTTCGGGTTCCTCCAGCTGTTCGCGTTCGTCCTGCTCTGTGAGAACGAGTCGCTTCGTGACCGGGTGAGCTTCGAGTACGTGATGGTCGACGAGTTCCAGGACACCAGCGAGATCCAGTTCAAGCTCGCACTCTTGCTCGCCGGGACGGACAACCTCTGTGCCGTCGGCGACTGGAAGCAGAGCATCTACTCGTTCCAGTACGCCGACGTCGAGAACATCCGCTCCTTCGAGGACCGGATCGACCGATTCGCCAGCGACCTGAACGACGACCAGGAACGCGTCGCCTTCCCCGTCGACGACGTCGAGACCATCGAACTCGAGGAGAACTACCGGTCGACGCAGTCGATCCTCGACTTCTCGGAGGAGACGCTCGTCACGCCCGCGTCGAACAACGAGGACGTGGACGAAGACGTCCTCGACGACGTCGTGTCGCTCTCCTCGAACGCGTCGTTCGACAACACCACCATCGAGGGGATCCATCACCCTGACCAACACGAGGCCGTCCTCACGAAGATACAGTCTATCGTCGGGAACGACGACTACGCCGTCGAGGACGAGGACGGCGACCCCAGACCACCCCAGTTCGGTGACGTCGCCGTGCTCACCCGGACGAGGGACTTCGGCCGTGAACTCCTCTCCGTCGCCGACGACTACGACTTCCCGATGGCCTACGACGGCGGCGTGGAACTCTTCCGGACCGACCAGGCGAAACTCCTGCTCGCCTGGCTCCGCATCCTCGAATCCGACGCCGACCGTGGCTGGGCCGTCGTCATGGAGGAGGCGGGCTACACCCTCGACGAAATCGACCACGTCCTCGAAAACCGCAACTATCCGTCGAACATGGTCACCTTCCGCGAGCGACTCGACGCGATGGAGGCCGTCGGCGCCGTCGCCAGGCGCGTCTTCGACCGGTACGGCTTCACCGGCGAGTACGCCGACGTCATCCTGCACACCGTCCAGTCGCTCCACGACACCTCGACGCTCACGCGCGGCGACCTCGTTCGCATCGTCGAGCGCGGCATCGAGAACGGGAGCACGCACGACGTCGTCACCAGCGCCGGCGTCGACTCCGTGACGGTCCAGACCATCCACTCGGCGAAGGGCCTGGAGTACCCCATCGTCGTCCTCGCGAACATGAACGCCGGGAAGTTCCCGCCGAACGTCGGCGGGTCGAGCGTCGTCCAGTACGAGGAGCCAGTCGGTCTCCGGCAGCGCAAGATCTACGCCGACGTCGAGGAACACGCCCACCCGCACGTCTACGACAACTGGACCCACGACGTCCTTCGGCACTGCCTGCAGGACGACAACGACGAGGAGCGACGCCTGCTCTACGTCGCGGTCACGCGCGCCGAGAACCACGTCGTCTTCGCCGGCGGCGAGGACCCCAACACGTTCTACGAGGAACTCCCGTTCGAGGGAACACGCCTCGACCCGGCCGTCGAGCCTGTCGACCGGCGCGAGACGGTCCAGACTCAGCTCCCGTTCTCGGTCGTCACGCCGGAGGGCCCGACCGGACACACACCGCACACGCTGATGGACGACGCGGTGTTCGAGGACGCCGACGTCGAACTCGAAACCACGGAGTCGATGGCGTTCCGCGGCCGTGACTTCGGCTCCCGCGTTCACGACTTTGCGGAGGCCTACGCGCTCGGCGAGGACGTCTCGCCGACCACCGACGGCCACGACGACCAGCGTCACGTGAAGGCATTCATCGACGGGCTCTCCGGCGACCTCCACGTCGAAGAGCGGGCCGTCCTTCCCCTGGAGATCGACGGCGAGCAGGTGACCGTCTCGGGCATCGTCGACCTCGTCCACGAAACGGCGGACCGCATCGAGATAATCGACTACAAGACCGACCAGAGCAGACGTGCCGAATCGGAGTACCGGAAACAGCTGAGCGTCTACTACCACGTCGTCAGCGAGTGCTTCCCCGAGAAGGTGGTAACGGCGAGACTCTTCTACACGGCGACGAACGAACGCCGAACTATCGAGCCAGTCTCGCTGGCTGAACTCGAAGACGTCGTCCGTGCCTCGTCGTAGTCGGCAGCGATTCCCGATTCCGGCCGACAACGCTTCCCGGATGTTCTTGCAGGTCTCCGTCCGCGTCAGGTAACGCGTATCTCAAACCGAGTGGGCCACATCGCAGCCTACTCGGCCCCGCTGTCGTACATCCCCTCGAAGGCCTGCTCACCGCGGATCAGATCGTCGACGCCGTCGGTGAGCGTGACCTCGCCAAAGACGGTCGCCCGGTAATATGTGTAGAGACCGTCCTGTCCCCGTTCGGTGCGCTGGCGCTTCTCGACGAGACCGACGTCCACGAGTTCGTTGAGGTGGTAGTGAAGCGTGCTGTCGTCGATGCTGATCGCGTCTTCGAGTTCCGTGGGGCTCATCTCGCCGCCGTGGACGAGTCGATAGAGGATCTCGTAGCGGGTCCGGTGCCCGACTGCGGCGTGCATATCGAGGTACTCGTCGAGGGTGAGAATGCTGTCCGCTGGCAGCAGATCCTCCGGATCTTCCGGGGCATCGCCGTGGACTGAACGCGTTTGATCCGAGCCCATGGTAATTCCACGTACGGGCAGCACGGCTTAAATAAAATAACATCAGAGAACTGTAACCTAAAACAAGTCGCAGCCATTCGACAGCCAGTGCAGCGAATCGATGTTGCCGGTTTGAAAGAAGGTGATTTTGGGCAGGAGACGCCGAGTGCAAGCGGTCGTACGCTTCACATCTCACCATGACCAGCAATGACCAGACGTACTGTGGCCGTGCACTCCCCTCGAAGATTCATCAGTGAAGACGGGGCCAGCAGGTGGTAATGGTCGCTGAAAACCAATTTCATCGACGAGCAAAGCTGTCGAACGCTGTCGTCCCACCCATAAGAGACGGTTCAATAGCTCGCCGTCGGTTCATCGAGCACTCGCTCACCGGAAAGCAGGCCACCGAAGGCGATGGTAACTCGACCAACGGAACTATGGCGTTGGTGACCCAACCAACGGATGATGAATGGGACTAACGGCGGACCGCCTGGACGAGTTCAGCCGTTCGCGGGTGTATCCAGACGGGACTGTCGTCCGCGTCTCGCTCCGTCGCACAGACAGCGACGCGTATCCGTCGGGGTGGAAGTACACGTTTCACTACGGAGCTCTCGATCCGGAGTCTCCAGGAACGTTGCCCGATGGGACGATTCGCCGGTACGGCAATTCTCACGAGGATACCAAGGGCCACGAACTCCACGTCGCTTCCGAGCGAGAGCCCATTCATATCGATTTTCCGGGAATCCTCGAACTCTGGAAGCGATTCTGGGGCGAGATTCCAAAGTCGACTTTCGACCTTCCGGGGGAGGAATAATCCAATGACACGAACACTCGTCGTCACTGTCGAATCCGACGAAGCGTTCGATGACGAAGTCCGTTCGGCGGTCGAGCGCTTGCAACACGGGGAATCAGTGGACTCCGCGCATACGGTCTCCTTTCCGAGCGAGGAACTCCTCGCAAAGACGCTCACGGCGACCACGCTGGCGCTCCTCAGAGCCCTCTCGGCACACGAACCGGCGAGTATCCGCGAGACGGCCCGGCTGGTCGAGCGGGATGTCAAGAACGTCCACGACGAACTGACGCGCCTCGAAGCGATGGGTATCATCCGGTTCGAGGAAGTCGGCCAGGCGAAGCAGCCGGTCTTTCCGTTCGACGAGCTGATCGTGAACGTTCCGTTTCCCCACTCGCGCCAGGACGACAACCACCCCGCAACGACGTCGTAGGCTCCTGGGAGTCGCATACCCACTCCACGCTACGACCTCCTTGCTTCTCGAACGAACACCCCCTCCCGGGACCCCAGATTTAACCCGACGGTGCGCAATCCGAAACCATGCGTGCTGCCTTCGACCCACAGACCACGACGTGGTACGACTCGCCAGCCACGGAGTGGCTGGAAGCGCTGCCGGTCGGTAACGGCCGCCTCGGCGCGATGGCCTTCGGCGGCCCCCGCGTCGACCGGGTCCAGTTCAACGCCGACACGCTGTGGGCGGGCGGACACGAGGACCGGACGAACCCGGTCGCACGGGAGCATCTCGAAGCGGTCCGGCAGTTACTCTTCGACGGCGAGGTCGAGCGAGCACAGGCGCTCGCCGACGAGAAACTGCTGGGTGATCCCGTTCGCCTGCGTCCCTACCAGCCCTTCGGCGACCTCGCGCTGGCCGTGGGCCACGACGACGTCACCGACTACCGGCGCGAACTCGACCTGTCGACGGGCGTCGTTCGCGTCCGGTACGACCACGAGGGGACGACGTACACGCGCGAGTACTTCGCCTCGGCACCGGACGACGCGATCGTGGTCCGACTCACTGCCGACGGTCCCGGCGAGGTGGACGTGACGGCCGGCCTCCACCGCGACCGCGGTGCGCGAGCGGTCGCCCGGGACGACACGCTCTTTCTCCGTGGTTCGGTCGTCGATATGCCGGCCGGCGACCGGGGCGCGGGGGGCTGGGGGATGCGATTCGAAGCGCAGGCCCGCGTGGACGCGCCAACTGGGTCGATCGAACCGGTAACTGGTGCAGACGCACCGGGCGCGTCGGAGGCCGGTCTCGCGGTCATGGGCGCCGACGACGTGACGATAACGCTGACCGGATTCACGAGCCACGAAACGGCGGACCCGACCGGGGCCTGCGAGGACGTGCTGGCCACCATCGCGGACCGCCCGTACGACGACCTGCGGCGGGCCCACGTCGCCGACCACCGCTCCCTCTTCGACCGCGTGGCACTGGATCTTGGCGACCCGGTCGACCGGCCGACGGACGAGCGCCTCGCCCGGGTGGCCGAGGGGGCCGAGGACCCGCACCTCGCGGCGCTGTACGCCCAGTTCGGGCGCTATCTCCTGCTGGTGAGTTCCCGGCCCGGATCCGAGCCCGCGAACCTGCAGGGCGTCTGGAACGCCGAGTTCGACCCGCCGTGGAACAGCGGGTACACGCTGAACGTCAACCTGGAGATGAACTACTGGCCGGCGCTGCAGGCGAACCTCGCGGAGTGTGCGGCTCCGCTGTACGACTTCGTGGACGACTTGCGCGGTCCCGGGGAGCGCGTCGCGGAGACGCACTACGGCTGTGACGGGTTCGCCGTCCACCACAACTCGGATCTCTGGCGGAACGTGGCGCCCGTCGACGGCGCGCGGTGGGGGCTCTGGCCGATGGGGGCGGCGTGGCTCTCCCGGCTGGTCTGGGACCACTACGCATTCACGCGCGACGAGACGTTCCTCCGCGAGACGGCGTACCCCATCCTGCGTGACGCGGCGTCGTTCCTCCTGGACTTCCTCGTCGAACACCCGGAGGAAGACTGGCTGGTGACCGCGCCGTCTATCTCGCCCGAGAACGCCTACGTCACCGACGACGGGCAGGAAGCCACCGTCACCTATGCGCCGACCATGGACGTCCAGCTCACTCGCGACTGCTTCGAACACTGCGTCGCCGCCGCGGCGGTCCTGGATATCGAGGGCGACTTTCACGAGGACCTGGTCGCCGCCGCCGACCGCCTCCCGCCGATGCAGGTGGGCGAACACGGCCAGCTACAGGAGTGGGTCGAGGACTACGACGAGGCCGACCCGGGCCACCGGCACATCTCCCACCTCTACGGCACGCACCCGAGCGACCAGATAACCCCGCGGGAGACACCGGAACTCGCCGACGCGGTCCGGACGTCGCTGGAGCGCCGGCTCGAACACGGCGGCGGCCACACCGGCTGGAGCGCCGCGTGGCTGGTCAACCAGTTCGCCCGCCTGGAAGACGGCGAGCGAGCCCACGAGTGGGTCGAGACGTTGCTCACGGAGTCGACGGCGCCGAACCTGTTCGACCTCCACCCGCCGTTCCAGATAGACGGGAACTTCGGCGCCACCGCGGGCGTCGTCGAGATGCTGCTGGGCAGTCACGGCGAGGAGATCCGCCTCCTGCCGGCGCTCCCCGACGCGTGGGCCGAGGGGGCGGTCTCGGGACTGCGCGCCCGGGGTGACTTCGAGGTCGATATCGAATGGTCCGAGGGGAGCCTGGACGGCGCGACCGTCCGGTCGGAATCCGGCGAGCCCTGTCGCGTAAGGGCGACGCTCGACCTCGCAGTCGAGACCGTCGACGGCAGGTCGGTGGACGCACACCGCGACGACGGCCAGGTGGTCTTCGAGACGCGGGCGGGTGAGAACTACTGTGTGACTCCGGTCTCGGACTCCAGTTGAACGCTGACGAGGACTCCGCTCGCCGACTCCGGAACGGGAACCTCTCAGACCGTCGCGAGGAACGCCCGGAGTTCCTCGGTCGCACGCTCGCGCTCGTCCCAGAAGACGCAGTGGCCGGCGTCGTCCACGTGTACGATTTGGCCGTCCTGGAGGTACGCGGCAATCTCCCGTTCGCGCTCGCGTTCCGGTTCGTCCGCGTCGGCTTTCACGATCAGCGTCGGCGCCGCGACGTCGCCGTACCGCTCGGTCGGGTCGACGAGGTCGGCCTGGAACACGCGGGCGATTTCCGGCCGGAGCCGGCCCCTGGCTTCGGCCACCCGCCGTGCGAGGTCGGGCTGACCGCGCTCGGCGAGGTCCCGGAACATCGTGTCTGCCTCGAGGAGTTCCTCGACGCTGGTGTCCTGCCACTCTTCGACCTGCGCCTCGATATCGTCGCCGGGTCCGCCCTCGCCGTCGTCGCCGGGTCCGTCCTCGCCGTCGTCGCCGGGCCCGTCCTCGCCGTCGTCGCCCGGTCCGGCCTCGATGACGTCGTTGACTCCCTCGACCGGCCAGACGGGGTCTTCGAGGACGACCGCTCGCGGCCGGTCGGGTCGACGGGCCGCGGCCGCCGCGACCGTGTCGGCGCCCATGGAGTGGCCGAACAGGATCGGGTCGTCGATCGAGAGCGCGTCGAGCAGTCCGAGCAGGTCCGTCGCCCGTTCGGGCGCGCCGTAGTCCTCGTCGGGGGCGTCGGAACGACCGTGTCCGCGAGCGTCGTACAGCACGACGTCGAACTCGTCACCGAGTTCGCGGGCGAGGTCGAGCCGACAGTACCCGTCGTCGGTGAAGCCGTGTGAGACGACGAACGTCGGCCTCGAGCCACCGCTGCGGCAGTAGTGCAACTCGATGCCGTTCGCCTCGACGAAGCCGCGCTCCCACTGGTCCGGGACCTGCGTTCGGTCACTCATTGGCTAGAATCTCCCGGCCTGGGTAGAAAAATTAACTGGGAATCTCGAGCCGTGTGGAGACGCGGAATGTCTGGTTCGCTGGTGCGCCAGCCGCGACCCCGCCGTTTCAGGATTCGTAGACGAAGCGTTCGACCACCGCGTCCGCATCGCACGTGGTTCCACGGCCGGTCGCGTAGGGGCCGAGGAAGACGCCCGTGAACCCGGTGGCAACCTCCGTCGAGAGGTAGCGCGTCGCCGCCGACGCGAGTTCCTCGCCGTCGACGTGGAAGCGGTAGTCGTCGGTGTCGGCCACCACGGCCAGGTCGGTCGACGCCCCGACCGGGGTCCGTCCGACCACGTCCGTCGCGTCGCCGATGCGGAGGCGGACGACGGCTTCCCGCTGCCCGTTTCGACGGGTCACGCCGAGCTGGTAGTGGTGCCGTTCGTTGGCGACCACCGCGAGGCCGGCCTCGTCGCCGTCGCCCGGGTCGAACGACAGCGACAGCTCGGCCCGGCAGTCGAAGGCGGTCTGGCGCCGGCCGACGAAGGTCGCCCCGGGTTCGTCGAGGGTCTCCGGACCGCCGCGGAGGCGGAGTCCGTCCGCGGTCGTCCGATAGCGGTCCCGGTCGGGGTTGCGGCGGAACTCCCACTCGACGCCCAGTCCGTCCGCGAACCCGGTGTCGGTACGCTCGATACTGTTCGGCTCTGCCCGGCGCTCGCCGGGGAGCGGTGCGTCCATCTCGGCCCGGATCGGATTCCCATCGTTGACCACCGGCCAGCCATCCTCCCACGAGACGGGCGCGAGGAACGTCTCTCGACCGAGGTGGTGGTACCGCGGCCACGGCCCGCGCTGGCGGATGCCCAGGCAGACGAGCCACCATCTCCCGTTTTCGTCTTCGACGAGGTCGGCGTGGCCGACTGCGCGGATGTCGTCTCGTGGCCGGCCCCAGTGCGTGAGGACGGGGTTGTCCGGACAGCCCTCGTAGGGCCCCGTCGGGTCGTCGGCACGCGCCGCGACGACCATGTGGCCTGCGTGGGTCCCCCCTTCGGCGAGGATCAGGTGGTACGTGCCGTCCCGTTCGAAGACGTGTGGTGCCTCGACGTGGGGGTCACGGAACCCCGTCCAGATCGTCCGCGGGTCGCCGAGTTCACCGGTCTCCACGTCGAGTTCGGCCTGCTGGATCGGGTTCTCGGTGTCCTCGACGTGGTAGGTGAAATAGCAGGTGTCGCCGTCGAAGAAGAGGTCCGGGTCGAACCCCGGCGCGTCCACCCACGTCGGGTCGGACCACTCGCCCGCCGGGTCCTCGGCGGTGACGAAGACGTGACCGTCGCCGCTGACGTTCGTCGTGACGAGGTAGAACGTGCCCTCGTGGTGCCGGAGCGTGGGCGCGAAGACGCCGCCGGACGCACCGACGTCTCGGAGTGCCAGCTGGGAGTCGCGAGTGAGCGCGTGGCCGATCGGTTCCCAGTCGACGAGGTTCTCGCTCTCGTAGAGCGGGACGCCTGGGAAGTACTCGAAGGTGCTCGTGGCGAGGTAGAAGGTTCCGTCGACCTGGCAGAGGGAGGGGTCCGGATGAAATCCCGGCAGTACTGGGTTCTCGTAACGCATAGACAGTCCTTCACACAGGGCTGGTATATTCCGTTCGCTCCCGTGTCGGATCTTGCCGGTTCGAACGTCCCCAGTCAGGCCCGAACGGACGGCTCTCGACGGGCACGGACGGAGAGCGCGACCGCGGCGGCGAACAGGCACAGCGTCGGGAACAGGAACTGACCCCCGATGCTGAACATCCCGACGACGGTGATGACGCCGCCGAGACAGACGGTCGCCCAGTTGAGCAGTCGGCGGTCCGTCCAGACCGAGACGACGCCGACGCCGGTGAGCGCCAGCAGGACGACGGCCCAGAAGAACAGGACGGGCGCGTTGCCCCCCGTACTGCCCAGCAAGTAGTCGACGCCCGCTTCGCAGCCGCGGCTCACCGCTGTCGAGGTGACTCCCCCGCTGGAACTTTCGCTACTGGTCTGGCTGGTCCAGCACGAGACCGGGCCGAACGCGCCCATCAGTCGCAAGAAGCCGTACGAACCACTCAGCCCGGCTGCGCCGCCGGCGATGCGGGCGAGCCGGCGGAGAGAGCGTCCGGAACTCATCCCAGGACGCCACCTGTCGGGAACCCGGGGCCGAGTACGAGGACCTTCATAGGCGTCTCTGGGCGCGGACGGCACCTTACGTCACCGCCAGTCACTCGGGACAGGCGCTGTCACACCTGCAACGATATATCCATCCGCGCTCTGTCCCTCCGCGCTCACTTGCGGCGGGGAAACGGGACTGAGAACGGCGAGTCGATGGTCGTCGACTGCTCCACGTACCGTTCGAACAGTCGTTCGGCCCACTGATAGCAGTCGGGATCCGTGGACTCGATGCACGCCCTGAGCGGTCCGTCGCCGTCGTAGGCGGCCATCAGCAATCGGTCGTCCCCGAGCGTAAGTCCGAACCCGACCTCGTCGGGGTACTCGTACACCGTGAGGACGTCGACGCTGGTGACGACGTCGAACTCCGTCGGGTTCAGATCGCGTGCCGCTGCGATCGTCGACGCCGAGAGAACGAGGTCCGTGTGTACTCCGTCGAAGGCGAGGTCGGCGTGGGCCCGGTGGAACAACCGGCTCAGGACCGGCGCGATCATCCGGACGCGGTCGCCGTCGAACGCCCGGACGCGCTCGACGTAGAACTCGACGGGCGCCTGGGGATGCTGCTCAGTCGCCGTCCTGAGCGTCGCGTCCCGAAGCCACCGTAGCTCCGGCGTGTGGTCGCTGTCGGGCAGGTGGCGGAAGAACGGACCGAAGGCGTCGATCCGGTCGAGGGCATCCAGGTACGTCGCGTGTTCCTCGACCACGAGCTCGCCAGTCGTGGTCGACTCGTAGCGCCCGTCCGTTTTCGTCGCCCAGCCCCGGTCGACGAGGTCCTTGAGATGGCGCTGGACGCTCCGGCGCGAGACGTCGAGGGTCTCGGCCAGGTCCGCCGGCGTCGCGGGGTCGGCCGACAGGGAGGTCAGTAGACGCCGTCGTTCCGGCGACCCCGCCAGGAATTTCGCAGCGTCACCTGTCGTCATATCTGTCTCTATTCCTCCCGGATTGAAAAGTGAGCCTGTCCCATCTGGCTCCCCGTACTGTGACTGGGCGACCGAAGGCCTGGAGACTGAGCCGTCGAACGGGTAGCCGAACCCTCACGCTCTCGCTTCGGTCTGATTCGTCTGCTCGTCGGAGACCGACTGGCTACCGTTCGCCGACCCGCACGCACCGCCTCACCGGTCGAGTTCGACGCGTCGCCCCTGCTCGGCGGATTCGTAGAGCGCGCGGATCGTGCGCATGTCGACCATGCCGTGTTCGCCGTCGGGCTCGGGGTCTTCCCCGTGCTGGAGGCGGTTGGCGAAGTAGTCGAACTCCTCGCGCATCTGGTCGACCGGTTCCGGCCGGTACTCGCCCTCGATATCCGGGCCGGAGACCCGGAGCACCTTCCGGGTGTTCGGGAAGAACAGCCCCTCGATGCTCAGTTCGCCCTCGGTGCCGACGAACCGCAGACTCGATGCAAGCGTCGCGCTGTGCGTGACCGTACACGAGGCGAGCTTGCCGTCGGGGAACTCGAGCTGGAACGCCCCGTGCTCGTCGGTCCCGTCGTAGGCGGGCTGTTCGGACTCCGTCCGGGCGTACACCGCCTCGGGGTTTTCCTCCAGGATGAACCGGATCGTGTTCAGCGGGTAGATCCCGATGTCGTTGAGGGTCGTTCCCCCGGAGAGCTCGGGGTCGAACCGCCAGCTGTCCTCGCCGACGGCGTCGAGGATCCGGTCCGACATGTGTCCGAGTACCGAGACGACGTCGCCGATGGCGCCGTCGTCGATCAGTTCCCGGGCGCGACGAGCCACCGGTTCGGTCTGGACGCGGTAGGCGACCATCAGCGGGACGTCGGCTTGCCGGCAGGCGTCGACGCACGCCCGGGCATCCTCGACGGTCGCTTCGAGGGGCTTCTCGCAGAGAACGGCTTTGTCGTGCTCGGCCGCGGCTTCGACGTGGCCGCGGTGGAGACCGTTCGGCGTGCCGACGTAGGCCGCGTCGTAGGCGTCGGTCGCGGCGCCGTCGGCGTACTCGTCGTAGGTGAGCGTCGCCTCGATCCCGTCGAGGTCGGCGGCGACCTCGTCGGCCTTCTCCGTACTGGAACTGACGAGGACCGTCGTCGTGCAGTAGTCTGCGTCTTCGACGGCGGGGATCGCCTGCTCGCGCGTCCACCAGCCGAGTCCGACCATGGCGAACCGAATCGGGTCGGCGTCTGTGGGGCGCTCCCAGTCGCGGGCACTGAAACTGTCGAGATCGTACTCCATACGCAAGGATTGGCTGCCCCCGATTGATAATCTTCGTGCCCGTGGATCTACGTGCATCGAGCAGCGCCGATCCCCGGGAGCATGGCCGACGATCCGGTCGCCCACGAGTGGCGTCGCAGTGCTCGAAGAAGTTCCTGTCGTGCTCGAAGGGGTTCCCGTGGACGGAAAGCGGAGCACACTACCCGTTCTGGCGCGTCGCGAACCTGGACCGACCGTGTTCCGGTCGGTTTTACGTCGCTCGCCCAGCAACGTGGGGCGATGGGAGCCACCGTGGACAGCGCGGATTCGCTGACGGTCGCCGGTGCGGTGAGTGGCGTCCTGACTGCCGTCGCACTCGGGTACGTGACCCTGCGGAACGGGGGCGGCGTGGGGATCGCGGCGCTCGTCGCGACCGTCTCCGGGGCCGGCGCGTTCCTGTTCGTCCCGTACGTGGTACGACTCGACCGGTTCGGCCAGGCCGACGACGACGAGGATCGACGACGGGTCAATCCCGGGGCCGCCGGGGCCGCACTGGGCGTGACCGGCCTCGTCGTCCTCGCGCTCTTGGAACTCCTCGGGGACTCGCTGCTCGCCGCCGGGATCGGGATTGCGCTCGGGGTGCTGGAGTTCGTCATCTGGTCGCTGGCCCTGCCGCGGGCCGCCCAGGAGCCGAAAGATCGGCCGCCGATACACCGACGGGGCTGACCAGACGTCGACAGTCGAATCTGGACATAGCCGACGACTCGCTTTTGGCCAGGTACACGTAGCACCGTTCGACACGCCAGGAAAGGGGATTTCCACCGTTTTGACGCCTAGATGGGGCGTTTACGAGGTACTCGGATCAGTGTGAAATGATACATGTCCCGTTAGATATATACTGATGCCGTTGTACAAGTCAACATATGCCACAGTCCGATGACAGTGACGCAGACGCAGACGGCGAGCCCGTCGACACCGGCGACGACGGCGGAGAGTACTCTCGACGGAACTTCATGGAAACAGCGGCTGCAGTGGGGGCTGTCGGCGCCACGGGCGGTCTCGCGGGTTGTTCGGGAGACGGCGACGGCGGAGACGGCGGAGACGGTGGTGACGGCGGAGACGGTGGTACGGACGGGACCGGCGAACAGGACTTCCTCTGGTGGACCATGCGGGGGTACATCCCCGCCGAGACCGAGGGGATCAAGAACGCCGCCAAGGGCTTCGAAGATGCCGCGGACGCCAACGTCAACCTGAGCACGGAGGTCATCACCTGGGACTCCATCTTCCAGGAGTGGGAGGCGGGCGTCCAGGGGCGGTCGCTGCCGAACGTCTCGGAGATGGCGGGCGAACACGCCGTCGACTTCGGGTACCGCGGCGCGGCCGAACCCCTCACCGACCTGTTCAACCAGTACGACGACTGGTACGACGTGATCAACAAGTGGCAGAACTTCCAGGGCGAGCAGTGGGCTGTCCCGTGGTTCATGGAGGTGCGCACGACACACGTCAACCGGAACCTCATGGACGAGGCCGGCGTCGACGGTACCTTCGAGACCTGGGAGGACATCGTCTCGAAGGGCCAGACGATCATGGAGAACACGGACCTGGCCGGCGCGTGGACGACGCCCGGGGCCCAGGACACCACGACCGGGCAGAACGTGGCCGCGTTCAACTACCAGGCCGGCGGGAAGTACTACGGGTACGAGGACGACCAGTGGAGCGTCGAGGCCGACGCCGCAGGCTCGCTGTTCACCCACCTGTGGGTGATGAGTATGCGCGAGCAGTGGGGTACGGCCCCGGGCGGCTGGGGTAGTATCGACAGCACGTCGAACCAGGAGCTCTTCCAGTCGGGCGAGGTCGCCGCGGCCCACCTCCCGACGGACCTGGCACGGAGCCTCATCGACCCACAGGAAGGCGTCAACGAGGAGTACGCGGACCTCGCCGAGGCGACCGAGCTCGAACCGATGCCCGAGGGACCGAACGGCGAGAGCCACTCGTTCATGGGCGGCAGCGTCTTCGGTTCGTTCACCGACGAGGTCGCCTCGTACAGCGCGGGATCGGAGATCTCGAAGGGCTTCGTCGACTACATGACGCAACCGGAGAACCTCAGCGAGTACTTCCCGGTGTCGGCGCCGACGTTCATGCCGGTCCGGAGCGGGCAAGAGGAGATGGAACTCTACACCAACAACCCGACGGAACTCCCCGACTCCTGGCTGGAGACTCGCCTGGAGCAAGCCCCCCAGGCCGTCCGCTACGGGGTCACCGGCTCCGGACAGGCCACCCCGTTCATGGGTTCACTGGAGGGGTCCACCAGCGGCTACTCCGTCGCGATCTCGGCGATGATCGGCAACGACGCCGACCCCAAGACGGCGCTCCGGAACATGGCCAACAACATCCGCTCGACGATCAACGAGGCCGACTACGTCGACCAGACGCTCGAGGAATCGTCGTCGGGCCCGTCGCTGGACGACGCCCCCGACATGGTTCAGGACTGGATCTCCGGCGACGGCAAACCCCAGATCTGGAACCCCTACGAGTAGCTACCGGAACCGGTGCCCGACCCCGGACGGCCCGGGGATTCGCGGCCGACGGGACCGGTGCGGTCGACCTGGCTCACCCCCACGAGGGCGGTCGCTCCCGTCGGCGCTTCGACGCGCGTTTCGCCGCCGACACGCGCTCGAGGGCTCGTCGAACCAGGTCACCAGCACTGCGCTACACCGTCCGGAAACCGACGACTACCGGACCAGTACCGTCAGCTAACCGACTGTTCGGTCGCCCGCAGCCGATTCAATAAAGTATCTGGGCCTGCTTGGTTTGATAGAGTATGTCAAACGCAACGCCGACCGAGGGAGGGTCGATAATAGAGGAGTACCGATACCTGCTCTCGAAAGAGAGTGTCTGGGGCTGGTTGTTCCTCTTACCGACGCTCGTCGCGCTCGCGGTCGTGAGCGTCTTCCCGATCATTCGCGGGATCCTGTTGAGCTTCTACGAGTACAACGCCCTCAGACCGAACGTCTGGCTCGGGTTCGGCAACTACACCACGATCTTCGGGCTGCCGGAGTTCTGGAACGTCCTGAAGAACACGTTCGTCTGGTCGTTCGCTTCGGTCGTGATGATGGCAGCGCTGGGCCTGGGCTTCGCGTTGCTCCTCGACCGGGAGTTCAAGGGGCGGTCCATCGCGACGACGCTCCTCCTGCTACCGTGGACGATCCCCTTCATCGCGGTCGCGCTGAACTGGAACCTGCTGTTCGACTTCAACCTGGGGATGTTCAACGGCATCCTGAACCTCCTCGGGTTCGAACGGCTCGACTGGCTCAGCCGCGGCCGGTACGCGCTGTTCTCGGTCACGCTGGCGTACGTCTGGCGGAACTTCCCCTTCTTCATGATCACGTTCCTGGCGGCGATGAAGGGGATCCCCCAGGACCTCTACGAGGCGGCGCGGGTCGACGGGTCGACCCGGCTCGACCTGTTTCGACACATCACGCTCCCCTTCCTGCAACCGATCGGGATCGTGACGACGCTGCTGATGAGTCTCTGGACGCTGAACCACTTCACGCTGATCTACGTGATGACCAGCGGGGGCCCCGGGAACGCGTCGATGGTGTTGCCGGTGTACATCTACCGGCAGGCGTTCCGCCAGAACGACTTCGGGCTCGCCGCGGCCATCGCCGTCGTGATGCTGATCATCATGATGGGGTACGGACTGGTGTACCTGCGACTCTACCAGGAAGAGGTCGGAGGCAAGTAACATGGCAACCCAATCACGCGATACGACCGAACTGTTCGGCGTCGAGCTGTCGGAGACAACCGTCGACCGGCTGAAAGCGGTCGGCTTCCACACGTTCCTGTGGGGGTCGATCTTCGTCGTCCTGTTGCCGGTCCTCTGGATGGTCGTCGTGTCCCTGAACCCCCTCTCCTTCCTCAGCGTCATCGAGGACCCCATGCGATGGGTCAACGGCGTCAGTCTCGACGCCTACGAGCGGGCGATATACGAGACCGACTTCCTGATCTGGTTCAAGAACTCGGCGCTCGTCACCCTCGCCGCGACCGCGCTGACGATCGTCGTCTGTACGTTCGGTGCCTACAGCATCGGTCGGCTCAGGTTCCGCGGCCGCAAGGCGGTGGCGACGTTCCTGTTGTTGACCCAGATGTTCCCGCTCATCCTCGTGGCCGTCCCGCTCTTTCTCATCTTCAGGGATCTCGGCCTCGTCAACACGCTCTACGGCCTGACGATCGCCTACATCGCGTTCATCCTCCCGTTCTCGATCTGGATGCTGCGGGGGTTCTACGAGAACCTCCCCGAGTCCCTGGAGGAGGCGGCGATGGTCGACGGCTCGACCCGGGTCGGCGCGGTCATCCGCGTCATCGTCCCGCTGTCGGCGCCGGCGATCGCGACGACGGCCATCTTCGCGTGGATCTTCGCCTGGAACGAGTTCGTCATGGCGCTCATCCTCATCAGCGACAGTTCCAAGACGACGCTCCCGCCGGGGCTGAGCACGTGGGTCGGCCGCTACTCGCTCCAGTGGGACCTGCTGATGGCGGGCGCGATCGGCGCGACGCTCCCGCTGATTATCATCCTGTTCTTCCTGCAGAAGTACATCATCACCGGCCTCGCCGAAGGGGCCGTCAAGACGTGAGGTACTCAGAATGACACGACACACCACACACACCACCGAAAACGTAACCCAGCGAGGAGGCGAGCGATAGACTATGGCCCGAATACTGTTCGACGACGTCACCAAGATCTACGGCGACGACACGCTGGCCGTGGACGGCTTCGATCTCGAGATCGAGGACGGCGAGTTCCTGACGCTCGTCGGTCCCTCCGGGTCGGGGAAGTCGACGCTGTTGCGGATGGTCGCGGGGCTCGAGGACATCACCGACGGCACCATCCACATCGGCGACAAGGTCGTGAACAACCTCCCCCCGCGCAGTCGGGACATCGCCATGGTGTTCCAGAGCTACGCGCTCTACCCGCACCTCACGGTGCGCGAGAACATGGCCTTCGGCCTCAAGCGGTCGACCGACCTCTCCGACCCCGAGATCAACGACCGCGTCCAGGAAGCCGCGGAGATGATGGGCATCGAACCCCACCTCGACCAGAAGCCAAAACACCTCTCCGGCGGGCAGCGCCAGCGCGTCGCCACCGGGCGGGCCATCGTCCGCGACCCGGGTGTGTTCCTGTTCGACGAGCCGCTCTCGAACCTGGACGCAAAGCTCCGGAAGCACATGCGGACGGAGCTCCAGCGCATCCAGAATCAGCTGGACACGACGACGATATACGTCACTCACGACCAGGAAGAGGCGATGACGATGTCCGACCGCATCGCCATCCTCAACTACGGGGAACTCCAGCAGGTCGGCTCGCCCCGGACGGTGTACAACGACCCCGAGAACGTCTTCGTCGCGCAGTTCATCGGCAGCCCGTCGATGAACATGTTCGTCTCGGAGCTCGACACCGACGCCAGTCGGTTCGTCGGCGACATCGACGTCTCCATCGACCCCGAGCGAGCCAGCGCCATCGCACAGAACGCCACGTCAGACGAGCTCCTGCTCGGCATCCGGCCGGAGCACGTCACCGTCCACCTCGAGGCCGTCGAGGAGTCCGTCCCCGCGTCCGTCGACATCATCGAACCCCTGGGGAGCAACGACCTCCTGTACTTCGACCTCGAGGACGGGAACGGCGTCGAGGACGTCATCGCCGACAGCGTCAGCATCGGCGAAGACGAGGAAAAGGACGAAGAGGAGTACAAGGTGTTCATCCAGCCAGACTCGGTGCCGATCGAGTACGAGGACACCGGCGAACTCGTCTACCTGACCTTCGACACCGAACACATGCACGTGTTCGACCCCCGGACCGGGGAGAACATCGACGTGGAGACGACGACGCGGACGACGGTCGACGCACAGACCGAGACCGCCGGTGACGACGACTGACGTCCGCCGCGGGACCCGTGACGTCCCGATCGTCACGTTCGTGCCCGTGGACGACGCCGGTACCGACACATGAGTGCTGACGACGGCTCACCCAGATACGACACGGGGTACGACCCCAGCGCCGACCCGCACGGTCCGGACGTGGGGGTCGGCGGGACGAAACTGACCTACCGCCGGTTACCGAGCCAGTTCCGGGGCGCCGAGAGCGTCACCGAACTCGTCGCGACGATACGAGCGTACGGCTGGCTCCCGCCCGTGCTCGCACTGGTGACCTACGGCGTCGCGAGAGGCGTCTTCGAGTTCACCGCGGAGACGTACGCCATCGCCAACGGCTACTTCTTCGAGGCCTGGCCGGCCGCGGTCCTGATCAACGTCGTCTTCGGCCTCTTCCTCGGCGGGTTCTCCTGGTTCCTCTACTTCGGCGTCGTCGGCGTGTTCGCCGGCTTCTTCACCGAGGAGACGAGCATCGACACGGGCATCTTCAAGGCCGGCGCGTACCTGTTGCTGGTGTTCGTCCCGCTCCTGGCGATCAGCGCCGTCGTCGCGACCACCATACCGTCGTCGGTCGTAACCCTCACGGGCGAGGGCGCACCGGCCGTCGCCGACGCCCACAGGGCACTCGCCGCGACGCCGCAGATGCGCGCCGTCGGCGTCCTGATCGCGGCGGGGTGGGTCGCGGTCGGATTCTTGCTCCTGCCGATCGTCAGGGAACTGTACGGAATCGACAGGAAAGCGGCCGTCGTCTCGGTGCTCCCGGTGACGCTGGTCGCCGTCGTCGCGACCGTGCTGGTCTGACCGCGTCGGCCGCTGCCCGGGAGTCACAGTGGTAGTTGTAAGCCCGTACCAGCGTTCGACGTGGTCAGTACCGGCGAACGCCGATAGACTCACTCCGTTCGTCTATCGAGCCCGGCCTCACGCAGTTCGGCCGGACGCCGGTAAGGGCTTACAACTACCACTATCAGTCGTCCATATCCGGCCCGGCCATCAGGTTCCCCGGCGGCTCGTCGTACTCCGGTTCGCCGAGGACGCTGTCGACGGTGGGTACCCGCTGGTCGACGAGGAAGTTGTCGACGCGGGTCAGGCCGTTGACGAACTCGACGGCCCGGACGAGCCCGGAGACCCGGACGCGGAAGGCGTCGAGGCCGTCGTGGGCGACCACGTCGTCGACCACCTCGCCGTCGGCCGAGACGCCGGCGCGGTCGTCGCCGGCATCGTGACGGCCACGCAGGTCCGCCAGCGCTGCGAGCGGGTCGAGTCCCGCGTTGTGCGCCAGCGTCTTCGGAACCGTCTCCAGGACGTCAGCGAAGGTCTCGACGGCGAGCTGTTCGCGGCCGTCGAACCGCCTGGCGAACGACCGGACGTCGACCGCCGCTGCGACGTCGGGCGCGCCGCCGGCCGGGAGCGCGCGCGGGTCCTGGACGACCGCACGGAGTGCGTTCTTCCCGGTTCGGATGCGGCGCTCGGCCTCCTCTGCGACCGATTCGGTGCCGCCGCGGACGACGATCGTGACGGCCGGCTGCCCGGTCCCGGGCGGTGCCTCGAAGGCGAGCCAGTCCGTGTCACGGGCCATGTCCCGGCGGCTCAGCCGCACGTGACCGAGGACGTCCGGATCGATACTCGCGCCGGGGCTGACCGGCCCGATCGGCGTGGCGCCGGTCACGATCTGGAGGTACTCGAAGGTGGAGTCCTTGGTGTCCCTGACGAGTACCGCTCCCTCGCCGGCGAGTTCGTAGGCGACCTGCATGTCAGCGTCGCCGGTCACGACGACGGCGACGGCACCGGTCTCGCCGATGGCCTCCGCGATGCCGGCGCTCTCGTCGAAGCTTTCGGCGGTCTTGGCGGGGTCCTCGGGGTCGATGGAGACGGAGACGTCGGCCGTCAGTTCGCGCGAGGTCAGGTCGCCGTCGACGAGCAGTATCGGCCCCTCCGCGGGGAGGAGGTACTCCGCGTCGACGACCTCGCGGGGGACGACCGCCCCCTCGACGAGTTCCGTGTCCGTGACGGTGCCGCCGTGGACGGCGACGGTGTCGGCGTGGTCGAGTCGGGTCGTCCCCGTTTCGGGGTCCGAGACGCGCAGGACGGCGTCGACGACGGTGTCGACGACCTGGTCGAGCGGCCACGACTGCGTGCGCCCGTTGGTCATCCCCGTCATCGCGATGGTCTCGAGTGTATCGCGGTGGAGTTCACCCTCACGGGCGACCGGGACGGCCATCTCGACCCAGTTCTCGATAGTCCGCTGGGCGGCGATCGAGTAGCCCTCGACGACGTCGTTCGGGTGGACCCCCTGGTCGACCAGATCCATCGACGCAGAGAGGAGGTCACACGCGAGCAGGAACATCGTCGTGACGCCGTCGCCGACGTCGTCCTCGTGGTCCTCGGCGAGCGTGATGTACTGCTGGGCGATCGGGTCGTCTGTCTCGCCCTCGAACTCCTCGATGATGCCGATGCCGTCGTTGGTGACGAACCCCCGGAGTTCGTCGTCGGGCATCCGCCTGACGATCATCTTGTCCAGTCCCAGCGGGCCGAGTGTCGACCGGACCAGCTCGGCCATGGCGCCCGAGGTCTGTCGGACGGCCGCTCGGGTCTCCCGCGACGGCACGCGCGACCAGCCAGTGTAGGTCTCGTCAGTCGTCATCGTCGGTCTGACCCCCACGTAGCGTCCAGCACGTTATCGCACCAGTAGCTTGTCGTAGGCGAACAGCGCGAGGACGATGATCAAAAACGCGTAGGCCAGCTCCCCGATCAGGTTCCACCCGAGGCTGTTGCGCAGGAACTGGGTGCCGACGAAGACGAGAACGGCGGTGGCCAGGATAAGGCCGACCAGAATACCGACGTTTCGCCGTTTGTCGTAGTTGACGGACATAGGTATGGGAGAGTATCACACTCCGGGACTATAAATCAACCGTGGTCCGGCGAACAGTCCGTTCGGCCGGCCCGACTCGCTGCGGCGGATACCTATATCAACGCGGCTACCGACACCAACGGTATGGACATTGGCGTCTGTTACTTCCCCGAGCACTGGCCGCGCGAGCGCTGGGCGACCGACGTCGAGCGCATGGCCGAGGCCGGCATCGAGTACGTCCGCATGGGCGAGTTCGCCTGGAACCGCTTCGAACCCGAACCGGGCACGTACGACTTCGAGTGGCTCGAAACCGCGGTCGACCTCGTCGCCGACCACGGGATGCAGGCCGTCCTCTGTACGCCCACGGCCACGCCACCGAAGTGGCTCACGGACGAGTATCCCGGCATCCGTCAGGAGGAACCCGACGGCACCCCCCTGGAGTTCGGCAGCCGCCGCCAGTACTGTTACAACTCCCCCGACTACCGGCGCGAGAGTCGGCGCATCATCGGGAAGCTGGCCGAGCACTTCGCCGGTCACGACGGCGTCGCAGGCTGGCAGACCGACAACGAGTTCGGCTGTCACGAGACGGTCCGGTGTTACTGTGACGACTGCCAGAGCGCCTTCCGGGACTGGCTCCGCCGGAAGTACGACGACGTCGACGCGCTCAACGAATCCTGGGGGAACGCCTTCTGGAGCCAGGAGTACCGGGACTTCTCAGAGGTCGACGTCCCCGGGCCGACGCCCGCGGAGGGACAGCACCACCCGACTCGGCTGCTCGATTTCCACCGCTTTTCCAGCGACAGCGTCGTCGACTACAACCGACTGCACGTCGAGGCGCTGCGCGGCGCCGAGGCCGACGGCGACGACTGGTTTATCACGCACAACTTCATGGGCGACTTCGAACCGCTGGACGCCTTCGACGTGAGCGATGACCTCGACTTCGCCGCGTGGGACTCGTATCCGACGCTGCACGCCCAGCAGGCCCCCGACACGCCGGCCCCGGAGAGCGAGGCTGGTGCCGACGTCCAGCGGGTCGGCGACCCCGACCTCACGGCGCTGAACCACGCGCTCTACCGCGGCGCGAGCGAGGGGCCGTTCTGGGTGATGGAGAACCAGTCGGGCGACATCCGCGCGTACCCCTACTCGGCCGAACCCGCCGAGGGCATGATGCGCCTGTGGGCCCACCAGGCCGCCGCCCACGGCTGTGACGTCGTCTCCTACTTCCGGTGGCGGCGCTGCCGGTTCGGCCAGGAACAGTACTGGGGCGCGCTCAACAACTACGACGGGTCGCCGGACCGCGGCGTGGGCGAGGCTGCCAAAGCTGCCGGGGAGTTCGCGGAACTGCCCGACCTCGCTGCGCCCGAGGGCGAGGTGGCGCTGCTCGTCGACTACGACAGCATGTGGGCGCTCCACTCGGAACGCCACACACCCGACTACGACTACTGGCCGCACTGTCGGGCGTACTACCGGGCGCTCCGTCGACGCGGCGTCACCGTCGACGTAATCCCGACGGACCGGAATCTCGACGACTACAGCGCGGTCGTCGCACCCTCCCTGCACCTGGTCGACGAGGACCTCGCCGGGCGACTGGCCGACTACGCCGCCGACGGCGGAGAACTCGTGCTCACCGTCCGCAGCGCCGCCAAGGACGAACACCACAAATTCCGCGACGAGCTCGCTCCCGGGCCCCTCTCGGAATCACTCGGCGCACGCGTCGTCCAGCACGAGAGTCTCGCGCCCGGCGTCGAGACTCGCGTGACCTACGGGGACCAGTCGCGTGGCGACGGCACCGACGGCGGTGAGCCCTACGCGTTCCGGACCTGGGGCGAGTGGCTCGACGCCGACGCCGCCGACGTGCTCGGTCGCCACGACTCCGGACCCGCAGCGGGCGAACCAGCGATCGTCCGCAACGACCACGGCGAGGGCGGCCTCACCTACGTCGGCGTCTGGCCCGAGTCCGACCTCGCCGACGCGCTCGTGGCCGACCTGCTGGAGCGCACCGCCGTCCCCGCGGCCGACCCGCTCCCCGACGGCGTCCGCCTGACCGAGCGCGACGGCTACACCTGGGTGACGAACTTCGGTCGCGACCCCGTCGCGGTCGACGCCGGCGACGCTGCCGTGGTGGTCGGCGACGCCACCGTTCCGGGCCGCGACCTCGCGGTCGTCGAGGGCCCCGCACACGACGTCACGGTGGAGAGCGGCGACTGACGGCGAGGAATAAGCCGCGGAGCAACAGGAACCGGCGGGACGGCGTGCTATGGCCCGGACAGCGCGCTATCGCCCGGACGGCGCGGCGGCTTGTGCGAACGCCCGCTCGTTCCGGACGAACGAGTCCACGACGCCCGACTTGTACACCTGCTCGTAGGAGAGACAGGTGTCGGCGAGGTCGTCGACGTAGCCGTTGCGCTGTCGCCAGCGCTCTCGCACCTCGTCGCTCACGGTGAAGTCGTTGTCCTCGTAGAAGCTCGACTCGGCGCCCATGTGTCGCATGACGAAGTAGAGACTCGACGTCGGGAAGGCCAACATTCCGCGCGGGGCGCCCTCCTCGGTGACGAGTTCGGAGTCGAACAGCTCGAAGCCGTTGGCGTCGTAGTAGTCGATGTAGTCGCGGACGCGGTCGCTTATCGGGATCGACTGCATCTCCTCCCAGAACGCGGTGTCGCCGTCGGCGAAGCGGTAGTGGATGCTGATGAAGTCGTAGACCGAGTTCCAGCTGCCGCGGACGTACCGGTTGTACGACTCCCGGAACCCGTCGTCGACGATCCGGCCCCTGGCGGCGAGCCGTCGCGACAGTCGCAACGCGGTGTTGAGGTGGGTGGTCAGCGACGTCGCCTGGAGCGGTTCGATGAACCCCTGGGCGTTGCCGGTCGCGACGCAGTTGCCGACCCACGGCTCCTCGTAGAAGCCCGAGTCGAAGCGGTAGTAATCGACCTCGCCGAGGTCCTCCTCGCGGTGGGCTCTGAACTCCGCGAGCGCGTCCTCGTCGGAGACGTGGTCGGAGCTGAACACGTAGCCGAGGCTCCGGCTGTCGTAGGTGTCGATCTGCCAGAACCAGCCGTGCTCGCCCGTCTCGAGGACGGTCGCGGGGACGATCTCCGAGAGCGGGCGGTCGGCGGCGGCCCGGACGGCGGTGTCGAGTGGCACGTCGAAACTGCGGTAGGCGGCGTCGAGTTCGTCCATCAGGAGGCGCTTGAACCCCGTCGAATCGACGTAGAGGTCGGCCTCGTAGGTCGCACCCGAGGCGCCGTGGACGGCCGCGATACGCGTCCCGTCGGCGTCCGTCTCGACGTCCGTGATCCGGTCGTCGACGAGCGGGACGTCCCGTTCCTCACAGAGCGTCCGGAGGAACTCGTTGAAGCGACCGACGCTCAGGTGGTACGCCATGTTCGGGTACATGGCGTAGGTGTCCTGGCTGGGCGCGTAGACCAGCGGCGTCTTCCCGCGTTCGGCGATCCCCTCGGCGGGCGTCGACATGTCCCCCGTCTCGTAGTAGTGATACAGCGACTCGACGGAGTTCGGGTCGTCCACGTCCGGTTTGACCGACCGGATGTCGAAGGCGTAGTGGAACGGCTCGTAGCCACACCAGTCCCGGAAGTACGACGAGGCCTTCCAGACGGGCTTGACCTCGCGGAGGAACCGTCCCTCGTCGATCCCGAGCACGTCGTGCAACAGCGGGATGATCGACTGGAACGTCCCCTGGCCGACCTCCGTCGGCGGTTCGCCGAAGTCGTCGACGACGGCGATGTCCACGTCCGGGTTCACCCTGCGGAGCGTGAGCGCGGCGAGGAGTCCAGCGTCTCCACCACCGACGACGGTAATGCTCGAAACGTCAGTGCCCATTTCGCTCTGCTTGGAGAGATTGGGATAAGTATCTGTCTCCGGCCTGGCCGAACGCGACGCCACAGGTGGCGGAGGGAAGCGCGGGCCGAGGAGCACTGGCGTGCCCGGAATCGCTGCCCGTACAGTGACGCTCTCGTCGAGGCGAAACGGCCGAGGGAGTTAATTTCGGCGATTCGAAGCAGAAACAGCTGACGAGACCTATTAATGTAAAACAAGCATTTTAGTTATGTGGTACCGTAGTACATGCCAATGGCTGAACTCGAGTCCCACCACGACCCGCGCCAGCACCTCTCCATACTCCGCCATCACGTCCTCGGACCCGTGTTGAGGGCAGAAACACTCACAGAGCGCGTGCGAAACGAGGTCGCCAGCGAGCGGGACGCGTTCGACGCGTTCGCCGACCGCGTGGCTGCCACCACTGCCGACTCGCCCAGACCACCTGCGCTCATGGCTGGAAGCGTAGATACCAGCGGGACGTCGTCTGCGACGGCGCCACTCCGGGAAGCGTACGAAGCGACGGTGATGGCGGTACAGCACTACGACGACGTCTACGACGAATCAGTCGAGGAAAACGCGAGGGCGGAGTTCGGGCCGGACCTGGCGAGTCTCCTCTCCCCGGAGACGTCGACGACGTTCACGCGGTCTCACAGGGAGTTGCTCGTCGCCGCGGCGGAAAAGCGGGCGCGTGACCGCGATGAGTTCTGTGACAGGCTCGATTCGGAACTGCACTCGCTCCGTTCGAGACGCCACGACGTCACGACCATCCTCGACAACCTCGACACGAGTATCGTCCCAGCCTGGTACCGCGACCAGTTCGAAGAGGAGGTCAGACAGGTGCTTCGCACTCGCCAGTCGACGCTCGGGTCACAATCGTCCGTCTCGTACATCGACGAGCACAGCCTCTGTGCGTATCTGTACGCCGAGGAGTCGTGGACGTATCCGATTCTCACTGCGGTCGCGCGATTGCTCGACTCGATATCAGTACCGGAGTGAACGGTAGAAAAGTCAGCCGTGTTAGGTGATGGCCGCGACGGCTGGACTTGTGGGGTGGGTTGGGTGGAGTGCCGGATGAACCACAAATGAACTCCGGCACCAGTTCTAGACGTTGCCAACGTAAAAACTGCATGCCGATTTAATTAGGTTTGTAAAACACCTGTCTCGAAGCCGAACCAGCTGCAAGTGGGGTGAGCCCAGATTCACCCTGTGGCAGCCGGACGGCTGGTGGCGCCACCAGGTTGCACCAGTGGGCCCGAGTGACGGCAACGGGCGAGGATTCACGAAAAGGACCCGGCTCGAAGCCCAAGCAAGTGCCAGGGGATGAGCGTTCGATGGCCGGGTCTCCCATGCCAGTACTTGTGCCAGTACTAGCCCTTGAAAGGGGAGCGCCGAGGGATATAGCTCCTCCGACCGACGCATTACAGGGGCCACTGGTGGCAATCGGGTGGCGATATCGGGTCCCATCTGGACGACGACGGTGCGAGAAACGGATGGCAGCCGCGCGGTGGGTGCCGACAGACTGCGGCTGGACTGAACTGGCTGTGGGGTGGGGTAGGTATGTCGTAGCGGTACTGTGCCACCGCCGTTAATATGTTAGAATTAATGGAGTGAATAACAGCAGACGATGTAAGTAGGCCAGAATGACCGAAGGATGGTAATCCGTCGGGGCAGCTGGCGCCGCTCGAAAGCGTCCAGACCAGGTGGTGGCACGGAGACAGCGCCAGCCAGCGGGAACGGTCGCTGGCCACGCGCCGGCGCCATCAGCTCTTGTAGTTCTCGTAGTTGCAGATGGGACACCCCAGCTGCCACGGGCTGCTGTCCTCCTGGTGAATCACGACCGCCGGGAGGTCGTGGTCGTCGCAGACGTCGTCGGTGACTTCGAGTTCCCCGTCACGGGGAAGCGGGAGGGAGTAGTCGCAGTCAGGATATCGGGTACACCCCACCAGCCGAGAGCCGCTGTGGACTCGCTTGATCGCCAGTTCGCCACCCTCGCTGGCGTGACACTCCGGGCAGTCACCGATGACCCGGTCGTCTGTGTCGGCGGCGTCCCGTTGCTGGCATCGCGGACACCCGAAGACGAACGTCTTCGACCCGGCGATCATCTTCACGTGGTGTAACCCGTGGTCGTCGCACAGCTCGTCGAGAACGTGTGGCCGACCTTTGTTCGGGAGCGGGAGGGTGAACTCGCAGTCCGGATAGCCGTTGCAGCCGACGAATCGCGACCCGCTGTTGGCCTGCCGCGGCAGTAACGGTTCCCCACACTCCGGGCAGTCGCCGACGCTGTCGCTCTCGTCGATCTCCGTACGGAGCAACTCGCCGATCTCGTCTCTCGCGCCCTGGAGGTCCTCGAACACGTCCTCCAGCATCTCGCGCGAACTCCGCGTCACCTCGTCCAGCGTCGTTCCCCCGTCCGCGATCGCCGTCATGTCGTCCTCGAGCTGTGCCGTCATCTCGGCCGAAGCGACGTGGGCGCCGTACTCTTCGGTCGCGGACACGACTTTCCGGGCGAGCTCGGTCGGTTCGGGCGGGTTGCCCGTGACGTAGTCCCGGTCGTAGAGCTTCTCGATCGTGTTGTGTCGCGTGCTCTTCGTGCCGAGACCGAGCGACTCCATCTTCTCGACGAGCTTCGACTGGCCGTAGCGGTTCGGCGGCCGCGTCTGTTTCTCGTCGAGCCGGCTCTCGACGATCTGCAGGGCGTCCCCCTCGGTGACCGCCGGGATGGTCGTCTCTTCCGTGTCGTAGTACGGGTAGACGGCGTGGTACCCCGGTTTCACGAGGCGGCTCCCGTTCGCCTTCAGCGAGTGGCCCGCGACGTCGACGTCGACCCGGAGTTTTCGCCACGTCGCGGCGTCGGCGAGCGTCGCGAAGAACCGGCGAACGATCAACTCGTATATCTCCCACTCCCTGCCTTTCAGGGCTTTCTTCTTCGGCACGTCTTCGGTCGGGTGTATCGGCGGGTGGTCCGTCGTCTCGGTCTCCCCCGCAGTCGGCGAGATGGACTCCTGGTCGAGCAGGGCTTCGGCATCGGCCTCGAACGGCGACGCTTCCGAGAGCGTCTCGAGCAACGCTCGCGGGTCCAGATCGTCCGGATACACCGTGTTGTCGGTGCGCGGGTACGTGACGTACCCGTCGTCGTAGAGGTCCTCGGCGACGTTCATCGCCGGTTTGGCGTCGTAGCCGATGGCGTTCGCGGCCTTGATGAACTCCGTCGTGTTGAACGGGATCGGCGGATTGTCCGTCCGCGTCCTGTCGTCGACTCGCTCGACCGTGGCCTCCGAGGCGTCGTCGACGTCACCGTAGACTGCTGTTGCCGCATCTTCGTCCCAGAGCCGTTCTGCCTCGTTCTCCTGGTCGTTCAGGTAGAAGTACTGGGCCTCGAACGAGTCGTCCTCGTCCGTCCGCCCGAGGTCGGCGTAGATCTCCCAGTAGTCGTCCGGGTCGAAGTTCTCGATCTCCCGCTCGCGGTCGACGAGCAGTTTCAGCGTCGGCGTCTGCACCCGACCGACGCTGACGAACCCGTCGCCGCGCTGGTTCGAGGCCAGCGTGAGGAAGCGGGTGAGCGACGCCCCCCAGCGCAGGTCGATCCGTTGCCTGGCTTCACCCGCCGCGGCGAGGTCGAAGTCGATCTCGTCGGGGTCCTCGAAGGCGTTCCTGACTTCGGGGCCGGTCAGCGACGAGAACCGAACCCGGTCGACGGGCGCGCTGTCGTTGACGGCCCGAACGAGGTCGTAGGCTTCCTTCCCGATCAGCTCCCCTTCCCGGTCGTAGTCCGTCGCGATGACGACCCGGTCGGCCTCGCTCGCCAGCGTGTTCAGCGCGGCGACGATGTCGGGCTTCGACGCCCGCTTCGTTACTTCGGCGTCGATCAGCGAGGCCGGCGAGACGCTCCCCCACTCGTTGTACTCGTCCGGGAAGTCCACCTCGACGACGTGGCCGGCCAGCCCCATACAGTAGGTGCCGCCCCACTTGAACACGGTCACGCCACTGACTTGCTCCCGCGTCGCACTATCCTTGCTCAGTATGCCCGCGATCCGCTCGGCCGCGTTGTATTTCTCGGAGACGATGAGTTCCATAGACCAGTTAGTAGCACAGGTAACGGGGAGAACGCACCTAAACGTTCGTTCTCCGGGTGCCCCGGTTCACCGGTCGGAGACCACGACGTCGGGTGCCGACAGAGATAGTGAGCACCAGGAGAGCGGGGCGGTCAGCCCGAGTCGGCCTCGTCGCCTTCCGACGGCGGCCGCTGTGACAGGCTGTCGAACCGGCTCTGGGCCTGCTCTGACCGGTCTTCGGTCTCTGCTTCCTCGTACGTGACCCCGACCAGTTCGTCGTCGTCGAGTTCGACCGCCAGCACCGCGTCGACGTGTCGCCCATCCTCGGGCAGCGCCTCCTCGTCGACGACGACTTCACCGACCGTCTCACCGTCGTCTTCCAGCAGCAGCACTGCCAGGTCCGCCTCGAACCGGTCCACCACCGCCGTGTAGGTTCCGTCAGTTGGCATCAGTATTCCTCCTCCAGTACGGTCGCCCCGTCGTCGTCCTGGACGACGACCGTGTCGCCGCCGTTGTTCCAGACCGGCGCGTCGGCACCCCAGTACAGGTCGGCGTCGTCGTCGGTGCCGCTGCCCGTGCGGAGCGTCACCTGCGCGCCCACGTCGAGCGTGACGCCCTCGGGGAACGTGTACGTGTGGTCCGCTTCGTCCCGGACCGTCCAGCCCGACAGGTCGAGCGCGGCCTCGCCCGTGTTCTCGAAGACGACGTACTCGTCGTTGAGGTTTTCGTACTCGTCACCCGCGGCGTCCTCGTGGATGGTCGCCACCGAGAGCGCGCCCGCCTCGCCTTCGTCCGACCCAGACGAGTCCGACGGCGATTCGGTCGCCGTCTGTGACTCGGTCGTCGCCGATTCCGTCGTCGGCGTCGTGCCGCCGTCCGTTGCGACGGGTGAGGTCGTCCCGCCGCTCACGTCGAGGACGGTCCGCACCTGCAGGTCGTCGGTCGACCCCGGTTCGACGGCGTCGCCCTCCCTGAGTTCGAGCGGGTCGGTCGGTGCCGCTCGCTGGGTCGCCACCGTGACCGCCGACCCGTTGCTGGTCATCCGGACGTTGCCGTGGGTCGCCGTCCAGTACGTCTCGACACCGCGGTCGGCGAAGCGCTGGAGGACCTCCTCGTGGGGGTGGCCGTACTGGGAGTCGTAGCCGCTCGTAATCAGCGCGATCCGGGGCTGGCTCTCGTCGAGGAAGGCGTCACTCGAACTGGAGCGACTCCCGTGGTGGCCGGCCTGCAACACCGTGGCGTTCAGCGACGCCCCGTACTCGTCGACGAGGTACTCCTCGCCGGCGTCCTCGGTATCGCCCGGGAGGAGGAAACTCGACGCACCGAAGCCGAGGTGGACGGCGATGCTGTTCTCGTTGCGGTCACCGTTCGCGACGTACTCTTCGGGCGGCAGCAGTACCGTCGTCTCGACGCCCTCGAACGGGATGGTGTCGCCCGCTCGCGTCTCGTACAGCGTCACGTCGTGTTCCTCGACGGCGTCGAGGTAGTCGCCGTAGGTCTGCGAACTCGACGTGATGCCGGGGTCGTAGACCGCACCGACGCCCTCACCCTCCGTCTCGAAGTGCTCGATGACCGCCGCGTGCCCGCCGATGTGGTCCGCGTCGGCGTGGGTCGTCACGAGGTAGTCGATCCGATCGATGCCACGCTCCTCCAGGTACGAGAGCACGTCTTCCCCGTCGTCGGACCAGTCGCCGGAGTCGATCAGCATCGTCTCGTTCGACGGCCCGACGACCAGCGTGCTCGCTCCCTGGCCGACGTTGATGAAGTGGACCTCCAGCGTGCCGTTCGGACTCTCCACCGCGTCGGGCGACGGCGTGGGAGATTCGGCCGTCTCCGCGGCGGCCTGGTCGGGGCCGACGACGGCGTCGAACCCGGCACCGCCACAGCCGGCGAGGGCGACGAGAATTACGACTGTAAGAACCCGCATCACGGGCAGATTCGTCATTAACCGACGGACGTAGCGAGGACGAATACGTGTGGCGCCGGGTATTGTAGTTTTCCACCGTAAAATTTAGCAAGTGTGAGTCGGATAATTGTAATCGTCCTGGGGAGTTCGAGTGGCGGTTACGTGCTGTCCTCTCGGACGAAGTGAAGGAGGGTTCGGGAGAGCTTCGCTCTCCCGGCGGATTTGAACCGGAGGAAGACATGCTCGCTCGCTATCGCTCGCTGCGCGTGACTTCCGTGCTTCAAATCCTTTGACCCATTCGCTCGTCGCGTCCGCTCCTCGCAGAATGGGTCCGGGCGGATTTGAACCGCCTGAACTTCGCTCACTCCGTTCGCTCGTTCCGTGCTTCAAATCCGCCATTGCCCACACAGACGGCGCTGGCGACTCGCTTCGCTCGTCGCGTGGCGCCGTCAGAAGTGGGTCCGGGCGGATTTGAACCGCCGACCTCTTCCTTGTAAGGGAAGCGTCATAACCACTAGACCACAGACCCGGTAGCCGAAAGATGCCCGCGTGGACGAATAACGCTTTCTCTCTGCGACGGAACGCTTACCTGACCCCTGCCCGACAGCTATCCCATGCCGCGCCGTTCGACGCTGGCGGTCGCAGCCCTCCTGGGCGTGCTGGTGCTGGCCCTGCTAGCGGTCCAGACGGGGGCGTGGGTGGACGTCGTCGGGACTGGCGAGTACGACCGGACCAACGTCACGGCCGTCGACGCCAACGGCACCGAACTCGCGACGGCGGAGGTCCGCATCGCCGACTCGTACACGAAGCGCTACGTCGGGTTGAGTAACACCGAATCCCTCGGGCCCGACGAGGGGATGCTGTTCGTCCACGACGGCGAGGCCGAGCGCGCCTTCGTGATGCGGGAGATGGCCTTCCCGCTCGACATCGTCTTCGCCGACGCGAACGGGACGGTCACGACGATTCATCACGCGCCCGTCCCGGCCGAGGGCACGGGCGAGAGCGACCTCCAGCGCTATCGCGGGACCGGACAGTACGTCCTCGAAGTGAACCGCGGCTGGACCAACCGGACCGGCCTCGACGTGGGTGACCGACTGCAGATTCCGGGCGAAACGAACGGGACGGGCGCAGCAGACGGAACGACAGGGGCGGGGGAGGTGAACGACGCCAATCAAACCCGCGACCCGATGGCGACCTGCACGGCCAACGGGACGGCCGCCGCCGCGATGGCACCGGCGGAGCGCCCGGTCGTGTCGGCGCTCGACGCGAACGGGACCCGGCTCGGATCGGTGCGTGCGATGGTCGCGGCTAACGGCAGCGAGAAGTTCACCGGGCTGAGCGAGACGAAGTCCCTCGGCGCCGACGAGGGGATGCTGTTCGTCTACGACGAGGTGGGGACCCACACCTTCGTGATGCGGGACATGGACTTCCCGCTGGACATCGTCTTCGCCGACGCGAACGGCGCCGTCACGACCATCCACCACGCGCCGGTGCCCCCGGAGGGGACGAACGAGAGCGAACTGACGGGGTACGAGGGGACCGGACAGTACGTCCTCGAAGTGAACCGCGGCTGGACGAACGAGACCGGTCTCGACGTCGGTGACCGCCTCTGTTTCCCCGCGAACCAGTGACGCAGTGTCGAGAGTATTTTGAACGACCAGCCCTTGCCTCTCGGTAATGGATATCGACGCGACAGACGACGACGTGTTCGACGACGTCCGCGAGCGCGTCGATCATCCGATGCGTCGCCTCTTCGAAGAGTACGGCAGCGACAACTGGGTCGCCTTCGCCGTCGGCTTGCTCGGCAGCGTGGCCGCCCGGCTGCTCGACCTGCTCCCGCCCGTGTTGCTCGGCATCGCCATCGACGCGACGTTCGAGGAGAACCGACCGTTCTCGCTCGGCCCCATTCCCCTCTACGAGTACGCGTCCGAGCCCGAGAGCCAGGTAATCATGGCGACGGCCATCATCGCCGGCGCGTTCCTCCTCGGCGCGGGGTTCCACTGGATCCGCAACTGGGGGTGGAACAGCTTCGCCCAGCACATTCAACACGCCGTCCGGACCGACACCTACGACCAGATGCAGCGGCTCAACATGGACTTCTACGCCGACAAGCAGACCGGCGAGATGATGTCGGTGCTGTCGAACGACGTCAACCGACTGGAGCGGTTCCTCAACGACGGGATGAACTCGGCGTTCCGCCTGGCGGTGATGGTGATGGGCATCTCCGCCATCCTCTTCTGGTACAACTGGCAACTCGCGCTGGTCACCCTGGTCGTCGTCCCCGCCATCGCCTTCTTCACCTACCGCTTCATCAAGACCATCCAGCCCAAGTACGCCGAGGTCCGCTCCTCGGTCGGCCAGCTCAACTCCCGGCTGGAGAACAACCTCGGCGGCGTGCAGGTGATCAAGACGTACAACACCGAGAGCTACGAGTCCGACCGCGTCGAGGACGTCTCGCAGGACTACTTCGACGCGAACTGGGGCGCCATCGAGACCAGGATTCGCTTTTTCCCGGGGCTGCGCGTCCTCGCCGGATTCGGGTTCGTGGTCACGTTCCTCGTCGGCGGCCTCTGGGCCCTGCCCAACGGCGGCGGCGCGCCGCTGTTCTTCACGGGCACGCTCTCGACCGGTGAGTTCGTCGTCTTCATCCTGCTGTCCCAGCGGTTCATCTGGCCGATGGCCCAGTTCGGTCAGATCATCAACATGTACCAGCGGGCCTACGCCTCCGCCGAGCGCGTCTTCGGCCTGATGGACGTCCCGGGCGAGATCGAGGAACGGCCCGACGCCCCCGACCTCGTGGTCGAGGGCGGCGAGGTGGCGTTCGAGGACGTGAGCTTCGGGTACGGGGCGGGCGAGACCGCGGACGAGGAGACCATCCTCGACGACGTGAGCTTCACCGTCGAGGGCGGGGACACGCTCGCGCTCGTCGGCCCGACGGGCGCCGGCAAGTCGACGGTCATGAAGCTCCTGATGCGGATGTACGACGTCGACGAGGGCGCGGTCCGCATCGACGACCAGGACCTCCGGGACGTCACCCTCCCCAGCCTGCGACAGGCAATCGGCTACGTCAGCCAGGAGACGTTCCTCTTCTACGGCACCGTGAAGGAGAACATCACCTACGGCACCTTCGGCGCCACGGACGAGGAGATAATCGAGGCCGCGAAGGCCGCCGAGGCCCACGCGTTCATCCAGAACCTCCCCGACGGCTACGACACCAAGGTCGGCGAACGGGGCGTGAAGCTCTCCGGGGGCCAGCGCCAGCGCATCGCCATCGCCCGCGCGGTCCTCAAGGACCCCAAGATCCTGGTGCTGGACGAGGCGACGAGCGACGTCGACACGGAGACGGAGATGCTCATCCAGCGCTCGCTCGACAAACTCACCGCGGACCGGACGACGTTCGCCATCGCCCACCGCCTGTCGACGATCAAGGACGCCGACCAGATCGTCGTCCTCGAGGACGGCCGGGTCGTCGAGAACGGGAGCCACGACGAACTGCTGGACGAAGGCGGCCTCTACGCCAACCTCTGGGCCGTCCAGGCCGGCGAGATCGACGAACTGCCAGAGGAGTTCGTTCAGCGGGCGACCGAGCGCCGGGCCCAGACCGACGCCGCCGACGCCGCTGACGACGACGACTGATCAGTCGTCGGTGACAGCCCGGACTCACCCACGGGCGTCACTCGCGGGTCTCCACCGGACCCATGGGGGAGGTTTACCTTTCACCACGCGCACTCTGAGCCATGCGACTGTACACCACGCTGGGGCCGATAGAACGCGAAGACCTGGGGCTCGTCCTCCCTCACGAGCACGTCTTCGTCGACCTGGGCCCCATGGAAGAAGCCAACTGGCGCGACGCCGATCCGGCCGACGTCGTCGACGTGATGAGCCCGGAAATCGAACGCGCACGCGACGCCGGCGTCACAGCCATCGTCGAGTCCACGCCGGAGGGCGTCGGCCGGCGAGTCGATATCGACCTGGCCGTCTCCGAGGCCACCGACTTCCCGATCGTCGTCCCGACGGGCATCTACCAGGAGCCGTCGATTCCGCAGTGGGCCCGCGAGGCGAGCGAGGACGAACTCGCCGCGTGGATGGTCGAAGAGCTGACCGACGGCGTCGACGACACCGGCGTACGGGCGGCCTGGATCAAGGTCAGCACGGACGACGACGACCCGACGGGGCTCTCCGACGACGAGGCGAAGATCCTGCGTGCAGCGGGCCGCGCGGGGGCCGAAACCGGCGCCGTCGTCGGGAGCCACACGCTCCACGGCGACGTCGTCCACCGGCAACTCGACGTCCTCGAGGAAGCCGGCCACGACGCGGACCGGTTCGTCTGGATCCACGCGCAGGCCGACGACGAGCGGTACCACCGCGAGGTCGCCGAACGCGGTGCGTTCGTCGAGTACGACTGGATCGGCGGCGACGACCAGGACGACGCCGACTACGTCGACCGGATCGAGACGATGATCGACGCGGGATACACCGAGAACCTCCTGTTGAGCCAGGACCGGGGGTGGTACGACCCGTCCGAACCGGGCGGTGGCGAGCAGCGACCCTACACCTACCTCGTCGAGGAGTTCCTCCCGAAGCTCCGTGCTACCGGAATCGACGAGGAGACGATTCGACGGATGACGCACGACAACCCATTCGACGCGTACGCGCGGTGAGCCGAATGCGGCCACGAGACGCCCCGCGTGGCACTCCAGACCCCAGGATGCGACGACGCTACCGAAAGAATCGTAGCGTCGCCTCAGCCGATCAACTGGGCCGAGACGGCGAGGAGGAAGAGCCCGCCGGCCAGCGTCGCGGTCTCGGCGGCGGCGATGGAACTGGGGTGGCCCCGACCCTTCGCGGCCGAGTAGGTCCCGTACAGGAGGTAGCCGCCCAGCAGGAGCCCTCCGACGGCGAGGACGGGCACGCTGAACAGTTCGCCCGGGGCGTCTGGGTTTGTGACGAACGCGAAGACGCCGCCGACGGCGCCGAGCATCAGCGCGAGGAAGCCGACGATCCAGGTCGTCGGCCGTTCGAGCAGCGGCGGTCGCTGTTGGCCCGCCAGCGCCGGAACCTGACCGTGTTCGTCCGGCGCCGGTGCGTAGTGGTACCACCGGCGACTCCGGACGATCGCGACCAGCACGAGCACGGCGAGGGTGGCCATCACCAGCGCGCTCGTGAGGAGCGTCGCGCTCATGGTCGCCCTCCCGTCGCGGTGTGGATGGCCGGACGGTGCCTGCTCCGCTCGGTCGGCGTCGATTCGTCGGTATCGTCGTGGGTGTGTGCTGGTCCAGTCATGGTCACGTGATGGAGAAGCTCGCGGCGGCGGTCAGCGCCACGGCGGCGACGACGCCGCCGACGACCAGGTACGACACCGCCCGCGGTTCCCAGCGCAGGTGCTGGTAGTAGGCGGCGACGATGACGGCCTTGATCACCGACAGGACGATGATAGCCCAGAAGGCCAGCCAGTACGACTGCTCGAGGAAGCCGGCGTACTCGACGACCGCCTGGATGGTCGCGAAGGCGAACAGGACGACGTAGATCGCGGCGTACAGTTTGGTGTGTGACATGTGTGGTTCACCTCAGAGGATGTAGAACAGCGGGAACAGGAACAGCCAGACGATGTCCACCAGGTGCCAGTACAGTCCGAAGTACTCGATGGGCTTCTCGTCGCCCATGTAGGCGCCGTTCCACGCCCGGAGGAACATGTAGGCGACCATGATGAGCCCGATGGCGACGTGGGCCCCGTGGAGCCCGGTCGTCAGGTAGAACGTCGACGACGCGAGGTTGGTCGTCAGGTCCCAGCCGTGGGGGAACGCCTCCGAGCCGTGGAGGTTGAACAGGTGGTCCCACTCCAGAGCCTTGTTGATCAGGAAGCCCACGCCCAGGGCGAACGTCGCGCCGAGCGAAGCCAGCACGCCCTTGCGCGACTCCTTCTCCGCGGCGACCATCGCGAGCACGACGGCGAAACTGCTGGTGAGCAGCAGGTAGGTGTTGATCAGCCCCGGCATCGTCACGTGGGCCTCGGGGATGAGGTGGTGCCACTCCTGCCAGCCGTAGGCGACCCGGACGAAGACGTACGAGCCGATGAACGCCCCGAAGAGGACGATGTCGCTGGCCAGGAACGTCCACATGCCGAGTTTCATCTTCTCGACGCCGTCGTAGGGCCACCGCTCGGCCAGCAGGGGTTCGGGCGCGTAGAACGGCTCCTGGGCCATGCCGACGAAGCTGCCGAACACCCCGACGGCGCCGACGACGGTGAGCGACGTGTAGAACGTGCCCCCCGTCCGGATGCCCGAGAGCCCGAGGAAGAGCACGAAGCCGGCGACGCCGACGATGAAGGGCCAGAGGCTGGCGTGGTCGGCGTGGCCGTCGTGGCCGTGCTCGCCGGCGGTGCCGGTGCCCGTCGCGAGTGCGGCCTCGGGGCCCGCTTGCGCGATGGCGCCACCGTCCGTGGAGGTGCCGCCGTCCGTCGCCGTGGCGCCGTGGCCGGCGAGGCCACCGCCCGACGAGCCGCTACTCCGCCTGGCCACCTCCTCGTCGTCGAGGAACTCCAGCCTGCCCGAGGCGTAGCTCGGCGTGTCGTGGAAGTTCTCCAGGGGCGGCGGCGAGGAGACGGCCCACTCCGCGGAGGTGGCGTAGGCCCAGGGGTTGTCGCCGGCGTCCTCGCCGTGCCAGTAGCTGACGAAGAGGTTGTAGAACATGATGAGGAACGAGGCCCCGAGGATGGCGGCCCCGATCGTCGACATGTTGTGCCAGACCTCGTAGGGGACGACGTACGTTCCGAGGTCGCCCAGCGCGATGGTCGTCGTGAAGTCACCGTAGTCGAACACCCGCCGGGGCGTCTCCCAGGCGAGGAACATCGGGAAGTACAGCAGGTTGAACCCGAGCATGAACACGCCGAAGTGGACCTTCCCGAGGAACTCGTCGTACATCTTCCCCGTTATCTTCGGATACCAGTAGTAGAGGCCGCCGAACAGCGCCGTCGCGCCGCCGACCATGACGTAGTGGAAGTGGGCGACGACCCAGTAGGTGCCCCGGAACTGGTAGTCGAGCACGACGGCGCCGAGGAAGACGCCGGTGATGCCCCCGAGGATGAAGACGATGAGCGCGCCCAGCGAGAAGAGAAACGGCGTCGTGAATCGGATCCGTCCCTTGATCATCGTGTAGATCAGCGAGAAGACCATCAGGTCGAACGGCAGGGAGATGCCGATGGTCGTCGCCATGAAGACGGTCTTGATCTGCAGGTTGATCCCGGTGAGGAACATGTGGTGCATCCAGACGATGAAGCTCTGCAGGGCGACCAGCACCATCGCGATGATGAACCACTTGCGCCCGACGATGCGGCGGCCGGTGAACGTCTGGAAGCACTCGGCCATGATTCCCAGTGCGGGGAAGAAGACGATGTACACCTCCGGGTGGCCGAAGAACCAGAAGAGGTGGGCCCACAGCAGCGACGCGCCGGGGTTGTTCCCGCCCTGCGTGATCCCCTCGCCGCCGATCTCGTAGGAGAAGTAGTGGGTCCCGAGGATGTGGTCCGAGGTGAGGATCATCAGCGCCGCCAGCAGCGCGGCGAAGGCGAACAGCATCATCCACACCGTGAGGTTGATCGAGATGGAAAAGAGCGGCAGGTCCCGCATCCGAAGCCCCTCCGCACGCATCCGGTACATCGTCGTCAGGAAGTTCACCGAACCCAGCGTGACCGCCGTGACGAACATGATGAGCGCCAGCACGACCGTCGTCGCCCCGAGCGCCTCGCCGGGGAGGTACGTCGGGGTGTTCAGCGGCGCGTACATCGTCCAGCCGCCGGAGAACGTCTGGCCCTGGAAGAACGAGACGCCGAACAGGAGCCCCGAGAAGAGGTAGAACCAGTACGACAGTGCGTTCAGCCGCGGGAACGCCAGGTCGTCGGCGCCGATCTGCAGGGGAACGATGTAGTTGGCAAATCCGAAGGCGAAGGGCGAGATGAACCAGAACACCATCAGCAGTCCGTGGGCCGAGACAGCCTGGTTGTAGCCGCTCTCACCCAGGAAGTCGGCCGCGGGCGAGAGCAACTCGACCCGGAACAGCAGGGCGAGCAGCCCGCCGAAGATCAGGAAGAACAGCGCCGTGATCAGGTAGAGGACGCCGATGTCCTTGTGGTTGGTCGTCAGGAACCAGCGCTTGATCGACGATTTCGGTGGGAGTTCACTCATGGGGCTATCACCCGCTGGGTCGCCGCGGGGCCGGAACCAGCTGTCGGGGGTCCGGAACCGGCCGTCACGCGGGCGCTCTCGTTATTGCCGGCCGCCGTGCCGTTACCGCCGCTCTCGTTGCCCGCCGCCTCGTTACCTGACTCGTTGGTCCGGTCGTACCACTGGTCGTAGCCGTTCTGGGTGACCACGCGGATGTCCGCGGTCATGTAGGAGTGGCCCGAGCCACACAGTTCGTAGCAGTTGGCCTGGTAGGTGCCCGTCTGCTTGGCGACGAACCAGGCGTCGGTCTCCTGGCCCGGCACGGCGTCGGCCTTGAACCGGAGCTCCGGCGAGCCGATGTTGTGGAACACGTCCGCGGAGGTGACGTTGAGCTGTATCAGGCGGTTCTGTGGCACCCGTAACTCACCCGTCGTCGTGTGCCCGTTCGGGTAGACGAACTGCCAGGAGAACTGCATCCCGACCACGTCGATGGTGATCGGATCCAGTTCGCCCGACTGGTTCGCCTGGGCCTGTGCCGCCGCGTCGGACTCGCTCGCCGACGCGATGCCGGCGTTGTCCAGGGCCTGCTGCTGGGCCTGCTGACTGGACGGGCCCTCCTCGATGTACAGCAGCGAGACGTACGTCCAGAGGATCAGCCCGACGACGATGATCGCACTGATCGTCAGTGAGAGGAACAGCTTCTTCCCACCACCCCCGCCCGTGGGCAGTTCGCCCATCTGGGGCCGTTCGACGTCCGCGTCGACGCCGTCGCCGTCGCCGTCCCGGTACTTGTACGCGTTGTACAGCGTGTATCCAACCACCACCACGCCGACGGCCGTCCCGAGCACCAGAAAGACCGTGAAGATCTCGTTGAAGACGTCGGCCGGGGCCCTGACGTCCCCGGCGTGGGCGACGGGGAACCACGCGAGTGTGAAAGACGATACCGTGTGAACACCCAGCATTCCACTCACTCTTGCTGCCCCCATCTATTAGATATTGTGGTCATCGGGCGGGTACGTCCGCCAATCTCGGGACAGACGCCATCTGCCGTCCGAAATCGGGACGGTGTGTGTCGAACCCCCACGCACGTGGGCGGGTGCGATCCGTGACGCCGACGCGTCGACCGGCGTCGCTTTCGGCGTTCGGCCCCGCGCTCCGGGCGAGTCTGATCGGTACCTAACGAGTAAGCCTGGCCTACTATCCTTCGTCCACTCCGTCAGTTACCTGCCGGATTCCGTCCCCGGCAGACTCCCCACCCATCCCCACACGTCCGGCCACGTAGATCTGTCCGTCGCCGTGGCTGGACCACTTTCGTTATTGTACACGTCCACCGGCCGCTCAGCCCTTGGCACGCTATCGCTCGCCGGCCGTCTCCCGTTCGAACTGCGCGAGGAACTCCCGGACGAACCCGGTTCGCCCGTCGGCGAGGTCGCGCCCAGCGTCGGTGTACATCCGGTTCGGGAGGTCGAGGATCTTCGCGTGAAGGTGGTTGCACTGCGTCTTCCCGGCCGATGTCGGATCGTCCTCGGGCGGGAGCGAGGGGTCGTGAATCGGCGACCCCAGCTCGCCGCCGTAGGCGAAACAGCGGGCGACGCCGACCGCGCCCATCGCGTCGAGGTTGTCCGCGTCGCTGACGATCTTCGCCTCGATAGTTGCCGGTTCCACGTCGTTCGAATAGCGGTGGGCGCGGACGCAGTGGCTCACGGTCTCGGTCGCTCCCTCCGCAGCGCCGTGCTCGCGGAGGATTCGCTCGCTCTCGTCGGCGCCCCACGCGGCGTGGTCCTCGATTTCGCCGGCGTCCTCCTTCGCCCGACCGATATCGTGTAGCAGGACCGCGAGCTGAACGCATTCGGTGTCAGCGTCGGGTAACTCGGCGAGGAGTCGCTCGGCGTTCGTCTCGACCCGCTGGACGTGAAACCAGTCGTGGGCGGGGCTCGTCTCCGGCGGGAAGTACGAGCGGGCGACGGGGCGTATCGCCTGGACCAGGCAGTCGGCGTCCTCGGCCATATCCCTCGGTCAGTCAAGTGAGGCATAAGCGCGGTGGTGTGGGGACTGCCGCTGCGCCAACTCTGCAGGCCCATCGATCTGTACCGGGACTCGTCGGTCCAGTTCGGTCAGTACAGTGTGTGAACTGAGTGGGTGGTTCGTCGGAATTGCGCTGGAAGAAACGAGACCGCCAACACCCAGAAAGCCCTCGGCGCGCTCTCTGGAGTCGACAACGCTACCGCAAACACGTCGAAAGCCCTCGGCGCGCTCGACTCGCGCGCCACAGTCTGCGCTCCTCACTCCGTTGTCGTTCGAAAGAGCGCGTACGCGCTCTTTCGTGATGACGAGAGAGCTTCGCTCTCTCGAACCACGGTGCTTGACGCGTCGTGCTTCGTCGACCGCACCTCGCCCTTTCAGTCCTCCAGGAACAGCATCGCTCGCGCGAGAAAACGCGCTCGCGATTGAGTCCACCAACCCTCCCCGGATTCGGCGCGTCCGCGCCGAATCACGCTTCCTGACCGCTCCGCACCCGCCCGGCGGTCGGCCGGGAGGCCGTCTCGTCGGCCGACCCACCGAAAGACTCGGCACACCTCGTCTTTCGAGCCCACACTCGCTTCGCTCGCGTGGAAGGGGAAGGGCAGGGCTGCGGTGCGATGCGGTCCCTGGAGGACTGAAAGGGCGAGGCGGGCTCGGGGAAGCCGGGCGACGCAAGGACCACAGCCGAAGGCGAGGACCGCAGCGAGCCCCGCGACCCGAGCGCGCCGAGGGCTTTCTACGTCTTCCTGCCAATGTTCATTTCACTGTCTCAACCGAGAACCACCCGTTCCATAAACAAACACACGTGACGTACGCCGATTTCACGCGAGCGCGAGGCCGTCCAGGAAGACGAACCCGACGACCACGACGCAGAGCGCGACGAGGCGGTGGAGGCCGACGTACCACGACTGGGGTTCGACCTGTCGACTCCCGCTGAAGCCGACCAGTTCGAACTCCTTGGAGATGGAGATGTACGTGTAGGCGGCGAGCAGCCCGACGACGCCCCCGCCGAGCAGGAGGAGACCGATACCGCCCGGCGTCCCGGTCCAGCCGCCGTTCCCCAGCGCGGCCGACGCGGCCGTCGTGAGGAACGCTGCGGCCGCGAGCGGGGCGGCCAGTCCGACCTCCATCTCGAAGCCGGCGCGGGCGCCCCCGAAGACGACGAACCCGGTCCAGAGCGCCGAGAGAACCACGACGGCGGCCCAGAGCGGCCCGTCGGGGAACAGCGCGTGGACCGCCGCGGTCCCGACCTCGTTGAGGGTTCCAGGGTGCGTCCAGTCCGCGAGCGCGCGCTGGACCGCTACCGGCCGGGCGAGGTAGCGGAGGGCTCCAGGCACTGCGGCGATGGCGGCGATTCCCAGCCCGTCGCGGAACGCGGCGAACACTTCGCCGTCGCGGCCGCCGACGCTCCCCGAGCAGACGGCGAACAGCGACGCGAACAGGACCACCCACGCGGCGGGCGCGAGCGCCGCCTTCAGCACGACCGCGTCGACGGCGCTGCTCGCGGCGCCCCGGAGCGGCTCCTGTATCGTCGCCGGCGCGTCGCAGCCATCGTCGTTCACTGTGGGCATATCCGTCTCCGAATCCTCGCAGACCCACTCCGGGAGTTTCTCGGGGTTCTCGACCGTGACGCTACCGCTGACCTCGCCCGCGATGGCGTCGCCCGCGTAGGCGACCGACGCGGCGTTGAGCGCACAGAGCGACACGACGGCGACGACGGCGAGAGTGATACTCGGCGTCCACTCGCCGAGCGCGTCGCGTGGCCGGACGAGGGCGCGGAGGAACCGTTTCGGGGACATACCCGTGGCTCACCGGTGAATCGTATAAATGTCTCGTGGTCGCCACGTGGTAGCCAGGAACCGGCGATCGACCACCCAGTGCTCAGTCGTCGTCCGCTTCGACCTGCTCGGCCCGGGGGATTGTCACGTCGGCGAGGCCGGCCTCGATTTCCTCGCGCCGGGCCTCGAACTTCCCGGGCAGGACGAGGCGGCCGCCGAGGTCGTCGAGGGGTTCGTCGCTGTCGTAGCCCGGCCCGTTCGTCGCGAGTTCGAACAGCACGCCGCCGTGTTCGCGGAAGTACACCGACCGGAACCAGTGGCGGTCGATCTGCTGGGTGGGACTGAGTCCTTGCGACCGGACTGCCTTCCGCATCGACTCCTGGTCCTCGTCGGATGGCGTCTGGAAGGCGACGTGGTGGACCGTGCCGTGGCCCTGCCGACCGCCCTCGATGGTCGGGAGCACGTCGACGTAGCGACCGACGGGCCCCTCCGCGGCGAAGCGGGTTCGCTCGTCGCCCGGCGTGTCGCCCTGGGCCTGCTCGGTGCCGACCTCCTCCAGGCCCATCGTCTGGAGCAACTCCGTCGTCGGCCCGGGGTCGGCCAGCCAGAGCGTCACCGAGTGGAACCCATGGATGGCGTAGTCCTCGGGGACGAACTCGGTCCAGGGGACCGTGGGGTCGTCCTCGGGAATCTCGACTGCGACCAGTTCGACCGGGAGGCCGTCGGGGTCGCGGAACGGGAGGACCGTCTCCCCGAACCGTTCGACGCGCTCGTCGTAGTCGACGCCGTAGTCGTCGAAGCGCGCCTCCCAGTAATCGAGGCTCCCCTCGGGGACGCGGAACGCCGTCCGGGAGACCTGGCCGGAGCCGACCTTGCCGCCCGACTGGTTCTCCCAGGGGAAGAACGTCATGCTGGTCCCGGGGTTCCCCTCCGCGTCGGCGAAGAAGAAGTGGTACGTCCCGGGGTCGTCCTGGTTGATCGAGCGCTTGACCAGCCGGAGGCCCAGCGTCTCGACCCAGAAGTCGAGGTTCCGCTGCGGGTCGCCCGCGATACAGGTGACGTGGTGGATGCCCGGTGTGGGCGTGGATGCTGCCATTACTCTCCCTTGCGACTGCAGGAACTTGAGTTCGCCCTGACGCGAGTGTTACCACCGGTGCTGCTCACCCGTACCGTGCCACGGCGCGGACCGGCGACCCGTCCCCAGCCCGGAGTCTGAGCGGGAAGGCCAGCACTTCGAACCGGTCGGGGAGCCCCGACAGGTCGGTGAGGTTCTCGAAGATGAGCCGATCCGCACCGAGGAGCGCGTGGTGGGCCTGGAAGCCGTCCGGTTCGTCTTCCGCCGGTTCGTCACTACCGTCGCCCTCGCCGGTCGGCGTCGGATCCACGTTGAGCGCGTCGACGGCGACGTCGTACCCCTGTTCGACACAGAACGCGGCGGCGTCGGGCGACAGGAACGGGTGGTCAAGATACGCGTCCTCGCCCCAGTACTCGTCCCAGCCGGTGTGGACGACGAGCAGGTCCGCGTCGGTGGCGGGGAGGTCCTCGGGCCCGATGGCCGTCCGGGGAGCCAGGCCGGTGCAGTCGGCCAGGACGGCGTCGAACGCGAACCGGTCGACGTCGAGGTCGTCGATGGCCCGCCCGTCGGCCTCGGTGTGGCTCGGCGCGTCGACGTGGGTGCCAGTGTGGCTCCCCAGTTCGACCGCCGACACGCGATAGCCGTCCGCGTCGACGGTGGCGTGCGGTTCGACCGAAACGCCGGGGTCGCCGGGGAACACCGGCATGTCAGATTCGATGGGGTGAGAGAGGTCGCGCGTGTGCATATGTCTCCCCACGAGTGACCCACCCAAAACGCTGGTCGATACGTACGGCGCCGGCTGTGACGTGCTCGACAGCCCGAAAGCCCATCCGGATCCCTGCCGAAAGTTTCAGGGCCAGAGGCCGCGGCACTCGTGGGCGGCCGCGATGCGGGAGAGGGCGACGATGTACGCCGCCTCGCGCCACGTCACGTCGCGTTCCTCGACCTCGCTCCGGACGGCGTCCCAGGCGGCGATCATCTCGGCTTCGAGCTCCTCGTTGACCCGGTCACGCGACCACGAGCGACGGTTGATGTCCTGGAGCCACTCGAAGTAACTCACCGTCACGCCGCCCGCGTTGGCGAGGATGTCGGGTACGACCGTGATCTCCCGCTCGGTCAGGATGGAGTCGGCGACGAACGTCGTCGGGCCGTTGGCGCCCTCGACGACCATGTCGGCACGGACGTCCCGTGCGTTGTCCTCGGTGATGACGTTCCCGATGGCGGCCGGGACGAGGAGGTCGACGTCGAGTTCCAGGATCTCCCCGCTGCCGATGGTCTCGTCGGCGTATTTCGTGACGGCCTCCGGCTCCTCGTCGTGGGACGGGATGGCGTGGGTGTCGAGGCCGTCGGGGTCGTAGGCGGCGCCGTTGACGTCGCTTACGGCGACGACGGTGGCGCCCCACTCGTCGAGCAGGCGGGCGGCGTTGGCGCCGACGCTGCCGAAGCCCTGGACGGCGACGGTCGTGTCCTCGATGGGGTAGTCGGAGTACGCCAGCAACTCCCGGCTGACGATGGCGACGCTCCGGCCGGGCGCCTCTTCGCGTCCCTTGCTCCCGCCGATGACGGGCGGCTTCCCGGTGACGACGCCGGGGATGGTCTCGGCCTCCTGGACGCTGTAGGCGTCCATGATCCACGCCATCGTCTGGGCGTCGGTGCCCATGTCCGGCGCCGGGATGTCGGTCATCGGCCCGATGACGTTGCGGATTTCGTTGGTGAACCGGCGAGTCAGACGCTCCGTCTCGTCGTCGCTCAGCTCCTTCGGGTTGACGACGACGCCGCCCTTCGCGCCACCGAAGGGGATGTCGACGACGGCGCACTTCCAGGTCATCCACATCGCCAGGCCGATGCACTCCTCGCGGCCGACATGGGGGTGATAGCGGAGCCCGCCCTTGTAGGGACCGCGGACGCTGTCGTGCTGGGCGCGAAACGCCTGTAGCATCTCGACGGTGCCGTCGTCGCGTTTCAGCGGGACAGTCACCTCGTGGACCGCGGCGGGGTAGGTGAGCCGTTCGACGATGTTCGGGTCGACGTCGACGTGGGAGGCGGCCTGTTTGAGCTGGTGGCGGGCGGTGTCGAGGGCGGTCTCCGGGGGCGATTCTACGGCGGGGGCAGCACCGTCTCCTGTCGCTGTGGACTCTCCCGACATTGTGGAAGAAAGAGTGGTTATTCGAGCGACTTCGCCCGGTTCTGGAAGTCGCCGCCGCACTTCGAGCACGTCCCCGGGTGGGTCTGGGCTTCGACGATATTTCCGCACTGCAGGCATTCGTACTTCGACGAGTAGTTCGAGGTGTCGCCTTCGATGTCTTGCCCGTGGGGCATAGTTCACTCTCGAGTCCCCAGGGGTAAATATTAATCGTAATAGTAATAATAGGCCATATTAGGAAGGCGCCGGCATCTCGGCCAGCGACGTGCCCCAACACGAACAGCGTCCGCTGGCTCGTTCGCGCTGACAGGCTGTCAGGAACGTGCGGCAGCACAGTAACCGGTCCGAGCACTCCCGGGGTCTGGGAAACAGTGGGGTTTCATTTACCCGTGGAGGACATAGCCCTACCTAGAGATGAGCGCCAGTGAAGAGTACGTCTTCGTGTGCCCGGACTGCGAGGAGTCCATGGAGGTAAACCCCTCCATGCGGGACGCGCTCGTCGCGAACGGCTGTGTGGTCTGTAGTGCACCGGTCTCCACCGACGCGTTCACACGTGTGGAACCGTCGGCCGACCAGTGACGAGGCCTCCCTCCCCGACTGGTTCGTGACGAGGCCCCTCTCCCCGACTGGTTCGTGACGAGGCCGTCCCTGTTCCGGGCCAGCCCCGCCGGACGACGTCGAGCCGGTCGCGTCGGCCGTTTTCTCCCGCTTCCCAGTGGACCCGGCAGATATAGGCAACCATAAAGTTCCGACGTACATAGCCGACGTACCGACAATGGGTCTGGAGCAAGAGACGGAGATGACGCGGGAGGAGACGGACGCCCTTCTGAGCCGTCACGAGACCGGTGTGCTGTCGCTCGCCAGCGACGACGACCCCTACGCGATCCCGATTTCCTACGGCTACGACGCCGACGAGCGGCAGTTCTACATGCGACTCGTCTCGACTCCGGACAGCAAGAAACGCGAGTTCCTCTCCGGGTCGCCGACCGTCCGTCTCGTCGTCTACGAGGAGGCGGGGCGGACGTACCGGAGCGTGGTGGTCAGCGGCGTTCTCGACCCGATCGCTCGCGACGAGATAACGCCCGAACACGTCGAACAGTACGGCGACGCGAAGCGACCGCTGTTCGAGATCTGGGGCGACGCCAGGAAGGACCTCGACATCCAGCTCTACGTCCTCCGGCCCGAGACGATCAGCGGTCGCCGGATCGAACTCGACCGCGACCAGTGACGCGCGACCGGTGACGCCCAGGTGAGCGTGCCCGCCGGGCCACCCGCTCCCCGACTCGGCCACTCACCGACTCGGCCACTCACCGACTCGGCCACTCACCGACTCAGCCACAGACCCGCAGACTGAAGTGACGACGCCGGATACCAACGGACGAATGCCAGCCGGGATTCGCGTGACCGTCGCGTTCGAGACGCCGTCCGCGTGCCCCATCGCCGACCTGTCGGCGGCCGCCGGCACCGTCATCAAGGACGTGTCCACGACCGCCGGGCCGGCCACTGCCGAGGGGGCGTTCACCGAGTTTCTCGTCGCCGGCGACGCGGTACCGGACGACTACGACCACGATCCCGTCTTCGCCTACGCCGACCGCCACCTCTACCGAATTCCCCACGACACGGACTGTCCCTGCGGCTGTCTCGGTGAGTACGGGGTGCCCGTCTCCCGCTACTTCGCCAGTGACGGGGAACTCGAACTCGTCTTTCACGCCCCCGACTTCGACCGGCTCCAGACCATCGTCGGCGAGTTCCGCGACCGCTTTCCGGCCGTCGACATCCAGCGTCTCGTCCGGGCGCCCACCGGCGGCACCGCTCGCGACACCGTGTTCGTCGACCGGGCGAAACTCACCGATCGACAGCTGGAGGTGCTCCGGACCGCCTACGAGATGGGCTACTTCGAGCGACCGCGGGCCGCCAACGCCACCGACGTCGCCGCGGAGTTCGACGTCACCCCCTCGACCGTCACCGAACACCTGCTCGCCGCCCAGTCCAAACTCTTGCAGGACGTCCTCGAAGCGGGGTCCTGACGGCGCCGGTTCCCCGCCACCGCCAACGGCAAATTGCCACCCCCATATAAACCACCCACGATAGCTGGGCTATCGAACCCTGTGTCCCGGCCGCCTTCCTCGATACATGAGCCAGTCGCAGCTAGTTGGAATCGAGGCGAGCCGGGACCAGACCGAAACCACCGCGCTGACCGAGGACGCCGAGATCGGGTCGCTCCTCGAAGCGCTGGAGGACGGAGACTGCCGAACGATCCTGGCGGCGACCAGCGACGGCGCGCTGACCGTCACCGAGATCGTCGACGACCACGACATCGCGCAATCGACTGCCTACCGGAAGGTCGAGCTGCTCGTCGACGCCGGCCTCCTCGAAGAGGAACTTCGCTTCCGTGGGTCCGGGAGTCACGTGCGCACGTACACCTGCCGCGTCGTCGACGTCGCCCTCTCGGTTGACGGGGAGACGGGCGTCGAACTCTCTCTCACTCGTACCGCGAACGACGACCCCTTTTCGACCCCCGTTCCCCGGTACTGAGGCCGCTCGCTTCGATAGCGCGAGGGTTCGATAGCGTGAGTTCGGGTACGACGGTCACCGTCGAGAGGCGGAGCCTATCGACTCCCGGTCCCGCTGACGCCGGGGACCGAGACGACGTCGCCGACGTACTCCATCAGGGTGGTGGCCGTGACGACGAGGGCGAGGTAGAGCAGGCCGGAGAGGACGAACAGCGCCGTGTAGCGGTAGTTCGTCGAAGCGATGCCCTGGGCCGCCTGGAACAGTTCGGGCACCGTGATGAACGCCGCGAGCGAGGAGTACTTGATGAGGTAGACGAGCTCGTTCGTCCAGCCGGGGATGGCGTACCGGAGCGCCTGCGGGAAGACGACGAACCGGATCCCCTGGATCCGGGAGAGACCGACCGAGCGGGCGGCCAGGAGCTGTCCGGGGTCGACGCTCTCGACGGCGCCGCGGATGTACTCGGCCTGGTAGGCCGCGCTGTTGAGTGTGAACCCGAGGATAGCGACGAAGACCGCCTGTCCCGGGACGAACCCGGCGCCGACCAACGGAAGCTCGCGGAAGAACGCGGGCAGCCACGGGAGCCCGTAGTAGAGGACGAACAGCTGGGCGAGCAGTGGCGTCCCACGGAACAGTTCCACGTAGCCCAGCGCCAGCCACGCACTGAGGCGGCCGTAGACGCGCGCGCCGGCGAGCGGGACGGCGATGAAGAACCCCAGAACGGTGGCGACGCCGGTCAGGACGATGGTCAGCCAGAAGGCGTCCACGAGCGCCGGCAGGAACTCGACGGCGAAGGCGACCGACCGGAGCGCGCCGGCGACGAACGGGACGACGTCCGGGACGGCGTTCGCGAGGCCCGTGAACAGCGACGGCGGGACGAACGGCTGCTGGCGTGGGACGACGAGGCCGCCCGCCCAGTCGTTGAGCCACCGGAGGACGACCCAGGCCCAGAACGCGACGCCGACGACGAACTTCGCGAGCGAGCGCCGGCTCCGCGTCCCGACGCGCAGGCGAGCCCGGTCGGCCATCGAACCGCCCGCCGTCGATTCAGCCATCGTCCCCGTGGAGGCTGGTCAGGCGTTCGAGGAACTGGCCGGTGCGTTCGCGTTCAGGGTCCTCGAACAGTTTGTCGGGCGGCCCGTGTTCGACGATGGTGCCGCCGTCGAGGAACATGATGTCCGTCGCTGCCTGCCGGGCGAACCCCATCTCGTGGGTGACACACAGCATCGTCATCCCCTCGTCGGCGAGGTCGCGCATGACGCCCAGCACCTCGCCGATGAGTTCCGGGTCGAGCGCCGACGTCGGCTCGTCGAACAGCAACAGCTTCGGGTCCATCGCGAGCGCGCGGGCGATGCCGACCCGTTGCTGCTGGCCCCCGGACAGTTCCGCGGGATAGGAATCTGCCTGGTCGGCGAGGCCGACCTGTTCGAGCTGGGCCATCGCGCGCGAGTCGGCCTCCTCCTTCGACAGCCCGAGCACCTGCCGGAGGCCCAGCGTGACGTTCCCCTTCGCCGTGCGGTGGGCGAACAGATTGAAGTCCTGGAACACCATCCCGACCTGCCGGCGCAGGTCGTTCTCGTCCATCTCGCTGGTGGGCGTCCCGTCGAGGACGATTTCGCCCTGCTCGTAGTCGGTGAGGCGGTTGACACACCGCAGGAGCGTCGACTTCCCGGATCCGGAGGGGCCGATGAGCACCTGGACGTCCTGTGGCGCCATCTCGAAGGAGACGCCCTTCAGCACCTCCTCGTCGCCAAAGCGCTTGTGGAGGTCCGTGACCCGGAGCAGGGCGTCGTCGCTCATCCGCGTTCACCTCCCGGGATCGCGACGGCGTCGTTGAGCGCTTCGAGCGCCCGGTTCGCCGAGAACGTGAGGACGAAGTAGAGGCCGCTGACGAAGAGGATGACCTCGAAGATGGCCGTCGTGTGGCCGATGGACTGGAAGAGGTCGTAGCTGTTCGTCAGCAGTTCGGCGAGCCCGATAGCGAAGGCGATCGACGTGTCTTTGAGCACGATGGTGACCTCGTTCTGGAAGCCCGGGACGCTCCGCCGGAGCGCCTGCGGGAGTACGACGTGCCGGATGGACTGGAGCTTCGAGAGGCCGACGGCGCGGGCGGCCTCCATCTGGCCCCGGTCCACGCTCTCGATGGCGCCCCGGAAGATCTGGGCCTGGTAGGCGGCGCTACGGAACCCGAGCGAGACCGTCGCCGCGAGGAACGCCGGCGAGATGCCGGCGGCGAAGTACGCGAGCATGATGATGACGACGATGGGGGTGCCGCGGAGGACGACGCCCGCGTTCCGGACGAGACCGGACGCCCAGCGGACCGGGCGACTGTCGGACCGGTGGCCGTACACCTCGACGACGCCGGCCGGGAGCCCCGCGGCGAAGCCGACGAGGAGGCTGACGACCGTCAGCTCTATCGTGACCGCCAGCCCGTCACCGAGGTAACACGCGTTCTCCAGCACGTACTGCCAGTCCGCGGAGAGTCCGCCCGGGACCGGTACTGGGCACGGCATCGATCACTCGTCCGACGAGCCGAACCACTCGTTGCGGATCTCCTCGTACTCGCCGGAGTCCCGGACGGCCGAGAGCCCCTCGTTCAGCGCCGACTGGAGCTCGCTGTCGCCCTCGCGGACGCCGAACCCGTAGCGCTCGCCGGTCTCCTCGACGAACGCGATCTCGACCGGGCGCTGGTCTGCGAACGTCCGCGCGACGGGGACGTCCAGGACGACGGCGTCGATGTTGCCGTTCTGGAGGTCCTGCACCGCGAACACGTAGCTGTCGTAGGTGTTGTAGTTCGCGCTCTCGACGTTCTCCTTGGCGATGGTCTCGCCGGTGGTCCCCGACTGGGCGCCGACCATGTTGCCGGCGAGGTCGCCGAGTTCGCTCGGGTTGAACTCGCCGTCGGCGCGGACGAGGACGGCCTGGTCCGCGTTGTAGTACGGGTCGCTGAAGTCGATGGTCTCGTCGCGCTCGTCGTTGATGGTCATCGCCGCCGCGATGACGTCGATGTTGTTCCCCGTGAGCGCCGGCGTGAGCGAGTCGAAGTCGAACTCCTGCCACTCGCCGAGTTCGTACCCCTCGGCCGCCGCGACGACCGCCGACAGGAGGTCGACGTCGAACCCGACGAGTTCGCCGCCCTCTTTCATCTCGAACGGTGGGAAGCCCGGCGCCGTCCCCGGCGTGACAGTCGTGACGGCCTCGGTGGCCGTCTCGGATTCCGCCGGCGACCCGGCCTCTGTCTCGTCGTCCGTCTCCGTCGCCTCGTCGCCGCCACCGTCGCCGGTACAACCCGCGACTGAGAGTGCCACTGCGGTACCGCCGACAGACTTGATGTACGAACGTCGGTCCATACACAGCCTCGGGCCAGCAAATCCTTAAACCCCTGTTCATTCCGGCGCCCAGCTACGAAACGTTTGTAATCGATCAATGGGTAAAAGGAACACAACGTCTCACTCCTGGACAGATTACCCCGGTATTTCGTCACTCGTCCCAGATAGAGAACAGACGGTACGTTCACAGTTCCCGTCCGGACCGCTCTCTAATCCGGCCCATCGGCCGCTCGCGGGAACCTTTTTATCCACTGCCACGTTACAACGACCCATGGTAGACAATACTTCGCACGTCGACGACCCGTCCCACGTCGACGACGTCACCGAGGACGACCAGGAGTTCGACACGCTGATCGGCATCCTCGGCGACGGCATCGTCGGGGCCGCGGGCGGCCTCGCCGGGACTGCCGCGCTCACCGTGGGGCTGTTGATCGCCGCGTCCATCGGGGCCTTCGACACCGACTCCTTCGCCCTCCTGACGCGCATGATCGGCCTCGAGGGATACGTCCCGGGGGTGCTGTTCGGCTTCTTCCTCTTCCTGCTCGGCGGGATGATCCCCTGGCCGCTCCTGTTCGCCTCGCTCAAGGAGTACCTCCCCGGGGAGTCGGACCCGGTCAAGGGCGCCTTCTTCGGCGCCGCCATCTGGACCGGGTTCGTGCTCGCGTTCTACACCGGCCAGTCCGGGCTCACGCTCGTGGCGTACGTGATCCTGACGTTCCTCGCCCACGTCTTCTACGGGCTCAGCCTCGGCGCCGTCTTCAACTACTTCATGACGCGCCCGGACTCCATCGTCTGAGTTCCAGACCACTCCCGTCCGCGTCCTCGCATCGCCAGCGGGAACGAACACGGCTGTTCGGCCCAGTGGCGCCCGAGCGTCCGATACCCTTGTAGCCCCGGGCGACAATTTCCCCGCCATGCACCTCTCGGAGGCCACGTGGACCGACGCCGCGTCGGTCGACACCGACCTCGCCATCTTGCCGGTCGGCAGCACCGAACAGCACGGCCCCCACGCGCCGCTGGGAACCGACGCCCTCACCGCCGCGGCCGTCGCGGACGCCGGTGCAACGGCCTTCGACGGCGAGGTCGTCGTCGCGCCGACCATTCCGGTGGGCGTCGCCGAGGAACACCGTCGCTTCGCCGGGACGCTGTGGGTCTCCCCGGACACCTTCCGCGCGAACGTACGCGAGACGGTCCAGAGCCTGGCCCATCACGGCTGGGACCGCGTCGTGGTCGTCAACGGCCACGGCGGCAACGTCGATCCACTGCGGGAGGTCTGCGCTACCATCTCGCGCACCGACGACGCGTACGCCGTCCCCTTCACCTGGTTCGATTCGGTCGACGCACCGGACATGGGCCACGGCGGCCCGGAGGAGACCAGCCTGGTCCAGCACCTCGACGCCGACCTCGTCCGCGAAGACCGTCTCGACGAGGCGGCCGAGGGCGCAGCCGACGGCTGGGGCGAGTGGGTGTCCGGCGTCAACCTGGCCTACGACAGCGACGAGTTCAGCGAGAACGGGACCGTCGGCGACCCGCGCGAGGCGAGCGCCGAGCGGGGCGAACGGCTACTGGACGACGCGAGCGAGGCACTGGCGGCCCTGCTCGCGGCCGTGCGAGACCGGGACCTGTCCTGACGATCTGCGTTCGGGGAATCGACCCGCCGACTGCCGTCTACGCCTCCGCTTCCGCTTCGGCGTCCGCGTCGGCGTCGACGTCCGCCTCTTCGTCCTCTGTGGCCTCCTCGCTCTCGGCCTCGAACTCCTCGAGCTGGCTCCGGAGCTGCGGGACGGTGCTGGCGAGGTCGCCGACCTGTTCCTTCGCGTCCTCGACGTCCGAAATCAGGTCGCCGACGGTCTCTATCTCCTCGGCGAGGTCGTCGGCGTCCTCGAAGGCGTCGGCGCGCTCGCCCATGGTGTACCACTTCTTCGCGTCGCGGAGTTCGTCCTCGGCGTCGCCGACGTCGAACGCCGAGCGCAGGGCGTTGAGCACGCCGAGGGTGTTGTCCGCCTCGACGTCCCAGACGTCGTCTGCCGCCGGGAGGGACTCCCGGGCCGATTCCAGCGACGACTCCACGTCCTCGCGGATCTCGCTGGCCGCTTCGCCGAACAGTTCGTCGTCGTCCAGTGTGGACTGACTCATGACTAGCGGTTCGCACGGTGAGGGATTAAAAGCCCGCCTGAAAGTGAAAGTGTAATCGCCGGACGTGAGAGTTCTCTCTGCGAGTTTTTCGAAAGCGAGGCCGTGGGTTCCGTGAGGGATCGGTCACGCTGCACGGTGGCTGGCCTACTCCCGGACGTCCTCGATGGCCATCAGTGGGTAGTCGCCGTCCATCCGCATCGCCGTCTCGACGGTGACGCCCTCGTACTCGACGACGACGTCGACGTCGGCGAACTCGCCGGTAAACTCCACGTAGTCGGCGTCACCCGCGTCGATGGCAGCCCGCAACGCCTCCTCGCGGATGCTCACCTGAACCTCCTCGCAGTGGGGCTGGTTCTCGATGGCCTCCTCTATCGCACGCGCGAGCGAGTCGGCGCTCTCGGGGCTCACCGGCGTCCCCGCAAACTGGTGGTACAGCGAGCCGAACTTGATCCCCGCCTCGAAACAGGCGACCTGGTCGTCCGTCGGGTCCATGCGAAGGGGGGTCGGTCGGTGGGGAGGAAAGGGTGTCGGGCCAGCTTCGACGGCGGTGAAACTTCCGCTGCGAGAGCCGCGTTTGTCCCGAGGGTAACAACTATTGGCGAAGCATCGGATTCGGTGAACATGTCAATACGACCGTTCTTCGAACGACCGTGGGTGTTCTGGAGTGGCGTCGCACTCGCTCCCGTCGTGGCCTCGTTCGCCGCGACGGTGCTCGTTCGCAGACGCGTTCGCGGTCGAAGCAGCGTCGTCGGAGATCCGATAGCACACGTCGCCGTCGTGTTCGCGCTGTACGTGGCCATGGCTGCGGCCGGTGGCGCGATACTCTCGAGCGTCCGTGGCATCCCGGGCGGACTGGGGTTCCTGGGTAGCTTTGCTTTCCTGCTCGGCGTGTACGCCGTCCCGCTCGGCGCCGGCATCGCCCTGTATCGACGGTACCTTGCTGCGTGGCTCGGCGGAACCGGGGAGGGAACTGTCACCCGGCCAGTGCTCACCGAGGCGAGCGCTGTGTTCCTGCTCGCCCACGCGTCGATGTTCCTGCTCGCCGCCGTGGCGTACGTCGTCGCCTAGATTCGACCGTCCAACGGAAACAGACCGCCAGTCGTCGTCACGTCGATCCCCGTTCCACATAATCGAAATCGCAAGCTACGTATCGTGGGTTCCCCAGTATCCACTCGAATGGACGACCCAGTCTTGCTCACGGGGGCTGGCGGCGGCGTGGGGGAGGCCATCCTGGAGGGGATCGGCGACGCCTACGAGTGGAAGCTCATGTTCCACAGCCCGCCCGTCGAGGAGCCCGACCACGAGTACCTGGTCGGCGACGTGACGGACGAGGAAGACGTCGCGACGGCGGTCGCCGGGGTCGGCGCAGTCATCCACCTCGCGGGGGATCCGCGGAAGACGGCCCCGTGGAACTCCGTGCTGTCGAACAACATCGACGGGACCCAGAAGATGTACGAGGCCGCCGTCGAGGAAGGCGTCGAGAAGTTCGTCTACGCCTCCTCGAACCACGCCGTCGGCGCCTTCGAGACCGAGCAGCGCACGCCCGAGATGTACCGCAGCGACGACGACTTCCTCCTCGACGGGACGGAGCTACCCCGGCCCGGGAACCTCTACGGCGTCTCCAAGGCCACCGGCGAGATTCTCGGCCGGTACTACCACGACGAGCACGGCATCGAGGTCTGCAATATCCGCATCGGTAACCTCACGCGCAACCACCCACCGATCGACTACGAGCGCGGCCAGGCGATGTGGCTCTCCTACCGCGACTGCGCCCACATCCACGAGTGCGCGCTGGAGGCCGACTACGAGTTCGAGATCGTCTACGGCATCTCCGACAACGACCGCAAGTACTACTCACTCGAACGCGCGAAGGAGGCGCTGGGCTACAACCCACAGGACAACTCCGCGCACTTCGAGGGCGAGGAACGGGTCGTCGAACCCGACGCCTGAGCACCCACCGCTACGAGCGGCGCTAGTCCCCCGACTGTTCTTCGACCACTGCGAGCGGCGCGTTGCTCTTCACGCTCTCGAGTCCGTTGATAGCGCCGGCCTTGCGGTCGTACCCCTCGCCGCTGTCGGCGATGACGTTCCCGTTGCGGTGGCGGAGTCGCCAGCGCCACTCGTCGGCGGCGTCGCGGAACAGTTCGAACGTGGCCTTGCTCGCAGGGTCGTCGGCCGGCGCACCCGAATCTGTCGCCGGGCCGACGAGGTCGGCGGCGGATTCGACCGGTTCGGTCCCGTCGGGAGCGGACGCCGCGCTGTCGGCGGTCGCTTCCGCGGCGTCGGAGGCGGCTTCGGCCGCGTCGGCAGCTGAGTCTGCCTCGTCGGCCGGTTCCCTGATGGCCCCGTCGTCGGTCTGCCACTCCAGTTCGGCCTCCAGTTCCACAGTGCCCTGGAACTGTTCGAGTTCGGCGATGAACGTCAGGTCGTCGGGGATGTCGACGGCCACGGGGCCCGCGTCGGCAACGATCGAGACCGACCCGGCGGCCACGCCGTCGGCCAGCTGTCTGAGCGCCGTCGCCGCGTCCTCGCGTGAAACCGCCCGTTCGGCTTCGTACTCCTGAGACATAGACACCGGGTGTACTCGCCCGGTGGATAAAGTGCTGTCCTCGGTGTAGTTCGCTGGACGATCGGTCAGCTCCCGGTGAGCGCGGCAGGCCCGCAGCGCTAGTCGAACAGCCCCTCGACGTCGGCCTCCCTGCTGCGCTCGCGCTGGACGTGCTCGGCGAGTCGCTGGAAGACGACCCCCCGTTTGTCCGGGTCGCGGACGAACGAGAACACCAGGCCGGTGTACGTTCCGCTGGTCCCGGCGTCGACCTCCTCGCGGGCGTACTCGATGGCCCGCTCCATCGCCGTCTCGTCGTAACCGTCCGCCTCGGCGAGGACCGCCGCGGCGACGGCGGTCGACTCGAAGTCCAGGTCGTCGTAGCCCAACGACTCCCCGTCGTAGGTCAGCAGCGGCGGGCCGACGCGTTCGAGGTGTTCGGGATCGGCGGCCGTCCGCGCGAGGAACTCTCGGACCGAATCGAGGTCGATACCCCGATACTCCGCGGGCAGGTCGGCGAGGTACTCGCCGGCGCTCTCGGCAAGGCCGACGGCGCCCGACCAGTTGCGATCCCGGGCGTGGTGGACGACGGCGGTAAACTGGATGAGGCCGTGGAGCAGGCGCTCGTCGTCTGTCCCGGACTCCAGGTCGAGCCAGTAGTCCTCCCACGCGTCGTGGGCGACGTGGTACCGGCCCTCGTCGTAGATGGCCACACCGGCACGCAGGTGGGCGCGCATACCATCCAGTTCGGCGGGCGCCGGGAAAACTGCTGCGAGCCAGGGATACCTCCGCGGCCCGGTCAGCCGTGGCGCGAGAACGACACGCCGACGAGGTGCTCGACGAACAGCGCCGCGGCGAGCGCCGCCAGCCCCACGAGTCCCGGGTCGATGGTCGTGAGGTCGACGGGCACCTGCTCCCCGAACGCCGCCTCCGCGTCGGTCAGTAACTCGGCGACGAACGCCTCGTGCAGAGTGAACAGCAGCCACAGCGTCGCGCCGCCGGCCTGGACGAGGCTGGCCCCCAGCGCGTCGAAGTCGACCAGCGTCGCGACGAGCGACTCCCCCCGGAGGACGTTGTCCGCGACGGTGTGCTGGGGCACGAGCACCAGCGCGAACGCGGCGCCAGCGGCGGCGATACCGGCGAGCCCGTCGACGCGACTGGCGACCAGGAGCCACAGCGCCCACGCCGCGACCTCGAACAGCACGACCGCGATCGCTCGCAGCCCGGGAAACGACGCCGCCGACCCGTTGACGGCGAGGTCGGTCCCGAAGAACGCGACGACCAGCCCACCGGCCAGTACGGCGAACGCGAACCCCGTCGCCAGCGAGAGGGTCGGCGAGGTCCACACGAGGACGAGCCAGACCCCCAGGACGAGCGTCTCGACGAGGGCGACGGCTGCGACGAGGAGCAACCGGAGCCAGACCGTCGCGACGTCGCGTGACGCCGAACTACCCGTGCGTTCTGGCGTCGCCATGGGAGATGGTCAGCTGAATACCCAGTAGTTATGCGCTACGTACCAGGCGCCAGGGCAACGGTTACCGGGACTCTCGCCACTGATCGCAACCATTACGCTGTGGTACCCGCCTGTGGTAACTATGCGACTGACCGACGCGCAGTTTCGCCAGTACCAGTCCGAGGGGTACGTCGTCGTCGAGGACGCGCTCTCGCCGGCGACGGTCGACCGCGTGAAGACCCGCCTGCGCGAGTACACCCACGGCGACCGCGACGTGGCGGGGTTCCAGCGCCAGATCGAACCCGCCGTCGAGCGCGGCGAAGTCGACGTCGACGACCCAGGCGACGCCGTCCGCAAGTTCGAGGGCCTCGACATGGTCGAGTCCGACGACGTCCTCCGCGACGTCGCCGAGAACGACGCCGTCACCGACGTCGCCGCCCAGTTGCTCGGCCCGAACCTCAAACTGCTCCGCAGCGCCGCGATGTTCAAACCCCCGGAGGTCGGCAGCGAGAAGGGGTTCCACCAGGACGCCGCCTACTACCCCATCCAGCCGATGGACCACGTTACCGTCTGGATCGCGCTGGACGAGGCGACCCCGGAGAACGGCTGCATGAACGTCGTCCCCGGGGCGCACAGAGACGGCGTCATGGGCCACGAGGCCGTCGAGTACGACACCGATATCGTCATCGCTGACCGCGACTTCACCCACGAGGACGCCGTTCCCCTCCCGATGGAACCCGGCGACGCCCTCTTCCAGCACTGCCTGCTGCCCCACTTCACCGCGCCGAACACGACCGACCAGTGGCGACGCGCGCTCATCATGTCCTACATGGACTCGCGGTCGCGCTTCACGAAGTCGGGCGACGAGCGCCCCGACTGGGTGGACTCGGTCCACATCCAGGGCGAGGAGTTCCCAGGGTGTGTGTAGGGACTCCGGGCCAGAACCTGGACACGCCTGGACGGAGTTTCGCCGACGCCGCCGCTCGCGGGGTGGCGTCGGCAGAAACGTCCGAGCGGAGATTCGAACAGGTGACAGACGTTCCGGGCGTGCGACTCGCTTCGCTCGTCGTTCCGGGGCTGCGACTGTCGTGTTCGAATCTCCATGGAGTTCTCCAGCAACACGGACTCCTCGCTGTCGCTCGTCGATTGGTGGAAGGAAAACGTCCGAGCGGAGATTCGAACTCCGGTCCCTGGCTCCGCAAGCCAAGAGGATAGTCCACTACCCTACCCGGACTCATCTATCCGTAGCGCGGACCTCTGTAAAGGGGTTACGGTTCGACCGGCCGACTGCGAGGCGTTGGCACTGCGAACGCTCAAAATCCGATTTGACTGACCAGAAGGGACTTGCCCCGCTCACGGAAAGAGGCGGATATGCACAGACGGACGATGCTCGCGCGGGTCAGTGCCGGCCTCGGCGCCGTCGCGCTGGCCGGGTGCGTCGCGGACGAGAACGGCGACGAGGGGACGCCCAGCGAGAGCGAGACAGACGGTGGCGACGGAAACGAGACAGACGGTGGCGACGGAAACGAGACAGACGATGGCGATGGAAACGGGACAGCCGTGTCGCTCGCCGACGCGTCGCTCTCCCTCGTCCACGCCGGCTGTGGCCAGCAGACCGACGAGGCCGCCGTCGCGTTCGAAGCCGACGCGGGCGAGGTGGTCGTCACCGGCACCATCTGGGGGTCGGACGCGTGCAAGACCGCGCGCCTCGCGGACGCGAGCTACCACGCCGACGCCGACGAACTGGTGGTGCTCGTGGCCACGGAGGACCGGAGCGACGAGGAGGAGATGTGTGCCGAGTGCATCACCGAACTCGACTACGAGGTGACGGCCGCCTTCGACGGCGGACTGCCCGGCAAGGTGACGGTCAGGCACAGCCACGGTGACGACCCGACGACGGTGTCGACGGCGACCCGGGACTGACGGCGCCAGTCACGTCTCCGTTCTCTCCGTCCGGCGGTCCGACGGTTTATCCCGCAGGACGGCACAGGTCCGCCTATGAGACACTCGGCGACGGATCGGGAAACCACCGGACAGCGAGCGGCCGTTCGCGCAACGACAACGCTTAAGCGCGGCCCTACACTGCCTAGTACACGATAAATGGGTGCGATAGAGGACATCTACGCGGATCTCGATACTGACGTGGACGAGGAGACGTTCCGGGAGGCCGTCGAGGAGAAGGTCGAGCAGATGGGCGGGCTCGCCGACGAGGAGACGGCGGCGATGTTGCTCGCCCACGAACTGTCGGAGAACGAGGTGAACGCGGTGGCCGACGTCGAACCGGGGATGGAGGAGGTGAAGTTCCTCGCGAAGGTGATGGCCATCGGCGACCTGCGAACCTTCGAGCGCGACGGCGAGGACGAGGAGGGCCGGGTCCTCAACGTCGAGGCCGCCGACGAGAGCGGCGCCATCCGGCTCACCTTCTGGGACGAACAGGCGGCCTCCATCGACGACGGCCAGCTGGAGGTCGGGGAGGTCCTCCGGGTCAAGGGCCGCCCGAAAGAGGGGTACAACGGGCTGGAAGTGTCGGTCGACAAAGCGGAACCCGACCCGGACGTGGAAATCGACGTCGAACCGGGCGACGGCTCCTCCATCGACGCGCTGACAATGGGGCAGTCGGACGTCGACGTCCGCGGGCTCGTGCTCGACACCGATTCCATCCGGACGTTCGACCGCGACGACGGCAGCGAAGGGCGCGTGGCCAACCTGACGCTCGGCGACGAGACGGGCCGCATCCGGGTGACCCTGTGGGACGAGCGGGCCGACCGCGCCGACGAACTGGAACCCGGCGACGCCGTCGAGGTCGTCGACGGCTACGTCCGCGAGCGCGACGGCAGCATCGAACTCCACGTCGGCGACCAGGGCGCCGTCGACGAGGTCGACGAGGAGGTCGCCTTCGAACCCGAGGCCGATTCCATCGGCGACGTGGAAATCGACGACACCGTCGACATCGCCGGCGTCGTCCGGTCGGCCGACCCCAAGCGGACCTTCGACCGCGACGACGGCAGCGAGGGCCAGGTCCGCAACATCCGCGTCCAGGACGACACGGGCGACATCCGGGTCGCGCTCTGGGGCGACAAGGCGGACAAGGACATCGGCCCGGGCGACGAGGTGCTCGTCGCCGACGTCGAGATCCAGGACGGCTGGCAGGACGACGTGGAGGCCTCCGCGAACTGGGCCTCGACCGTCACCGTTCTCGAGAGCGGTGCGACGGCGCCGTCCGGTGGGAACGCCGAGAGTTCCGGTGGCTCCGGGGGAAGCGCCGGCGGGTCGGGCGGCAGTTCGACCGGACTCGACGACTTCGCCGGCGGCGGCGGCTCGGGCGGGAGCGGCGGATCGAACGGGAGCGATAGTGACGAGAGCGGCGACCACGCCGCGGCGGAGGCCGCAGCAGTGGCTGGCGACGCCGGTGGTGATGACGGCAGTGGTGGCACTGGTGCCGACGACGGTGCCGTTGCCGACAACGGATCCGGTGGTGCCACCGGCGACGACGGCCCGGCCGACGGCGAACACGTCGAGTTCACGGGCACGGTCGTCCAGACCGGTGACCCCGTCGTCCTCGACGACGGAACGGAGACGATGACGGTGGAAACCGGCGAGACAGTGACGCTCGGGCAGGAAGTGACGGTCCGGGGCGAGCTGCGGGACGGCCGGGTCGACGCCGAAGACGTGTTCTAATCGGCCAAGCGGCGCTACGGAAACCCTTAAGGCGGCAACAGCCCCGCGTTGTGGTATGAGCGTCGAGTTACCGTCTGCCCCGGTGGACGCTGTCATCCGCCGGAACGCCGAGGGCTTGCGGGTGAGCGCCGAAGCGGTCGAGGAACTGTCCCGTCGCATCCAGGAGCACGGGGCGACCCTCGCCGAGGCGGCGGCCGACGAGGCGACCGCGGACGGGCGAAAGACGCTGATGCCACAGGACTTCGGCGTGGCAGGCGGGCGCGACAAGGACGACATCGAACTCCCCATCGCGCCGGTCGACCGCATCGCCCGCATCGACATCGACGACCGCTACCGGGTCGCGATGGACGCACGCGTGGCGCTGGCCGACATCCTCGAAGCGTACGCCGACGACGTGGCGGCCGCGGCGGCCACCCTGGCCCGTCACGCCGACCGGCGGACCGTCAAGGCCGAGGACGTCGAGACCTACTACGAACTGCAGCAGTACTACTGAATGAACTTCGGCTACCGCGAAGTCTGCCTGGACCACGACACCGGCCCACGCCATCCGGAGAGTGCCGACCGGCTCCGGGCGATCAGGCGTCGCCTCGCGGAGTGTCACGACGTCGACTACGTCGCGCCGCCCGACGCCGACGCCGACCTCGTCAAGCGCGTCCACGACGCCGACTACGTCGACGAGTTCGAGCGCTTCTGCGCCGACGGCGGCGGTGACTGGGACGCCGACACCGTCGCCGTCGAGGCAACCTGGGACGCCGCCATCGCGAGCGCCGGCATCGCCGCCTGGGCGGCCACCGAGGCCCTCGACGGTGCCGACGGGCGCGAGACGCCGTTCGCCCTCGGACGGCCGCCGGGCCACCACGCCGTCGAGGACGACGCCATGGGCTTTTGTTTCGTCAACAACGTCGTCGTCGGCGCGCAGGCGGCCCTGGAGGCTGGCGCCAACCGCGTCGCCATCGTCGACTGGGACGTCCACCACGGCAACGGCGGCCAGGACATCTGCTACGACCGTGGTGACATCTTCAACGTCTCCCTGCACGAGTCTGGCCTCTACCCGGGGACCGGCGAAATCGACGAGACCGGCGAGGGGGACGGCGACATGCGGAACCTCAACGTCCCGTTCCCGCCGGGGACGAACACCGTCGGCTATCTCGCCGCCTTCGACGAGGTCATCCTCCCCACGCTGCGGGAGTACGACCCCGACCTCGTCCTCGTGAGCGCCGGGTTCGACGCCCACCAGCACGACCCGATATCCAGGATGCGGGTCTCTACCGAAGGGTACGGGCTCATGACCGAGCGACTGACCGAGCTGGTCGCGGAGTGCGACGCGGGCCTCGGGTTCGTCCTCGAAGGCGGGTACAGCCTCGACACGCTCGCCGACAGCATCGCGACGGTCAACAAGACGATCGCGAGCTACGACCCGCAGCCGCCGGAGGGCGACGTGAGCGAGGGTGCCCGCGAGGTCATCGACGACCTCCTCGATCAGGGCTTCGGGTCGAAGTAACGCGCCAGTTCGACGCCGAACGATTCTGCGAGTGTGGCGACGTTTTCACCGACGAGTACCTCGTAGCCTTCCTCCAGGGCCGACTCGACGTGAGCGCCCAGTGCGACGTCCAGGAGGGCGTCGCTCCTGAGGAGGTCGGGAGCGCTCGGGTGCGCCCGCTCCCGTTCGACCACGTACCGGTCGCCGTCGATGAAGGGGCCGGCGGCGTCGGTGTCGGCGTACTTCTCGTAGAAGCCGCGGGCGTGCTCGCCGACGTGGACCGGCGGGCCGTCGTGGCGCTCGACGGCCGGTCGCTCGGCGACTTCCAGTTCGACGAACAGTGTGGCCGACTCGTCGGCGAACGCCGCGGCCCGGAGCACGTCGAACCCACGACGGTCGAGTTCACTCGTTACACCGTCGACCGAGCGGTAGAGCTGGGGCCAGAGCTGGTCGTCGACCAGGTCCGGCGCGTCGAAGCAAATCGCGACGGGCGTCGTCCCCCGTCGATCGATGGCCGCGCGGACTGCTGCCGCGTCGATGGGGTCGGGATCGGACGGCTCGAACAGCGACTCCCGCGGATCTGCCAGCAGCTCGCGGGCGTAGTGCTGGAACCGGGCGACGGCGTCGGAAGCGACGACGGCCGCGACGTTGCGTTCGGGGTCCGTCGGGTCGACGAAGACCAGCGGGTCGTCGAAGGACTGCTGGCCGTGGTCTTCCGGGTCGAAGTGGACTGGGGGATGCCAGTCGTCTGCGGCGGCCTCGACGAGCGGCCGGAAGCCGCCGTACTCGAGAACCAGCAACTCGGTCAAGTAGCCCGAGAACCCCCGCGTCTTCAGGTTACTGCCGTACACGCCGATGGCCTTGCCGAACTGCTTTGCGACCCGGACGTCCGCGGCCAGGTCGTCGTCGATCCGCTCCTCGACGTAGCGGGTGTGGAACGGCGTCCGGTCGACGGCCGACTGGGCCTCGGTGGCGTCGTCGACGGCGTAGCAGGGCACCAGGTCGACGTCGTACCCGTCGACGGGGCCCTTGACGTACGGATGCTCGGCGTACTCCTCGTGGCCCTCGGGGAGGACAGTGTGACCGACGTCGAGCCCGCAGCGCTCCAGCCGCTCGCGGTCGAGATCCGGTGAAAAACAGACGAACACGTCGACGTCCCGGTCGCCGGCCGTCCAGGTCCCCCGTGCCGTGGATCCGACCCTGACGACAGCTGCGTCGACGTCGAGATCCGCGATGGCGGCCTCGGCCCGCCGGACGACCTCGTCGGCGACGGCTTCGAGCTTGGCCCGCTCTCCGGCGTCGGGCGTCACCCGCTCGCGGACCCGCTCGACGACGGCGTCGAACTCCTCGCTCATGGCCCGGAATTTCCCCGGCGTGCGTGAAAGCGTGTCGATGCAGGACGGAAAGCGAAAGTCCTATACAACAACTCGGGCTATCCGTGAATGCGAGCCGCCGTAGCTCAGTTGGTAGAGCACCTGGTTGTTACCCAGGTTGTCCCAGGTTCGAGCCCTGGCGGCGGCGTCATTTTCGGAGTGCAAAACCGCGAGCGGAGCGAGCGGTCAGCACTCCGAAAGACGCTACCCGGCAGGGGTCGGGCTCGAAAGTCGCACGCCTGCGCAGTGAACGGAGTGAACGAGCAGGACCGTCTTTCGGTGTTCGAGCCCTGGCGGCGGCGCTTCCTTCCGCGAACTTCACCGACGAGCACCGCGTAGCGTGTGCTCGTCTCCGTGAGCGGTGGAAGCGCGATCCGACAGGGCTCGAGCTTGTGAGTCGCAGCCCCGGAACGGCCGAACGGAGTGAGGCCGCATGCCCGGAACGTCTCACAGTGTTCGAGCCCTGGCGGCGGCGTGTTGGCTGGTTCCGAACGAAGTGAGGAACCAGCGTTTTCACGAGCGGCGAACGAAGTGAGCCGCGAGTACTTGGGGACCACAACGCGAGGAGCTGCTGCTCCGAGCATCGTCGCCGGCGAATACGTACCCAGACAGGGCTCGAGCTTGTGAGTCGCAGCCCCGGAACGGCCGAACGAAGTGAGGCCGCACGCCCGGAACGTCTCACAGTGTTCGAGCCCTGGCGGCGAATACGTACCCAGACAGGGGTCTACTGGACGAGTCACGTCACCTGCTCTGATGCCGACAGGCTAAAGAAGAGGTATCGAGAAACCACGGGTAGACGGGCCCTTAGCTTAGCCTGGTTAAAGCGACCGGCTCATATTTCCACGCTCGGTTCCGAGGTGGAATGGGTGACCGGTTGAGCGCTGGTTCAAATCCGGCAGGGCCCATCGTTCTGCGAGGAGCGGACGCGACGAGCGAACGGTGTTGCCAGAGGATTTGAAGCACGGAACGAGCGAACGACGTGAGCGAAGTTCAGGCGGTTCAAATCCGGCAGGGCCCATGCAGGAAGCGCCTGTTTCCTGTCCGAAACCAATCACCGCGTAGACGCATCGAGCGCCGTGAAATCAGCGTTTTTCGAGGGTTGCCCCCGGCCAGATAATCTGGTATTCCAACCAGTGACCAGTCCCGGGTCCGCGCCGTCCGGAATCGCTCGCAGTACGCGACGGTGGCGACCGTGGCCGAGCGAACCTGCACCTGGCCGCCGGCCGAGTGACCATCGCCGTCGACGAAGCGTCGGCGCCGGACGCGAGTTCGAGCACCGTCGTCCGGTACACCCACCTCGGCTCCGCCATCCTGACCTTCTCCGCGGTGACGTGACGGCGTGACCGTGGTCGGCATCCGACTCTACCGGCTCGGTATACAGGCCTCCGTCGACGACGAAAGTGAGGGCTCCGGCGGGGGGCCGGTCGACACGTGAACGTCCGCGTGGGTATGACACGGTCCATCGATCGGTCCCGGGCTCACGAACGGTGTTTGGACCGATGTGCGCTGTCGCGGGCGAAGGCGGTGAGAAGTGACGAGAAGAGGCCGACGAAGCCGAGTATCGTCAACGCGATCACCAGGCCGGCCTCAGCGATACCGAACGAGTACGCGAGAAGCGGCACGCCGGGCCAGAGACCCACGTAGCCTGCGACACCGACGGCCAGAGATGGTATCCAGAGCGCGCCGAGACGCCGTCTCGTCGTCTCGGAGGCGTTGTGTTCCAGCCACGACCATCCGGATTCGAGGCGCGTGGCGGCGAGGCCGATGACGAACCCGAGTATGGGCGGACCGAACCCGCCGCCGACGAGTAACAGAATTACCGAGAGGACGATCAGTCCGACTCCACCGCGACGGATCCCGACGAACCGGACCGACCAGACCGCGAACGCGACCGAGACGAGAACGGTCAGAACGCCGGAGACAAGCAAGTTCGGAACGACCGTCATCGCCGGCTCGCCGCTCAGTATCTCGTAGGCCGGCGCGTCCGGCCAGGATTCGAACACGACGCCACCGGGCGCAGAGTTCCCCTGAAGCACGGCGCCGACACCGTGCTCGAAGCCCGCGATCGACACGATCACCCCGAACACCGAGACGGTCGTTTTCGCCGCACTCCGCATGGTAGCAGACCGACGTTCGGCGAGGTCAATTAGAATCCGCCCGTTACTCGGTGGTATGGAACCCCATCGAATGGGGCGTTCGATGCCACTCGCGCCCACCAGTCACCTTTCTCGGACTGACGTACTGGAGTGAACGACGCGAGACGGGACGAGCCTCGATCAGTCGGAACTCGGTACGCGGGATTACCCGACGCGCTTGTTCTCGCAGTCGACGGTGTTGGGCAGTCGGACGGTGCTCCCGGTGTCGAACGTCGCCGCCGCGTCGTGGGCATCGTAGGACGGGTTCGGCGACGGTTCGTCGTCGCTGGTCGGTGTGGCTTCGGCGTCGGACTCGAGAGTCGGTTCAGTGGGCGATGCGTGTCGGGGCGCTGTGTCAGTGTGGGTGCTCATTTCCGATGTGTGGTGGACGGTCGGCGAACGGGACGACGCGGTCTGGGGAGAGAATCAGCGTACGGCTACTACGAGGGGCGTCGTCCGGGACATCGGAGTTCTACGTCGACCGAAGACAGCAACCATAATAAAAGTTCATGCTTGATTCGCGATGGTCACGAATGAGGACAGTGGCTCCGTCTCGATGGCCGTTCGGCGTCCGGGTCGTCGCGCTGCCCGGGTGCGGTGGCCGGTTCCTTCCGGGCGGATACCCGCGAACTATTTGTCGCTGGCTCCTGGAAGCACGGCTATGGTCTCCCGACAGGTCCTCGCCCTCCTCGCAGTCGTCGCTCTCGTCGCCGGGCCCGCGTGGTACTTCGGTCCCGGGAACGACTCGCCGCCGACGCTGACGGTCGAAAACGGGGACGCGGTTCCCTACGACGTGACGGCCTACGCCGCAGAGGACAGGCAGTCGGCGATGCTGATGAACTTCGAGGTGACGACGAGGGACGGTGACCGTCGGCTCGCGACGGGCGAACAGCTGTACTGGGCCGGCGAGTTCCGGAACGTGACGCTCGCCGACGACGGCGTCCCGACGACTCGGCTCCAGGTCGCCCCCGGCGAGAACGAGACGGTGACGATGAACGGTTGCGGGTCAGGTGCCGTCACCATCATGATCTTCGAAGCGCTCGATGGCAACGAGAGCCACGAGTGGACGCACGTCGATAGCTGCTCTCCCTACGGGAACGAGCACACGATTTCGCTCCGGGAGGGCGGCATGAGCGGGTGAGAGAGTGAGAGAGTGAGAAGTGCCGGTCGGCGCCTCAGCGGCGATCGCGACCGGTCGCGCCGTTCATCGACGGGAAGCGTCTGTCCAGCACGACGGCCATCGCGACGGCGTGTCCCGGCGCGACGATAGCGGTGCTCAGGAAGGCCCCGGCAATCGGAACGGTGGCCAGTCCCCACGACCCGATGCCGAGCACCAGGACGAGCCCCAACAGAGTCCAGCCCTGGCCGCGAGACCGACTGGCGCTGTTCCGGATGGCCGCACCGAAGCCCTGGCCGGTCGCGAGGAAGGCGGGGACGAGAAACAGCCGAACGGAGACGAACGAGACGGCCAGCAGGGCCACGAGACCGACAGACAAGCCGACGTCGGCCGTCGGAGAACCCAGCAGTCGGGGGACGAGACTCAGCGCGACCAGGAGGCAGAGATACCTGGCGAGGGCGTCGGGACGCCGCTGGCCGTCCAGCACCCGCGTGATCGTCAGCCAGCCCGCGACGCCGACCGCGAGCGGCACGGCCAGTTCGATCCCGACGCCCCAGAGGAGATACGGAGTCTCGAGGTCGACCAGTGCGCCGACCCCCCTGGCTGTTCGCGCCGTGCCACTGGGGTAGAGCGAGAACTGGACGGAAACCGTCTGGTCCAGGGCCGCGGTGGGCTCGGTCGGAATCGGATCGCGCGTTCGGATACCGTCGGCCAGTGCGAGGAGTACTCCAGTGACCGCGAACGGGATCAGGAGTGGCGGGTCGCGACGGACGCGGGCCCACACGGCACCCAGGACAGTCCGGGAGTCTGTCGGCGTCTCGCGGGGGGAGGTGGTCGGACGGCGGCTATCCGCCACCGCGTCGCCGTCGTCGGTCGTCATCCTTCCTCCCGCAGCGCAATTACTCGCTCACGGTTGGCGGCGTAGAGAACGCCGTCCCCGACAACCAGGGTCGAGAGCGGTATCTGATCGGGTTCGTACGCGAAGCGCTTCTCACCGGTCGCGGCGTCGACGGCGACCAGTTCGAACTGCGACCGGACCGCGTACACGACCCCGTCGGCGACGACCGGCGACGTCTTCCCGTCGAACGGCGCCGTCCACAGCGTCTCGCCGGTCGCCAGGTCGAGCGCGTAGATCGAAGCCAGTTCGTCGACGACGAAGACGGTCCCGTCGGCGACCGCCGGCGCGCTCTCGGTGACGTTCGCGTCCAGATTTCGCTTCCAGATCGTGTGGCCATCACCGGCGTCGAGCAGGTGGACCGATTCGCGGGTCGGGACGACGATCCCTTCGTCCGTCGCGACCGGTGGCAGGACCATCTGGTCGTCGATCTCGCGGTGCCAGCGCTGGCTGCCGGTCTCGGCGTCGTAGGCGGTGGCCTGGTGGGGCCAGGCGGTGACGAACACTGCCCCGTCGGCGACGGCGGGCCTGTTGTACGGGCCGCTTATCGGGCTGTCCGCGTGGTGGGTCTGGCGCCAGCGGACCGACCCGTCGTTCGGATCGACCGCCGCCACGGAGTTCGTCCCCGGGATCGGGACGTACACCGTCCCGCCGGCCGCCACGGGCGTGGTCGGTTCGCCGGGACCGAGGAGCCCACCGCCGGGACCCCGTGGCCCGCCCCAGCGTTCGATACCGACGTTGCGTTCCCGGAGGGGCACGTCGACGCCGCCGCCGGCGTTGAGCCCGAAGACACCGGTCGGGGCCGTCGTCGCCAGCGTCTCCGTCGTGTAGACGGACGCGCGCGCTCGCGCCGGGGTGGAGCGATAGGGGCCTGGAACCCCGAATCGCTTCGCGCCCGTCTCGGCGTCGAGGGCGAGCAACCCGTCGCCGACGGCGTAGATGGTCCCGTCCAGCAGGACCGGTGACGTCGTCCCGCGGAACCACTCCGGTGGGTCGTGGGCCCAGGCGATCTCGACGCCGTCTTTCGGCCCGGTCGCCGCCGGCTGGTGGCCGGTGCCCGCCGGGTCGTATCTGGCCATGGGCCAGTCGTGTGTGGAACCGGCACCGGACTCATCGGTGTCGGCGTCGAACCTGCCGGTGTCGGCGACGATAGATTCCGCTGACGCCCCGGCAAGGGCGAGTCCGGAGAGGACGAGCCCGGAGCGTTCGAGGAAGCGACGTCTGCTGGAGGGCATTAGCCGCCCGATTTGCCGCAACCGGCATTATGTCTGTCGGTGGGCGACTGGAACGAACCCGCGTCGAAAGCCGGAGAGGCGACCACAGCCAGGGTCCACCAGTGGTCGTGAGCGGTGACGCTGAACGCCGTCGGAGACACGAACTCCACAGCCATCGGCGGGACGGTACCGAACCCAGACCGGCGTTCGCCGACTCCTCGTGGCAGTCACCGGCGCTCGGTCAGGGTGATCGGCTTCGGCCCGTGCCACTCGCCGCCCGCGTCACGCAGGCGAGCGGGGGCGAGCGGGGGCGAGTCGGTCGGGAAGGCGGCGAAGACGGTCCGGGACAGGGCACCGTGGGCGTCCCCGACGACCGGTGAGCCCTCCGGTCGGCGGTGTGCCGAGTCGTCATTGGCCACTCGACTCGTTCGCTTCCACGTCGACCTCGCCGCTGGTCGTCGCGACGGCGATCGTGGTTCCGTCGTCGTCGTCCAGCCGCTCCGCAGTCAGGTCGAGCGGCGTGGTGCCCGCGTCGACGCCGCCGACGGTGATCGTCGCGAGGTGGACGTCCGTGGCCCCCGGCTCGGCCAGTCGCTCGTCGTCGACCGCTTCGACCGTCACCGCTGACCCGTCAGCGGCCACGTCGACGCTCGAAATCTGGTCGAACGCGTCGGCTGGCGCGGCGTCCTCGACCGTCGCGACGTCGGTGTCGAGCGCGATACGCGCCCGGAAGCCGGCCATCCCCTCTGGCGCCACTTCGAGCGTGAGCCGAACCTGGGCCGTCCCGTCCGCGGCGACCGACGTCGAGCCGACGGCGAGGCTGGTCTCGTCCGCCGCGCCACTGCCGCTCGTGCCGTCGTCGGAACCGTCACCGCTCCCGCTGGCGCCGCCGCTGCTGGCGGACTCGTCGCCCGACCCGCCGTCGCCACCAGAGTCGCTACTGTCGCCACCACCTGCGTCGGCGTCACCGCCACTGCCGGAGGACCCCTCGTCGTCAGTACCGTCGTCCTCCGTGGGTGGTGCCGCGCCAGAACCGCTGTCCGCGTCAGTATCCTGTCGTTCCGTGGCGTCGGTGGACGACTCCCCAGCATCGTCGGTCGCCGGTGACGGCGTTAGGTCGGTGTGCTGATCCGGCGCGTCGGATGGTGTCCCAGCCTGTGGCCCCATCGCCCAGACGGCCCCGCCCAGTACGACCACGATCAGGACGGCGACCGCTGCTTTGCCCCCAAAACCCATGCCCCAAATGTATCGAACGTCGGCAATAATTTTTCGGTAACTCCTATCGGTGGAAATATCGTGTCGTCGGTGTCGGCCGTCCGCTTCGCAGATGGATCTGTTGCCGGCTAACGGTTCCCCGGCTGGAGTCGCGTCCGGAGGATGGCGCCCTCTTCGGGCGTCTCGTTGGCGAAGTTACAGATGAACAGGTCGCCCCGCTGCCGGCGCGTCCGGCCGAGGACGACGTCGGACGGGAAGACGAGGCCGTCGTCCCCGTCGGCGAGGACGGTGACGTTCCTGCCCGGGTCGATTCGAACGACCTCGTTGCGACCGTTTGCGGCGAGGTACAGGTGTGGGCCGAAGCTGGTGACGCCGTCGGCGCCGTAGATGGTCTCGCTCTCCAGGTAGGTGGACGCCTCCCCGGCATCGCCGCCGCGGGTGAGTGGGAGGCGAACGACGCGGCCAACGTCGTCCCCGGCGTCGTTCGTCCCGCGCGTCACGGCGACGTAGACGGCTCCCCTCCCGAAGGTGAGGCCGTTCGCGCCGAAACTGTCGGTGGCCAGCCGGTCGTCGTCGCTCCACAGCGAGGCCGCCGTCTCGGGGTCGTCAGCGTCCAGCGGAATCTCGTACACCGCGCCGCCGAACGAGTCGGTGACGAGAAGTCGGTCGTGGAACGGGTCGTGGAGGACGTCGTTGGGGAACCCGCCGACGGCGGCGAACAGCTCCGGATCGCCGCCGTCGACCGGTACCCGCCAGACGCCGTCACCCGCGTCGGCCTGCGAGGCCACGTAGAGCGCGTCGCCGGCGACGAGTTCGACGCCGACGGCGCTCCCGGGGAGCCTCGCGACCCGTTCGGTGTCGTCGAGCCCGAGGCCGGTCGCCTGGGTCTGTTCCGGGGTGATTTTCCGGACCTCGCCGCGGGTGAGACCGAAGTACAGCGTCCCGTCCCGGGCGATAGCGAGGTTCTCCGGAACCGGGTCGCCGGGAATCTCGACGACCGTCTCGACGGCGCTCGAACCCGCGTCGTCGCGATCGAACGTCGCCGTCGCCGTGCCGGCCGTGACCGAGAGCGCGAGTCCCGCTCCGACCCCCTTCAGTGCCGTTCGCCTGGTAAGTCGCGTCATACAGGTAACATTCCATCCGTGCGAGTTAAATAAATTATTTCCCCGCCGAACCAAAAGAGGCGGCCGGTCTCCCGGAATAGCGAGACGTCGGCCGTGGGCGGCCAGACCGACTGTGAAACGGCCCGTAGGTGGTCGCGAACCACGAGTCGACGTTCGGCGTCCGCATCACCCGTCGACCGACGTCTCGGCGTCCTGTTCGCCGTAAGCGTACAGGACGAGCAACACGACGCTCGCGCCGACAGCCCAGAGCGCGAGCGCGTAGTGGAGCCACATCGGTCGACACGTCGGCCCGGGTAGCATTGGTTATGAACTACCAAAGGCTGACTGTATCGCCCGCCTAGTTACCCCTGTTTAGTTCGGCGGGCAAAATTGTGAGCGATGATGTCGTTCCGGGCAGTGTTCGACGCAGCTAACCCTGCGTCGGACGACCGAGGCGTCGTAACCGACGTGGTGCCGGCCGACGGCGACGAGTGACCTGCCGCATCGCCCGAAACAGCTATAGGCTGTTACGGGATACCACGGACGATGATCGACGGATCGAAGTGCCCCGACTGCGGGGGGCACGTCTCGACGGCCAACGGCACCGACTACGAGTGCGACGACTGCGGCACCGAGTTCGATAGCGCCGACCTGTTTTTGCCGTAGCGGGCCGCCGACAGCAGGGGAGAAAGTGATTTTTCACTGGCACGAGAATCCCGTGTATGCCCCGGAACGTCACAGTCCGCGAGGCGTCGGCGAACGACGTGACCGCCATCCAGCACGTCGCCCGCGCCACGTGGCACGCGGCCTACGGCGACGTGCTCAGCGCCCCGGCCATCGACGAGCAGGTCGACGAGTGGTACCGCGACGGCGTCGTCGCCGACGCCGTCCAGAGCGACGACGTGGTCTACCTGGTCGCGAGCGAGGACGGAGACGTGGTCGGGTTCACCTCAGCCGGCCCGAGCGAACAGGTATCCGACGACGCCGAGGAGGACGTCGCACAGCTGTACACCATCTACGTCGCGCCCGACTACTGGCGCGACGGGATCGGGAGCCGACTGTTCGACACGGTCCTCGGCCGCCTCCGACAGCGCGAGTTCGACGCCGTCCGCATCTGCGTCCTCGAAGCCAACGACGTCGGCCGCGCATTCTACGAGGCCCAGGGCTTCCCCCCGGTCGAAGAGGACACCGGCACCATCGCCGGCGAGCCCGTCGCAGAGGTCGTCTACGCGGGAACGCTCTGATCGTGGACCGCCTGCCGGCTTTCGAAATCCTTTTTGATACCCTCGGCCTCGTCCCGTATGCGAGCCGCCTTAGCTCAGACTGGGAGAGCACTCGACTGAAGATCGAGCTGTCCCCCGTTCAAATCGGGGAGGCGGCATTTTCCTGCGAACTAACGAGGGAGCGGAGCGACCGAGTCCGTGAGCAGTGAAAATGCTCCCGAGCCGATTTGAACACGCCAGTCGCAGCCCCGGAACGGCGAACGAAGTGAGCCGCACGCCCGGAACGTCTGGCATCTGTTCAAATCGGGGAGGCGGCATTTCTCCGACGACAACGCGACGAGCGACAGCGAGGAGCCCGTCGTCGGAGAAATCTAACCGACCCGATTTGAGCTCGGAAGTCACAGCCCGCGCAGCGAAGCGAGCAGGAATGTCTTCCGGCGTTCAAATCGGGGAGGCGGCATTCTTCTGACTCCGACCGGCAGGTCATCTCTGAAAGGGATCGTCACCCCCCGTTCGCTTCGATCGCGACGGCGACCTCGTTGCGCCGGAGGAACGGAAGCGTCCAGGGAGCGTCGTATCCCATCGAAAACGGGTCGCCCGTGGTGGGGATCCGTGCGTGGTCGAGTGTTTCGAGGAGGCGTCGGCGCTGGGCAGCGACGCGGCGGTCGGTTGGCCGCCAGGAGAATCGACGGACAGCGAGCGTTCGCTCCGGAACGGGACGAAGATCGACGTCGTCGTCGGTCGGCCTCGGTGCGGTGTCGAGGTCGTACTCGGGGGGAAGGTAGAACGCCATTCGGACCTCGTCCCGGTCCCGGTTCGCATCGGTTTCGACGGGCGTCGTCGTCGGGACCTCCCGCCCCCGTTCTGCCACCTGAACGGGACTGGTCATCTCGACCTGCGTGCCCCGGTCCGAAACGGCGACCGGTGCCGTCATCGCGACGGTCGAACTGCCCTCGTTGGCACCGGTGATGTACCGGAACAGGCGGCGGAACGCGTCGTTCCTGGTGTCAGCCACCGTTTCGGCGACGACAGCGGGCGGGTAGCGCCGGAGTTCGACGTCGTCGACGCGGCCGACGACCGTGTACGGAACCGTTTCGGTCGTGAACCGCTGGTAGAGCGTCCAGGTGGCGGCGGCAGCGACGACTCCGCCGGCGACACCCAGCGCGACGGCTGCTGTTCGAACCATACGACTAGTTGTCGATGTGAGAGGATAAACTGTTCTGCCGGGCGTCCAGTCCCTGCCTTTAGGTGGCCAATAGGCATCCTTCACAGCCGAGAACGGGCGGTCATGACAGGATCGAAACCGGGTCGGGAGACGTCACGCAGAGCGAGTACGACGCTCGTGGCGCTGGGCCTCGTCGTCACCGTCCTGGTCATCGGGGGAATGCTCGCGCTCGGCCAGGGACCGCTCGGGGGGGCAGGTGACGCTCAGACGACGCCGGCGCAGACGACGGAACACGGCGAGGCGGCAGCAAGCGACGATGACTCGTCAGGCGGGGGCGAGCGACCGTTCACGATCGACGTACAGAAGATCGAGAACTGCGGGAAGACCTGTCGTGACGTGACTGTCTCGCTCACGAACAACGGCGGGAATCCACGGGAGAACATCTCGGTCACGACGACCGTGTACGCGGGTCAGGACAGCGTCTGGCAGGGTGAGGCGGCGATCGGGACGCTCGCGTCGGACGAGTCGACGAGGCGGACCGAGCAGATAGACGTCGGGTACGTGGGCGGTGCGAAGATCGAGCGGAACGGCGGCACCGTGACCATCGAGACCGTGGTCCACTGGGACGGAGGGGAAGCGACGTACAGGGAGCAGAAACAGGTCTCCTGATCACTGCGCCGGAGCGGATGTGGCTCGCATTCGGCGGGAGCGCCACAGTTCACCGGATACCAGTCCGTGTCGTCCCGGAAGCCCGCGCCGCATCGTGTTCACCCACCTGACGCGTATCGGACGGCTCGCGTCCCGTTTCGTGGTCTCGGCGACGGAATGGTCCGAGCGACCGAGGTGACTCGGGCCGGGCCAGGTCGGACAGCCGTGCACATCGGGAGTACGCGCCCACCCGGGCGTCCAGAACAATCGTGAACCGAAAGTCGAGCGTCAGTCGGCGGTCTCCGCGGTCGCTTCGCGACACTCGACGTGGACGATGTCGTCGTTCTCGTCGGGGCCGCGGGCCTGACCGGGGACGATCGGTTCGCCACAGATCGCACACACCAGGGCACTGCTCGTGGCGGGCCTCGACGGACTCGCCGTCGGCTCCGTCTCCAGCGTGTCGGTCGTCGCCTGGTACCCCAGCGCGAGCGCGCCGATGCCCGCGAGGGCGCCCGTGATCCGCTTGCCGCGGCGGAACAGCGCGGCGGCGGCGACAGTCAGGCCGGCGGCGGCGAGCATGCGAGCGAGGCGGTCTCGGCCAGTCGCGTCCTCTTCGAGTTCCATACCTGATCGTCGGGCTACAGGGCCTTGTATCCCACCCCGGCCGGCCGGCGCCGACCGTCGCGAAAACGTTCATCATCGAACATCCGATTTATGTGATCCGGGCGAGTTAGTTTTCACGTGACGAGCTACCTATGCACAAACCACTGCTCGTAACGGACTTCCTGGACCGGGCCCGGCGCCACTACGGCGAGGAGGAGGCCGTCGTCGCGACGACGGGGGAACGGTTCACCTACGACGAGTTCGGCGACCGGGTCGACCGGTTCTCGGCGGTGCTACGCGACCGCGGCGTCGAGAAGGGGGATCGGGTGGCCGTGCTCGACCCCAACACCCACTACCACCTGGAGGCCGCCTACGGGTCGATGCAGCTCGGCGCGGTCCACACGCCGCTCAACTACCGACTGACGTCGGAGGACTTCGCGTACATCCTCGAGGACGCCGGCGTGGACGCCATCTACGCCGACCACGCGTACGCCGAGAAGATCGAGGCGATCCGCGAGGACGTCCCGACGTCGACGTTCGTAACGAACGACGCCGACGCGGTCGACGGTGAGTGGGAGGCGTTCGACGAGATCATCGAGGGCGTCGACCCCGACGTCGAACGGCCGGAGATGTCCGAGGACGACGTCATCACGATCAACTACACCTCGGGGACGACCGGCGACCCGAAGGGAGTGATGCGGACCCACCGGACCGAGACGCTCCACGCCTACCTGGTCTCGATCCACCAGGAGATCGCCGACGACGACGTCTACCTGTGGACGCTGCCGATGTTCCACGTCAACGGGTGGGGCCACATCTACGCCGTCACCGGGATGGGCGCGACCCACGTCTGTAGCCGCGGCGTCGACGCGGGGTGGATCTTCGACACCGTCGTCGAAGAGGACGTCTCGTACCTCTGTGGCGCGCCGACGGTGCTGAACAGGCTGGTCGACCACTACGATACGGAGGACCCCGCGACGACCGGCGCCAACGACGTGCGCATCGCGACGGCCGGTAGCGCGCCCCCCGAGGCGACCATCCGGACGGTCGAGGAGGAGTTCGGCTGGTACCTCACGCACGTCTACGGCGCCACGGAGACGGGGCCGCTCATCACCACCTCCGACGCCCGGCGACACTTCGACGACGACAGCGCCGACCGGTTCGCGATCAAGAAACGACAGGGGCTGGGCTACCTCGGCACGGACGTCCGCGTCGTCGACGAGGACGGCGAGGACGTCCCGCGGGACGACGCGACCATCGGCGAGGTGGTCGTCCGCGGCAACCAGGTGATGGAGGGGTACTGGAACAAGCCCGAGGCGACCGAGGCGGCGTTCTCTGAACGGATCGAGGGGTACTACCACACGGGCGACCTGGCTACGGTCGACGAGCACGGGATGATCGCCATCCAGGACCGGAAGAAGGACATCATCATCTCCGGCGGCGAGAACATCTCCTCCATCGAACTGGAGGACGCGCTGTTCGACCACGAGGCCGTCTCCGACGTCGCAGTCGTCCCCGCCCCGAGCGACGAGTGGGGCGAGACGCCGCAGGCCTTCGTCGTCCCCGACGACGACGTCGACGACCCGGACGCCCTCGAGTCGGACCTGGTAGAGTACACGCGCGAGGCGCTCGCGAGCTACAAGGCCGTCAGGAGCGTCACGTTCGTCGAGGCGCTCCCGACGACGGCGACGGGGAAGGTCCAGAAGTACGAACTCCGCGCCGAGCTGTGGGAGGACGAGGACCGGATGGTCGGACAGGGATAGCGGTTTCCGCGAGGGAGCGCAGTTTCCGCCGGGAGAGCGCGGTCGCCTCTCGCCGTCGAACGCAGCACCGTCCAGCGCGGTATCCGTCGCGCAAAAATACGGGAGCGCGACGCCGCCTCGCTTCGGGCTCGCCGGGCCGTCTAGTCGCCGGCCGGCGGCGCCAGGTCGAAGATGCCGTCCGTGCCGCCGTCGGCGCGTTCGCCGTCCTGTGCCGTCTCGACGGTGACGAGTTCGAACTCCGCGTCGGAGGCGTCTTCGGCGACCTGTTCGCCGTCGCCACCGGCGGTCGCGTTGCCGGTCTCGTTCCCGACGCCGGTCTCGTTTCCGACGCCGGTGGCGTTGTCCCCGACGGTCTCGTTGTCGCCGACCGTCTCGTTGCCCGCGCCCTGGCCGCCGGCGGTGGCGGCGGCCTGCGTGTCGAAGTACCCCGTCGCGAAGCCACTGTAGACCGTGTTGCCATCGAGCGAGACGGTAGCACGACGAACGCCCGGTTGCTGGGCCGCGCCGCCACCGGCACCGACGTCGGTCTCGTTCGCGCCAGCACCGCCGGTCTCGTTCTGGCCCGCGCCGGCGCCACCCATGCCGTCGGACTCGTTGCCAGCGCCTGTTTCGGTGCCGGCGACGCCGCCGTCGGTCTCGTTCCCGCCGGCACCGCCACCGGTGGGAGTCCCGCCGTCGGACACCTGGGAGATGCTCACCGCGTCGACGTCGGGAACGGCGTGGAAGACGCGCACGCGGGCGGTCCCCTCGCCCGGGTCGCTGACGTCGTCTTCGAGGACCTGGACCTGGAAGCCGCGGTTCGACTCCTGACCGGTTTCGGTGTCGCCGGCGACGCCGTCGGTTTCGGTCCCGTCCGTCTCGTTCAGACCCACGCCGTCCGTCTCGTTGACGCCGCCGGTGTCGTCTTCGGTCCCGCCGAGAACGTCCTCGGCCCCGCCAGCGCTCACCGCCTCGAACGCGAGCGTGTATTCGCCTGCATCCAGTTCGAGCGTCTGCGACTGGCCGAAGGCGAGTTCCTCGACCAGCGCCTCGCCACCGGCTGTCGCACCGCCGGCCCCGGTACCGTCCGTCTCGTTCGTGCCGGCGCCGCCCGTTTCGTTGCCGCCGGTCTCGTTCAGGCCGGTGGCGTCGGTCTCGTTCGTCCCCACGCCGTCTGTCTCGGTGCCACCGACCCCGCCGGTCTCGTTCCCGGCCGCGGCGCCCTCCATACCACCGGCTTCCGCCGGGATGGGGCCGCGGGCGACTTCCCCGAAGGCGACGACGGTGTAGGTCGTCCCCTCCTCGACGTCGACTTCGCCCTCGAACAGCACCGTCTCCTCGCCGTCGCCGCCGCCGAAGATGTCCTCGATGAACCCCTGGATACCACCGGAGGCGGGGACGATCTCGACCTGGTAGGTCCCCGGATCGACCTCGGTGTAACTGCTCACGTCCCGGAACCCGAGGCCGCTGATTTCGGTCTCGCCGTCGCCGGCCCCGCCACCGGTCTCGTTGGTCTCGTTCTCGCCGCCCATGCCGGTGTCGTTGCCCGCCGTCTCGTTCCCGACGCCCGCCGCGGCGCCGCCGTCCTGGCTGGTCAGCCGGACGTCGACGTTCGGTGCGTCGGGAGAGAGGTGCGCGACCCGGATGGCGGCGCCCTGGTCGCCGCCTCCGCCGCCTTCCTGTGCCGAGATGACCGTACTCCCGAGGCTCGCGACGCCGATCGCGCCGGCTCCCTGTAGCACTCGCCGTCGTGTCACGTTGGATTCTACCATCGCAGATACTGACAGGAACTCGATTGCTTTTGTTAGTAGCATCCTCCCTCGGGAAAGCCGGAAGTACCTGCCGTCCGGCTTTTGAGTCCGGTGTTTGACTATTCAGGGTCGGCACCAGTAAATGTACTATTTCGTATAACTTTGGCAGCGAGGCCGGGACGCAGAGCTAACGAGTCGCTATTTCACGGTAGGCAACTGTGAACGGCTGGCCCCTCCGCTCGCCGACGCAGCGCCGTCCAGGGACGGCGTTCACACCGCTGAAACCCCGATTTCCTGGCGATCGTTCGTCCTCCGCGCACGCACCCAGGCCGATAGACCGGAACGGCGACGACCCGGCAACTGACTGGCGCCGAACGTAAGCCCGGCGTACCGACGAAACCGGTTCACTCTCCCCATCGGTCAGCGCTCCCAGACGGGTTTCCACGAGGGAACTCGTCGACGTGACGCCCGCAGTCGAGGGAATCAACTCGCGGACCCTCGAAGGAGACGCTCCCGCCCCCGGTTCGGACGAGGGGTTTTGTCGCTCGAACGACTAGTCGGTGGTGCAATGGCAACACTGTCGAGCGACGACGAAGGGAAGTTCCTCGTCGACGCCGATGACGAACAGATCGGCATCGTCACCGAAGTCGACGCGGACGCGAACGTCGCCTACGTCGACCCCGAGCCCGACATCGGCGAGGCGTGGCTCGAGGGGTTCGGGTACGGCGACGCCGGCGAGGACGACATCCGCGTTCCCTTCGAGGCCGTCAGTACCGTCACCGACGAGGAGATACGCGTGCCGCGTGACCTGTAGCGAGCGGGTCGCGGCCCGGCTGAGCCAGGACCACTCAGGAACGAGAGCTTCGTCGAGAGCGACGGCGTCGTCGCTAGTCCGGTTAGCGTCCGGTTGGCGTCGGACCCGCCGCCGGAACGCGAAACCCTCAAACGGGGCCTGGTGATATGGGCGGCTACATGCAAGCAGGCGTCATCGGGGTCGTCGACGGTTCGTTCAACGTAGTCGATTCGTTCTCGGAGACGGTCGAGGAGGGCGGTCAGGAACTGCGCCGGGCGCTCGACGTCGAGCGCGTCTTCTCGCTCCCCTCCGGCGACACGGCCTTCGCGGGACGGGCGGCCCGCGAGTACCGCCGCGAACGCGAGTCGGCCCGCATCGCCGACGACGGCGTCAGCGTCGTCGCCGAACCCCAGACAGCTACTCGTCACACGCAGTTCGTGGGCGTCCCTGGCGAGTTCGTCGTCGCCGGGTCGAGCAAGGGGACGTTCGCTTTCGACCTCATCGGCCAGGACACGAACACGTCCATCGGTCGGGGCGAACTCGACCTCGACGCCTTCTTCGAGCGCCACGGGGACGCCGCGCCCTGGAAGGCAGGGTTCTCGGGGACCGAGGCAGACGGCGTCAGCGGCGTCCTCCACGGCACCGACCTCCGGGAGAGCCACGACCTCGAGGACCTGCTGGCGGGATCCAGCCTGAACCAGCTCGGGCTGACCTACACCGACGACGGCGACGAGGTCAAGGTCACGGCCGCCCGGAGCGGCTACGTCGAACTGTACCGACCCCGCGACCTGAGCGCCGAGGAGTACCTCGCGTACCTCCAGCGGGAGATTATCCCGCACCTCTCCTGAGCGCGCGCGAGCGTTTCGCCGTCGAAGGTCGGCGCGAGCGCTCGTCGGCTGGGGAACACCGATTCCGGCAATCTGCCCGCTTTCCGACCCTGTATACCGGTTTCAACCGTCGGAGCGTTGCCCCGGCGACTGCAAATCGTTCATCCCGTATTACACATTCTGGAGACGTTATACGAGTCGCCGAAATCGAGCGAGGGAGTCGGATCTATCCGTTTACAGTCAGAACTGGTGTCATGTTTACAGAATAAGACTAATAACCGAGTGACGGGATAGGCGCAGTGCTAGAGAGACAAGTGCGCGGAGAAGGACGCCTGGTAGGACATGCTGTCCTTCTCCCCCGGAGTCAATAAGCGTTGCCCAGCGAGAGTGGCGACGCGACCCCGGGCGGCGTCTCGCGTGCCGGCGTCGACGCGAACACCCCGACAGATGAGCACGCCCATGGACAACTCACACACCGACCGTGGTATCGACGTCGTCATCGACGCCTCCGCGTCTGACGACGACGAGTTCGGGACGCTGGTCCTGACCACCATCGCGGACGAGCTCGGGACCGACCCAGCCTCGCTGCCGCCGCTACGAGACAGTATCGACCCCGACGTCCTGAACAGCTTCTTCCAGGCAGGCGGTGAGTCCGCGAAGGCGCTGTCCTTCGAGTACCTCTGTTACGACGTCGTCGTCACGGACGACGGCGTCATCGAGTTGCGAACCCGAGCGTAACGACGCTGTTCTGTCGACGCTGGCACGTCACATCGCTACCCCTCCAGCGCTTCTCACCGACGCACTCCCACCGTCGTCCATCCCCGACCACTGGCAAGTGTCTGCAGCGGGACGAACCGCCCGAAGGCATCGACTCGATGGCGGGCCCACGACTCGACCGAGTACCGTTCCCGTCGAAACGGCGACTTACCCCGAATTTCCTCACCATAACAAAACAGACGTGACGGCATTGTCCGGGCAGCTATGCCAGCAGACCAGCGGTCAGACGACTCGCAGTCGCCGTCGCGCCGCTCGACGCTCCAGGCGCTCGGCACGCTCCTCGCGGCCGGCGGCGTGACGGGCGCCGTCGCCGCCCAGGAGGACGACGGATCGTACCGGATCAGCCAGGCCGACCAGACGGTCGCCGTCGAGCCGCTGACCGGCGACCGGCCGGTCGAGGAACTGTACAGCTACCGGCTGCCGGACCAGTACGAGGGCGTGGGCGTCCACGACGTCGCGGGCGGTCCGTACTACGAGTCCGCCGGCACCCGGGGGATCCAGCAGGAGTCGACGACCATCACGTTTCTCTACGACGGCTCCGAGGGCCTGAGCCTCGTGACCGTCCACGGCAAGGCCACGACGACGTCGGACGGCAGCGAGTCGGGCAACGGCGGATCGGCCGACGGTGAGTCGGGCGGCGGCGGATCGGTGACCTGGGACGTCGCCGTCGACGCGGCGGACGCCGACTGGCTGGTCCGGGACGACCAGTACTGGGACCGCGAGACCGGCGAGCGCGCGGCCTCCAACTTCGACAACTGGGACGTCGACGGCGACCACCACCGGATCGACTGGACTTGGTCCGGCGAGGCGACCGACGGCGGGGTCCTGGGTTACCTCGACGACGCGAGCGCGCTCGTGATCGATCCCTCGTACAACGAGCAGGCGACGCTCTACGAGGAACACTATGCGGGCGACGTCGCCGACTGGCAGTTCCTCAGCGGCGACGACGACGACCTGGACCGGTTCGCGCTCGCCCTCGACGAACCCCTCGGGGTCGCCGGCCCGGACGGCGACCTCTCCGGCGTCAGCGTCGACGACGCACAGCAGGACGACGGCGACGGGGCGACAGAGACGGAGTCCACGAGGACCGACACGGAGACTGAATCCCCCGAGCGAGACACGGACGAGACCGAGGAGCCAGACGAGACCGAGGAGACCGAACAGACGGAAGAGACAGAGGAGACGGAAGAACCGGAGGAAACCGAGGAACGCGACGGCGACAACGACGAGCGCGACGACGACGTAGACGACGAGCGCGACGACGAAGACGACGATGATGACGACGACGTAGACGACGAGGAAGCCCAAGAGCTTCTCGAGGAGAAACGCGAGCAGATCCAGGCGTTACGCGAAGAGATACAGGAGCGTCAGGCGGCGATCGCCGACGCGGCCGGCGATGGACCGGCGGAACTCCGGGAGGAGATCGAGGAACTCCGCGAACGGATCGAGGAGATACGCGAGGAACTCGAGGACGACCGCGGAAGTTTCTTCGAGCGCGACGACCGCCCAGGCCGGGGCCTCGGCCGCGGTAACGGCAACGGTGCCGGCCGGGGCGAGCAACGGGGCCCTCCCGACCACGCGAACGGAAACGGGCCCGGTGGCAACGGGAACCGACCCGGTGGCAACGGGAACGGACCAAGGAGGGGCAGATAGCCGCGTCCGTCTCGCTCAGGCGACGTCGAGCGGCCCGTCGGTGCGGTAGACCAGGCGCACGGGATATCCCTCGGCGTCGCTGGGCGGGTCCGGGGGGAGCGAGTAGCTATCGCCGCTGCCCGGCCAGGCCGAGTACGCGAGCGCCATCGCGTCGAGGACGTCTCTCACGGCGACGTCGTGGCCGGCGACCGCCTCGGCGGCGGCCTGGATGGCCGGCGGGGCGTCCCGGTCGAGCGACGCGAGCGTCCGCATCCGTTCCGCGTAGCCCCCCGCAGTGGGCGGGTCGCGTTCCAGCGGCGCGCCGGCGATGGCGCGGTAGCACAGCTCCGGGTTCGACTCGGCGATCACGTCGGGGGCGCTCGGAAACTCCCGCAGCACGTCCCGGAGCACCGCAATCTCGTCGCTCATCGCGAAGGCCCGCTCGGAGAGGGGCTCGCCCGTCTGGCGCTCGTGGACGCTACTGGCGACGCCGTGGCGGCGCTTGCGGACCGCGTCGGGGACCGGCGGCGAGACGACGGCCGACGCCAGCGGGCCCAGCGCGCGTCGAGCGAGTCGGTCGCACTCCCGGCCCCCCTCCTCGGGGAGGCCCACGGGGACGTCGACGAGCAGCAAGTCGGCCACCTCCTGGTACCGGAGCCAGCAGTCGCCGACGCCGTCGAAGACGTCGGCGTGGTCGTAGCCGTCGGCGTCGAAGGCCACCGCCAGCCACTCGTCGCCGCAGTAGTGAGCGCCTACCCACGCCGCGTCGTCGGTCATCGTCTCGACGTGGCAGCCAGCGACCAAAAACCTACGGCCCCGACTGATCGCCGGACGGGACCGGCCGACGCGGGGGCGAATCGGTGGGAGACGGGGCCGTACACTGGTGAGACAGGGCCGTAGTGACCACCTACCGCCGTGGTACCGCCTCTCTCGGAAGGGTTATCCGTGATGCCCTCCTCAGTTGATTCGCAATGGCAGAAGGCAAGGTTGACTTCTTCAACGACACAGGCGGTTACGGTTTCATCGATACTGAGGACGCGGACGACGACGTTTTCTTCCACATGGAAGACGTGGGCGGCCCGGATCTCGAGGAAGGGACGGAAGTCGAGTTCGACATCGAGCAGGCGGACAAGGGTCCGCGTGCCACGAACCTGACTCGACTGTAAGTCGGTGATTTCCGCAGGCGTATCGGCATAGACTGATTTTCGGATTTTTCTGACCCGCCCGAGCAGTGGCGACGTCGTCCTGGATATTGTTGCTGCGTTGTCCCTTCGTGACGGATAGAACGACTGTGTTCCTCACTGGATACTGGACAGCTATCGATACAGCCACCGAGAAAGGAAAGCCCCGGCTGGCTCCGGTCCCGCGGCTCGCTGCGCGCTCACTTCGTTCGCGTGCTCGCTTCGCCGGGGTTCCCGGAGCCAGCCGCCCCTTTCATTCCCACCCGTTTCTCCTCGCGAGCCAGCCGAAGTGGGTGGGAATGAAAGGGGCCGACTGCTCGGGGAAGGCGGCCCCGACAAGCGACCGCGAGAGCTTCGCTCTCGCGTAGTCCTCAGCTCCGCTGAGGGCACCGCAGCCGGAGGCGAGGAGCGCAGTCGTGGGCCCCCGACCCGAGCAGGAGGGGGCTTTCGGGCTGTTGTTGAGCGCTCTAGTGGCAGTCGTAGCTCTGACTGAGCGACACAGTAGTTCCATTCCGCAGACTCGCTAGTGGAGAGACGATACAGGTGGCCTACTCGACGCGGGGGTCGGCCTGCTCCATCGAGACGTCCTCCGTCGCCCACTGGTACTGCAAGAGCACGCAGCCGGCGAGTAACAGCAGCGAACCGACCAGTGGCGGTTGCGCGAATCGGAAGATCTCCCGGGTGATAGCCGCGAGCGTCGTCGAAAGCCCTCGAGACACCGGCGCGAGAGCGAGCAGTCCCTCGACGGCCGGGTAGCTTATCACCGCCGACAGCAGGACCGTCCCGGCGGCGAACACGCCGCGAACGCGGCCAGGGTCCAGGAGGTACAGCAGCGGGACGAGTGGATAGTACAGCAGCGAGAAGTAAAAGGGCTCCAGCGGGAGGAGGAGCATGGCACCCAGTAGCGTCGCCAGGAGAGCGACCAGGCGCCCGCGGCGGGTGGAGACGTCCCACGACGCGGCGACGACCACTGGAACGAGCAGGGCAAGTGCGGCCAGGGTGAGGAGCGCCGGGTCTGTCGCGGGGAACAGCGCGGCGAGCGGGCGGCGGACCGTGACGTACATCGTCGACGGGTCCAGCCCCCCGGCGAACTCCGCAGTGTGCGATTCGCCGGCGAGCACCTCGGTGAGGTAGGTCTGGAACAGCGACGGGCCGAAGACGAGGACGCCGGCGAGGAGGAGCGCCGTACCGGTGACGACGGCGGCCGCGACCGCGCGCCAGGCCCGACGCCGGAGGAGCCACAGCCCGACGGCGGCGGGGAACAGCTTCACCGTCGCCGCGGCGGCGAAGGCGGCGCCGGCCCACGCCTGGCTGTCGCGGTCGAGCAAGATCCCACCAGCGGCGACGGCGAGCGCCAGCTGGAGGTTCACCTGGCCCATGACGAAGACCGAAATCGAGTGGACCGAGGCGAGAACGAAGCCCGCGACGAGGGCGCGGTCGAGGCGGTCGAAATCGGCCCCCGAGCGCTCGACGTATCGTACCAGCAGGACCGCGATGGCGCCGGCCGACAGGAGGTTCAGCGCGGTCTGGAAGAGGTATGCGCCGAGTGGACTGCCGGTGAGCGCGTGTGGGACGAACGCCAGCACCACGACGGGCTGGTAGACGAACTCGTAGCCCGGGCGGCCCGGCGGCGCGACGAGGTACGGACTGTCGCCAGCGAGGGCCCGCTCGGCGGCGAGGAAGTAGACGTCCGTCGCCAGGCCGACCTGCTCGGGACGCAACAGTGGGACGGCGACGAGGTAGGCCAGCCCGAAGCAGACGCCCGCGGCGAGTGCGGCCCGGACGGGTCGGCGATTCTGGTCGGGAGACATCGCTTCGTTGTCCTCCCGTCGATGCCGGGTCACGTCAGCCTGGCGGACCGCCCACGGCAGGGGCGCTCCGTGGATCAGCTATCCGACCAGCGCCAGATCGTTTCGGTCTCCTGGATGTCGGCGGACGCGGGGTCCCAGACGAGGCGGAGCGTGGCGTCGCTCAGGTCGAGTTTCTCGCTCGGGGACGAAGTTGTATCCACCGTCGTCGCGTCCGCATCGATCGTCATCGTGGCTCCCGCAGCGATCTCCGACCCGATCTGAGCGTCGATCTGATTACCATCGATCTCGGCTGCCGAGTCCGACCCCGAAGGATTGACTGCCACCGCATCTTGCAGCACGAAGTAGACGTTCTTCTCTTCGAGTGTGTCGCCTCCCTCGAACACGAGTTCCAGGGCCTGCCCGTCGCCGTCCGTGGTTCGGTCGTACGTGGCAGTGATAGCGGGCTGGGGCGCCACTGCCTTCGTCTCGTCGGCCAGCCCGAACACCACGTAGCCCGCCGTCGCCGCGAGTATCACGGTTATCGCGACGAGCAACACGACACTGATGACGGGGCTGACTCCCCGGTTTTCCCGACGAAGGCGTCCTCGCACCATCTGATTGGCCACTACTTGTCAGGGCCCGGCATAAAGACTGAGCGAGAATCGATCCGTGACCGTGTGCGGTGTGCTATCGAACCAACCGCAGGGGGCCTCCTGCCGATCAGGCAAGCGGCAGCAGGTCCTCCGGCGGACCGCCGGGGAGTTCGTTGCGTTCGTGGGGTTGGGTGAAATCCGGGTCGGGCCCCATCGGGACGATGCGCTTGGGGCTGACGTCCGGGTGCGTGGTGTAGTAGTGTTCTTTGATGTGGTCCATGTCGACGGTGTCGGCGACGCCCTGGGTCTGGTAGAGGTCACGCAGGTACGGCCAGAGGTTGTCGTACTCGCGGATCAGCTGGTGATTGCACATGAAGTGGGTGTGGTACACCTCGTCGAAGCGCACCAGCGTGGTGAACATCGCGACGTCGGCCTCCGTCAGGCGGTCGCCGGCGAGGTAGCGCTGGTCGTCGAGCACGTCGTCCCAGTGGTCGAGCGCGTCGAACAGCTCGTGGACCGCCTCGTCGTAGGCTTCCTGGGAGTTCGCGAAGCCGGTGCGGTAGACGCCGTTGTTGATCGGCCCGTAGATATCGTCGATGATGTGGTCGACGTCGTCCTGGTAACCTTCGGGATACAGGTCGACGTCCTGCGTCGCGATGTCGCCGAACGCAGTATCGAGCATCCGCATGATCTCCGCGGACTCGTTGTTGACGATGGTCTCCTCCGCTTTGTCCCAGAGGACCGGGACGGTGACGCGCCCGGTCATCTCGGGATCGGCCTGCTGGTACACCTCGCGGAGGTAGTCACTCCCGTGGATGGTGTCCTCGGTGCATCCCTCCTTTTCGGGCGTGAACTGCCAGCCGTCCTCGTCCCGATAGGGGTCGACGACGTCGACGGAGATAGCCTCCTCCAGCCCCTTCAGCGCGCGCGTCACGAGCGTCCGGTGGGCCCACGGGCACGCGTAGGAGACGTAGAGGTGGTATCGGCCGGCCTCCGGCTGGAACCGTGCGTCGGGGTCGTCCTCGACGAAATCGCGGAACGACGTCTCCTGGCGCTCGAACTCGCCGTCCTCGTTGGTGTACGCTCCGGCGTCCGTGCGCCACTCGCCGTCAACGAGCATGTTCATGTAACTCAGTACGGGCCCGGGACGGAAAAGGAGGGTAGTAACGTGGAGTTTACCGCGGTGGTCACTCCACTTCGCCGTCCCCGTCGATCGCCGCGGTACGGGAGTCGGTTCGGACACCTCGATAGGCGGCGACGGCCCCGACGACGAACACGACGGTCGCGAGGTAGATGGGCCCGAGATGTGATACCCAGTCGTGGGCAAACAGGTCCATGTAGTGCATCGGGAGCGCGATGACGAGTCCCGCGACTGCCGCGAGGAGGGCGGTCGCCCACGCCCACAGCATCCCGCGCCGCACGCCGTACCACGCCAGTCCCGTGACGGCGATGCCGGTGGCGATGATGAACGCCGCGGTGGCGACGTGGAGGTGGTCGATGTAGTGGACGATCGCCGGATCGATCGCGTTCAGATCCGCCCGCGTGACTCCGTTCAGTGTCGCGACGCCGAGTTCGAAGCCCGAGCCGACGAAGGTCCTGGCGAGGAAGACGACGCCGTAGCCGACGAACGCGACGCCGGCGAGCGCCATCAGGAGCGAGCCGAGTCGCGTCCCGCGTCCATACTCGTGGTCGACGACGTGACCGTCAGCCGTCGCCCGGTCGAGGCTCACGCTCAGCTCCCGCCGCCGGTCTCCACCGGGACTTCGGTCACGTGTCGCTCGTCGATCTCCTCGAGGCTGTACTCCTTCCCGTGCTGTTCGGCGACGTGATCGCGGGTGATCTGGAGCAGCCGGTCCCTGTCGTCTTCCTCGGTCCGCATGCGGAAGACACAGCCGGAGACCTCCGTGTCGCACGCTACTTGCAGGGCAGTTCTGCCGGCTTCCGATTGTGGATTCTCAGACATGGGTTCGTCCCTCCGCAAGAGAGAGTACGACTCGGCCCAGATATGTAGGCAGCTAGTGATACTCTGTCAGTCGCTGGTCGCCTTGCAGCCGGTGAAAGGGGAGCAGGAATTGCGAGCGGAGGGGCCGTCTGCGACGACGGCGAGACGACGACACCAGCCCGACGGTGCCGGAAGCGATTCACGGCCGCGACCCGGCCGAAACGGCTCCACTGCCGCTACGCGGACAGCGTGACCGGGAGCGGCCGTGCCTCGCTCCGGTAGCTCGCGTACGTCGCTTCTGCCCACTCTCGCGCCGGCGCCGCGTCGGTGTCGAGCAGTACCTGTACCGTCCCGGAGTCGGTACTGTATCCGACGATTCCGACCCGGTCGTCGAAGAGAGCGAGTCCGTAGGGCGGCACGTCGTCGTGCACGCGAACCGTGAGATTACCGCTCTTCAGGGGGGCTTCGCAGTGCTCCGGGTAGGCGGAGAGCACCCGTCGAGCGACGCTCGGTGGGTCGATAATCTCCGTCCGGACGCCGTCGAGGACCCGCTGTCGGAACTCGTCCTTGCAGGGCTCGATCAGAGCCAGGTCGGACCCGACGAACCGAAAGCGGTCGGTCTCGGCGAGCAACGAAACGAACCGCCGCACCGGTCGATACGGGTCGGCTGTTTCCGCGACCGACACCACCGCGTCGGCACACATCTCGACGGAGAACCCGTCGGCCGCCGTCGGAAGCCACTGCCAGGCGTCCCGGAGCTTCCGCTCGGTCGCTAGCTGTCGCGTCACCTCCCGCATCGCCGCCGCGACGAACGCGCCCAGCTGTGTCGCCTCGTACTCGTGTCCGTCCCGCTGGATCCAGTGTCGTCGCTCGAACTCGCCCAGCGTTCGTCCGATCGTCGACGCCGAGACGCCGGTCAACTCCTGGAGGGCCGCCCTGCTTCGCGGGCGGTCGGCCAGTGCCACGAGCGCGCTGACGCGGTGTCCCGCCCGCGTGAGGAACGCGACGTCGCCGATCGCCGCCTCGACGGAGGTCCCGTCGTTTTCGGTACCGCCAGACCCACCGGTGTCGTCGATCGAGAGATCCATGTGACACGTACGCACGCAGACGCATTAGCATTCGCGTCCACGACCGTGAGGGGGCACGGCGTCACGCGCGACCGGGGTGCGTCACAGCGTCGCATCGGCTGGGTGGGTTCGAAGGGTTAATAGGCTCGCTCGGCTTCGTACTTCCCAAGAGTATCTATGTCGGACAAGCCAGCCTCGATGTACCGGGAGATCGACAAGCCCGCGTACACCCGACGGGAGTACATCACGGGGATCCCCGGTTCCAAGATCGCACAGCACAAGATGGGAGACAAGGAGGCCGACGCCGAGGACTACCCGGTCCAGATCAGCCTCGTCGTCGAGGAGGAGTGTCAGCTCCGCCACGGTTCGCTGGAGGCCTCGCGCCTCTCGGCCAACCGCCACCTCATCAAGAGCTTCGGCGAGGGCAACTACAAGATGACGCTGCGGAAGTTCCCCCACCAGGTCCTGCGCGAGAACAAGCAGGCGACCGGTGCGGGTGCGGACCGTGTCTCCGACGGCATGCGCCAGGCCTTCGGGAAGATCGTCGGCACCGCCGCCCGAATCGACAAGGGCGAGCGCCTCTTCACGGCCTACTGCGAGGTCGACCAGGCCGACGAGGTCAAGGAGGCCTTCCGCCGCGCCTACAACAAGATCACGCCCCCGTGCCGGATCAAGGTCGAACGGGGAGAAGAACTGCTGATTGCGTAAGTCAATCAGCAAATTCGTCTCCGCGTTCGCAGAACGCGGTGAGGAACTGCTGATCGCGTAGGCGAACCGAGTCAACTTCTCTCCACACCAGCCGTGGTGTGGACTCCGGTACTTCGAGTCCGATAGGTTACCGTCGAGCGCCCCGATTCGGGACGAAGTATTATCCCCCTCTACCTGCTTGATCCAGTGTGCCGAATTGCAAGAACTGCGAGGCGTCCGTGACGTCGGCGTACGTGCGAGTGTTCGCACCCGAGGGAATGGACCACCCGCGCGTGTGCCCGAACTGTGAAGACAAGATCCGCGAGCAGGCCGAAGTTCGGCAGAAGCGAAACTGAGGCGGCGGTTCGCCGCCGATGCCGATCCGTTCGTCTACTCAAGCCGAGAGCCACGCATAGGTCTGGACGGCGCCGAACAGGAGCGCGAACGCGGCGTTCTCGACGACCAGCAGTCCGTTGGCCGGTTGCGTCGCCCGCGCGACGACGGCGAGCACGCCGAAGGCCGTCGTGAGCAACAGGTTGTACTTCGCGAACGCCAGCCAGCACTCCTGGTCGAGTTCGATGAGGCCGTCGCTTCCCATGCCGGCCGTTGGGGCTCGCGCGTGACAAGTGGCCGGGTGCGCCGCTGTCGTGGCGGCGTCGACGTCACTCCCCGTACGCGTGCCCGTCGCTGACCGGCGGCGCGCCCATCCCGATGACCCGAACGGCCTCGCTCGCGTCGTCGGCGTTGTGCGCCCGGTGGGCGCTCCCCGGCTCGGCGACGAAGAACTGCCCGGCCTCGACCGTGTACAGGTCGTCGGGCGTCTCGACGGACAGGGTCCCCTCGACGACGTAGAAGACCTCTTCCTGCTCGTCGTGGTAGTGCAGCCCGGAGAGGGGAATCTCCTCGCCGGGGTCGACGCGGTAGGTCCGCAGGCCGATGTTGTCCATGTCGGCGGCCTCGCTGACGTACTTCATCTCCGAGGGCCGGTCCGGTTCCGGGTCTAACTCGGCCGGGTCGACGACGTGGTAGCCCATGGTTGTCATGTGGATTGTTAGAACTGTAAGTGGTGGGCCCACGAGATGTGAGACAGACTGTAACCGCGTAGAGAGTTCTCGGCGCGCTCTCTGGAGTCCGAATCGAGACCGCCAACACTTCGAAAGCCCTCGGCGCGCTCTCTTGAATCGGTACCGGCGCCTACAACATCCAGAAAGCCCTCGGCGCGCTGAACTCGCGCGGACCGCACTGCGCTCCTCACTACGTTCCGGTGCTTGCGGGTCCGTGCTTCGTTCACCGAGCCTCGCCCTTTCAGTCCACCAGGCACAGCCTTGCTCGCGCAGCCTTCGGCACGCGCTCGCGAATGCCTCCACCACCCCTCCCCGGTCGCGCCTTGCTCACGGCTGGCGCCGTTCGCGGTGAGGTGGCGCTGACGCGCCACCCTCGCGGCGCGACACGCTTCCTGACCGCACCGAACGGCCGGGAGCGCGTTTCATCGCGCGACCCACCGAAAGACTCGGCACACCTCGTCTTTCGAGCCCACACTCGCTTCGCTCGCGTGGAAGGGGAAGGGCAGGGCTGCGGTGCGGTCCCTGGTGTCTTGCGCGAACGGAGTGAGCGCAAGGCTCAGGAGAGCTTGCTCTCCTGGCGGACTGAAAGGGCGAGGCGGGCTCCGGGAACCCGGGCGCAGCAAGCACCGAACGGAGTGAGGCGCGCAGCAAGCCCCGGGACCGGAGCCCGCCGAGGGCTTTCTGGTTGTTGGCGGTCTCGATTCCGACTCCAGAGAACCCGCCGAGGGCTTTCGAGTTGTTGGCCGTGTCGAAGTCGACTCCCAGACAGAGAACAATCGCATCTCCGAGCGCCAGTTTAAGGTCGAAAGCGCCGAACCACCTGTTATGCGCAGGCTCGCCGTGGCGACGCAGGAGGAGACGTACGAGCGGATGGGCGAGCCACTCGCCGACCGGGGCATCGAGGTGGTCCCGGTCCAGCCGTCGGAGCGGACGGTCGATCTCACCGACTCGCCCTACCCCGACGTCGACGTCGGGTTCGTCTTCCCGCCGCGGATTATGGAGGGCGGCGTGCTCGACGCTCACCTCGACGTCCCGTGGGTCAACGACCGCGAGGCGGTGTTGCGGTCGCGGAACAAGGCCGACGTGCTCGCCCGACTCTCCGCGGCAGAGGTGCCGGTTCCCGAGACGGTGATGGCGTCGAACCCCGTCGGCGAGGGGAAGTTAGCCGAGGCCTACCGGTGCTTCGACGAGCCCGTCGTCGTCAAGCCCAACTCGACGACGCGGGGGACGGGCATCGCCAAGGCCCACGACCTCGACTCCTTTCTCGGCGTCGTCGACTACCTCGACCTGGTGCACGACTACCGCGCGACGGCGGATCGGTCGTTCCTCGTCCAGGAGTTCCTCCCCGACGCCCGCGACGTCCGGGCGATGGTCGTCGACGGCGAGGTGGTCGGGGCGGTGGAGCGTCGCCTGCCCGAGGAATCCGTCGCCGACGGCCAGTGGAAGCACAACGTCCACCGCGGCGCCGCGGCCGAGGGCATCTCACTCGACGGCGAGTTGCGGAGGCTGGCCGAACGGACCGCCGACGTCCTCGATATCGACTACCTCGGCGTCGACCTGCTCGTCACCGACGACCGCGCCGTGGTTAACGAAACCAATGCCCGGCCGACCATCGACGCGGCGACGAAGTACGAGGACGGGTTCTGGGATACGTTGGCGGAGTTGATCCGGGAGGCAGCCGACGAATCGCGGCGCTGATCGTCACCGCTCACGCCACGCCGCGGCCAGGAAGAGGAAGCCGAACACGCCGGCGAAAGCAGCGAACCACGCCCGGAACGCCGCGGGAACGGCGTCGAGCGTCCAGAGCGCTGCGCCGACCGCGAAGGTTCCCAGCCCGAAGACGACGAGCACGGCCCCCACCGTCGGGTTGGTGGCGCGCTCGCGCTCCGGGGCTGGAACGTCGATGGCCGCCTCGAACACCGGCGCTGCGGCGTCGGCGACCCGGGGCGGCACCGTCAGGAGGCGCGGTCGCGGTCCGCTGCTTCCGCTGGCGTAGGAGGGCCACAGGACGACGACCGGGCCGATACGATACTGGCGAAGGTTCGTCCACCCGTCGAGGTCGACGGTCCGCGTCGCGCTCCGCTCGGCCCAGTGGTTCGGTCGGATAGTGAGCGTCCGAGCGTTGGGATCGATCCGGCCCGAGCTGAGGAAGAGGCTCATCCCCAGGCTTCCGACCAGTCCGCCGACGGCGAGCAGGAGTGCCGGGCCCATTCCGGTCACCCAGGCCGTGATTACGTGAGCGGCCGCGCCGAGGATGGCGGCCGCTATCGCACCAGTCCTGGAGAGCGCAGCGGGCCACGAGGATACCCAAATCCCCTGACGCTGCTCCGGGTCGGTCAACAACGGCCAGAGGTACAGCAGCGACATCGGTCCGCCGACGAGCGCGAACAGGGCGACCACCGCAAGCATCGCCGGCTCGTCGAGCAGCGATCCGACAAGGAGCGGGAGTGCGACGACAAGCGAGATGGCGATGAGGAGACCCAGTCCGAAGAACGACCCGAGGAAGACGTAGGCGAACAGCCGCGCGCCGCGGCTGTCCTCGAACGAGCGGTCCCACTCGATTGGTTCCATCATCGACGCTTCGAAAGCAACTGCCAAGAAATTATGCGATGCGGTCGCCGACACCGTGGGGACCAGGCCCTATTCGCTGGGCAGCAGTTCGACCGCGTCGGCCTCGAAATCCTCGACGAAGGCGCCCTGGCCGCCGACGCTGAAGGTGCCCTCGTCGGTCTCGACGAAGAGCGTGTTCTCGACGGGGAAGTCGTTGGTCGCGGGTTCGAGCAGCCCCTGTCGAATCTCGACGACCTGGCCCTCCAGTTCCGCGACGTCGAGGTCGTCGCTGACCGACCGGCCCGTGACGCGGGCGCGGACCGCGTCGTTGGCCCGGAGGTGCAGCGTCGCCTCCAGCACCGCGTGGCGGAAGTCCTGGAACGTGGCGGGGAGGCCGGTCGGGTCGGCGGTGTACACCTCCGCCGCCATCGGGAGGTAGTTCCCCAGGAACGAGCCGACGATGACCGGGCCGAGTTGCTCCTGGGCGAAGACGATGGCCTGGGCGGTGCTGTCCGAGCGGGAGAGCATCTCGCCGGGGGCGACGATACCCGCCTGCTGGTCGACGGTGAGCATCGTCGGCATCGGCTGTTCCCAGGCGCGGGCGACCGACGCCAGCCCGTCGAGTTCGAGGTCCGCAGCCGGGTCGACGTCGGTGACGATCAGGACGACCAGCACGCCCCGGTCGACGGCCGCGCGCAACTCCTCGGCCACCTCGTCGAGCAGCCGGTACGGGATGGCCAGCGTCACCTCCACCTCGGCGCGGTCGACCAGTTCCGCGACGCGCTTGAGGACGGTGACCCGGGACTTGACCACCTCGAAGCTCTCCGAGCGCGGCGCCGTCCGCGAGAAGCGCGACTCCAGCGCTGGGCGCATCTCCTGGAGGTCGCCCGTCAGCGCCTCGACGACGTCCTCCGGCTCGTTGGCCCGGATGGTCGTCGGCACGACGTGGTCGTTGACCTCGACGAATCCACGGTCTTCGAGCGTCTCGGCGATGCTGTAGACGTACCGCTTCGACACCCCCGCGTCGTCGGCGATGGTGCTCGCCTTCGCCTCCCCCAGCGCCAGTATCGTGAGATACGTGTCCACTTCCTTGTCCGAGAACCCGAACCGCTGGAGCAGGTCCTCGAGCGACGCGTCGTCCATGGCGAGTAGTTGTACGAGGCGGCTACTTACATGCCCCGGTGGATTCGCCAGGAGCATCGGTTGGTACCATCGAAACGGACAACACAGCCGAGAACAACCAGAAAGCCCCCGGGCGCTCGACTCGGGGGACCCGGACTGCGCGCTTCGGCCTGCGGCCTCCAGTGCTTATCGGGTCCGCCGTCGTCGACCGCCCGGCCCCTTTCAGTCCCACCCCGTGGAGGCACAATGGGCAGACCCGTGGCGGCCGGTTCCTCGCCGACTCTACTCGTTCGTCACTCCGTGCGCCGAACGACGACGGCGTCCGAAACGCGGAGCGAGTCGCCGGCTCCGACGTCGGTTTCGGAGAGCAGGTCCGTGTCCGTGACGTCGACGCCGGGCGTGACCGTCGCGGGCTCGTCGCCGAAGTTCAGGACGACCACGAGTCGCTCGTCGTCGCTGGCGCGCTCGTAGGCGACGACGCGGTCGGGGTCGCCGTCCGTCACGTCGACGTCGACCGGGTCCACCCCGTCGGCGCGGAGCGCGGGGTGGTCGTCCCGGAGCGAGACGAGGCGGCGGTGGAAGTCGGTCAGTTCCTGGTCGCCGTCGTGCCAGCGCATCGTCCCGCGGGAGTCCTCGACGCCGCGCTCCTGGCCGTAGTAGATCATCGGGACGCCGGGGAGGGTGAACGTCGCGGCGGCGGCCGCCGGGAGCGCCGCCCTGCCGCACTCCTCGAGGTAGCGGTCCTCGTCGTGGTTCTCGACGTAGCGCATGTGCACCGCTTCGTCGGGGTAGCCGTGGCGCTGGGTGTCGGTCAGCGCGTCGAAGATGACGTCGGCGGCGGCGTCTCCCTGGCCGATATCGCGCAGGGCGAAGTAGAGGTCGGCGTCGTAGTGGAAGTCGAACTCGTTCTCGTGGAAGGCGGCGTCCCGCTTGGGGACCGTCTCGTCCAGCAGGAGGAACTCGTCGTCCTCATCCTTCACGCGCTCGCGGACCTCCTTCCAGAAGCCGTGGGGGACGCCCCAGGCGACGTCACAGCGGAAGCCGTCGACGACGGGTGCCCACTCGGCGACCACGTCGAGCATCCACTCGCGGACCGCCAGCGAGTCGAAGTTCACGTTGGGAATCCTGGTCCAGGTGAAGTAGTGGCCCGGCGCGTCGTCGCCCGCCCAGTCCACGTCGCTGGTGTCCTGTTCCGTGGGGATGCGCTCGTAGTGGTCGGCGTACTCGGGGACGCCGGCGCGGTGGAGCTGGAAGGCGGGGTGGTCCCGCGAGGTGTGGTTGATCACCAGGTCGAAGACGACGCGGATGTCGGCCTCGTGCAGGCGGTCGACGAGGGACTCGAACGCGGCGCGGGACCCGAGGTCGTCGGCGGTGTCGAACATGTCCGTGATGTGGTAGCCGTGGCGGGTGGGGCTCTCCAGGACCGGCGTCAGCCACACGACGTCGATGCCGAGGTGTTCGAGGTACGGCACCCGGCGCTCGATCTCCTCGAAGGTCGTGTCGACCGTCTCGCCCGCGAACTCGCGAACGAATATCTCGTACATCGACGTCTCCCGGAGCCAGGCCGGCGGGTCGGCGGGCCGGTCGACGGTGAGGGACTCTCCGCCGAGCGAGAGTTCGAGCGTGTCGGCGATGCTATGACGTTCGGCGACCGCGACGGCGTGCACCCGGGCCAGTTCGGGCAGCGCGTCGGCGGGGACTCGCAGTTCTGCGTCCTCGATGGCGACGTCGTCCTCGTCCAGTTCGTCCCGATCGTCGAGGTGGAATTCGACGTCGGGGTCGCTCCCGTCGGGGGCGGCGTCCGCGGTGACGGTTACGACGACCTCGTCGCCCTCCTGTCGCCCGTCGAGTCGGACTCTCGGTCGGCCCGGACCCTCGACCGTCACCTCGGAACTGGCGAACGGATCGAACGCGTCGTCGAAGGCGAAGAGGCCCTCGTGGTCGCCCGGCGGCAGGTCGGCGTCGAGGACCCAGGCGCCGTCTTCGAACTGCGCTCGGTCGACGCCCATCGTGAAGTCGTTGAACTGGCCGATGACGCTCGCCGTCTCGGCCCCGGAGACGTCCCCGTCGACGTCGGCCGGGTCCACGCGGAACCGGGCGGGTTTCCGGGGGTCCGGGAACGCGCGGACCGTCTGGTGGTGGGTCCCGTCCGGCGCGTCGAGTTCGAGGCGGTAGGTGCCCGGGACGTCGGGCGCCAGGTGGACAACCGGGCCGTCGCCGACGGTGATGTCGCTGTCTCCGGGCGCGTCGACGAGTCGCCAGGCGAAGGATGCGTCCGGATCCGGCGTGCGCGGGGCGAGTTCGACCGACTCGCCGACGTGGACGAACCGGGGTGGGCCGGGGTGGTGCATACCCGCACGGAGCGCCGGGCGTCGCTTGGGTGTTACGGTCTCGGAAAATCTGTGAAATAGAATTACACCAAAGTTATTACCCGGCGACTGCGATAGGGAGGCAATGAACTTACGGGACGCGCTGAACGACTTCAAGCGCCATCGTGGAGCCGACTCCCGGTTCCCTGGCGAACGACGCACGACGGCCGGACGGTTCTCCGGCCGCGACGGGCGGCTCGTCCACGTCGGCGCGGACGGCGCCGTCCGGGACTTCAGCTACCCGCTCGTCGGCCTGACCGGTGTCGCCCGGTCTCGCTTCGGCGTCAGGCCCGCCGGCGAACCCGCCGCCGAGACGGCGTGGTTCGACGCCGCCGCGAGCGAGCAGCGCTACCACGCCGACACGGCGCTGGTCGTCACCGACCACGAGACGCCCTTCGGCGCCGTCACCGAGTACGACCTCACCCTCGACGACCGCCACGTCACGCACGTCGACGCCAGTAGAGCGTCGGAGCCGCTCGACGTCGTCGCCTGCGTCGGCTTCGCGCCGGACGGCCGCGAGAATCGAATCGCCCAGCTCCACCACGGCGACGCCGTGGAGGTGTACCACGCCGACGAGACTGACTATCTCGCCAGCGCGACTGGCTTCGAGACGGTCCGCGGCGACGCCTTCGAGGGATTCGAGTCGCTGCTCGCCGCCGACCCCAGCGACTACCCGCGCGAGGGGCCGGAGAACCCCTACGACGAGGACCTGCTCAGCGGCGACGTGATCGGGGTCGCACCCACCGAGGACGGCACCGCGACGGTGGCGACGTTGCTCACGACCCGGGGCGAGTCGTCCCGCAGCGACGCCCTCGAACGCGTCCGGGCGGCCGCGGCCGAGTACGACCGGGACGCCCTCGAACGCGTGGCGAAGGCCCAGGTCGAGGTGACCGTCGACGACGACCTGCCCCACGCCGACGCCGTCGCGGCCGATCTCCGCGTCGTCTCCCTGCTCACCGGCGCGAGCGGGCTCCGCATCGCCGCGCCCGACTTCGACCCCTGGTACGCCTACTCCGGCGGCTACGGCTACTCGTGGTTCCGCGACGACTCGGAGATTTCGCGGTTCCTGCTGGAGGCCGACGACCGCTTCGACCTGGGCATCGACGACTGGCACGACCGGAGCGCGAGGGCGTACCGTGACACCCAGCTCGAGGACGGCTCCTGGCCCCACCGCGTCTGGGCCTTCGACGGCTCGCTGGCGCCGGGGTGGGCCAACGGCCGGCTGGAGGCCGGCGACGACGTCAACTACCAGGCCGACCAGACCGGCAGCGTCGCGGCGTTCCTCGCCCGCGCCGGCGGCGACGACCGCGAACTGCTCGCCCGCGCCCTCGACGCCCTCGACGCGTCGCTGGCCGACGACGGCCGCCCGGTCACCTGCCAGAACGCCTGGGAGGACATGGTCGGCCGGTTCACCCACACCGCCGCGACGTTCCTGGAGGCCTACGCGACGCTCGCGGGGACGGACGTCGACGGCGTCAGCGACCGGGCCGCCGAGCGCGCCGACGAAGTGTACGAGGCCCTGGACGACCTTTGGGTCCCGGAGCGGGAGACGTACGCGCTCAGAGAGTACGGCCCCGAGAACGAGGAGACCGGGCTGGACGCGCGGGCCGACTCCGGGACGCTCGCGCTGGCCAACGCCCACCGCGCCTACGCCGAGGTGGGTGACGTCGACGACGAGCGAATGGACAGGCTCGTCTCACACGTCGAGGGCGTGGTCGAGGACCTGTTCCACGAGACCGACGACGTCGCCGGCCTGGTCCGGTACGAGGGCGACGCCTGGCGCCAGCGGGACCAGGGTCGCGAGAAGATCTGGACCGTCTCGACCGCGTGGGGCGCCCACGCCGCGGCGACGACCGCCGCGTTGCTCGTCGACCGCGACGACGAGCGGGCCGAGGACGTGGCGGGGACGGCCCGCGACCTGCTGGCGCTCGTGCTCCCCGGCGGAGCGCTCTGCGAGCCCACGGGCTACCTGCCCGAGCAGGTGTTCGACGACGGGACGGCCGACAGCGCGACGCCGCTCGGGTGGCCCCACGCGCTCAGGCTGGCGACGGTGGCGCTGATGGACGAGTACGACCTGCTCGAAGCACAGGCAGTGGCGGCCGACGACTAGTCCGTCCCGTCGCGACCTCGCGAGGCGGCGCGACCGGGTGAAATCGGCGGGAACCGGCAGCTGACGACAGGCATCTGCCGACTACGGGACGCGTATCTGTCACGGTCCCGTGCGCAACCGAGTGGTACATTCTAACACGATTTTATCGACTCAGCGACCCTACTAGACGACGAGGGCTCACCATGGCAACAGCAGAACGAACGGTCGTAAACGGCGTCGACGTCTCCGCTCTGGAAGGCGCGATAGAATCGATCACTGAGGACCCCGCGGGCGGTGCGTTCACCTTCCGGGCCGAAACCGAGTGGGAGGACGCGCTCAAGTCCGTGACGACGATCGACGAGTTCGATCACGCAGGGGAGACCGTCCACACCCGCGAGTTCACGCTCCAGGGCGACGAACCCGAACAGATCCTGGGCGAACGAGCGGGCCCCAACGCCGTCGAACTCTTACTCGGCGCGCTCGGATCCTGTCTGAGCGTCGGGTACGCGGCCAACGCCGCGGCGATGGGCATCGAACTCGACGACCTCAGCTTCGAGATGGAGGGCGACCTCGACCTGCGGGGGTTCCTCGGCATCTCCGAGGACGTCCGTCCGGGTTACGAGTCGATGACCTGTACGGCGCACGTGGCGTCGGACGCCTCCGAAGAGGACCTCGCGGCCTTGCGCGAGCGCGTCGAGAAAACCTCGCCGCTCGTGGACGCGATAACGAACGAAGTGCCCCTCGAGACCCGAATCGTCTCGGAGTAACGCCGCACAGTTTTCCATCCCTCGCGAGCCGAAACGCAGCGGTTGTCAGGCCGCGGCGACGGCGTCGCGCTCGTCTTCCCCTTCCTCGAACAGCAGTGAATCGCCGGTCCTGGCGTCGAAGACGTGGACTGCCGCCTCGTCGAACGCGACCGTCACGGTGTCGCCCCAGGAGGGCTCGACGTCCGACGCGACGCGGGCGACGAACTCCTCGCTGCCCAGGTCCAGGTAGAGGTAGTTGTCGCTGCCGATGGGTTCGACGACCTCGACGACGGCCTCGTTCCCGTTCTCGCGGGCCTCGCCCGTTCCGACGGTGACGTTCTCGGGGCGGACGCCGAGGCGGACCGACTGGGCGCCGCTGTCGGCGATCCGTCGGGCGCGCTCGCCGCGGAGCGTGTAGGAGAAGTCCTCGCCGGTGAGCGTCACCGCGTCGCCGTCACTCGCGATGGAGACGTCGAGGTCCATGAAGTTCATCGAGGGGGAGCCGACGAAGCCGCCGACGAACTCGTTGCGGGGGTTCTCGTAGACGTCTTTCGGCCGGCCGGTCTGCTGGAGTTCACCGCCGTCGAGGATGGCCAGCCGGTCGCCCATCGTCATCGCCTCCTCCTGGTCGTGGGTGACGTAGATGGCGGTGATGTCCAGTTCCTCCTGCAGGCGCTGGATTTCGGTCCGCATCGACGTCCGGAGCTTCGCGTCGAGGTTGCTGAGTGGTTCGTCGAAGAGGAAGACGTCGGGTTCGCGGACGATGGCGCGCCCGAGGGCGACGCGCTGTTTCTGCCCGCCGGAGAGTTCGCTGGGCTTGTCCTCGAGTAAGTCCGCGATGCCCATCATCTCGGCCGTCTCTTCGACCTTCGCCTGGCGCTCGTCCTTCGAGAGGTCCGTGCTCATCCGGAGGCCGAAGGCCATGTTCTGGCGGACGGTCTTGTGGGGGTACAGCGCGTAGTTCTGGAACACCATCGCGACGTCGCGCTTGCGCGCGTGGACGTCCGTCACGTCCTCGCCGTCGATGACGATGCGACCGGAGGTGGGTTGTTCGAGGCCGGCGAGCATCCGCAGCGTCGTCGACTTCCCACAGCCCGAGGGGCCGACGACGGTGACGAACTCGCCGTCGGCCACGTCCAGCGAGACGTCGTCGACGGCGAGGATCCGCCCGCTGTCGAACTCCTTCGTGAGGTGGTCGAGCGTGACTGTTGCCATGTGGTCGAGTGTCGGTCTAGCCCACCATAGGTCTTTCTCAAATTTCGTAATTTGTGATGTACAATTTCGTAGCACTTTTTACACCGGGGCGTGTGGTACCGAGTGGCGGTCCGGATGCGCTGCCAGGTCCACCCCGTCACTTTTCGGTCGGAGAGCGCCGCTGCGCGCGGGAAATGTGATGAACGTTCGTGAGTTTTCCGAATGATTTAAGTCGTGAACGACTATTTCATCCAATATCCACACATGGACCGCAGAACCGTCCTCAAGCAGCTCGGCGCCGCGACGGCGTTCGGCTCGCTCGCGGGTTGCGTCGGCGTACAGGAACAGGACACGGAGACCGCTACGAACGACGACGGCGGTGACGGCAGCGACGACGGTAGCGCGGACCAGGACACCGAGACGGCCGGTCCCGCGGGCGAGGCCACGGCGTGGTACTCGCTCCCGGAGCCGGAACTCCCCGGCCGCGAGAAGGCCATCGAGACGTTCACCAGCGAGACCCGCCACACCGTCGAGGGGTCGGACATCTCCGACCTCGAACAGAAGACGACCAGTGCCGTCCCGGCCGGCCAGGGGCCGCAGGTGTTCGACTGGGCCCACGACTGGGTCGGCGACTACTACCAGCGCGGCTTCCTCACCGACCAGAGCGACGACCTGACCGTCGACCTGGACGTCTTCACCGACGCGGCGGCCGACGCCGTCCAGTACGAGGGCAACGTCGTCGGCCTCCCGTACTCGGCCGAGACGGTGACGCTCGTCTACAACACGGACGTCGTCGACGAGGCCCCCGAGTCGGTCTCGGATATGGTCGCGGTCATGGACGAGTACCACGACCCCGACGCCGGCCAGTACGGCCTGAGCTACCCGTTCGACCCGTACTTCACGAGCGCGTTCCTCCAGGGCTTCGGCGGCTACTACTTCGACCCTGCGGCCGACCCACAGCTGGGCGTCGACCGCGACGAGACCATCCAGGGCCTGGAGTTCGCCCTGGAGAACCTCACGCCGTACATGCCGAACGACCCGACCTACGAGCCCCAGGCCGCAGCGTTCGCGGAGGGCAACGCCGCCTTCGCGATCAACGGCCCCTGGTACCTCGCGACGCTCAACGACAAGGGCGTCAACTACGAGGTGACGTCGCTGCCGGCCGTCGACGGCGGCGAACTCCGCCCGTACACCGGCATCTCCATGTGGTACTTCGCGAAGGCGATGGAATCGGGCGGCGCCGACGCCACCGCCGGCCGCGAGTTCGTCGAGTGGTACGCCACCAACGAGGAGATACACCTCCAGAACGCCGAAGAACACGGCGCCATCCCCGTCCTCGACAGCCTCGTCGGCAGCGACGACCTGCCGGCGAACGTCCAGGCGTACTCCGAGACGGTCGGGCAGGGCATCCCGATGCCCACCGACCCCAAGATGAACAAGGTGTGGGGCCCGATGGAGACGGCGCTCATCGACGCGTTCAACGGCGACGCCACGGCCGAGGAGGCGCTGACCACGGCCGCAACCGATATCCGCGAGAACTGGGAGTAAGGACACACCAATGAGCACGGCATCACGCGTCGCCCGCCGCGTCGAGGCAGTGCCGTTCCTCGACAAGCGTGACCTGGGACTCCTGTTCGTCCTGCCGGGACTGTTCATCTTCTCGGCGTTCATGCTGTTCCCGGTGCTGTACCTGCTCGGAATCTCGTTTACCGACGCGGCACCGGCGAACCTCTACGCCGGCGAGGGCGCGTTCTCGGTGCTGACGTTCGGTGAGGCGACGTTCGTCGGCCTGGCGAACTACGTCGACGTCGTCACCGACCCGCAGTTCTGGAACTCCTTCGGCGTCACCTGGCTGTTCGTCGCCACGAGCGTGACGCTGAAGCTGTTCCTGAGCATCGGCGTCGCGCTCGTCGTCACCAACGACCGCGTCAGGGGCAAGCGCCTGATGCGCTCGTTCATCATCCTCCCGATGGGCCTGCCCGCCATCTTCACCATCACGGTGTGGCGCGGTATCTTCAGTTCGGCCGACTTCGGCCTGGTGAACCAGTTGCTGTCGACGGTCGGCGCCAGTTCCGTCGCCTGGCTCTCGGGTCGCTGGACCGCCTTCGTGGCGTACAACGTCACCGAGATGTGGCTCGCGTACCCGTTCATGGTCATCATCACCGTGAGCGCGCTCCAGGACGTCCCTGAGGAACTCCACGAGGCCGCCGTCGTCGACGGTGCCGGGTGGTTCGCCCGGCTTATCCACGTGACGCTGCCGTCGATCAAGCGGCCCGTGCTGTTCGCCACCATCCTCACCTCGGCCGCCTCGTTCCAGCAGTTCCTGATCCCCTTCGTGTTCAACCAGGGCGGCCCGGCGCGGGCCAACGAACTGCTGATCGTCTACGGCTACCGCGAGGCGTTCCAGTTCTCCGAGTACGGCCGCGGCGCCGCCATCAGCATCGTCGCGGTTGCGTTCATCGGCGCGTTCATGTGGCTGAACGTCAAACGCGGCAGGCTCGCCGACGGGGTGGACGACGCATGAGCTTCGTCGGTGCTATCGCCCGCAAGGTCGCCGAGGACGCGAAACGCGTCGCGTACGCGCCCGTCGAGAGCGGCCGGGCCGCCGTCTACACCGCACGGCAGGTCCGTGACGGGGATGTCCCGGCCACCGAACCACTGAAGACCGTCGGGGCCACACTGGGCGCGCTCCTGCTCGTTATGGCGCTCATGTTCCCCATCTACTGGATCCTCCAGGCCGCGCTCTCCGGGTCTGGCGCGTCGCTGTACACCTCCGGCGGCATCTCACTGTTCCCCGAAGACCCGACGCTCCAGCCGTTCGTCTGGGTCGTCGGCGACCTGATACTGCCGGCCTACAGCGTCACGGTCAACGTGCCGCTGACGGATCTGGCCGTGGTGTTCGACACGCCCCAGCTTACCGTGCTCGACGCCTCCGCACACGGCGTCGACAATCCCTCGGACTTCAAGCAGTTCCTGTGGAACAGCCTCACCGTCGCCATCCCGACGGTGATCATCTCGATGTGCCTGATCGTCCCGGCATCCTACGCACTCTCGCGCCGGGAGTTCATCTTCCGCCGGAAGATCCTGTTCGTCTACGTGCTGATGACGCAGGTCGGCGGCGGCCTCGGCATCGCCCTGCTGATCGGCCTCTACGCCGTCTACGTCCAGTTCGGCTTCAACGACAACAAGCTGGCGCTGGCGGTGTACTACGCCGCGACTGCAGTGCCGTTCAACACGTGGCTGCTCAAGACGTACATGGACGGCATCCCCGTCTCCTACGAGGAGGCCGCCGTCGTCGACGGCGCGCCGCCGTGGCGGGTCGTCACCGAGGTCATCCTGCCGCTGTCGGCCGCCGGGCTGGCGACGGTGTTCATCTTCACCTTCCTCACCGGCTGGACGGAGTTCGTCGTCGCCCAGACGCTGCTGGGCACCGAGAACTACACGCTGCCGGTCGGGCTGTTCGGACTCGTCTCGGAGTACTCCATCCCGTGGGCGCGCTTCTCCGCGTTCGCGCTCACCTTCGCGACGCCCATCATGCTGGTGTATCTGTTCGCCCAGCGCTACATCGAGGGTGGGCTCTCCTTCTCCGGGATGGAAGGCTGATCTGCCGCCGCTTTCTGCCGTTTTCTCGTTGAACTGATTGAGTTCTGCGTGGATGGTTTTGGGGGATTAGTTATTGGTGAAACGGTGACAGCGAACGCCCAGAAAGCCATCGGCGCGCTCTCAAGAATCGGAACTGAGACCGCCAACACCCAGAAAGCCCTCGGCGCGCTCCAGTCCCGCGGCCCCGCTTCGCTCCTCACTTCGTTCCGGTGCCCTCAGCGAAAGCTGAGGACTACGCGAGAGCTACGCTCTCGCGGTCGCTTACGGGGCCGAGGTTCCCGGACCCCGCCTCGCCCTTTCAGTCCTCCGAGGACCGCACAGCACCGCAGCCCTGCCCTTCCCCTTCCACGCGAGCGAAGCGAGTGTGGGCTCGAAAGACGAGGTGTGCCAAGTCTTTCGGTGGGTCGCGCGATGAAACGCACTCCCGACCGGTTGCGTTGAGCCAAGCACTGCGAGGCGATGCTCGTCAGAACTTCGTTCTGGCGGGGGTACAGTCGGGAAGCGTGTCGTGGCGCGGACGCGCTACACCCAGGAGGGAGTGGAGAGTTACTCACGTGGCCCCACGCTCCTCATCACTCCTCGGAGTCGTCCAGAGTCCCGGAGCCGTCTTCCGGTCGATCCTCGCTCTCGTCGGCCGTCGACTCGTCCGGTAAAATCCGCACGCGGGCGACCCGTGCGCCGTCGACCGCATCGACGTCGAGGTGGTGGCCGTCGGCGGTGACGCGGTCGCCGACCTCGGGGGCGCGGCCGAGGCGGTCGAGGACGAGGCCGCCGATGGTGCCGAACTCGTCGGTCTCGAAGGCCGTCTCCAGTTCGTTGTTGACCTTCCCGATGGGGACGGCACCGTCGACGGTGTACGTGCCATCGCCGTTCCCCTCGATCGACGGTTCGCGCGCGTCCACGTCGAACTGGTCCCTGATGTCGCCGACGACGACCTCGACGAGGTCCTCGACGGTGACGATCCCCTCGAAGGAGCCCCACTCGTCGATGACGGCGGCCATCTGGCTCTGCTCGTCCTGGAACTGGCGGAGGAGCTGGTCGACCTGGCCAGTCTCGGGGATGACGGGCAGGTCACGCACCAGGTCTCCCGCGGTGGCGGTGGGCTCGCCGTCGCTTGACTCGGTGACGCGGATGAGGTCCTTGACGTCGACGAACCCGACGACCTGGTCGCCGTCGTCTGCGTCGAGGACCGGGTAGCGCGTGTGGCCCTCCTCGACGACGAGTGCACGGAGGTCGGCGACGGTGGCGTCGGCGGACGCGCTCACGACGTCGGGGCGGGGGACCATGACCTCCCGGACGCTGACGTCGTCGAGGTCGAACACCTGCTCGATCATCTCGACCTCCCGCTTGTCGACGTGACCCTCGGTGCCCGAGCGGGTCAGTATCATCAGGATCTCCTCCTCGGAGAGGGTCTCCTCGGTCTCGGAGGCCGGCGGGATGCCGATCAGGCTCGTGAAGGCGTTCGCCGTCCCGTTGAAGACGACGAGGCCGGGGTAGAAGACGTAGTAGAAGAACTTCATCGGCGGCGCGACGAACAGCGCGATCCGTTCGGCCTGCGCGATGGCGATGGTCTTGGGGGCGAGTTCCCCGAAGACGACGTGGAGGAACGTGATGAAGCCGAAACCGATGGCGAAGGCGACGAGGGAAACGGCGCTTTCGGGGAGAACTGACTCCAGTACGGGATGAATGAGCTCGGCGACGGCCGGTTCGCCGATCCACCCCAGGCCGAGGGAGGCGATGGTGATCCCCAGTTGCGTGACTGCGAGATAGTCGTCGAGGTGCTGGAGCGTCCCCTGCAGGGTCTCCGCTCCGGGTTTCCCTTCCTCGACCATCTGGTCCACCGCCGTCGAGCGGATGCGCACGTACGCGAACTCCGCCGCGACGAAGAAGCCGTTCAGGAAGACGAGGAAGAACGCGGCCAGCAGCCGGCCGAGCGAGAGTGCGACATCTACCATGCCAGTCCGTACGGCAGCGCATCATTAAACCATGGTGTCTGGCGGATTGGCCCGCCGTATCGACTGAATCGCCAGACGAGGAGCCGACGGACGCCACGAAGCCGTTCGGCTCCGTCGGGGCGAACGTACAGACCGAGCAGCGCCACGAGAGCGTATTCGTCGTGTTCAGGTGCATACGCGAGCCACGAGGGGCTGGCAGGCTGGCGGTGGAACTGAGAACTCTCGACGAGAGACGAAAACCGGCGGAGAGCCAGCGCGACGACGGGACCGCTAGTCGAGGCTGATGTCGCTGGCGTCTTCGCTCCGCGTGAAGCTTACTTCGAGAATACCGTTGTTGTACGTCGCGTTGGCGGAGTGCTCGTCGACGTGGGCCGGGAGTCGCACCCGTTCGCCGTAGTCGCGCTGGTCGGCCGCGGCCTTGATCGTGAGGACCTCGCCGTCGCACTTGAGGTCGATGGCGTCCTTGTCGACGCCGGGCACGTCGGCCACGACCCGGACAGCCTCGTCTGTCTCGTGAACGTCGAGGTGGAGGTCCGCCCCGTAGTCGGCACCACTCTGTTCGATGTGGACGTCCCCACCGGCACCCATCACGTCGTTCATCATCCGCTCTAGCTCGCGGAAGAACTCGTCGAAGGGGTCGTCACGGTCGTCGCGTCTCATCCTGTGAACGCTTATGACGACCCACGGAATAAAGCTTCGGCCGTCCACAGCGCTGGACCCTCTCCTGTTGGAGACACTACAGTTCGGCGAACTGTTCGACCACCACATGGCGGGCGGACTGACGGGATCTTTCACGGCACCCATAGGACATTTGACTCGTTCGAGAGAGGCAGCCAGCCCGACGACTTTCCCACGATCGTTCAGTTGCGACCGTTCCACGTTGATGAACGAGCGATTCGTCCCCGACTTCGAAAACCCTTTACTCGCTCTGAACCCAATTTATACTCGTCATGAACAACGAGCCTGTCCGCGTCGGCCTGAACGGCTTCGGGCGCATCGGTCGGAACGTCTTCCGGGCGTCCATGGAGAGCGACGCCGTCGAGATCGTCGGGATCAACGACGTGATGGAGGACGAGGAGTTCGAGTACCTCGCGAAGTACGACACCGTGCTGGGCCGGTGTGACGGCGCCTCGCTCGAGGACGGCACCCTGACCGTCGATGGCACCGACTTCGAGGCGGGCGTCTTCCACGAGACTGACCCCAGCAAGCTCCCCTGGGGCGAACTCGACGTCGACGTCGCCTTCGAGGCCACGGGTATCTTCCGGTCGCACGAGGACGCCAGCCAGCACCTCGAAGCCGGCGCGGACAAGGTCGTCATCTCCGCCCCGCCGAAGGGCGACAAACCCGTCAAACAGCTCGTCTACGGCGTCAATCAGGACGAGTACGAGGGCGAGGACGTCGTCTCCAACGCCTCCTGTACGACGAACTCCATCACCCCCGTCGCCAAGGTGCTCCACGAGGAGTTCGGCATCGAGGAAGGCCAGCTGACGACGGTCCACGCCTACACCGGCACCCAGAACCTCGTCGACGGCCCCAACAGCAAGCCCCGCCGCCGCCGCGCCGCCGCCGAGAACATCATCCCCACCACCACCGGCGCCGCCCAGGCCGCCACCGAAGTCCTCCCCGAACTGGAGGGGAAACTCGACGGCATGGCCATGCGCGTCCCCGTCCCCAACGGCTCCATCACGGAGTTCACCGTCAATCTCGAAGCGAACGTGACGGCGGGCGACGTCAACGCCGCCTTCGAGGCCGCGGCGGCGGGTGAGCTGGAAGGCGTCCTCGGCGTGACGAACGACGAGATCGTCTCCTCCGACGTCCTCCAGCAGCCCTACTCGACGCTCGTCGACCTCCAGAACACGAACGTCGTCGGCGACATGACGAAGGTGCTCACCTGGTACGACAACGAGTACGGCTTCTCGAACCGCATGCTCGACGTCGCCCAGCACGTCCACGAGTACTAGGGTTCGCTGGCTCTCCTGTTTCCTGATTCGCTCCGTTTCGCGATGGCTTTTCGACCTGAGTAACAGCAGGTGGCGCGCGCTGTCGCGGCCTTCGTGCCGCGACGAAAGTGTGCGAGGGATGAGGAGCGCAGCGGAGCGAGCACCGCAATCGGCTGGGGAGGCGTGTGGCTGTGGTTTTCGTGCTGGGCGGGACTGAAAGGGGCGAGACGTTCGACGAGCGAGACGACGCAAGGACCGCAACGAAGTGAGGACCGCAGCGAGTCGCAGCCGTCGAACGACTCGGGGCTTTCGAGTTGTTTCTCCCGACAAGAAGTAGAAAGCCCCCGGTTGCTGGAGTCGAGCGGTTCGCTGCGCTCCTCGGCTTCGCCTGCGGTGCTTACTTCACCGGTCTTCCTCCAGCGACCGGCCCCTTTCATCCCCGCCCGGACCGCACAGCCACACCCTCCCCAACCGACTCGTTCGGTCGCACGCTCCCTCACTCGTCCCTCGCGCAGGTTTGTCGCGGCACGAAGGCCGCGACAGCGCGCGCCTGACTTGTGTAAAAACTTTATCAGAAAGAGTAATCCAGCGGTTCGCGGAGCGCCCACGTATCGGTTTCAGGATCCAGTCTGTTCGGCTCCGAGCCGCGCTCGGTCAGGACGCCGGCGTGGTAGAGCATCGCCTTCAGCTGGAACACCGTCGGGGAGTGATACACGTTCCCATCCCGGAGTTCGTCGACCTGTAGGTCTCCGTCGGCGTCGAGCACCCGGGAGCGGACGTCGTCGGTCCCCCGAAGAAAGAGTTCGACGGTGAAGGTGGGATGCAGGCGGTGCAGCCGGGTCACGAACTCGACGAGCGAGGGTTCTGGCTCGCCGTCCTCGTGCATCGTCTGGAGTTCCTCAACGATCAGTTTGGTCGCTGGGTACTCCCAGAGGACCCGTCTCGTCAGCAGGCCCCACTCCGGAGCAATGTCACAGAACCGCTTCCGCGAGCGCTGCCAGTTCTCGAACTCGGCCAGCGCCGCGTCGACGGAGCCGTACCGGTCCAGCGCGAACCGGACGACTTCCTCGCCGAGGGGCGTCAGGTCGACGCGGTGGGGTTTCTCCTCGATGAGGCCGAGGAACGCCGCGCCCGTTCGGGCGCCGTCGACTGCGTTGACGACGCGCTCGCCGAGAATCGCGTCCGTCGCCCCGGGGTGGTACACCGCCAGCGGGTAGGCGAGGTAGTTCTTCGGGTGGTTCAGCCCGAACGATTTGTCGGCGACGCCCTGGGCCGTGGCCTGGAACCGGATGGCCGTCGCGTCGTCGGAGGTGTGGTTGCCGACGACGCGCGGGACTTCGACGGGGACGACCTCCCCACCGTCCTCGACCCCCAGCACACCGACGTTCAGTTCGCGGGCGAGGGTGCGAGCGGACTGGGAGATGGCCGCCTTCGGCGCGGCGACGTAGGCGGCGTTGGCCTCGTTCAGCCGGTCGTAGGCCTGGACGACGCCGCGCTCGACGTCGACGGCGTCGTTTCCGCGATATCCCTTCGCCTCGATAGCGACGAGCGGCGGCTGGTCCCCCACGCGGTCGACGGCCAGGAGGTCGTCTTCGAGTTTGCGGACGCCGACGAGGTCCGGGTAGCCCGAGCCGACGCGGACGTGGTTGAACGGCGCAAGACGGTCGCGGACGGCCTCGGGGACCCGCTGGTCGGCGAGCCACTCGTCCATCGCGAACTGGGTGTCGACGACGGCGTAGGCCTCGTCCTCGCCGGGGTCGGGAAACAGGCGAGCCTTCGCGTGGGCCAGGACCTGCGGTTCCGAGAGCGCCGCGCTTGCCATGGACGGCGATCGCCGTCGGGGGACAAGAAGGTTCGGCCACGCAAGTGCCCGCAAGCACGGCAGAAAAGGGTCGCGGCGTTACTGGTCCGCCATCCAGTCGCGCGCTTCGGCCATGTCGTCGGTGATCAACGCCTCGGGACCGCCGTCTGCGTCGTCTGGCATGTTCTCGCTCATCTCCTTCATCTCCATCTCGGAGATGACGCTGTCCGACCGGACCATCGCCGTGGCCTGGACGCCAGCCTCGACGGTCTTCGGCGTCCACTCCGTCTGGAGCCACTGCTTGTCCGCCTCGTCGTGGGCCTTCACGTTGCTCGTGTCGACTATCATCTTCGTGGCGTTTCGCTCCTCGACGGCCGCGAGCAGGTCGTTGCACCCCTCGCGGAACGCCTCCCCCGAGGCGAACGCGGTCCACGTGTGGATCAGTGTGCCGATGTCGTCGTCCCATTCTATCGTGTACTTCTCCCCTTCTGTGTGTACTTCCGGTGCCATACTCGGACTCTCAGACGATTTCGCATAAACGCTGCCCCGCAGTTATCACGGCTGGTACTCCGGGACGGCGGGCGGGTCGGAGCGGTGAGCCAGCGTGGCGGGGCGCGCACGCCCCGACGACGCCCCGACGACGCACCGTCCCGATCAGCCGGTTTTTTCTCGCCGACGCGCGACCGTTCGAACTGACAACAGATGCCCTCGTTCAAGACGCTCGACGACCTCGACGACGGCCAGCGCGTCCTCGTCCGCCTCGACCTCAACAGCCCCGTGGAGGACGGCGAAGTCCAGGACAACCGCCGGTTCGACCGCCACGCCGAGACAGTCGCGGAACTCGCCGACCGCGAGTTCCAGACCGTGCTCATGGCCCACCAGGGCCGACCCGGCCGGGACACCTTCGTCTCGCTGGAGCAACACGCCGACATCCTCGCCGACCACATCGACCAGGACGTCGGCTTCGTCGCGGACACGTTCGGCGACGACGCCATCGCGGCCATCGACGACGTCGATTCGGGGGAGGTCCTCCTGCTCGAAAACACCCGAATGTGCGACGAGGAACTCCCCGAGGAGGACCCCGAAGTCAAGGCCGAGACGGAGTTCGTCCAGACCCTGAGTGCGGAGTTCGACGCCTACGTCAACGACGCGTACTCGGCGGCCCACCGCTCGCACGCCTCCCTCGTGGGGTTCCCGCTCGTGCTGCCCGCCTACGCCGGTCGCGTCATGGAGACGGAGTACGAGGCCAACACCGCCATCGCCGAGAAGGAGTTCGACGGCAACGTCACGATGGTCGTCGGCGGCACCAAGGCCACCGACGTCATCGACGTGATGAGCGCGCTCGACGAGAAAGTCGACGACTTCCTGCTGGGCGGCATCGCCGGCGAACTGTTCCTCCGCGCGGACGGCTACCCCGTCGGCCACGACGTCGGTGACATGGACCTGTTCGACGAGCAGTGGGAGGCAAACCAGGCAAAGATCGAGTCGATGCTCGCCGAGCACCGCGACCAGATCTCGCTGGCCGTGGACCTCGCCTACGAAGATGACGACGAAAACCGGGCCGAGATAGCCGTCGACGAGATCGAGGAGAAGACCCAGGGGTTCCTCGACGTCGGCTCGGAGACCGTGATGACCTACTCGCCGATCATCCGCGAGTCCGAGGCCGTCTTCGTCAAGGGCGCGCTGGGCCTGTTCGAGGACGAGCGCTTCTCCGTTGGGACCGTCGGCGCGCTCGAAGCCATCGCCGCGACGGACTGTTTCTCCGTCGTCGGCGGCGGCGACACCTCCCGGGCTATTCGTATGTACGGGATGACGGAAGAGGAGTTCTCTCACGTCTCCATCGCCGGCGGCGCGTACATCAGCGCGCTGACCGGGCAGGAACTGGTCGGTATCGAGGTGCTGGCGCGGGAGTAGACGATTTCGGTCGTGTGGCGGTTACCTCCCCGCCGCCCGACCCAGGTACAGTCCCACGCCGGACGCCGCGGTGGCGATAACCGCCAGCGTCAGGAATAGCTCCGCCACGCCCGCGAACGCGAGGATGGCGCCGGCGATGGTCCCCCCCAGCGCGCCGACGCCGAACACGCCGAGGTACGTGAAGCCGTAGGAGAGCCCGCGCGTGCCGGCGGGCGTGTACTCGGCGACGGTCGCCTGGTACAGCGGCTGGACGACGAAGAGGAAGATACCCAGGACGGCACCGAGCGCCATCAGCGGGCCGATGCCCATCCCGGCGACCGGGACGAACGCCAGCGCCAGGACCGCGAGGACGGCGAAGGCGCCGGCGATGCCGTACTCGACGGGGAACCGGTCGGTCAGCTTCCCGCCGGCGTACTGGCCGACGACGCCGACGAGCAGCAGGCCGGCGTAGAAGTAGTCCTGCGGTGAGATGGTCTGGGCGTCGCCCGCTTCGACGCCCAGCGCGGATCCGACGCTCGCCGGCAGCAGTTCGGTGACTGGGATCGGTTCGAACCCGGGCAGCCCGCGGAGCAGCTCCGGCAGGAAGGTGAGGATGCCGCGGTAGTACAGCCCCGAGCACATCACGACGACGAACACGAGGAGGAACCCGCCGGCCAGGAGCCGTCGCGACTCGGTGACGAACTCACCCAGCGAGTCGACGCCGGCGTCGGCCTTCGAACTGCCGCCGTCGGCCGCCGCTCCCTCCGCGACGTCTTCGACGGCGGCCGTCTCGTCGAAGTTCGCCCGGGCGGCGTACACCGCCGCGAGCAGCGCGGGCACCCCCAGGATCAGCGCCACCGTCCGCCACTCCACGAACAGAAGCAGGACGGCGGTCAGGAGCGGCCCGAGGCCGATGCCGAGGTTGCCGGCGATGCCGTGGTAGGCAAGCCCGGTCCCCCGTTCCTCGACGCCCTTGCTGATCAGCGAGAGGCCCGCAGGGTGGTAGACGCTGGCCGCCACACCCCAGAGGACCAGGGCGAGCGCGACGACGAGCATGCTCGGCGCCAGGCCGAGCAGGACGTAGGACAGCCCCATCCCGAGCAGGCAGGCGCTGATGAGCCGCCGGGACCCGATGCGGTCGACGAGGATGCCGCCCGGCAGCGCGCCCAGGCCGAACAGGCCGTAGCCGAGCGTCACGACGACGCCCAGCGTCGCCGTCGTCACCTCGAACTGGGCGATGCCGAGCGAGATGACGTCGAACTCGGTGAGCCAGACGACGACGAACAGCGGGACGGCCATCTCGTAGGTGTGGACCGCCGCGTGGGCGAGCATGACGAGCGCCGTAATCGCGCGGTCGTTGGCGTTCACTGTGTGCCGTCTCTCGTCGCTTCCACCTTATTTCGTCGGTCCCGGGACGGTGGCGTCCAACTCCGACCAGACGTCGATGTTATTCTGGCGGCGTATCCCACTGTTCACCGTTATCTTCCGGCTCGTACCCCAGCACCTCCCTGGCGTGGTCGACGTCGAACCAGCGACGGTCGTTGTCGCTGACGCCGTAGAACACGTCGAATTCGACGGAGTCGTCGGTGAAACAGCGCTCGACCATCTGGGCGTGGTCGCGGCGGGACTGCCACATCCCCTTCATCCGGGCGACCTGGGTCGCGTAGGCGTCGCTGTCGCGCTCGAACTCGCCGCGGTCGACGCCGGCCTCGGCGTCACCGTAGGGGTGGTCGTACTCGGGGTCGCGGACCGCACAGATCCGCAGGGCGTACACCTGCATGTCGTGGGCCTCGGCGGCCAGCCGACCCAGTCCCTCGGCGTACACCTTCTCGACGCCGTACATCGAGTCCGGCCGGGGCTGGACGGTGTGGTCCACGGTGAGGCCGTAGTCCGGATAGTAGACGTCGGGGGCGTGTTCGACCTCGTACATGCCCACGGCGTGGTTCGAGGAGGCGTAGACGAACGTGTCGACGCCGGCGTCGACGGCCGCCTCGTAGGCGTTGGCGTGAATCTCCAGGTTGGCGAGGTGCCCGTCGAAGGCGTGGATCGAGCGGTCCGACGGGCCGCCCCCCTCGATGGGCGCGTGGGCCAGGTGGACGACGGCGTCCTGGTCCTCGAAGTGGGGCCGGATCGCGTCGTAATCGCCGACGTCGGCCTCGACCGACTCGACGTTCGGGTCGGGGTGGGGCTCCGGGTCGACGCTCGTCAGCTGGTACTCCTCGCGGTCGGCGAGGTGATCGGTGATGGCGGTGCCGACGGTGCCGGCACCACCGGTCAGGAGCACGTTCATGGGGACTGTTCGGGGCTGACTGCCTTGACTCGTGGGGCCGCTGGGCGGGTGAGGAACGCTCGCGACGATAGCCCATCCAACGGTCGCGGCACCGCTCAGTCAGTAGTGATGGCGTCCGCGCGCCGCTCGACCCGGTCGACGAACTCGGCGGGGAGGGACTGGACGTCACCGACCTGGACGTGCCAGAGCGACGCGTAGAGGCCGTCGGCGTCGAGCAACTCGTCGTGGGTTCCGACTTCTGCGACTTCGCCGTCGTCCATCACGACGATGCGGTCGGCGTCGCGGACCGTCGAGAGCCGGTGGGCCACGACGATGGTGGTGCGCTCGGCGACGAGCGAGGCGATGCTGCGCTGGATGAGCGCCTCCGTCTCGTTGTCGACGTGGCTCGTGGCCTCGTCGAGTACCAGAATGCCAGGGTCGTGGAGCATCGTCCGGGCGAGACAGAGGCGCTGGCGCTGGCCGCCGGAGAGCTTCACGCCGCGCTCGCCGATGGTCGTGTCGAGGCCGTCGGGCAGGTCCGCGACGAAGGCGTCGGCCTCCGCTCGCTCCAGGGCAGTCCAGACCGCCGCTTCGTCGGTCTGCGGGGTGCCGTACGTGACGTTCGCCCGGACCGTCCCGGAGAAGAGGAACGGGTCCTGGCTGATGTAACCGACGGCGTCCCGGACGCTGTCGACGGTCAGGTCCCGCACGTCGTGGCCATCGACGCTGACGCTCCCCTCGTCCACGTCGTAGAACCGCATGAGTAGTTTGAGCAGCGTCGACTTCCCCGCGCCGGTCGGCCCGACGATACCGACCGTCTCGCCCGGGTCGACGTCGAAGGAGACGTCTGTGAGGACCGGTGGGCTCTCTCGCTCGTCGGACTCGCTCTGGTCGCTCTCGGGGTAGGCGAACGTGACGTCGTCGTAGCTGACGCCGCCGTCGACCGCGTCGAGTTCGGTCGCGTCCGGTCGCTCGGTGACCGACTCCGCCGCCCGCTGGACGCCGAGGATCCGGTCGGCCGATGCCGTCGCGCTCTGGTAGCTGTCGATGACACCGGCGACCTCTATCATCGGCCAGGAGATGCGCTGGGTGTAGAGGAGGAACGTGAGCAGGGTCCCGGCCGTCAGCGTGAGCGTGAACGGGCCCGGTGGGCCGTCGACGACCCAGTAGGCACCGACGCCGAAGGTCAGGACGACGCCGACGCCCGTGAGCGCGCGCATCGAGGGGTAGTGTCGCGCTCTGATGTCGACCAGCTCGAGGCCGGCGTCGACGACCCGCTCCGAGGCCGCCTCGACGCGGTCGTACTCGAAGGGTTCCGCGGTGTAGGCCTTGACGACGGAGATCCCGCTGACGCTGTTCTGGAGCTGGGCGTTCAGCTTGCCGGTCGTCTCGCGGATCGCCCCGTACGCGGCGCCGATCCGGCCCGAGAACCAGTAGTTGGCCGCGACGATGACGGGTACGACCGCCAGCGCCACGAGCGTGAACTGCCAGTTCAGCAGGGCCATGAAGAAGCCGACGCCGAGGAGGAAGGAGGCGGCGGTCATCGCGTCGTCGATAGTCTCCGTGAAGAACGCCTCCATCTCGTTGACGTCGTTGTTGAGGATGGACATCACCTCGCCCGTCTGGTGGTCGTCGAAGAAGCCCATCTCCAGGCGCTGGACGGTGTCGTAGGTCCCGGTTCGCACGTCGTGCTGGAGATTGAACGCGAACGCGCCCCAGGAGAGCGTCCGGAGCACCTGGAAGATCTTCCCGAGGACGGTCAGTCCGAGCATGGCACCGGCGACGAGCCACAGCTGGTCGATCGGTTCCTGTATCCAGGCCTGCGGAACGAGCGGCGGCGCGAACGTCCGCTCGTTGCTGAACAGCGTGTCGTAGGCGTATCCAAGGATAGCCGTGCTGGCCTGGCCGGGGACGATCCACACCAGCCGGATCAGCAGACCGGCCACCGCGAGGTGGAGGTACGGGCGCCCGTGGTCGCGCATGAGTGCGAGCACCGGCCAGTCCGTGTCGGCCCGGTAGCTCGACTCCGTGGTCTCGTCCGCTTCGTCGGTGTCGTCGGGCCCGTCGGTGTCGTCGGCTTCGTCCCTCTCGCCTGCTTCCCCGGACTCGTCGCTCATGCCACGTCCTCCTCCCGGCGCACGCGTTCGAGGAACGAGTCGGGCAGCGCCGCGACGTCGCCGACCTGGACGCGCCAGAGGTCGGCGTAGAGGCCGTCGTCGGCGAGCAGGTCGTCGTGCGTCCCGGATTCGACCAGCCGCCCGTCGTCCAGCACGAGGATCCGGTCGGCGTCGCGCACCGTCGAGAGCCGGTGGGCGACGAGGAACGTCGTCCGGTCGGCAGCCAGGCTATCGAGCGTCCGCTGGATCAGCACCTCCGTCTCGTTGTCGACGTGGCTGGTCGCCTCGTCGAAGATCAGGAAGGCCGGATCGCGGACGATGGCCCGCGCGATGGCGATGCGCTGGCGCTGGCCCCCCGAGAGTTTGACGCCGCGTTCGCCCACCTCGGTGTCGTACCCCTCCGGCAGGTCGGCGACGAACTCGTGGGCGCCCGCGAGTTTCGCGGCCTCGACGACAGTTTCGTGGGAGCGCCCCGACTCGGCGTAGGCGACGTTCTCCCGCACGCTGCCGTCGAACAGGAACGGGTCCTGGGAGACGTACCCGACCGACTCCCGGAGGCTCTCGACGGTGAGGTCCCGCACGTCGTGGTCGTCGACGCGAATCGTTCCATCGTCGGGGTCGTAGAAGCGCAACAGGAAGGAGAGCAACGTCGACTTGCCGGCCCCCGTCGGGCCGACGACGCCGACGGTCTCGCCCGGGTCGACGGCGAAGCTCACGTCGTCGATGGTCGGCTCGTCGCGGCCGGGGTAGCGGAAGGTGACGCCCTCGTAGCTGACCGCGCCGTCGGGGTCGGCCAGGTCGTGGGCGCCCTCGCGTTCGGCGACGGCGTCGTTCTCGACGGCCTCGCGGAGCCGCGTCGCCGCCGACTTGCTGTTCTGGTAGGAGTCGATGACGTCCGTGATCCCTTGCATCGGCGTGACGAGCGCGCCGGCGTACATGAGGAAGGAGACGAGCGTCCCGGCGGCCAGTTCGCCGGTGAAAAAGAGCGGGGGCTGCCCGGAGATTACCCAGTACCCGCCGATAACGAGCGTGAGCACGCGGGCGGTGTCGGAGACGACGCGCATCACCGGGTCGACCGCGGCCTGTGACCGGTGGGCGTCCCACTGGGCGTCGAGGTGGTTCCGCGAGGCGTCCGCGACCCGCTCGCGCTCGGCGCGTTCGGTGCCGAAGGCCTTGATGACGGAGACGCCCTCGACGTTGTTGTTCAGCCGGCCGTTGAGTTCACCGACGCGCTCGCGGATGGCCTCGTGCTTGGGCTCGATGTGGGCCGAGAACCAGTAGCTCAGCGCGAACAGGACCGCCGGCACGACGAGCAGGACGACCGCGAGTTGCCACTGGAGCCACAGCATGTAGACGAACGCCGCGACGGCCAGCGACACCATCGCCGCGCCCCGGCTGACCGTGCCGTAGACGAACGCGTTCAGCTCGTCCACGTCGTCGTTGAGCACGCTCATCACGTCGCCGGTGTCGCGGTCGTCGAAAAAGCCCAGTTCCAGCCGCTGGACGGTGTCGAAGACGTCCATGCGGACGTCGTGCTGGAAGTACGTGCCGAACCGGCCCATCTGGTGGCGCGCGAGGAAGTCGAACAGCGTCTCCAGGCCGTAGGCCGCCACGAGCAGACCGCCGGTGAGGAGTAGCTGCTCCCACTGGGTCATCGCCTGGAGCCACTCGCCGGGGACGAACGGCAGGCGGAACTCCTCCGTCCCGGCGAGAATGGCGTTTATCGCCATCCCGATCAGGAACGCCGGCGCCTGCTGTGGGAAACGCCCGAGGGCGGACAGCGTCATCCCGACGGCGAACTGCCGCCAGCGCGACCGCCCGTGGCGGCGGAACAGCCACCAGAGGGGATTTCCCCGTTCGGTCGCCCCATCCCCGACGATTTCCGACGACGACATGTCTTTTCGTCGTACCGACGACCCCGGTAAATATCATTCGGTGACGTGTGACTCGTTCCCATTCGCCAGCGACGCCAGCCTTCTTGCCCCGGCCGGCCGAACGACGCGCATGCTCGTCGGCATCGTCGCGGACACACACGACAACCTGGCCCTGGTCGAGGCGGCGGTCGAAACGTTCGAGGAACGCGGCGTCGAGACGGTGATCCACTGCGGGGATATCGTCGCGCCGTTCTCGGCCGCGCCGTTCGATTCGGAGTTCGCGTTCCACGCCGTCCGCGGCAACAACGACGGGGAGTGGGCGCTGGCCGCGACCATCAACGAGTTCGGCACCTATCACGGCGAGATGGCCGAACTGACACTCGACGGCACCGATCTCGGCGTCTATCACGGCACGAGCGAGGCCATCGTCGAGGCGCTGGTCGCCTCGGCGAACTACGACTACGTCCTCCACGGCCACACCCACGAGCGGACTCACGAGGTGTTCGAGGGCACCGTCCAGATCAATCCCGGCGGCATCGCATTCGAGGGGGCGCCCGAACCGTTCTCGGTCGCGGTGCTGGACACCGAGACGGGCGAGGTCGAGTTCGAAGAACTGGCGTAGGTCGTGGAGAAAGACGAAAAACGGAGAAACAGCGAGAGCGCCGTCAGTCGTCGCTGGCGGCGTCGGAGATGGGGTCGGCGTGGTCGACGGCGTGGTCGGTGAGGCCGGAGCCCACGCCGAGGGCTTCGTTCGTCCGCTCGACGCTCTCCTCCTTGGTCGCGGCGTCGGCGATGGCCCGGACGGCGTCGACGTTCTCGGGCACGACGTCGGCCTCCTGGTGGATGGCCTGGAAGAGGTAGAGGTCGGCGCCGTCCATCGTCAGCGACTCGTCCCAGATGCAGTTCTCCCAGACGTCGCCGCGCGGGCGGCCGGCGTCGCTGGTGTACTCCTTGAGTTTCCCGGCGCCGTCGATGCCGAGGCGCTCGGGGAGGAGGAAGAGGCGCGACTCGTCGGCAAAGAGGTCGCGCACCTCGTCGACGTCGGGCTCTGACTCGAGGGTGACGTTGAGCGAGTGCGTGTGCATCAGCGTCGAGGGAACCTTCAGCCCCATCGTCGTGATGCGGACGTCGGGGAACACCGTCTGGACGTCCGGGCCGTGGTGGGAGGGGATCGCGATCGGGTCCGGCAGCGTGTCGTTGATCGGGCCGCGACCGGTGTCGGAGGGGTCGCCGCCGCGGCGGACCAGGGTGACGCGGACGTTCTCGACGCCGTAGTTCTCTTTCAGGGGCGCGAGCAGGCGGGAGAGACCCGTGGTGTTACAGGAGACGACGCGCACGAAGTCCGCGCCGATAGCGTCGTCGTAGTTCGCGCGGGCGTTGAAACTCACCTCGGCGACGTCGGCGTCCTCGCCGCCCTGGAAGATGGCGGGTGTGTCGTGGGCCTCGTAGATGCCCTTGTTCTGGGCGCCGACGCCGGAGGGCGTCGCGTCGACGACGATGTCGCTCTCGACGACGAGGTCGTGGACGCCGCCCTCGACGGGCAGGCCCGCGTCCTCGAACGGCGTGGCGCCGTCGTCGGCGGCGCTGTATAGTGCGTAGCCGCGGTCCAGGGCGACCTCGGCTTCGTAGTTCGGGGACCGCTTGGCGACGCCGGCGACCCGCATGTCCGGCTGGGCCCGGACGGCGTCGGCGACGCGCTTCCCGATAGTACCGAATCCATTGATGCCCACGCGGAGCATGTCCCGTGATTCTCGGCCAGCGGGTATATTTCTTGTCGTCTCCGATGCAACAATTTAACTCGCTTCGGAGTATATCGCAATCAACCCCGTCACCGCGCGACGGCGGGCGGTGAGTACGGCGCCGCGGGTCGGCCTCGCGCCCCGCGGACGCAAGACCTAATCCCCCGCCGGACCCAGTCGTCGGCATGAACTCCTCGCTCCGGAAGCCCGCAGAGACCGCCGTCGAGCAATGCATGGACCTCCAGCCCGGTGAGTCCTGCGCCGTCGTCACCGACGACAAGCGCCAGGCCATCGGCGAGGCGCTGTACGCCGTCGCCAGCGACATAACCGACGACGCCATCCTGCTTCGCTACCCCCCGGGCGACCAGCACGGCGAGGAACCGCCCGAACCCGTCGCCGCCGCGATGGCCAGCGCCGACGTGGTGCTGGCGCCGACGACGAAGAGCGTGACCCACACGCGCGCCCGGAGCGACGCGACGGACGCCGGGGCCCGCGTCGCGACGCTGCCCGGAATCACGGACGCCGTCTTCCTGATGGGCCTGGACGCCGACTACGAGGCCATTGCCGGGCACTGCCGGGACGTCCTCGCACAGGTCGAGGACGCCGACGAGATCCGGGTGACGTCTCCGCAGGGCACCGACATCACCTTCGAACCGGGCGCCCGCGAGTGGCGCCTCGACACCGGCATCGTCCATGAGGCCGGGTCGATGTCCAACCTCCCCGCCGGCGAGGTGTTCCTCTCGCCCGACAACGCCAACGGGACGTTCGTCGTCGACGGGACGATGATGCCCTACGGCGCACTGGAGGGCAGGGAACTCCGCTTCGACGTCGAGGACGGCTACGTCACTGATATCTCGGACGACCGGGTTCGCGAGGAGATCGAGGACGCCGCGGAGGAGGTCGGCGACGCCGCGTACAACCTCGCCGAACTCGGCATCGGCACTAACGTCGCCGTCGAGGAACTGGTCGGGTCGGTCCTGCTGGACGAGAAAGCCGGCGGTACCGTCCACATCGCCATCGGCGACGACCACGCCATCGGCGGCGACACCGACGCGCCCATCCACCTCGACGGCATCCTGACGGAGCCGACAGTGTTTGCAGACGGGGAAGAGATCGATCTTCCGCGGCGGGAGTGAGCGGAGTGGGAGTGAAACGTGAGCATGGGGACGGAGAAGGAAGCGAACTTCCCAGCTCTGTTGAAATTCTATCGGCCCCATAGCTTTGGTCTCGATACGATCGTTCGGTGGCTAGTGTGTACTGGTCACTAGTCGGTTTACCAAACAACAATGAAGTGTTGAGTCGCATCAGGATACACGGCGCTAGTTGTGACCGCCAATGTGAACGATCGGAGCGGAAAATAGTGCGAAGCTCTGCCAGATCACTCAACGAAAACGATACGTGATCAATCCTCAGAGTCACGTGTAGGCGACCAATCGCTCCTCAGTCGGAACGAACAGGGTGTTGTCAGCAGCTACTGGGGGATAGACGCGCTCGTCAGCCGGGAAGGAAATCCGGTCCCGCTCCGCCCCGCTGGCGACGTTGAGCCGCAGGAGTGCGTCCGGTGGATCCTCACTCCCTTCGCGCCGGGCGTACCTGATCGCCAAGACATCGTCACCAACCACGACCGGCCGAGAGTAGCCGTGGAACTCGACTGGAGTAGGTTCTGGTCCGACATCCCACAGTAATTCGCCGGTTTCGAGATCGCGGGCCTGCAACCGCCGGGGATAGTCGCTGTACACCTCCAGGAGATAGATGACTGCCTCCGACGTAACGGCGCCAACTTCGAATCCAGGGCGAGCATACCGTGTCCCGTCGTCGCCTTCTCCTCCTTCAAGGAAGTGTTCGCTCTGGACACTCCATTTGAGCGACCCATCTGCGAGCGACAACGCCCTGAGCTCGCCCGGGAATCGATTCGAAATGATCAAATCGTCGACGAGGGCGGCCGTGCCTCCACCGACATCCGAGCGCCACTGTCGGTCACCCGAGGCGGGGTCGAGTGCGAGGACGCCGTGGTCGCGTGTCGGAACGATAACTCGGCCGTCGGCAACCGCGATATCACGGGGCCAACCTCCATGGACGGCGCGCCAGCATTCGACACCAGTACGAGCGTCGAGCCCAGTGATAGCGAAGTGATCGTCGTCACGTGCCCGATCCGGGGAACGGTCGACGGTGAGTAACCGGCCGTCAGCAAGCGTTTGCGGGACATGTGAGGAGAAGGAGTCAGTCCATATCATCGCACCATCACCGAGCGAACGAACAGCGAACCGGACGGACGAATTCGGGACCTCTCCCTCAACGAACGCCATTCCACTCGCAGCGAAGACCTGCCCGTACTCGGCGTCCTCAACTGTGCGACGCCATATCACTCGACCGTCGTCGTTCGAGATTCCGAGAAGGATGCTCTGTGGGGGAGCCACCACGAATGCGACCACGACGCCGTCAGCGACGACGAGTGGCCTCAGCCCGTGTATATCACTGACAGGCCATTCCCGTTCCCATGTCTGGCCGAGTGGCCAGTCCGGGCCAGCGCGAGCTGGAGCACGGCCTGTATTTGCCCGGTCGTGTCGGTCGAATGGCCAATCCGTTAGACTCGTGGCGAGTGGGGATGGAGCACAGTCGCGGCCAGCAAGCCAGTCGGGAACGCTAGAGGCAGAGCGAACACCCGCAACATAGCCACCGACCCCGATTGCGGAACCACCCACGGCCGCAAGTACTTGGCGTCGAGAGATAGAGGGCGAGTCGACCATGCGGATATTTTCAAAGAGTTCAACTAATATTTACTGGACCAAGAGACTGCCCACAGTTGGCCTGAAGAGCCCAGTGCTTTCGAGCGTAAGTTGCTACCTATTCGCTCTCTATCTTGCGCGATGCTTGTGAAAGGTACTGCATAGAGCGACGATTCGCGCGATACAATGTTCCCTAGCACTGACCGGGATGACGCGTCGGCGATCACAGGTCGAGATAGCACACTGCAATCGTGCCACCGAGTACGACGCGCATTTACGCACGCGCCGAATAGCCCACCGTATGACAGACGCTACACCGGGCGAACGCGTCGCCCTGCCGTGTCCGGCCTGTTCGCCGGACCTGGAGACGGTCCACGAGGTGCTCAAGCCGGGCGGGCAGGTGACAGTTCGCTGTACCGAGTGCGACCACGTCCACAAGACACAGCTTCCCGAAGCCAGCGAGATTCAGCGCAAGGTCGTCGTCTCCCAGGAGGGCGAGTCCTTCTCCACGCAGGTCGACGTCCCCGCCGAGGAGGAACTGGCCACGGGCGAGGAGTTCCTGCTGGAGACCGAAGAGGCGATCATGACGGTGCGGATCACCAGCCTCGAACTCGACGGCGAGCAGCGCGTCGACGAGGCCACCGCCGAGGACGTCCGGACCATCTGGACCCGGGCGGTCGGCAACGTCTCCGTCAACGTGACGATGCACCCGAAGGACGGCCGCCACGACGAGACGGAGAGCTTCAAGCTCCACATCCCCGGCGACGAGGAGTTCATCGTCGGCCGGAGCTCCGAGTACGGCGACAACGAGTTCACTGTCGAGGGGTTCCACGTCCGCGACGACGCCCACGGCTACGACCGCGACCGCTACGACCAGGGCGGCGACTCCGTGGTGGCCAAGGACGTCAAGCGACTCTACGTCCGCGACGAGTCCACGACCGCGTGGTCGGCCTGGTGACGCGGCGGACTGCGTAACGGCGCGGTCGAGGAGATCGACCGCCCTCGGTCGCTTACTCGCCGATGCGCTCTTGTCGCCGGCCGTGCTACTGGCACCCATGACCGACCTGGACGAGCGCCGGCAGCGCCTGGTCGAGCGGCTCGCGGGGCGCGAGGCGGTCGACGACGAGCGCGTGCTCGACGCGATGGCGTCCGTCCCGCGCCACGCGTTCGTCCCCGACCACGAGCGCGCCGACGCCTACGCCGACCGCCCGCTCCCCATCGGCGAGGGCCAGACCATCAGCGCGCCCCACATGGTCGCCATCATGGCCGACCTGCTGGATCTTCGCCCCGGGGACCGGGTCCTCGAAATCGGGACGGGCTGTGGCTACCACGCTGCCGTGACCGCCGACATCGTCGGCGCCGAGAACGTCTACAGCGTCGAGTACCACGAGAATCTTGCCGAGGAAGCCCGGGACAGACTGGCTAACGTGGGGTACGATGGCGTCTCGGTCCGCGCCGGCGACGGGAAGGGAGGGTGGGCCGAGCACGCCCCCTACGACCGCGCGTACCTGACCTGCGCAGCGCCGGAGTTTCCCGACGCGGTCGTCGAGCAGGTCCGTCCCGAGGGACTGCTGCTGGCACCCATCGGGAAGGGGCGCCAGATGCTGGTCCGTGCGCGCAAGCGCGCCGACGGCGAACTGGAGCAGGAGCGCCACGGCGGGGTCAGGTTCGTGACGTTGCAGTGAGGCTATTCGGGGCTGCCGACGCGGGGAATCACGTACCGGCGCGCACCCGACTCCAGCAGCGCCAGGCCGACGATCGTACCGAGTACCCACGGCGCGAACACCGCGTAGAGGGCGAACGACTCCGTCTCGCCGCCGAGCTGGAAGTGGAGGAACGTCGACAGCGTCGTCGACGTGAGCGCCACCGCCAGCGGCGAGACGAGCCCGTACTCCAGGTACCCGTACACCGGTCCGGCGACCTGGACGGCGAGGAGGAGGGTTCCGATCCCGTAGACGGCTATCGCGACCGGCAGGTCGGGGAACGAGAACTGCCGGAACGTACCGAGCCAGAGTCGCGGGACTGCCCAGAGCGCGAGTCCGACGCCGGCGGCGAGGACGCCGCTCGCCGCAGCGATCCGAAGGGGCGTATCGGATCGCCGATACCGGAGTGGGAGGGCAACGAGGACGAGCGCCACCGCGACGGCGATCCCCCAGTTCGCGGGGATGCTCCCGAAGAGCGGGTCCGGCAAGCCCTGCATACCGTCGCGTTCGCGGGCTGCTCCCGTCAACGTTCCGCCCGGGAGAGACCGTCCGGAAGGTGAGACGTCGGGCCGTCAGTCCCGCCGCTCTAGGCGGACAGCGGCCGCGATCCGTTCAGTCGCCGCGTGACGAATTCCAGCGTGAAAGCCCCGCATATCGAGCCGACGGCCATCGGACTGAGAACGACGTAGAGGACGAACGAGCCGATTTCGCCACCGACCTGAAAGAAGAGAAACGTCGACAGCGCGGTCGCGGCGACGGCCGCCCCCAGTGGCAGGACGAAGCCGTATCGCAGGAACCCGTAGACCGGTCCGGCGACCTGGAGCGCGAGCACGCCCGCGCCGAGGGCGGAGAGGGCGACGCCGAGTACGATTCCTGGGCCGGACCAGGCGTACCGCTGGAACGTTCCCGCAGCGACCCGCGGGGCCAGCCAGACGGCGAGTCCGACCGCCATCGCGAGGACGCCGCTCGCCGCTGCGAGGCGTGTGGGTTCGGCTTTCCGCCGGGCGACGAGTGGCCCGACGACGAGGACCAGGGCCAGCCCGAGCGCACCGACCAGATTCGCCGACAGGCTTCCGAGCAGCGGATCCGGCGTCATCTGCATAGACGCGCATGCAGGACAACCAGCTGTCAATCTTCCGCAACGATGGTCGTTCGTGACCGCTCGAACGAGGGACCGGATCGCGACGACACCGACGGTCATTCTACGGCGGTTTTACCGGTGGTGATCGAAAGACGGCGACGGGTTCGCCCCGACCAGTTCATTGAATAGCATCGGGCTCTCACTGCGGCGTATGGACCTCGCGGTCGTGCGGGACGACATGGTCGACAGCCTGGAACACGAGAGCAAGGGCTGCGTCCACTCACCGAACGTCTCCCAGGCCATGCGGACGGTGCCGCGGGAGGTGTTCGTCGACGACGAGCGCGGCGCCTACGCCGACCGCCCGTTCGAACGCTTCGGGACGCGCGTCCTCTCGCCGAGTACGGCCGCGCGCATGGTCGAGGCGCTGGACCCGACGGAGGGCGACGACGTCCTCGTCGTCGGCGTCGGCGTCGGCTACACGGCCGCCGTCGTCGCCGAACTCGTCGGCGAGGCCAACGTCCACGCCATCGACATCGCCCGCCGCCTCGTGCTGGACGCCCGGTCGAACCTCTCGAAGGCGGGCTACGGCGGCGTCCTCGTCGACCGCCGCGACGGCGCCGACGGCCTCCCCGAGTACGCTCCCTTCGACCGCATCCTGCTGGAGGCGGCCGCCATCGAACCGCCCCGGGCGCTCGTCCGGCAACTGGCCGACGACGGCCGTATGGTGATGCCGCTTGGCGCCGGCGAGCAGTCGCTCGTGACCGTGGAGCCCTCTGGCGACGTCGACGACCGCCTCGGCGGCGTCGCCTTCCAGCCCATGCTCCTGGAGGGCGAACAGGCCGACACGCCCGAGCGCAACCGAACCCGCCGGGAGGATAGAGAGCGCGCTCGTCGCTCGGCGGAGTCTCGCACCGGCTGGGAGCAGGAGTGGATCGACTGGGACAGCTACTAGGAGTTCTCTCTAATTCTGCTTTGGTTCCTCGTTGCGACCTCGACAGCGATAATTAAGGAAAGCCCTCGGCCCGCTCGACTTGTGCGACTCGCTGCGCTCCTCGCTGGCGCTGCGGTGCTTACTTCGTCGGACTTCGTCGACCGTACCTCGCCCTTTCAGTCCACCAGGGATCCGCATAGCTCGCGCGGCCTCCGGCCCGCGCTCGCGATTGGAACCACCAAACCTCCCCGGACCCGTCGCGTCCGCTCCGGGTCACGCTTCCTGACCGCACCGCCTGGCCGGGAGCGAGTGGCCGAGCAACAGCGAGGCCCTCGCGACCCGGGGAAGGGCAGGGCTGCGGTGCTGTGCGGTCCTCGGAGGAATGAAAGGGCGAGGCGGGCTCGGGGAAGCCGGGACCCCTAAGCACCGCAACGGAGTGAGGAGCGCAGGGTGGCCCCCGCGACCCGAGCACGCAGAGGGCTTTCTTCGTGTTGGCAGTTGCTTTGTCTGCTAGCGAGCGGACCGAGGGCAACCCTTTATTTGCGGTATGGCAAGTGCCAAGCACGTAGAAACAGCTCTCAGCCCAGTCACCCCAAAACCAGAATCTCCTACACAGGGTCGAGGCGGTTCTGGTCGTCGGTGATCAGCTCGTCGATTTCGTCTTCGCGGGTCGCCGCCTGGTCGTCGATGGAGTCCTGGGCACCGACCGCCTGCTCTTGGAGCTGGTCGACGCGGGGGACGTCGGTGACGTTGGACAGGAGCACGCACGCAGAGAGGTGGTCGGCGTCCTGCCGGGGGTCGTCGCCGGCCAGGACCTCGACGGACTGGGTCTCCTGTTCGAGCCACTGGCGGGCGCGCTGGATCCCCTTCTGGGAGAACTCGCGGGGCGGCCCGGAGATGACGATCAGGGCGCGCTCGGCCGAGGAGACGTCGGCCGGGCAGGTGAGTCGCGACTGGACGGCCTTGCGGACGAGGCCGTGGATCTTCATCGGGAGGTCGCTGTTCTCGCTCTCTTGCTCGTCGTGGCCGTTGGTCGAGAGCCGGCCGAGCAGCCCCTGGCTCTTGCGCGTCTCGCGCTCGACGGTGGCCTCGCTATAGGCGATGGTGCTGACGCCGCCCGTCGACAGCGTCCGGCGGATGTCGCTGGAGTCCATCGCGCTCTCGGAGACCTGCGAGCCGTCGATTTCCCCGGCGGCCAGCAGCGTGACGAACCGGCGGGCGAGTTCCTGGTTGGTGCGCTGGTAGCCGCCCTCGATGGAGTCGTCGGTCGAGCGCCAGGCGTCGTTGTCGAACAGCATGAGGTTGTCCGTCGCGTTGGTAAAGGACTGGAGCGAGCGGGCGGCGTTGAGCGACGCGCGGCCGCCCTCGGCCGAGCCAGGCATCACGCCGAGGCCGTAGACTGGCTCCTCGTAGGTCTCGCGGAGGCGCTCGGCCAGGACAGGCGCGCCGCCGCTGCCTGTACCGCCGCCGAGCCCCGCGACGACGAGGAAGCCGTCGACGGCGTGGAGGGGGACGCCATCGAGCGCGCGTTCGATCTCGTTCAAGTCCTGGCGGGTGACCTCGGCGCCGAGTTCGGGGTCCGCGCCGGCGCCCCGGCCCTTGACCTGCTCGTGGGTCTGGCCGATGAGCAGGCGCTTTGCCTCCGGAATCTCCTCCAGTTTCTCCAGGTCGATGGCAGCCGCGTTGACCGCCATGGCGAAGGCGCTGAGCGAGCGTCCGGTCTCACGCTCGAAGGCCAGCAGCCTGTCGGCGATCTTGCCGCCCGCGTTGCCGAAGCCGATCACTGCGAGATTCATGCAGGCGACTCCGGCAGGGGGCCGATTAATTATAGGCTACTTACCGACTTCGACGGAGGCTGTCGCGGCCGTTATCGAGAGCTTAGCCCGTCCGGATCCGTCGATACCCGCCATCGACAGTCCCGAACGGTGCCGGCCGGAATCGGTCGGAGCGGGCCACTGGTGGCTATTCCGTGCCCAGACGATCCGCAGGGAACCCTTACCCGGAATCTGGGCGGCGAAATCCGGGCCACGGTCCGATCAGTCGTCCGCTACGACGAGGATGTCGGTGTTGGCCCGGCGATCGGTGTACCCGCCACTCGCGGGCGGTTTGACGGCTATCTCGACGGTCCCCTCGTCCTGATTGGGACCGAGCGACGGGTCGACGTCCACGTCCACCGACCCGTCGTCGCCGGTTCTGTCGGTCACCACCCCGTCCAGCGTGGCCGTGCCGCCGGAGACGACGACGGTGGCGTCTGCGACCGGCTCGCCGTCCGGTTCGACGACGGTCAGGGTGAGCTCGGTCTCCTCGGCCTCGATCACCTCCGGCTCGGGCGCGACGTCGAGTTCGGTGACGGTCATCGCGTCCAGCCCGCCGATGGTGTTCATCATCACGCTCAGGCTGGCGACGCCGACGACGAGTGCGATCACGAGCCGGATCGGGAGCCCCTCGATGGCGCGGTCGTCGCGCCACAGTTCTGCGAACATGGCCCGGTCTGGCCCCGTCCCGACTGATAAAGGCCCGGACGAGGGTTCAAGTGGGAAGCCGGGGCCAGCCCCGGTATGGTCGTCATCGGACGCGGCGGGGAAACCGGGGACGGGGAAAACAGACCGGCCGGGTTGCTCGGTCACTACCGGGCCCGCGACGGGAGCCACGGCGCGCGCGTCGAACTGGACCTCGACCGGCCCCACGTCGGCCTGGTCGTCGGCAAGCGCGGGTCGGGGAAGTCCTACACGCTCGGGGTGCTCGCGGAGGCGCTGACGGGCGCCGACGGCGTCGCGCCGGTCGTGGTCGACCCGATGGGTGCGTTCCGGACGCTGGAGCGGCCGCCCGTCTCGGCCCGCGTCGTCGAACCGCGCGTCGCCGCGGACGCGCTCGCACCCCGGGAGTGGTGTCGCCTGGTGGGACTGGATCCGAAGAGCGGGCCCGGATCGCTCGTCTGGCGGGCCGCGGCGGAGCAGGAGACGCTCGCCGGAATGCAGGAGTACGTCGACGACGCGGACGCGGCGACTGCGACCTGCCGCGCGGCCGCGAACCACCTCCGCACGGCCGCCCAGTGGCGGGTTTTCGGCGGCGACGCGCTCGCGCCACGGCACCTGACGGAGCGCCCGACCGTCCTCGACTGCGCAGGGCTGGGCCGCGCACCGACGAACACCGTCGTCGCCGCGGTCGCCGAGTCCCTCTACAGAGCGCGCGTCGCGGGCGCGCTGGACGTTCTCCCCTGGTTGCTGGTCGACGAGGCCCACGTCCTGTTCGACGGGGTGGCGGCGCCCTCGCTCAGACAGCTCCTCACCCGGGGCCGACAGCCCGGCGTCAGCCTCGTCGCCGCGACCCAGCGACCGAGCGCGCTCCCCGACGTGGCTCACTCGCAGGCCGACCTGCTGGTCGCCCACCGCCTGACGAACCGGGCCGACTGGGAGGCGCTGGCGGCGGCTCGCCCCGCCTACATGGACGGGACCTTCGCCGAACGGACGCCGAGCGAACCCGGGGAGGCCCTGGTCGTCGACGACGCGACGGAGTCCGTCCACGCGCTGGCGGTCCACGAGCGCGAGACGCCCCACGGCGGTGAGAGTCCGCGGGCGTCGGAGCTGAACAGGCACGGTGGAGACGAACGCGCGGGAGAGCCCGAGTGCATCACCGACGGAGGCGGTGACTGAAGGCAGTGGCGACCATAGAGACGTCATCAACCATGATTTCACAGACACCACCCAGGTTCCAGGGAGGTGAGCGCGCGTGAGCGGGCCGCACCAGAATCAATCCCTCGTGACGGCCGGTGCGCCGCTCCGTGCGGCCGACGCCGCCGCGGTGCTCGTTCACGGCCGCGGGGCGACAGCCGACAGCGTCGTTCGTCTCGCCGACGAGTTCTACCGGCACGGCCTGGCGCTCCTCGCGCCGCAGGCCGAGCGAAACCGCTGGTACCCGAACTCGTTTCTCGCGCCCGTCGAGTCGAACGAGCCCTGGCTGTCGTCGGGGCTGCAGGCCATCGACGACGCCGTCGCAGAGGCGAACGGCGCGGGAATTTCCACCGACCGAATACTGCTGTTCGGCGTCTCCCAGGGCGCCTGCCTCGTCAGCGAGTTCGCCGCCCGCGATCCGACGCGGTACGGCGGCCTCGTCGCGGCCAGCGGCGGCCTGGTCGGCCCCGATATCGACACCGACCAGTATCGGGGCGAGCGGTCCCTCGACGGCACGCCGGTTCTCGTCAGCGGGACCGCAGAGGACCCGCACGTCCCCGCCAAACGACTCCGCGAGACGGCCACCGTCTTCGAGCGGCTCGGCGGCGACGTCACCGAACGCATCGACGAGGGGGACGGCCACGGCGTGAGCGACGCGGACCTCGCGGCCGCCGGCGAGAGGCTCACCAGTCTCCTCGAAGGGGAACCAGAACGGAGAGCGCCGGAACGGGGGTCGCCGTAACGATGAGGGATCCCGTCTCTGGTCTCCACCACGTCTCGGCTATCGCGGGCGACCCCCAGGCGAACGTCGACTGCTACACCGACGTGCTGGGCCTGCGGTTCGTCAAGCGGACGGTGAACTTCGACTACGAGTTCATGTACCACCTCTACTACGGGTCGGAGAGCGCCGACCCAGGGACGCTACTCACCTTCTTCCCCTACCAGCGGGGCGAGGTGGGCCGCGTCGGCCAGCCCCAGCCCAGCGCCGTGGCGCTGGCCGTCCCCGAGGGGAGTTCAGAGTACTGGTACGACCGACTCGCGGCCTCCGACGAGTTCGAGGTGGTCGTCGACGAACCCGTAGAACGCTTCGGCGACGCCGTCGTCCGGTTCCGCGACCACGACGGCGTCCGGGTCGAACTCGTGGAGAGCGACTCGTCGCGGCCGCCGGCCACCGACGCGATTCCCGCCGAGTACGCCGTCCGCGGCCTCGACAGCGTGACGCTGCGCTCGACCAGCGTCTACCACACCGCGGCGACGCTGGAGGTGTTCGGGTTCGACCTGGCCGACCAGGAGGGTGACCGGGTACGTTACGAGGTGTCGGGCGAGAGCGAGGCGGACCCGGCCGTCGTCGATATCCTCGACAGCGAATCCGAGTACGGCAAGGAGGGGATCGGCACCATCCACCACGTCGCGTTCGGCGCGGGCGACGTCCCGCTGAGCGAGTGGCGCGACCGCCTGTTCGACGCCGGACTCGAACCGACACGGATCACGGACCGGCGCTACTTCGAGTCCGTGTACGCGCGCGACCCCGGCGGCATCCTCTTCGAGGTGGCGACGACGGAACCGGGATTCACCGTCGACGAGGACCTGGACGAACTGGGCTCGTCGCTCCAGTTGCCGCCCCAGTACGAGGGAGACCGCGAGATGCTCGAATCGCAGCTGCCCGAGATAGTCGTGGACCGGGACTGACCCGACCCCGTCGCCGGTGACCTACAGTCCCAGAATGTCGCGGGCCTGTGAGGGGCTGGCGACGTCGCGTCCGAGTTCCTCGGCCACCCGGACGACGCGCTCGACGAGTTGCGCGTTGCTCTCGGCGAGTTCCCCCTTCCTGTAGTAGACGTTGTCCTCCAGGCCGACGCGGACGTGCCCGCCGAAGAGGATGCCCATCGTCGCGAAGGGGAGCTGGTGGCGCCCGAAACCGAGGGTGTTGAACAGCGCTCCCTCGGGGAGGTTGTCCACGGCGTTGCGCAGGTTCCGGGGCCGGGGTGGCGTCAGCGTGCCGCCGCCGAAGATGAGCGTCGCGTACACCGGGTCGGCGAGCTCGCGTCGCTCCAGCAGCCCGTGGACCTCGTTGAGGTGGCCGTCGTTGAACACCTCCAGTTCGGGCTTGATCCCCCGTTCGACCATCTCCGCGTGGAGCGCGTCGACCATCCCGCGGGTGTTCTCGCTGGTCAGGTGGTCGTAGCGGTTGAGCGGCCCCATGTCGAGGGAGGCCATCTCGGGTGCGGGGTCCGTCCGGAGGGGGAGGTGGCGGTCCTCGGCGGGGGCGCCCGTCCCACCAGTCGAGTGCTGGATGATCACGTCCTCGGCGTGCCGGCGGACGGCGTCGTCTATCTCCTGGAATCGCTCGGTGGCGAACGAGCGCTCGCCGTTCGGTCGGCGAGCGTGGAGGTGGACGACGGCGGCGCCCGCGTCTTCCGCGGCGGCCGCTGCCCGCCCGATCTCTTCTGGCGTCTCGGGGAGGTCGGGGTTGGCCTCCTTCCCGTGGACGCCGCCGGTCAGCGCCGCAGTGACGATCAGCGGGTCGCCCGCGAGGAAGTCGTCGTAGGTCACGCGTCGGACCCCTCCGTGGGTTCCTCGCCGCCGGTTTCGTCTTCGTCGAGTTCGGCCTCCTCGAGTTCGGCTTCGTCGAGTTCGTCCTCGTGGGCGAGGAATATCTCGCAGTCGCTCGCGTGGTCGAGGTCGTACCGGTCGTTGCAGACGTCGGCCCGCATCGGCTGGACGAACCTATCTACGGCGGTGCAGTACGCCCGGGCAGTGTCGAACGCCCGGTCGCCCGCGGAGTCGCGGTAGTCCAGGAACGGACAGGTCATGGGGACCGTTCGCGGGGACGTGGGTTAACGATTCGGCGGCGTCGCCGACAGCAGGTTACGAGCGGTAACCTGGTGGCGTGCGCGTCCGCGTAGACATACCAGTCTGGGGCGCGTAGTACTGGCCAAGAATGTCCCCAGTCGGGAGCCATCGCGACGGCGACGATCCGTTTCGGTTCGAGTACGACCCCGCAGTCCTGCGGTACGGCGTCGACGCGGTCGCCGACCTGAGTGACGAACTCGACGCCCACGACGTCGAGCGCGCGCTGGTCGTCTGCGGGTCGACGGTTGGGAACACGCCCGCTGTCATCGACCCAGTGAGAGACGGACTGGGCGACCGACTGGGCGGGGTCTTCGCCGAGACGACGCCGGCGAAGACGCTCTCGACGGCCTACGACGCGATGGAAGCGATGGAAGCGGCGGACGCCGACGTCCTCGTCAGCCTCGGCGGCGGGAGCAGCCTGGACGTCGCCAAGGTGACGAGCGTCCTCGCCGTCGACGACCGCGAGCCACAGGCCGTCGGCCGGGAACTCGCCGAGACGGGGACCGTCTCGATCCCCGACGGGTCGCTGGCGCCCATCGTCGCCGTCCCGACGACGCTGGCCGGTGCGGACCTGTCGATGGTCGCCGGCGTGACGGCCTCGCCGGACGAGGAGCGGGGGCTCGTCGACCGACAGGTCAGCGGCGGGATCGGTGACCCTCGGCTGATGCCGCGAGCGGTCGTCTACGACCCCGCGCTCGTCGCGACCACGCCCCGGAACGTCCTCGCGGGGTCGGCGATGAACGGCTTCGACAAGGGGATCGAGACGCTGTACGCCGGGAAGGCGACACCAATTACCGACGCGACGGCGGCCCGGGGACTGGGGCTAATGCAGGCGGGACTGCTCCGCCTCGGCGAGGAGGGTGTGAACACCGATGTTCTGAAACCCGTCCTGAAGGGGCTCCTGCTCGTCCAGTACGGCATCTCCCGACCGGGCGACGGGACGCTGTCGCTGATCCACGCCTTCGGCCACGGGCTCACGCGCACGTACGCTGTCCAGCAAGGCCACGCCCACGCCGTCGTCGCGCCCCACGTTCTTCGCTACCTCTTCGAGCAGGTCGAGGGCCGGCGTGATCTGCTCGCCGACGCGCTGGGCGCGGGCGACGCCGACGACCCGGCCGCGGCGGTCGTCGAGCGGGTCACGGCCGTCCGGGGCGCGCTGGACCTGCCGACGCGTCTGCGGGACGTCGATGGCCCCGACCGGGAGGAGTTCCCGGCCGTCGCCGAGGATATTCTTGCTGACTCGTTCGTGGCCAACGGCCCGGCCGATCTCGACCCGACGGCCGAGGAGATCGAGCGCGTGCTCGACGACGCCTGGTGAGGTCGTCAGCGCGGGACGGTCCCGCCCACGACGTAATAGTCGTGGTGCGGTTCCCGTCCCCAGAGCGTCGGATCCTGCAGCGGTTCGTGCGCGAGGTCGCGAAGTCCTTCGTCGCCCAGGAGTTCCCGCAGCGTCACGGGCGGCCGGCCGTCGTACAGCGGCAGGTCGCCGTGGATTTCCTCGTACTCGTCCCACGGCTCCTCGTGGTCCCAGTACCCCTCGAAGAGGACGACGCGGCCACCGGGTTCGACGACGCGTTGCCACTCCCGAAGTGCCGATTCCGGGTCGGGGAGCGTCCAGACGAGGTGGCGGGCGGTGACCAGTTCGAAGCTGTCGTCCGGGAACGGGAGGCGCTCTGCGTCGCCGCGGAAGAAGTCGATGGCGTGGCCAGCGTCCCGGGCTTTCCGGCGAGCCCGCGCGAGCATGGCGGGGGCGACGTCGACGCCCGCGACGTCGTGGCCGAGTTCCGCGAGCAGCAGGGAAATCACGCCAGTGCCACAGCCCACGTCGAGGGCGCGTCGTGAGTCTTCGCCGGCCCACTCGCGGAGCACGTCGAGCCAGCGGTCCCGCTGGTCGGCGGTGTGGACGCCGTGGTGGCTGGCGTCGTCGAACGTCTCCGCGCGGCCGTTCCAGTGCTGTCGAACGACCTTCTTGACTGCCTCGTCGGCACGTGGTCGTCGCGTCACGAAATCGTCCTCCAGTCGGCCCGGGCTACTCTCCAGTTCGGGATAGGTCTGTGGGTGCACGCGGACGGCCGCCCCGCGCGGAGCGTGACACCCGACAGGGTATCGAAACCCCCGAGTAGGGGCGTCCCATCGCTGGGGACGATGAACGAGGCGCAGGTCCGAGCGCAGGTCCGGCCGGTCGCGCTCGTCGCCGTCGGCGGCGTTCTGGGTGCCGTCGCCCGCCACGCCGTCACCGTCTCGCTTCCGTCTCCCACCATCTCGGTGCCGAGTGTCGTCCTCGGCACGCTCGTGGTGAACGTCGTCGGCAGTTTCGCGCTCGGGGCGTTGCTATCAGATGCTCGCCTCACGACGGCGCTCTCTGCCGAGACGCGCCTCGTCGTCGGGACCGGCTTCCTCGCTTCCTTCACGACTTACAGTACGTTCGCCGTCGAGACCGCCTCGCTGTCGCCGCGACTGGCCGTCGCCAACGTGGCTGGCAACTACGCACTCGGCTTCCTCGCGGTCGTGCTCGGACAGGTCGTCGCGAGGTGGCTGTCGTGAGCGCGCTCGCGCTCGATCCGTCTGTCCTCGACCCGGTAGTGCTCGGTGCGTACTTCCGTAGCCCGTTCGTATTCGTGGGGCTGGGCGGCGCCGGGGGCGCTGTCGCTCGCTACCTCGTCGGCACGTACGTCGAGCGGACCACCGTCGACACACTCGCGGTGAACGTCGCGGGGAGTTTCGTCCTCGGCGTGCTCGTCGCGGTGCCGTCGCTCGACCCTGTCGGTCCGACGTCGCTCGCCGTCGGCGTCGGCTTCTGCGGCGCGTTCACGACGTTCTCCTCGTTCGCGGTCGAGACCGTCCGACTCGCCGAGACGGGGCGGCCCCGCCGGGCCATCGTCAACGCCGTCGGGACCCTCGTGGCGGCGCTCCTCGCGGTCACAGCTGGTGGCGCCGCTGTCGCAGCGGTCTGGTAAGCCGTGCCCCCTTGCGGCCGCCGTGAGCGCGTCGTCGACCAGTGCCGTCCGCCGCCCATCGATTCTGGTTCGGAACGTACAGATCAAGGAGTTAGCGATCGGTGGGGTTCGAATTGCCGACGTGACTAAGGCCAAAACCACCTCGAAAGCCCTCGGTACGCTCGACTCGCGCGGCTTGCTGCGTTCCTCGTGGTTCGAGAGAGCGAAGCTCTCTCGTCATCACGAAAGGCGCTTCGCGCCTTTCGAACGACTTCGCTCCGGTACTTGCTGCGCCGTGCTTCGTCGACCGCACCTCGCCCTTTCAGTCCTCCAGGAACAGCATCGCTCGCGCGATAAAACGCGCTCGCGATTGAGTCCACCAACCCTCCCCGGATTCGGCGCGTCCGCGCCGAATCACGCTTCCTGACTGCTCCGCACCCGCCCAGCGGTCGGCCGGGAGGCCGTCTCGTCGGCCGACCCACCGAAAGACTCGGCACACCTCGTCTTTCGAGCCCACACTCGCTTCGCTCGCGTGGAAGGGGAAGGGCAGGGCTGCGGTGCGGGCCTCGGAGTCCTCGTGAGCGAAGCGAACGAGGGCTCGTCAGAGTGGTTCGAGAGACCGAAGCTCTCTCGTCATCACGAAAGGCGCTCCGCGCCTTTCGAACGACTTGCTCTGACGGTGGACTGAAAGGGCGAGGCGGGCTCCGGGAACCCCGGTCCACCAAGCACCGGAGCACAGCGAGGAGCGCAGGTGGGCCGCGGGACCGGAGCCCGCCGAGGGCTTTCTGGGTGTTGGCGGTCTCGTTTCTTCCAACACCAATTCAGAAGAACCACTCACACAGTATACACGATCACACACCGACCAGGCCGTCTCATAGTGGTGGTTGTAAGGCCTTACCGACGTTCGACGGCACCGGCCACGTCGAACGCCAGTACAAAGGTACAACCACCACTATCAGTCCTGGACGTCCTCGGAAAAGACCGAGCGCAGTTCCTCGACGCGGTCGACGAGGTGGTCGACCCCCTCGTTGATCGCCGCGACCTGGTCCTCGACGTCGGCCGGCGGGACGGTGCCCTGCTGGCTCGGCTCCACCACCCCGTCGTTCTCCAGCATCCGCACCGACTGGCGCACTTTGTGCTCCGGGAGGTCGGTCTCGGCTGCGAGGCTGGCGATGTCGATGGGCCCGTGTTCGATGACGGCCCGGAAGATCGCCACGTCCCGGCGTTCCTTCTCGACCTGGTCGGCCAGTCGATCCATCCCCATGTGCGTCTCTACCGTGGATATCGGCCGACGCACCTTAAACGTCCCAGTTGAGTCGCGGACGGGCGAGACGCGACCCGGTGACGGCAGGTCGACGGCGAGAGCGGAAGTGGGGCGTTCACCCCACGCTCACTCGTCGCCGAGCGGCTTGCGGCGGAGTTCGTCGAGGTCGTCGCGGAGTCGCGACAGCGCCGACTCGAGTTCCTCCCGCCGGTCGATGAGCGCGCTCAGCTCCTCGGTGTTGACCGAGTATCCCTCCTCCAGCGCGACGTCGAGTGCGTCCGTCGTCGCCTCCACCAGGTCCGTCGAGAGGTGTAGCACCTCCGAGGGCGTCCCGCGGGACTCGAACAGCTCCCGTTCGCCGGAGCGTGGCTGGTAGCCGACGATGGGCGACTCGACACCGCGGTGGTAGGATACCGTGTAGCTCAGGTCCGTCACGGGGTTCCGGCGGTCCTCGGACACCTCGGTGCGCACGATGGCGAAGGCGTCCGTCAACGAGCCGTACGTCTCCGAGAGGTCGCGCAGTCGGTCCGCGGCCGTCACGTCGAGCTGTGCCTCGACGTCGCCGAAGAACTGCTTCGAGCCAGAGAGACTGAACGCGACGGTGTAGAACACCGCTTCGTCGTGTTCGGCCAGGTTGCGAACTCGCTCGTGGACCTCGTCGTGGCGGCCCTCGATGGAGAGCTTCTCCAGTTCGTCGAGGAGCGCGCGCGTCCCGCGTTCGCGCTCCAGAAACGCCTCGACGATGGTCCGCGGCATCGAATCGCCGTCCACGTCGTCCATAGCACCGAATGCGTGCCGGCGAAGTTAACTGTTTTCGGGGGGCAGGCTGTCGCTGTCCGGTCACCGTCTCGCCATCGGAGACCGGAGTCGCCGCGATGGCACCCCCCAGCCCCGTGTGACAGGCACCCACAAAGCCTTTACCGCGGAGCCGACTCGTACTCCCTGTCCGCCTCCCGCGGTGGGACGGACGCCACTGACAGGGCGCGGGGATTTCCCCGCACGTGCCGTTCTTCGACGAGTACTCGACTGGTACTGGGAGTGTTCGACCAGCGGTCACGCTCCGGCGACTGGCAACCGGATCGAGACCACCGTCCCGTCGCTGTTGGTCAACGGGACCGACAGCGAGCCGCCGCTCGCGGTGACGATGAACCGCACGACCCAGAGGCCGAGACCCCGGGAGTGCGTCAGCGCGTCCTCGACGCCGTCCTCCAGCACCGCGCGTTCGATGTCGGGGATCCCCGGCCCGTCGTCGGTGATGCGGACGACCGCTTCGTCGCCCTCGCGATCCAGCGACACCGTCACGTTCGGGCCACGGTCCGCCTGGTGGACGACGGCGTTGCCGAGCAACTCCTCGACGGCGATGGAGAGCCGCGGGTGGGCGACGACTCGCTGGGACGGCGACGGCTCGAGTTCGAACGTGGCCGCTGGAAATTCCTCGCGCGCCGCCGCGACCGCCTCCTCGACGACCGCCGTCAGGTCCTGTTCGATCGATTCGGTCCGGTCGTCGAACACCACGTCCCGGAGGTGCTGGGACTTCGCGGCGATGTTGGACAGGTTCGCCGCCTGGCGCTGGATGCGTTCGTGGTTCGCCGCGGGGTCTCCCCGTCCAGACTGCAGCAGGTCGACGTTGTTCTGGATCACGTCACAGCTGTTCCGCAGATTGTGCCGTAACAGCCGATGGAGCACTGTCGCGTGCGCCACCGTCCGTTCGAGGCTCTCGTTCGTCGCGGCGAGCCGTCGCTGCTCGCGACGGACGAGCCAGAAGATGAGGAGTCCCGACAGCGCGACGAACACCAGCCCCTTCACCGTCTGACCGATGCGCAGGTTCGCTGCGTCCTGAAAGAGCACGCCGATCACCCAGTCAGAGAAGAGTATCCAGGCCCCGCTCAGGAGTACGTACGCGGCCGTGATCCTCACGGCACCGTACGACGTATCCCACCCCTGGTTGCCCATTACGTCAGGATTGCATATTCACTGTTGAAAAGGTTGCCGTCCGTTGCATGCCAATTACACCCGGAATTAGACAGATGTCCGTCGATTTTCCATAGATTAGAATTCCAACTACTCTTCGAATCGAGTGATAACGGCGTCGGGGTGCCGAGAGCCGCAGTACGGGGAGTCGGGGCCGGGGGCCCAGGGCTGGACCACCACTATCAGGCAAAGATAGCCTGAATGCGGTCGTTGAGCCGCTCCAGCCGTCCCTTCTCTGACGCGGGCACTCGAAACTCCGCCGGGTCCTCGTCCCACAGCTCGACGATCACCGCACACTGAACGTGGGCCAGTCGCTGGACGAGATAGACGAAGATACCGAACGGCAACGCGCTCACGAGCACGTGGAGGTACCGCGTCCACCCCCAGGACACGGTCTCGATCTCCCGCACCGAACGGACGTCCCACCACACGAGTACCGGCCCGACGACCAGGTCCACGGCGAACGCCAGCACGGTCGCGACCGCGAACACGTCGACGACGGTCGCCATCTCTCCAGGGACGACGACGAGCGCGATCACCGTCGCCAGTTGCAGGCAGAACCAGCCGGCGAGGACGTAGTTCTGGTTCGTCCCGCGACGCTTCAGCGTCCGGGACAGCACCGACGGCTCGAACCCACGCGATTCGAGTAGCTGCTGGCGGCGCTGCGTTCGGTACGCCAGCGACCCGACGTGCCCGATCGCGAGCGGACAGAGGTAGAACGCGTACCGGATGTCGCCGTACTCGACGCCGTATCGCCGATGGAGACGCTTCACGTCCAGAGCCATCACGCCGCCCAGGACGAGCGCCAGCAGCGGCCCGAACCAGAAGAACGGGATCAGCAGTACCTCCGCGAGGTACAGTCGTTTCGGGAGCAGGTCCGTGCTCGTCTCAGGGACGTCGTACTCGTCGGAATTCCCCGCCATCTGTCGTCTTCGTAGCCAGTCGTCTCCTGCAAAATAACGCTACTGGCCGTCGAGCACACGCTACGCGGTGCTCGTCGAATTAGTTCGTCGCAAAAGGACGCCCGGAGCGGGACTGAGCGAACCCGGAGGGTTCGCGAAGGTCGAAGCGGCGGCGCCGCTTCGGAATTTGAACCGGAGCCAGACGTGCTCGCTCACTCCGTTCGCTGTGCGCGACTGGCAGGGTTCAAATCCCTTCTGAGGTCGTTTCACTGCTCACGAGGGCGAGCACACGCTACGCGGTGCTCGCCGGAATTGTTCGCAGTAGGAAACGCCCGGAGCGGGATTTGAACCCGCGTCACGACCGTGACAGGGTCGTATGATGGGCCACTACACCATCCGGGCTTCACTCACAGGTATCCCGGTGTTATACTTAAGGCTTCTCAAAAACGGCGCCATTGTGGGGCGGTGTCGTGGGGAATGAAAACACGCCCGGTGGGCCGATCGGTCGCAGAATCGGAACCACAGACGGGTTCGGAGTCCTGGCGGATCGACAGTGGCCGCTGGCGCGGTCGAATCGGGATTCCTGTCGTCCAGTCGGCACCCCGGCGACCCCCGTGGGATCGGAGGTATCGGCCGAAATCAGTCCAGAGACGCGCCGTGAGCCACAAATTCCACGAATCCGGGTAACCCAAACTACTATGAGTGAGATAGTCCTATGGCTGGGTAAGACGCTCGGCCGACCACCGGGGTCGGATAGCCACGGCAGACTTACTTCGTAAGCGTTACATGGGTGTGGTCAATAGCGACCTGTAGTATCTCGTGACTGCAACCTTCTCCACTCACCGGCCACACAAACCATGGTAGATGTAAGCCAACACGAACTCGTCCCAGACCACACCGTCGTCGACGACGAGGAGATCGAAGACGTGCTCGAGGAGTACGACATCAAGAAAACAGACCTCCCGAAGCTACAGCGACTCGACCCCGCGGCCCCCGACGAGGCCAGCGTGGGCGACGTCGTCAGAGTGACCCGGGACTCGCGGACGACCGACCAGGCAGTCGTCTATCGACTGGTGGTGGAATAGATGGACACCGCCGACCACCGCGCGATCTCGCGCGAGTACTTCTCCCGTGAGCGACTCGCAGAGCACCACTTCCGCTCGTTCAACGCCTTCCTCAACCGCGGCATGCAGGAGGTCGTCGACGAGAAGGAGACCATCGACACGGACATCGGCGACAAGGAGGGGCAAGAGCCCGTCTACGTCGAACTCGGCGACGTCCGCGTCGTCACCCCGCGCGTGCGAGAAGCCGACGGGAGCGAAGAACTGCTCTATCCCCAGGAGGCGCGCCTGCGCAACATCACGTACTCCGCGCCCGTCTTCATGGAGATGGCGATCATCAAGGGCGGCGAGGAGGAAGAGGAACGCGTCGTCGACCAGACCGAGACCAAGATCGGTCGGATGCCGATCATGGTCGGCTCGGACAAGTGTAACATCGCCGGCTTCACCGAGGACGAGCTGATCGACATCGGCGAGGACCCGGCCGACCCCGGCGGCTACTTCTGCGTCAACGGCTCCGAGCGCGTCCTGATGACCTCGGAGGACCTGGCACCCAACAAGATCCTCGCGGAGTACGACACCAAGTACGGCGACGAGGTCCAGGTCGCCAAGACCTTCTCCCAGCGCCGTGGCTACCGCGCCCTCGTGCTCTGTGAGCGGACCCGCGACGGCATCCTCGAAGTGTCGTTCCCGAGCGTCTCGGGTTCGATCAACTTCGTGACGCTCGTCCGCGCGCTCGGTCTCGAATCCGACGAGGAGATCGTCCACCGCGTCAGCGACGACCCCGAGATCGTGAAGTTCATGCTGGAGAATCTGGAGGCCGCCGACGTCCAGACCACCGAGGAGGCCATCGAGACCCTCGGGAAGCGCGTCGCCTCCGGTCAGGGCAAGAACTACCAGCTCAAACGAGCGAACTACGTCATCGACCGGTACCTCCTCCCGCACCTCCACGAGGACGGCGTCGACGAGGAGGACGTCCGCATCAACAAGGCCTTCTACCTCTGCCGGATGGCCGAGGCGTGTTTCGAGCTCGCCCTCAACCGCCGCGAATCCGACGACAAGGACCACTACGCCAACAAGCGCCTCAAGGTCAGCGGCGACCTGATGCGCGACCTGTTCCGGACGGCACTGAACAAGCTGGCCCGGGACGTGAAGTACCAGCTCGAACGCGCGAACATGCGAAACCGGCAGCTCTCCGTGAGCACGGTCGTTCGCTCCGACGTCCTCACCGAGCGCCTCGAACACCCCATCGCGACGGGGAACTGGGTCGGCGGGCGCTCAGGCGTCTCCCAGCTCGTCGACCGGACGAACTACATGGGCGTCCTCTCGCACCTGCGCCGACTGCGCTCGCCGCTGTCGCGCAGCCAGCCCCACTTCGAGGCGCGTGACCTGCACGCGACCCAGTGGGGTCGCATCGGTCCGTCGGAGACCCCCGAGGGGCCGAACTGCGGGCTGGTGAAGAACTTCGCACAGGCGATGGAGCTCTCCCAGAACATCGAGGACGACCAGGAACTGAAGCAGGAACTCGCCGAGATGGGCGTTTCGGGCATCCCCGGAATCGACCGCATCGAACAGCAGCCAGCAGACGACTAAATCATGAGTCAGGGACGCGACGCCAAAGTGTACGTCAACGGCAGTCTGGTTGGGACCCATCCCAGCCCCGAACAGCTCGCAGAACAGATCCGGCAGGCCCGACGCCGGGGCGACGTCTCGGAGATGGTCAACGTCTCCGTGCGCGACCGCACCGACGAGGTCATCGTCAACGCCGACGCCGGCCGCGCCCGCCGACCGCTCCTGGTCGTCGAGAACGGCGAGCCCCTCATCGACGAGGAGGAGGTCACGGCGCTGAAGGACGGCGACCTGGAGTTCGAGGAACTGGTCGAGCGCGGCAAGGTCGAGTTCATCGACGCCGAGGAGGAAGAGGACATCCTCGTCGGCGTCGAGGAGGAGGACCTCACCGAGGACCACACCCACCTCGAGGTGGACCCACAGCTCATCTTCGGCATCGGTGCCGGGATGATCCCCTACCCCGAGCACAACGCCTCGCCCCGTATCACGATGGGGTCGGGGATGATCAAGCAGTCGCTGGGGCTCCCCTCCGCGAACTACCGAATTCGCCCGGACACGCGCCAGCACCTCCTGCACTACCCGCAGCTCTCGATGGTCAAGACCCAGACCACCGAGCAGATCGGCTACGACGACCGCCCGGCGGCACAGAACTTCGTCGTCGCGGTCATGAGCTACGAGGGGTTCAACATCGAGGACGCGCTCGTCATGAACCGCGGCTCGGTCGAGCGCGCGCTCGCCCGCTCGCACTTCTTCCGGACCTACGAGGGCGAGGAACGGCGCTACCCCGGCGGCCAGGAGGACCGCTTCGAGAAGCCCGACGACGAGGTCCGCGGTGCGCGCGGCGAGGAAGCGTACACCCACCTCGACGAGGACGGTCTCGTCAACCCCGAGACCCGCGTCGGCGAGAACGACGTCCTGCTCGGCAAGACGTCGCCGCCGCGGTTCCTCGAAGAGCCCGACGACATGGGCGGCCTCTCGCCCCAGAAGCGCCGGGAGACGTCCGTGACGATGCGTTCCGGCGAGTCCGGGGTCGTCGACACGGTCACGCTGATGGAGGGCGAGGACGGCTCGAAGCTCTCCAAGGTGAGCGTCCGTGACGAGCGGATCCCCGAACTCGGCGACAAGTTCGCATCGCGGCACGGCCAGAAAGGCGTCGTCGGTCACCTGGCGCCCCAGGAGGACATGCCCTTCACCGAACAGGGCGTCGTCCCCGACCTGGTCCTGAACCCGCACGCGCTCCCCTCGCGCATGACGGTCGGCCACGTCCTGGAGATGCTGGGCGGCAAGGTCGGTTCGCTGGAAGGCCGCCGCGTCGACGGCACGGCCTTCACCGGCGAGGACGAGGAGGAACTGCGCGGTGCGCTCGTGGACCACGGCTTCGACTCCTCCGGGAAAGAGGTCATGTACTCCGGCGTCACCGGCGAGAAGATCGAGGCCGAGATCTTCGTGGGGAGCATCTTCTACCAGAAGCTCTACCACATGGTCTCGAACAAGCTGCACGCCCGCTCGCGCGGGCCGGTGCAGGTGCTGACCCGCCAGCCCACCGAGGGCCGGGCCCGCGAGGGCGGCCTGCGCGTGGGCGAGATGGAACGGGACGTGCTCATCGGTCACGGGGCGGCGATGGCGCTCAAGGAACGGCTCCTGGACGAGTCCGACCGCGAGTGGATCAACGTCTGTGGCCAGTGTGGCATGTCCGCCGTCGAGAACGTCGAGCAACGCCGCATCTACTGTCCGAACTGTGACGAGGAGACGGACGTTCACGAGGTGGAGATGTCCTACGCGTTCAAGCTCCTGCTCGACGAGATGAAGGCCCTCGGCATCGCCCCGCGCATCGAACTGGAGGACGCAGTCTAAGATGAGTTCACAACAGACACCCAAGACGATCGGGTCCCTCAACTTCGGCCTGATGGACCCCGAGGAGTACCGGGAGATGAGCGCGACGAAGGTCATCACGGCCGACACGTACGACGACGACGGCTTCCCCATCGACATGGGGCTGATGGACCCGCGCCTGGGCGTCATCGACCCGGGACTGGAGTGCAAGACCTGCGGCAAGCACTCCGGGTCGTGTAACGGCCACTTCGGCCACATCGAACTCGCGGCACCGGTCATCCACGTCGGCTTCAACAAGCTCATCCGCCGCCTGCTCCGGGGTACATGTCGGAACTGCTCGCGCCTGGTGCTCGACGAGCACGAGCGCGACGAGTTCCGCGACCGCCTCACTCGCACGCGCGAACTGCAGGAGGACCTCAACGACGTCACCAAGGCCGCCATCCGGCAGGCCCGCAAGAAGGACACCTGTCCGTTCTGCGGCGAGGTCCAGTACGACATTCAACACGAGAAGCCGACGACGTACTACGAGGTCCAGCAGGTGCTCTCCTCGGAGTTCTCCCAGCGCATCGTCGCCGCCATGGAGGCCGACGAGGAAGAGGAGGACTCCCAGCCGGTCTCCCCCCAGGAACTGTCCGACAAGACCGGCATCGCCGCCTCGCGCGTCCAGGAGATCATCTCCGGGGAGTTCCGTCCCCGCGAGGAGGACCGCAAGGCCATCGAGAAGGTCCTCGACGTCGACCTGACCGAGGAGGACATGAACAAGCTGATGCCCAGCGACATCCGGGACTGGTTCGAGGACATCCCGGACGAGGACATCGAGGTGCTCGGCATGGTCGCCGAGCGCTCCCGGCCCGAGTGGATGATCCTGACGGTGCTGCCGGTGCCGCCGGTCACCGCCCGTCCCTCCATCACGCTGGACAACGGCCAGCGCTCCGAGGACGACCTGACCCACAAGCTGGTCGACATCATCCGCATCAACCAGCGGTTCATGGAGAACCGCGAGGCCGGTGCCCCACAGCTGATCATCGAGGACCTCTGGGAACTGCTCCAGTACCACGTCACCACGTTCATGGACAACGAGATCTCGGGCACGCCGCCGGCGCGACACCGCTCCGGCCGCCCGCTCAAGACCCTCTCCCAGCGCCTGAAGGGCAAGGAGGGTCGCTTCCGTGGCTCCCTGTCCGGGAAGCGCGTCAACTTCTCGGCGCGGACCGTCATCTCGCCGGACCCGACGCTCTCGCTGAACGAAGTGGGCGTACCGGACCGGGTCGCCAGCGAGATGACCCAGACGATGAACGTCAACGAGCGCAACCTCGAGGAGGCCCAGCGCTACGTCGCCAACGGGCCAGAGGCCCACCCCGGCGCCAACTACGTCAAGCGGCCCGACGGCCGCCGGCTGAAGGTGACCGAGAAGAACTGCGAGGAACTGGCCGAGAAGGTCGAACCCGGCTGGGAGGTCAGCCGCCACCTCATCGACGGCGACATCATCATCTTCAACCGGCAGCCGTCGCTCCACCGGATGTCGATCATGGCCCACGAAGTGGTCGTGATGCCGTACAAGACCTTCCGGCTCAACACCGTCGTCTGCCCGCCGTACAACGCCGACTTCGACGGCGACGAGATGAACATGCACGCGCTGCAGAACGAGGAGGCCCGGGCGGAGGCCCGCGTTCTCATGCGCGTCCAGGAGCAGATCCTCAGCCCGCGCTTCGGTGAGAACATCATCGGCGCCATCCAGGACCACATCAGCGGGACGTACCTGCTGACCCACGAGAACCCGCAGTTCAACGAGACCCAGGCGCTGGACCTGCTCCGGGCGACCCGGATCGACGAACTGCCGGCGCCCTCGGGCACCGAGGACGGCACGCCCTACTGGACCGGCCGCGACCTGTTCTCGGAGCTCCTGCCCGACGACATGAACCTGGAGTTCACGAGCGAGGCCGGCGACGACGTCGTCATCGAGGACGGTCAACTCGTCTCTGGTACCATCGACGACAGCGCCGTCGGCGGCTTCGGCGGCGAGATCGTCGACACCACGGCGAAGATGTACTCGAAGACCCGGGCGCGCATCCTCATCAACGAGGTCGCCTCGCTGGCGATGCGCTCGATCATGCACTTCGGGTTCTCGATCGGGATCGACGACGAGTCCATCCCGAAGGAGGCAGAAGAGCACATCCAGGAAGCGATCGACAACGCCTACGAGCGCGTCCAGGAACTCATCGAGACGTACGACCGGGGCGAACTCGAGTCGCTCCCGGGCCGCACCGTCGACGAGACCCTGGAGATGAAGATTATGCAGACGCTCGGCAAGGCCAGGGACTCCGCCGGTGACATCGCGGAGGACCACTTCGAGGACGACAACCCGGCCGTCGTCATGGCCGAGTCCGGCGCGCGTGGCTCGCTGCTGAACCTCACCCAGATGGCCGGCTGCGTCGGCCAGCAGGCGGTCCGGGGCGAGCGAATCAACCGCGGCTACGAGGACCGCACGCTGAGCCACTTCAAGCAGGACGACCTCTCCGCGGACGCCCACGGCTTCGTCGAGGCCTCCTACCGCAGCGGCCTCGACCCCAAGGAGTTCTTCTTCCACGCGATGGGTGGCCGCGAGGGCCTGGTCGACACGGCGGTCCGGACGTCGAAGTCCGGCTACCTGCAGCGCCGACTCATCAACGCGCTCTCCGAACTGGAGACCCAGTACGACGGCACCGTCCGGGACACCTCGGACACCATCGTCCAGTTCGAGTTCGGCGAGGACGGCACCTCGCCGGTCCGGGTCTCCTCCGACGAGGAGAACAGCGTCGACGTCGAGGGCATCGCCGACCGCGTCCTCGACGAGGAGTTCCAGTCGGCCGAACAGAAACAGGAGTTCCTCGGCGAACGCGCCGAGCCGACGAACCTGTCCGAACACGCAGACGACTGGTGGATGGCGGAGGGTGACGACTGATGACACGAGCAGACGTATCCGACGACGTCGAGGCCGTCGTGGAGGACACCGACCTCCCGCGGCGCCTCAAGGACGAGGTGTACGACACGGTCGAACAGCGGGGCCTCACCGTCGACGAGGCCGACGACGTCGCCAGGGCCGTCGAGTCCCGCTACCTCGACACCCGGGTCGACCCGCTGGACCCCGTGGGAACCGTCTCGGCCCAGTCGATCGGGGAGCCTGGGACGCAGATGACGATGAACACGTTCCACTACGCGGGCGTCGCCGAGATCGACGTCACGCAGGGGCTGCCGCGGCTCATCGAGCTGGTGGACGCCCGGAAGACTCCGGACACCCCGATGATGACAGTCCACCTGGAAGACGAGTACGCGACCGACCGGGAGAAGGCCCACGAGGTCGTCTGGAACATCGAGGCGACACGCATCCTCGCGCTGGGTGACATCTCGACGAACGTCGCCGACATGCTCGTCCAGATCGATCTCAACGACGAGACGCTGATGGAGCGGTGGCCGACGGTCTCCCGGACGGAGGACGTCGCCGACGAAATCGCCGAGACCATCGAGTCGAACCTCGGCGTGAAGACGCGGCGCTCGGGGACGGTCATCGAGTTCGGCCCCGAGGAACCCAGCTACCGCGACCTGCTCCAGCTGGTCGAGGAGCTCCGCGAGATCGTCTTCAAGGGGATCGAGGAGATCAATCGCGTCGTCATCCGCAAGGAGGAGACCGACGACGGCGAGGAGTTCGTCCTCTACACCGAGGGTTCGGCCTTCGGCGACGTCCTCGGCATCGAGGGCGTCGACGCCTCGCGGACGACGTGTAACAACATCCACGAGATCAAGAGCGAACTCGGCATCGAGGCGGCCCGCGAGACCCTGATCAACGAGACGATGCACACCCTCGAAGAGCAGGGCCTCGACGACGTGAACATCCGCCACCTGATGCTGGTCGCCGACATCATGACGAACCGCGGCGAGATCGAGTCCATCGGTCGTCACGGTATCTCCGGCAACAAGCAGTCCGTCCTCGCGCGGGCGGCCTTCGAGGTGACGGTCAACCACCTGCTCGACGCCGCGATCCACGGCGAGATCGACGCCCTCGACGGCGTCACGGAGAACGTCATCGTCGGCAAGCCGATCAAGCTCGGCACCGGCGACGTCGACCTGCGGATGGGTGCCAAACAGGACTGATGGTCGCCGAACGCTCGGACGAGGCCCGCCAGCACCTCGCGCTGTTCGAGGACGAGGCCGGCGTCGGCGTCCGGGACTGCGTCGTCGTCGATGACCACGACCTGGTCGTCTTCCTCGTCGAAGCCGGCGAGATGGCCGACGCCATCGGCCCCGGCGGTCGCAACGTCGAGCGCGTCGAGCGCGAACTCGACCGGGACGTCAAACTCGTCGAGGACGCCCCCTCCCCCGCGGGGTTCGTCGCCAACGCGCTGGCGCCCGCCACGGTGAACAACGTCACCATCTCGCGGAACCAGGACACCGTCGCCTACGTCGAGGTGGCCAGTGAGGACCGCGGCGTCGCCATCGGCACCGGCGGGAAGAACATCGACGCCGCGCGTCGCCTGGCCGCGCGCCACTGCGACGTCGACGGCATCGAGCTAACGTAGGCGGTCGCTCTTTTCGGCGTTCGACGGCACTCCCAGTGACGACTCGACAGTGCGAACCGCAAAAGAGGGCGCAGCGACGCTAGTCGTCGTCCGAGGCGGGCGAGGGGTCGTCGAAGTCAGAAACGGTCGGGTCCTCGTCGGTTACGTCGTCGTCCTCGGTCGCCGGGGCGGCGTCCGTCGTCGCCAGCGCGTCGTCCAGCGGGTCGTCGCCGGCGGACCCCCGGGTCGTCAGTCCGCCGACCGCCCCGGCCACGCGGTCCGACGCGCCACGCAATCGGCGCTTCAGCCCGTCCACCCGGTCTGACGCGCCCGAAAACCGCTCGGAGACGTCGGCCCGGTCGGGCAGCCGAACTCGCTCAGTCACGTCGTCCACGACGCCGTCGGCACCGTCCGTCGCTCGACCGAGCCCGGCGGCGTCCGCGTGGGCTGTGTCGCCCGCGTCGGCTCCACCCCGTTCGGCCTCGTCGACGGCGGCATCGGCCTGCGCGGTCGGGGCGCCGTCACTGTCGGCGTCTGCAGGCGGCTCGTCGTCCGACTGCGGCCCCTCCTCGCCCGCGATGGGCGTCCACTCGTCCTCGTCGGTTTCCGGGAACTCGTCGCCTCCTCGGGTCGCGTCGGTCCCGTCGGTCGCGTCGTTCTCGTCGACCAGGGCGTCCTCGTCCGTCGAGCGCTCGTCCGCCTGACCGTCGGTCGCCTGGTCCTCCTCGGCCGGGCCTGGTCCCGCGTCGTCGTCGATTTCCGGGTCCGCGACCGACGCGACGGTGGTCTCGCCCTCGACCTCGAACTGGTCGACGAGGTCGCGCAGGTCGCTCGCCCGGCCGGAGAGCGACCGGATGTTCCGGGTCACCTCGGTGATGGAGGCAGTCTGTTGCTCGGTCGCGGCGGCGGCGTTCTGGGCGCGCGCGAGGGTCTGTTCGCTGACGTCGCCGACCTGGTCGACCATGGCGACGACCTCCTCGGTGGAGGCGGCCTGGTCGTCCGTGGCGTCGGCGATGGACTGGACGCCGGCGTCGGCGTCCTCGACCTGGTCGACGATCTCCTCAAGCGTGTCGACGGTCTCCTCGACGGAGTCGACGCCGGACTCGACGCGGTCGCCCATCTCGCGGACGTCGTCGACGGCCTCGCTCGTGGCGTCCTGGACCTCGTCGATCATCGCCGCGATCTCGTCGGTGGCCTCGGTGGTCTCCTGGGCCAGGGACTTGATCTCGTCGGCGACGACGGCGAATCCCTGGCCGGCCTCGCCCGCGCGGGCGGCCTCGATGGATGCGTTGAGCGCGAGCATGTTCGTCTGGTCGGCGATCTGGTCGATGAAGGCGACGACCTCCTCGATGTCGGCCATCTCCTCGTCGAGTCGTTCCATCTGTTCGGCGGTCTCCGCTGCGGTCTCCTCGATGGCGTTCATCTCCGCGACGGTCGCGGTGGCGGCCTCGCTGCCGTCTTCGCCGGCGGCGGCGGCCCGCTGGGACCGGTTGGCGACCTCGGTGGCCGAGGAGGCGACCTCCTCGATGGTCGCCGACAGGTCGGTCATCTCCCCGGCGGCCTGGGAGACGTTTCGGTCCTGGCGCTCGGCGTCGGCGGCGATCTCCTGGACCGTGTCGCTGACCTGTGAACTGGCCTCCTCGACCTCTGCGGCGCTGGCCGAGATGGTCTCGCTGGAGGCGTCGACCTCCGCGGCGAAGTCGTCTATCTGGTCGACCGTGTGCTGGAGTTCGGAGAGCATGTCGTTGAACGCCGTCGCGATGGCGGCCATGGCCTCGTTGTCGAGATCCGAATCGAGGCGCTGGGTGAGGTCGCCGTCGGCGGCCCGTTCCATCGTCCGGCTGAACGACTCGGCCTGCGTTTCGAGTGTGGCGGCGAGTTGCTCGGCCTCCTTCCGGGCCGCCTCGGAGTCGGCGCGGGCCTGCTCGATGTCGGCGACGAACCCCTCCAGGTCCCGGCGCATCCGGTCCAGCGAGTCACCCAGCGCGCCGGGGACGTCCTGGTCCAGGACGGGGGCGTCGAACTCCTGGGAGGCCAGCGCCTCCGCCTGGGAGCCGACCGTCTGGAGGTAGAGCTGGATCTCCCGGAAGGCGGCGTTGACGTCGCCGATCTCGTCGATCCGGTCGGTCTCGTCCATCGACGCCGTCAGGTCCCCCTCGGCGAGCGAGCGGGCCTGCGTCGCGAGTCGCGGCAGGGCGCCCGTGAGGTCGCGACCGACGATGACGCCCAGGACGACGAACCCGCCCATCGCGACCCCGATGAGCGCGATCAGGTCGGTCTGGATCTGCTGGCGGAGCGCGTAGGCCGACGACGTCGGCGCCTCCTTGACGACGACCCAGTCGGTGCCGGGGACGCCCGCGGCCGCGACCAGGGAGTCACCGACCCGCTGGACGGTGGCGTTCCCGTCCTCGGCGTCCGTCGTCACGGCGTGGTCGCCGTAGGGCCCCGTCTCGTGGACCTGGCTGTCGTTCCGAGAGAAGGTGACCGTTCCGTCGCCGTCGAGGACGCGCGTCTCCCCACCCTCGATGGCGTTCTGGAACCCGGCAGCGGTCGCGCCCGTGTCGACGACGAGCATGATCGCGGTGTCACGGCCGGGGACCGGGCTCGCGAAGGCCAGACGGTTCAGTGCGAAGTGGCGGTACGCGCTCGACGTCGCGACGTCGTCCGGGCCGTCGAACGTCAGTTCGCCGCCCGCCCACTCGGCGCCGGTGCTCTCGATGGACGCACCCATCATCGAGGTACCAGTACTCCGCTCGATAGTTCCCTTCGAGGGGTCGATGTAGTGGATGTCGATGATGTCGGCCGGGAGCCGTTCCACTTCCCTGTCGAGAACGTCTGCGATGGCGGGTTCCTTACCGGTTCGCACCACTTCGTGGTTCGACAGCATCCGGGTGGTGTCCTCCTGGCGTGCGGTCCAGGATGCGATCGAGTCGGCCTGCTGCACCGTACTCGTTTCGAGCTGGACGTCGCGCTGGTCGGTCAGTTCGGCCGAGACGGTCTGCTGGGTGTACACGCCGAGGCTCGACACCGCGACCAGCACGACGAGTACGACGAGGGCGAACTTCCGCAGGTAGCTCTTCCTGATAGCGTCCGGGAGATGGGATTGTAATCTCATTCGTGAAAGTGAAGGCAGTCTGCGACAGCCTGTTCAGTAGGGCTACGACTCGATTCGGTCAGCAAAAGTCCTCGCCCCCGATTATCAGGAAAGAAACTCCCGCGAGCGATGGTGGACGCGACGTGGGCTGTGTCACCGCACCGTGGCGGGGTCGAAAGAGGAGTCTTAAGTACCTCGGCGGGTTACCGAAGCCTACTATGGCGAACGGCAAATATGCCGCACGCAAACTCAAGAAGGACCGCCAGAACCACCGGTGGTCCGACTCTGACTACGCGCGCCGCGAGCGCGGTCTGGGCAAGGCCTCGGACCCGCTCGAGGGCGCCCCCCAGGGTCGAGGGATCGTGCTCGAGAAGGTCGGTATCGAAGCGAAACAGCCCAACTCCGCGATCCGGAAGTGCGTCCGGGTCCAGTTGATCAAGAACGGCAAGCAGGTCACCGCGTTCTGTCCCGGTGACGGCGCCATCTCCTTCATCGACGAACACGACGAAGTCACCATCGCCGGCATCGGCGGGGCGAAGGGTCGTGCGATGGGGGACCTCTCCGGCGTCAACTACAAGGTCGACAAGGTCAACGGCGTCGCCATGCTCGAACTCGTCCGCGGGAACGCGGAGAAGCCGGTGCGATAACAGATGAGCGAATCAGAATCCGAGCCGGCCGAGGACGAGGCCGGCGCCGACGAAGAGCAGGAGACCGCCGTCGCCAAGCTGTTCGGCGAGTGGGAGGTCACCAACATCGACTACCAGGACCCCTCGACCGAGCGCTACATCACGGTTACGCCTATCGCCCACACCATGGGCCGGCACGCCAACAAGCAGTTCCAGAAGTCCGAGATCTCCATCGTCGAGCGGCTCATCAACCGCCTGATGCAGACCGACGAGAACACGGGCAAGAAGCAGCTCGCGACCACCATCGTCGAGGACGCCTTCGACATCATCGCCGAGCAGACCGACGAGAACCCGGTCCAGGTGCTCGTCACCGCCGTCGAGAACAGCGCACCCCGCGAGGAGACCGTCCGCCTGAAGTACGGTGGGATCAGTGTGCCCAAGGCCGTCGACGTCGCGCCCCAGCGCCGCGTCGACCAGGGCCTGAAGTTCCTCGCCGAGGGCGTCTACGGCGACTCGTTCAAGACGAACACCGACGCCGAGGATGCGCTCGCCCAGCAGCTCATCGGCGCCGCCGACGGCGACGTCCAGACCTACGCCGTCAACCAGAAAGAAGAGAAGGAACGCGTCGCGGCCGCAGCGCGATAACTGCCGTTCTCTCTATCTTCGTTTTCCTCACCCGTAGCGACCAGCTTCGCCTCCGTATAGCCGGTGTCGTCGCCCCTCGATCCGGTTTGCCGGCCCTCGAAGCGTGGTTCCCAGCCACGAGCCGTGTTCGCCAGCCGCCGAGCCCCCGTTCGTCACCCGTCGTAAACCAGCAGTTATTTGTCGGTTTACGACCCAGCCAGTCCCATGTCGCAGGAACACGAGTCCGTCGACCTCGTCGGCGACGAGACGGTCGAGTACTTCGCGAAGGCCGTCCTTCTCGCCGCACTGACCGCGGCCCTCGCACAGGTGTCGATTCCGCTACCGGGGAACCTCCCGCCGTTCTCACTCCAGCCGTTCGGGGCTTTCTTCGCGGGCCTGTTGCTCGGGCCCCTCTGGGGCGGCCTCGCACTCGCGTTGTACATACTGGTCGGCGTCGCCGGCGCACCGGTGTTCTCGAACGGCAACGCGGGGCTGGGGTACGTCCTGGTCGGGCAGGGGACCGGTGGCTTCATCGTCGGTTTCCTCGTCGGTGCCGTGGTCGCGGGGGCCATCGCGCACCGCGGCGTCGTCCCCAGGCCGGTCGACGAGTTAGGGACCCCGATCCAGCTGGCGGCGCTGCTCGCCGCCCAGTTCGTCATCTTCGCCGTCGGTATCCCGTGGATGGCGTCGGTGCTCGGCCTCTCGCTGACGAGAGCGGCAGCGATCATGGCGCCGTACGTCCCCCTCGGCGTGATGAAGGTCGCCATCGCCGTCGGTATCGTCCGGGGCGGCTATCTCGTGCGAGAGTGACCGTGGCGGAGACCACACCGACATGATCGAGATACGCGGGCTGGTGTCGCGGTACGGCGGAGTCGTCGCCGTCGACGGCGTCTCCCTGACGGTAGGGGACGGCGAGTTCCTGGTCCTGGTCGGTCCGAACGGTTCCGGCAAGACCACGCTCGTCCGTCACTGCAACGCGCTGCTCGAACCCGACGAAGGATCAGTGCTCGTCGACGGCCGCAACGTGGCCGAGAACCCCGTCGCCGCGCGGACGAGCGTCGGGATGGTGTTCCAGCACCCCCGGGACCAGTTCGTCGCCGCGACCGTCGGTGCAGACGTCGCCTTCGGTCCGGAGAACCTCGGCCTCGACCGTGGCGAGATAGACCGGCGCGTCGACTCGGCGCTCGACGCCGTCAACCTCGACGGTCGCGAGGACGCGACCATCTCGTCGCTGTCCGGCGGCGAGCAGGCCCGGGTCGCCATCGCCGGCGCGCTCGCGATGGAACCCGATCACCTCGTCCTCGACGAACCGCTGGCCGGTCTCGACCAGGCCGCTCGCGAGTCCATCGTCGACCGGCTCGCGGCGCTCCACGCCGACAGGACGAGCGTCGTCGTGGTCACTCACGACCTGCGTGACCTGCACCGACTGGCCGACCGCGTGGTGGGGATGGTCGACGGGTCGGTCGCGTTCGACGTGGACTCTCCGGATGGGCTGGACGCCCTCGACGACGTCGGCGTGCGTGACCCGCGATGTTGAGCTTCGTCCCCGGGTCGACGCCGGCCCACCGACTCGACCCGCGCTCGAAGCTCTGCTTCCAGGCCGGGTTCGCCGTCGCGGCGCTGGCTGCTGACTCGGTCGCGTGGCTCGCCGCGACGTACCTGCTCACCGCCGTCGTCCTGACCGCCGCCCGGCTCTCGCCCGTGCGCGTGGCCCGAGACTACCGAATCGTCCTCGGTGTACTCGCCGTCGCACCAGTGGTTGCCGGCCTCGCGCTGGGCCCGCCCTGGTTCCGCGTCGGTCCCGCACGTGATTCGCTGTTCGCGGTGCTCCGGGTCCCGCCGGTGCTCGCCGTCAGCGCCGCTTACGTCAGGACGACGCCGGTGCGAGACACGCGCGCAGCCATCCAGCGGGTCGTTCCCGGCCGGCCGGGGCAACTACTGGGCGTCGGCGTGGGACTCGTCTTCCGCTTTTTCCCCCTGGTCGTCGACGACCTCCGGACGGTCCGAACTGCGATGCACGCACGCGCCGGACAGCGGCGACCGTTCCACGACCGCGCCCGGCGGCTGTTCCTCCGGGGACTCGACCGGACCGTCGCGCGCGCCGACCGCCTCGCCGTCGCGCTCCAGGCCCGCTGTTTCGCCTGGAACCCGACACTGCCCGCGTTGGCATTCGAGCGGGCAGACTACCCGGTGATGCTGGCTGGTATCGCCCTGGGACTGGCGCCTGTCGTTCCGCTGTTCCTCTAGTCCGCCGCCTGTTCGCCGCGCTGGGCCGTCGCGTACTCCCGCGTCACGTCGACGAGCGCCTTGCGGTAGGTGCTCTCGTCGGTGTCGCGGGCCAGCGTGGCGAAGTGGCGCTTGAACGTGGACAGACCGACGTGGGGCGCGTCGTCGGCCGCGACGCGGGCCAGGTCGTACATCGGGTGGTCGTCCTCGACCAGGTCGTGACGCTCGACCAGCGCCAGCGCGAAGGCGGCGTTGACCGCGGTGATGTCCGGGTCCGACGTCGGCGTGAGCCGCTGGCCGGCGGGCGGGTCGTGGGGCACGTCGGCGATAGCGGTCGCCAGCTGTGACTCCAGGAAGGTGACCAGTTTGTCCGCCGGCGCGACGCCCAGCCAGACGTCGTCGGCGTAGATGTCCTTCATGTGGTTGGCGATCTGGTAACAGTGCGAGAGCTTCCGGCGTTCGACGCTCCGGCCGGCCAGCGCGAGGTAGATGGCCTCCTCCGTCGACTGCGTGTGTGAGGGGTGGCCCTGCTCGTAGCGAGCCATGTGCGCGAACTCGTGGAGCGCGAGTTCCCGGGCCATCGCGCTCGTCGCCGCCTGTCGGGAGATGGTGAGCAGGTGGCTCTCCGCGTCGTGGCTCACGCGGGTTCGCTCGTCGGGGTCTTCGCGGACGCGAACGGTCACCCGGCGCTCCAGGTCCTGTTCCGTCTCGAAGACGTCGCGGGCACCGAGAAAGGGTTCGGCCGGCCCACCCTGCACGTGGACGTCCATTCTGTTGACGGGAGGGTCTGTGCGCGTATTACTCTTGCGGGGGTGTACCACGGCGCGAGGGACCGCCGGACGTCGGATCCCGCGCCGACGCAGACGTTCAGTTTCAGCAACACAATTAACCGGGTCTCGCCCGTAGCGTGCGCATGCCCCGACACCGCCCCAGCCGGCGAGACGACGCGGACGACCGGAAGGGATCGCGATGACCCTCTTTCAGCGACTCTCCTTCACCGTCCAGTCGTGGCTGAACGCCCTGCTGAACCGGGCAGCGGACCCCGCCGCGGAACTCGACTACTCCTACGAGCAGTTACGCGACGAGCTCCAGGGGATCAACCGCGGCATCGCCGACCTCACGACCCAGAAGAAGCGCCTAGAGATGCATCGCGAGCGCCTGCAGAGCGCCGTCGAGAAACACGACGAGCAGGTCCGCGAGGCGGTCCGGCAGGACCGTGACGACCTGGCCAGGCGCGCACTGGAGAAGAAACACGCCGCCAGCGAACAGATCGCCGACCTCGGCGACCAGATCGAGCGCCTGCAGGCGACCCAGGACCGGCTGGTCGAGCGCCAGATCGCGCTCCGGGGTCGGATCGAGGGGTTCCGAACGCACAAAGAGTCGCTGAAAGCCCGTCACGAGGCGGCCCAGGCGTCGGCGCGGGTCGCGGAGGCGTTCTCCGGCGTCGGGGGCCGGATGACCGACGTGAACCGTGCCGTCGAACGCGCCGCCGAGCGGACCGAGCAGATGGAGGCCCGCGCGGCCGCCCTGGAAGAACTGGAGGAGAGCGGCGCACTCGACGACGTCCTCGCCGAGGGCGACGACATCGACCGCGAACTGAACCGCCGGTCGTCCGAACAGCGGATCGACCGGGAGCTATCCGAGCTGAAGACGCGCCTGGGCCGGGAGCCGGACCAGTCCAGCGCGCTCGAGTCCGAGGAGGCGACGGGGTGAGAAACGTGCTGAGAGATGGGCCGACGGCGGTGGCTCGGTCGTCAGTGAAACCGTCTCTCACGCCCCCGTGAGTCCTTTATCCCGTCTACTCGTCGACCCGCCATGCCCATCGATATCGACGACTTCCAGGAGTACTGCGAGTTCGGCCCGGAACGGGTGTACCTCTTGCTGGCCATCGCCCGGGCCAAGGACAACGAGGGTCTCACCGCGAGTTCGGAGCGGGTGATCCGTGAAATCGTCGCGGAGGCCGAGGAACTCCCCGAGACGGTCGCGCGACTCGACCACGCGGTCTCGCGATTCGAGGAGCGCTACCGACTCTACCTCACCGTCAACGCGCGGGACACCACGTCGGCGCTCTTCCGGCTCCGCGAGCGGACCGACGACTGGCTGGAGATGCGCTTCCACGGCGACACGGACGTCCTCCGGAAGTTCAAGCGGGTCGACAGCGAGTTCCTGTCGGTGCTCCAGTCGGACGCCTGTGCCGACGAGACGAACTTCCTCTTCGACCTCGACGACGTCTCGGCGGCGGCGGCCGACGCGTTCGCCGACTCGCTCGCCGATTCCACGACAGTCCTGCTCCGCCGGGAGACGCCCAACGGGTTCCACGTCGTCACCGAACCGTTCGACTACACCCGGCTGTCCGCCGGCGTCGACTACGAACTGAAGACGGACGATATGGTGTTCGTCGGATTCGCCGGCGAGTGAGTCGCCCTCCGCCGGACACCGACCTAACATAATTGGGAAACGAGTTACCTCGGTCGATAGCCTCTCTCACGTACTGAGACAGCGATCGTGGAACGAAGTAATTCACGCGGAAACAGCGGTCCGTTCGACGTCCTGCTCGTCGAAAGCGATCCAGAAGCGGCCTCGCGGTTCGTCGAGTCCTTCGAGGCGACCGACGCCACGGAGACCGTCTCGGTCGTCGGGGACGGCGCCGACGCGCTCGATTTCCTCCACCAGCGCGACGGCTACGCGGACGCCCCGCGTCCCGACATCATCCTGCTCGACCTCCACGTTCCGGGAACGAGCGGAAACGAGATCCTCGCCGAACTCGATAGTCGGCCCGAGTTGCGCCGGATCCCCGTGCTCGTTCTCACCGCCTCGGACGAGGCGGCGGACGTCACGCGATCGTACGAACTCAACGCAAACGCCTATCTCGAGAAGCCGACGTCGTCGGAAGCGTTCGTGACGATGGCCCGCGCCATCGAGGATTTCTGGCTCGGCGTCGCGCATCTCCCACCGAAGTAGCCCGGGCTCCGCCGGCATTCCGGGCCCCGCCGGCATTCCTGACACCGACGGCAATTCCGGGCACCGCCGGCATTCCGGGCACCGACGGCAATTCCTGACACCGACGCCACTGGAGACGACGCTATCGGTCGTCGTGAAGAGAGAAGTGCCAGCCGTGAGCGGGGGGCTCGACGGCTGGACTCGTGTGGGGGTGGGTGGAAGTGCCGGTGGTATCGCATGGTCAACCGGCAGTTGTACTCGGTGGGGGAGCGGAATAAGTAACGAGCCAAACTGATGAGGGCCGGCGTCAACACGTCGTCTCCCCGGCGACCGGCGGTCGAGGCCGTCGGAGCGAGCGGTCAGCCGAAGTCGCCGAGGCCGGCCTGTTCAGACGGGTCCGCCTCGACGACGCCCGGGTGGTCGTTGGCCGGGTCGTTGACCGCGGTGGAGACCGGGTAGGCGGCGAGGTCGTCGCCCGGATACGGGCGGCACAGCCCCCGCCGCTCGTCGGGCCCGGCCTCGAGCCAGGTTCGCTCGGCCTCCGGCGGCAGGATCACCGGCATCCGGTCGTGGATGGGCGCGACGACGTCGTTCGGTTCGGTCGTGAGTATCGTCACCGTCGCCAGCGTCTCGTCCGCGCCCTCCCAGCGCTCCCAGAGCCCGGCCATCGCGAACGCCGGGTCGTCGCCGTCGCGGTAGATGCGGTAGGGCCGCTTCCCGCCGACGTCGCGGTCCTGCCACTCATAGAAGCCCGTCGAGGGCACGAGACACGGCCGGCGTTCCCAGGCCTCGCGGAACGAGCGCTTCTCCGCGGCCGTCTCCGAGCGAGCGTTGATCAGCCCACGGGTCGGCTCCTCGGCCCACGACGGGACGAGCCCCCACTGGAACTGGTCGATGGTCGCCGGTGCCTCGTTCGTGACGACCTCGAGGTCGCTCCCGGGGGCGACGTTGTACCGCGGCCGGTAGTCCACCCCGCCGTCGGTGACGAGTTCGGCGGCGAAACGGTCCTCCAGGTCCGCCCGTTCGAGGAACAGCGAGGTACGTCCGCACATGTCGTCTGGTACGCTGTCGGCGACACTAAGGGTACCGCCGGCGGCGGACGGACGGTAATCAGTTAGGCTGCGATACTAAGTGAGTCGTGTCGAAAGCCCCGAGGCATGACGACCAGCAGCTCCCCGGACGAGCAAGACCTCGTCGACGACCTCCTGACGGCGGCGGACGGAGCCCTCCGGTCGGTCGCGGTCTACTACGAGACGGACTACGAGATGCTGTACATGCGAGAGAACGTCGACGTCGTCTACTCGCACCAGGAGCGTGACGCCATCTTCGACGACCTTCGCCTCGAAGGCTGGGGCCGGGACCGCCTCCAGGACCTGTTCAACGCCGGCGAACTGGAGTGTAGCGTCTACGGCTTCGACGAGGCGATGATGCTACACTTCGTGAAAAACGGGTTCGAAGGCGTCTTCGTCACGTACGACCGCGGCGAGGGCATCGACGTCGAGGAGTTCATCCGGGTCTGCGAGCGCCACTTCTGACGGCCCACTCGTGGCTCGCGGATGCGGGAACGTCCTTCGTCGGCGAGACCACCGGGCAGCTGTAAGCACGAGCCCGACGAGTACCGGGACCGGCAGGTCGCGGCATCGAGCCGTCGATCGACTGTGTGTCGCCGGATCCAGAAGACGGGAGGCGTCGAAAAACATCTCGGCCGCCTCACCCCGACGCGAGCGACGTCGACACGTCCGCGTCCCCGAGCGGTTCGTACGCGGTGACGGTCCCCGAGCTGGTGATACCGATCTCGTAGGAATCCGTGCGGAACAGGTATCGCCACTGGGAGTCGTCCTGCTGGCGCAGGTCGGTGAGCAGTTCCGGGTCGACGTGCGTGTAGAGCGGGTCGAGTTCGGTCCGGTCGACGCCGTTCAGTTCGGCGAGCAACGCGATGGTCGCGTCGACGACCGGCGTCGGCCCCGAGCGGTCGGCCCACGTCGTCTCCGCGAGGACGCGGTCCCGGCCCGCGGTCGTCTCCGGTGTCTGCCCGGCGATAGCCGACCGACCCGCGAGCACGCCGGCGCCGAGGCCGCCGCTCACGACGGTGAGTATCTGGTCGGTCAATCCGGTAACCGGCACCCCGGTGTGGAGGTGGAGGACGACCCACCAGCCGCTGATACTCGCGGCGACCAGCGCCCCGACCCAGCCGTGCCGGGCGATCCGCCTGCGCTGGTCGTGCGCGTACGACCCGCGGCGGAGCCGGATCGCGAACACACCGAGTCCGGCGGCGATGGCCATCGGGACGATGGCCTCGGGCGTTTCGAGGTGGCGCGGGCCGGGCGTCGACGGGAGCAGGCCCAGGCAGATCGCCACGACCATCACGCTGAAGACCAGCAGGTAGTTCTCCCACGCGCGCGCCTCGGAGCGTGGCCGGTCCGGAGTCATTACCGAGAAGTCGGTCGTCTTCGGCAAAAAACACTGGCATCGTCCAGGCAACTCACAGCCGGAAGACGGAGACCGCATTCGGGCAGAAACGACGCCGAGCGGGCGCTCAGTCGGCAGTGACGCCGCCGCCCGGACCCCCGACGTCACCGGCGTCGAGCGCGTGGAGGTAGTCGTCGAGGTCCAGCGCGAACGCGGCGTCCGTCGGGAGGTCGACCCAGAAGAACTCGAAGCGATTCCCGCGTTCCGCGCCCGCTCCGGTGACGGTGTGGGTCCACGCGTCCTTCGCACCCAGCACGGGGACGTGGAAGAAGTTGCGGACGTACCGCTTCGGCGGGAACGCCCGGCGGTTCCAGACGTCGGTGACCAGGTGCTGTATCCCCTCGAAAGTGGCGAGGCCGCTCTCCTCGATGACTTCGCGACACAGCGCTTCGCGCGGGCCCTCGCCCGGTTCGATCGTCCCCTTCGGTACCTGGAGCCCGTCGTGTTCCGGCCCGTCGAACACCAGCAACTCCGACCCGTTCCTGGTGACGTAGGCGCAGGCCTTCTCGACGTAGGTGACGCCCTGTTCGGTCATATCAACTGATTACGAGGAGCAGCGTATAACTGTGACCACTAATGCCCCTCTAGGTGTTGGAGGAAGATCAGGGGATCGAGTGACGCCGTCGTGGTCCCAGTGTAATCCGGGGCCAGTGTGAACGGGATCTGGGTGACCGGTCGCGTGCGGCCGCGTGCCACACGTGGTTGGCCGCCCACGGACGGCCGCAAACCGGTGTTTTATCACGAGACTGTCCGAACCACCGGTATGAGTTCGAACGTCTTCGTTGTCCCCTGCGACCCGGACGACTTCGACCGGACGGTCCGGTCCGCTGTCTCGCTCGCCGACTACCCCGACCACCCCGACGCCCTCCCGGAGGGAGACGAGGTCCGGTTCTGGGGCGTCCAGGACGGCGACAGCAACCAGACTTACTTCGAGAAGATGGACGCCGGCGACCTCGTGCTGTTCTACCAGGACGACACGTACGTCGGGACCGGCCGCATCGGAACCACGTTCACCGACGACGAGTCGTGGGCGGCCACCACCGTCTGGCACGACACCCCCGCCTCGCGCATCTTCACCGTCGACGAGTTCACGCCGGTCTCCGTCCCCCGGGCGGCCGTGAACCGCATCTTCGACTACGCGGACGGTTACAACCCGGGCGGCCTGATGCGCGTGGCCGACGGCCGCGTCAGCAAGCGTCCGGCAGCGATCGAACTCGCGCTGGAACAGTACACCGAAAAACACGCGTAGACGGCGTCGCTCCGCCAGCGTTCGCGCCACAGGCGTCCGGTGTCTCGGCAGTCGCATCGCCAGGGAATCGCGAGCGTCGGCTCGGTCGGGTGCCAGGCGCTCGACCAGCGGCCCTGGTATCAGCACTGATACTCAGACCCCCAATTCTTATTACCGTCCCTCGCATTCGCTCCTATAATGGCGCCCCACCGGTGCCATTATCCACCTTCCCACCACCCACCACCCACCATTCCTTTTTGGTACTACTCCTGATAGTGGCGACGCCCCCCGGCGACGCGAGAGGGGCGATTACTCCATAGAGGCGTGCGAACACCGTACCGTGACGCGTGCGGTCGCCACGCCGCGATCCCGGCCTGGATCTGGCTCTATCACGAGTAGCGCCAGGTACGTGCCAGTACTCGCCAGTCCCTCACGGGACTGCTGCCCGGTGTCAATTGACACGACCAGTAAACCTATATGCTGGTGTGCTATACCATAGCATGTATGGCGACCGCCCCGAGCACTGACGACATGATAGACGAGTTCCTCTCACAGCGCGGGCACGAAACCGAGTCGGTCGGCTGGCAGGAGAGCTACAACAAGAAGCAGTGTCCGGACTGCGGTGGTCTCCACGAAGGGGCGGCCACCGAATGCTCGGTCTGCGGCTGGGCACCAGGCAACTGAACGACGCCCGTCGTCACTTTTCTCGATACCGCGTCGATAGCGACGCGACCGCGTGATCGGCTCCGGAACGAGGCGCAGCGTCGCCGCTGGCAGTTACCGTCGAGTAGCCACTCCGTGCCAGTCGAAAAGATAGGGTCGAAAGGGGGGTCTTTCGATAAGGGGGGTCGAAAGGGGGGTCTTTCGATAAGGGGGGTCGAAAGGGGGGTCTTTCGATAAGGGGGGTCGAAAGGGGGAGATAGCGTCTAGGGGGGTTGGTCAGTGTGTGAGGTCACATCGCGTCGAGCGCGGTTTGCAGGAACATACCCATCGCGAGGTGCTGTTGCACCGCGCGCTCGATCCGCGACTTCGCAGCGGAGCGGTCGCTGACCGAGTACTGCTTGGTCTGCACGAGCTCGTGGACGGCGAGGGTGCCGTCGTCTT